>NZ_JANSKK010000012.1 GCF_026659735.1 Staphylococcus pettenkoferi | reverse complement strand
AAAAAGCGTTTGATTAGCTCATTTAAGTGATGCCAAACGATTTCATACTTTGTCGATTTCAACTTCAAGCTTGTTCATTTACCTAAGTAAAATCACTTCGCTCTCGGTTTTATCTCCTCGTCTGCCAATCGTTTTCATTCACTTAATAATATTAATAATATTAATAATAAGTGTTTATTGGAATTAACGTTGACATATTGTCATTTAGTTTTCAATGTTCATTTCGCGTTACAAGAATTAATTATAACACCTTGTTTCTATCGAGTCAACAACTTTTTTAAAACTAATTTTTTAAGTTTTTTATTTTCTTGACTCAACATTTAACATTCTATAACGTTTCGTCAGATTTAACAAGTACCAAATTTACACTTTATTAAATCTTTCTTTAAGCGAGATAAACAATCTCGTTTCGACGACTTTTTTATAGTATCAACTTTACAAATATGAGTCAATAATTATCCTAAACTTTTTAAAAGAAATTTAGCAGTCTGAAAGATGATAATTCACTAAATCCCTACTTAAGTTTCGTCATTTGTCATTTCACAATATTATACATCGATAAAGTGACGTTCCTTTTAACATTTCTATGCTGTAGTTATATGCTAATCTATTCGTTTATACATAGACCATGATCAATTTAACTCATCTTATATCTATAAAAGTTCTTCTTATTTATCTAATTTCTAATTCATAAGACTTTCTTTATAATATGAGTTCACTTCTTTTCTTCGATACTCTATTTTTAGAAAGCGTTTATTGATCTTTACAAGTCGAACTATTTAATTATTTAAAGTTAGGTACTGTTATGCCTTAACTATATCAACTCTGCTTACATCTACTATCCTATTAATCCCTTTCTCGTCACTAACATCCATTTCACTTGTTCACCCACATTGTGAATTTTTGCTATCCTTTATTTTATTTAATTTATACATTCGCCTCATCTCACCTCATCGCTCATTGCTCACTCATTTCCACTCGGATTAATTTCCTCAATGAATCATCAATATAGATAACAATAGTTTATATCTCATTCTTGCATATTCTACGTTGCAATTATCTATTTTTAAATCTCTCTTCTCAATCTGGTTACCCCCTGGATCTATGGTGGCCTGCCACTCATTTTCCACAACTCTCAAATTTCTAGTTCACCTATAACATGTTAACTTCTACTTACACTTTCCCCACTCATACAACCGCCACTACATTTAATTTTTCTTATCCATGAAAAAACCGAGATTCACTTTCTATGAATCTCGGCCTTAATTGATTATGTTCAATTACTGTACTTACACATCTTTATTCTGACAATCTTTGCATAAACCATAAATTTCCATACGGTGGTGTGACACATCAAATTCAGTTACGTGTTGCGCAAGTTGTTCCACTTCATCTAATAAAGGATAATGGAAATCTACAATCTTACCGCATTTCTCGCAAATCACGTGATAATGATTGTGCGTGTTAAAGTCGAAACGACTTGAAGCATCGCCGTAAGTGAGTTCTTTTACGATGCCATTGTCTTTAAATACACGTAAATTATTATAAATTGTAGCTACACTAATATTTGGAAAATCAGGTGAAAGTGCTTGATAGATTTCATCTGCAGTTGGATGTGTATCTGCTGAAATCATGAATCTTAAGATAGCTTGGCGCTGTGGTGTGATTCTAATTCCAGCACTTCTTAAAGAAGCAATTGAATCGTCGAGTTGATGTTCAACTGTTTCCATTTCCGCACTCATGTTCTTCACCGTCTTTCTATATAATAATAATTCTTACTTAATATTAATATAACTTTTCGTTCTTGAATGTGTCAATATTTTTATATCTATCGAGCTTAGTATCCTTTATTAGGATCCGCTACATTCTCAATTAGCTTACCGTTATTGAGAAAATGCTTCAAATTCGTCATAAATATATCTGTCGCTTCATGATAATTCTCTGTTCCATTTCCTGTAATATGCGCAGTAATCGTTACGTTATCCATATCATAGAATGGATGATCAGAATCTAAAGGTTCATTTTCAAAAACATCTAACGTAGCATGACGAATTTTCTCACGTTTCAACACATCAATAAGCACATCTTCATCGACTATCGTGCCTCGTCCAACATTAATAAATAAGGCTGAATCTTTCATTTGCTTAAAATGACGTTCTTCTAGCAGATGATATGTGTCTTCTGTTTCTGGTAAAGCATTGATCACAATATCCGCTTCAGTCAGCGCCGTCTCCAATTCATCCATACTATAAGTCTTATCAAAGAAGTCTGCTGAATGACCAGATGTGTTCACACCGATATTATTCACGCCCATCACTTCCAACAAGCGTGCAGTCTTTTGCGCAATAGCTCCTGTGCCTAGGAAGAGCACCGTCTCCCCAGCTACGCGTCGACCTGTTAATTTAGAATCGTATACATGATTCTGTTGGTTGATGAACGATTGCTTCATATTCTTATAATCGTCAAGGATAAAAGCCAGGATAAATTCAGACATTTGTTTCGCGTGAATACCTCTACCATTCGTCAGCAATATGTTATGTTCAGAAATATAATCGAGAGGTAAGTTATTCACGCCTGTCGCATACCACGCAATCCACTTCAAGTTCGGACATTTCTTTAGGAATGCTTCATCGACTTGTCCACTGTAACCGATAAGAATATCTATATCTTTACATTCTTCATCTTCAACTTGAAAGAGACCTTTCTTGAAACTGAAATCGATGTCTGGAAATGCGTCTATCAAACGTTGTTCGCTATCACCTAAACGCTTTAAACTAACCACTTTCATCATCTATCACCCCAATATTGCTTTTAATTCTTCCATTTGCGTCTTCACTTTGACTTTTTCAATCACGTCCATGATTTCACCATTTTCGTCAATAACAAAGGTAGTACGCACGATCCCCATAGATTCTTTACCAAATGATTTCTTCAATTGATACACACCTGTGGCTTCTGAAAGTTGATAATCTTCATCAACCAACAGGTCAAAGTTTAAATTATGTTTTTCAATAAAGTTCTGGTGTTTGCGTTTCGTATCTCCACTGATACCATACACTTGCACATCTAAATCGTTAAACATCTCAAGATTATCTCTGAAGTCGCACGCCTCAGTTGTGCAAGTCGGTGTATTATCTCTTGGGTAAAAGTATATAATCGCTTTCTTCCCTTTTAAACTCTCTTTCGTAATTGTTTCACCATCTTGATTCTCCAATGCAAAATCTGGAAATTGCTCTCCTTTAGATAACATATACTCACCTGCTTCTTATTATTGTTACAAATATGATACGATAATAGTCGAAAATATAAAATTAAAAGAGGTTGATTAGAATGAATTTTAGTGAAAGCGAAAGACTTCAACACTTTTCTAATGAATATATACTCGGTGGGGTTAACTCACCATCTCGCTCATTTAAAGCAGTGGGTGGAGGTGCGCCGATCGTCATGAAGGAAGGTAAAGGTGCATACCTCTATGATGTAGACGGCAACAAATACATCGACTATTTACAAGCGTATGGCCCTATCATCACTGGCCAAGCACATCCACACATCACGAAAGCGATTCAAGAACAAGCTGCCAAAGGTGTGCTTTATGGAACGCCAACAGAACTAGAAATTGATTTCGCGAAGAAATTACGTGAAGCGATTCCTTCCCTAGAGAAGATTCGTTTCGTTAACTCTGGTACTGAAGCCGTGATGACGACAACACGTGTTGCACGTGCTTACACGAAACGTAATAAGATTATTAAATTCGCCGGACAATATCACGGTCACTTCGACCAGGTGCTCGTTGCAGCAGGTAGCGGCCCATCTCAACTCGGTTCTCCTGACTCAGCAGGTGTACCACAAAGTGTCGCTAAAGAAGTTATTACAGTACCGTACAATGACATCGACGCTTACAAAGAAGCGATTGATCACTGGGGCGACGATGTAGCTGCTGTACTCGTGGAACCGATTGTGGGTAACTTCGGTATGGTAGAGCCTCAACCTGGTTTCCTCGAAGAAGTGAACCGCATTACACACGATAATGGCAGTCTTGTTATTTACGACGAGGTTATTACGGCATTCCGTTTCCACTACGGTGCAGCACAAGACCTTTACAAAGTTTATCCCGACTTAACTGCTTTCGGTAAAATTGTCGGTGGCGGACTCCCAATCGGTGGCTACGGTGGCCGACAAGACATCATGGAACATGTCGCTCCACTAGGCCCAGCATATCAAGCAGGTACTATGGCAGGTAATCCTCTTTCTATGAAAGCAGGTATTGCTTTACTAGAAGTACTTGAACAAGATGGTGTATATGAAGAGTTAGATCGTCTCGGTAAACGTCTAGAAGATGGTCTTAACGAATTGATTGAGAAACATAATTTTACTGCTACAGTTAATCGTGTTTATGGCGCTTTAACGCTCTACTTTACAGATGAAAAAGTAACCAACTACGATCAAGCTGAAGCTGCAGATGCTGAAGCATTCTCTGAATTCTTCAATCATATGTTACGTCAAGGTATCAACTTAGCACCATCTAAATTTGAGGCTTGGTTCTTAACAACTGAACATACGGATGAAGATATTGATAAGACGTTAGAAGCTGCTGACTACGCCTTTAGTCAGATGAAATAATATTGACCTTTCGCTATAATCGTTGTATAACAAAGTAATAACTCTATTATTAAGATTAAGATAGAAAGGAGCGAGATATTTGAAGTTAGGCGCTAGAATTATAAAGACGGGCATCGCGATTATGCTTGCTTTATTTATCGCTTCTTTCTTACCTAAAGACGCTGGAATTAAAGCAATCGCAGGTGTCAGTGCCGTCGTCGCGATGCAGCCCAGCGTCTTTCGTTCTATCAAGACGATTTCAGATCAAGCGATAGGTAACGTCATTGGAGCCTCACTGGCCGTTGCGATGGTATTTATGTTTGGACAACACATCATCATTATGGGTGTAACCGTCGTCTTGCTCATTGCGATATTATTCCGTTTTAAACTCGCACATGTTGCAACGTTGGCAAGTGTAACAGCATTGATTATTATGGGTCAGCAGACTGGCTCTTTCTATGTCTCAGCTTTCTATCGCTTCGTGATGGTCATGATTGGTGTGCTCAGTTCTTCTATCGTAAATTTAATCTTTCTGCCACCGAAGTTTGAATCAAAGATTTACTACAACGCTTTAAATATCACATCAGACATTTTCGTTTGGTTCAAACTCGTGCTGAATGATACGTCTGAATATCATAATATTAAAGAAGATAGAGGTTTAATTCGAGAACGCTTAGATCGCTTGGAACAAACATTTTCCTACTATGAAGAAGAACATTCTTGGACGAAAAAGCAAGCGTTCGCGCAAAATCGTAAGAAGATCTTATTTAAAGAAGTGGTACGCAGCACGCGTAAAGCATACGAAGTACTCAAGCGTATGAATCGCTATCAAAATGATTTACACAACTTGAATCAAAGTTTATTGCTGCAGATTAAACTCGAGTTGGATTCACTCATCACCTATCATGAACAAATCTTTATCAGTCTGTCTAAGAAGGCACGTTATGATGCCCGTCAATTGGATAGTCAAATAGAGAACCCGCAGAAGAAAGAATTAATTGATGCGTTCTTTAACGATATTACTAAAAATCCAGTACCTGAAGACTACTCTTCCGCAAATATCATGCAAATTGTCTCAAGTATTGAAGAATATCGTTACACACTCGAACATTTAGATCGATTACGTATCAGTTTCTTCTCTTACCATCACAATGATAATGAAATCGATATTTTAGACGAAGATTTCGATTTATAGTGAATCACTTGAAATATTCACCACATTAAAAAGCCTGTAGAGTAACGAAGATGAATGACGATCTTCTGCTCTACAGGCTTTGTTCTGTTATAAATCTTGTATTCTGAATAAATGCTCGTAAGCACCTTTTTTCTCTAATAGTTCTTGGTGTGTACCCGTTTCGACAATCTGACCTTCTTCCATCACGACGATCTTATCTGCATGTGTGATGGTAGATAGACGGTGCGCAACGATGAGTGTTGTACGATCACGACTTAATACATTTAAAGCATCTTGAATAATGGCTTCACTCTCTAAGTCTAGCGCACTTGTTGCTTCGTCAAGAATAATTATCGGTGGATTATTCAAGAAGATACGTGCGATAGAAATACGTTGTTTCTGTCCGCCAGAAAGTTTCACACCACGTTCGCCGACTTCGGTATCGTAACCTTCGGACAACGACATTATAAAGTCATGCGCGTTGGCTTTCTTAGCCGCATCCACGATTTCTTCTTCTGTCGCATCAGGTTTACCTAACAAGATGTTCTCTCGAATGGTATCTGAAAAGAGTACATTATCTTGCTGTACGAGTCCAATTTGATGGCGTAAACTTCCAGTTAAGAATTCTTTCAAATTATGTCCATCAATTGATATTTCACCTTTCAACGTATCATAGAAACGTGGAATGAGATTAATAAGGGTCGACTTACCTCCCCCACTCATACCAACGAATGCGACTGTCTGCCCTTGTTCGATATCGAGATTGATATCTTTTAAGATCATCGACTCATCTTCGTTGTATTTAAAATACACGTGATTCATTTTAATGTTGCCGTGCTCAATTGGAATCGGCTGCGCGCCGATATTATTTTTAATATCATAGTCCTCATCCATCAATTGAAAGACACGGTCCATAGATGCGAAACTTTGCGTCAAGGTCGTAAATGATGATACGAGACGTCTCAACGGACCAAAGAGCTGCTCTAGATAGCCGACAAAGGCCGCCAGCGTACCCACCGTAATAGAACCGTTAATCGCGAGATAAGCACCGACGCCAATAACGATAAGTGGACCTAAATCCGTCACAGTGTTAATCGCTGCGAATGAATTCGCATTCCAACGTGTATGCGTAAACGCACGATGTAAGAAATGTCGATTGTGTTTATCAAAGTTCTCCGCTTCGTTGTCTTCAATAGCGAAACTTTTAATCACAGACATCCCTTGCACACGTTCGTGTAGAAAACCTTGTACTTCGGCTAAGGCTTGAGATCTCTTGCGTGTTAAGCGTCTCAAACGTCCGAAGAAGAAATATACGGTGAGAATGTAGAATGGGAAGATGAAGATGGCTGCGAGTGTGAGTTTAATATCAAGTACGAACATAATCGTTAAAGCGATAACGATAGTGACACAGTCGAGCCAGATGTTCATCAATCCTGTTAAGATAAAGTCCTTCGTTTGCTCCACGTCATTGATGACGCGTGAAATAATTTGTCCTGCTTGGTTATTAGCATAGAATCTTGCGCTCAATGCTTGTAAATGATGATAAAGTTTCTTACGTATATCGTATAATATCTTGTTACTTGTCCACTGAGCCAAGTATTGACGTAAGTATTCAATTGGCGGTCGAATTACCGCAAAGATAAACACGGCAATACCTAATGCAATGGCTAATCGAATCAATTTATCGTGATTGGTAAGTGTGTGATTATCAATAACACCATCAATGACGTATTTAATCAACAATGGTATCAGCATTGGTATACCGAATTTAATAATACCGATAATAATCGTGGCAATGATACGCCAACGATACGGTTTAACAAATTCGAGATATCTTCGAATCATGATGTGTCCCCCCACTTTCTTCAAAGTGAAACGGGAGTGAAACCACTTTGAGTTGTTGTAAACTCAAGGTTCACCCCCGCAAATTAGATGTACAGGCCAGATTCTTTCCCAGTTAGCTGTACATCTGCAGTTGCGTTGAATCAGAATCAATTAAGGTTGCGTCGAGCACCACGCTCTATTAATCCTTACTAAAAGGCCTACGTATCTGAGACAAGAGTGTAGTGAATTTAAGTTTCAATGTTATCTTCATCCATCTTACTTTCTCTTTATGTCTCAGATCTCTATACCCAACCTTGATAACGACATTGTTAACACTATATCGAATTTAATTCCTAAACGCATGGATATTGCTTACAAGTTCAGCAATTCGTCTTGTTATAAGTATCAATAACCCATATTGTGATATGTTCTCTTAATAATTACGTACTTTACGATAACGTTCTCGCCAAATCTTGATGAAATCTGGCGCAAACGGGCCTTTCTTCTGTTCAATCCATTGTTGTAGAATGTCTACATTTCTCCGTAATATAAGATCAATGTCATCTGGATAATTCATTTGACGCATGTGTTGTTCATACTCATCCTCATCTAATAGATGGTATTTGCCATTCGGATAAACTTTAATGTCTAAATCGTAATCGATGTATTTCAGCGCTTCTTCATCGCAGACGAAGGGTGAGGATAGATTACAATAGTAATACACGCCGTCCTCTCTAAACATGCAGATCACATTGAACCAGTATTCTGAATGAAAGTAGACGATAGCTGGTTCTCGAGTAATCCAAGTTCGGCCATCACTTTCCGTTACTAACGTATGATCGTTACCACCGATCACGACATGATCTGTACCTTTCAAGATTGTCGTTTCAGACCATACTCTATGGATATTGCCATCATGTTTGTAACTTTGAATCTTGATATTCTGACCTTCGCTCGGTATGGATTCTTTCACCATGTTCCACACCACCCTTTTAATTTATTCACATCCAAGATTATAACATAGCCTGTCATTCACTCCGAACATTACCGATTGTGAGATTCAGATAGATATTTCTTAAATATCTTAGTCATACTTACCGGGAAGTTGTATTCATCTTTAGATTCTACTGGCATCCACGTCATATTCTCTGGTAACACAAGTTGACTTTCGTCGACAGGTTGTTGAAGCACGTATACAGACATGTCCCAAGTTAGGTGCGTGAATTGGTGTTTAAGTTGTGTTAAAAATTGGGCTTTCCACGCGTAGCTGCCACCTAACCAATCGTGCATTTTATGCGATTGATTCGTCTCATACATTGGAAATTCCCACATACCGTTCAATAACTTTTCCTGTCGCTGCTCAATGAGTAGTTCGCCTTGCTCATTCACTATGAGAAAAACATCTAACTTTTTCGTTTTCTTCTTCACCTTTTTCGTTTTAACAGGTAAATCGAGTACAGTTCCAGCGTGAAAAGCCGAGCAATGTTCTTGTACAGGACAGAATAAACATAATGGCGATTTAGGTGTACATACCAGCGCACCAAGTTCCATCATAGCTTGATTAAACTGTCCTGCTTCACTTTCTACATAAGGCTGTAATTCTTGTTCAAACGCCTTTCTCGTGGACTGTAGTTTCGTATCACGCTCGTCATTGTTTAAACGCGACCAGACACGAAAGACGTTGCCATCCACTGTAGGCAAAGGGTAGTCGAAAGCGATACTCATTACCGCTGCTTGTGTATATGGTCCTACACCTTTTAAAGCCTTAAAGTCTTCCGGATCTCTAGGTACTGTGCCTTGATATGTATGATGTACTTCTTTTGCCGCTTGGTGAAAGTTACGGGCACGACTGTAATAACCGAGACCTTCCCATAACTTTAACACCTCGTCTTCGCGTGCTTCACTTAAATCTTCGATATTAGGGAAGCGTTCAATAAAACGTCGGTAGTAGTCTCTAACCGTATTCACTTGTGTTTGTTGAAGCATCACTTCGCTTAACCAAATATAATAAGGATTGCTCGTTTCACGCCATGGCATTTCGCGTTGATTGGCGTCAAACCATTCCAATAAATCTTGTTTAAAGGTTGCTTCTTGTAACATAAATTGACTGACTCACTTTCCTTCAATGTTTATTTACACAATACTATGCGCAGTTATTTCGTTTTCCAAATAAATAGCTTATAATATTTACTAGACAAACTGAAATGAAATGAGTGAACATTATGGATACAGCTACACACATAGCGATGGGTGTAGGCTTAACGGCACTTGCCACTCAAGATCCAGCTATGGCAGGCTCGTTTGCAGCGACAGCCACGACATTAATTGCTGGATCACTCATCCCGGATAGTGATACCGTTATGAAATTAAAGGATAATGCAACTTACATTGCGAATCATCGTGGTATCACGCACTCTATACCCTTTACAATACTCTGGCCAATACTCTTATCGTTACTGGTGTTTGTGTTCTTCAAGCACATCGATGTCACCCATGTGTGGATGTGGGCGCAACTAGCGGTCTTTCTGCACGTCTTCGTCGACATCTTTAACTCTTATGGAACACAAGCATTGCGGCCGATAACAAATAAATGGATACAACTCAGCGTGATTAATACTTTCGATCCTATCATCTTTATCATCTTATGTTTAGGTATCGTGCTATGGCTCTTCGGCGTTCACCCATTCCTCGTGTTCTTTCCAATCATTGCCATTCTGTTCCTATACTATATCATACGTTTCAGAATGCAAGCGATGTTGAAACGACAAGCACTTAAAGCGATTCAGGAAGAACATAATCCGGTTAAAGTTTTCGTAGCTCCAACGATGAAATTTATGGAATGGCGTATAGCTATTCAAACAGATCAATATGATTACGTAGGACGGAGTTATGGTCGCAATATTGTTTTTAGTGATAAAACGAAACGAGAATCGCTACCAAGTTCTGATTTCATGAAATATGTTAAAGATGACGTGAATATTAAAACGTTCTTAAACTTCTCTTCAATTTATCGTTGGCAAGCGACACCACAAGAAGATGGTTCGACAGAAATTCGCCTCATCGATTTGAGATATTTAAAGAACGGACATTATTCATTTGTAGCGATTGCGCACTTAACGCAAAATCATACGATTGATCATTCCTATATCGGTTGGGTGTTTAGTGAAGAGAAATTACAGAAGAAATTGTACGCACATTAATGTGTAGAATAATAGATACTACATCCTAAATAAGAGCTCAGAATGTGACTTCTACATTCTGAGCTCTTTTGATTATTGATATTTAGAGGTTTCTACACCTAATTTAGTCTGCTCTCGAACCGTTTTATCTGCTTTTTTTTGTGGAGGCTGATTTATTATCAGTAGAAGCACTCTCCTCTTGTGACTGCTCTACTTTATCTTCACGACTTTCCTGGTTATCAGAATACTCTCCAGTTGTCGTCTTTTTATTTTTACCCTCAACTTTAACAGTTTCACTTTTACTATTACCATCGTCAAACTCATCGCTGTGCGGCGTTACCTCAAACTTATGATAAGCCACATAGCGATTTAAAGCATAAATTACTACGAAGCCTATCGCGATAAGCAGGCACTCATAGAGATGATAGGCGATGTTACTCACACTCGTCAGACCAATTACGTTCGCCTCAGCTGAACCTTTGACTAAATAACAAACAGGGTTCAACATAATGAGATGCGTCCATACTGAACCTGTATGACTCGGTATATAAAGGATCGGAACAAGTAGAAAACTAATTATCACTAAACTATAGAATAAGATGCGTGTCCGACGATAAAGTACAGCGAGTAACCCTAGAATACTTGCAACAACAAACATCAGTGGTAATGACATCACACTGTATAAGATCGTTCCAAAGATCGAGCTATCAATATTGACTGGTGTCGTCAGCAGAATAATTAAGTTGACGACGCACATAAGCACTGCATAGATAACTGAAATGAGTGCAACATGAAAGTAAGGTGACATCTTAAACATCTTCATGACGACTACATCTTGTTTGAAATAGTAATAGGCGTGGCGCACACCGGTCCAGAAGAAGATGAACGTTGTGAGTCCAGTTAAGCGGTAATACCATCTCGCAGCCGTGATATCAGTGACACCTGCCGCTTTCGTTACTATAACGAGCAGGATGAGCAAGACGAGAGCGACAGCTGCTGGTATAGCAAACCATCGCCATTGTTTCGCAATGCGCGCTTTACTCAGTTCCCACAGATTAGGAATCGTTTTATAAAAATTTATCAATTCATCAATCATGTTACGCACCTACAATTCAATATATAACCATTTATTATGTTTCAAATCAGCAATATAGTAGCCATCGTCCGACTTCGCTATCCAAGTATTACCTTTAATATCGTATTTCTGCTTTAATTTAGACTTGTCCGTCATCGGATAAACAAAGCCAGTGAGCTTATTCTCATCGTTGAATAACATAGAAATCGGTTGTTCTGTCACAGGTACTACGAGACGATTGTTCTTACCTTTTTCTGGAACAAGTGAATCGGTCACTTTCTTATGTTGTTGGTGTAAATGACTATTATAGTATTCATAATAATTGCTATAACTTTTACCCATATAAGTAGAAAGTGTCTCACGACTGTGTTTCTCATATAAACCTGCTGGGTCAAAGTAACGCACATCGTTTTTAGCAATCTGATAATGCTTACCATCAATTTCTATACGATAATGTTTACTATTCTCCCCGGTAATCGTTAACAAACTATAGCGAGCGGCTTGACGATTCGATGTGTGATGCAAGCCATTTAAAGTAATGTGAGAGTCGAGTACCACGCCGTATGCCAACTTATCCTCAAACGAATGCGCCTGCTGGTTCTGAATCGTCTCTTGAGCCGTATTCTTAGGCATTGGAATGACACCTAAGTTCGCAAACATCAGTGCTACCATCAATAAAGCCCCTATCGTAAAGGTCACGAGCAAAGTCCAAAAGCGCGTTAAAGCGACAGGTGGTTTCGCGTGATTGTAGCGTTCCACACGTTTAAAGTTATATGTGAGCTCTGGCATATGGCTACGACTGGCTTTCCAATCATGATCAAAGGTCTCATGTTCTTCTTCTGTCGTTAGAGATTGGCGATCTTTCTCGTGCTCTTGAAAGACGGGTAACAGTTGTCTAATTGAACCCTCTTTACGCAATTGACCATGTGATATCCATGCGAGATAGTTTGTCACTTGCGGCAGACGTTGTATATCGTCATCAATCACTACCATGGTCAAATTGTCCTCTATGTATTCGCGTGCTAGATTAATCGCTTCGCCAAAGAAGTGCTCATTTAAATGTCGAATGACTTGATTAAAGATAAGAATACTTGAATGTGATGTACGCGCTAACCCAAAGAGCAGTTGTGCATATTCACTATCACTTAATTGACAAACTTGAACATCGCTTTTATCAGCGAGATGGGCATATTTTAAGATTTGACTGACTTTATGGTCATTCACTTTAACGGGAAACATCTTAACACTTTGAGCAACGAGATCTTGCACTGTTTCTGTATGTAAATGCTTATCGTGGATGTCGCCATAATATAAATCGGTACGCAATATGTATTTCCCTTTATCTGGTTTCGTTTCACCAGCTAGAATACTACCAAGTACTTCCTTTGAAGACTGCGGTTCTCCAAGAATACCGAGCGCTTCCCCTTCATAAATATGTAAGCTAATATTATTGAGCTCGATATCCTCCGCTTCATAACCAAAGGGCGCATACCACTTTTTTGATTGTTGATTTCTATAGTAATGCGTTACATTAAGTAACTTTAATATAATCGAACTACCCATCCTATTTCATCCTTCTATATTTGTAGTAATGCTAAAGGTAAACCTTCTTCAGGCTGGTTGCTATTAATACGATATCCCCATGCAAAGACGCCTTTTAAACGTTCCACTTTGAAATAGCCTTCAGAACCATCGTTCAATTTATATATACGTCCCAGTTGTACTTTGTCTCTATCGACAAGATAGCTTTCAGCAACAATCGTTTTACTCACATAAACATCGTATTCATTATAAATCCCATTCATTTCAGCTTTACGCATCTTTTCTTTATAGCCTTGAATTTCGTGACGAATTTCTTGTTCCGTCATCTCACTCAATTTCTTCTGTTCCATTTGTAATACCACTTTCTTCTAATTTTGTCTTAATTTTATCATAACTATACCCTTTTCTCATAAGAGCTTCTATCGTTTTCATACGACATTGATTCCCATCGTATTTACGCGCGTACTTGTTGTAGGCCTTTTCCATATCTTTCTGCAATAACTCATCTACGACAGCTTCATCTTGTGAAAAGTCCATCTCTTGAAAAGCACGATCAATCATCTCATAAGTATAACCTTTCTGAAGGAGAGATTGCTTCACTTTAGCTTGCACTTTGGCTGGTGCTCCTTTCTTCTGACGCAGAATCTTCTCAGCTACCTTCAAGACTTGGTCTAAAGACTGTTCTTCTTCGTAACGTGTGGTGTAATCCTCAATAAGATGCGACTCAATGCCTGCTTGATAAAGTTTCTGCTTATATACCTCAGGACCCTTGTCAGACGTTTGAATCATCGTATTCTTCAAACTCTCCGCATAATCTTCATGATCAATCAACTTTTGTTCATAGCAGAATGCAATCACTTTCGCAATCACTGGTTCACTGATTTCTTGGTCACTGAGATGCTTGACCACCTCACGCTCAGAACGTTTGCGATAAGAAATATAATTAATCGCACTATTAATACCTTGACGATATTGCTCATATGACTGGATGTCCGCCATTTCCGCTGGTGACACCTCTTGATTCTTCTTCAAGTTAAAATGTGCGAGTGTATTAATATCAATCCCCATCTCAAATTCACCATTGAGATAGAGATTAAAGCGTTCTTTATTTTTCCGTTGAACTTCTATCTTGGTAATCTTCGGCATAGGTCTCACTCCACCTTTTAGAATAACGCATTAGCGTTTCATTTTGAATGATTTACTAATGGTAAAATGATAGCTCATCAAGTGCAAATCATAGCACAAGCATATGATTGAACCATCATGCATGCGAAGTCTACAATCATCATCTTAGACAATTCCGAGCTGTTGAATGGCTTCTTCATATTGTTTATCCGAAATGAAATCTTGTTGTTTCATCTTCTCAAGATTCACTTTCACTCTGTTTTTAAAGTTGTCCGACATATCGTTGATGTCGTAAACACTTGGTGCATTAATTTTACTAGCTAAAATGGCACTCTGAAGCACAGTAATCTTCGGCATCGTTGAATTATTACTATTCGTCGTTACTCCAAAGTAATGATTCGCCGCACCCTCGACTGTATATTGATCATCGCCGAAATAAATATTATTCATATAAAAGCTCAGAATCTGATCTTTATCGTAGTTCTTTTCCACACGATGGGCCACACATAGCTCTTTAACTTTGCGAGTAAATGACCGCTCATTATCATAAAAATAATTCTTCACCACTTGCTGAGTAATGGTACTCCCCCCTTGTACATTACGATCACTTAAAGTTGAAAATAATGCACGCGAGGTTCCTTTCACATCGAAACCATGGTGATGATAGAAACGTTCATCTTCCATAGCGATGAACGCACCTTTGGTATAAGACGGCATATCTTTCGCACTAACGAAAGATTCTTTATCCTCAATCGACTTTAGATCTTTAACATCTGCAGATAGAGAGAAATAATACATCACACCGATAAAGATACCAGCAATAATAATGAGAAGAAGTATGAGCTTGGCTACGAGCCCCATCCCTTTCTTCTGACGCTTAGGCTTCCCAACGGGTTGGTAATACGTATTATATTTAGGTGAATGTCTCTCTTCACTTGATGTATAAGTCGGCTTTAATCGTTCACTTCGTTTCATCCGCTAACTCCTTTAACATAATCACTCTTATTATAAGCGAGTTTAGCAACACTTTACATCTATATCTACTCTATCTTAGAAAAATCAGTCCAGGGGCCTAGGTATTGATGTAGGTAGATTAAGGTCTGCAATCCCTCTTTAACATCATAAAAAGGGAGAACTTCACGATTGAAATTCTCCCTTAACGAAAGATTGAGTTATACTTCCTTGAGTATAGCGATAATGCTTTATCAATGATTAATTAACCATTAAGTTGGTTAACGATTTCTTTATTGAAGTCATCTAAATCGTCAGGAGTACGGCTTGTAACGATGTTGTTGTCTACTACAACGGATTCGTCAACGACTTGAGCTCCTGCGTTAGATAAGTCTTTGCGTACGTTTAATACTGCAGTTAACGTACGACCTTGTAAGTCATCTGTATCGATTAAGATTTGTGGACCATGGCAAATTGCGAATGCTGGTACATCATTTGTAGTGAAGTATTTAGCAAATGCGCCAAAGCGTTGTTCAGCGTCACCTCTTAAGTGATCTGGAGAGAAACCACCAGGGATTAATAATGCGTCATATTCTTCAGCTTTCGCTTCACTGATTCCACGATCTACAGTGATTTTAGTACCATGTTTACCTACGATTTCGCTAGCAGCTTCAAAACCTACAACTTCTGTTTCATGTCCTGCTTCTTCAATCGCTTCTTTAGGACTAGTTAATTCAACATCTTCAAATTCATCTGTTGCAATGATTGCTACTTTTTTAGCCATTACGACATCACCTTTCTCTTCTTTGTATATAGTTATGTAATATCCAAATGTTAGAAAGGTTAAACATACAAGTTAAGTCAGAATTAATTTGAAATGACAGTTTGAGACGTCTGATTCTGCGTCAAAGCATGTTTATTGTTCATCTGCTGGATGGCTCACCGATTTCACTTTTTCTTCGAGTTGGTCGAGTAACCCTATCCATTCATCAATATCCTCAACGCGTACTTGATTAGGATTCACCTGATCGATATCAGTGATAAATTGTTCTAAACGAGATTTAATTTGATCGATATTTTGTGTTTCAGACATGTATGATTAGCTCCTTTTTATCTAGTAAACTCATCTTAACATGAGTCTCTTCTCTTTGAACAGGTCTCAAGGACTTCACTAAATCACCCCTAACTGTTATGATGTTCAGTGATTAATACTTACGTAAGACAGTCCGCTTTACTTTTTTTAAATGAGTCTGGGCAAAGTAACATTGCGAACCACTTCTCTTACATACACGATGCACGCTTAGGTCCAAGACTTTTTAAAAAATCATCACCTAACGTAAGTAAAAATGATATTGGAGATATAATAGAAAGAAGGATATAGAATGACGTTACATACCGTCAATCGGAAGCAACCGATTTCAATCAATAATGACCCATGGGAAGCTTATAATGATATTGAGAAACACGGTCGCTTAACATTGAGCAACGTCGAATTTACAACGACGAATCTCTGTAACATGCGTTGTAGTCACTGTGCGGTCGGTTATACATTGCAGACGAAAGATCCAGAACCGCTTCCAATGGACTTAATCTATCGAAGATTAGACGAAATACCTCACCTTACTACGATGTCCATTACAGGCGGCGAGCCGATGTTCTCAAAGAAATCAATTAAGAATGTCGTCAAACCTTTACTTAAATATGCGCAAGATCGTGGGATTTACGTACAGATGAATTCCAACTTAACACTGCCTCAAGATCGTTACCTCGACATCGCTGAATATATTGATGTAATGCATATTTCACATAACTGGGGAACGATTCAAGAGTTTACAGACGTTGGTTTCGGAGCGATGAAGAAACAGCCGCCACTTAAAGCCAAACTTAAATTATACGAACAAATGCTAGATAACGCTTCAACGCTATCAGAGCAAGGCATGTTTATTTCAGCTGAAACGATGCTCAATCAGAGTACAGTTCCCTATTTAGATAAAATTCATCGAGAAATCGTTGAAGATATGAAATGTAGCCGTCATGAAGTACATCCAATGTATCCTGTGGACTTTGCGAGCAGCTTAAATGTTCTATCACTGCAAGAGATGAAAGATGCAATTCGTCATCTTCTTGAAATACGTGATCCAGAGACTTGGATGCTCTTTGGTACGCTACCCTTCTATCCTTGCATTGACGATGAAAGTGACCAAGCTCTATTACAAGAATTACGCAATGCACACAATGTAACGATGCGCAATGATCCAGATGGTCGTAATCGTTTGAATGTGAACGTCTTTACTGGAGATGTCATTGTGACTGACTTTGGAGATGACAATGGTTCGATTTCTAACATTCAAAACGACCGCTTAACTGATGTATTTGATCAATGGCTTGAAACTTCATTAGCGCAATCATTAAATTGCCATTGTCCAGCTTTCAAATGTTTGGGACCAAACGTATTAGTTAAAGACACGTATTATCCAAATACTAACTTTAGACATAACGAGAAGATCATGCACGAAAAATATAATATGAAATAGACTAATATACGACGTTGTGGCAGCAATGCTCACAATTTTACTGCCAATTCTCAAACAACAGTGAACCCCCGAGATGAGAAGATCACATTCTTCATCCCGGGGGTTTTCGTATTTCTTGATACTTTAACCTTTTATTACTCTAAATCTAATGTTTTAGATAAGAATTCAATCGTATGTTTACTTTCTTGACGGCGTTCTTTTCTGCGTTTTACTCGTGCTATTGCAGTTTCGTGGAACCATTTTTCAATTTCAGTTTCTGGAACGACATCAGGAATTTCAGTAGGTTTGCCATCTTCACCTAACGCTACAAATGTTAAGAAACTTAACGCGGCTAAATGACGTTCACCTTTCAACACATCTTCCATAATAATTTGGATACACACTTCCATAGAAGATGTTCCTGCATATGAAACCATTGCTTCGTAAGTTAAGACGTCACCTGTCTTAATCGGTTTCAAGAAGTCTACTGAGTCCGTAGAAGCTGTGACTACGATAGCGTTACTGTGGCGCATTGCTGTGATTGCAGCAATTTCATCAATGTTAGCCATCAATGTTCCACCAAATAACGTCTGCATGTGGTTAGTATCTTGAGGATATACTTGTCTATTCTTAATGCTCTTACTTTCGGCCATAGTTTTAGAATGTCTATTACTCATTAATATTTCCCTTTCATTAGTTGTATTGTGCAAACATACACATTATATCGGAAAATAAATCGTTTTAAAAGCACTTGAGATTAAAGTTTATGCTTGAGCCCAATTTCCGTTCTCGAACACAGGCACTTCTTCATCATCTTGAGTAATACCTGTAATGCGTAAATCAGGACTACCGATCATAAAGTCAACGTGGACGAGAGAATCGTTTAACCCACTCTCAAGTTTCTCTTCAGTAGACATTTCAGTTCCACCTTTAACGTTAAAGCCATAAGCAGAGCCTAAAGCGATATGACATGACGCATTCTCATCGAATAACGTATTGTAGAAGACCGTGTTGCGATTTGAGATAGGTGAATCATCTGGAACGAGCGCAACTTCACCTAAACGTTTAGCCCCATCGTCTGTATTCAGTAAATCGCGTAATACAGATTCACCTTGCTCAGCTTTAAAGTCCACAACTTCACCATCTTTGAAAGTCAGTGTAAAGCCATCAATGATTGTGCCATTATAGCTGAGTGGTAATTTGTTCGTTACATGTCCATCAACTTTCATACGATGAGGTGCTGTGAACACTTCTTCTGTTGGAATGTTTGCGACGAATTCTTGGCCGTTTGAAGTATAGCTTGTCGCATCTTCCCAAATATGCCCTTCTGGTAGACCAATCGTTAAATCCGTACCTTCAGACACATAGTGCAACGCTTTAAAGTTTGCTTTTTGTAAATAGTCTGCATGAACGCTTAAATTGTCCACGTGTGCTTTCCAGTTCTGAACCGGATCGTTGCCATCTACTCTAACGATATCGAATACTTCATCAATAAATTTCTCAAACGCTTCTTCAGTAGATAACTCTGGATAAACGCGTTGAGCCCAAGCTTTAGATGGGAAGGCTGCAACACACCATGGAAATTCGTTCTTCTGCGTTGCTTCCATATAGTCTTTATACGCTTTACCATACTGTTGTTGGAAAGCAGCAATCTTCTCACTATCGATGCCATTGAGTAAATCGGGATCATCTGTGAGTAATGCGAGGTTCGCTGCACCGCGTTTCATGTAATCCATACGGGCCTCTACATCATAATCTTTCACTGCTTGATTCTCAAAGTATGACACCGGTTCATTCTCATAGCGTAAGCGTTTTAATGTATCATCGCTATAGTTAACACGCACATCTGATGCACCACGACGATAAGCGGCTGCTACAATTTCATGTGTGAGTTCTAAAGCATCTACACTTGAGCGAATAAATACAGGTTGACCCTCTTGTACATTCATCCCTACTTGTACGAGTAACTCTGCATATTGCTGCAATTTATCTTGATAAGTTGTCATTCCCTTTCACCTCTTATTGACGTAATTGTCCGAGTGAATCAGCAATCGCTGTGATTTCACTAGGTGTAAATGAATCTTTCATAGAAACATAGCTATGAATTTGTTTAATTTCATCTGAATCTGCGTCCTCAAATTTATCAGGATCGATTAAACTTTGATTGACGACATTCAGTTTCTGTCTAATTTCCTCAATCATCTCTTTATTTGACGCCATATAAATCTTCACTCCTTTATTTCAACATTCTATCAAATTATCTTTTATTGTAAAATGTTGGATAAGTTGTGATTGAGTCATTATAGTAGACTATATAGTATAACGATAAGAATAAACAGGCAGGAGGTATACATATGGTAACAGTGGCATTTGTATGTTTAGGAAATATTTGTCGTTCACCTATGGCTGAAGCAATTATGCGTCAACGCTTGAAAGATCGTGGTATCGAAGGTGTCGAAGTGCAATCACGTGGTACAGGTCGTTGGAATTTAGGCGAGCCCCCTCACCCAGGCACGCAGGACATTCTAGATGAACATGAGGTACCTTACGAGGGTATGATTAGTGAATTATTTACTGCTGACGATGACTTCGATTACATCATCGCGATGGATCAAAGCAATGTGGATAATATTCGCCAAATTAATCCAAATCTTCAAGGGCAATTGTTTAAACTGCTAGAATTTAGTAATATGGAAGAGACAGATGTACCGGACCCTTACTATACAAATAATTTTGAAGGTGTTTATGAAATGGTACAATCATCTTGTGATAATTTGATTGATTTCATCGTGAAAGATGCAAATCTAGGAGAGGAGTAATATTATGCAAAACAAATTAGTTCCGGGTATTCTCATCGGCGCAGTCGTTGGCGGCTTAGCTACTTTAGCGGATAAATCAACACGCCAATCCTTACGCCGTTCAGTGAAAGATATCAAAGAAGGTAATCGTTCTTCTAAACCTTCAGCGATCTCAAACATTAAAGACGAAGTCCTCTACTGGAAAGATACTTTAGAAGAAATTAGACGTAAAAATCCAGATCTAGAGAAACAACTGATGAGTGCGAAAGACACTTTAATGGATGCGAAAGATACAATTATGGAGCGTAAAAATAACCGCTTAAACTAATCGTATTCGAGCGAAACAGTTTATAATTTTACTAAAAATAATTTAAATTACACAATACCTTACACATATGCTTAACTCTTTCGAAGGGTTAAGCATATTTTGTTATTAAATGGGTAAAACACATTATGCACTACAATATATACGTGAATGAGAACTATCGATATATTGTAAACCAATGATTCACAAATAGAGTGTTGTTTGTGTAAACATTTTCAAGTATATTAATAATAATGAAATTGAGAGGAGGATGTCTTTCCATGAAAAAAGATAACCCACCTAGACATCAGAAGGTTGATGAAGATCGTACATATATTCAACCTCAAGAATTTAAATCTAAAGATCCGAAAAAAGACAATCAAGAGTTCTTCGTGTCTCGCATCAATAAACCCGCGAAATATACGAAGAATGCGAACTTCTTACAGTATCTCATCTATCGTATCGGTAAAGATGACGCTTCAGGAATGGCAGCGCAACTCTCTTACTACTTTATGCTGTCTCTCTTCCCTATGCTCATCTTCTTACTGTCAATCGTACCACTTGTTGGTGTGAAACCAACGACGATTAAAGATATGATTACTGAGCATGTACCTGCTGATTACACTTCACAAGTATCATCGATCATTGATGATATTATGGGTAATGCTAGCGGTGGCGTGCTGTCTATCGGTTTGATCTTGGCATTGTGGTCAGCATCAAACGGGATGACACAAATTATGAATGCGTTTAACGTCGCGTATGATGTTGAAGATAACCGTAACTTTATCGTCAGCAAATTATTGAGTGTCATCTTTACGTTATGTATGGTTATCGTAATGCCAATCGCCTTAATCTTACCAACATTTGGACAACAAATCGGTGACCTCTTATTTGGTCCTATTGGCTTAGGCGACCAAGTGAAATGGGTCTTCAATCTCGTACGCATCGTACTACCGATTATTATCGTGCTTATCAGCTTTATTGTACTTTACACTTTAGCGCCAAATGTGAAGATTAAATTATTATCTGTTATTCCAGGTGCGATCTTCTCAACTATCGTGTTCTTAGTTGGTTCTTATTTATTTGGAATTTACATTTCAAATTTCGCTAACTACTCTAAGACTTATGGTAGTTTAGCAGGGATCATCATCTTGATGTTATTCCTTTATATCGTAGGTTTCATCATCATTATCGGTGCTGAAATCAATGCAATCTTCCATCAACGTAAGATCGTAGACGACAAGACACCTGAAGAGAAATCCGTTTCTGAGATTGAGCACGGCGAAGGTGCTTGTGATGATCAAGATGCTGAGTCTAACAGTCAATCTTCCACTTCTGGTAAAAGTAGTGAGAATGATGAAGCGAACGCTGAAGACAACCAAGCATCAGGTAGCGTCGTTCATTCGCCTAATGACAAAGGGAATACTACATCTGGTCGTGATCGAGAAACTACGGCTCAATCATCCGATGAAGAGAATGAACGTCAATCCAACGATGCTTCAGATCAACATCAATCTACATCTTCTGAAGATCGCACTTCTTCAAATCAAGCATCAACAGCTCAAGATACAAACGAAGAAGGACACTACGACGACAGTCCAAACAATAAATAAACTGTCGTGAAGTCAATTGTCAACATAGAATGACTAAATACGATATACTAAAAAGGCAACGTCATAACGTTGCCTTTTTCTATAACAAATTCATGTGTGGAGGGGTACATATGACATTATTACAAAACATTTTAAAATATAATGAGTCTTTCGTTGCAAACAAAGACTTTGAGCAATATAAGACAAGCAAGAATCCAGATAAAAAAGCTGTATTGTTCACGTGCATGGACACACGTTTACAAGACTTAGGAACGAAAGCACTCGGTTTCAACAACGGCGATATTAAAGTCGTTAAGAATGCCGGCGCTGTTATTACACACCCATACGGTTCAACTATGCGCAGTTTACTCGTCGCAATCTACGCTTTAGGTGCTGAAGAAATTATCATCATGGGACATAAAGATTGCGGTATGGGCTCTATCGATGTTGATGCTGTGAAAGAGACGATGAAAGAACGTGGTATTAAAGAAGAGACACTTGATATTCTCAATCGTTCAGGCATCGATGTGAATCACTTCTTAGAAGGTTTCTCTGATGTGTTCGAACGCGTGCAACACAACATCGATATTGTCTACAATCATCCACTGTTCGATCGCTCCGTCCCTGTACACGGTTTAGTCATCGATCCTGCGACAGGCGAACTCGATCTCGTTCATGACGGTTATAAGACTCAGCAATAAGTGTGGCAGTTGTTTTTCTTCGATAAAATAACTCAACTCAATTAGAAAGCTCCAAAGGTCGCAAGTGCACCTTTGGAGCTTTTGTCATAATCTATTGAATTAATTTATGTTGGAAAGCGTAGATTACCGCTTGGGTTCTATCTTGAACTTCAAGTTTGCTGAGAATATTACTCACATGCGTCTTCACCGTTTTGATCGTAATGTGAGAGGCACTTGCAATCTCTTGGTTGGAATAACCTTTCGCGATAAGTAATAAGATTTCCATCTCACGCTCTGTGAGCATTTCATAAAGTTCAGCACGTTGTTTCATTCGATTACGCATTTTAACTAATACTTCCGCTTCAAACACAGATTCGCCATTATACGTCTTACGAATCGCTTCAGCAATGTCACTCGCGCTCGTCGTCTTGAGAATGTAACTATCCACGCCTGCATCTAATGCGCGATAAACTTCATTATCCTCAATATAGCTTGTAAGCATGAGCACTTTAATATGTGGTAAGTCTTTCTTAATTTGCGTTGTGGCTTCTACGCCATCCATATCGTCCATCACGAGATCCATCAATATTAAATCAGGTTGCAATTCGTGCGCTTTCTCAATGGCATCTTTCCCTGATTCCCCTTCCCCTACGACTTCGAGGTCAGGTTGAGTAGATAAGTAACTAGAAATTCCGATACGTACCATCTCATGGTCATCAACGAATAATACTTTAATCATCACTTAATTCCTCCTTGTTCAACGGTGCTTTCACTTCGATACGTGTCCCTGAATCTGGCAAGGATACAATGTGGAAGTTCGCGCCGATTTCTAGCGCACGTTCACGCATATTCTTTAATCCATAACTTTGTTCAACTTTATCATCGACGTTAAATCCTTTACCGTCGTCTTGTATGCGTAGTAGTAAATAATCTTCTTTATTGAATAATTCAATCGTTACTTTCGTCCCGTTAGAGTGTCGTAAGGTGTTTGAAATCGCTTCTTGAGTAATGCGGAATAAATGATCTTCAATACCTTTAGGGACTTTAAAATCTTCTATTTGGTGAACCACTTTCATCGGCACTTTCTTCTGAAGATCAACAACTAAATCTTTAATTCCTTCTCCTAGCGATTTATCTTTCAATCCGATAGGTCTAAGATGTAAAAGTAAGGCTCTCATTTCAAGTTGTGAATCTTGTACCATTTTTTCTAACGTGGGTATTTGTTGATCGAGCGGTGGCTCTAATGTCGATTCCTTAATGGCTGAAAGCATCATACTTGCTGCAAACAGTTGCTGACTCACTGAGTCGTGTAATTCTCGAGCTAAACGTTGACGCTCGTCTTCGATGATTTTCTTAACTTTCTTATCATTGATGTTATATGACTCATTCGTTAAATTCTGTGTCTTCATACGTAGTTTATGTACTTCTTGATTGAGTGGCACCAACGTTTGATAGAGCGCGATCGTTTCATTATACAGTTCAATATTTTGATCGTTAATACCGACTGTTTCACCTTCAATCGAACGTTCGATTTGTTCTTGAAGCCAGTGGTTCTGTTGATTAATCTTATAAGCTAACACAGAACCCACGATGATACAAAGTAAGATGATAACGATATTTAAGAATAAAAATACCGGAATACCAAATATTTGCGTATAGAACATGCCTTGAAAATAAATGATATTCACAAATATTTTATCAATAAAGAGAAAGGCGAAAAGCATACTGTAGACGAGGATTAACATCGATCCTATGGCTCTTATGTAGTGATTCACTTGTAAAACACCTCGATATCGCCGATAAATGTAGAAACGTAAATGTTTACAGTATAATTATCTGGTTTCGTCTCTTCTCTCACACTAATATTGGTATTCTCAACTTTATAATTATGCTCATTGATATAAGCATTGCCGAAAAATGCCGTAAAATGGAGATGAATATTGTAATTTAGTGGCACGACGACTTGAACTTTACCCACTAGGTGACGCACTACAATGACGTTATGCTCTTTAATATTTGCTGCTTTCGTCATATCGATGTCGATTTCACCGATACCATGTTGAATTTGCAAGTCCTCCCATTTATAGACGTAATGCGGCGTACGTTGCTGTCCAAACCACTTCTGCTTAATAAATTGAGGACTTTCAACCGCTTCATCAGTCGCCACTACTTTTAACGGTCTAAATTTGTAAAGTAAATAGCGGATAATCATTACCATCAGGAACAGGAACAGAATAATAATCGTATATTTATTGGATAGCAAGGTAAATGCTACGAGTAGAACACCTATCCAAAAAGCGAGAAGCCCTCTGACTTTATGAAAATAGAGATAACCCACATAAACGAGGATACATCCTAGTAATAGAACGAGTAAGAAACCAATTTTTTCAAAAAAGATATAGTAAAAATTGGCTACAATCATCAACGCAGTAAAGATGATTAGCATCTCCGTTGATATATATTTGTGTGTCATATTTCGCCGCCTTTCTTCTACGTGTTTCGTAACATTTATGAATGATGGAATGCACATTGAGATTTCATACAAGTTGCATAGTATCGTCACTATGGAATGCTCTTTAAATCCACCATAAGAAATGAATAAAGCTAGCACCCAAGTCTCTAAGATCACTGACGTGAGCGTACCCTATTCCTAGCTAACTCAAACCGCATATTGACCTAAACGCAATTGCTGTAGCATGTCACACTCAGCTTCAGTTGATAGTTTCTCTTGATGTTGTGCTGTAATCGTTGACTCTAATTCAGCATAAGTCGCTTCATAGTGATTGAGTTGTGACGTAATCGCTTCAATATCTGCACTTTCAATCTTACATGCTGAAATATTTTTAGCACTTTCAATAATGTCGATATATTTATTTTCCAATGTTAACGATAGACTGTCAATTAACTTTCTTATCGACGCCTGTTTCAATACTAAGTAGCGGATATAGCGTTCAATGTCTTGAAGTCGATAATCCAGTTCTTGCCATCGCGCACGCATACTTTTATCTAATAACTGTTTACACATCTTGTCCATATAAGTCCATAATATATTCATAGAATCACCTCTGCAGCAAACACGATCACATGTGTCTTGCCGACTTTATTCTCTGTATTTATTCTAGAAGTCGGATTTATTCTAGGTTAGATTCTATTATAAAAAATTTCCGAAGCCAGGATAATAGGCTCCGGAATGATTTCTATTTCAGACTTAAGGCTTAAGCTTCGTTGTCTTCAATTTTAGTAGTTAAAATTGGACCGTCTTTCGTTACGATTACTGTGTGTTCAATTTGAGCAACCATGCTGCGATCTGTTGTTTCGAATGCCCAATCATTTTTACCTTCTACAACATACGTCGCGTTTGAAGAAATGAATGGCTCAACCGCAATCACCATGCCCTCTTTAAGTAACGTCTTCTCTTTAGGATCGAAATAGTTGAGAACGTGGCTTGGTGCCTCATGAAGCGAACGTCCTACACCGTGTCCTGTTAGAGTCTTAATCACTTTCAAGTCGTTCTTACGCGCTGTCGCATGTACTGCTTTACCAATCTGGCTCAATTTGCCGCCTGGTTTAATCTTTGTCATAGCTTGTTCGAAAGCTTCTAAAGCTACGTCACAAACTTTCTGTTTCATAGGATTATCGCTTTCACCTACGACGAATGAAATGCCTGTGTCAGCGTAGAAACCATTCTTTAAAGCTGAGACGTCGATGTTAACTAAATCACCTTCGCGAATCTTACGTTTACCAGGAATGCCGTGTGCGACCTCTTCATTCACACTGATACAAGTTTGACCTGGGAAACCTTCGTCATGGATAGGTGCTGAAGTTGCACCATGTTCTTCAAATAAATCTTTAGCAATTTGATCGAGCTCTCGTGTCGTAATACCTGGCTCAGTTGCAGCTTTCATCTTATCACGAACGAGTGCACAAATATATCCAATATCTTTCAATCCTTGTAATTCTTCATCTGTTTTTACTATCATGAATTGATCCCGTTCCTTTTTTCTCATTTTTTATCGTCCATCTTATTATAGCAAACTTTTTTTGATATAATAAATAAGAGTTATTTTCTTCTTAAAATATCGTCATTCAACGACGAGACATCATAGACACATCACAATATAAGCTAGGAGATCCACTATGCGAGAAAAATGGTACAAAAATTTAATTGGCGCGCGTACGATTAAGACAGGCTTAGCGACCTTTCTAACCGCTTGGTTCTGTTTACTGTTACATATGAACCCTATCTTTGCGATATTGACAGCTATCGTCACAATCGAACCGACAGCGAAAGCGTCGTTACATAAAGGTTACAGACGTTTGCCTGCGACGGTTATCGGCGTCGTCTTCGCAGTTGTCTTTACATACTTCTTCGGCGATGATTCACCTTTCTCATATGCGCTAACTGCTCTATGCACTATCATTGTCTGTACGAAATTTAATTTGCAAGTCGGTACTACTGTAGCAACCATGACAGCACTAGCGATGATTCCAGGTATTCACGATGCATTTATCTATAACTTCTTCTCACGATTTTTAACTGCGATTATAGGTCTTGTGACTGCAGGATTAGTTAACTTTATGGTCTTACCACCGAAATACTACGCTCAGCTTGATAGCTTAATCAACAAGACAGAGTCGCAAATGTATAGCCTTTATAGCAACCGTATGCAGCAACTATTGATTGGTAAATTTAAATCTGTCTCATCAGAACGTGCTTTAGATAAGGTAATCAGTTTGAATAATCGTGTCGATACGCTATTGAGTTATCAGAAAGATGAGCTAGGCTACCATAAACATCGTGATAAAGAATGGATTCAAGTTCGACGCATTACGTCCCGTTCACATACCAATCGCTTGTTTATCACACATTTATCTAACATTATTTATTTGCCTAAAAATGTTCAAGTTGTCTTCAATAGTGAAGAACGTCTAGCCATTCTTAAGATTTCGCAAAGTATTAACAACATCTTCTCAACAGGACACTTCGAGCGTGAAAAGGCATCCGCATCAGTTCTCAAACGTTCAGTGAAAGGCTTAGATGAATTTGACAATAATCAAATTAAAAGTCACATCATTTACGAAATATTACTCATCTATCGCATTCTAGACGGCCGGTATGCGAAGTAATGGTAGACTTCGTATTCTTCACAATCGGTGCTAGAATAAGAGTCAATAGAGCTAATATTAAGTTAAGAAGAAAAGTGGGACTGAACTACACGCTCGTAGTCAGCCCCACTTTTTAGCTTTTATTTACTTTTCTTCACGCGGTCAACGATCACTTGTTTCGCCGCTTCTTCCTCTGTATTATCCAACTCACGTGGCTCAAAAGGAATGCCTTTACGCTCACACGCTTTTTCCAACAGATAATCTGTCAGCTCATGGTTTTTAGGTAAAATAGGTCCATGAAGATAAGTACCTAATAAATTCTTATAGTGAATACCTTCTTTTTTATCTGTATCATTATTGCCATAACCATGCGTCACGCGACCTAACGTACCGAAGTCATGATGTGTGCGTCCACCATGGTTTTCGAAACCTACAATCGTGCCAAAGGTTTCACTCTCAATCACAATATCACCTGTGAGACGCTCTTTCTGAGATTTCGTATAGAAATCGAGAATACCTAGACCATCGAGTTCTTTACCGTCAGGAGTGATATATTTCGTCCCTAGAAATTGATATCCACCACAAATAGTGAGTCCAGGCATACCATCTTCAATGGCGGCTTTCAACGTATCTTTAATCATACTCAACTCAGCTGTAGCAAGCGATTGTTCACGATCACTGCCACCACCGATAAAGAAGATATCACACTCATCTAACGTCACGCCTTCAGTTTCATTGATATCGACTACATTCAATTTAATATTACGCCACTTCGCACGTTGCTTTAAGGCAATAATATTCCCGATATCACTATAAAGATTTAATTTATCTGGCATAAAGTGGTATACAGTCAGTTCATTCATGACTTCGTTTCCTCCTCAAATGAGCGATTTAATTGCTCTAACATTGGAGCCAGAGATGTATAGTTCGGCACCGCAACTGTATAACTTGGATATTTCATCGTTAACGCTGTCGCTTTGTAAATATCTTTCTCAACGATAACAGGCACTTCTATTTCCGCGAGTTTCAAGCGTAATTGTAATTCTTCGGCACGTGTACCTGTCACGATGATGGCTTCAATATCCTGCTCTTGTAATTTCTCGAAATCTGCATCATAAATCCAAGACGTATCTCGGCCATCTGCAGCGTTATCATTCAAGCTAATGACATAAACTTTCTTATGTTGTAACTGCTCACCTACTGACAGGCTGGCGTTCATACCTGCTGGATTCTTAGCCAAGTTAATCATCGCTTCTTTCGCACCTGACTTGAAGTATTGCATACGGCCATTGTCAGAAGTATACGTCTCGAAACCTTTCTGAATGGACTCGTGACTAAGGCCTAGTTCACGTAGCACAGTGTATGCTGCTAACGCGTTGTAAGCATTAAAGTCTCCGGCAATCTTCATATCCAAGAATCGGCCATCGACTTTGATATTTAAAAATGGTGTCGTTTCAAAGTTTGAGATTTCATATTTAGGTTGCTCACGCTTAAAGCCACAGTCGCAGTGATAGTGTCCAATTTGATTGTAATGAACGTAGTCATAAGTAAGTAAACGACCACAATTTGGACAATACTTACTCTCGTTCATCGTGCTTTGTTCGAAATCATGTGCATGCTTAGCAATACCGTAATAAACACGGTCATCGCTCGCAATCTTCAAGCGACTCACGAAAGGATCATCTGCATTGAGCAACATTTTAATCCCTTTATTACTAATCGCACGAGCAATATTCTCTACCATAATATCAATTTCACCGAAACGATCCATTTGGTCTCTGAAGAAGTTAGTAAAGACCATCATAGTAGGAGTAACTTCTTTCATCACACGAGGAATAGAGCCTTCATCAATTTCAATTACAGCAATCTTTGTTTCTGGTTTACTTTGAAGGATAAAGGCTGAGGTGATACCCGCTGCCATGTTGGCGCCTTCATTATTATGTACAATATCAATATGATTTGCTCTAAGTGTATGACCGATGAGATTTGAAGTCGTCGTCTTACCATTTGTACCGCTGATAAATACAATCTCATCTACTTCTTGCGCTAAATTTCTTAATATATTTTTATCCACTCGACGCGCGACTTGGCCGGGTAAATCCGTACCCTTCTTTCCAGCCATCTTACTTGCCATACGCGCAAGCTTTGCCAAGTGGGTTGCCGTCCATTGTCTCATGTTCTTCCTCCTCTTATATCACTCAAATATTATAACACGAGCGACTATCTTTCCAAACCATTCTCAATTAAAAATGATTTTCATTCTCTCAGATTAGAATAATTTTAATTTGCAATTGAGAATAGACATGTTATACTACACTTAACAACTAAAGGGAGGATACAATTATGTTAGATAAAAAGTTATTAGATGCATTAAATGAACAAATGAACCACGAATACTATGCAGCACACGCATACATGGCTATGGCTGCTTACTGTGACAAGGAATCATACGAAGGTTTCGCAAACTTCTACATTCAACAAGCGAAAGAAGAAAGATTCCACGGTAAGAAAATTTATGACTACATTAACGACCGTGGCGAACACGCTGTCTTCAGTGCACTTTCAGCACCGAAAGCAGAGTTCAAAAGCATTCTTGAAACGTTTGAAGACGGTTTAGCTCAAGAACAAGACGTTACACGTCGTTTCTACAACTTATCTGATATCGCAAACGAAGCGAAAGACTATGCAACAATTTCATTCTTAAACTGGTTCTTAGATGAGCAAGTTGAAGAGGAATCAATGTTCGAGACACATATCGATTACCTCAAACGTATCGGTGACGACTGCAATACATTATACTTATTTGAAAAAGAACTTGCTGAACGTTCTTTTGACGAAGAATAATTAAGTAGATACTTTAGCTTGATGTGAGCTTAATATCCTATATAAAAATTCAAGCACTAAGATGTGACTCTCCATAAGAACACATCTTAGTGCTTATTTATTGAAATGGTTATGATTATGCCCCAATTTACCACATTTTTGCAAGTTGCTTATCACTTTACTTACGCAAAAGTGGTTGAAAGCGCTCGCCTCATCACTTTCTCGAACGCTCGTTATATGCAAAAGAAGGTAGGTCGACCGAAGCGAGTCGCTTTCCGACATCTCCCAGATTTATCGCTTGACTCATCATGTCGAAAGGATTAAATTCAGTGCATAACTGTTTTCGTAAAGGAGGTGCAAAGGTGAATTCAGACAATGCATTTGTCGCTTTAGACTTTGAAACCGCAAACGGTAAACGCACGAGTGTTTGTTCCGTCGGTATGGTGAAAGTCGTTAAGCATCAAATTGTAGAAAGTTTTTACACACTCGTAAATCCCAAAGATTATTTCTCTAAAACCAATATTGCAGTACATGGCATCCAACCTGAACAAGTGACAGACGCGCCTACCTTTGATGAGGTCTTCCCATATATGCTCAAGTTTATCGACAACTTGCCGGTCGTCGCACACAATGCAGCATTTGATATGTCAGTCCTTCATGCAAGCTTGAAAGCTCAGAATATCCCGACGCCACAGATGACCTATTTCTGTTCTTGCCAGCTCGCACGTCGTACCGTCGACAACCATCGCTATGGTTTGAAACATATGATGGATTTCTATCGTCTTGATTTCCACGGCCACCATGACGCGTTAAATGATGCGAAAGCATGTGCGATGATTACATTTCGACTGCTGAAACACTATGACAGCTTAGATCATATGCTTCAAGTTTATGGGAAACAGCTGACTGATAAGGACTATTAAAGTGGGACGTCTGCCCTCTCTGCCTTATTATAAAAAGTCATAAATACTCATATTCTCATACGTCGATTGTTCCAAATTGCCGACTGTCACTCCAACAAGTCTAATCGGCACTTCAGGATCTTTCAAATCAGTATACAACTCATACGCAATGTTATAAATATCTGTTTCATTTCGTATAGGGTCTCTCAAACTTCTCTGTTTGGAAAAGGTCTCAAAACGATAGGTCTTAATTTTCACAGTCACTGTCTTCCCTGACTTCTGAATTCGAGAGAGTCGTTCTGCTGTCTTCGTGCTGAGCTCCCAAATCTTATTCAATACCTGATCGTCGTCATTCATATCTGTCGCAAAGGTTCTTTCTGTGCCTACTGATTTGCGAACACGCTCAGATTTGACTGGACTTTCATCAATACCACGCGCTTTATTGTATAAGCCATGCCCTTTCTTGCCAAAGAGTCGTATCAATTCTCTTTCACTTTTATTATACAAGTCTTTACCTGTATAAATACCGTTCGCATGCATCTTCTCTTCTGTTGTGGGGCCTACGCCTCGAAAGCCGCCGATATCCAAATTCATCAATATCTCATGGACATTATTATAATCAATAACGGTAAGATTATTGGGTTTATTCATCCCACTCGCTAGTTTAGCTAAAAATTTGTTATAAGAGACACCTGCAGAAGCGGTGAGTTGCGTTTGCTCATAAATACCTCTACGGATAAACTCCGCGATTCGAGAAGCCGGTAAATCAGGACGGACTAAATGAGTAATATCTAAATATGCCTCATCCAAAGACAAAGGTTCCACAATATCGGTATAACTGCGAAAGATTGCCATAATTTGTTGTGAAGCTTCACGATACTTATCAAAGCGAGGCGTCACATAATAACCGTCAGGACACAATTTGTGAGCTTGAGCCATGGGCATAGCCGAATGCACGCCATATTTACGAGCCTCGTAGGATGCTGTAGAAACCACACCTCGCCCGCTCGCTTTACCACCTACGATAACCGGCTTACCTTTCAAATCTGGATTATCTCTCATCTCTACTTGTGCATAGAAGTAATCCATATCAATATGAATAATTCGTCGTTCTGCCACATGACTCACCTCCTTGCTAGTGTTAGTCTTAGTCATTTCCGCCGCCACAAGAAAAGCTCCGATACGTGTCTACACCATTTAGTTATATTGTAACTAAAATGATCGTCAGACACAGTGATCGGAACTGAAAGTTGTTATATAAATATGAGTTGCTTGTTTTATTTCACTTTATCTTCATTCGTGTAAAAGATCACGCCATCACTACTATCTTCCACATACTTTACATGCTTATTCCATGCACTCGCAACGAAATACATATCGACGAGGCAATAGCCTACGTGGATGCTTGCGATAAAGATGAGTGCTGAATAAGAGAAGAAGACGAAAACGACGAATAAACCTAAAGTAATGACTACCAATGGCGCAATCATAATCGTGATATATTCCCACTTCTTAAATACTTTATCCGGCACATAGCTTGTAATAATACCAAAGCGTTGGCGAATTTGTGGTTTACCCTTTTTCGCAAAGGCTTTATAGAGGACAAAGTGCATCGCTTCATGAACAACGACCATGAGAGCAGCGCCAAGTAAGCCGTACAGTATATTTAAGATAAAGTTCTCTTCATGTACATGAGTGAATAAATGCGCACCTTTATAACAAATGAGAATGCTCATCATCACCACGATAACTTGTAAGAGAATAAAGCGCTCGATAGACTTTTTATTATTAAAGAAATTAAGTTTGACCACTGCTCGTCCTCCCAAATTTATATAATATTAACAGTGTGAGCTTTATAGCGATGTGTGTAGACTACACGCTCAATAACAAACTACTGTAATGAATGTCTCTCTAAGATTTGCGCACCAATTGTGCTACCGTCTCAACATGCGTCGTTTGTGGAAACATGTCTACAGGCGTTATTTCTACGAGATCATATAAGTCCTTGAGTTGCGTCACATCACGTTGTTGTGTCGCCGGATTACAAGATATATAAATAATCTTCTTAGGTTGAAGTTCACGCAGCGTTTGAATAAAGCGCTCATCACAACCTTTACGCGGCGGATCCACCATGACTACATCAGGACGAATACCTTGTTCTTTCCATTTTAGAATAACTTCTTCCGCTTTACCAGGGACAAAAGTCGTATTGTTGAATCCATTTCGCGTTGCATTAAGGCGGGCATCCTCGATAGCATCAGGTATCACTTCTACGCCATACACGTGTTTAGCTTTAGGTGCCATATAGAGACCGATCGTTCCGATACCGCAATACGTATCTAGTACGACTTCTTCACCTTGTAAATCAGCATAATCAAGCGCTTTCTGATACAGTTTTTCCGTTTGGGAAGCGTTAATTTGATAGAACGATTGATCACTAATCTTAAATTCGACATCTGATAGACGGTCATTAATTTGTTCTTCACCAAATAATAATATCGATTGTTTACCCATAATCACATTGGAATGAGACGTGTTAATATTCTGTTTGATACTCGTGATTTGAGGAAATTGAGAGGTCAAACGTTGAACGAGCGTATCCCGTTGTTTAAACTTTTTACCATTTGTCACGAAGATCACCATGAGTTGATCTGTATAATACCCGCTTCGAATCACCACATGACGCATGAGACCACGCTTACTTCTTTCATCATATACGCTCACACCAAGCTCATCGAACCATTGTTTCAATGCCACCATAATTTCATTCTGTGAAGGGTGCTGAATCAAGCATTCTTCCATATCAATGATATCGTGGCTACGTTGTCTAAAGAAACCCATCTTAACATGCCCATCTTTGTTTCGCCCTACTGGTAATTGAGATTTATTGCGATAATACCAAGGGTCTTCCATACCGATGACATCTCGAATAGGTGTATCCGCAAAGTCCCCTTTACGATGGAACAAGTTAACGACTTGCTCTTTCTTCATAGCAAGTTGTGCTTGATAATTCATATGTTGGAGTTGGCACCCACCACACTTATGATAATACACGCAAGGCGGCTCTACGCGCGACTCACTCGCGACATTCACTTGCTGTAGCTTCCCTATCGCAAAGTTCTTCTTTACCTTAATAATCTTATATTCAATTTCTTCATCGATGAGCGCATAGGGTACGAAGATAGGATAGCGGTCAATCTTCACTACACCATGCCCTTCATGCGTTAAATCTTGAACTGTGCCTGTCTTTATATCATTCTTCTTAATATCTATCATCTTACTCTCACTCCACATGAAAAGAGGTTAGGTACTGACTCAACTGCCTAACCTCGTGAATTGAAGGAGCAAGACAAACTTTTGCCTTGCTCTATATGTTGCACTCGTATTGTCTATATCGCCATTCTTCAAGCAACACGCGCAATATTCTACATTACTTGTGATACAAATCTTACGAGTGTGTTAATTCTTCATTGTGAATATCATTAGGTGTAAACACTTCAATATGTCTTTCTAAATTCAAGAAGTTTCCTGGTAGTTTACCACCGTATTCCCCATCCACATTGAGTTGCATATTCGCAAACGAAGAAATACTTACTGATTTCGCCTTTTTATAAATGACTTTCGGATGTTTCGTATGTTCACCGCGTGATGCAAGTGTCATGATGTGACCCAATTCAGCTAGGTTAGCTTTTTCAACAATAATAAGTGTAAAATAACCGTCATCTAACTTAGCATCCGGAACCAACTTCTCAAAGCCAGCCATAGAGTTCGTCAATCCAAGAAGGAAGAGTAATGCTTCGCCTTGGAAGATCTCATCATCATACTCTATTCGAATATCGACAGCTTTCATCTGAGGCAACATCTCGAAACCTTTAATGTAATACGCGAATGGTCCTACAATCGATTTCAACTTACTTGGCGTTTCATAAGATACCTCAGTGAGCTTGCCACCTGCAGCCAAATTGATAAAGTAACGGCTATTCATCTTACCGATATCCACTTGAGTCGTGTGACCATTAACGATGACATCAACGGCTTTCATGATATTAGATGGTAAATGTAAGGCACGACCGAAGTCATTGACTGTACCCATTGGGATAATACCTAGTTTCGGACGATTAGGTTGTTCAGCTATCCCATTCACGACCTCGTTTAACGTGCCGTCACCACCCGCTACGATGAGCAAGTCATATTCTTGTTCTAAAGCACGTTCAGCTTCTTTCGTCGCATCACCAGAACGCTCTGTCGCATAGGCGCTCGTTTCATATCCTGCTTTCTCAAGCTTGATGAGTACGTCAGGTAGAGCGCGTTTAAACATCTCCTTACCTGATGTGGGGTTATATATTATTCTCGCTCGTTTTCTCATAATTTCAACCTCGATTTTATATACTCATATTCTATATTAAAGGATATATACTATTCTTCAAAGCATTTAGATTCTCATGCGGAAGCTGATGACGTCTTGGATATGGATTTTATTTTCGTACATAGTGCTTTTTAAAAGTATTACAAAACGTACGAAGTCATATTACTCTTAGTAACAGAAAACTGCCGATAAAGCGTTTCACTCTATCGACAGTCATAATCATCTATTAACGATTATCTAATTCTTGTTTCAATAATTTGTTAACGATTTGAGGGTTAGCTTGGCCTTTAGACGCTTTCATGATTTGACCTACTAAGTAACCCATCGCTTTACCTTTACCGTTCTTGTAGTCTTCAACGGATTGAGGATTGTTGTCTAACGCTTCGTTAACGTATTGTTTCAACGTATCTTCATCAGAGATTTGAACTAAGCCTTTATCTTCCATAATTTGCTTAGCGTCGCCACCGTTTGCAGCTAACTCTGGGAAGACTTTCTTAGCGATCTTACTACTCATCGTACCGTCTTCAATCAATTTAATCATACCAGCTAAGTTCTCAGGCGTTAACTTCGTATCTTGTAACTCAACTTGGTGTTTATTGAGGTACTCGTTTACGCCACCCATAAGCCAGTTAGACGTTAATTTGATATCCGCACCGTTTGCGACAGCACCTTCGAAGAAATCGGACATTTCTTTCGTTAGTGTTAAGACGTGCGCATCATATGCCGGAAGTTCGTACTCTTCAACATATTTTTTCTTACGTGCATCTGGTAATTCAGGAATCGTTTGACGTACACGTTCTTTCCATTCTTCGTCTACGTAGAGTGGTACGATATCTGGTTCTGGGAAGTAACGATAGTCATCAGAACCTTCCTTGACACGCATTAGAATTGTCTTACCAGTCGACTCATCGAAACGACGTGTTTCTTGAAGAATTTCGCCACCATTTAAGAGTTCTTCTTCTTGACGTTTTTCTTCGTATTCAAGACCTTTACGCACATAATTGAAAGAGTTCAAGTTCTTCAACTCAGTCTTCACACCAAATTCTTCTTGTCCATATGGACGTAAAGAGATGTTGGCGTCACAACGCAGTGAACCTTCTTCCATCTTACAGTCAGATACGCCAGTGTATTGGATGATAGAACGTAATTTTTCTAAATAAGCATAAGCCTCTTGTGGTGAACGAATATCTGGTTCAGATACGATCTCAATTAAAGGCGTACCTTGACGGTTTAAGTCTACAAGTGAGTAGCCCTCTTTGTGTGTAGACTTACCAGCATCTTCTTCCATGTGTAAACGTGTGATACCGATGCGACGTGTCTCGCCATCTACTTCGATATCGATGTGACCATTCTCACCAATAGGTTGATCAAATTGTGAGATTTGGTACGCTTTCGGATTATCTGGGTAAAAATAGTTTTTACGGTCAAATTTAGATTCAGTAGCAATGTCCATGTTTAACGCCATTGACGCTCTCATCGCCCAATCTACTGCGCGTCTATTCACGACAGGTAACACACCAGGATAAGCTAAATCGATGACATTCGTATTAGAGTTCGGTTCTGCACCGAAATGCGCAGGTGATGGAGAGAACATTTTAGAATCTGTCTTTAATTCTACGTGGACTTCAAGTCCGATAACTGTTTCAAAATGCATAATTCCACTCCTTATAATTGTTCATATTCATCATGTAAATTGAATTGTGTTTCGTATTGGTATGCAACACGGTAAAGCGTCTTCTCATCGAATGGTTTACCGATAAATTGTAAACCAACTGGACGACCTTTAGACTTGCCACAAGGTAGAGAAATACCTGGAAGACCAGCAAGGTTCACTGGTGTAGTGAGTAAGTCGTTTGCATACATTGTTAGTGGATCGTCAATCTCTTCACCAATGTTGAACGCAGGTCCTGGTGTTGTTGGTCCTACAACGACATCATAGTCATTAAAGATACGTTCGAAGTCCTGTTTGATTAACGTTCTAACCTTTTGCGCTTTTTTGTAAAAGGCATCATAGTAACCTGAGCTTAACGCGAATGTACCTAAGTAGATACGGCGTTTAACCTCTTTACCGAAACCTTCACTTCTTGAGAATTTGTATAATTCTTCTAAAGTCTTCGCTTCTGGTGAATGATAACCGTAACGGATACCATCAAATCGTGCTAAGTTTGCTGACGCCTCTGAAGAAGCGAGTAAATAGTATGATGGAATACCAAATTTCGTATTTGGAAGTGAAACTTCATCAACAGTTGCACCGAGTTCTCTTAACGTTTCAACTGCTTTCTTCACGAGTTCTTTCGTTTCTTCTTCGACACCTTCACCTAAATATTCTTTAGGTAATGCAATCTTCATACCTTTAATGTCTTGTCCAATTTCAGAAGTGAAATCAACATCATCGACAGGTGCACTCGTTGAATCGTGTTCGTCCACACCTGAGATTGCTTGTAATACTAAGGCATTGTCTTTCACGTTACGAGTTAAAGGTCCGATTTGGTCTAATGAAGACGCAAAGGCTACTAAACCGAAACGAGAAACACGACCGTATGTAGGTTTAAGACCCACAATACCACAGTACGCTGCTGGTTGACGGATAGAACCACCTGTATCTGAACCTAAACTAAATGGTACGAGTCCAGCCGCTACAGCTGCAGCAGAACCACCTGAAGATCCGCCTGGTACAGCATCATGGTCAAATGGGTTTAATGTCTTCTTGAAGTAAGATGTTTCAGTAGAACCACCCATCGCAAACTCATCCATGTTGAGTTTACCAATTAATACAGCGTTCTCATTGTGCAATTTGTTCATTACAGTAGATTCATAGATTGGTACGAAACCTTCTAACATCTTACTTGCACAAGTTGTTTCCACACCTTCAGTGATAATATTGTCTTTAATACCCATTGGAATACCAAAGAGTAAACCTTCCATTTGATCTTTCTCTTGTAATGCATCGAGCTCTTCCGCTTTCTTCATCGCATTCTCTTTATCTAAAGCTAAGAAAGATTTGATCGTAGCGTCAGTTTCTTCAATCGCATCATAGATATCACTGACTACTTGAGATGGCTTAATCTCTTTGTTGTGAATCATGTTAATTAAATTCTCTACAGACTCATAACGAATCGTCATCTTACGCATCCTCCCCGTTCATGACTGATGGTACTTTGAATTGTCCATCTTCTGTTTCTTTCGCATTCTTCAATGCAAGCTCTTGAGGAATGCCCTCTTGCGCTTTATCTTCACGTAAGACATTCTGTAAGTCTAATACGTGGTAAGTAGGTTCAACATCTTCAGTGTTCGCTTCATCTATTTGATTAGCAAAGTTTAGAATACTCTCTAGAGATTCTTGCATTTCAGTTGTTTCATCTTCAGTAATTTGAAGTCGAGCTAAGTTCGCAATATGCTTAACCTCATCACGTGTCACTCTAGCCATTAGTTTAAAAGCCTCCTTAATTACTCATTCATTACAAAATTGTATCAAAATTAATAGAGAAAATCTATAAGCAGGCGCATTCTCGTAGGTTTGATATTCATGTTTCATAAGTGTGTTACCTTTTACCTGCTGCGACTTTTCCTCACAATTGATTATTCTAACAATAATAATAGCTAAGCCCGCAGATACAGCTCTAAGTATGTATCTACGGGCATGACTTTCTCTTACGATATGAGTAAAATATAATATTTTAGACTTGCTAATCGTCGTTTCCACTATGATAAATCGTATTAAAATAAATACTCGACGTGATTAAATAGATAAATCCATATATGAGTGTGACTCCTACTAGAATAATGAGATTAGATACCAGATAATCTACATAGTTAACCATCATGATTGAACCAATTAAACGATATGCCATTTTACTTGCGACTAAAGAATGAACTACTGTCACACCTATAGGTAAAGCAAAGATCCATATAATTTGCTTACGAATAATTCGTTTGATGAGTGGCTTATCAAGACCCACTTTGTTCATAATTTGATAGTTCCGATGATCTTCAAAGCCTTCGGAAACTTGTTTGTAGTACATCATTAAGAATATACCAATCAGTAAGGTAATACTAACGATAGTTCCTAAGAACACAAATCCACCAAATACATCAATTATAAGTGAGCTTCTTTCATTTTTACTTTCTATTTGAACTTGATATTTATCTTCTAAGTCTTCTTTATGCGGTTCAATGGCTTGTGAGTTATTGACATTAAATCTGGCTTCAGCATTCGTAGTTAACGCATTATCATCTGTGACATGTTGCGTTACTTTATTGAGTACATCTTGATCTTTAACGACAATATACGCATAAGAAAGTGCACCGGCTCCTTCAATGTGATCTTCATTTAAATGTCGGGTCCGAAATTTATGCCCCATTAACTTTAAATGCTTAGACTTTTCGATCTTCTCGAGATTACTACCTATACCTATTTCACCTTTTTTTAAATGAAGGTGCTCATGGTTTTCTCTATTGAAATCTTGTTCTGTTTTAAAGTTCAACATCATTCTAGAGCCTGGTCCTTTTTCTAGAAGCTCCCCTTTATGTTCCTTGGCCATCATCGTCGTTTCTTTAACATTTTTGACGTCTTTAATCTTCGTATACTGACGTAGTTCTTGAATAATCTTCTTATTTGACTTCACTTGCTTGTCATACGAACTATCATCAAGTTGCGTTATTGTGTAATCTTCTGAAGGCAAGCTTACGATTGTTTTTTGGATGCCTCGATAAGTTGTTAGAGACAAGGATAAAGTCACAACTAAGAATGTACATAACAAAGTAATACTCGCTAGACTTACCGCGTTGACTTTCATTCGAGAAAGTAAACCTGAGATGGAAAAGAAATTCACCTTTTGATAGTAAATTCTAGGAATGCTTTTTAATGCTCTCAACACAAGCACACTAAAGGACATAAATAGCAAGTAAGTTCCTAATATGACACTAGCTAAGGCACACAAGAACCCAAGTAAATGATACTCATTTAAAAATGGATTAATCATCAAAGCGCAACTATAAGCGATGATGATCAGTACTGTGCCTATAATTCCAAGTATAATTAAAACCCACTTCGATCTTTGTTTCTCCACCCTTTTACCACTTTGTAATAAACCTAATGGTGATTGCAGGGAGATTTGGACATTGTTAATTATAAACAGAACCAGCATTACAACAGCTAAAGCGATAATAGTAATCAACATCGCTCGTACATCGAACGGATAATCCATAGTAGTAAAGTGCTTATTCTCTGTGAGTTTATTAAGTAAGACAAACAATAATAGTCCGAACAAATAACCGCCAATGATACTTAACACTGCAGTGACGATATATTCTACAATGCTTTCAATCAATAAGATTAAACGGAGATGTTTCTTCTCCATTCCTAAAATAATATTGAGCGCAAATTCTTTCTTACGTTGTTTCATTACGAAACGATTGGCATAAAGTATAAAGATAATGAGAAGAAGTGAGACGAAGAAATCACCAGCAACTGCGATTAACTTCGTCGTATCACTTTTCTTTTCTAAAAACTCATTATTAAATAGCGAAAAAAGTATATATTGCATTGCGAACATCATCGCTATTGAAATCACAAAGGGAAAGATGATTCGCCGCAGTGAGACGAAGTTACGCATCGCGAGCTTCCACATTAGTCGAAAGGTCATCGTTTATACCCCGCTTCCATTAATCATCGCTAAACTATCAGCAATCCGCTTCTGAAATTCACTTTGCGATTCCTCACCGCGATAAATCTCGTGATAAAGTACTCCATCTTTGATGAATAGCACACGTTTCGCATAAGAAGCATCTGTATTTGAGTGTGTGACCATTAAGACAGTTTGTCCCTCTCTATTAATCTCTCTAAAGATGTTCATGATATTCGCTGATGTCTTAGAGTCAAGCGCGCCTGTAGGTTCATCTGCTAACAATAATCGAGGGCGACTGATTAACGCACGTCCGATGGCTACACGTTGTTGCTGACCTCCAGAGACTTCGTAAGGATATTTGTGTAAAATATCTTCAATGTCTAGTCCATTTGTGACTTCTTGAAGACGCGCATTCATCACACTGACCTTTTCATCCGACAAGACGAGCGGCAACAGGATATTATCTTTATTGTTCATCGTATGTAATACATTAAAATCTTGAAAGACAAAGCCAAGTTGATTACGTCTAAATCTCGCTATGTCTTTACTTTTTAAATGACTCGTTTGTTGGCCATCTAAAATAATCGATCCTGCCGTCTCTTTATCGAAAGTCGCAATAAGATTAAGTAATGTCGATTTACCAGAACCTGATTCACCCATGATGGCTACAAACTCTCCTTCTTCAATCGAGAAGTTCATATCTTTGAGTGCTGTAACTTGATTGTTACCCCTACCATAGGTTTTCTTCACATTTTGTATTTGTAGTAACATTCGTAGATCCTCCTTTTTTGCTTCCAGGTCCTCCTTTTCTTATCTCAATGATATAAGAAATCGCTCGACGATTCATTCAATCTTTCAATATTGTAAGGTTGAAATCTTTATTCCTTTAAATTCTTTAGCTTATGCGCTTTCTCCACTTCTCACAATATAGAAAAAGCCAGAGAGCGCATCACTCTCTGACTTCATTTAGATCAGTTACTATTTTTATAAATATGAACTTGAGGCTCGTCATCATCTTTACTTTTACTAATTAACGCTTGCGGATTATTACCATCCTTGATGTGAATTTCATACTCGTCAACGTTATCGAAGTATTTCTTCGCCTGCTCGGTCACATATTGTGTGATACCTATCGTTTCGGCCTTCCCGTAATAATCAATTGGTACGTCGATAGACAGTTGTTGCGGTGATTTCTTATTAAATTTCACCGTACCTACGGCTTGCGTAAAGTTATTGAAGTAAGATTGTAGATTGTCATTGAACTGCTTAAAGTTATTGTTCAAGCGTTCATCTTTATCTGCAGCTGTCTCTGAAGGTAATAATGCAGTAGTTTGATCGATATCTTTCCACTCGTTGATGCGTGTCTTACCTTCGTCTACAGTCGTACCTGCCATAAATTCACCTGGTGTAATGGCGTTCTCTCCAGATTGTTTATAAATTGCGAAGTGTATAGGAATATCTTTCAATTCCTTATTCTCACGCAGACGTGTTAAGATTTCGCCTGCCATTTGCTTACCTTGTTTCTTCACTTCATCAGAATCTAGTTTCTTACTATACGTCTCACCATTCTTCTCTTTCTGGTAATAATATTTACTATTCATGGCAAGACCAATCGTCATACCCTTGATGTGCTTACCTTTCGTATCACCACTGTCGTAGAAGTCTTGTTCGAGGATGTTAGAGAGATAAGCTGGTGAGTGTTCCGCAATCTTCTCAGGGTCTTTCTCACCTTCATGTGACGGATTCAAACCGAGATTCTCATCCGCTTTCTTATCTTTACGCTCATCTTTGTCCATCTTCTTGATTTCATCTTTCGTATACTTAGGGTCTAGATAAGCGTTCACTGTGTCTTTATCTAAATATTGACCATCTTGATAGAGATATTTATCTGTTGGAAAGACTTCCTTACTCAAGTCCAACAAACCACTTTCAAAGTCTTGGCCGTTATAGCTATTCGCCATGTTATCTTGTAGTAGGCCACGCGCTTGGCTTTCTTTAAAAGGCAAGATCGTCCGGTAGTCATTACCTTGAACGTCCTTATCTGTTGCTTTCTGTTTTACTGAACTTGAATCTTTCTTACTACTCTGTTCTTCTTTATTGCCTTCTTCTTTCTTGTGACCACTATCTTGACCACAAGCAGAAAGCATGACCACTGCTGAGATTAGTAATATGAATGTTCTTTTCATGCTCAATCTCCTCTAACCCTCTATTTCATTTTGCTTATTTACAAAGTCTTCTTCAGACCAAATAGGTGTATCAAATTTCTTCGCTTTGTCGAGTTTTGATCCGGCATCTTCACCTGCGATGACTAAATCTGTCTTTTTCGTTACACTGCTCGTCACTTTAGCTCCTTGAAGCTCGAGCCAATTAGATGCTTCTTTACGCGTCATTTGATGCAACTTACCAGTCAGTACGATCGTTTTATCTTTAAAATCAGGATGACCGTCGACCTCAGTGCGTTTTACACCTTTATAGTCCATGTTAACATCTTTGTCTTTTAATTTATGAATTAAAGCAATAATATCATCATTTTCCAGATAAGTGACGACAGACTGTGCTAATTTGTGACCAAAATCTGGAATTTCCATTAACTCATCTTCAGTGACATGGAATAACTGATCAATCGAACCATATTTCTCAGCTAAGACTTGACTCGCTTTAACACCGAGATGGCGAATGCCTAAACCGAAGAGTAAATGCTCGAGTGAATTTGCCTTTGAGCGCTCAATCGCTTCAAGTAAATTCTCAACTTTCTTCGCGCCCATACGCTCTAAAGGTAATAAGTCCTCTTCAGTCAGATAGTAAATGTCAGCGATATCACGAATCACGTTGTGTTCATATAGCTGATGAATAATCTTCTCACCTAAACCATCGATATTCATCGCTTGGCGAGAGACGAAATGGATTAAACCTTCAACGAGCTGTGCTTGACACTTCGGATTGATACAACGCAACGCAACTTCACCCTCGATACGCACGAGTTCATGGCCACAACTTGGGCAGTGCGTTGGCATATGATAGGTCTCAGTGCCTTCGGGACGACGATCAAGAATCGGTTTAATCACTTCTGGAATGATGTCTCCTGCTTTCTTAATCACGACACTGTCTCCGATACGAATATCTTTCTCGTGAATCAAATCTTCATTGTGTAATGATGCGCGAGAAACCGTCGTTCCTGCCACTCGAACTGGTTCTAATATTGCTGTTGGTGTAACGACGCCCGTACGACCGATACTGAGCTCGATATCTGTGAGTGTCGTCACAACCTCTTCAGCTGGGAATTTATACGCAATGGCCCAGCGTGGTGATTTCTGAGTGAATCCCATTTCTTGTTGCTGTTCTAAATCATTAACTTTAATTACGATACCGTCAATGTCGTATGGTAGTTCTTCACGATGCTCTGTCCACTTTTCAATGTAAGCTAAGACTTCATCAATGTTATCCACACGTTGACGCTCTTGGTTCGTCTTGTAACCGAGTTGATCGAGTTCGTCTAATGCCTCACTTTGCGTCTCTGCGTTAAAGTGCGTAAAGTCGTTCACACTGTATAAGAAGACGCTGAGCTTACGTTTGGCAGCGAGTTTAGAATCGAGTTGTCGCAATGAACCTGCTGCCGCATTTCGTGGGTTTGCGAAAGGTTGTTCGCCATTAGCTTCTTTTTCTTCATTAAGTGATAAAAAGGACTGACGTGGCATGTAGGCTTCCCCTCGAACTTCGAAAGTCAACGGTTCTTTGATTTTTAACGGAATCGCATGAATCGTTCTCAAATTCTCAGTAATATCTTCACCTGTCGTACCATCGCCACGGGTTAACCCTTGAACGAAACGACCGTTCTCATATTTTAAAGAGACAGCTAAACCGTCGATCTTCAATTCACACATATATTCAACTTGGCCAACCTGCTCACGAATACGCTGATCAAATTTACGTAATTCTTCTTCGTTAAACGCATTTCCTAAGCTGAGCATTGGCGTGTCATGATTGACCTTTTCAAAGGTAGACTGCGCCTGACCACCTACACGCACAGTTGGAGAATCAGGGGAACGAAACTCTGGATGTGCTTCTTCTATATCAATGAGCTCACGCAATAGTTTGTCGTACTCACTGTCGGGTACGGAAGGATTATCTTGGACATAATACTCATAACTATATTGATTTAATAAATCGTGTAACTTCTCCACACGTTCTTGTAATTGACTCACGCTTTAGTCCTCCTTCTTCTCAATAGGTGCAAACTGAGCAAGGAGTCGTTTCGGTCCTGCAGATTTAAAGATAATATCAAGTTCAACCGAACCATTCTTCTCGCTCACATTACTTACCATACCCTCGCCCCATGATTTATGCACAACTTTATCGCCAACATTCCAATCTGTTGCAACCTGTTTCTTACGTGGGGAAACTGTACGTTTGCTAAAGCCACGTTTCTTAGGTTGTTTCGTCGCTGAATGGAACTTACTGCCGCTTCCATAGAGTTGGTCTTTCTTCTCAACATCTAATAAACCTTCAGGAATTTCATTGATGAAACGAGAAACCATATTAGATTGAGAGCGACCATACAACATACGTGATGTCGCATGTGTCATGTACAGTTCTTCTTCAGCACGAGTAATCGCAACGTAAGCGATACGACGTTCCTCTTGCATTTCATGGTCATCATCACTCTTAATTGCACGAATATGAGGGAAGATCGATTCTTCCATACCCATGATAAAGACGATTGGGAATTCAAGTCCTTTCGCTGAGTGCATCGTCATGAGTGTTACTCCATTTTCAATTTCCGCTTCATCAATATCTGCTACAAGAGACAGATCGGTTAAGAAATTGATGAGTGATTGTTCTTCAAGTGGTGTCTCTTCTTCGTAGTTTGTCGGTACAGACATAAATTCATCGATGTTCTCTAAACGGCTACGAGACTCAATTGTTTGTGCTTTTTCCAACATTTCACGGTAGCCTGATTTCGTCAGTACTTCTTCTACAATTTCACTAATTTCTAGGAATTCTTGTTCTTTGATAAGGTTATTAATCATATCGTAGAAATGAATACATTCTTGTGTAACTTTTTTCGATAAACCAATAAAGTCGACTTCAGCTAAGGCATCAAACATACTAATGTCACTTTGTTGTGCATACTTTTGAATTTTTTCAACAGAAGAAGGACCAATACCTCGCTTCGGCACATTGATGATACGTTGTAAGCTGATATCGTCATTGCTATTGGCAATCACACGTAAGTAGCTGAGTAGGTCCTTGATTTCTTTACGATCGTAGAATTTTTGACCGCCGACCATAACATAAGGAATATTCGATTTCATAAATGATTCCTCGAGCACACGAGATTGCGCATTCGTACGGTAAAGAATCGCCATATCTTTATAATCTTTACCTTTCTTGCGTTGTTTCATGATCTCTTTAACGACGTATTCTGTTTCATCTTTCTCAGTCGCCGCTTCGTAGTAATGAATCTTCTCGCCTTCAACATTCGCTGTCCATAACCCTTTAGGTTTACGCTCAGAGTTATTCTTAATCACTTCATTGGCTGCGTTAAGAATCGTCTTCGTTGAACGATAGTTTTGTTCGAGGTAAATCGTCTTAGCTTCTGGATAATCTTCTTCAAATGACAAGATATTTTGAATATCCGCGCCGCGCCAACCGTAAATAGATTGGTCGGAATCCCCTACTACGCATAAGTTTTTGAACTTTTTCGCAAGCATATTGACGAGCGTATATTGTGCTTTGTTGGTATCTTGATATTCATCGACGTGAATGTATTGGAATTTATTCTGATAATACTCTAATACTTCAGGCACACGTTCGAATAAATGTATAGTCGTCATAATAAGATCATCGAAGTCGAGCGCTTCATTTCTAAAGAGCTGACGTTGATAGCCTTTATACACTGTAGCTACCATTTGTTCCATGTAATCAGATGCTTCTTTTTGAGCATCTTCAGGCGTTTTAAGCTCGTTCTTCAAATTACTAATTGCGCCCATAAACATACGCGGTTCAAACTTCTTACTGTCGATATTCTCAGTCTTCAAGACATCTTTAATCACTGATTTTTGGTCAGTGGGATCTAGAATAGTGAAGTTTCGTTCAATACCAATACGATCGGCATCGCGTCGTAAGATCCGCACACACATTGAGTGAAAAGTAGACATCCAAATCACTTGTGCTTCTTCACCTACGAGCTGCTCCACACGCTCTTTCATCTCGCGCGCTGCTTTATTAGTAAAAGTAATCGCTAAAATGTTGTAAGGTGAAACATCTTTTTCATCGAGTAAATACGCAATGCGATGCGTCAATACGCGTGTCTTACCTGACCCTGCGCCAGCCATGATTAAGAGCGGGCCTTCAGTTGTGCGTACCGCTTGGCTTTGTTCATCGTTCATTTTCGCTACTAATGGATTCATTTATGACGTGACTCCTTTACTTTGACAGTTTTTAAAGCTTTTTTAATATCTTTATAAATAATATCTCCGACGATAATCGTATCTGCAAACTCGGCCATCTCTCGTGCTTTCTCTAAACTTGAGATACCGCCCCCGTAAAATAATTGCGTTTCTGTTAGCATCTCACTCGCCATCTTAACTTCTTCAACATCTCCATAGGTACCGCTATATTCTAAGTACATTACCGGCAACTTGTACATATTGTTAATCATACGCGCATACGCTTCGATGTCCTCCAGTATGAGATCCGTGTTGGCTTCTGTCTTCGTAGCAACTTTGCTCTCTTCGTTCATCACGACATAGCCTTCGAAGACCACTTCATCGAAATCAATGACGTGACCAAATTGTTTCATAGCTTCGAGCAAGATGCCGTTATGATATGTAACATTCGTGCTATTTAATACTGTTGGAACGAAATAGAAATCGAATCCAGGCATAACACTTTCTACATTAGAAATTTCTAACACTAATGGTAGTGGATAGCGGCGCACACGACTCATGAGATGGATGACATTGTCTTCTGTAACATTGTCTGTGCCACCTATCATAATCGCGTCCGTATTCGACATACAAACCGCTTCTAAATCATCATCGCTGATTTCCTTAGCGGGATCTAATTTAAATATATGTTGCCATTTCGTAATGTCGTACATAGTCATTTCTCCTTTTCACATACATTGCATTATAGCATTTTTCAACCCACGTTTCTAAGTCGTTGCTATCCTTACTACACATAATAAAGGGCTGAAACTCATAGGTGTCTCAGCCCTTACTTCGTACGCTATTCTATCGTTTCGATATCCATTCTGTCGAGGATCATTGTATATGCATCGTTGCCCCATTGTAACGAGCGTTTAACTCGAGAAATTGTTGCGGTAGACGCACCAGATTCTTCTTCAATCGTCGCGTAGGTGTAACCTTGCTTAATCATCTTCGCAACTTGAAGTCGTTGTGAAAGTGATTGCAATTCATTGACCGTACACAAATCATCGAAGAATTGGTAACATTCTTCACGGTTCTCTAAAGTTAAGATCGCATCAAATAATTCATTAAGTGCTTGGCCCTTAATCTTATCTATTTGCATTATGAAACAACCCCTGTTTTATGATATTTAACAATTTAACGGACTAACACGTTAAAGTGTAAACATTTTTACGTAAAATATCAACTAACTCAATCTAGAAATCTTATTCTAAACCAGCACGTTGGAAGATCGTATCTACTTGATTCAAGTGATGTTCAGGGTTAAAGCATTCATCTAAGTCTTCTTTAGAAAGTAAATCTGTAATCTTACTGTCTTGTTCAACTAACTCTCTGAATGGTGTCTTCGTTTGCCAAGACTCCATCGCTTTCGGTTGTACTGTATCATACGCCTCTTCACGCACCATACCTTTGTTGATTAACGCAAGTAACACACGTTGAGAGAATACGAGACCAAATGTCTTGTTGATATTCTCTTTCATGTTGTCTTCGTAAACTGTTAAACGGTCGATGATGTTTGTAAAACGATTTAACGCATAGTCTAATGCAATCGTTACGTCTGGTAACATCACACGCTCAGCAGATGAGTGGGAAATGTCACGTTCATGCCAAAGTGGAACGTTCTCATAAGCTGTAGTGATATAACCGCGGATGACACGAGAGATACCTGTGATGTTCTCAGAACCTACTGGGTTACGTTTATGTGGCATCGCTGATGAACCCTTTTGACCTTTCGCAAAGGCTTCTTCTACTTCGCGTGTTTCCGTTTTTTGTAAGTTACGAACTTCTACAGCAAATTTTTCTAAAGAAGTGCTGATAAGTGATAATGTCGCAATGTAATAAGCGTGACGATCACGTTGCAACGTTTGTGTAGACACTGGCGCGCAATCTAGGCCAAGTTCTTTACAAACATGCGCTTCAATTTCTGGTGGGATGTTCGCAAATGTACCTACTGCCCCACTCATCTTGCCGACTTCGATTTCTTCACGCACGCGTTTGAAACGTTCAAAGTTACGTTTCATTTCGGCATACCAGAGTGCCATTTTCACACCGAAAGTCGTTGGTTCTGCATGCACACCATGTGTACGACCCATCATTAATGTGTATTTGTATTTTTTCGTTTTTTCAGCGAGCACTTCGATGAAACGTTCTAAATCTTTCTCGATGATGTCGTTCGCTTGTTTAACCACGTAGCTCAATGCTGTATCTACAACGTCTGTTGAAGTTAAACCGTAGTGTACCCATTTACGTTCTTCACCAAGTGTTTCAGATACTTGGCGCGTGAATGCAACGACGTCGTGACGTGTTTGTTCTTCAATTTCTTTCGCTCTATCTACGTCAACTTTGGCATTTTGACGAATCTTCTCTACATCTTCTTTCGGAATATAACCGAGCTTACTCCATGCTTCACATGCTAAGATTTCTACCTCTAACCATGCTTCATAGCGATTTTGGTCTGTCCAAATACGAGACATTTCTTCTCTAGAATAACGTTCAATCATGACATTAACTCCTATCTTTGTTTTAATATTTTTACAGTTAAAATATGTATATTTACTTGCAATCAATAATTATAGTTCGTCTTTGAACCTTTCAACTCTAGTTTACCAAAAATCATCGTAAATGTATAAGGCTTTTGTGAAATGTCTGAGATTTTTCTAGTTAATTGTAAGTAGAATGGAAGATCAGAGTGTCTCTATCCGCATTCTTTCTATCCGTATTGCGGAATAGAAATTAGACTTAAAATCGAGAACAACCTCTCAATATAATGTCACTCAATCATTTCATTTTACTGCTCTCCACTATAGAGCCAAAAAAGCGCAGAAGTCATTGCTTAGTTACACCAACAATAACCTCCACGCTTCAACTCAAAAATTATTCTTCTATGCGTTTACCAACAAATTGAATCTCTTGTCTTAATACTTCAATTGAACCATCAGGTTGTTCTTGGTAAACGGGTTTCTCAAAGCGTTTCACCGGCATATAGCCTGCTTCACGCATACGCGCTAAACAATCTTGAATTGTTTCATTATCCTCTACTTTGAACTTCTGTTGCTTCTTCATAAATACTTTCCACTTCATCCGTATCGTATTGTTTAATCTTACGGCTGCGAACGCCACGAGCCCAGAATCCGCCGTGAATTGTACGTGGTTCATAAGCGATGACAAACGCTTTCGCATCAATCTGCTTCACCGTTTCGATTAACTTGGCTTCGTAACGTCTCGGCGTTAGGATTTGCATGACGATACGTGCACCATCACGGCCATACGCTGTGTAATGTGTGACACCATAGCCCACATCTCTTAATTGACGTGGCAAATCCAGTTCGTGTTCAGCTGACGTTACGTTGATGACAGTATAACCTAGAGCGAGCTTTTCTTCAATCTTCATCCCAACAATGATACCGACAGAGAAACCAAGTGCATAAGCGATGATATTCTGAATTTGATCTAAGCTAGACATGACGAGTCCAAGTCCCACGACGTACACGAGCACTTCTAAAAAGCTAACAATTGCAGCCATATAACGATAGCCTTTTAAAGTTAGAATCGTTCTCATCGTAAGAAATGTGACATAGCAGACGTTAATAACAAATATGGCAGCAATCATGAGCCAAGGATTAGAACTGATGAATGACATGAGGGCATGTTCCTTTCTTCTCGTTAAATAAATTTAGCTCATTTTACCAATTAGAAAGTTTCTCTGTCACTCAGAATGACTTGTCTTCGATTAATTTTTTGGCCACGTATATCGCGTGTATGCCAGTTCACGCTTATGTGCATTACGAACATAATGTTGTTCGATCTTCGCTTTCGCCTCACAAGGTACCTGTTTACCTTCTAAATAATCATCAATATCTTGATAAGTGACACCTAATGCTTCTTCGTCAGGTAATTGTGGTTTGTCATCTTCTAAATCTGCAGTAGGCACTTTATCATAAAGATGTTGTGGCGCATCTAGATATTGCAATAATTGCTTACCTTGTCTTTTATCCAAACCAAAGAGCGGTGCAATATCCGCAGCGCCATCACCGTACTTAGTGAAGAATCCTGTGACATTCTCAGCTGAATGATCAGTGCCGATAACGATGCCCGACGTATTTGAAGCGATAGAGAACTGCACTTTCATGCGCTCTCTCGCCTTCTCGTTACCTCGTTGGAAATCCGTCAATTCAATTCCTGCTTCTTTCAACGACGCAACACTTTGATCCACTGCAGGCTTAATATTCACTGTAATCGTGCGATCAGGTTGGATATATTCTAGTGCGTCTTCTACCTCGTCGGCATCTTTCTGTTGACCGTATGGAAGTTTCACTGCAATAAATTCACACTCGCGTCCCTCTTCACGTAATGACTCTACAGCCATTTGACACAATTTCCCAGCAAGGGTCGAATCTTGGCCGCCTGATATACCTAAAACAAGACTTTGAATAAATTCGTGAGATTGAACGTAGTTTTTTATAAATTGTAAAATGGATTCTGTTTCCTCTTGACTGTCAATTTGAGGCTTTACTTTCATTTCTCTCACAATGATAGATTGAATATCACTCATGGTCTTCCTCCATTTCTTTGACGTGTTGGGTCACTTCATAAATGCGTTCATGTTTATTATGCCAACATTGAGAACTTAAATCGACAGGGTATTCTTGTGGATTTAAGAGACGTTTATTCTCTTCCCATAATAATGCGAGGTTTGTTGTTAAATAATCACGCGCCGCATTTTCATCAGGTAAATCATAGACAAGCTCGCCATCAATGAAGATATCTTCATGTAAATCTCTCGCTTCGAAAGATTTAATAAATTTCATTTTATACGTATGCACTGGATGGAAGAGTTTCAGTGGGGTTTCTGCTGTTGGATCTTCGTCTGCGAGAGTAATATAATCCCCTTCCGCTTTATTCGTTTTCTTATTAATAATACGATAAACATTCTTCTTGCCTGGTGTCGTTACCTTTTCAGCATTATTAGACAACTTAATGCGGTCTACGTAGTCGCCATGCTCATCCTCAACAGCGACAAGTTTGTACACTGCACCCAAGGCCGGTTGGTCATAGCCAGTGATGAGTTTCGTTCCGACACCCCAAGAATCCACTTTTGCACCTTGAGATTTCAAACTAGTAATCGTACTTTCATCTAAATCGTTGGAAGCCACGATGCTTGCATCAGTAAAACCAGCTTCGTCGAGCATTTTACGTGCCTCTTTAGATAAATAAGCAATGTCACCTGAATCTAGGCGGATGCCGATAAAGTTGATACTATCTCCTAACTCTTGCGCCACTTTAATCGCGTTAGGTACGCCAGATTTCAATGTGTGGAACGTATCGACGAGGAACACACAGTCTTTATGACGTTCAGCGTACTTACGGAAAGCCACAACCTCATCCCCATACGTCTGAACCATGGCATGAGCATGCGTACCTGAAACTGGAATATCGAAGACTTTACCCGCGCGTACATTACTTGTTGCGTCAAAGCCGCCAATATAAGCTGCTCGCGCACCCCAAAGTGCTGCATCAACTTCTTGACCACGGCGGGTACCAAATTCCATCAGCTTGTCTTCATGTGCAGCCTGACGAATACGACTTGCTTTCGTTGTGATGAGTGTTTGGAAATTCACGATATTGAGCAACATCGTTTCAACGAGTTGCGCTTGAATTAATGGTGCTTCCACTCGTAGTAAAGGTTCGTTACCGAAACATAATTCCCCTTCACGCATCGCACGGATATTACCTGTAAAACGGAGCGTTCGCAAATAATCTAAAAAGTCATCTTGATAACCGATAGATTTTAAATAATCGATATCAGCTTCTGAAAAGTGAAAATTTTTAATATAATCAATGACGCGCTTCAAACCGTTAAAAACTGCATATCCACTGTTAAAAGGCATCTCTCTGAAATATAAATCAAATACCGCTTTACGCTCATGGATTCCATCGTTCCAATACGTCTCAGCCATATTAATTTGATACAAGTCATTATGTAAGACGAGCGTATCATCTTTAAAACGTCCCACTTCTATCTCTCCAATCGTTCTTTTTTCATTAGTTTAACAAATCGCATGAGGCTAATCACTCAAAGACGTTCACTTTTTGTATAAAAGCGTGAATTATGACTTTTAAATGAACAGTTATCAAAACACAAGGATTTCTCAATCAAACATCATATAATAGACGTGAGGTGTTCACATGTATAAAGAAGCGAAAGATTTCATCGAGCTCATGTATCACGAGCTAGGTAAAGATAGACAAGAAATGACGCGACGTTTAGAACAAATTTATGCAGAAATTCAAAAGACGGGCACATATTGGCAGACCTCTGAAGAATTAACATATGGCGCAAAGGTAGCATGGCGCAATTCTAACCGCTGTATCGGACGCGCACATTGGAATAGGTTGAATGTTGTCGATGCACGCGATATTGCTGATGAAACATCATTTATCCACTCAATTGAAGACCACATCGTGCAAGCGACGAATAATGGCAAGATTAAACCGTACATTACAATTTATCATCCCGACCATCCACCACGTATCTATAATAATCAACTGATTCGATACGCTGGGTACGACGATTGTGGCGACCCTATGGAACGTGAAGTCACTCAACTCGCTGAGCATTTAGGTTGGCAAGGTCCACATACAGACTTTGATGTCTTACCACTCATCTATCAAATGCCTGGAGGTAAAGTGAAATATCACGAGTATCCATCAGAAATTATTAAGGAAGTACCAATCTCCCACCCTCAGTACCCTAAGCTAGAAGACTTAAATTTGCGTTGGTATGCGGTACCAATTATTTCGAGCATGGACTTGAAGATCGGCGGTATTACCTATCCTACTGTGCCGTTCAACGGTTGGTACATGGTAACGGAAATCGGTGTGCGTAATTTCACAGATAGTTACCGCTATAATTTATTAGAACAAGTTGCGCATGCTTTCGAGTTAAGTGATTTAAAAAATACGAATTTCAACAAAGATCGCGCCTTAGTTGAACTTAATTATGCCGTCTATCACTCATTCAGAGCCCATGGTGTTTCGATGGTCGATCATTTAACAGCTGCAAAACAATTTGAAACGTTTGAACGGAATGAGCACAAACGCGAACGTGATGTCACTGGTAAATGGTCTTGGTTAGCGCCACCATTATCGCCAACTTTAACCCGTAATTATCATCACGGCTACTCTAATGAAATGCGAGACCCTAACTTCCACTACAAGAAAAAATCTCATTCAGGTTGCCCGATACATAACTGATAGCCTGAATGAGATGAGAGCTGTTGCTGATACTGGATATTTGCCTCTATCAAGTGCGCAAATCCTTATAAGCAACAGCTTTTTTAGTTGATATTAACTGTTTTCACTGCACACGCTTCTGGAACATTGAGTTGTAATCGTCGAACTCCTTTAAGATATAAGCGTTGATTGTCAGCTTCTTCAAATTGATTATCCGCAATGAGTACGCCATCATGTTGCGCGTTCTGATAACTTTTAATCAATATCGCCGGATCTTTCATCGCCCCTATAAACACATTGTCAAAGATATTCAAATTCTGTCCTGACTGCGCTTCACGTACTTGGCCGGTCATATCCGCGGCATTTTTACCTTTATTATCCTCGCCTAAATAGCGAATGCCACCGCGACAGTTATCGAAGTAATTGTGATGCACGTACGTATCTTTATTCTTTAAAAGCGTCACAGCATAGGCTTGCAAATGATCAAAGTAATTATGACGAATATGGATGTTTTGGTAGAACTTGTTATACCGACTCGCGTGAGAACCGATAGCACGATGCCAAGGTTGCATGCCCGGTGCATTGGAATTACCAAAATAGCAGTGTTCTATGACGACATTCTTCGTAATTGTGCCATCCCAAGTCGAGAATTTAGGAAAAGCACCTGGTACTTGAATGTCGAGTTGCACCGCTTCAGAGAACCAGCGATCGCCGTTATCGTCTGTGAACCCTTTGAAATCGCATTGACTGATGTAGAGACCGTCTAAACCGCATGCATCAATGGCATGACCGCCCACAATATCTTTAAACGTTACGTTCTTGAGCTGAATATCACGCGCATGCCCAACACAGAGCGCCGTATTATTGTAAGGGTAATGTACACCGTTCATATCGAACGTACCGCCAGAAATGTGAATATGACCGTTGCCTTCGTAACCGTGATAGAATTTGTAGCCTTTACCATTCTTCATCAACGCATCTTTACTATGACGTTGTAATACTGCTTCTTCATCCATTTGTAGCGTCGTACCTTCGTATATAACGAGCGCTTTCGCAATATGATAGACCCCTTTCGGTACATAGATTGTCACTTCCGGATGCTTGCGTGCGTAGTTTAGCGCACGTTGAAAGCCAATAGTATCAAATAGTTTATTGTGTCCTTTCACTCCAAATTGTCGAACATTAATCATCATGAACCTGTTTCCCCTTTTGTAAAATCATTAGCATTACTTTATAACCCTTTTACACAGCTCACAAACACGGTGAACATGGGAGATTTGAAGCCTTTATGAAACCTGCTCACTTCACTCGTAATTGTAGAGCCAATGCGTTATGCTTAACTCAACTCGATTTACATTTAAACTCAAGGGGGATGTTATATGACGAAACGTGCTTTAATCGTAGTAGACTATTCAAATGACTTTGTGGCGCCGAATGGAGCGCTCACGTGTGGAGAGGCTGGCCAAGCGATTGAACCCTTTATCGTCAGTCGCATTGAGGAGTACAACAATAGTCAAGACACCATCTTCTTTATGATGGATTTACATTACGAAGACGACCCGTTCCATCCTGAAAGTCAACTCTTCCCTCCTCATAACATTGAAGGGACGTTAGGTAGAGAACTTTATGGGCGTGTGAACGACATTTACCAACGCATTCAGTACAACGATTACGTGCACTATTTGGATAAAACGCGCTACGACTCATTCAGTGGTACACCGTTAGATTTGATGTTACGCGAACGTGGTATTACTGAGCTTGAAATCGTTGGTGTCTGTACTGATATTTGCGTTCTTCACACAGCTGTGTCAGCTTATAATTTAAACTACAAATTGACGATTCCAGCTAAAGGAGTAGCTTCATTCGATGACAATGGTCACAAGTGGGCTTTAGGTCATTTCGCAAATTCTTTAGGTGCTGTGGTAGAACAATAAGTCCTAATCGTGCTAAAATATTAACAAATGAGAAACAAGTATGAAGAGGAGAATCAACAAATGGCTAAAACATATATTTTCGGACATAAAAACCCTGATACAGATGCAATTTCATCTGCATTAATCATGGCAGATTTCGAAAAGCAAACAGGAAATACTGATGCGACAGCTTATCGTTTAGGCGACATCAGTCCAGAAACTCAATTTGCCTTAGATCACTTCAAAGTGTCTGCACCTGAGTTACTCACTGATAACCTTGAAGATCAAGATGTTATCTTAGTTGACCATAACGAATTCCAACAAAGTGCAGACTCTATCGCTGATGCGAATATCAAACACGTGATTGACCATCACCGCATCGCTAACTTCGAAACAGCAGCACCGCTTTACTATCGTGCTGAACCTGTAGGCTGTACTGCAACTATTCTTTATAAAATGTTCAAAGAACGCGGTTTTGAAATTAAACCTGAAATCGCAGGTCTCATGATTTCTGGTATTATTTCAGACAGCTTATTATTCAAATCTCCAACTTGCACAGATGAAGATCGCAATGCTGCTGAAGATTTGAAATCAATCGCTAACGTAGACTTAGAAGAATATGGTCTTGAAATGTTAAAAGCAGGTGCTTCTACAGCAGACAAATCTGCAGCAGAACTTATCGATTTAGATGCGAAATCATTCAACATGGGTGATCACGTAACACGCATCGCACAAGTGAACACAGTTGATATCGATGAAGTATTCGACCGTGCTGAAGAATTAGAGAATGAAATGAACAAAGTAAGTGCAGAACAACAATACGATGTCTTCGTCCTACTCGTAACTGATATCATTAACAGTGACTCTAAAGTATTAGTGACTGGTGCAGATAAAGACAAAGTTGGCGAAGCATTTAATGTTCAATTAGAAAATGGTACTGCATTCTTACCAGGTGTTGTATCTCGTAAGAAACAAGTCGTACCCCCAATTACAGACGCGTTAAGCTAAGCGATACTAGCACACGCGCTTGAAACTAATAAATGAGGGTATATTAAGAACTGAGAAAGTGACTTCTCAGTTGTAATGGAAAGTAGGATTTCAGTTGAAATTCTACTTTCTTCTTATTCTTACAATCTTTCTTTATATGAGGAGAATACATAATTTTCTGTGTGGTGCAGGGCTATTTGTGTCATTCTGAGCCTGACGACGGTTCATTTTACCTATAGGCGATTTCTAAGTAGCGAGATTCCCTGCCCACATTATAGATATAGAATTTATATAGGAGGCTTCACTGTGAGTACGATTGAAGCACGCGTTCGCGCAAATCAACAATACTTTAATACCCATGTCACTAAAGATATTAAATTTCGTAAAAAGCAGCTCAAGGCACTCAGTAAGAGCATTAAACATCATGAAGATCAGCTGCTCTCAGCTTTGAAAGAAGATTTAGGTAAAAGCAATATCGAAGCGTATATGACTGAAATTGGCTATACCTTAAAAAGCATCAAACACGCACGTAAAGAATTGAAAAACTGGTCGAAAACGAAACAAGTCGATACACCGCTCTACATGTTTCCCTCAAAAAGTTACATTATGAAAGAACCTTATGGCAGTGTTCTAATTATTGGACCATTTAACTACCCTTTCCAACTCGTGATGGAGCCATTGATTGGAGCTATCGCAGCCGGTAATACCGCAGTGGTGAAACCCTCAGAGTTCACGCCACATGTGAGTCAAGTACTTCGAGAAATTATAACTGAGGCATTCGATGAGCATTACGTTACTGTGATCGAAGGTGGAGTTGAGACCAATCAAGCGTTGTTGTCTCAAAACTTTGACTACATCTTCTTTACTGGTAGCGAGAAAGTTGGACGTATCGTCTATGAAGCAGCAAGTAAACATCTCACGCCAGTGACACTTGAACTTGGTGGTAAGTCGCCAGTGATCGTCGATGAGACCGCTAATATTAAGGTCGCGAGTGAGCGCATTATATTTGGTAAGATGATGAATGCAGGTCAAACGTGTGTGGCACCTGATTATATTCTCGTTCAAGAGAAAGTTAAAAATGACTTGATCGAAGCGCTGAAAAAGACAATTACTGAATTCTATGGTCAAGATCCAATTCAAAGTCCTGATTTCGGTCGTATCGTGAATGATAAGCATTTCAATCGCTTAAATGATTTACTCAATATTCACGAACCTGAAATTATTATGGGTGGAGAGACTCGACGCGATGAACGCTTTATTGCACCGACGTTGTTAGATATAGTGACGACTGACTCAGCGATTATGCAAGAAGAAATCTTTGGGCCGCTTCTCCCTATCTTGACGTATGGCGAGCTAGATGAAGCTTTTGATATTATCAAATTTAGACCTAAACCATTGAGTCTGTATTTATTTAGTGAAGATGAGAACGTCACTGATCGCGTATTGAACGAGTTGTCCTTTGGTTCAGGTGCGATCAATGACACGGTGATGCAATTGGCTAATCCGAATTTACCGTTTGGCGGTGTGGGTCAATCAGGTATGGGTCACTATCACGGCCGTTACAGTTTCGATACCTTTAGCCATGATAAGTCCTATGTCTTTAAGTCTACGCGCTTAGAATCCGGGCTGATGTTCCCACCTTATAAAGGCAAATTTAAATATATTAAACAATTTTTCAATAAATAAAATGAGGTCGCGTGCACTCAACTTTGACGCTCCGTTTACCACTTTAGTAGCGGTGAGAAATTAGAGCGTTCGTTGCGAGTGCGTCGCGACCTTTTGTGTAGTTAAGGTGGCCGGGCAAAAGTTAAATGCCCTTCTTCAACCTTAACGATGATTTTCTTTTATTCTTCCAGACTTTTACGAGTTAAGAACATTATTGAACAAACTGCACACATACCCCTTCAGGTGCATGCGCTTGATTATCCGTCATCGTCAATTCCCCTGTTTCTTTATCTCTTTTAAACACAGTCAGAACAGAATCGTCTTCTTGATGTGCACATACGAGATAATCATCAGATGGACTAATATTGAAATCACGTGGGAAGCTACCACCACTTTTAACAATATCCACTAACTCTAATCCTTCAGCTGCTTCAGTTACTTTGAAAATAGCGATACTGTCGTGACCACGGTTACTGATATAGACAAACTTCTGATCGTGAGAGAGACGTACAGCTGCGAGTTTCGTATCTCCATCAAAAGATTCAGGAATTGTTAAATGGCGCTCCATCTCTTTGAACTCACCATCTTCATATGTCATCACACTCACATAATTGGACAATTCGTGAACGACATATGCATGCTTACCATCCTCATGGAAAGTGATATGGCGTGGTCCATCTCCTGGCTCAAAGTCGTAAACAGCATACTCTTTCAAGCCGTCCATGCCAAACTGATATGTCACAAGCTTATCTGTGCCCAAGTCGAGCGCTACCACATACTGATGATCCGGCGTTTCTTTCATCATGTGCACGTGTGGCGCATCTTGACGTTCTTTAGGACCTGTTTCATAGTCATGCTTTAACTCATGCATGAGCCCTTCGATATGTCCGAATTGAGAGTTAATCTTGTAGAGACGAGCAAGTCCTGCGCCGTAACATGCTTCAAACACGTACTCGCCATTTGAAGCCGCCTCTACATAGCAACCATTACCTCGAGAAACGAGACAGTCGTTGATATAACCGAGCGTACCGTCTTCTTTAATCTTAAAGCTAGTGATGCCACAATCTTCGCCGTCTTCTTCTTTCGTTACAGTATACAAGAAATCTTGGTGTTGATTAATATATGTTGAACCTTCTAATTCATATCCAGTTTTCACATTTGAAATTGTCCCTTGTGATTCGTCGAGATCAAAGCGATAAATACCTTTGCCTGACGCTTTCGTATACGTACCTACAAAGCCTTGCGTCATTATTGAACCCTCCAATGTATTGTTAATTTCATTCTAATAAATACCCGGTTGAATTAACACTGAAATGTTTTTAGTGAGGTGAATTCGCCTGGGATGTTTATCGAGAGTGGTAATTAGCTCTTTGTGAGTAAAATTAATTATCTGAAATTGAGAGGAAAAGACTTGCGATATACGAACGCTTGTTCTATAATATTGAATGAAAGGTGGAGGTTACAATGATTCCTGATAAGTATAAAGATGAGACGGATTATCGCAAGATCCCTAGAGAATACTTGGATTCTCAGATCCCACAAGGTCGAGGTATGGTCAAATGGGCACCGTTCGCTACTTTACCCGAACAGTTCGAACGTATTCATGAATACATACTTGATCAAGATAAGATTCAGCGTCCAACATTATCAGAGGATCAGTTGAATGAATTGAATTGCAAGATGCATCAAGCCTTGCATGATGAGCAACCTGTGCAAATGGAATACTATCAAGCCGGTGCTCTACATACCGTCGAACTGCATATTACACATATTGATATGTTGAATATGAGTTTGAAAGGTCGCGATTACCATTCCAACGAACCACTCACTTTCTCTTTATTAGATATTACTGCTATGCATTTTCTTAATTAGCGTAAAAAAACGGTTATAGCATTTGCTATAACCGTTTACATTCACATGATTAATCATGTGCTTCAATATCAGAAACGATTTGTTTCGTTTTGTTTTCGATGTCTTCAAAGTCTTTTTTGAATACAAAAGCGAAAACTACAGCACCAACACCTGCAAGTAAAGAAAGTGTTAAAATTGTGCCGAATGTAAATTTAAATAAACCTTTGATAAAATTCCACATGTCTTGTTCACCTCGTATTTATATTGCGTCACTATCACTATGATAGCACATTTCGAAGTATCAATAAATATATACCCTTTCTCATCTCAATTATGCAAAAAGATATTATATTTCTCTATTACTCAATAGAAGTTAGATTGACTGACACTTCAAACACCTTGTGATACTATCAAAGTTGAATTCTATTCCGCAAATGATTTATACGTCTTCAGTGAGCATGTGGAACTAACGTCGTAAGCTAAAGTAACAAATGCTTTATCTTGCCCACCAGTTCTTGAGGACATTAACTATAGTGCGGTAAATAATCATCACTCCCACATTTTGTTGAGTTTGAGTATATTTTAAAGGCTGATTGTAGAATTTACCATTAATATCAAATTACACTATAATTACAATTTTGTAAGAAAGAGGTTTTGTCGGTGCAACAGGTCTCATCTGAAATTATGACGTTTAAAGGATCACATTATGACTTAGGTGTAGAAACCGCTAAGTGGTTGCAAACTACAGAAATTTTAAAGAATCGCGAAAAAGAATGGCGTAAACGTACACCAAGATTCGATATCGATATCAATGAAACATACCAAATCTTTCAAACTTATGCGCCTCAAATATGGGAGGAACTTCGAGGCATGCAAGACGTATTAAACTTGCCAACCCGACAAATGCTTCTTAATTTCGCGCACTATCGTTTCACCGATTTGAAAGATAGTGGCTGTACCGTTTATATCGGTGATGATTATTTATTAAGAAATTATGATTATCATCCCGCTACATACGATGGGCGCTATTTACTTTTTCAACCTAACGATGGTGGGCTCGCTCAAATCGGCCCTACATCAAGAATTACTGGACGCATGGATGGTATGAACGAAGCAGGCTTAGTGATGGGATACAACTTCATGCATCGAAAGAAACCTAAGAACGGCTTCGTTTGTTATATGATTGGTCGACTTGTTCTTCAGTATTGTAAAGATGTACCTGAAGCGATTCAATTTCTTAAAGAAATACCGCATCGTAGTTCATTTAGCTATATCGTTATGGATAAACACCTTAACCATGCCATCATCGAAGTTTCGCCACGTTCAATTGAAGTACGTTATGACAGAACGTGTACCAATCATTTTAAACTACTGACTCATGAGAATCGTAATTATACGAAAGAATCGAAAGCGCGCTTACATCAAGTGTTGAAACATACTTCTCATGGTTTGAAACCAGATGATGCCTTCCAGTTATTTAATGATCCGCAATATGGCATTTATAGTAAGTTATTTAAAAGTTGGTCAGGCACCATTCATACTGTTCTCTATAAGCCTCAATCTTTAGAATCTTGGATTACTTTAGGTGAAAATGATACGCCTCGTGTTTTTAACTTTAGGGATTGGTTAAACGGAGAGGACATAAATTTATCTCCTCTTAAGGGTTCAATTGATACAAATCTCACTTTTGCGACGCACTAAAGAAAGCCCGAGTTAAGGAAAGAAATCTTTATGATTCTTCTCCTTACTCGGACTTTCATCTTATTTAATATAAATATCTCCGTAATACGTATACAGCTCGATTTTGTTGTTTCCATTTCCTACCCTGTAATCTTTGAAATATGGATTATCAAGGTGTTCTTTACCAAATATAGGATTAAGCTTTAAGGAAGTATCTTTCGGTTTATGTTGATAATTTAAATAAATATCACCATGATCTGAAGATGCTTTAAAGTTACACAATGGCTGCATATCCGCGAGATTAATATCATTTTCATGATTAATCACTGCTACATCTTTTAATAATGTCTTATGCAGATTAAGTTTGCCCTCATCTGTCTTGAGCTTGCCACCGAGTATTTCGCAATTACTAATGTGAGCTCTTAATCGCGTGGTTAAATACTTAAGTCTTTCAATCTTAGAATCTTTTATGTTGAGTTTAGGATTACTATATTCTGTTGATTCCAAATTTAAAGATTTAGTAGCAATATCTTTAATTGTAAGTTCACCATCAACATTATGTATCTTTAAGGAACTTAGCTTTTTAGGAGGAACTGTTATAACTAAACTATCTTTCTTAAGTCGAAATGGATTGAAGTTCATACCATAACGATCTTTCTTATTTACCTTCTCACTAATTGTTAAATGATTGTTTGAATGTGTATGACGAATATATCTTTTACCTTTATAATGAATGGCAAATTGTTTTCCTTTCTTAATCGTCACGTCTTGTCTTACTTGGGATTTCAAATTAACCGTAAGATCCTCGACATCTTGATGAAACGTTTTTTGATATTCGTTAACTTTAAACTTTTTATGTTCAAAGCCAAACCAAACAAGTGTAGCAGCTATAAAACAAACGATAAAAAGGCTTAATCCAATGATGAATAATCTTTTCATATCAAGGCTCTCCTTTTCATCTTATCGTTATTCCACCGTAAATATTTAATAATTAGACGATAAAGTATATGCGTCAGACTTAGGACGACAGAAATAATCATCAACCCTATTCCTACATATGCAAAGGTGAAGAGATAGTTACTTAAGGCCATGCTGAAGTTATCATTCATTACTCCATTCAGCAATAGAATAAGGGGTGTCACAATAAAGCCGCATCCGATCACAAGTAAACCAATAAAAAGAATTGCAATTATGACTATAGGTATGAGCAGAATGATTGATGATAGCAAACTCACACTAAAGGATGTAGAAAGTGCACGCATTACATTCTTCATCGTAGGTTCAAATTCAGCTTTCTTCAAATCGTCGTTGACCATAATATCTTTAGCGATTTGCTTAGGAGCAGGTAACTCCCCTACGATCTGATATTCATTTTTTCCTTTTTGTTCTTCTTCGTAAAAATATCGTTCATACTCGAACATTTTTAAATCCCGCTTATATTTAGATAAACGGTGAAGTTCCTGTTCGAGTTCGTTGAGAAAAGTAATCTTATCCATAGTTAAAACCGCCACTTACTAGGAATATTTTTAAAATAACAAAACGTTAAAATTATGTATCTTTAAAGACAAATAAATTATATTATTTCTTTAAATATAGCATACGCGCATGCGAGATGCATCCCATTTCAAGGGATATTTAACATAAGTAAAGTGGATATAGATGAATATTCACCTATACCCACATGTCTTATTAGATATCTTTTTTAGCACCGTAGAATAAGTTGATCACAAAGAGTACTACGATTGACGCTGGCGTAATAAACCATTGCCAGTTTGAGAATGTTTGGTCTGTTCCTTGCGTTTTTTCAGGAATATAACCAAATGGTATATATTTAAGTGCATCTTTGATTTTATCACCGAAATGCGGAATCATTGGTAAGAATGAATCTGCAACAGGAACGATGATAATTAAGAAGATTCCTAATGTGAAAATCAATGCTGGTTTTGGCACAATTAAAGCAATTAGGAATAAAAATAGACCATAGAATAAGTAAGTTAGGATGATAAACCATAAATAATCAAAGTATTTATGTGTTTTGATTGAATCAGTATCAACACAAGCTTGTACGATTTGAGTGTAAATAGTCAAGATTAACATGAATAGCACAGCGATTAATACTATAGAAATTGTCTTAGCAATAATATAACCGATTCTGTTCTTTGTCTTGTTCATGTAGAGCTGAATCGTACCTTGAGATAAATCACGTGTAATCGTTTTGATGACGAATAATAATCCAGTGACTGTAAAGAACCAAGCTGCCATACCAATGATAGCACCAGATGGTACTGAATCATTCTGATGAACAAACATGTAAGTGATACCAATCTGAGGTAAGATAGCTAAAATTAGTGCAAAATATGTTAACGGACTTTTAATTATGCTATACAAATCATATTTAACTAATTGTAATGGATTCATTATTTATCACCTCTCTGATTAATACTAAAGTAAGTATCACGTAGAGAACTTTTACGTGTTTCAATGTATTTTGGATAAATATCTTTAGATGCTAAAGCTTTAAGAAGTGGTTTGTAATCTTTTTGAGCTTTAAGAATAATTTCTCCACTTTCTTTATGAGATTGCATAACATTGAACTTCTCAGTTAATAATTCAAGCGCCGTTCCAAATTCGTCTGGATTTAGAGTAAGCACGGTACTATCTGATGGTGCTCCTTCTGACATATCTACGTCTTGCACAAAGTGACCATTTCTTAAGAACACAGCACGATCACAAATTAATTCAATATCTTCTAATTTGTGACTTGAAATTAAGATTTTCATGCCGAGATCTTGTACTAAAGATTGGATGGTCTTAAGCACATCGATTGAACCATCCGGGTCCATACCGTTTGTAGGTTCGTCCAAGATAAGGAACTTCGGTTTACTCATGAGAGAAACAGCGATAGCGAGCTTTTGTTTCATACCCATGGAGTATTTTTTAACCTTTTTATTCATATAAGGTCGCATACCGAATGCATCGATAATTTTGTCTGTATATCCTTTGTCGAAACCTTTACCTAATACTTGAGCGAATTGTTTCAAGTTGTTTAGGCCTGTTTTATTGTCATAAAGCTTAGGATTTTCAATTAAATAACCCATATTATGATTTTTACCTAAATCTACTTTACCTTGATAATTCGCAATATTACCGTTCATAATTTTCATTAGTGTTGTTTTACCCACACCGTTTTTACCAATTAAACCGACAATCTGACTTTTACCGAAGTCAAAGTCAATCTTATCTAAGACAGTATTATCATTATATGTCTTAGTTACTTCTTGTAATTGCATCTAATTCCTCCTTTAACTTACTTTTTTAAGTTGGATAAAATAATTAATAATCAACATTACAGCGCTGACTATGAGATATCCTGAGTTAAACCACGGATTAAAGACGTTAATGTAGTTATCCAGGTGTCCAAGAATAAATACGCGTATACCGAGGTAAATCATTGTAATTGCTAATGGCAGTAGCAAGCACATAGCTAATATATGGAATAAATAAGTTATTCGTTCTTGTTTCACTTCGGTATATCTTCTAAACACGCATGGTATGGTGAAGAAGTTTACAGCTACATATACTAGTGGAATAGCATAAGTCCAATTCATTCCATTCATTACAGAAAGCGGAATAGAATAAAGTCCTAATACAATCGCTCCACCTAGTGTAAAAATCAACATTGTAATATAGTTCGCATTCAACATTTGTTTCTTGGATAGTGGTAAGCTTCCAAAAAACCAATATGCTTGTTCACCTAACTTATGATGTACTCTAAATATATGGGCTGAATCTTTGATGGATAGGAAGTAAAATATGACTACCAAAAATGGGAATATCAGTTCAGAAATTGAATAAACTAATTTATATCTAATTAAAAGTTGTAATGGTGAGAGGAGTGCTAAAACTAAATAAATTATTATGGTGGTCTGACGCAGTTGCAAATTTCGGATGACTAAACTTTTCATGGAGGGTCACTCCTCTCATATTATTTGTTTCTGACTTTCTTACTTTGAATGTAGTAGTTGATTAAAAGCCATATCGTACTGATTGTTAAGCCGCCTATATCAATTAATATAGATATTTCATCTATATATTCGTCTGCTACTGAGCCAGATAACACATGAGTTATAATAAAGATTGCAGTAATTACCAAAGAAATAATTATAAATATTATTGGAATAATTATATACATTAAAATTAAGTAAAAGATATAGTTTACATTATCAGATTTAACTTCTGTGTATCGCTTAAATGCAATAGGCATCGCTAAGAAATTAAATGTAATATAAGTAGCAATCCAATTTATAGTCCCTAGATCTGCATCTGGTAAACTCGTTGTAGGCTGATAAACCAAAAGAACTAAACACCCTAAAGCAGTAAAAATCAGCATCGTAACTAAGTTAGCATTGAGCAAAGAAAATTTGCTTACTGGTAAACTTGCTTGGTAATAGTACGAATCTTTGCCTAATTTACTATGAAAACGGAACAAGTGTGCTGAATCCTTGATAATAATTGCTAATAGTAGCGTTGCTAAGATTCCTATAATCCACTTTCCTAAGTTACTTCCAGTTGGAATTAGGCATTGTAAAGGCGAAATAGCTATTAGCAAAATATATACTAATAACGTAGTTTTTCTTAGTTTGATATTTCTCAGTAAGAGTTGTTTCATTCAAAAGCCACCTCGTCTTGACTTTGATGAGAACTGTGGCTCCCTTCTCTATGACCTTTACCTAAATAAATCATGAGTTCCTCGATTGTTGGATTACTTACCATCACTTGATTACCAAACAGTTCTTCAAACACTTGATGTTCTTTAGTTAATGCTGTAAATCCTGTCTTATTGTCTTCATAGAAGATAGTTAAATCTTTAAGTTCATCATCAAGCAAATCGTTAGGTCCGCGCACAATCTTGTAATTCTGAATAATTTCATCTAAGTAATTATCCAAGATGATATGACCATCTTTGAGATAAACTAAGTAATCGGCAATCTTTTCTAAGTCTGAAATAATGTGCGTAGAAAGCAAGACTGTCTTATTCTCGTTAATCAATTCTTTCTGAATTAAATCTAAGACTTCATTCCGAACGATGGGATCAAGGCCGGCTGTTGGCTCATCAAGAATGAATAATTCAGCATCATGACTGAATGCGAAAGCAATGTTTAGCTTCATCTTCATTCCAGTAGACAAGGTCTTAATTTTCGCTTTGTAGGGTAAACCGAATTTATTTAAATAATCATAGAAGGTATCGTGATTCCACTTTTTATAAAATGGTGCAATCATTTTTTCAGCTTTTTTAATCGTCCACTTATCGTTCAAATAGAGTTCAGAGTAGACAAATCCGATTTTTTCTTTAATCCCTACTTCATCCATATTCATCGATTTGCCAAACAAACGAATAGAACCTTTATCTGCTTGTAAGAGATCCATGATTAAGCGAATAATTGTTGTCTTACCTGATCCGTTCGCCCCAATGAAACCAGTGACAAATCCTTGAGGTACATTAAATGAGATATCGTCTAGCTGAAAGCGTTTCGTCTTATAGCTCACATTATTTAACTCAATCGCATTCATCATTCTTCCTCCTCATAGATGAGTGATAGGATGTCTACTAATTCGGATAATGACATGCCAATTGTCTTGGCTTCTTTCGCCATTGATTTCGCGTAGGATTCGATAACTATAAATTGCTTCTCTTTCAAGATATTACTATCTTGTTCTTTGACGAAAGTGCCCTTACCTCGAATGGTATAGACAAAGCCATCTTTCTCAAGATCTTCATAAGCACGCTTCGTTGTAATGACACTGACACTTAAATCTTGAGCGAGCTCACGCATAGAAGGAAGATGTTCCCCAGGTGCAACGATTCCCTTAAGGATGTTCTCTTTCACTTGTTGTTTTATCTGTTCGTAAATCGGCTGTTCACTATTATTTTTTAAAAGTATTTTCATGAACGTCCTCCCCTATCAACTGTATATACATAGCATACACACTATACACAATATTGTAAACCCTCTGAGTAAAATTTGTGTAAAAAAACGCGCTATTGCGGGAGTTAAACCGTACATATTCTGTATATACACAGTCAAAAATTAACATGCACACCTAAATATTCTTTAATTTACTGCTCAATCCCTAAGGTTGTACATACAAAAAAAACGCTCCATAATCAGTGATTACGGAACGTGCTTAGATTAATTATTCATCTTAGAAAGTGAGAATTAACTACTCTCTCATTATTTACTTCTTTTTACGTTGTTTTTCTGCTTGTTGTTTACGGTAATATTCTTCCCGCTTCTTGCGACGATCATTACTACGGTTAATAAAGGCACAAATCATAAACATGATTGCTGCAATGAGTAGTTTGATACCTGTACTTTCGTGATCTGTCGCTTGTAAGTAATAACCAACTATAAATAAGATAATTGCTAAAGTCACAAAGATTTTCGTTAAATGTTTCATCATTTCACCTCAAAACACTATCAGTATAACAAAGTCATCATTAATTTACTAAGTCAATTACCGTCATTATATCATCTTATCATTCTTTAATTCGTAGCTGACGATGTGTCTTTCGCACAACTTAATGCAAACAATTATATAAACACCTTGCTGTATTATTTCACTAATGCTACAATTAAGTTGTCCACGAATTATACTACACAACCCCGAGTCAGCCGCAACCTGACTCGGGGTTTTTTAACGTGTAAGGCCACCTATTTATCTTTCCATTTATTCTCTAACCAAATTCGGAAGATAATGAGGATGCCACCTGAAAGTATGGTGATGATTAAATCTTGCCACCACTCCATTATACTACACCTCCCACATATCGAAATTCCATGTAGGACTAGGACGGCCTAACGTTATTCTAACACAAATTAGCGAACACGTGTTCGATTTTATGATAATTTGTTCTGTAAAAGTAACTCAACGCGCTACATCACTTTATCTTTAGCTCATTTCAAGATAAACTAAAAGATGAAATATGATTAGATGAAGAGAGGTTGAACAACTATGAACCCTTTAGCATTAGATTTAAATGAACAACTTACTAAGTCTCAACCACAAATTGCTGATATGCTTTCTGACTTGGGTAAATTGATGTATTATCCGAAAGGCATTTTATCTCAATCAGCTGAAGCGAAATCTACAGAATATAATGCCACTATCGGAATGGCTACTTATAGAGATAGAAAAATGTATGCTGACAGTTTATACAACGTCTTCTCTGAACTCGAACCAGACGAGGTGTTCCCATACGCACCACCTCAAGGTATTGAAGACTTGCGCGATCTTTGGACAGACAAGATGCTTCGAGACAACCCTGAACTCAGTAAAGACGACTTCTCAAGACCTATCGTGACGAACGCATTAACTCACGGTTTATCATTAGTTGGTGATTTATTCGTGGATACTAACGATACGATCTTATTACCAAGTCACAACTGGGGTAACTATAAACTCGTATTCGGTACACGTCACAGTGCACAAATTGACACGTACCCTATCTTTGATAGTGAAGGCCATTACACTACACAAGCGTTAGTTGAAACGCTAGATCAAAGTAATCAAGAGAAGATTTTCTTAGTCTTAAACTACCCAAACAACCCAACAGGTTACACACCTTCTAAAGATGAAGTAAATGAAATTGTTCAAGCAATCAAGCGTGTAGCGGATCGCGGCACACATGTCATTGCGGTAGTCGATGATGCTTACTTCGGTTTATTCTATGAAGATGTGTATCCATATTCATTATTCTCAGCTTTAACGCAACTTGATTCTGACAATGTATTACCTATTCGCTTAGATGGTGCTACGAAAGAATTGTTTGCGTGGGGCTTACGTGTTGGCTTCATCACATTCGGTATTAAAGATGCTAAAGCGCAAGAAGTGATTGAAGCGAAAGTGAAAGGTTTAATCCGCAGTAATATTTCAAGCGGACCAATGCCTTCACAGAGCATAGTTAAACATGTGCTTGAGAACCGTGATCAACTTGATAAAGAGTTAGAACACAACTTTGAAACGTTGAAAGCACGTTATGAAGTGACGAAAGAACTTGTATATGATGAGAAATTCAGTGATTACTGGCAACCATATGACTTTAACTCTGGCTATTTCATGGCGCTTAAAGTTAAAGGCGTGAAACCTGAAGAATTAAGAACACATCTTATCGATAACTACTCTATCGGTATTATTGCTTTAAATGATACAGATATTCGTATCGCCTTTAGCTGTATTGAAAAAGATGATATTCCACATGTTTTTGAATCGATTGCCAAAGCGATTAGCGAATTACAATAATAAGTCTTTAAAAAGAGGAGCACTTCGCAGTGCTCCTCCTTTTTTTAGTATATATAGGTATTTTTGCGTCTTAAACTTGTTTTAACACACGTGTCATTTCTTCAATTTTACCATTGTGAAGTGGAACATGAATGGCATTCAAGCCGATTAACTCTCCTAACGTTTCGCATCCAATCATCGGTTCCTCTAGCTCAGTTTCAAGCTGAGTAGAAGTTAAATTTCCTACTCGCTCAGGTAACGTCTTGATATGTTCGAGAATGTCATCGATTTCGGGAACTTCTGCGTCTCCCCAGTCAGAAGGTCGCGTTCCATAACCAAAGAGCTGGTTGTAACGACCTACGTCGACCTCGTTCTGTTCAACCATTGAAAGTGCAAGTTCAAATACTGTGAGTAAGTGACCGTACTGCCAATGTAGCGTGTTTGGAAAATAATCACTTTCTTTATCTAGCACTGAAGCCACTTCCCAATTATCGTAACCTTCAAGTAAGTGGTTGATTCCTAACTCTATAGCATCATTTAATGTATCTTTAGCCATAAATGACGATACACTCCTCTCACAAATTCTCGTTATTATGGAAATACCCCTAGAAAACTATCTTTATGCATCACATTCATAAAGTTTAATTAAAATTCTTATAGCTAAACCATTTGTTCTATAGTATAATCAATATTAAATGAAACTGTTAAACAACTGACATAATCATCTTTATATAAGGCGGAATAAAATATGAAAAAGTTACTACCTATTTTAACTGCATCTGCAATATTATTAGCTGCATGCGGTAATGACAATCATGAAGAAAAACATTCTACTCATCATGAGAAGAAACATAAAAGTGAAAATAATGAAAAAGAGAAAAATAAATCAAAGAAAAGCTCAAAGAATTCCTCTGACTCTAATAATGAAAACAAAAATAATACGAACAGTTCTAGTGTTAACAACGAACAAGCTTCTAATAATAATCAAACTTCTAACGACAACGATGAGTTAAACTCAGAGCAATCCACTCAGAACCAAGTTACCCAACAACAACCTGCTCAAACTCAAACAAGTCAACAGCAACAATCACAAGCCACAGGTTATGACCCTAACAATCCATATATGAATATGCCAAATCAAGAATGGAGAAAAAATACTGGTGATGGTATTTCATCAGGGGAAAAACAAATTATGCATCAGATAGAAAATGGACAATATCAAGGAGAAGATGCAGAACAAAAGCTAGAAGCAATAAAATACTATCAAAATATGTATAGTAATTGATATAAACAACCTCCCGATAATCGTATCTATAGTCTATATACTCTTCGGGAGGTTTTATTAAATAGTTTTTGTAACAATTCTGGGCTTTTATTTCTTTTCAGTTTCTATTTCTTTTCTCTTCTTCAATCTGTGAAATAGTTTTAGTATTTTTATTTAATAGCTTAGAAAGTGCGCCAGTAAATGATATATCCCCATCAAATTGATAATTTCCTGTAGATCTTACACCAGCTGAAAATTCAAGTTTTTTATCGTTATTAATATAACCAGTTATGTCATAACCATCCATGGGATTTCTTTTAAAATTAGTAAACGTTATACTTTTATAATCTTTAACATTATATTTCATGTAAGTAGTGATTCTTTCTTTTTGCTCACTATAAAATTTCTCTTTTTCGTTATGCTTATATATTAAATAAGACCCTGCAACTATTAGAATTAGAGCTATAATTCCAATATTTAAATAAGTCTTTCTCTTCACTACGCTCATTCCTCAAAGATAAATTCATAAATATCATAATAAACATAACATATTCCAATACACTTTACCGAGATCTATCTAATTCCACAAATACTTACCTCTTCCTCATTAGCTTTACTCTTGTTAACCAAAATTCAAATTTTAATTTGCTCTCTACTAACGTATTTAATCTTTTATTCTAAATCAGACGATATCTCTATGAGTTAAAATGTCCCCCAACTTACACTTGTACTTAACCCTGAACCTCATTAGTTTACAATTCCACCTTATACTATGTACACTCCGCGTCCAACCCACCTCCCCCGAATCCACAAAAAGAGACGCCTCCACAAGTCCTATCAACTCGTGGAAAGCGTCTCCATCTATTTATATAATCATTTTAAATCTGAGCGGCATTATTATAATCGCCAAATCGGCGCACGTAGTACCAGCGCTCGACACACCGGCATCCAGCACTATTCTTACATCATACCAGGCATGCCGCCACCCATTCCTGCTTGACCATCATTGTCGTCTTTGTCAGGAATTTCAGCAACGACTGCTTCTGTAGTTAAGAACATTGCTGCGACACTGGCTGCGTGTTGTAATGCAGAACGTGTCACTTTTGTAGGGTCTACGATACCTGCATCGATCATGTTAACCCATTCATCGTCTGCAGCGTTAAATCCAACACCAACATCAGCATTTTTCAAGCGTTCTACGATAATTGAACCTTCTAAACCAGCATTTTCAGCAATTTGACGTACAGGCGCCTCTAACGCTTTCAAGACGAGGTTTACACCTGTAGCCACGTCACCTTCTGCTTCGATGTCCGCAATTTTATCATAAATATTCATGTATGCTGTACCGCCACCTGCAACGATACCTTCCTCTACTGCGGCACGAGTAGAGTTCAGCGCGTCTTCGATACGGAGTTTACGTTCTTTAAGCTCAGTTTCACTTGCAGCACCGACTTTGATGACTGCTACGCCGCCTGCTAATTTCGCTAGACGTTCTTGAAGTTTCTCTTTATCGAACTCAGATTCAGTTTCTTCCATACGTGCTTTGATTTGGCTTACACGCGCGTCGATATCTTCTTCTTTACCATCGCCATCAACGATTGTCGTATGATCTTTCGTGATTTCTGCTTTATTTGCAGTACCTAACATGTCCATCGTCGCGTCTTTCAAATCTAAGCCAAGGTCATCAGTGATGACTTGCGCACCTGTGAGGATCGCTAAGTCCTCTAACATTGCTTTACGACGATCGCCGAAGCCTGGCGCTTTAACAGCTACTGCAGTAAACGTTCCGCGCATACGATTGAGCACGATGTTAGTTAGTGCATCGCCTTCCACTTCGTCAGCCACGATTAAGACTGGACGATTAGATTGTACGACTTGTTCGAGTAACGGTAAGATATCTTGGAATGATGAGATTTTCTTATCAGTGATTAAAATGTAAGGGCGTTCGAGATCTGCCACCATTTTATCTGAATCTGTAACCATGTATGGAGATTGGTAACCACGATCGAATTGCATACCTTCAACAACTTCGAGTTCAGTGTTGAAGCCGTTTGACTCTTCAATCGTGATAACGCCATCGTTACCTACTTTGTCCATCGCTTCTGAAATGTATTTACCAATTTCTTCATCAGCTGCAGAAATTGAGCCAACTTGCGCAATTTCGTTTTTGTTTTCAACTTTTTGAGAAATATCGTGCAATGCTTGTGTTGCCACTTCCACTGCTTTATCGATACCTTGACGAATACCGACTGGGTTCGCACCACTTGTCACGTTCTTAAGCCCTTCTTGAATCATTGCTTGAGCGAGAACTGTAGCGGTAGTTGTACCGTCACCAGCGATTTCGTTCGTCTTATTCGCAACTTCTTGAACGAGTTTCGCACCCATATTCTCATACGGATCTTCAAGTTCAATTTCTTTAGCAATTGTCACACCATCGTTAGTGATGAGTGGAGATGTATAAGATTTATCTAACACGACGTTACGGCCTTTAGGACCGATTGTTACTTTCACCGCATTCGCAAGTTTATCGACACCGCGTAACATTGCTTGGCGTGCGTCTTCTGAGTATTTCAAGTCTTTAGCCATTATTGGAACCCTCCAGTTCTACTTCAATTATTGAATTACTGCTAATATATCTGTTTCACTTAAGATTAAATATTTGTCGTCGCCTTGTTTCACTTCTGTACCGGCATATTCTTGAAAGACGACTTTGTCTCCTTCTTTAACTTCTGGTTCAACGCGTGAGCCGTTATCGAGTAATTGGCCTGAGCCAACTGCTACGACTTCACCTTCGTTTGATTTTTCTTTCGCACTATCTGTTAAGACAATACCACTTTTCGTAGTTTGTTCTTGTTCAATTTTTTTGATTACAACACGATTGCCAATAGGTTTTAACATGTTGTTACCTCCTCATCGTCAGGAAAAGTTTAGCACTATCACCTTTCGAGTGCTAACATACTTTTATATTAATCAAAGTTGGTCAACATTTCAAGTTTAACACTCACGTATTTTGTACCTGAATCACTTTTACGATAAAATGAATTATAAACAAAAATTGGAGGTACATTATGTCACGTGTATCAGTCTCAATCTTAACGATTGTTATTTACTTACTCGCACAGTTCGGGCCATTGATCTTAAAAGGGCTCGGTTTCTATAACGGCATGTCAGATAAAGAACTCTTGACAGCTAATATGTATACGCAAGTCATCCTCTTTATCATCGCTGCCATCATCATTATCTTCTTACATAATTTCATTCGCAATCCATTACGTCTTGAACGCCCGCCGAGAGAAGAGAAGCGTTACGTGATTCTGTGGGCAGTCGCAGGTTATGTAGCTGTAATGATCGCGCAGATGCTTACCAACATCATTAACATCTTGCTCGGTGCACCGCAGTCGAGTGAGAACACAGAGAACTTGATGAAAATTGCGCGTCAGTTCCCAATGTTTATCATCTTGATTTCTATCGTAGGCCCAATGCTTGAAGAATTCGTCTTCCGTAAAGTGTTATTCGGTGAGATTTACAATATGATTAAAGGCTACAATAAATTAGCGTTTATCCTTGCGGCAGTCGTAAGTTCTACAATCTTTTCATTTGCTCATAGCGATCCGTCACACTTCTTAACATATTTCGTACTCGGATTTATTCTCGCTGGCTTCTACGTTTACACAAAACGCATTTGGGTCAGTATTCTGATTCATATGATGATGAATGGTACAGTTGTGCTGATGCAGATTGTGATTGGCCCAGATAAAATCAAATCATTACAAGAACAAACTTCATTTATTTTACATTTCATTTTCTAAAAAACGAGAAACCATCTCTTCCGCTTCAACTTTATGGAAGAGATGGTTTCTTTATTTATGAATCTTCAGGCTTTCTCAAGCGATAAATGTAAGCAATAATCGTGCCGAGAAAGATGACAACCATCGCTGTAATGAGTGAGATTGTCGTGCGCTTATATTTCACCGCTTCATTCGCTGCATCTTTATCCTTGCTTGTATCTGTCATCTTGTCGTCTTTATTCTGCTGATATTCGTACTGACTTTTACTCTTACCATCACCTTCATGCGGTTTCTTCAAATCCGGCATTGAACCAATGTCTCCTGTGATCAGCGCGAGCACTTGTTGGTCTAAGTTTTTATAATAGTGTGATGCTTTGAGCGGGTTAAAATATTGGAACTTGAAGTAACGTGTTTCTTTCTGTAATGAGTTTAAATAATGATTATCAGAGAAGTTTTGTTTTTTAAGGATATTATTAATTTCATTATTACTCACTTTATTATCGTTATGATGCAACTCTTTTACTTGATCCACAACGAATGGGTTATATTTTAACGAACCTGTCGCCATAGACTTAAAACGTTGAAGAATAGAGCTGTCTTGTGAATCTTGATTATGCTGGCCTGTAAAACGGTCGTACCAATGACTGCGTTGTTGATTTGAATTCTGTTGTGTATTCTGAGATGTTGGACGGTTAGCTGATGGCGTGAAGTTTGCACCATTGAAGTGGTTACGATTTGAATCATTCTGATTAGAACTCCACTGGTGGTTTGAATTGTGATGTGCAGGCGGAACCATGCCTTGATAATCTGGACGTTGCTGATGTGACGGCTGATGATTTACGCGCGTTGGCTCATTGTGATGTTGTTGCGCCGGTGGTACACCTTGTGGATGGTTAGTCGTTCCTTGTCCAGGTTGATGCGCTTGCCCTGTTTGTCCACCAGGTTGTGACGGTTGTTGTGAAGATGGTTTATGTTGTCCATCATGGCCACTTTGCCCACCTTGAAGTCCAGATGGCTGATTGGGATGTTGTTGTGATCCTTGCGAACCTGACGGCTTATCGCCCTGAGAAGGTTGGCTAGGTTGAGGATCTTGTCCTCCTGAGTGACCACCTTGATGTGAAGGATCAGAAGGTTGATCTGGATTGGTTTGTCCACCTTGATGATCGCCCTGACCTGGTTTGTCACTTGGTCGATCATCTTTGTCATGACCAGGGTTGTCACTCGGCTTGCCTTGACTACCGGGGTTGTCGCCATGTCCAGGTTTATCGCTCGGCTTGTCTTGACCACCACTTTGTCCGCCTTGACCTGGCTGATCTTGACCACCTTGTCCCGGATCTTCTCCAGGACGAGAAGGGTCATTGCCAGAATGATGGCCACCAGACGGGTCTTGTGGATCATCAGAAGGGTTATCATGTTTGCCATCTCCGGGTTGATCATGGTTCTTCTGGTCATCATCGCCGTTTTGATCATCGTCATCGCCTTGGTGTTTTCCAGGATTGTCTTGGTGGTTATCACCATTGTCATCGTCGCCACCTTGACCAGGGTTATCATGATGATTGTTATTTTTATTATCATCGTCATCTTGATCTTTATCTGGGTTGTTATGCTGGTCGTCGTCTTTCTGATCTTTGTCAGGATCTGGGTTGTCATCTTTTTGGTCGTCGCCATGTTGATTGTAGTCAGGGTCTTGTTTGCCATCATTCTGGTTATCGCCTTGTTGCTGATCTGAATCGTCTTGGTCGCCATTGCCGTTTTGATGATCTGAGCCTTGGTTATCGTCGCCGTTTTGATCCTGGTCAGAACCATTCTGATTGTCATCAGAGTTATTTTGATTACCTTCGTTATGAGCATCGTCTTGCTCTTTATCGGTACCATTATCTGATTGATTGTCATCTGGTTGATGATTTTCGCCAGAATTATTTTGTTGGTCTTCATCTTGACCATCATTATTAGAGGCTTCTTCGTGAGTTGGATCTTGATTTACTTCACCATTGTGACTCTCATTTCCATTATCAACTGAACCATTTTCTTGATTATCAGCAGAAATTTCTTCTGAATTATCTTCGCCTTGCTTATTTTCATCACTTGATTGTTCTACATTCGAGTTTGAAGCGGATTGCTGATCATGACTGTCTTGACCTTCGTCATTTTCCGTGGATTCTGCCCCCTCATGCTTCTCGCTCTCTAATCCGAGTTGCTCGTTTTCGTTGGCATTTACCTCTCCATCTTGGCGAGCCGCTCCACTTGTCGCTAGTCTATCGCTGAACTGCCCCTCTTCAGTTAAATCATTTTGATCTGCTGCTTTAAATAATGATTGATTCACTACATTTGCATTATTTTGCGCATTTTCCACCTGATGATGCACTACACCTTCAGCATGCGCCTGCTTACTTGCTAACGACGTACTTAACGTGAGTATTGCACCTGTCGCAATCAATTTATGTGGACATTTTTTCATCTCACTCACCTCTCTTTCTCTCATTTTTTACGTTGCTCTTATCTGTAACTTAACATATTTTATTATGTTAATAGTACTTTTTGAATATGAATTTAAAAAATTAATTTTATCGTAAAATCTTTGTAACACAATGACTTCAACAAACTCGAATTTATTATATTTTGAAAACGCTATCATTTTCTAGTATATTATGTATAATTACTTTTATAAAAGGACTGATAAAAGTGAAAGTGCTTGTATTACAATTTAGAATAGAACCCGCAAATGCACAACAAAATGAAAGTAAAATCAAACAGCTCTTTGACAAACACATCACAGCAAACACAGAATGCGTTGTACTGCCAGAGATGTGGAACAACGGTTATGCGTTAGAAAAACTCAATGACTTAGCAGATCACAACTTAGAACGCAGTCAGCAATTTATTGCTCAACTCGCACAAAAGTATAATGTCGCAATTGTAGCTGGATCTGTCTCAAATATTAAAAATGATAAAGTCTACAATACCGCATTCACGGTTAACAAATCAGGAGAAATCATCAATAACTACGATAAAGTGCATCTTGTGCCGATGTTGCATGAACCTGACTATCTTGAAGCTGGCGACAAAGTACCTGAGGCATTTCAACTAACAAACGATGTTACTGCAACTCAGATTATATGCTATGACTTGAGATTTCCTGAACTATTACGCTATCCAGCAAGTAAAGGTGCACAAATTGCTTTTTATGTCGCCCAGTGGCCAGAAGCACGTAAAGCACATTGGCGTGCCCTACTCCAAGCGAGGGCAATTGAAAATGATATGTTCGTCGTGGGAAGCAATGGTTATGGCAATGATGGATCAACAGAATATGCAGGTCATTCAATTGTCGTTAATCCAAATGGTGAAATATTAGCAGAATTAGAACACGAAGAAGGACAAATTGAGTTAGATTTAAATATGGAAGAAGTAGCTCAACAACGGAAAGCTATACCTGTATTTGAGAACTTAAGAAAGGAACTTTATAAGTAGCAAGCATAGTAATCGGTAACGACACTACACAGATTAAACATCTTCAGACATAGGGAAAGCCGTGAGCTTGGGAGGGACTCACGGCTTGATTATTAAGGGAATGTTTTACAGTTATTTTTTCTTTATCTATTTTTGGGGATGTTATTAATTATGAAAAAATTTAGTGAATTTACCGATTATTATAATGATAAATTGAATGATGTTACGATAGCTTACATGTTAATACTTGTTTGCTGTTGCTTAAGCAAATGTAATGACACTTGACTTGCGACTGAGCAATATTACAGTCTTAATAGGGATTATCAATGCTTACTTAGTGAATTTCTTAACTGTTTCTGCGATTAATTTAACAAATTTAGTTACTGTTTCTACGATATCTTGTGTCATAAATCTGTACCTCCTTGTTAAATATTCAAAGAAATGATATCGTTCTCATTTCAAACTATACGAAGAGTCAGTTACAAACCGAACGATTCGAGTATTGATTTCTAGTTTGTATCAGTAGCGCTATCTACACTTAGAAATTCAAGTGACTCTGTATCATCTCTTTGTGATACATCTTTATTAAAACACGGTGCCAACCTCTGTGGGCATATAATCCCTAACTCGTAATTTTTTGTTCTAAACTGTATTCTATTTTATGTTAAAATCAATAAGGAAAATATTTTAATAACAGTTAGGAATTAAATATGAACAGTTAAGCATGTAAATGCACAGTTCTTACTTTAATTCGTATAATTAGAGTAAGGAGAGAAACGCTATGGCAAAGTTTATAGATAATGGTATAGAAAAATTTGCTAGTTATCTCAGAGATCGAAATAACTTAGACCATATCACTTATTTAAAAGTGAGATTAGGAATGCAAACTATTTCTAACAACTTAATAAAAGGTATAGTAGTTTATGGCGTCTCCCTCTTAATGCATCAATTTCTTTACACACTAACTGTTCACTTATCTTTCTTAACAATTAAAAACTTTGCTCATGGTGCGCATGCTAGATCAACATTACAATGTCATACTTTGAATATTTTATTTTTTATTTTCTCACCATGGTTGATTGTGCATTATAAAATACACTTCGCAACTATTGTTATTCCTACAACTTTGAGTATTGTTTTTTTAATTCTATACGCTCCTGCAGTTACTATAAAGCAACCTATCTCAGAGAGTAAGAGGAAACCTAAAAAAATAATAACCTTAATAATAACTTTTTTCATTTTACTATTATCAGTATTTTTCAAAGAGCCATACAAAGAGTTAATTTTATTGGGAATTATAATTGTAGGATTTTCTCAATTACCTCTATTCTTCCGTAAGGAGAGGATATAAATGGCTATAATTAATATTATCTTGAATATGCTTATAAAATCATTAACCTATATTGGTGATAAAGCAATTATGATATCATGTCATGCATGGTATGATGAACCAGAGGTACCTAAAGAATTAACGGACTTATATGATAAATAAAAATAACATTCATATTAGAAAGTGTGTAAAATATGTATGATAATTTAATAGGAATATTTCAGATACTTGATCTATTTATTTTAATAACGATAGTTAATAGAATAAAATATAGAATCAAAAATGTACTCTTTATTATAGGTACTTTAGCTCTATCGGTAATACTTCTAAATATACTTGGTCGTGAAAGTATATTTATTCTTATACCTATTATTATTGCTTTCACATATACTCAAAAGAGAATATTAGGTGTTTTATCGATAATACTTTGTTCTATTATTGGATATATAGCTAATATTATTGCTATATGGTCTCTCTGGGCAACCAATTATTTATATAATCAAGAAGGACTAACTTACACTATACTATATATTTTAATCTATATAATATCATCTATTATTATTGCGTTTGTATGCCGATTATTTACTAGAAAGATTTCTTCATCAACATTATCTGATAATAAGGCATACTTAGTAATCGTCTGTGTAGTGTTATTTATAATTTTTACAATTCTTTTTTATTTTTTACCAGACAATATAGACACATTTTTTAAATTTAAAGTAATTGCTATTGTAAGCGCAGTTTTAATTATTGCTATATCTATTATACTTGTCAGCATCACTTTTGTTTTTGTTAGAGATATGCAATATAAAAGAAATATGGAAGAAATAAATAATTACTATAAATATACTCTGAAAATTGAAGAGATTAACCAAGAGATGCGTAAATTCAGACACGATTACGTAAATATATTATCCACAATGTCGGAGTATATTAGAGAAGATGATATGGCAGGATTGAGAGACTTTTTCGATAAGGAAATACTTCCTATGAAGGATAAAATGCAAACTAAGTCATTAAAGATAAATGGTCTTGAAAATTTCCACATTAGAGAAATTAAGGGACTACTTACAACTAAAATTCTGCAATCACAAGAAAAGAATATTCCTATTAGTATTGAAGTCCCAGATATAATTGAGAGTATCAACTTAAAAACAGTAGACCTTTCTCGCATGATTGGCATCATCTTAGACAACGCAATTGAGGCGTCTGAACAACTTGAAGATGAGCCACTCATCAGGGTTGGTTTTATTCAAGAGAGTGAATCTGTTACATTTATAGTAATGAATAAATGTCAACCGGACATGCCACGTGTGCACACGCTCTTTGAGGAGAATTTCTCTACCAAAGGAGACAATCGTGGTTTAGGTTTATCTACATTGAAAGAAATTGCTGAAGATAATGAGAATGTGCTACTAGATACAACGATTGAGAACGGCTTTTTCATTCAAAAAGTAGAAATATTAGACTTCGAGCCTTAAGGATGTGACGAGATTTGAAAATATTCATTTGTGAAGATGATATTAAGCAACGTGAAAGTATTGAATCCATCATTAATAACTATATTATGATTGAGGAGAAACCGATGAAAGTAGAGATGTCTACGGATGATCCTTATGCAGTACTTGAGCGTTCTAAAGAAATTAATGACATTGGTTGTTACTTTTTAGATATTCAACTAGAAGCGGACATGAACGGAATTAAGCTTGCGAGTGAGATTCGTAAACATGATCCTGTCGGCAATATCATTTTCGTAACGAGTCATAGTGAGCTCACTTATCTCACTTTCGTTTATAAAGTGTCCGCAATGGATTTTATTTTCAAAGATGAGCCGAATGAGTTACAGAAACGTATCATTGATTGTCTGGAAACATCTGAAGCACGTCTTAAACTGCTCAGTAAAGAAAGTAATGTTGAGACGATTGAGTTGAAACGTGGAAGCAACTCTGCCTATGTACAGTATGATGACGTGATGTTCTTTGAATCATCTTCCAAATCCCATCGACTTATCGCTCATTTAGATAATCGACAAATTGAATTCTACGGCAACCTGAAAGAACTGAGTCAGCTGGATGACCGTTTCTTTAGATGTCACAACAGTTTCGTCGTGAATCGACACAATATCGAGTCGATCGATTCGAAGTCACGGACGGTTTATTTTAAAAATGGTGAAGAGTGCTATGCTTCTGTCCGTAATGTGAAGAAGATTTAATACCCTATTTATACACGAATGCACCGCCCTACTCATGGGACGGTGCCTTTTTTAATGTGAAGAGAAAAATAACGGCTAGTGATTCCTCTCACCAACCGTTAAAAATGTACACACATTATTCTTCTCTCGTTAATCCCTTTTCAACGTACGCACGTTCAGGAATACTACTTATCGCGCCATACTGTGTCGTCACTACGCTCGCAACATAGTTACTAAAGCGCAACATGTCTTCGCCGTTCATTTTAAGCAAATCAGAAAGTGACTGCTTATCTTCTTCTAACAAGCGGGCAATAAATGCTCCGATAAAGGCATCTCCAGCTCCTGTCGTATCAATGGGTTGTACTTTAAAGCCGCCATGACTCAATTCCGTACCGTCAGCTAGATAGAGCGTCGCCCCTTCGGCACCTTTCGTATAAACGACCGCTTCTACTTGTCCTTGGAACAACCAATCAATTGCTTCTTTTTCATTACTTTTACCTGTCACGAATTCAAGTTCCTCATCTGAAATCTTCACGACATGTGCCTGAGGAATAAACTGGCGAATCGCCTGCTGACATGCCTCTGGACTATCCCACAACGGCAAGCGCACATTCGGATCAAACACGACCGTTCCACCTATACGATGAAACGTCTCAATCAATGCTTGATGTGCCTCTCGCATCTCACTCTCAACCAAATCGACAGAACAGAAATGCATAATATCGTCTTCATGCACATCCAAAGTTTCAATATTGGCCTTATCGTACAACATGTCCGCTGACGGTTTACGATAGAACGAGAAATCGCGCTCCCCACTCGCAGTTAAGCTTACAAACGCAAGTGCAGTCATCGCTTCAGACGTTCGCAACACGTGCTTCGTTCCCACGCCAATATCGTCTAACGTGTTTACGATTAAATCACCAAAGGCGTCTTCACCGAGTTGCGTCACCATTTCAGCATGTCCACCTAGCTTCGCCACTGTAGCCGCAACGTTACAAGGCGCACCTCCTACTTGGCGTGTAAAGCCTTCAACGTCTTTCAATAATATATCTGTTTGATTAGGGATAAAGTCAATCAACGCTTCCCCAATCGCAAATAAACGACGCATTATACATTCTCCTCTAAGTCATATTTCGTAAATTTCAAGTACACTTGCCCAGATTCTGTCGATGCTTTGATTCCTGTCGCTTCTGAATCAGGGAAGATACGTGACGTCAGTACACGTTCGCCATCATTACAGAAGATTTCAATGCTTGAAGTATCTACAAAGATTTGAAGTTGTTGTAACGGTGTATCAAGTACGGTACTCCGTGTCGTACCCTCTACAGGTTCTGGCAGAGGCCCGCTTTCAGAGCGATCCAACGTTAGTTTCTGAGTCCGCGTATTATACGTAATCAAAGTGGATTGTGTCTTAGAGGCACGCAGTTCGAAATACAGTTCTGTCGCCTCATTTTCCAAAATATCTATAATGAGCTCATACTGCTTGCCCTCGTATGGCTGAAGCTTACGGTTGAATTTGTTCGCATAGCCAAGTGCCGTTTCCTCATTGGTACGCAACTTCTGCAAGTTCTTAATTGGGCGTTGCTTTAACTTGCCATCTTCAATATGTAATGTGCGTGGCACTGTGAGACAATGCGCCCATTCATCTTTATCAGTCGGATAAGCTGTGTCTGGCAAGCCCATCCAGCCTATCAAGATACGTTCACCATCTTCATCCTTAAACGTCTGTGGTGCGTAAAAGTCAAAGCCGTGATCAAGTTCTAAGAAGTCGCCATGGTTAAACTCCAGTTGTTCAATATCAAATTGACCGATTAAATAACCTGATTGGTAAATATTACGATAGCGTTCGCCATCGCTTTCAATGCCCTGAGGACAGAACATGACGAAATCATGCCCGTCTAGTTCAAAGTAATCAGGACATTCCCACATATAGCCAAACGCATCGAGACGTGTGTGCACCTCTCCATGAAACTCCCATTTCACGATGTCTGTCGATTTATACAGGAGCAAGCGCCCTGCTTCATCTTCAGTTTGTGCACCTAGAATAGCATAATAAGTTTCCCCACGTTGAAAGACTTTAGGATCTCTGAAGTGTTGCGTATAGCCTTCAGGTGGACCAGCAATCACAGGTTTTGAGAATTTCGTCAACGTCCCATCGTCTTCCATTTTAGCAATCAACTGAGAAGACGTACGTGACCAATCCTCATCTCGATGGTTACCTGTATACATGTAATACAAACGACCTTGATACTCAAAGGCACTGCCACTATAAACACCGTGACTATCATATTCCGTATCAGGTTTCAGAATCACGCCGTGCGGTTCATAGTGCACGAGGTCTCGACTACGGTAGTTAAACCAATATTTCAAGCCATGCACCGCGCCGAGTGGAAACCACTGATGAGAGATGTAGTACTCGCCATCGTAGTAAATCAACCCGTTCGGATCGTTCAACAGTCCCGTTTCAGGTTGAATGTGGAAAGTTTGGCGATACGGCGACTCCGCCACTTGTTCTTTCATCGCCTCTAGTGTGACTGGACTCACCGCTTCCATAGGTTGATATCGTTCTTCTCTCGTCCACGCTTTCATATCCGTTCCTCCTGTTACTTACTCATTAACTTATTCTAACATGGATGACCGCTCGTTTGGTATCGGTTCCACTTATTGATTCTTTATGATTCTCTTTCTGTAAAATGCACATCTATCATTTGTGGTGACTGAATTGATTGTTGATTGAGTGCTTTGAAAAGTTGTGCAATCGCCACTTTGCCTGCTTCGCGATATTGATATTTCACCGTATGAATCGGTGGCGACACGAGTTCAGTCATCGGATCTCCACCAAACCCAATCATTGTCGGCCAAGGTTGTGGTATTTGATATTGACTACAATATTTGTAGACTGCTAAAGCAATAGCATCCGTAGCGCCGACTATCGTGTCATAGTGTGTGATTGAATGTTGTTGAAAATGTGCTGTGATATCTTTCAATGCGTCTCGATAATTAAATGACGCTAATGTGAAGTTAGGCTGAATATTGTAGTGGCTTAAAGCGTTGAGCATGCCCTTTTTACGCAACACACCTACTGCGTAATCTTCTTCTGTTACGCCGAAAAATTGAACTTGAGGTAATTGCGATGTATTGTCTGCCCCTGATTTTGACGTACCACGCGCCATCGTCTGTCGGCTTATATAATCACCTACAAGTTGCCCAGCACGGTAGTCATCATGAACAACGCAATTAAAGCCGTCTTTGTTCTGCCCAACGATAACGACAGGTACGCCCAACTGTCCAATAAGCTCTTGAAGTTCTTCAGTAATGTCCGTCGCCATAAAGACGATACCATCCACCTTACTACGTTGAAACATCTTCAAGGCCTCGATTTCCAATTTCTTATCCAAATTAGTGAAATTGAGTAAGAGCTGACAATCATGCTCATCACAGGCCTCTTTCACCCCACTAATCGTCTCATCCACGGCATGAGAATTCATGCGCGGAATGATGGCCCCTATCAAATTCGTGCGTCGCGCTCTTAAACTTTGCGCAAACTGATTAGGCTGGTAATTCGTTTCTTGAATAATTCGATCTAATAACTGTTTCGTTTGTTCGCTCACTGAACCATTATTCAGATATCGCGATACCGTACTTTTAGACACGCCTGCCATCTTCGCTATATCTGTAATATTCTTCATATCTAAGACCTCTCAACACTCTTGTCATTTACGATTTCAATCCATATTTTACCACACAGCTTGGAGTGAACCTACTCTTTAATGGGAATTAAGCTAAAACATATTAAATATGTCATCCGGTTGACATAATTTTAGAAAGCGATTACACTTTATTTAAAAGAAAGCGCTTTCCAATATATTATGAGGAGGTTCATCATGAAACCTACACAATTTATAGATACCTTTAAAAACAAATCTTATTTACAAAGTTCACTCATGTTTATGCTATTCTTCGCTTCTTGGAGTATTTGGTGGTCATTCTTCCAAATATGGCTAACATCCGATAGCAATGGTTTAGGTTTATCGGGTGGAAAAGTCGGAATTATTTATTCTGCAAATTCTTTCGTTACGCTTATATTAATGTTCATTTATGGAATAATTCAAGATAAATTAGTTATCAAACGAACATTACTTGTCTTCTGCTCCCTCTTCTCAACATTTGTAGGTCCATTCTTTATATGGCTATATGCGCCATTTATACAACATCATTTTTGGTTAGGTGTAATATTAGGATCTATTTTTCTTTCTTGTGGATTTTTAGCAGCTGTGAGCGCCTACGAAGCAGTTGGTGAAAGATTTAGTCGTTACTTTAACTTTAAATATGGTCAAGCTCGTGCTTGGGGTTCGTTTGGTTACGCTGTAATGGCTCTTATTGCTGGTTATACTTTTGTTATAAATCCTCATCTCAACTTCTGGTTAGGCTCAGTAATTGGGTTAATCTTATTATTAACTATACTTTTCTGGAAATCTGAGGAAGAAGTTAATGCAAAAGAAAGAATCGAAGATAATAAAGAAGAAGCTGCACCTTCGTTAAGTCGAATCATCTCGTTACTTAAGGTAAAAGATTTATGGATCATTATTATCATTATTATCTTTATTACATTTTCATGGTCATTCTATACTATCTTTGATCAGCAAATGTTTCCTGATTTCTATACAAAACTATTTTCATCTTCAAGTGTAGGACAACAAATGTATGGTACATTAAATTCTGTGCAAGTATTTGTTGAAGCATTGATGATGGGAATTGTTCCAATTATTATGGCTAAAATTGGAGTTCGAAAAACACTACTTTTAGGTGCTACAGTAATGTTTTTACGTATAGGCTTGTGTGGTATAGCTCAAGGTCCAATAAGTGTTTCATTTATTAAAATGTTTCATGCATTAGAAGTGCCATTATTTATATTACCTATATTTAGATACATCACATTACATTTTGACACAAAATTATCAGCAACAATATACATGGTTGGATATAGTGTCTCGGCTCAAGTGGGACAAATTATATTATCGGGTCCACTAGGTACTCTAAGGGATCACATTGGTTATCAACCTACTTTCTTTGTTATTTCAGCTATCGTCTTATTAGCAGGAATTTTCGCTTTTATAACATTAAGAAAAGACAACGAATACGTTTACGGAGATCCTTTTGTAAAAGAATAAATAAAGGAGAGTTAATATAATGAAAGAGCAAAATAAAGATGGAATCTCAGATAATAGATATCGTTTAGGTTATCATGTAATGCCTAAATCAGGATGGATTAACGATCCAAACGGCTTTTCATTTTTTAATGATTATTACCATATTTTCTATCAACATTATCCATACGAACCCCAATGGGGTCCTATGCATTGGGGGCATGCTCGTAGTAAAGATTTGGTACATTGGGAGACCCTACCTATCGCTTTAACTCCAGGTGATATAGAAGATAAAGATGGTTGTTTCTCAGGAACTGGTATTGTAAAAGATGAGAAATTATATTTATTCTACACTGGTCATCACTATTACGATGATAACGATCCTGATCATTTCTGGCAAAATCAGAATATGGCCTATTCTCAAGACGGCATTCATTTTACTAAATACCAGCAGAACGCTGTAATACCTGAACCCCCACAAGATAACACCCAACATTTTAGAGATCCTAAAGTGTGGCAACATGGTGATTATTACTATATGATAGTTGGGAGTCAAAATACTGATGAACTAGGTCGAATCATTCTTTACCGTTCTAAAGATTTGTTATCTTGGGATTATATCGGACCTGTCGATGTATCTAAAGGTCAAGAAATTGAAGGATATATGTGGGAATGCCCTGATTTCTTTGAATTAGATGGTAAACATATACTGCTTTTCTCCCCACAAGGCATGAAAGCAGAGAAAGAACAATATCTCAATTTGTTCCAAAATGGATACTTTATAGGTCATTTCAATTACGATTCTCATCAATTTACGCGTAATCACTTTAAGGAATTAGATCATGGGCATGATTTTTATGCTCCTCAAACAATGCTAACCCCTGATAACAGACGCATTCTAATTGGTTGGATGGCAATGTGGAACAATGTAATGCCTGAACAAGTTGACGGTTGGTCTGGTGCCCTAACGCTGCCACGTGAATTACGTTTAATAGACAATCACTTATATATGACACCAGTTGAAGAACTCAAACAGTTACGCAAAGATATAATTTCGAATGATTATAAAACAGTAAAAAACAAAACTTTATTAGTTGAAGGTATAGCTCAAACTGAAATTAATCTCTCATTATCATATCAAAGCTTTAAGATTCAAATGACGGACGAGAAAAATAATTTGCTATCCATTAACTTTAATGCAGATAACAATAAGTTTACACTTTTCCGTGAAGATTTATTAGATAGTAGATATGCAACGATTCAATCAGCCAATAAGATACAATTACAAATCTATATAGACACAAGTTCTCTCGAATTATTCATTAACGATGGGGAAGCCGTTTTTACAGAAAGATTCTATAGTGAGACATCTCCTAAAGTATGGCTTTCTGCAGAAGCACCTATAAATATGAGTTCGGAAATTTACGAGCTCGAAGATAATGCTATTCACTTTGATTAAATAATAAATATATAAGGTTTATCCTACTAAGAAGCGTGACTCTTTTCATGAACTATGAGTCCGCTTCTATTTATTTAGATCGCAATTTACTTATAAAAAGTGCATAATGAAGTATATAAACTATATTAAGTAGGAGGATCACGCAATGAAACCTAAATTAGAAGATGTAGCTAAAATAGCACAAGTTTCTAAAACTACGGTCTCACGTGTCCTAAATAATCGAGGATATATAAGTGAAAGAACCAAAAAAAATGTTTATCAAGCCATGGAAGAGTTGAACTACCAACCGAACTCGGCAGCTCGCCAACTTTATCAACAAAAGACAAATATCATTGGATTGTTATTCCCAACAGTAGCTAATCCGTTCTTTGGTGAACTTATTTTAGAATTAGAGAAAAAATTATATGCTAAAGGTTATGTAGTTATAATAGGTAATTCAATGAGTGATCCTGAAAAAGAACGACATTATATGAATCAACTATTATCAAACCAAGTTGATGCCCTTATCGTAGGTACACATAATATTGGAATTGAACAATACAATAATAGAAATTTACCTATTGTCGCTATTGATAGAATCATGAATCAAGATATACCAGATGTTCGTTCTGATAATCTTAACGGCGGCATTATAGCTACTGAACGTTTGATTCAACAAGGTGCCCGTCATATTATCCATACTAATGGCCCTATTGATGTCAATACGCCTGCTAACTTAAGACAAACAGGTTATGAACAAACAATGCGAAAGTATGAACTTAAACCAATAACTTATACTATTGATTTCAGTCTTAGCTATGAAGAAAAATCAGAAATATTTTCTCGTATCTTCCAAGATCAGCCAAACATTGATGGGATCTTTGCCTCAAATGACACTGATGCGATTCAAATTTATCATATCGCACAAAAAATAGGTAAACGTATTCCAGAAGATTTAAAGTTGATAGGTTATGACGGTACACAACTAATGAGATGTATGCATCCCTATTTAACTACGATTATACAACCTATTAGTCAAATCGCAGATAAAGCAATAGAGATACTAGAACAAAGAATCCAAAATAAGTCTACAAATCAAGAACATATATTTCCTGTTCAACTTTGGGAAGGAACAACTGGATAATATAATAGAGGATAAAGGTATATTAGAGAAAAATAATTTATCCACGAGTAGCGTCAATTATATGTGAAATTTTCATTGTGAAATCGTGACGCTTGATGGATCTATGACCACAATGAAAATCCATTCTTTGAGCTCTATGAGTGAAAAGAATTAGTTGAGTGTGGTCCTATGTAGTAGCTGTATGAGTTCGATTTAGCTATCGCTTTCACGAAATCTAGTCAGCTTTCCGAGGGAAGCAAGCCAGAGTTATAACAATGAAAATTATAGATATTTAAAATCATTCTCATTTTTAAAGTAAAACGCCACTTCAATCATCGCGAAAGAAGCGGCATATCTTATATATATTAAGCTTTCTGAACTGTAATCGTCCATGAAGCGTCATCAAGTTGTTCGTAATTCGTTACTGGATAGCCTTGTTCTGCTGCCCAGTTTGGAATCGCTTCAGTGGCTTGTGTGCAGTCGAAATCGATCTTCAATTCATCTCCTGAATCTAGTGTTTCCATCTTCTTCTGTGCTTCGATGAGTGGGAATGGGCAGACCATACCTACTGTACCTAATTCATGTACCATACTTATACCTCCTATATATTAAGTCGTTTGTGTTTGATGAGTTTTAACTTGTGCTGATTGTGATTGAGTCGCTTTCTTCGCTTGTTTCATTGGTTTAACGAACATGAAATAACTCATAAACCAAGTTCCGAGGATCATTGATGCGAGTGCAACCCAGCCTTTCCATGAGAACATCGCTGTTTCTACAAGACCATTACCGATTGAGCAACCGCCAGCTACCGAAGCACCGAAGCCCATGCATACACCGCCGATTACACTATTGCGGATCGTCTTCTTATCTGGTAAACGCCATTTGAATTCACGAGAACCACGTGCGGCGATATAAGAACCGATAAAGATACCTAAGACGAGCATTACGCCCCAGTCGATAAGTTTAAGATCACCTGTCACTAAAAATTGTGAGATGTTCGCTGAAGGTGTTGTAATACCTAGCCCGTGCATACGTCCTGTCATTTCACTTAAAGGCCATGCAAGTAAGGCTATTAAACCAACACCTATCGCAGCTACAAATGGGTGATAGCGTTTTTCGAATAAGAGATGTCTAAGACCTGTGTATTTTTGTTTTAATTTCGGTACTGCAATTTTAGGTTTTGGTTTGCGTAGTGTTTTTACCACAAAGAATAGCGTGATCAATGTCAACGCAATAACCCAAACCCAGTTCGGAATACCTGTCGTATCAGCCATACTTGTACGATATTGTGTAGGCTGATTAACACGCCCCATCACAGGTTGGAGAATACCGAATTTCGTCACTGCTGAAGTGAAACCGTAAGCGACGAGTGCGACCCAACTTCCGATGAGACCTTCTCCTGCACGATACCAAGTTCCTGTTGCACAACCACCTGCCAGAACGATACCGATACCAAAGATAAATGAACCAATGATTGTGCCAATGAGTGGATAAGATTCATGAGGCACTTTCACAACGCCAAATGCAGATAATGTAAATAGTCCAATACTTTGAACTGCAATGGCGATTAATAACGCGTAGAACATCTTATTGTTCTTCTGGACATACATGTCGCGGAATCCACCAGCGAGACAGAATCTCGTACGCTGCATAATAAATCCGAGTAGTATACCAACGATAATCCCTGTTAAGATCAACCAGTTCATAACTTCACTCCCTATTCCCGATAAAACTAATATGATTAATAACAATAATAATACTATAATATTACTATTTCAAGACTTCTGTCTATCATTATTTTTGATATATTTCGTGTTCGAGATAAAAGTGAAGATGTATACTATTAAACGAGTGTCAACCTTGCTTCAGCGCATAAAAAAGAGCGGAACGCCTCTAAAAGTTCCGCTCTTTAAAAATACCTATGCGTTGGTATTACTGACATGTACCTTTTAACTATAGCAACATCGTCATAAATATTAAATTAACGATCCAATTGGTCGATGTTCTCAATGGTCTTCACTGAGCCGCCATCAACTGTAACAACTACGCTAAAGTTATTTGTCGTATCTGAATCATAAACAAGGTCATCGCCTTCGTGATCATCGGGTTCACTATACGTATCGATGTATTCGCTCTTGCTGACGTTGTGAGGTGCAATCGCAACTTGTTCAACTTCATCGTCATCGTTGTAGTAAACGGCTAGATCATGATACTGCTTGAAGACGTGATCTCGGCCGTCGACTTCACCTTCTGGATGACCGAGTTTCTTCTCAACTTGTTCTCTCGTCATACCATTATTGATGCCGTTGTAGCCTTGCTTAGATGGTGCTTTCATATAGTTTTTATCAAAATAGTGACCGAAGACATCAATCTTCGCTGCATCAGGATCTGTTGGATGATCTGCTGGGTCTTCCTTTTTATCCTTATCGCTAGAACTATCATCAGAGTCACTGGATTTAGATTTGTTAGCATCTTTCTTAGACGCATGTTGAGACTGCTTGTGATCGTCTGATTTATTTGTATAGTGATCATAAAGTTTATAGGCACCAAAGATAAGCGCTGCAAGAATCGCTAAGAAGATGATTGTTGAAATCACGATCCACACTTTAGAGCCACCTCGTTTGTCTGGCTCTTGTTGATATGTATGTGGTGTTTGACGTGTTTGTTGATGTGCACCTTGAGATTGGGAAGCCGAAGATTGTGTAGTTTGGCGTGCACGATCTTGGTTGCCTTCTTGATGATGTTGTTGTGTAGATGTGTGTTGAGAATCGTGTTGTTGAGATTGTGTTTGTTCCTTATCTTGATTTTGTGATGTTTGTTGAGAAGCATTTGCATTTCTAAGTGGTGCGCCACAATTCACACAGAACTTTTGATTTTCTGAGTTTTTATGGCCGCAATTGGTACAGAAGACCATTGTTATACATACCCCTTTCAATCGTATTATGAAAAATGTGACATTTATTTTTATAGCTAATAAAAATAGGATAATAACAGAATGTAGTAATCATTATCCCATTCTCACTAGCTTTAATCTTAACTTTGATAATTCTTCATAAAGAATAGTAGTGACTGCAATTCGATACCTAAATCAATTTGATGAACTTGCACAGATTCTGGCGTCTCAATACGTGCAGGTGAGAAATTCAGAATTCCCTTAACCCCTGCTTCCACCAATTGATTGGCGACATGCTGAGCTGCAGATTCAGGTGTCGTCAGAATCACCACATCTATCGCTTCATGCGCCAAAGTTTCTTGCAGTTGATCCATATGTTTTACAGCAACACTACCGATTTGTTTGCCGATAATCTCATCTCGGATATCAAACGCTTCAGTAATCGTCATTTCATCATGGATAGAGAAGTTATACGTGAGTAAGGCTTTACCGAGGTTACCGACACCGACGAGAGCAATCTTTATATCTTGGTTCTCGTTAATTTCATTTTTAAAAAAGTTTAACAAACTATCGATGTTATAACCATAGCCTTTCTTGCCTAACTCTCCGAAATATGAAAAATCACGACGTATCGTTGCTGAATCTATATTTAGACCCTCGCTAATGGTCTTAGAATTAACTCGATCAATTCCCTTTGCTTTCAAGGTATTGACGAATCTATAATATAAAGGTAAACGCTTTAAAGTAGCGCGAGGAATCTTATCGCTATGAATAGCCATTTGGGCTTCCTCCTCAATATGAGTCTTCTATCAATAGAACTATTACTCTTAGATACTAACTAGCTAATGGCACGAGCCTAGGGTAAGTTAATGAGTATTCATTTTCAATGTATTGACTCTCGCTTGCATGGGAGAAGCACAGAAATCTGTGATTTCGTTGTGCTACCCCCGTAAAGCTGACTAGAGTTTGAGAAAGCATTAGCCGTCTCAAATTCAGACAGCTACTACGTAGGACCACACTCAACTAAAATTTTTGCTCAAAGAGCTCAAAAAATGGATTTTCGTTGTGGTCTAGCTCCATCATGCGTCTCGAGTACACATTGAAAATATTTTCTAATCGCTCATTTTATCTATTATTTTCTTAAGCTGATACACTTTATTATATCTTAGACTCATCGCTCCATAATAGCTATTTATTTGTAGTCGTCAATTAACATCTAGTTATCGACAATCTAAAAAATATTATACCTTAATACTTTATGAAAATAAACAACTCTTATTTTATCCAAAACCTTAATAATGTAAAATATGAAAGTGAGTGAGGTGCAAAGCAGAATGATTCTATTACAACTCAACCATATTACTAAATCATTCGACGGCGAAGACATCTTCAATGATGTCAATTTCGAAGTAAAAAGCGGCGAGCGCATCGGTATTGTTGGACGAAACGGCGCCGGTAAATCCACACTAATGAAGATTATTGCTGGTGTAGAGGATTATGACTCAGGTCACATTTCCAAAGTGAAAGACTTGAAACTCGGTTACCTCACCCAACAAATGACGCTCGATACAGAACAGACGGTCTTCGAAGCCATGTCGCAACCGTTTGAATACATCATTTCATTAGAAGAGCGTATGCGTGAAGAAACAGAGTGGCTCGCTCAACACGCAGATGACTACGAAAGTTCAGAGTACCAAGAACATATTGCGACTTACGAGAAACTCTCTAACGACTTTGAACAACGTGAAGGTTATCAATATCAAAGCAAGATTAAGACTGTGCTACACGGTCTGTCCTTTACAGAGGCAGATTTCGACCGCCCTATCAACGATTTTAGCGGCGGTCAGAAGACGCGGCTATCTCTTGCGCAAATGTTACTGAGCGAACCTGATTTGCTACTTCTTGACGAGCCGACCAACCATTTAGACATGGAAACGACAGAGTGGCTCGAGCAATATCTTAACTTCTTCAATGGCGCAATAGTTATTATCAGTCACGACCGCTACTTTTTAGATAAAATTGTCAAACAAATCTACGACGTTTCACTAGGTGAAGTGCGTCACTACCATGGGAATTACAAACAATTTATCGAACAACGTGACAAATATTACGAAAAACGCATGCAAGAATATGAAGCGCAACAAGCAGAGATTAAACGCCTGGAGGACTTCGTAGATAAGAATATTGCAAGAGCTTCGACGAGTGGTATGGCTAAAAGTCGTCGAAAAACCCTTGAAAAGATTGAAAAAATCGATAAGCCGATGCTCGATGCGCGGAGTGCTAACATTCAATTCGACTTTGATCGCAATACAGGTAACGATGTCTTTCATATACGTTCGCTTGAAATTGGTTATGATCAACAACCGATTACTCAACCAATTAATTTAGAGGTCTTTAAAGGCGATCACATTGCAGTTATTGGACCGAATGGGATTGGTAAATCGACGCTCATCAAGACGATTGCCAATCAACAACAAGCGCTAGGCGGAGAAATTACGACGGGCGCTAACCTTCGCATCGGTTACTACGATCAAAAACAAGCGGAATTTAAATCGAATAAGACGATTCTCGATTACGTCTGGGATCAATACCCTACTATGCCAGAGAAAGATATTCGTGCGGTACTTGGCCGCTTCCTCTTTGTGCAAGAAGAAGTTAAGAAAGTCATCAACGACTTGTCTGGTGGAGAGAAAGCACGTTTACAACTTGCGCTCTTAATGCTTGAGCGTAATAACGTGCTTATCTTAGACGAGCCGACGAACCATTTAGATATCGATTCTAAGGAAATGTTGGAACAAGCGTTAAGTGGATTTGAAGGAACGATTATCTTCGTCTCCCACGACCGTTACTTTATCGATCAACTCGCGAATAAGGTCTTCGATTTAGACACTTCAGGCGGTTCGCTCTATCTTGGGGACTATCAATACTATGTTGAAAAGTTAGAAGAGAAAGAAGCGTTGGCTGAACACCGTAATCAAGGTTCGGCATCGTCTGAACCACAAGAGACTGCCGCTCCCTCTAATACTTATCAAGATCAGAAACAGCGTCGCAAAGAGCAACGTCAAATCGAACGCCAAATTAATGAGTATGAAGAGACGATTACCAAATGTGAGACAGAAATTGAACTATTAGATGAACAACTTACCCAACCAGATATTTTTAGCGATCCTGAAAAAGCAGCTGAAATAGCCGAACAAAAATCACGAATCGAACATACGTTAGAAGAAGCGATGATATATTGGGAAGAATTACAAGAAAAACTAGATTAAACGTCACATAGAACAAAGCTGAGATAGTAAAATTATGCACTGTCTCAGCTTCTTTTTTTACATTTTCTACTATCAGTTATACACACTCAAAACCCTTTAATGATACATATCCACAAAGTTATCCCAATTATCCACAAGTAATATGTAACTATTTCCTTGTTCTTATCCATAACTTACACACGCTCATACACAACTTCATACATAAGTTATCCACAAGTTGTGCACTTTATGTTGATAAGTACGCACGTTCCCTATTGACATTTTCTCGAATTCGCGTCTTGTTTCTTTATTGGAAACTGGATTGTATTTGTAATTCATCTTTGTCATACTTTAACTATTAATGTTATTCAATTAAAAGAAAGGATGTTGATTGTGTCCGCATTATTGTGGATTTATCTCGCAATTCTCATCGCACTAATCATTCTTGCGATTGTCGCACAAATGACGATTAAAGCGATTGAGACATTTCATCTTAAGAATTCGATCCAAACACTTTGGCATCGCAAAGCACCTCTAGAATCATTTATTCGACCTAATCACCTTTACAATCATCTCTATCTCAAACATCTCAAACAAGAACCACATCTCAAGCATCACTACATCGATGATAAGACGTGGTCAGACTTAGATTTAGACGAATTGTTCCAACAACTCAACTACAACTTTTCAGCAATCGGTGAAATGAGACTCTTTGCTACGTTACGTGGAATGTATACGATTAACGACGAACAACTTATTGACACATTTAAGCATCATCGTAGTTTTCGAGAATTTGTTTCATTAAAGCTCGCACAAATCGGTAAATCTGTGTACCCGAAATATCCTGACGAAATTCAAGCTATTCCACGTCAGACGTTACATATGCTGAGCCCAATCTTTCCGTTTATTGGACTCATCGTTATTCCATTTTCCGTTCCATTGGGAGGATTTATCGCGATTGCCGCATTGATTTACAATGTCTTTCTTTCTAGCAAGTTAAAGAAGACTTTTGAAGACGAGCTCAATTCCATGTATTATACGTCGAATGTGTTAAAACGCGCCCGCGCCATTTCACTACATGACGAAGCACCACAATTAGACGTTAACTTTAGTCATTTTAAAACAGCGCGTTATCTCAGTGGTATCGTTGGTTCTGCAAGCAGCGCAGATGAAGCGACCATGTTATCGAATGTTATCAAGAGCATGTTTAATCTCGACTATGTGCTCTTCCACTTAATTCAACAAAGTTTCAAAGAACACGAAGATGAAGTGTTGGCTTGTTATGACTATATCGGTATGATGGACAATCATTATTCCATCGCGTTATGGCGTGAAACGTTGGATACACAAGTTAAACCAGAAACTACAGACCAACCAACAATTGATTTCGATGGTATTATTCATCCGCTACTTCCTGATGCTGTGCCTAATGATCTCAATATTCAGCAACATATCTTACTGACAGGTTCTAATGCATCAGGTAAATCTACCTTTATGAAAGCTGTAGCCATCAATTTGATTCTAGCTCAGTATACGAACACGGCACTAGCTGATCGTTTTGTCTACAAACCGGGTCATATTTACACATCAATGGCCAATCAAGACGATGTTATGTCAGGTGACAGTTACTTCATGGCAGAAATTAAATCTGTACGTCGTTTATTTAATTTGCCTAGCAATCACTTTAACTATTGCTTTATCGATGAAATCTTTAAAGGTACCAATACGACTGAACGTGTCGCAGCTTCTGATTCGGTACTGGCCTATCTTGCTGATCATGACAACTACCGTATACTCGCGGCGACACATGATATTGAGCTTGCAGAATGGCTTCAGAAACAATATGCGAATTACCATTTCAACAAAGATATTCAAGATGACGAAATTCACTTTGACTATAAGATTAAAAAAGGTAAAGCAAACACACGTAACGCCATCGAATTGTTGAGAATTACAGACTTCCCAGAACGCGTATATTCAGACGCCAAAGCCAACACAAAGAAACTCGAAGAAACATAAACTACAGATAAAAAAATCCGAAGATGATAAGAGAATTGAAATTCCCATCATCTTCGGATTTTATTTATATATCTCTATTCCGCATTAATCATCCACGTTACACCAAAAGGATCATTAAAAATTCCATACAATTTCGACCAAGCTGTTTCACCTAACGGAATTGACGCTTCACAGCCACCTTCAATAGCTCGGCCATAGAAGTCAATCGCGCGTTGACGATCTGCTTCATCATCATAATTAAACGTTAACGATACGATTGCACCGCTGTTATCAATCTTACGATGCTTATAAGTATCACTGCAATAGAACGTCTCACCCATAATTTCAAACGACGCATGCATCGTGAAATCATCATCTACTTTGTAGTCATCAGGCATATCTTGAAAGCGCGCATCATCGCCGCCAACACGACGTATATTTGTCGCTCCAAGATGTTTCTCATAGAAATTCAAAGCTGCTAAGCTATTTCGGAAGTTAAAGTATTGAATTGCACGCATAACAGTCTAGCTCCTTTCTTCGTCTTAGTCTGTTATACCCATTCAACGCTTCAACTATGCCTGGATATCAACTAGCTACTCTCCCACTTCTTCTATATCAATACTACTACGTCCATTGAGCGCCATGTCTGCGCGAACATCATTAAGATAAAGGTAATACGCAGCTGCCCCAATCATCGCAGCATTATCTGTACAGAGTTTCGGACTTGGTATCGACAGTTGAATCCCATGTTCCTCACACGCTCGTGTCATTTCACGTCTCAGACCACGGTTACTTGCTACACCACCTGCGACAATCAAGTGCTTCACATCATATGTTTCACACGCTTGAATTGCCTTTCCAACAAGTACTTCGACAACACTGTTTTGGAAACTTGTTGCGATGTTTGCCGCATACACCGCTTCACCTTTTTGTTTTAAATTATGTTGTTTATTGATTACCGCACTTTTTAAACCACTAAAGCTGAAGTCAAAGCTGTCTTTCTCAAGCCACACGCGAGGAAAGTCATACGTATCTTCACCTTCAGCAGCAAGTTGATCGACTTTAGGACCACCTGGATAACCGAGGCCAATCGTACGCGCTACTTTGTCATACGCCTCACCTACTGCATCGTCACGCGTCTCTCCTACGACTTCGAAAGAGAGATGGTCTTTCATGTAGATGAGTTCTGTATGACCACCAGATACGATGAGCGCCATTAATGGGAAAGTTAGTGGCTCTTCTAAATGATTAGCGTAAATATGCCCTGCGATATGATGTACAGGAATCAATGGTTTATCGTATGCAAAGGCCAATGCTTTTGCTGCATTGATGCCCACGAGCAAGGCACCGATGAGACCTGGCCCTTCTGTCACTGCTACTGCGTCGATATCTTTCATCGTCACGTGTGCATCTTCTAGCGCGGTGTCGATGGTTGGTATGATACCTTCGACGTGATGTCGGCTCGCTACTTCAGGCACGACACCTCCAAAGCGTTTGTGACTGTCGATTTGGCTCAATACTGTATTAGATAAAATGCGCTGTCCATCCGCAATAACACTCACACTTGTTTCGTCACAACTGGATTCAATACTTAATATTAACGTTTCTTTAGTCATTTAATTTCACCCACATCACCATAGCATCTTCACCTTCACCATAATAATTTTTCCTTTTACCACCATACTGAAAGCCTAAGTTCTCATAAACATGTTGTGCCACATGATTGTCCACTCGAACTTCTAAACTCATGGTGTCACATTTCGTCTGCGTATAGTGCATCGCATACTTCAATAGCAACTGACCCAAACCGCAACCACGATAATCGTGCTGAATCGCAACCGTCGTAATTTGAGCTTGATCGATCACTATCCATATTCCGATATAACCTATGATTCGCTGGTCATATTCCATCACAAAATAATGCGCGAAGTTATTCTTCAATATCTCATGATAGAAAGCATCAATCGTCCACGAACTATCGTTAAAGCTCTCTCGTTCTAGATCAAACACTTGAGGCACATCGTCGGCACACATTAAACGAATATTTAACTCTTGTTCTGTTGGTTTTGCCAATTGCGTTCCGCCTCAGAAAGTTTTAAGTAATTTGGAGTAAAGGTTGTAATGTCGACTGGAGAATTGATGAGCTTTGTCATTACTTCCGCATGTGGCAATTGTGCTTTCACATTGCCATTCAATTTATCGCTAAGCTTGTCTGCATCTTGGCCTACAAATAGAGGCTGTGCACCGCGTTCCTCTAGATAAGCAAGCAAATCTTGAATTGTAATGTATTGCTCTGGCATCGTTTCTACAAGCTCGCCACGTTCATAACGATAAACACCTGCATAAACCGCTTCTCTACGTGCATCAAAGATCGGGACGATATCGTCTTCGCTCGTACTATCAATTGTGGCTGCCAGTGCTTTGAGCGAGGAGACACCATACAATTCGGCATCGAGACTATAGGCTAACGTCTTAGCGACAGTGACACCAATGCGTAGGCCTGTATAGGACCCTGGACCTTGTGCCACCACGACAGCATCTACTTCGTTCTTTGGGAATGAAGCGGATTCAAACAATTTTTCAACCGCCGGCATTAACTGGGCTGAGTGATTGCGTTTCTCATTACTATTGATTTCAGCCTCAACTTTATCGTCTTTAACGAGTGCGACTGATAATGGTTGATTCGACGTATCAATCAGTAAGTAGTTCATCTTCGAGTGCCTCCTTCAACTTCTGATATCTGTCTCCACTAGCTTCTAAAGTTAATTCACGCGTTTCTTCCCCTGTGACAGTTAAATTGATAGTTAGATGTTCTGCGGGAAGTAAATCTTGAATAAATTCACTCCATTCAATGACAGTAACGGCGTGATCTTCAAAGTATTCTTCAAAGCCTAAATCTTCTTCGCTATCTTCAAGACGATAGCAATCCATATGATGAAATTTGAGCGTCGTTCCTTTATACGATTTGATAATATTGAACGTCGGCGAATTGATGTTACGCTTCACGCCTAATTGCTTACCTATCATCTGACTTAGCGTCGTCTTACCTGCCCCTAAATCTCCATTGAGTAGTATGAGATCACCGGCTTGTAAACGAGCTGTTAAAGTTTTCGCAAAGTGTGCTAGATCTTGTAAATTGTTTATCTTAATCATAACGAGTCTCCTACACAAATTAATCTCAAGCGTTGATTTGCTAAACGATATTAGTTTCAGTTTACCATAGACTTCTATACGCTTTACATAGATTAGAACCACTCTATTTTAACAAATTTCACAGGATATGACTGCTACACGATTTAACCTGCGGGAAGAATTTTTTTACGTAATTGAAAGAAAATTCTAAAATAGTTATTGACAACGCTCTAGACTTATAGTAAATTTGATTTAACAATTTTTAGACTATTAGTAAAAATCTTACAACCATTCAGCGAAAGGAGTATAGTAAAATGGCTAACTTTACAACCCATAACCCAATCACAACTGAAAATATTTTAGTCATTTTATTATGCTAAGGGCTGGAGCATTAGAACTTTACTAGTGCTTAAGTCCTATTCGAGTTGAATGGGACTTTCCAGCGTCCCAATCATTACATTGGGACGCTTTTTTATTTTTCATTTACTGGGGGAATTGAAATGAGAAGTGACACAATCAAACGAGGAGATCATCAAGCGCCGGCGCGAAGTTTACTTCATGCCACCGGAGCACTTGAACATCCGACTGATATGAACAAGCCGTTCGTCGCGATATGTAACTCATACATAGACATCGTTCCAGGTCATGTTCATCTTAGAGAGCTCGCCGATATCGCAAAGGAAGCAATTAGAGAAGCAGGTGCGATTCCATTTGAATTCAATACAATCGGTGTCGATGATGGTATTGCGATGGGACATATTGGAATGCGTTATTCCTTACCTTCTCGAGAAATTATCGCAGACGCGGCAGAAACCGTCATCAACGCACATTGGTTTGATGGTGTCTTCTACATTCCAAACTGCGACAAGATTACACCGGGCATGTTACTCGCAGCCGTTCGTACGAATGTACCCGCAGTCTTCTGTTCTGGAGGTCCAATGAAAGCAGGCTTATCCGCACAAGGTAAAGCACTTACATTATCGTCCATGTTCGAAGCAGTTGGTGCTTTCAAAGATGGTTCAATCTCTAAAGAAGAATTTTTAGACATGGAACAGAATGCCTGCCCTACTTGCGGTTCTTGTTCTGGAATGTTTACGGCGAACTCTATGAACTGCTTGATGGAAATTCTAGGACTCGCACTCCCATACAACGGAACGGCTCTTGCAGTCAGCGACCAACGTCGTGAGATGATTCGCCAAGCTGCTTTCCGTTTAGTAGACAATATTAAAAAGGATATTAAACCTCGTGACATCGTGACGAAAGAAGCGATTGATGATGCTTTCGCTTTAGATATGGCAATGGGTGGTTCAACGAATACCGTACTTCATACTTTAGCCATCGCGAATGAAGCGGGCATCGACTACGATTTGACACGCATCAATGAAATCGCTAAGAAGACGCCTTATCTCTCTAAGATCGCACCAAGTTCTTCTTATTCAATGCATGATGTACATGAAGCAGGTGGTGTACCTGCTATTATCAATGAGTTAATGAAGAAAGAAGGCGTATTACATCCGAACCGCATCACTGTCACAGGACAAACAATTAGAGAGAATAACGAAAACAAAGAAATCACTAATGATAAAGTCATTCGTCACTTAGATAATCCTTACGATAAAGAAGGTGGCCTATCCGTACTCTACGGTAACCTTGCTCCTAAAGGTGCTGTCATCAAAGTCGGCGGTGTTGACCCTTCAATCAAAGTCTTCAAAGGTAAAGCGATCTGTTTCGACTCACACGATGAAGCAGTTGAAGCGATTGATAATCACACAGTAAGAGAAGGACATGTCGTAGTCATTCGTTACGAAGGCCCTAAAGGCGGTCCAGGAATGCCAGAGATGTTATCCCCTACTTCATCTATTGTAGGACGTGGCTTAGGTAAAGACGTTGCACTCATTACAGATGGTCGCTTCTCAGGTGCCACACGAGGCATTGCAGTCGGACACATTTCACCAGAAGCTGCTTCCGGTGGTCCAATTGGTCTTTTACGTGACGGAGACGAAATTACAATCGATTTAACAAACCGCACATTAGATGTAGATGTCGATACGGAAACTTTAGAAGCACGTAAGCAAGAATTAAAGCCTTTTAAAGCTAAGGTTAAAAGTGGTTATCTTGCTCGCTATACCGCACTCGTTACTAGTGCTAACACTGGCGGTATCATGCAAGTACCCGAAGAACTATTATAAGGAGTGATCCCACATGTCAAACCAAACTGAAACAATGAATAACGAAGCAACAGAAGAACTCGAAAGTGTCGATGGATCCGGTACGCAAGCACCTTATGATTTGGTGAAAGAAGAAGTGAAAGAGATGAACACAGGTTCAGCACTTCTCGTCGAAGCATTAGCGAAAGAAGATGTCGACTTTATCTTCGGTTATCCAGGCGGTGCTGTACTTCCGCTTTATGATACGTTCTATGATGGCGCAATCAAACATATCCTTGCCCGCCACGAGCAAGGTGCAGCACATGCAGCAGAAGGCTATGCGAAAGTATCTGGTAAACCTGGCGTAGTCGTAGTAACGAGCGGACCTGGAGCGACGAACGCTATCACGGGTATCGCTGATGCGTACAGTGATTCAATCCCACTCGTAGTTTTTACAGGACAAGTTGCAACACCAGTGATCGGTAAAGATGCGTTCCAAGAAGCGGACTTACTATCAATGACGACGCCAATTACGAAACATAACTATCAAGTTAAAAATGTAGATGATATTCCTAAGATCATTCACGAAGCTTTCCATATCGCTAATACAGGTCGTAAAGGACCAGTAGTCATCGACTTCCCTAAAGATATGGGCGTGTTAACGACACATAAACAACCGACTAAAGAGCTAGACTTACCTGGTTACAGTGTCAATCTTGAGCCGAGTCATGATGATGTACAGAAATTGCGAGATTACTTGAAGACAGCGAAGCGCCCTCTCGTACTCGCAGGAGCTGGCGTGCATCATGCTGAAGCCAACGAGCTATTGACCGAATTCGTTAATCGACATCAATTACCAGTAGTAAACACGTTGCTCGGTCTAGGTTCTGTACCTGCCGATTATCCACTCTTCTTAGGTATGGGCGGTATGCACGGCTCCTACGCCAGCAACATGGCGATTCAGGAATGTGATTTATTGATTAACTTCGGTAGCCGCTTCGATGACCGCTTAGCAAGTAAACCTGATAATTTTGCTAAAAATGCGAAAATTGTGCATGTTGATATCGATCCATCCGAAATCGATAAGATCATCAAGACGGATCTCGGCATCGTAGCTGACGTTAAAGCGACATTAGAACAACTACTTGAATTTGATAGTTACGCCGTAAAACATGAAGAATGGAATGAACGTGTACAAGCGAATAAAGCAGCACAGCCGTTTAATCACGGCGAAGAAGATCCGCATTTTATCAAACCACAACGCACTATCGAATATATCGGGGAAATCACGAATGGCGATGCAATCGTGACAACGGATGTAGGACAACACCAAATGTGGGTAGCTCAATTCTATCCATTCAAGAAACTCAATCAACTCGTAACGAGCGGTGGTCTTGGAACGATGGGCTACGGTATCCCAGCAGCAATCGGAGCAAAACTTGCTCATCCTGATCAAACGGTAGTCGCTTTCGTTGGCGATGGTGGTTTCCAAATGACGAACCAAGAAATGGCAATCCTTGAAGAATATGGCATCGACATCAAGATTGTGCTGATCAACAACGGTACATTAGGCATGGTTAAGCAATGGCAAGATAAATTCTTTAATCAACGTTTCTCACACTCAGTATTCAATGACCAACCGGATTTCATCAAATTATCTGAAGCATACAGAGTGAAGAGTTATCTCATCGAGGATCCGGATCGTTTAGAAGAGCAACTTGATGAAGCTTTCCAACATGACGGTCCAGCGATGATTGAAGTACGCATTTCCCCTATCGAACCTGTACACCCAATGGTTCCTAGTGGTAAAGCCAATGATGAAATGGAGGGTCTACTATGAGACGCACATTTAGAACGAAAGTGAGAGACAAAGCTGGTACACTCAACCGTTTAACGAGTATCTTCGTACGTCGCCAATTTAATATCGTCAACCTCTCAGCAGTTCCAACGCTTGAGCCAGGTATTACCGATATTACCTTCGTGGCGGAGATTCCAGATACGGATACATTACGTACGTTGATGCAACAGCTAGAGAAACAAATCAATATTATCAGCGTTGAGGATATCACTGATACGAACACTTACAACCGTGAACTCGTATTAGTCAAAGTGAAGACACCTGAAGATGACGCTCAATTGTACAAGATTATTAAACCTTATGATGCGCTAGTGTCCATCTTACATGCGGAAGACACTTATACTTATCTTCAAGCTTCCGGTCCACGATATACATTGGACAACTTGTTAGATGACCTATCATCACTAGAGCTTGTACAAGTTGCTCGTACAGGTTCAGCAGGTATTATTTAATTTAATTCGAACAATATTTATTTTACTAAAATTAACTTACTGGAGGAATTTCTAATGACAACAGTTTATTATGACAAAGATGTAACGAAAGACGCTTTACAAGGTAAGAAGATTGCGATTATCGGATATGGTTCACAAGGCCATGCCCATGCACAGAACTTAAAGGACAACGGTTACGATGTCATCATCGGTATCCGTCCTGGTAAATCACATGATAAAGCGAAAGAAGACGGCTTCGACGTGTATACTGTAGACGAAGCGGCGAAACAAGCAGATGTCATCATGATCTTATTGCCAGATGAAATCCAAGGTCAAGTTTATGACAACGAAATCAAACCTCATTTAGAGAAAAATAATGCATTAGCCTTTGCACATGGTTTCAACATCCACTTCAACGTCATCCAACCACCTGAAGATGTAGATGTGTTCTTAGTAGCACCTAAAGGCCCAGGTCATCTCGTACGTCGTACATTCGTTGAAGGTAGTGCGGTTCCTTCTCTCTTCGCAGTTGAACAAGACGCAAGTGGCGAAGCGCGAGACTTAGCATTGAGCTACGCAAAAGGTATCGGTGCAACAAGAGCGGGAGTCATCGAAACTTCTTATAAAGAAGAGACTGAAACAGACCTCTTTGGTGAACAAGCTGTACTTTGTGGTGGTGTAACACACTTAATCCAAGCAGGTTTCGAAACGTTAGTAGAAGCAGGTTATCAACCAGAAATCGCCTATTTCGAAGTGTTACATGAAATGAAACTCATCGTTGACTTGATGTACGAAGGCGGTATGGAGAACATGCGTTACTCTATCTCCAATACAGCTGAATTCGGTGATTACGTGTCAGGTCCACGTGTCATCACTCCAGAAGTTAAAAATAATATGAAAGATGTCTTAACAGATATCCAGCAAGGTAACTTCAGTGACCGCTTCATCAAAGATAACGAAAATAACTTCGAAGAGTTTATGAAATTACGTAAAGAACAACATGGTCATCAAATCGAAGCAGTTGGACGTGAACTCAGAGAATTAATGCCATTCATCAAATCGAAAAAAATTGAACAATAATTGACAGTAATCCTGTCAGAGGTAAGAAGTGGTGTCGGTCGGTCAATGATACAGGCCGGCTCCCCTCTCTTACTTTTATAATCTCAGTAATTAAGCTAATTCAAAAGAAAGAATATTCGTAATTTTTCAATAACTGATAGTTCTAAACTGATTATTAAGGGTAGCTTGCACAGTTGGCTGCCACGAATCTATTTCATAATAAAGGAGATGTTTAACATGACTGCAACACCTGCAACTGATCATATTCAAATCTTTGATACAACGCTAAGAGATGGAGAACAAACACCGGGCGTCAGCTTCTCATTCGACGAACGTATTAAGATCGCGAAACAGTTAGAGAAATGGGGCGTCGATATTATCGAAGCGGGCTTCCCTGCCTCTAGTACAGGAAGTTTTGAATCCGTTAAGGCTATCGCTGAAACGTTAACAGACACAGCCGTCTGTGGACTTGCACGATGTGTGAAGAAAGATATCGATGCGGTCTACGAAGCAACGAAACCAGCTGCAATGCCTAGGATTCATGTCTTCGTAGCCACGAGCCCAATCCACCTCGAATCTAAATTAAAGATGTCTCAAGAAGAAGTGCTCGCTTCTATTAAAGAACATGTCGCTTATGCACGAGAATACTTTGATGTCGTGCAATTCTCACCTGAAGATGCGACACGTACGGAGCTCCCTTTCTTGATTGAATGTGTTCAGACTGCAGTGGATGCAGGAGCGAGCGTCATCAATATTCCCGATACGGTAGGTTTCGCTTACCCTTCCGAGTATGGAGCTATTTTTAAAAAGCTCAGAGAAGAGATTCGCACAGATCGAGAAATTGTCTACAGTGCTCACTGCCACGATGATTTAGGTTTGGCTGTCGCAAACAGTATGGCTGCGATTGAAAATGGCGCGAACCGTATTGAAGGTACGATTAACGGCATCGGTGAACGTGCAGGTAATACAGCACTTGAGGAAGTCGCACTCGGCCTTCACGTAAGACAAGACCACTATGGTACAACGACACGAATTCAACTTCAAGAGACAAAACAAACGTCAGACCTCATCTCTCGCTATGCAGGTATTCGAGTGCCTAAGAACAAAGCGATTGTCGGTCAGAACGCCTTCAGTCATGAGTCAGGTATTCACCAAGACGGTGTGTTGAAGAATCCAGAAACGTATGAAATTATGACGCCGCAGCTCGTAGGTGTGCAAAGTACAGAATTGCCGCTTGGTAAACTGTCAGGTAAGCATGCCTTTAGTGAAAAGCTCAGTGCTCTCGGCTACGATATCGAGCCAGATGAGCAAAAGGTGCTCTTCAAGCAATTTAAGTCTATAGCAGATAAGAAGAAATCTGTGACGGACCGCGATATTCATGCGCTGATCCAAGGTACAGAACATGAACAGAACGCCATGTTCCAAGTATCTCAACTCCAAGTTCAATTCGTTTCTAACGGACTTCAAAGTGCTGTCGTCGTCATTAAAGATCGTAACGGACATACGTACCAAGATTCCAGCATCGGTACAGGTTCAATTGTTGCAGTCTACAATGCAGTCGATCGTATCTTTAATGAAGACACAGAGTTGCTTGATTATACGATTGATTCGGTAACTGAAGGTACGGATTCACAAGCAGAGGTTCGAGTTCAACTAAAAGTGAATGGTTATACGGTGACTGGCATTGGTATCGATCATGACGTACTCTTCGCTTCAGCTAAAGCATATGTGGAGGCACATGCTAAATATGCAAGTGAGCAAGCGCAGAAAGAAGGCGTTGAAGCATGACTTATCGCATTGTAGCTCTACCTGGTGATGGAATTGGACCAGAAATTATGCAAGGCGCCCTTCGAATTCTTGAAGAACTCTCACAACGTTTTAACTTTGACTATACCGTCGAATCTCATGATTTCGGCGGTGTAGCTATCGATAATCACGGAACGCCGCTTCCTGATTCAACTTTTAATGCATGTGAATCAGCTGATGCGATATTGCTGGGTGCAGTTGGCGGGCCACAGTGGACAGATCCTAACAACCGACCTGAACAAGGTTTATTAGATCTACGTCAGAAACTCAATTTATTCGCAAACATTCGACCAACGACAGTGACGGACGGCACGAGTCACCTCTCCCCTATTAAAGAAGAACGTGTAAAGGGAACAGATTTCGTCATTGTACGTGAACTGACAAGTGGAATTTATTTTGGACAGCCTAAAAGCTGGGATGAGCATCAAGCATTAGATTCACTGACTTATACACGTGAAGAGATTGAACGCATTGCACGTGTTGCATTCGACCTTGCTCAATCACGTAATCATAAATTAACTTCCGTCGACAAAGAGAACGTCTTAGCTTCTAGTAAACTGTGGCGGAAAGTGATTAACGAAGTTGCGCAAGATTATCCGGATGTCGAAGTTGAACATCTTCTCGTAGATGCTTGTGCGATGCATTTAATAACAAATCCGACACGCTTCGATGTAATCGTAACTGAAAATCTATTTGGTGATATTTTAAGTGATGAAGCTTCAGTGATGCCTGGTGCGCTTGGACTTTCACCATCTGCGAGTTTCAGTTCAGATGGACCTCGTCTTTATGAACCCATTCATGGTTCAGCACCGGATATAGCCAACCAAGATAAAGCCAATCCATTCGGAATGTTGCTCTCATTAGCCATGTGTTTACGTGAAAGCTTTAACCAAGAAGAAGCAGCATCCCATCTTGAACAAACGATTTATGATTTAGTGCGACAAGAGAAGACCACAGCGGATTTAGGTGGTCAGTACAAGACATCAGAAACCATTCAATTTGTAGCTGACAATATTTAATAAAGGAGGAGCACTCATATGGGACAAACACTTTTTGACAAAGTATGGAACAAACATGTACTTGCCGGCAAAGAAGGTGATCCACAGTTATTATACATCGATCTCCATCTCATCCATGAGGTGACTTCTCCTCAAGCTTTCGAAGGTTTGAGATTGCAGAACCGATCATTGAGAAGACCTGACCTCACATATGCGACATTGGATCACAACGTACCAACTGTCGATATTTATAACATCAAAGATGAGATTGCGAACAAGCAAATCACGACATTGCAGCAGAATGCGAAAGACTTTGGCGTACACATCTTTGATATGGGCTCTGACGAACAAGGTATCGTGCATATGGTTGGGCCTGAAACAGGACTCACTCAACCTGGTAAGACGATTGTCTGTGGTGATTCACACACGGCGACACACGGGGCGTTTGGCGCAATCGCTTTCGGTATTGGTACGAGCGAAGTTGAACATGTCTTTGCGACGCAGACATTATGGCAAACGAAACCCAAGAATTTGAAGATTAATGTGTCTGGTCAGTTACCTCCTGGTGTGTATGCGAAAGATATTATTCTCCACCTCATCAATCAACATGGAGTCGATTTCGGTACAGGTTACGCACTTGAATTTGCAGGTGAAACGATTGAAGGTCTGTCTATGGAAGCACGTATGACGATTTGTAATATGGCGATTGAAGCGGGTGCGAAATATGGCATGATGGCACCTGACGAGACCACTTTCGAATATGTCAAAGGTCGTCCATATGCGACGAATTTCGACTATGATATCGATGAGTGGCGTGAACTCTATACAGATGAGGATGCGCAGTTTGATAAAGAGATTCATCTTGATGTCACAGACCTTGAACCTCAAATTACTTGGGGCACGAGTCCTGAGATGGGCGTCAGTTTTAATACGCCTTTCCCTGAAATTGAAAGCGTCAATGATGAACGTGCTTACAACTATATGGGACTCCAACCGGGTCAGAAAGCAGAAGATATTGATTTAGGTTACGTCTTCCTCGGTTCTTGTACAAATGCAAGACTTTCAGATCTCGTGGAAGCGAGCCATATCGTTAAAGGTCAACAAGTTCATCCAAATATTACGGCGATTGTCGTTCCAGGCTCACGTACGGTGAAACATGAAGCGGAAGCGCTCGGTTTGGATCGAATTTTTAAGGAAGCAGGCTTTGAATGGCGCGAACCTGGTTGTTCCATGTGTTTGGGTATGAACCCCGATCAAGTTCCAGCTGGCGTACATTGTGCTTCAACGAGCAATCGTAACTTTGAAGGCCGCCAAGGTAAAGGCGCACGTACACATCTCGTCTCTCCTGCGATGGCAGCCGCTGCAGCAATTAACGGTAAATTTGTCGATGTGAGAAAGGTGGTCGTTTAAATGGATATTCAACCGATTACAACCTATACAGGTAAAATTGTTCCCCTATTTCACGACAACATTGATACCGATCAGATTATTCCGAAAGTCCATTTGAAACGTATTTCAAAGACAGGCTTTGGCCCTTTCGCCTTTGATGAATGGCGTTATTTAGAAGATGGTTCAGACAATCCGGAATTCAATCCGAACAAACCGCAATATGAAGGCGCTTCTATTTTGATTACAGGCGATAACTTCGGATGTGGGTCTAGCCGTGAACACGCAGCATGGGCTCTAAAAGATTACGGATTCAATATTATCATTGCAGGTAGCTTTAGTGACATTTTTTATATGAACTGTACAAAGAATGCGATGCTACCGATTGTATTAAATCAGGAAGCACGTGAACATCTTGCTCAGTTCGAAGAAATTACAGTCGATTTACCTGAACAAACTGTTTCATCTCCTGAGCAAACATTTCATTTTACTATAGATGAAACGTGGAAGAATAAATTGGTGAATGGACTCGATGATATCGCAGTGACATTGCAATATGAGGACGAAATTGCAGCGTATGAACAGGCAAAAGCTAAAACTTACAATAACTAAGTAAAAAGGTGTGCATAGTATGACAGTTGAAACAACAGTACAAGCGAAAGATATAGATGAAGCTTTCTTACAATTGAAAGATGTTGTGAAAGAAACACCGCTTCAGAAGGATCATTATCTATCTTTGAAGTATAATTGTAATGTGTATCTCAAGAGAGAAGACTTACAATGGGTGCGTTCATTCAAATTACGTGGTGCCTATAATGCAATTATGGCACTTTCAGAACAAGAACGTCAGCGTGGCATAACGTGTGCAAGTGCCGGCAACCATGCCCAAGGTGTTGCTTTCACTGCAAGTAAACTCAATCTTCAAGCAACCATCTTCATGCCAGTCACAACACCGCTTCAGAAGATTGACCAAGTCAAATTCTTCGGTGGCGACAGTACTGAAGTCGTCTTAACTGGTGATACGTTTGATGATTGCTTGAAAGAAGCTTTAGAATATACGAAGCGCTATGATAAAAACTTTATCGACCCGTTTAACAATATTTATACGATAGCTGGCCAGGGCACAGTTGCGAAAGAAGTGCTTGAACAAGCGAAAGCAGAAGATACATCATTTGATTATCTCTTTGCAGCAATCGGAGGCGGTGGTCTCATTTCAGGTATCGGCACTTACTTTAAGGCACAATCACCTGACACGAAGATCATTGGTGTTGAACCAGCGGGCGCGAGCAGTATGCACGAATCTGTTGTCAAACATGGAGAGATCGTCACTTTACCTGACATCGATAAATTTGTGGATGGTGCTTCCGTTGGCCGTGTGGGCGAAATTACTTTCGATATTGCGAAGAAAGTGGTCGATGATTACGTGCAAGTGGATGAAGGTCAAGTTTGTTCAACCATCCTAGATATGTACACCAAACAAGCGATTATCGCTGAACCTGCTGGTGCTTTAAGCGTCTCAGCATTAGAACAATATAAAGATGAGATTGAAGGTAAAACGGTTGTGTGTGTCATCAGCGGCGGTAATAATGATATCAACCGTATGAAAGAAATCGAAGAACGTTCTTTACTCTTTGAAGAAATGAAGCATTACTTCATCCTCAACTTCTCACAGCGCCCAGGTGCTTTGAGAGAATTCGTTAATGATGTGTTAGGTCCTCGTGATGATATCACCAAGTTTGAATACTTGAAGAAATCATCACAGAACACAGGTACGGTAATCATTGGTATTCAATTGAGTGATCATAACGACTTAAATCAGCTAAAACAAAACGTACACGACTTCGATCCACATAATATTTATATCAATGAGAATAAGATGCTCTATTCTTTACTCATATAATGTTAGAAGCGATTGGTGCACTTCCAAGGTGTATCAATCGCTTATTTATATTAAAGATATAAAAATGATTGGCCGACGGGGATGACACTTTCATCTACTTCGACCAATCATTCTAATATGTGCACAATATTATTTTCCACTTTGTTTAATATATGAGAACACTCGATTATCATCGAGGCTCCGCTTAGCAAATTACCCCTTTGCTGTATCCCCTAGTTAGTAAATTAACACACTTATTGCTTTCATCCCGTTATACTCCGCAACTGTCTGTTTACGTGCCTGAGTGTCATGTATTTCTTCGTTTCTGTAGTAAAAATACTTATGCATATTAGTTATACTATATAAGTTGAAACTTGGTTTACTGGCCGATATTTAATTGTTAATTTCTATCCCTCTATATATACGAAAAAAGAGACCTTTTCAGGTCTCTTTTAATGATTGCATGGCAACGTCCTACTCTTAAAGTATAATTTCATGCTTTAGCATGTTAGTTATACTTATACAATTGCCCTTGCAATTGTATTCCTTTATAAGTCTGCTACCATCGGCGCTAAGAAGCTTTCTTTTCTTGTAAATTGAGGCCATTATCTTCCTCAACTGCGCTCTTTCCTTACTCACTTACCTCGAGTAAGCTCGTCACGTCTTTCGCTTGTTTCGTCGATTCTGAACTCATTTACTTCGAATAGATTTTATTGTAGAAATTAAGCTCCTTTCTCGGATATAAAAAAAGAACCCTTACGGGTTCGATTTGCCTGGCAACGTCCTACTCTTGCGGAACGTAAGTCTGCTACCATCGGCGCTAAGAAGCTTTCTCTTCTCGTAAATTAGGGTCATTATCTTCCTCAACTGTGCTCTTTCCTTACTCACTTACCTTAAGTAAGCTCGTTGCGTCATTCGCTTGTTTCGTCGATTCTGAACCCATTTACTTCGAATAGATCTTTTGAAAGAAGTTAAGCTCCTTTCTAGAATATAAAAAAAGAACCCTTTCGGGTTCGGTTTGCCTGGCAACGTCCTACTCTTGCGGAACGTAAGTCTGCTACCATCGGCGCTAAGAAGCTTTCTCTTCTCGTAAATTAGGGTCATTATCTTCCTCAACTGTGCTCTTTCCTTACTCACTTACCTCAAGTAAGCTCGTTGCGTCATTCGCTTGTTTCGTCGATTCTGAACCCATTTACTTCGAATAGATCTTTTGAAAGAAGTTAAGCTCCTTTCTAGAATATAAAAAAAGAACCCTTT
>NZ_JANSKK010000011.1 GCF_026659735.1 Staphylococcus pettenkoferi | reverse complement strand
TAAGAAAGACAAAGTATCAAAGTATCAATACAGCAAAGAATACTTTAAAAGGTATTGAATGTATTTACGCTCTATATAAAAAGAACCGCAGGTCTCTTCAGATCTACGGATTTTCGCCATGCCACGAAATTAGCATCATGCTAGCAAGTTAAGCGAACACTGACATGATAAATTAGTGGTTAGCTATATTTCTTGCTTTGCAACAGAACCAAATGTTAATTGAAAAGCAGAGTATTATTTATTTTAGACTGTCTAAAGAAATAAAAATAGAACGGAAAACATGTCAAATTGCATTTTCTAAAAGAAGGTGATTTGACAGTATATTTTTATATTTGGAATAAAAAAGAGTATTTAACGAGTGAACTCTTTGATTTAACAGAAAGTGAAAAATAAGAAATTAATCATCAAGTGATTGATGAAATTGAAGAAGAAAATAAAAATAAATTTTCTTAAACGTTAGCAAAAAGCTAGCGTTTTTTTGTTGAAAACACGCTAAAAATGGCTGGGTACATTCTGGGTACAAAACAAATTTTAGGCACCTAATGTAAAACGTTGTAACCTTTGAAATGTCTGGCTTCGCCAGACCTACCATTCAAAATGGTAGCAAATTTCCCTTATGCTCTTACAAAGAATTTGGAGCTAATTCAAAATTTGGTGTTTTTTTGAAAGTAATTACTCTGCAGGAACTAAAAAAGTTGATGGATTTTTGAGCAATTTTATGCCAATTTTTAATTTGCATATAGATGGACAGTGTCTAAAAATTCGTCACTGGTTTTGCTCAAATTTTTGTTTGTGAAATTAAAATATATTTATTTGACTCTCATTTGCTTTTTAAGAGCTAATATAAGTTTTTGATATAAAAACTATATGATTTGTCCCTAATTCTTTAAAATGCCCCCTTAAAATTCAAAATAAGGACATAAAAAATAAAAGCTGTCCCAAAATTGAGATAGCTTTTTTCTTTCGTACGGTCTGTTTATTTTTCTTTCGACGCCGTATCGTCGATGGAATTCAAAAAAGTTATGGGCTATAAATCTACATCACTTTTTCAAGAATGTAGTAGCAATATTCAAGACAAATTAATTTTTATAACTGCTCGGAATATCTCAAGCCGTTTCTTTAATTTTTAAATAAAAAAATCGACGGAGGTCGATTTCGATTTTAGCACTACGTTCTGAAAGAACGTGTAAGTGCGCCCTTACGGGATTTAACTAGATTATAACGACGAAAATCAGACCTGTAAAGCGATAACTATTGTGATAAAGTTTGCTAAAAATTTTACTTTTGGTTTATGGAATTTTTATTAATCAGAGCACGCATTTATGCCGAGAAAATTTATTGATCAATGAGAAGAACCCTTAACTAAACTTGAAGACGAATGTCGGCATAGCGTGAGCTATTAAGCCGACCATTCGACAAGTTTTGGGTTTGTTAAGGGTTCAGAGGCTCGTTGTCAATAAAGCAATTGGAATAAAGCATTCTGTATACTTTGAATTTTTGTGAATGAGGTTTATGTTAAAGGTTGAGGTGATAGCTTGAGTAAAAGTGGTAAAAAAGAAGTGGTTTACATTGTTTTATTGCTTTTGACATTATGCATTATTGTATTTTGCGACGGAATGACTAGAAATATAGCAATTGGTTTGCTAGTTACTTTGTTTTTAGTAGATACAGTGATTTTGAATTATATATTTAGAGAAAAAGATGATAAAAAAAAGAGGGGCTA
>NZ_JANSKK010000010.1 GCF_026659735.1 Staphylococcus pettenkoferi | reverse complement strand
TAGCCCCTCTTTTTTTTATCTATTCACGTCTTTCTGAACTACCAGTCGCGCCAATTCTGGTTCTGTTGCAAAGTTGAATTTATAGTATAATTTTAACAAAAAGGAGTCTTCTGTATGAACTATTTCAGATATAAACAATTTAACAAAGATGTTATCACTGTAGCCGTTGGCTACTATCTAAGATATGCATTGAGTTATCGTGATATATCTGAAATATTAAGGGAACGTGGTGTAAACGTTCATCATTCAACGGTCTACCGTTGGGTTCAAGAATATGCCCCACTTTTATATCAAATTTGGAAGAAAAAGCATAAAAAAGCTTATTACAAATGGCGTATTGATGAGACGTACATCAAAATAAAAGGAAAATGGAGCTATTTATATCGTGCTATTGATGCAGAGGGGCATACATTAGATATTTGGTTGCGTAAGCAACGCGATAATCATTCAGCATATGCGTTTATCAAACGTCTCATTAAAAAATTTGGTAAACCTCAAAAGGTGATTACAGATCAGGCACCTTCAACGAAGGTAGCTATGGCTAAAGTCATTAAAACGTTTAAACTGAATCCCGACTGTCATTGCACATCCAAATATCTGAATAACCTCATTGAGCAAGATCACCGTCATATTAAAGTAAGAAAGACAAGATATCAAAGTATCAATACGGCCAAAAATACTTTAAAGGGTATTGAATGCATTTACGGTCTATATAAAAAGAACCGCAGGTCTCTTCAGATCTACGGATTTTCGCCATGCCATGAAATCAGTCATATGTTAGACAGTTAAACAAACGCTGACATGATAAAATGGTGATTAGCTATACTTTTTCTAACTTTGCAACAGAACCTCTAAATAGTTATTTAGTGGATATTAACTAAAAATTTTCATCAAAGTTAATATCTAACTTAAAAATCATAATTCTTTCTCCTGTATTCGTACTTAAATCAGTATGAAAGCTTACGACTGATTCATTAGTAATATCTTTTATAATTTGCTTAAGCTCTGCCACTCCTGATTCTACAAGAGTAGTTCTTAATTTTTTTATTTCTAGTACACCATTTTGTTGTTTGGATATTTTATACTCTGCTGGAGTCAACACCCCTCTTAAAGTTACTATAATCATATTTCTTAAAATATCTGTCTTAACAGCCAAAGATCCTCTTCCTAAATATTCTTTTTCCCAATGAGTTATAGCTTTACTGATTTCTGATTCATACATGCCTTTGGATTTTTTCATAAGATTTTCCTACTCTCATTTTATGTTTTATTTTATTATAATGTCCATTCCTTTTGGTAACAACGGATGATTTTTTACAATTGCTACAGAATTCTCTATATTATTTCCAAAATACCACTCTTTTAAAGAATTTGTAAATAATTCAGGTGAGCAGTTTTTGAAATGATAGTCTATTATAGGAAGATAGGGCATATCAGGTATACTATACGAAATTTGAGAGTTGTTTTCTAAAAAGTATATAGTTTCAATATTAAATGTGTATACATAGATGATTATAGAACGCATGATTTCATCAAATGGTTCTATAATGTTTAAATTATCTATTTTAATATTTATGATATTATCACGTCCAAATTTACTTTTCAGCTTTTCTAATTTTTCATTATATTGATTCATATCTGTTATAATCAAAACCTTATTATTAACTTCCATCTTATACACCCTCCCTTGTAATTTTACCATTTTATCCATTCATTACTCTCATTAATACTAATAAGTTTTACCCAGTTGTTTTGAACTTTACGTTTGAAATCGTTATTAATTTCCAATAGCTTCTGAACATGCTTGTTTGGTGCTTGGATAATAATATGCAACCTTATAGGTGAATGATATACACTACTATCTGAGTTCATCACTGACTGCCAAGGAAGCCCGACAAATAAGTCACTTGCATTTCCTTGCATTACTCCTAGTCCTGAAGTGATAGTTTGGGTAATTTTGTTGCCACTACCATAAATATGTGGAACTACAGTTGAAGCATAGTATTGTAAATTAATCCATTGAGCTACTAATGCTGGACCAGAAATGATACTATTTAATACTTTAAGATTTGGATCCGTTCGCCAATTATAGTTATGCAAAAATGCTCTTGATTCTAAATCGGCATTTTTTGTTAAAGTTCTGTCGCCTATTATAAAAGAAGCATTTTTAGCCAATCCCCATTCCGGTCTTATTTCACTCCAATCTTTTGTTCTAGATTCTGGAAGACTATCATTTATAAAGTGGTCTACTCTCGGTAATTTTTTTAGTCTTTCTTCAGATACTTGTTTTTTCACTTCGGGTAATAGAGTTTTAAGAAAATTGAGTGACTCATCAGCACTTTGAGATAACTCTGGGATATATATCCATTCAAAATCATCTGTCGATGTAATATGCTCACCAGCTGCAAAAAATGTTTCCTCAGGAATACATATTCCTTTCTCAACAAGCATATTTCTGACTTCTGGCAAATTACATAGCATTGCTAAAAGTTTTGCATTAAAACCACTAGCTGCCCCTCCACAAGCCCCACATTGTAGTGACGATTGATGAGGATTATTCTCAGATTTACTACTATGTCCACATAATACGACTAATGGCGCAAAGTTTTTAGTTAATCCCATAGTTTTTAGAGCTGTAAATGCATAATATAATTTTTCAGATTCTGTAAACCCTATAGGTAGTTCTGATTTCGATTCAATTTTATTAATTGTCAATTGTGTATTTGAATACTCTAAATGTTCTCTTTTTAATTTATTTGATAAGTCAGTTGTTTTTTGAGGAAAAATACTTTTAACTATCGAACTAAAGCCTAAAAAAGGACCACTTAATTCAGGTAATAATAAACTAGGGAATACATTATTTTTCATTAACTTAAATGTATATAATAACGAATTGACATATCTATTTTTTTCAAAGTAGTGATTATTATTGGCATTATTAGCTTCTTCTACTTCTACTATTTGATGTTTCGGTTTTATCATTACAGGTAGTGAATTGTGAATGTGTGGCTTTTTAAGTGTCTTTTTTTGAATAGGCAATCCAAAAAAGCCAGCCACTCCAATAGTTTCAATAAAATCATTTTTTTCGATATGACGACGAAATGGTTCAGAACGTACATCAATACAAAATGCAAGTTGACATTTTGTATTAAATTCTGAATTGTTTTTATAATTATTTATTATTTCTTTTTCTAGGTTCTTTATATAAGTCTCTTCCCAAGCCTCTAAATAAATCTTGTGGATAAATAAATTATCGAAATGTACTGCAAAATCACAATATTTTTTTCTATTGACTAACGACATATCTTTCCATTGCTCTAAAGATAAGATGTTATAATCAAACCATTTTTTAACTAGTTTACTTTTATCTTCTAAGACACTATTGTCTTTTTTTTCTCTAACAGACTTTGACTGTAGCAGTATATATTTTAAAGAAATACGAGTTGCTAAATATTCAGTCAGTAAATATTTATTATTTTTATTTTTTTCAGAATACCATAACATAATCCCCGCCCAACCAGGTAAAGAAAGTAAATGTCTTTCAAAATACTCGGTGTATTCTGCTTCGGATATTTCTAATTTTAATAACATCTCATTTAAAGCATTAACAGCATCATTCGGTAAGTTTTTAATGATCTTTTTGTGATTTTTAGTAAATAAGGAATCATGCAGCGCTAAATTTTTCCATGTTATGAAAAAATCATTTTCTTTACCAGGCATAGCCCAAGAGGCTTGAGCATTGTCTAAATAAAGTTTACTCCACTTAATCATTTCATGGTCTAGTATATCTTCTAGATTGGTATCATCAATATAATATTCACTTGGTTTCGACAAAGTGTTGCCCTTGTCATATAATTTTTTAACAGTATTTTTTATATAATTGTTTTCAGACTTATCAATCGCTTGTTCAGTTTCACATTCTAAATATTTTTCAAAAAAAGCTTTAGATTCACTTAGCGGAATATCTGCTTTATATTTTTTATAATAATCCCATGCTTTTTCCTTGAAAATTTGTTGATCTATTTCACTTTTATCTACTGCTTCTTTAATTATTTTTTTATTAGGATAAATGTCTATATTAAAGCTATTTTTAAATTTTCTTGCTACTTGTTCGAATGTATTATCCTCTAATTTATCCCATGGATTTACGGCAGCAAATGTTTGAATAGGGGACAGTGGCATAATAATTTTACTTGCTAGTTTAATTGATCGTTGTATATTTGTAATGTTATCCATCAAATTTTCCTTTCTAGTATTTATTTAAATACCTTGGATGTTTGTCTATTGCTCTTTCACTCGCCTCACCAATATTAATTAGTCGCAAGTAAATTTTACATACTAGCGGAGACTGTGGTTTTAATGATATCCAAATGTTAAATAGACTACCTAGCATAAATATAAATGCTACAAGGATTACATTAAATAAGGAGGGAGGGTTCATTGGAAAGTGCATTGCATATAAAATTCGTATAAACATTTCATGAGTAAAGATATAAGTTAAAACTGTAATAATAATAGTGAGAAGACCTAATATTTTCCCTAAATACTCTACTCCAAAAGCAACAAGCTGTCTCCAGGCAATTGAAATCGAAGAATATATTATAACAGAGACTATAATAGAATATATATTGAAATGATTATTTATAAAAAAAACTAAAGCCACAATTGTAGCTACTCCTTTCCCTATTACTATTAGACGATAAGAATATTTGAAATTTTTTAATGTAGGTTCTGATATATTGTTCAATACAGATCCAGATTGTAAAAATAAAGTAGCCTTAAAAATCCCATGTAGCATAAGGTGGATAATTGCCGACAAATAAGCTCCCATACAACACTGAATAAGCATAAAACCCATTTGGCTCATTGTTGAACCTATTAATTGCCTTTTATAATCAACATGAACTCGACTTATTCCTGAACCTATTAAAACGGTTAAACTAGCCATAATTAAAAGTATGGCTATTGATACGTCATTTGTAAAAATATAAGAAAAACGACTTAATATGACTCCCCCCGCATTAACAATACCGGCATGCATAATTGCCGAGACTGGCGTTGGTGTAACAGCTGTTTCAATTAACCACTTTTGAAATGGAAATTGTCCAGCAGGTACAGCAACTGTAATCACTAACAATACATTGATTAAAAATTTTACTATGTGTGGCAAACTTTCAAAATCAGTTAATGATATAGTCCAATTATGTGTATATATATAAATTAATAGAATCGCTAATAAAAAAGAAATCCACGATCCTAAAAAAGCATAAAAAGTTGTTTTAGCAACTTTCCCTGTTACTCCCCAAAAAGTATTTCTTCGAATGAGCAATAGCAGACATAGCAAAGTTATACCCCAGCATATAACCATTATTCTTAAATCTTTGGAAAACCAAGCTAAAGAAGCAAAAATAGATATATTGGTGAAAAAGAAAAAGTAACTTTTATAATTTTCATCACCTAAAAGGTATCTCACGGAAAATTTTTGAATTATAAAGCCCAATATATAAATGAATACTGATAGTAGACACGATAATGTATTAAAAACAAATGGGCCATAAATGACTTCATTTTTTAGAAAGACTAATAATAGTATCGACGCTAATATTGGTAAAAATGAAATTATTATATGTATTCTTATGTAAAAATTGTACGGTCTGACTATATTGAGTATTACACTGCTGAAAAATAAAATCGACAGTATAATTAAAAATACTTTCACAATAAACATACTTTAAAAACTCCTTAAAAAACAGGGCTCGTAGTGTATATACACCACGAGCCCTATTAAAACTATTAATCAAATAGAATATTTATTACTCTAAAATATTGAGTCTTTCATTTTTTCAATAGTAATTAAAAAAATGCTAGACATATTATTCTTTTCTTTTTAGGATAGTTCATTTATTTTACTATGTCAATATCGGTTTTGTTGTCATCATTGATTGGGACTAAAAAAGAGGACGCTATAAAGCGCCCATTTATATGAGAAAAGGTTCTGTTGCAAAGTAAAAAAATATAGCTAACCACTAATTTATCATGTCAGTGTTCGCTTAACTTGCTAGCATGATGCTAATTTCGTGGCATGGCGAAAATCCGTAGATCTGAAGAGACCTGCGGTTCTTTTTATATAGAGCGTAAATACATTCAATGCCTTTTAAAGTATTCTTTGCTGTATTGATACTTTGATACCTTGTCTTTCTTACTTTAATATGACGGTGATCTTGCTCAATGAGGTTATTCAGATATTTCGATGTACAATGACAGTCAGGTTTAAGTTTAAAAGCTTTAATTACTTTAGCCATTGCGACCTTCGTTGAAGGTGCCTGATCTGTAATTACCTTTTGAGGTTTACCAAATTGTTTCATGAGACGTTTGATAAACGCATATGCTGAATGATTATCGCGTTGCTTACGCAACCAAATATCTAATGTATGTCCCTCTGCATCAATGGCACGATATAAATAGCTCCATTTTCCTTTTATTTTGATGTACGTCTCATCAATACGCCATTTGTAATAAGATTTTTTATGCTTTTTCTTCCAAATTTGATACAAAATTGGGGCATATTCTTGAACCCAACGGTAGACCGTTGAATGATGAACGTTTACACCACGTTCACTTAATATTTCAGATATATCATGATAACTCAATGCATATCTTAGATAGTAGCCAACGGCTACAGTGATAACATCCTTGTTAAATTGTTTATATCTGAAATAGTTCATACAGAAGACTCCTTTTTGTTAAAATTATACTATAAATTCAACTTTGCAACAGAACCCAAAATGACAAGAGAATATGTTTTGATTGGACTATTAATTCTCTAATTTCACTCTAGCACATGATAGTGCAGAGAAACATTATTGATTATCATAATTATTTTTTATTTTGCTACGTTAGGTATGATTCTACCGCACTCACTTTGTTCGTTTGCTACAGCATGAATATAAAGGTCGAACTAAAGATTCTGACCTATATTCACGCTAAAAATCCCCTCAAAACCAATATAACTAATTTTAATTATTCTTTATTCTTGAGGTAAATGAATGAAATTGGTCGTATAAGCAATCGAGTGTTTAGGAATGAGCGTACGTTTCTCTAATTCATTATCTTTTGGATCTTTGATGCCATCGCTTTTCACTAATAATATTTCGTACGTATATTCTTTAACAATATACCCCGTAAATGATTCTCCATTATTTAAAACAACTTTTACCTTTTTATGATCAAAGAAAGCATACGCTTGTTTTGGATAATCATAGTTTTTGTAATGTTTTAGCCTCGCTTTTTGTTTATTATTCATCATTTTATCCCCCCTTTATATTAAGAATTTAATAATTGTCCTTTCTTTGCTATATTGCTAGCAGCTACAATATCATTGTTTTGATGTATGAATCCACATTTTGTACACTTAAACTTATTTTTATTAGTTCTGTTGTACTGATTTCTATCATGGCATATTGGACATTCAATAGACGTGAAACTTTCATCAACGATCAGTATTTCGTCATTTTCATTTTTTCGCTGCTTAATCGCAAAATAAGTCAAGTCAAATACCAAACTAGGAAAAGATAAATGGCTTGAACCATGATCACCTAATGCAAAGACGGTTTGAAAACGATTGGACGTTTGTTCTAACATTTCGTTAACTACTTGATTGATATGGCTTTTAAGTCCTGTTTTCAGTTTAGAATAAGCTTCGCTATTATCATATTGCTTATTAGCAATACGTCTCTCGTATTTTCTAAAAAGATGGAAGAGCGTGTTATGTTTATCGACAAAAACAAAAGATCGATCTATATTTGACGTTGTTAAATAATGGTATTTACCTAAATCGATACCAATAATATGAGCTTTTTCTTGTTTTATATAATCGTTAATCGCTTTGATATGCTTATATTTACAGTTTTCTAGCTTTTCTGGAAAACGTCTATAATAGCTTAAATACCAATTCGGAACTTGAATGACCCTCATATCCTCTTTTGTCATGTGAGGTAAAAAATTTTTAACTAACGAAAAATTCATCGCCTATCATTCCCCTTTTTTCTTGTATTTTATGTTTTAAATACGTTGAGTGGACTGTTTTCAAAGTTTTTTCTACGCATATTCGTTGAGCGCATTTCTTCTAATTCGGACAAAATAGAGCGCATTAAATATCCTTGCATAGCTTCAACAGTTTCTTGTTTTTTAACCATTATACCTTTGAATCTTTTAAGTACTGTAAATAATTCATCATCCATATCTTCAAGCATATACACTTCACCATACATATCATTAAACGAACGCTTAGCTTTTAAAATAACTGATTTAATGATTTGTATTTCTTTAGCACTAAAGTTATTCATATATCTCTTTGTATCTTCGGGCATTTCCTGAAGTTCTAAATGTTTTAAAGCTTCTTCATCGGATTGTTGTTGTAAATGATTCGTATGATTTGGATGATTAGGTTTTGTAGCTTCTACATTTTCTTCTCTTACATCATTCATATCATTCGTATCACTAGAATCAGTATTACTAATATCAGTGTCATTAAGTTCAGTATCATTAGTGTGCGATTTTCGCATTTCTTGTTGTGCGATTTCAGCATTTCTAGAAATGCGATTTTCGCAATTCTTGAAATGCGAAAATCGCATTTCAGTGTCATGACAAGTCTCATCAATGTTTTCTTCTTGTTTTTTGATTTCATAAACGTCTTCTTTAGTAACTTCAGGATTCATTAAATATAATTTATTAGGTCGTCCTTGCCCACATCTTACTTGTTCTAAAAGATTATTTTTTGATAACTCTTTTTTAATTTTTGTTAATTTACCATCATGACAATTTAATATAGCTTTAAGTTTTTCATTTGTGAAAATGAAAAATATATCGCCATTATCATCAAACCAATTGTTCTTTATTGATAATTCTAATCTGTCTTTTAACAAAGCGTACGCAATTTTAGCATCATTACTTAATTGCATATATTTCTCATTAGTAAAAAACACTTTTGGCAGTTGATAAAATTTTTCTCTATATTGTTGTTGGATATTAAATCTTTCTTCAGTCATAATAAAAAACCTCTTTCCGTATTTTGATTTGGTAAGAGGTAATAAAACGCTTTTATATATATTTGTGTTTATTTACTAGTTTCAATACTTGCACTAAGTAACAATTCAGTATATAATACAGGTATCAAAACATTGTAGATAAATAAACGTGGGGAACGTTTTATTACCAAACATTTAAGGGCAACTACAACCAATAGTTGCTCTTTTTATTTTGTTATAAATTAATAATAACACTTATATACCTATAGAAACAATTTATTTTGTAACTTTTTATGAGTAACATGTTACATGTAAC
>NZ_JANSKK010000009.1 GCF_026659735.1 Staphylococcus pettenkoferi | reverse complement strand
TAAGAATGAATTAAGAACAACGAGATTATGTATAAGTTGAAAGAAACAAAGTTTTGCAGTAACATGTTACATGTAACAAACAACACAAAGAATATATAAGAATGAATTAAGAACAATGAGATTATGTAGGAGGGTTATTTTGAATATAATAACAGTTGGAAATTTTAAAGGTGGCGTAGGTAAAACTACAGTATCTACATTACTTTCTTATATTGCATCTGAAAACTATAACAAAAAGGTTCTTTTAATAGATTTTGATCCTCAAGGTAACGCTACTCAAATTATGAAAAGAACTTATCCAGAATTTAAAGAGGAATCACTTTCATTCATAAATATGCTAAAAAGTGGAAATATAGATGAAAGTATCATTAGATTAACTTCTAATTTATCATTATTGCCCGCTGATTCGTCTTTGGCTAATTTATCCGATATTATTTCAAAAACAGACATTTTGAAAAAAAGATATATTTTAAAAAATGTGGTAGAAAAAATTGAAAAAATTTATGATTTCGATTATGTATTTATAGATGTGCCACCTACTATAAATTCAGATTTTACTAATAATGCTGTTTACGCAAGTAATTATATTTTAATGGTATTTCAAACACAACAATCAGCTTATGAGAGCAGTCTTTCTTTTGTTAATTTTCTAAGAGATAGAAAAAAAGAGTCAGATTTACCATTTGAATTAGTTGGTGCAGTTCCAGTATTAATAAAAAAAAATGGACGAGTAGATAAACAAATATTAGAGATGTCTAAATCTGCGTTTTCTGAAGCATTATTTGAACACCAAATATATCAAAGAGAAAGAATAAAAAAGTTCGCTGCTGATGGGATAAAAGATAAAGATATGCATGATAAAAAAGTCATACATATGTTCAACAAAGTATATGAAGAATTAGTTAGTAGAATTAAATTAATTGAGGAGGAATGAAATGTATGGCTGGATTTTTAGATAATATAGATACTTCGGAAGTGAAATACACAGAGAATTATAGACCTATATCTAAAAGTACAACAATGAGAGTAGATACTGATATTAAGAAAAGGCTAAACCAAATGGCGTTAGATAAAGATAAGTCTATAAAATCAATAATTGATAAAGTTTTAGAAGAATTTTTAGAAAATAATAAGTATTAAAAAGTTAATTTATAGTAATTTTTCAAATAAAGAAAATGCTAAAATGCGTCACTAGTATAGTGACGCATTTTTTGTAACTTCTGATAATCATCGATTATGTTAATAAATGTAAAATCAAGCAGAACTTTTTTAATTTTAGCAACAATTTTTATTACCATTTTCTTTTTTCTCATTATTTTCGTCTTTTTTGTCTGTTTTCTCTTCAATTTTAACTGAACAACATGACTGTTCTTGAGGTTTTAATTTTTTTAATGTGTCTTTGATACCCATTTACTTCACCTCCTTAAATGATTAAGTTAACAATTAGACCAGTTGCAATAGCTACAACTAAAATTGCGATTACGAATGAGACTACAAATTTTTTCTTGAATAATTTAGATAATAATACTACTTCTGGAATACTTGCACCGGCACCACCTATTATCAACGCAACTACTGTTCCTAAAGACATCCCTTTTGATACTAATGCCTCAGCTATAGGTAACATTGTTTCAGGTCTGATATACATTGGAATGCCTATAACAGATCCAATGAATACGGATATAACGCCATCTCCACTTGCGTATTTTGTAATAAATGTTTCGGGTACAAATCCATATATGAATGCTCCAATAAATACACCAATAAATAGGTAAGGAAGCATTGGATATAAAAATGCCCACGCATCATTTAATGCTTGTTTAAAACGAGATCCCGTTTTATTGGCAAAAAATCCATCTCCTTTAACATTTACGCCTTTATAACTTTCAGCCAAATTCATTTTTGAAAACACAAGACCTGTAAAGATACTAAATATTGCTAGTACAATAAAATAAACTATTGCAACTTTCCAGCCCAATAAAACCCATAGCATAAACACCATTAATGGATTCATTAATGGTGAAGCAATTAAGAAACTCATCGCTGGACCAAAAGGTACTTTAGAATTTAATAGACCTCCAAGTATTGGAATAGTTGAACAAGAACAAAAAGGAGTAATCGCACCAAACACCATCCCCAACATATAACTAATTGCTTGATTAGGCTTGCTCAAAAGTCTTTTGATTTTTTCTTCCGAAACTACTTGTTGAATTAAACTTACAATAAAGCTCACGATTATGAATAGTATTAATAATTCAAAAAACAACATTAAAAATGTTTTTATGAATTCTATAATTGAATCTAACATCAGTATAACGCCTCCGAATGTCTTTAATCAACTTTTTTTGATTAAT
>NZ_JANSKK010000008.1 GCF_026659735.1 Staphylococcus pettenkoferi | reverse complement strand
ATCAAAAAAAGTTGATGTATTTTATATTAAAAGAAGATACTCATAGTATCTTACAACAAGTATCTTTATTTAAAACTACCTGTATTTGTCGCTCATTAATTTTATAATAGTTCCATGTACCATACTTTTCAGCAATAAGAATATTTGCATCTACTAATTTTTTTAGATGATAAGAAAGCTTAGACTGTTTTAATTCTAATAATTCCTCCAAGTCACATACACACAGAGATTTTGTATCACTTTGACGTATTGAATGTAAAATTTTAAGTCTAATTTTATCAGCAAGTGCGCTAAACATCTGTTCGTAAAAATCTAACTGTTCTTCCTCAGTTCTATTAGGAACGGATTTAATAACTTCCATTGAAAGATCACCTCTCTTGTATTTAAATAGCTCTATTTTATTTAAGCTTTTGTATTGCTAAATTAAAATGAGTTTCTGTCACTTTACCATACATATCAGTTTCTCCTTTAAAAAACTCTTTCTTCATATATAACGCAGCATCTTTTAAAGTGACTTCTCTTGATACCATAATTAAATTTAAATAACTAACAAAATAATCCACGGATAGTGTACTTGCATGATTTACCCTCATAAAATAGAGCTCCTTTATAAAATACTAAAACAATACATCAACTTTTTTTGATATATCAACTATAAATTATTATTTCAACTTTTGCAAGATAATGATTTATGATATTTAGGGTTCTGTTGCAAAGTTGAATTTATAGTATAATTTTAACAAAAAGGAGTCTTCTGTATGAACTATTTCAGATATAAACAATTTAACAAGGACGTCATCATTGTAGCCGTTGGCTACTATCTAAGATATGCATTGAGTTATCGTGATATATCTGAAATGTTAAGGGAACGTGGTGTAAACGTTCATCATTCAACGGTCTACCGTTGGGTTCAAGAATATGCTCCAATTTTATATCAAATTTGGAAGAAAAAGCATAAAAAAGCTTATTACAAATGGCGTATTGATGAGACGTACATCAAAATAAGAGGAAATTGGAACTATTTATATCGTGCCATTGATGCAGAGGGACATACATTAGATATTTGGTTGCGTAAGCAACGAGATAATCATTCGGCATATGCATTTATCAAACGTCTCATTAAACAATTTGGTAAACCTCAAAAGGTAATTACAGATCAGGCACCTTCAACGAAGGTAGCAATGGCTAAAGTAATTAAAGCTTTTAAACTTAAACCTGACTGTCATTATACATCGAAATATCTGAATAATCTCATTGAGCAAGATCACCGTCATATTAAAGTAAGAAAGACAAGATATCAAAGTATCAATACGGCAAAGAATACTTTAAAAGGTATTGAATGTATTTACGCTCTATATAAAAAGAACCGCAGGTCTCTTCAGATCTACGGATTTTCGCCATGCCACGAAATTAGCATCATGCTAGCAAGTTAAACGAACACTGACATGATATATTAGTGGTTAGCTATATTTTTTTACTTTGCAACAGAACCTTCATAAAACTCAAACAAAAACATAGACACAAATCTATATAGATGTTAATCTATAATCGCAAATTAATTAATGAGGTGAGTATAATGTTAAATATTGAAATATACGAAGAAGCTATGTGCTGTTCTACTGGGGTATGTGGTCCAGAACCGGATGAAACACTAATAAAGACGAACCAAATCAATGAATATTTAAAACAAAATCAAATAGAAGTTCAACGTTATAATATGAACAATAATCCGAATGAATTTATTAAAAATAAAGAAGCTATTCGTTTAATTCAAGAAAAAGGTAATGAAGTTTTACCAATCACTTTTATAGAAGGCAATATAGCTAAAACGGGCGCTTATATTACCCAAGAAGAAGCCGATGAAATTATTACAGTTAATCAAATGAGAAATGGAGGATGCTGTGATGGAGATGGATGCTGTTAAATACTTAAATAAATTGAATCTAGATAACATTGAGTTAACAAAATATTTGTTTTTTACTGGTAAAGGTGGCGTAGGCAAAACAACGATATCAAGTTTTATTGCTTTAAACTTAGCAGAGAATGGAAAGAAAGTAGCTTTAGTAAGTACTGATCCAGCTAGTAATTTACAAGATGTATTTCAAATGGAATTATCTAATAAATTAACTAAATATCAACCTATACCTAATCTCTCTATAGCCAATTTTGACCCGATTGCTGCTGCAGAAGATTATAAAGCACAATCTATAGAACCTTATGAGGGTATTCTACCAGAAGATGTGCTTTCTGAGATGAAAGAACAGTTAAGTGGTTCGTGTACAGTTGAAGTAGCAGCATTTAATGAATTTACAAATTTTTTATCCGATAAAACTTTAGAACAAGAATTTGATTTCATTATATTTGATACAGCTCCAACAGGTCACACCTTGAGAATGCTTGAATTACCTTCTGCATGGACAGATTATTTAAATACAACAAGTAATGACGCTTCTTGCTTAGGTCAATTATCGGGTTTAGATGAAAATAGAGATAAATATAATTCGGCACTTGAAAAACTACGTAACCAAGAAGATACGACCATGATGTTAGTTGCGAGACCTAGCCACTCTTCTATATATGAAATTCAAAGAGCGCAACAAGAATTACAACAACTGTCAATTTCTAAATTCAAAGTAATCATTAACAACTATATAGAAGAAAGTCACGGTTTAATTTCGAGTCAGATGAAATCAGAACAAGATAAAAACATTAATCATTTTACTGAATGGTTAAGTAACAATCATGCTTATTACGTTCCATATAAAAAGCAGAAAGAAGAAGGTATAGAAAGTTTAACTAATCTATTAAATGATGATAACTTAATTGAAAATGATGACTTTATTGTTGAAGATCATCCGCAATTCAATAAATTAATAGATGAAATTGAAAATAGTAAAGTTCAATACTTATTTACAATGGGAAAAGGTGGCGTTGGTAAAACGACAGTAGCAACGCAGTTAGCTACAGCATTATCTAATAAAGGACATCGTGTTCTTTTAGCAACTACTGACCCTACTAAAGAAATTAATGTTGAAACCACAAGTAATTTAAATACTGCTTATATTGATGAAGAACAAGCATTAGAAAAGTATAAAAAAGAAGTGCTAGCAACAGTGAATGATGATACACCACAAGACGATATTGATTATATTATGGAAGATTTAAAATCACCTTGTACAGAAGAAATAGCATTTTTCAAAGCCTTTAGTGACATTATGGAGAATCAAGAAGACATGGATTACGTAATTGTAGATACAGCTCCTACAGGCCATACCTTGCTGTTACTTGATTCTAGTGAAAATCACCATAAAGAACTAAAGAAAAAATCAACTCAAACTACCAGTAATGTTGAAACATTATTACCTAAAATTCAAAATCAAGATTTAACACAGATGATAATCGTAACACTAGCAGAAAAAACACCTTATTTAGAATCTAAACGTTTAGTAGAAGATTTAAATAGAGCCGATATAGGACATAATTGGTGGGTCGTTAATCAATCATTAGTTACGCTAAATCAACGTGATGACCTTTTTAGTAACAAAAAAGAAGATGAATCGATTTGGATAAACAAGATTAAAAATGAAAGTCTTAATAATTACTTTGTTATACCTTATGGAGGGTTAGAATAATGAAAAAAATTGTTATCATTGGTTCAGTTGCTGCCGGTACAAGTGTCGCGGCTAAAGCAAGAAGAAATAGTGAAGATGTGGAAATTATCGTTTTTGATAAAGATAGTGATATTTCGTATTCAGTATGTGGTATTCCCTACTATATAGGCGGTAATGTATCTGATATTGATGAACTCACGCCACGAAATGCTAAATGGTTTAAAGAGCGCTTTAATATAGATATTTATACAAAATATGAAGTGAATCAGATAAATGATACTGATCAAACAATAACAGTTACCAATTTAGTAAATGATGAAACGATGATTCAAGAATATGACGAATTAGTATTAGCAACAGGTTCATCGCCTAAAGAACTTCCTCAATTTAATAGTGAAGAATATAACAATGTGTTTAAAGTTAAGAATATTAATGATGCGAAAGCAATTTATAATTATATTGAGGGCAATGATGTTCAGAATATAACAATCATTGGTGGTGGATTTATTGGTCTAGAGATGTTAGAACAATTATCTAATTACAATACTTCAATTATTCAACGCAGTACTTTTATGCCTCATTTAGACGACGATATCAGTTTTATGATTCAAGAATATATTGAAGATAAAGCTAACGTATATACCTATAATGAAATAGATGTTATTGATTATGATGAAAATCATACAATAAATAGAGTGAGCTTAAAAACTGGTGAATTAATTGATACAGATTTAATCATTATTGGGATTGGTGTCACACCAAATACTAAATTAGCTAAAGAAATTGGTATTAATATTGGAGAATCTGGAGCAATACAAACCAATAAGTATTTTGAAACAAATATTCCTCACATATATGCAATTGGTGATGTAGCAGAAAGTTATAATTTAATTACTGGTAACCCTATATATAGACCGTTAGGTTCTACAGCAAATAAAATGGGACGTATTTTAGGAGATCGATTAACTGGTGGAAATCTAGAACATAAAGGTATTTTAGGAACAGGCATTGTTCGTATATTTGATATGACAATTGCCCAAACAGGCTTAACTGAAAAAGAATCTATTGATTTAGATATTGATATTGATGTATTACACAATGTGAAACCGAATCGTCCAGAATATATGCAAGGCCAAGAAATGGTAATTAAAGCTATATTTGATAAAAATAATTCTAAATTACTGGGTGCCCAAATTATTGGGTATGAAGGTGTAGATAAGAGAATAGATGTACTAGCTACTGCTATAACGTTTGGTGCCCATGCAGAAGATTTATTTCATTTAGATTTAGCATATGCGCCTCCTTTTTCTACAACTAAAGATCCTGTTATTTATACAGGGATGATTGGACACAATATTACTCGAGGACGCAAAATTATAACGCCTGAAGAAGTCATAAAACAAAATAATGATTTATTGATTTTAGATGTACGTTCTCCAAAGCAATTTGAAGTTAATCATGTTGATGGAGCGATTAACGTCCCATTGAAAATGTTGAGAAGTTATGCAAAAACATTAGATAAAAATCAAAAGATAGTGACTTATTGTAATAAAGGTACTACTGGGAATGCTGCACAAAACGTACTAATTAATTTGGGTTTTAAACAAGTGTTTAATTTGTCAGGTGGTAATAAAAATTATCAACGTTATAAAAGGTTTCAAGTAGAAAGGAAGAAGAAAAATTGAATTATAAAGAAATTTCACAATACTTAAAAGTGATTGCTGATAGTAGCCGTCTTGAAATATTAGACTTGTTATCTTGTGGTGAATTATGCGCTTGTGATTTATTAGAGCATTTTTCTTTTTCTCAACCCACATTAAGTCATCATATGAAAGTATTAAAAGACAATAATTTAATTACATCCAGAAAAGATGGTAATAAAGTTTTATACAAATTGAATCATGACGTATTGGATGACGTTACATCACGACTGACTCTATTGAGTTCCAGTACTGCTCCATGTATATGTGAAACAGTAGAGAAAGGTGAGTGTTAATGATGACGATATTAGCAATCACAATATTTGTATTAACATTAATTTTTGTTATATGGCAACCTAAAGGTCTAGATATTGGTATTACTGCATTAATTGGTGCTGTAGTTGCTATAATCACTGGCGTTGTAAGCTTTTCAGATGTACTAGAAGTTACTGGAATTGTTTGGAATGCGACCTTAACTTTTGTTGCAGTTATTCTTATTTCACTCATATTAGATGAAATTGGGTTCTTTGAATGGTCTGCTATACATATGGTGAGAGCATCAAAGGGTAATGGCTTGAAAATGTTTGTTTACATTATGTTGTTAGGCGCTATTGTAGCAGCTTTCTTTGCGAACGATGGAGCTGCATTAATTCTCACTCCAATCGTGCTTGCTATGGTAAGAAATCTTGGATTTAATCAAAAAGTCATTTTTCCTTTTATCATTGCAAGTGGATTCATTGCAGATACTACATCACTACCTTTAATTGTAAGTAACTTAGTTAATATCGTTTCTGCAGATTACTTCGATATTGGATTTATTGAATATTTTAGTCGCATGATTATTCCTAATATATTCTCTCTGATTGCTAGTATTCTCGTTTTATGGTTATATTTCAGAAAATCTATACCTAAAACATTCGATACAGAAAATCTTTCAGATCCTGAAAATGCAATTAAAGATTCTAAATTATTTAAGATTTCATGGATTGTATTAGCAATACTGCTTGTGGGTTATCTTGTTAGTGAGTTTATTCAAATCCCTGTATCAATCATTGCTGGTATCATTGCTTTAATATTTGTATTATTAGCACGTAAATCTAAGGCTGTTCATACGAAACAAGTAATTAAAGGTGCACCATGGAATATTGTTTTATTCTCTATTGGTATGTATCTTGTGGTATTTGGTCTAAAAAATGTGGGGATTACAACGCTTCTTGGTGATGTACTAACAAATATTTCAAGTTACGGATTATTTAGTAGTATCATGGGCATGGGCTTTATATCCGCATTCCTTTCATCTATTATGAACAACATGCCAACTGTTTTAATAGATGCAATTGCTATCGGACAATCGAATGTAGTTGGAACAATTAAAGAAGGTATGGTTTATGCAAATGTCATAGGTTCGGATTTAGGACCAAAAATTACACCAATTGGTTCTTTAGCAACGTTATTATGGTTACATGTGTTAACGCAAAAAGGTGTCAAGATTTCTTGGGGGACCTATTTTAAGACAGGAATTATTATCACAATCCCTGTTTTATTTGTAACCCTATTAGGTCTATATTTAACACTAATAATTTTTTAAAAAAGGTAATGATAAATGGATAAAAAACAATTTACTTTATATGTACTGGTAATTCTTGTCGTAGTCAAATGGCTGAGGGCTGGGGAAGAGAAATACTCGGCGAAGAATGGAATGTTTACTCAGCAGGTATCGAAACGCATGGCGTAAATCCTAAGACGATAGAAGTTATGAAAGAAGTGGATATTGACATATCAAACCATACTTCTGATTTAATTGATAATAAAATTTTAAAACAATCAGACCTAGTTGTTACACTTTGTAGTGATGCTAATGAAAATTGTCCAGTCATCCCACCTAATGTAAAAAAAGAGCATTGGGGATTTGATGACCCAGCAGGTAAATCTTGGTCAGAATTTCAACGTGTAAGAGATGAAATAGGTCAAAAGATCAAGCAATTTTATGATAATTAAGTTAATATAAAATTCAAAAACAGAGGATAAGCACATATAACAATGCTTATCCTCTGTTTTATATAATGATATTTGCTGCTTACCTTTTTCTGTTAGTTCTGCATATATTGTTGTGCCACATATAGGAAAATAAAACTTCTTTAATGTTAGTATTGCTATAGTTCCTAGCGAATTGAATGGTTTTATATGTTCAAATGCTATTATGAGTTATAAAATCAATAACTATATTGACAAAAAATATCTACTTCAAAATGATTTTTTAAGAAAAAATGAGTATTTAGCTGATGGGACAGGTCAAAAAGAATTAAGTGAAAAGAAATTTGAAGAGTTAGAAGTAAAAATTCCAAACTCTATAGAAGAACAAAAAATTGATTTATTGAAAGAACGTAAGAAGGGCTTTTTGCAGAAAATGTTTGTTTGATACTGATGAAATCCTATTATGTTAACTATATGTTTTATTAAATAAAGGGGAGTATACATGGGAGATGTAAAATTATTTAAACTGAATAACGAAATAGCATATAAATTATATGGAGAATCCGTGGCTATAGAAAAATCTCTTCAAACCGTAATAGAAAATAATTCTGAAAATCTATTAGGCATTTCGTTCCTTGCATCCGAGTATTCTACAGGTAAAAAACATGCTGGAAGAATCGATACCTTAAGTATTGATGAGAATTATTCTCCTGTTATTTTAGAATATAAAAGAGCAACAAATGAAAATGTAATTAATCAAGGTCTTTTTTATTTAGATTGGTTAATGGATCATAAAGCAGAATTTGAATTACTTGTGATGAAAAAGTTAAATACGAATTATGTTGACAAAATCGATTGGCAAACACCTAGATTATTATGTATAGCAGGTAGATTCACAAAATATGATGCACATGCCGTACAGCAAATAAATAAAAATATTGAATTATATAGATATAAACAATTTGAAGAAAACCTATTTATGTTAGATTTAGTAAGCACTTCAACTTTACATAAAGAAAAAAACAATTATAAATAAAAAAGCAAAACCTTATTTTGATAAGGATACCTCAATTATTTACAAAAATATATATAAATAAATAATCAAATTATTTATTTATATAATAAAATATATAATTATCTTTTAACTTTAAGTGATGATGTCCAAGTTAAAGAGTTAAAATTTTATATTACATTTAAAAGAATTAAAAATTTCGCGTGTATAGAAGTATTACCTTCTCAAAATAAAATACTTCTTTATATAAAAGTTAATTTAGATTGTGCGAAATTATAAAAAGGTTTCACTCATGATGTAACTAATATTGGTCATTATGGAACTGGAAATTTATCTATTACTGTAAAAGATAATAATGATTTTGAAAAAGCAAAACCTTATATCTTAAAAAGCTATAATAATAATTAATTACTAAAAACCTTCGTTTTTGACACAAAACCTCTTAACTTAATATTAAGAGGTTTTTCTTGGATATTTAAGTCTATAAACTTGTGTTATAATCAATGTATCATAAATATCAAAAATCATGAGTTTTTAGACGATGAGAGACGCGTTTATTTGCATCGAGAATTAGATTTCGTTAATAAGTGCCCATAAAACGATTAAAAGAGGTGGTATTGAAATGGCTAAAATTGGTTATGCACGTGTATCAACACAAGATCAAAGTCTTGATGGACAGATTGATACACTTGAGGAATATGGTTGTGAACGTATCTTTAGCGAGAAAGCGAGCGGTCGCAAAACGAAAAGAACAGAACTTGATAAGTGTTTAGATTATTTACGCGAAGGAGATATCCTAGTTATCTATAAACTAGATCGTCTTGGACGTACAACAAAACAGTTAATTGAGCTATCGCAATGGTTGGATGATAATAGCATTGATTTACATATTATAGATATGAATGTATCGACTAAAGATGCGATGGGCAAGATGTTCTTTACCATGATGAGTGCATTCGCTGAACTTGAAGCTAACTTATTAAGTGAACGAACAAAAAAAGGATTAGAAGCAGCACGAGCAAGAGGGCGAAAAGGCGGCAGACCTTCATTGCCTGACCATAAGAAAAGAGAAATTAAATTTCTATACGATGAACAAAAACTTACAGGCGAAGAGATTGCTAAACAAACAGGTGTAAGTCGTTCTACAGTATATAGGATGCTTAAAGATTAAACTCTATGAAAAAATATATTACTTAAGGCTCTTATAGGTGTATCTAAATCATTTTATGAACATTGATTTTATGTTGAGTTTTTGAACATATTATATACTGATATTCATAGATTTTGGATTATGAAGAAAGAGTGTACAGAAAACAGTTATTTTCTGTACACTCTTAAATTATTTTAATGATTCTGGAAAATCTTGATAGCCTTCTCTAATATTTACGACATTTTCAAATCCTTTGTTTTCTAAGATACCCACGGCGATTGAACTTCTAACACCTGACTGACAATGTACGTATATTTTATCCTCTTTATTAAATGGAATATTTTCATTTAATAATTTACCATGCGGAATATTGACTGCTTGATCTAAGTGCCCATTATTCCACTCTTCTTCATTACGTACGTCAAGTATATATTCTTCTTTACCAGTCATATCAACGCTATGGATGGATTGGGTTAAAATTTCTGATTTTGGTAAACGATAACCTGCTACATTATCAAATCCAATTAATTGTAAAGTATGCGCTGCTTGTTCAACGGTAGATTTATCACCAATTAAATCTATACTATTTTCATAGTCTAAATACCAACCGATTTGGTTAATAAAGTTTTTGTTGTAAGGAATATTGATTGTCCCTTTAGTATGACCACCATGAAAGGCTTCTTTGCTACGAAGATCAAATGCTATTCTTTCATTGCTTAAACTAGGATAAACATTGTATGGTTGATATAATTCCATACCAAATTGGTTAATTTTTTTCATTTGTGTAAAATGATGTGGTGGCGCTGGTTGATTTGATGTTAATGTTTCAATGAATTTAATTTCATCAGTTTCACTAAATGCCCAGTTATTTATTTTTTCATAACCTAGCGTAGACATTGGTACGGCGCCTAATGCTTTACCACAAGGACTTCCAGCACCGTGGCCTGGCCAAATTTGAATATAATCTGGTAAATCTTTAACACTTTCTATAGATTGATACATTTGTTTCGCACTAACTTCTGTAGAACCTTCCATTTGAACTGATTTTTCTAGTAAATCAGGTCTACCGATATCACCAACAAAGACAAAATCGCCACTAAATAAGCCCATTGGAACGCTTGAGCCGCCACCTTCATCAGTGAGTAAGAAACTGATACTCTCAGGGGTATGACCAGGTGTATGCAATACTTCTAATTTAATGTTACCTACATGAATAATATCTTGATGGTTAACAAAATGTGTTTGTTCTGGCATATTACGATAACTTAATTCATCGTCACCTTCTCCAGATACATATACGTTTGCATTCAATTGTTCTGCCGCATCTCTAATGCCTGAAGCAAAATCAGCGTGTATATGAGTTTCTGCAGCTTGTGTAATTGTAAAACCTTCACTATCTGCAACTTCCATATATTTTGTTAAGTCACGTACAGGGTCAATTATTATTGCCTCTCCTGTGCGTTGACAGCCAACTAAATAAGATGCTTGAGATAAATTGTTATCGTAAAATTGTTTGAAAAACATATAAAAAAATCCTTATTTTAATAGATTTAATTAAATAAATAAATTATGACTCGCGTTTTCAGTATCGCCTATATAAGTACCTACACCGCCGTACTCAACTTCGTCTCTTAATTCTTCTTTTGTAATGCCCATGATCTCCATGCTCATGGTGCATGCTATTAATTTAATATCTTGAGCTATCGCTTGATTAATGAGTGATGGTAATGAATCAACGTTTTTCTTTTTCATTACGTAACGCATCATGATATTACCTAAACCGAACATATTCATTTTAGAGAGTGGCATTTTCAAAGGTGTTTTTGGCAACATAAAATCAAACATTTTTGCGATACCTTTCTTTTTAACGTTAACTGTTTGCGCTTTTTTCAATGCGTTAAGTCCCCAGAAAGTAAAGAAGATGGTTACATCTCTTCCTGCAGCTTTAGCACCATTCGCAATAATCATTGCTGCCACTGCTTTATCTAATTCTCCACTAAATAGTACAATTGTAGTGCCTTTAGACGTGTGACTCACTTCTAAATTTTTGGGTTGTCCTTTTTGAATAATCGCTTTAATTTCATTGTCGTCCTCCTCAAGTTTTACTAATACGTGTCCCGTTTGTTTCGCCCAACTTTTAATATCATTTGCGAATCCTAGATCTGTGACTGTAACCTCAATTTGGTCACCTTCTTGAATATTTTTTATTTCTTTACTGATATTTACAATAGGACCTGGACATTGAAGACCACTATAGTTAAATTTTTTACGCTCTGCTTTAATTTCTACATTTGTCCTTTCTTCTTTTGTATCATCGCTGACGTTTTTTTCTTCATATGCTTTATAGCCGCCCTCTAAATTTACAACGTCATAACCTTGTTCAGCTAAATATTTACTAGCTTTAGCACTTCTATTACCACTTTTACAGTGTATATAATAGGTTTTATTTTTGTCTTTATTGAATGACTCAATCTCATCTACAGGATGCAGTATGGCACCATTGATATGCCCTAATTTATATTCTTCTTGTGTTCTTACATCAATCAATTGACCTTGAGAAGTTAATTTTTCTAACTCTGATTTACTTAAATCATTAATGTGTTTTTCATTATATTGTTTCATAATAACCTCCTGTTAAATACCTATGGGGGTATGTTAAAAGATATAACTCTTTTTGTCAAATACCCCCTCGGGTATTTGACAAACTTTTTTTATTTTATTACTATGACTATATTCAATTAAAAGTGGAGGAAATTACTATGAATTATGATAAAAACATGATCAATCGTATTAATAGAGTACAAGGACAACTCAACGGAGTTATTAAAATGATGGAAGAAGGAAAGCATTGTAAAGATATGATTACGCAACTTAGTGCTTCAAAAAGTTCATTACAAAGATTAATGGGGATTATTATTAGCGAAAATTTAATTGAATGCGTCAATTCAGCTGATGACAACAATGAAGATTCACAAGAAATCATTAATGAAGCTGTTAACTTATTGGTGAAAAGTAAATAATGGATATTATAAATATTATCATTATGTTGCTCATCGGAGTGTTCGGAGGATTTATATCTGGTCTAGTAGGTATAGGTGGCGCTATTATTATTTACCCAGCCATTTTATTGTTACCGCCACTATTTGGGGCTCCTGCATATAGCGCGTATATCGCATCAGGACTTACTTCTAGCCAAGTCTTTTTCAGTACCTTAAGTGGCTCTTTGAAAGCAAGAAAAAAACCAGAATTCTCACCCCAGTTGGTCCTTTATATGGGAGGAGGTATGATTATAGGGAGCATGTTAGGGGCTTTGCTAGCAAATTTATTTGATGCTACATTTGTAAATATGGTGTATATTATCATTGCTTTACTTGCATTAATATTAATGTTTATTAACGTAAAACCTAGTTCAGACCAATCTTCCTTTAATAAGCCTTTATTGGTTATTGTGGGTCTTTTCGTTGGCATCATTTCGGGTATAGTTGGAGCAGGCGGCGCCTTTATTATTATTCCTATATTATTAGTTTTATTCAAATTACCAATGAATACGGTGGTTGCTAATAGTATAGTAATTGCTTTTATATCTTCAATTGGCGCCTTTATCATTAAACTTATACAAGGTTACATTCCTTTAGAAGATGCGTTATTTTTAATAATAGGGAGTATTATTTTCGCTCCGTTAGGTTTAAAATTAGGTAAAAAAGTCCCTAGTTTTGTACAAAAGTGGATCATCAGTATTTTAATTATTATTGCGATTATTCAAATTGTTTTATAAATAAGAAAGAGAAGTACAACTAATATTTGTACTTCTCTTTCTTATTTATAAAGTTAAAAAATTCTCATATAGCAAGTAAATTGACACCTTTAAGGTTAGCTCCTTTTTGTGTTCTCTATTTTGATAATTCACTTGTCCTTATGATAATTCACAAAATTAATAACGTATACTATTGTCATTAAAAGAAATGGTATTGTTAGCAATAATGTATTTAAACGCCCTATATTCGATACCCATAAAAAGAGTGTTAGCATTAATACATAATTGATTATTACTATAAAGAGTATAGGCCATCTGTACATTTTATTCTCCATAATTATCACACCTTAATTAGCAACCTGCTACGTAGCCACCTGAAGCACCGCCGATACCTCCACCGACTGTACCTACAACGCCACCACTTACTGTACCTACAACTGGTAATGTAACTGTACCCACACCAGCACCTGTAAGACCTCCTGCTGTTGCTCCTCCTACAGCACCGCCTGCTGTTCCGATAACACATTTAGCAACAGACCCTTTTTTCTTTTTACGGTCTTGTTGATTAGGAACTACCTGCATACCTAATTTACCTTTTTCTTCAAAATAAACTATGTTTACATTTTTACCGTTTTTGTCTTTAGCTGTTGATGGTAATTGTTCTGTTTTATTTGTATTTTTATCTTTTAATGTAGCTATACCATTTTCATCTACATTGTATGTAATATTTTTATTTAAATCAATTCTACCCATATTGTCATCAATTTTTACTATTTCACCAGCACTTTTAGATGATGCTTTTTGTGTTTGGTTATTTTCAGCAGCTTGTGAATGATTGTCCGCTAAACCAGTGCTAACAGTCATACCAGTTATGATAGCAAATGCAGCAAAGCCTTTAACTACTTTTGATTTTACGTTATATGCTTTTTCCATATGTCATCTCTCCTAATATGTATTTGTTTTGTATCTATCTATATATTACCATTTATATAGTTTTAAAAGTTATTGTAGTTCATAAGTGTCTGTATTTTATTCATATTCGTTGAAATATTGACTTTATTAATTAAATTTAAATATAATATGTCAAAAAAAGGATGTAACTATTTTATGAAACGAATGTTATTTTGCTTTCTAATATTATTATTTTTAGCAGGATGTTCAAATAGTAATCATCATAAACCTAAAAATAAAATTGTGGAGTATGGTGATTTCAAATGTCCTTATTGTAAGCAAGTAGATGATCACATCATGCCTAAACTAGAAAAAGATTATATTGATAAAGGGAAAGCTGACTATCAATTCGTGAACATGGCTTTTTTAGGTAAAGACTCAGTAACAGGTTCTCGTGCCGCTCATGCTGTTGAAAATATAGCGCCTAAAAAGTCTTTAAAATTCCAAAAACTTATGTTTTCAAAACAACCTAACCATGAGAACAAATGGATTACTAGAAAGTTAATTGATAAGCAAATAGACAAATTGAATTTAAGTAAGAGTAAAACAAATAAAATCAAAAAAGATTATAGAACGAAAAATAGCCAATCATGGAAAGATGCTAAAAAAGATGTGCGACGCTATAAAGATAAAGGTGTGAAAGAGGCACCAACGGTTTATGTGAATGATAAGAAGTTGAAAGATCCTTATAGTTATAAGGAATATAAAAAGTATCTAAAATAAATAAAATTTATAACGACATAGATAAAACATCTTTGTTATTTTGTTATATTATAGATGTGATAAAATTAATAGTTGTGTCATTGAGCCTCTAACAATATGTTTTTAAGGTTGTGTTGCAAAGCTGAATTTATGGTATAGTTTTAACAACAAGGAGTCTTCAGAATGAACTATTTCAGATATAATCAATTTAACAAGGATGATATCACTGTAGCCGTTGGCTACTATTTAAGATATGCAGTCACGTTTCGTGATATATCTGGACTCTTAAGTTAATGCGGTGTTAACGTTCATCATTCAACGGTCTACAGCTGGGTTCGAGAATATGCCCCAATTTT
>NZ_JANSKK010000007.1 GCF_026659735.1 Staphylococcus pettenkoferi | reverse complement strand
GTAGGACGTTGCCAGGCAATTACAAATGGAGGATTAGCTCAGCTGGGAGAGCATCTGCCTTACAAGCAGGGGGTCGGCGGTTCGAACCCGTCATCCTCCACCATTTGAAATATAATAAGCCGGCCTAGCTCAATTGGTAGAGCAACTGACTTGTAATCAGTGGGTTGGGGGTTCAAGTCCTCTGGCCGGCACCATCTCAAGAGCCATTAGCTCAGTTGGTAGAGCATCTGACTTTTAATCAGAGGGTCAGAGGTTCGAATCCTCTATGGCTCACCATTATAAGCGGGTGTGGCGGAATTGGCAGACGCACTAGACTTAGGATCTAGCGCCTTCACGGCGTGGGGGTTCGACTCCCTTCACCCGCATATGCAGAAGTAGTTCAGCGGTAGAATACAACCTTGCCAAGGTTGGGGTCGCGGGTTCGAATCCCGTCTTCTGCTCCATTATTACGCCGGGGTGGCGGAACTGGCAGACGCACAGGACTTAAAATCCTGCGGTGAGTTGATCACCGTACCGGTTCGATTCCGGTCCTCGGCACCATCTAAATTATGCGCCCGTAGCTCAACTGGATAGAGCGTCTGACTACGGATCAGAAGGCTATGGGTTCGACTCCTATCGGGCGCGTTTATTACGGGAAGTAGCTCAGCTTGGTAGAGCACTTGGTTTGGGACCAAGGGGTCGTAGGTTCGAATCCTGTCTTCCCGATAGTGATTTTTTAAAAATGGGGGCTTAGCTCAGCTGGGAGAGCGCCTGCTTTGCACGCAGGAGGTCAGCGGTTCGATCCCGCTAGTCTCCACCATTTATTAGTTAAAATTACATAATAGGGCGGTGTAGCTCAGCTGGCTAGAGCGTACGGTTCATACCCGTGAGGTCGGGGGTTCGATCCCCTCCACCGCCATTATTAAGTGTTGTGATTATATTTAGGACCTTTAGCTCAGTTGGTCAGAGCTAACGGCTCATAACCGTTCGGTCGCAGGTTCGAATCCTGCAAGGTCCATATAATTTGGAGGAGTACCCAAGTCCGGCTGAAGGGATCGGTCTTGAAAACCGACAGGGGCTTAACGGCCCGCGGGGGTTCGAATCCCTCCTCCTCCGCCATTTGAATTTAATCTTAGCACTTTTATTATGGAGGAATACCCAAGTCCGGCTGAAGGGATCGGTCTTGAAAACCGACAGGGGCTTAACGGCCCGCGGGGGTTCGAATCCCTCTTCCTCCGTATTTCACATTATCGCGGGATGGAGCAGTTCGGTAGCTCGTCGGGCTCATAACCCGAAGGTCGGTGGTTCAAATCCGCCTCCCGCAATTACCAATGGTCCCGTAGTGTAGCGGTTAACACGCCTGCCTGTCACGCAGGAGATCGCGGGTTCGATTCCCGTCGGGACCGCCATTATGGTTCAGTAGCTCAGTTGGTAGAGCAATGGATTGAAGCTCCATGTGTCGGCAGTTCGACTCTGTCCTGAACCATTACGTGCCGGCCTAGCTCAACTGGTAGAGCAACTGACTTGTAATCAGTAGGTTGGGGGTTCAAGTCCTCTGGCCGGCATAGACATCGGAGGGGTAGCGAAGTTGGCCAAACGCGGCGGACTGTAAATCCGCTCCTTCGGGTTCGGCAGTTCGAATCTGCCCCCCTCCACCATCAAAATAGGGACATAGTTCAACGGTAGAATAGAGGTCTCCAAAACCTTTGATGTGGGTTCGATTCCTACTGTCCCTGCCATGGCGGTTGTGGCGAAGTGGTTAACGCATCGGATTGTGGTTCCGACATTCGTGGGTTCGATTCCCATCAACCGCCCTTAGTATTAATGGGCTATAGCCAAGCGGTAAGGCAACGGACTTTGACTCCGTCACGCGCTGGTTCGAATCCAGCTAGCCCAGTTATTTATTGGCGGCATAGCCAAGTGGTAAGGCAGAGGTCTGCAAAACCTTTATCACCGGTTCAAATCCGGTTGCCGCCTCCATGTCTTACGCGGGAGTAGTTCAATTCTCAGAACACGTTCCTTCCCGGAACGAGATATAGGTGCAAGTCCTATCTTCCGCTCCATTTAATAGTTTAATACATGCGGGAGTAGTTCAATTCTTAGAACATGTTCCTTCCCGGAACAAGATATAGGTGTAAGTCCTATCTTCCGCTCCATCTATATTTTAATATATGCGGGAGTAGTTCAATTTTTAGAACACGTTCCTTCCCGGAACGAGATATAGGTGTAAGTCCTATCTTCCGCTCCATTCTATAGGCTTCCTAAAATGGAAGTTTTTTCTGTATTTCAATAAGCCGGTGTGGCGGAATTGGCAGACGCGCGGGACTCAAAATCCCGTTCCTTTCGAGGAGTGTCGGTTCGAACCCGACCACCGGTACTTTGATAGTGCTATAACGTGCTACTTGATATGAGAAATCCCATAACGACGGGGTTTCTCTTTTTTTGTGTCTTTCAGTTTTGCTATAAAATGCTATAGAAACTCATTTTCTGGACATGTTTGGACACAAAATGGTCACAACGCCAATTTTTGCTTAAATATTTGTGTCCATGTGTCCACATCTTTTTCATTTCACTCTACTCGATCATTTTCAGTCGTATCATCACCTTGAGTTTCTGCTTCTTTAAGTTGCTGTGAAACATCTACATCAAACTTACCTTCTTCAGCAGATCTTCTTTGATCATTAATCCATCTTTCATGGGCTCGCTGTTGTTCAGGTGTACGCCCGTAATGATCGTAGTAATAGAAGTCGAACTGATCATCATTATTTTCAAACTCATTTTGTGACACTACTTGATTAGACTCAATTGGTTGTGTTCCTTTAGATGGTGCTTGTTCTTGTTGAGTCGGACTAGCAAATGAATGATTTTGTTGATTATTCAAGTCAGTTGAAGATTGGGTGTCTGTAGATTGATCTTTATTTTTATTCGATTGATTTTAGAATTCTTTTTCACTTTATGAGACTCTGTGTTTGTTGAAATCTTACTTTTAGATGTAGTTTCATGTTCACATGCTGAGAGTAAAAGTAAAGCTGTGAAAGTTATAAGTATCCATTTTCTCATGTTTAATATCTCCTTTTTATTAAAGATTAAGAATAAAATCGTAGAAAGTTTAGTGCTTCCGCAATGGTTGACTTAAATATGAGTGACCTACTTAAAGTATAATTCTTTCAAGATATAGATTGATAAAATAGTAAAATAAATACCATTCTCATATAACTAATGTAAAAATCTCCTCAAAATAAATCGTCATGATTCCAATTTAGGTATTGCATTTTCAAAAAGAACGGTGTATCATTTTAAACGTAATAATTTCGATTTGGAGGTTAGCGGTTTGAAGAAAATTATTTCTATCATAAGTATCCTTGTACTCGCTACTGCATTAGTCGGTTGTGGCAAGGATGAGAAGAAGGTCAGCAAAGACCATAAATTGAAAGTACATACTACTGTGTTTGCTTTTAAAAGCTTCACAGATCAAATAGGTGGTAAATATGTTGATACTCAGTCCATCTATCCAGCAGGAGCAGACATTCACTCATATGAACCTACTCAGAAGAAAATGATTAATATCGCAAAAGGTGACTTGTTTATCTACTCAAATGACGATATGGATCCAGTAGGGAAGAAGATTAGTAAGTCAATTAATGAGAAAGACAATAAATTGGCCTTAGCTGATCAAGTAAGTAAAAAAGATTTGCTTGCATCTGACGAAGACGAGCATGAACATGAACACGAGCACGGTCATCACCATGCACATTCTGAAAATGACCCCCATGTATGGCTAGATCCAGTATTAGATCAAAAATTTGCGAAAGAAATTAAAGACCAACTTGTCAAAAAAGATCCGAAACATAAGTCATATTACGAAAAGAATTATAAAAAACTCAACAAAGATTTAGAGAATATTGATAAAGATATGAAAAAGGTTACTGAGAACAAAAAACGTGATCAAGTCATCATCTCTCACGATTCTTTAGGTTATCTCGCTGATCGTTATCATTTTAAACAAAAAGGTGTAAATGGTATGAACGATGAGGAACCGAGTCAAAAAGAAGTCATGAACATTGTGAAAGAAATTAAATCATCTCATCAACCTTATGTCATGTATGAACAGAACATTCCTTCTAAAGTCACAGATGTGATTAAGAAAGAAACAAATACGAAACCAATTGAATTTCATAACTTATCCGTGCTTACTAAAGATGAAGAGAACAAGAAAGATATTTCTTACCAGTCTATTATGAAAGAAAATATCAAATCTCTCGACAAAGCACTCAATCAATAAGTAAGGAAATACATCCTCACATAATAGAATCGCACTATAAAAGGCAATTCCTAGAGTCAAATCTAAGGAATTGCCTTCTTTTACATATATGGAATAATAATTTCATCTCCTTCTACGGGAATCACAATATCCTAAGGTTTAACCAATCCCAAAACAATATTGTACTTTTCTGCTAAATGTAATATCATAAATCTAATATCATTTGCGGAGGAAACATCCATGTCAGAATCAAAACTTTCAGTCAAACAATTCTTTATTAATATCCTCAATGCGGTAGGTACAGGTGTGGTCATCGCTTTACTACCGAACGCCTTACTAGGGGAATTACTTAAATTCTTTAAAGAGGGACATCCAATTTTAGAACTTGCTTACCAGCTCGTGCTTGTTATTCAATCCTTTATGGCGTTTATTGTTGGTATTATCGCAGCCCATCAATTCCGCTTTAATGGCGCAGGTGCGACGATGGTGGGTGTATCTGCTATGTTAGGTTCAGGTGCGATTATCTTTCACCATGGTACGGTAGAGTTAAAAGGAATCGGCGATATTATCAATACAATTATCGTAGTTGCTATTGCTTGTGCTTTGTTCCTCATTCTGCGTGACAAGTTAGGCTCACTCGAAATGATTCTCTTACCAGTCGTTATTCCGGTTATCAGTGGCTTAATCGGTCTCACTACTTTACCTTATGTGGCACATGTGACGAAAGGTATTGGTCGTATCATCGCTTCGTTCACGGAACTCAATCCTATGTTGATGTCGATCTTAATTTGTGTGGCTTATGCTTTATTAATGGTTACACCTATTTCTGTAGTCGCCACTGCTACAGCTATCGGTTTAGACGGTTTAGGAAGTGGTGCAGCGAATCTTGGTATTGTTGCTGCCTGCGTGACATTCCTGTTTGGTTCAATACGCGTGAATTCTATAGGCGTAAATCTCGTACTTATTATCGGGGCAGCGAAGATGATGATTCCTGTATATTTCAAGAATTTAATCATCATGATTCCATTAACGATAAATGGAATTATCGGTGGCCTCGTTGCTTATTTCTTCCAAATTAAAGGTTCACCGATGTCTGCAGGTTTCGGCTATACTGGATTAGTTGGGCCGATTAATGCATTTAATCGCATGGCGGGAGATCCTACGATGAATATGATTGCATTGTTCTTTGCGTATCTCATCATTCCGTTCGTAGGCGCATTTGTCGTTCATGCTATTTGTAAAAGGCTCTTACATCGCTACACAGATGAGATTTATCGTTTTGAAATTCCTAAGCAGTAATTGCATATTCGAAATTAAAGTTGTTGAGTCGTACTATTCGCTTAGTGCGGCTTTTTGTATTACTTTACTGACTTATATAAAATAATATGCACATAATATACATTTGTATTCATTCTTCTTAACCCTAGCAGTATTTTAAAAACATCATCAGAACGAAGATAAAAATAGAATTACTATTAAAAAGTATAAAAATCCCACAAATCATATTGCATATATTTACGTTATAACTTATAATGATGAATATAATTCAAAGGGAGGCCGCTTATGAAATACATAACAAAGCTCATCATCATTACAGTTATAGCTATTATGAGCGTATTACCGTTGTATCACTCAAATGCATATGCGAAAGATAACGGTGATCAATGGGACAAGATTAAAGAACGTGGGGAATTAAGAGTAGGGCTATCTGCCGACTATGCGCCTTACGAATTTGAAAAGAATGAACATGGTAAGACGAAATATTCAGGTATTGACGTAGAAATTGCGAAAAAAATAGCCAAAGATAACCATGTGAAATTGAAAATCGTCAATATGCAATTTGACAGCTTATTAGGTGCGATTAAGACAGGTAAGATTGACATGATTATCTCAGGAATGACACCATCTCCAGAACGTAAGAAGGAAGTAGATTTCTCTGATGCTTACCTTCAAGCAGATGAGAAGATGCTAATCCGTAAAAGTGACGCAGATAAATATAAGAAAAAAGAAGATTTCAATAATAAAAAATTAGGTGTACAAAAGCAAACAGACCAAGAAAAGGTCGCAAAGTCTGAATTTGATAATGCGGACGTACACTCCTTAACACGTATTCCAGAAGTCATTTTATCCCTAAAAAGTAATAAAGTCGATGGAATGATTATCGAAGGGCCTGTAGGGGAAGCATACCTCAAGCAAAATCCAGAATTACAGTTTGCGAAAGGGGTTAAATTCAACGAACCGTCTAAAGATACATCCATCGCATTACCTAAGAACTCTCCAGAACTAATGAAGAGAGTCAATGCATCGATTAAAGATGTGAAAGATAACAATCTCATTGCTAAATACAAAGATAAAGCAGCTGATGATCTTGCAAGTGATAATAGTAACTTCTTTACGAAATATGGAAGTTTCTTCTTGAAAGGGATTAAGAATACCGTGCTCGTATCAGCTATCGGGGTGCTCGCTGGTTCACTCTTTGGTGCCATCATTTCGCTTTGTAAACTCAGCACGTTCAAGCCTTTACGCTGGTTAGCCTCAATTTATATTGAATTCTTAAGAGGCACGCCATTACTTGTTCAGGTATTCTTAGTTTACTTCGGTACGACAGCGGCACTCGGTCTAGATATGTCAGCACTTATATGCGGTACCATTGCACTTGTCATCAACTCCTCTGCATACATTGCGGAAATTATCAGAGCGGGTATCAATGCAGTAGATAAAGGTCAAACTGAAGCGGCGCGCAGTCTCGGACTTAACTACAGACAAACGATGTCGAGCATCATCTTACCACAGGCGATTAAGAACATCCTTCCAGCCTTAGGTAATGAGTTTGTCACGTTGATCAAAGAATCATCTATCGTGTCAGTCATCGGTGTGAGTGAAATTATGTTTAACGCACAAGTTGTACAAGGTGCGTCATTTGATCCGTTCACGCCATTACTCGTCGCAGCATTACTTTACTTCGTGCTGACATTTACGTTGTCACGTCTACTTTATTTCGTAGAAGGGAGATTAAAAGTCAGTGATTGATATTAAACAGTTAAATAAAAGCTTTGGTAAGAACGAAGTCTTAAAGAGTATCGATTTATCTATTGAACAAGGTGAAGTTGTAGCTATCATTGGACCTTCAGGTAGCGGTAAAAGTACGTTACTTCGCTGTATGAATCTCCTAGAAACACCTACGAGTGGAGAGATTGTCTTTGAAGGCAAGAATTTAATGAAGAACGAAATGAAGCTCGAATCTTTACGTTTGAAAATGGGTATGGTCTTCCAAAACTTCAACCTTTTCCCACATAAAAAGGTCATAGATAATATTACACTTGCACCTTCCAAATTAAATTTAAAAGGGAAGAAAGCGTTACAAGAGGAAGCGCTTGAACTTTTAGACAAAGTAGGTTTAAAGGATAAAGCAGACACGTATCCTGGGCAACTCTCAGGCGGGCAAAAACAACGTGTAGCTATCGCACGTGCCTTAGCGATGCATCCAGATGTCTTGCTCTTCGACGAACCAACATCTGCATTAGACCCAGAAGTGGTTGGAGATGTGCTTGACGTTATGCGTGAACTTGCTAAAGAAGGTATGACAATGGTCGTTGTTACGCACGAGATGAGCTTTGCGAGAGACGTCAGTGATAAAGTGGTCTTCATGGCAGATGGTTATGTCGTAGAGACAGGCAATCCGCATGAAATCTTCTCACAACCGCAACATGAACGTACTCAACAGTTCTTAAATCGTGTACTTTAATTCAAATAGTAATCATGAATATATTATCCCTAGAATGATTGATATACATCTTCAGTCATTCTAGGGATTTTGTAATTTAACTTGGAAAACTTGAGCAACCTTAAATATTTTTGACGACGCTTCAATTCGCGAAATTACTCCTCCTGCAAATCTTACAAATACACATAATTGAACATCTAAAATTTTTATAAAAAGATAGTTATTTAAAGGCACGTTAGTAGGCACGACTATGTTAGAATAATGGCTGTATGTTGATTTAGGGTGGTAGAATCATGGATTTGAAACAATTAAAGGAAGATGTCATTGCATATGCGCATACGATAGGTATAGACAGCATAGGTTTTACAACAGCAGATCCGTTTGACGAATTGAAGCAGAAACTCGTGGACTATCATGCGAAAGAATATGCTTCAGGATTTGAAGAGGATGACATTCAGCTTCGTACTGAACCGAAACTTTCCTTGCCCACTGCACGTTCCATTATTGCGATTGCAGTCGGTTATCCGAACAAGTTGAAAGGCGCACCTCGTAGCAAAAGGGGCGAGCGTAGAGGGATGTTTGCACGTGCTTCCTGGGGACAAGATTATCATACGATAATGCGTAAACGTTTAGATAAGTTAGCTGAGTATATTGAATCACGTGTGCCTGATGTAGAAATGAAATCAATGGTCGATACAGGAGTGCTTTCTGATCGTGCTGTTGCCGAGAGAGCTGGGTTAGGTTATACCGGGCGAAATGGATTTGTTATCAATCCAGACCTAGGAACGTGGACGTATCTTGGCGAAATGCTAGTGAGTATTCCGTTTCCACCTGATGATCCGCTTATCGATAGTTGTGGAGATTGTACGATGTGTGTGGATCGCTGTCCAACGGGCGCACTAGTAGGAAATGGTCAATTGAATGCTCAGAAATGTATTAGCTTTCTCACTCAAACGAAAGGATATCTTCAAGATGAGTATCGCTATAAGATAGGTAATCGCCTATATGGTTGTGATACCTGTCAGCAAGTCTGTCCGCGTAATAGAGGAATCAATACTGAGCACGATGATATTGTATTAGAACCTGAAATATTGAAACCACGTCTCGTTCCGTTACTCCAGATGAGCAATAGAGAATTTAAAGAAACGTATGGTCATTTAGCAGGTGCTTGGCGTGGCAAGAAGCCAATTCAACGTAATGCGATTATCGCTTTAGCACATTTTAAAGAAACGTCTGCTATACCTGAGTTGGAAGAGGTCGCCGTCAACGATCCTCGACCGATGATTAGAGCTACAGCCTACTGGGCGATTGGTCAAATTCAAGGTGATGAAGCGAGACCCTTTATCGATGCGCATTACGATGAAGAACTGGAAGAAGTTCAAGAGGAAATGATTAAAGGATTAGAAATGGGGAGAACGTAAATCATGACGAATCATATCGTATTATTTCAACCTGAAATACCAGGAAATACAGGGAGTATCGCCCGTACATGTGCGGGGACGGATACGCATTTACATCTGATTAAGCCTCTAGGTTTCAGCACAGATGATAAGATGTTAAAACGCGCAGGTCTAGATTACTGGCACAGCGTCAATATTACGTATCACGAGAGTATTGAAGATTTCTTTAGAGATACTGATGGTGAATATTATTTGCTCACTAAGTTTGGTAAAAAGGTCTATTCAGATTTCGATTTCTCAGATACTTCTCAAGAATATTATTTTATTTTTGGTCGTGAAACTACAGGTCTCCCGCAATGGGTTAAAGATGAATATGAAGATACTGCATTACGCGTACCTATTAACCACAATATTCGTTCGCTCAATTTATCTAACACGGCTTCTTTACTTATTTATGAAGCGTTGAGACAACAAAACTTTCCTGGTTTAAATCAAGAGTTTGATTAGGCAAATCATACGATACAGGGTATAATTTAAAGTGGATAATCTTGACGTACTCCAACGTTTAATTAAAAATATTTTGGGGTAAGAGATGTAATAATGTTAGAAGACGGTCTGAAAAGTATAAGAGGAGTGGAAATTAATTATGGCTATGAACTTTAAAGTATTAGAGAATAAAGAGCAAGTCGCAGTCTATACTGCAGATATTCTCAGAAAGCAATTTAACAACAATCCAACTACTATTGCAGGCATTCATTTATCACATGAATATGCGCCAGTATTAGATGAGTTTAAGAAGAATGTAGATCGTCACGCAGTTGATTTCAGTCAAATCAACATCTTAGATTATGACGATAATCGTTCATTCTACGATGCTTTAGGCGTGCCTGAAGGTCAAATCTATGAAATTTCATTTGATGACGATGCAGAATCATTTATTGATGAGAAGATTAAAATGAAAGAAAACAAAGGCAAACTTATCACTCAAGTTGCTTCAATTTCTGATGAAGGTAAGACAGATGTAAGCGTACGCCAAGGTTTACAAAAGGCTCGTGAAGTGATTCTCGTTATTACAGGTGCTGAGAAGAAAGAAGCGGTTAAGCGCCTCTACGAAGAGAATGGTAAGACGAACTTTGAACCTGCAGATTTAAAAACACATCGCATGGTAAATGTAGTGCTTGACGAAGCTGCTGCTGAAGGCTTACCTGAAGATGTGAAACACTACTTTACAGCCCACTTTGCTTAATCCACGCGGCGATTGAAAGAGGTGATCAGCATGGAAGATAAGCATTACGAAGAACAGCCAGACAATGAAATGGTTGATGATTATAGTGATGTCGTTGAACTCGGAAAGGAAATGGAACAAATTTCTGAGGAAAATGACGAAGAGAAACTCAATAAAGAACATGATGAAGACGTTCGTTCAGATTTAGATGAGTAAACCAATTTAAACGATGAGCGAACGACCATGTCTAGATGTATCGTCCAACGTACAGGCGGTGCATCTTTTTTGTTTTTTATCAATTCTTTCTTTCAAACAGTGCCGCATTTTGTCGGATATGTTAGAATAACTATGCTAAATTATACGGTGAGGAGCACATTATGTTATATCGAAATTGGAAATGGATTATGTTAGCAGCGTTTATCGTCAATCTCATCTCTATCAAAGGTTTTCCTATGGCGCTTGGCGCAGTTTATATGCCGATTCTGTTTAAAGTAATCCAAATGCAACTGAATTTATCTAAAGGGCTCGTGGATGACGTCACTGGACAAGCTTTTATTAAAAGTAATAAAACAGGCGTAATTATTAGCGTTATATGTTGCGTACTGATTACGGGAATATTATTCAAAGCACTAGACGGTTTCTATCAGTCGTTACATGGATTCTTAGGTGTCTTGATTACGCTAAGCCCAGTGACCTTAGTGATAGGTCTCATTCTCTTTATTCTTACTGCAGTGGCTATAGTACAAGCTGTAAAAGCACAATTTGCGCACGTGAGAGTGAAGTCACAATAACGTTTTAGTGTATAATTAAAAGGAAATACCTCAGTTTAAAGTAGGATCATTTCAGAAGAGATGACTCTACTTTTATTTATCAAAGAAGTTAAAATGGTGTGAACTTCAATCGTTCATCAACAGGATTATGAAAGCGTTATATTTCACGATTGCCGACGTAAAAAGAATAATGCTATACTAAAGTTAAATAACCAATTGAAGGGGAGAAATTCAATGTCAGTAAGAATCGAACATGATACATTTGGAGAAATTGAAGTACCTGCAGATAAATATTGGGGAGCACAAACAGAACGTAGTAAGCGTAACTTCCCTGTAGGTAAAGAACAAATGCCAATCGAAGTGGTATATGGTTTCGCACAATTGAAACGTGCAGCTGCTTTAGCGAACTTCGATTTAGGCAAACTCTCTGAAGCGAAGAAAGACGCGATTGTTTACGCATGTGACAAAGTGCTTAACAAAGAATTAGATGAACATTTCCCACTTGTGGTATGGCAAACAGGAAGCGGTACTCAAAGTAACATGAACGTGAACGAAGTCGTTAGCTACGTGGCGAATGAGTACTTGAAAGAGCACGGTAGTGATGAAAGTATCCATCCAAACGATGACGTTAACAAATCACAAAGTTCTAACGACACTTTCCCAACTGCTATGCACGTTGCTTTATACAGTGAAGTAGAAGCCAAATTAGAACCAGCGCTTAAAGCGTTGCGTGATACTTTTAAAGAAAAAGAAGAGAAATTCCATGAAATCATCAAAATTGGTCGTACACACTTACAAGATGCGACACCAATTCGTTTAGGCCAAGAAATCAGTGGTTGGCGCTTTATGCTTGACCGTTGTGAAGACTTACTCAGCGAATCTAAAGCGCATATCTTAAACCTTGCGATTGGTGGTACTGCAGTTGGTACAGGTATCAACGCGCATCCTGAATTTGGTGATCGTGTAGCTAAGCATATCGCTGACAACACAGGTCATCCATTCGTTTCATCAGAGAATAAATTCCACGCGTTAACAGCTCACGATGAAGTCGTGCAATTACATGGTACGTTAAAAGCACTTGCAGGCGACCTTATGAAGATTGCGAACGACGTAAGATGGTTAGCGTCAGGTCCTCGTGCTGGTTTAGCTGAAATTGCGATTCCTGAGAACGAACCAGGTTCTTCTATCATGCCAGGTAAAGTCAACCCTACACAATGTGAAATGTTAACAATGGTTGCTACTCAAGTTATGGGTAATGACACAGTTGTAGGTGTAGCAAGTTCACAAGGTAACTTTGAACTCAACGTATTCAAACCCGTTATCTTACACAACACATTACAATCTATTTACCTCTTAGCTGACGGTATGGCGACATTTAATAAAAATTGTGCTGTAGGTATTGAGCCAATCGATGAAAATATCGAGAAATATCTTAAAAACTCATTGATGCTCGTAACAGCTTTAAACCCTCATATCGGTTATGAAAAAGCTGCGAAAATCGCTAAAAAAGCACATAAAGAAGGACTTACACTTAAAGAATCAGCCATCGACAGTGGCTATGTGACTGAAGAACAATTTGAAGAATGGATTAAACCAGAAGATATGGTTGAACCTAGATAATCGCTTGTGTAATATAACGAGATAAATGATTGATATCTAAGAAAGTTCCTACTTAACCTTGAAATCGGTTGAGTAGGAACTTCTTTGTTTGATTTGAAGTTAGAGCTACCATTCTCAATGTGCATCGATTTTCACAAAGAGAAAAGAACGATATCTTAAAAATATTTTGCTAAGACTCAATAGTTTATACCTAATTTAATGGTTCGTCATCTAAGCTAACAGAAATTTGTTCTCGAGTGAAAGGATGGACGAGTTCAATCTTATGACTGTGTAACTGAAGTTGGCGTAAAGTAGAATTGCCATATAACGGATCACCCAATACAGGATGACCGATTTCAGCTAAGTGAACGCGAATTTGGTGTGTACGCCCTGTGTCTAATTTCAATTCAAGTTGACATACGTTTTCCTCAAGCATTTCTGAATCAATGATGTGTGTAATAGCGCGTTGACCTGTTGAGGAGACGCGCTTACGATTTGGATGGAACTTGTCCTTACCGATAGGCATATCTATCGTTTGCGGCTTCACTGGTAGTAGCGATTTAACTTTGGCACGATAAATACGATCAATTTGATTGTCTTCAAGCATACGATCTAGAATCTTCTTCATGAGAGGATTTTTAGCTACGATCAATAGACCGACCGTTTCTTGGTCCAAACGATGAATCGGCTCTACATATTCGCTATCTACGGTATAAATGATGTGATTCATTAATGTATTACTTTCTTTTAAGTCATTCGGATGCGTCTTGACCCCTTTAGGCTTCATCACAATCAACATGTCATCATCTTCATAGTAAATTTGTGCATAGCGATAACTTGGAAGATAGTTGCTCTTCTCCTCAGGGGTAGGGATGTAGACTTTGTCGCCAGCTTGTACTCGATCCATGAGTTTCGCAGGTTGTTCATTGATCGTAATTTCTTTGGACATATTAAGTTGATGTAGATCTTTTTTAGGTAAGTGTAAAAATTGGAATAGTTCTCTTAATGTCATTCCATCATAGATTTCTGCAATAGTAATATTCATAACATGCACTCCTCAATTATTCTCATCCATCATATCACATTCAAAATCGGAACTAAATCACATTTTCATCTCACCTAAAATTATAATATACTGATAAGAGTTAGACGAAACTGGAGCGAATGATGATGGAAAAACCTACACGTTTAGCGTTGTTGAAAGAGATAGCAGAATTTCTTAATGAAGAAACAGAAATGAAAAGTATGTTAGATGGGGCTTTGCGTTCTCTCATTGAAGGTAGTGAATTCTCGACAGGCTGGATCTTTTTTATCAATAATGAAGGTGAACATGAGCTCGTCAGTGATTACCATTTACCCAAAGCGTTGACGCGTAATCAGTGCGCCTATATGACACAAGGCAGCTGTTGGTGTGTGCAAGCATATGAGAACAAGAAGTTAACGAAGGCCTCGAATATCATCAATTGTTCGCGTATTAATCTTGCGACTCAAGACTACGCAGATGAAACAGACGGTATCACGCATCATGCGACAGTGCCATTGCGCTCAGGCGAAGAAGAGTATGGTTTACTGAACGTGGCTACTCCGCACACAGAAACATATAGTGAAGAAGATCTTGAATTGTTGGAATCAGTAGCTTTCCAAATTGGTTCAGCGATTAAAAGGATTACATTAACCGAACAAGAGAAAGAAGCCGCTCGCATTAGTGAGCGTAATCGTTTAGCACGCGACTTACATGATTCAGTGAATCAAATGCTCTTCTCTGTAAAAGTGACAGCTCATGCAGGGCAAGGTCTCACAGATATTGCAAAAGCCCAACAAGCATTCAAAGTCATTGAGGAGACGAGTCAGAATGCTGTCAGTGAGATGCGGGCGCTCATTTGGCAATTGAAGCCAGTAGGTCTGGAACACGGTTTAGTGCATGTGCTGAAACAATATAGCGAAATGTTGGAACTAGCGCTACATCCTGAAGTACATGGACTTATTGATTTATCAAGTACTGTAGAAGAACATCTTTATCGCATCGTTCAAGAAGCGATGAATAATACGAAGAAACATACCGATACACACGACATTCAGCTAACCATTACGCAAACCCAGGAGAATGTACATGTGAGCGTCAAGGATTTCGGCAGAGGTTTCGATGTTACGGATAGCACACGTGAGACGTCACATGGTTTAAACAATATGTGGCAACGCGCAAAGTTATTGCAAGGCGACCTTTCCATTGAGTCCTCAAATGAAGGAACGACAATTGAAGTCGTCATACCGTTGAATAGAGCTTAAAGGAGAAGTAAGAATGTATAAAGTAATACTTGTTGATGACCATTATATAGTAAGACAAGGCTTGGAATTTCTACTTTCTACTGTGGATGATTTAGAAATAGTGCAAGGCTTTTCAAATGGACAAGATTTTATCAACTATATGAAGACGGAAGACTGTCCAGATTTAATATTGCTAGATCTTGTGATGCCTGAGATGAATGGCATAGAAATTACGGAGTGGATGAAAGCGCATTATCCAGAAGTGAAGATTCTCGTACTGACAAGTTATGCTGATGATGAGCACGTAATTTCTGCTATCACGAAAGGTGCGGACGGTTACGAGATGAAAGATGTGGAACCTCAGCAACTCATACGTACGATTCACCGTGTGTTGAATGGCGAGAAGATTATTCACCCTGAGGCGCAGCAAGTCATTGATGCGATGAGCAAGAAGCCCCATTATACGAACAAACTTTCTAAGCGAGAAACTGAAGTATTGAAAGAAATGGTGAAAGGAAAGACCAATCGAGAAATTGCAGAGACATTATTTGTATCTGAGAAGACGGTTAAGACACACGTGAGCCATATCTTTAGTAAGTTGCAGGTGACTGATCGTACACAAGCGGCGATTTATGCGATTGAGAACAAGCTAATTTAGATAGATTGTGAGTTGGCTTCAATGAGTAAAAGTTGTTTAGAAGAAGCGATGCAGTTTTTATACAGTCGAGATCACAAGTCAAAGCGGGGATAATGGGGATAATAATGCATAATTAATCAGCTATTTCTTTGAATTTATTCTTTCGAAGGAGCCTAAAATTAATGAAGGCGCTTACATATAGTCTCGTGCAACAAAAAGTTCATATAAAATTAAATATTTGCGAATAATTTCCAGTGAATTATAGGGTGAAATAAGCTATAATAATGAATGGTGTTTAAAGAGATGAGTAATACACGAACTTTTGATTCATATGTTTTTAATAAAGTGAAATGAATTCTAATCGTGTCTTAGTTCAATATAAGATAGTTTTAAATTCTATGCTGCATTATTGCGACAATTATGTAATTTTAAAAATAACCACTAAACGTCGTTTCACTCTTTTCATTTTGTTAAAGATATATTAAGATGATATTTGTGTTTCAAGAAGTGTGTATTATTGCAATTTCTTGTGTCCGGATAAAATATTCTTTATGAAAGGTAGATTATACAAATGGATAGACAGAATTTTACAGAATTAATTCAATCAAAATTTAAAATGGTTCGTATCGAAGCGGGCTACACACAAGATACGATGGCTCAAACAGTTGGACTATCTAAGAAGACGTTAGTACAAATTGAAAAAGAGCGTGTCTTACCAAATTGGACAACATGTGTGTCTATCTGTGCACTCTTTAGAGATTCTGAAGTGCTTAACAGTACATTTGGATGCGATCCGTTAGAAATGGTTCAAACTGTATCTCGCAATCACTGTGCGTACCCAATTTACTCAACAACTAGTGACATTTATTGGCAAACAATGGATAACCGTGATGGTTACATCCTTCAAAGCAATAAAGTCAGTGAACTTTATCGCGTATTAGACCGTGATAAACAACCGATCTTCGGTACTTCGAAGTTAAGAGAAGCTGAGACTTATTTACTCAGATTAACTAAAGAAGAGTTTGCGCACATCTTCTAAGAATTATGATAGAAGAATCCTGAAGAATAACGTGATATGATGAAGAGGACGAACTTTGAAGACGCGTTATCTCCACAGCGATTAAATCATAATCTTGATTTTGATGACTCTGGGACATTATTTAAAAATAAATTATGAGATGGTAGCAACTTTTTTCAATTTGAATTATAAGCCAATTTTTCAATGTCGACTCGAGACGCATGATGGAGCTAGACCACAACGAAAATCCATTTCTAGAGCTCTCTGAGCGAGAGAAATTAGTTGAGTGTGGTCCCATATGCAAGCGAGGGTCTTCACATTGAAAAATAAATATATCTTATTTATGTCCTTAACTCTAATAAGTAGAGTAATTGAATAACCAACCATCAAATCGGTTGAATCATTCACTCATGGGTGAGACGCTCAGTTCGTAAGTTTCTACGAAAGTGTCTCACTCTTTTATTTAGTTTAGTAATATAATTAAGGGGTTAAATTATGCACGCATTTTTAATAATTATCTTTATGATGGTAATAGGGGCAATCATCGGTGGTGTAACAAATATGATTGCTGTACGCATGTTATTCCATCCATTTAAAGCCTATCATTTGTTTGGCAAGCGTATTCCTTTTACGCCGGGCTTAATACCGAAACGACGTGAAGAGATTGCCACTAAGATCGGTCAAGTTATCGAAGAGCATTTGCTTACGGAATCGCTCATTAAATCGAAACTCAACGAACCGTCTACACGTGAAGCCATTGACGATATGTTGTACAAACAAGTTCAGAAATTGAAATCTGATCACGTAACGATTCAATACTTTGCACAACAGTTTGACGTCGATGCCGTGGAGTTAGTGGGTCAGAAAGCGGAGAGCTGGACGCAAGAGAAACTTGATTACTTTTACGAACAACACCAGCATCAAACACTACAAGAAATCTTGCCACCTAATGTGATTCAGTTTGCGGATGATAAGATGGAAGGCGTGCCTGAACTGTTATTCAAACGCGCGAAAGTGTATCTGACATCTGATAAAGGTGCTGCAGATATCAACAGTATGTTGGATACGTTTTTTAAAGAGAAAGGTAAAATTATCGGGCTATTACAAATGTTTATGACGAAAGAGCATATTGCGGAGCGAATTCGAACAGAGCTCATTCGCTTAACGAATCATCCGAAAGCCCATAAGATTGCTGAACAAGTTATTCATAATGAATACGAGACATTTAAGTCTAAGACACTACATGAAATCGTCTCATACGACAAATTCAATTCATTCGGCCAATCGTTTGTGACCATGTTAATGGATTCAATCAATCTACGTGAACAAGTCCACAAACCACTTAACTCGCTCATGCCATCAGTCATCGAACTCGTTGAGAAGAATGTCTCTCAACATCTTACAACGATGATTATCAACTATGTTTCAGGTCAACTTTCACCGATCATGGAACGCGTGAACTTAAGAGGTATGATTGAGCAACAAATCAACACGTTCGATTTAGACTACATTGAGCGCCTCATCATCGAGATTGCCAACAAGGAATTGAAGTTGATTATGCTACTTGGATTCTTGCTCGGAGGAATCATCGGTTGTCTGCAAGGCATAATAGCTATCTTTGTATAAGGTTTTGATTTATGTTATTGTAATATCGATGTGGTAAAAACACAGATCAAATAAAGGAGTGTAACAAAATGGCAGTAAATTTACATGATTATGCAAACCAATTAGAACAAGCTTTACGTGAAAGCGATGAATACAAAGCAATCAAAGATGCTTACGCTAAAGTGAAAGAAAACGAAGAGTCAAAAAAATTATTCGATGAGTTCCGTGAAACTCAAATGAACTTCCAACAAAAACAAATGCAAGGTGAAGAAATCGGTGAAGAAGAGCTTCAAAAAGCACAAGAGCAAGCTCAAGAAATCGAAAAAGACTCAAACATTTCTGAACTTATGGCTGCTGAACAAAAAATGAGCCAAGTCTTCCAAGAAATCAACCAAATCATCGTTAAACCTTTAGATGAAATTTACGCTGACTAATTATAGTGAGTATAGAAGAGAAACCACAGCACGTGAAGTGCTGTGGTTTTTTTATTGCTTTTCTTTAAAAGCTTTACTCTTAATACCTTTCAATGTTTTAACTTTCGCCTTCTACTGGGATCACTCTCAACTCATACACGACACTTTACAGTTATCTTTACGTATTTTCTTATCACAAGGAAGACTACACACAAAACTACAGTTTAAGAAATTTTTCCAATCCTCACTTGCATTTTACACTTAGCAAAATGCACAGAACTCATACAATAATCATATTTAAGCTTAGAGGTTCTGTCGACGGGTATTTAGGTATATGGTAGAATAATAAATTACAAGACAAGTACAGTTAACATGTAAGAAGTGCAATGAAGAATGTTGCACGAAGGTGTTATACATAGTTTAATCATTAAGTCATCGGTACTTAACTGTAGTGAAAGATGATGATGTGTTAGCGCACAATATGTGGGTGAGCTAACTGAAGTCATGCAACCTCACACATCATCGTTAATAAAGGAGTTTAGAATATGGTGAAGTTTATCCATTGTGCTGATTTGCACTTAGATAGTCCTTTTAAATCTAGAAGTCATCTCAATCAATCTATCTTTGAAGACATTCAACAAAGTGCTTACGAGAGCTTTCGACACATTGTAGACATCGCGCTTAAAGAAGAGGTTGATTTCCTCATCATAGCAGGCGATTTGTTTGATCAGGAGAATCGTACGCTGCGAGCTGAAGTCTTTCTTCAAGAGCAGTTTGAACGTTTAAATAAAGAACAAATCTTCGTCTATATTTGTCATGGTAACCACGATCCGTTATCTTCGAAGATTTCTTCATCTTGGCCAACGAACGTGTCTGTTTTTTCCGAAAAGGTAGAAACGTATCAAACGATTACGCAAAAGGGTGAGAAAATCTTCCTTCACGGTTTCAGTTATCAGAACGACGCAAGTTACGAGAATAAAATTGATGCGTACCCTTCAAGTCAAGGTCAAGAAGGCTTACATATTGGTGTACTGCACGGTACGTATAGTAAATCCAATGAGAAAGATCGCTATACTGAATTCCGCCTTGAAGATTTGAATAGTAAACTCTATCATTATTGGGCTTTAGGTCATATTCACGAACGTCAACAACTAAGTGATATGCCTCAAATCCATTATTCAGGTAACATTCAAGGTCGTCATTTCAATGAACGAGGAGAGAAAGGTTGTTTGCTCGTTAGCGGTGACGATTTAAAGCTCAACGTGAAGTTCATACCGACGCAATCCATTCGTTTTGAGGAAGCGACGATTGAAACAGAAGCGGATACGAAGCAGAAGTTATACGAAGCAATCCAGAACTTCAAAGCGAAGAAACGTTCACAAGGCAAAGCGTTTTACCGCTTAAGTGTGTATATTACTTCTGATACGCCTATGACACAACAAGAGTTACTACAGGTTAAGGAAATGGTCGATGACTATGAACTAAATGAGAATCATTTTATCTATATTGAAGATTTAACTTTCGATTTCAAATACGAACGTGAACAGAAGTTGAGCAAAGAGTTCTCACGTGAACTGATTAACGATGATGAGGTCTTTGAACATGCGATGAACGATTTATATCTCAACCCACGTGCCTCGAAGTATCTCGACGATTACACAGAGTTTGATCGTGACACATTGATTACACACGCTGAACAACTATTGAAATCTGATATGAGAGGTGACTCATGATGAAGATTAAGTCTTTAGAGATCTATGGTTACGGTCAATTCGTCGAGCGTAAGATTGAATTTGATCAGTATTTTACAGAAATCTATGGTGAGAACGAGGCAGGGAAATCTACAATTCAAGCGTTTATCCATTCAATTCTCTTCGGCTTTCCTACGCGTAAAGAGAATGAGCCACGCCTTGAACCACGTCTAGGCAATCAATATGGTGGTAAGTTGACAATCATCCGCGATGACGGTTCTGAAATTGAAGTAGAACGTATTAAGGGCAGTGCAGTGGGTGACGTGAAAGTGTACTTGCCCAATGGTTCAATTAAAGATGAGCAGTGGTTGAAAGAAGAGTTGAACTTCATCACTAAGCGCACGTATCAAGATATCTTCTCGTTCGATGTCTTAGGCTTACAAGATATTCATAAAAATATGGACGAAACCCAATTGCAGAATTTCTTACTGCAAGCAGGTGCACTTGGATCAACTGAGTTCACCTCAATGCGCAAAGCAATTGCCGAAAAGAAAGAGGCTTTGTATAAAAAGTCGGGTCGTAAACCGATCATTAATCAACAAATTGCGCAGTTAGATGAGTTAGCCTCTCAAATTCGTGATGAAGAAGCGAAATTAACGACGTACAATCGTTACGTCGATGATCGTGACAAAGCAGAACGTCGATTAAATCACTTGAAGCAAAACTTAGCGCAGTTATCTAAAATGCATGAGTCAAAACAGAAAGAATTAGCATTACATGAGCAAACACAAGAATGGAAAGGTTTGGAGCAATCACTCAATATTGAGCCACTAGACTTTCCAGAACAAGGGATTGACCGCTACGAAACGGCGAAACTTCAAACTCAAAATTTACGCCGAGATATAGGTTTACGCGAAGAAAAACTTGCTCAACTTCAAGAAGATGATCGTCATATTGAAGCGCCAATGCAAGCGGATATTGATGCCTTATCACATTTACAACAACAAGAGAATGAAATTAAACAGAAAGAATACGAACGTAATGCTGTTCAAAAGGATATCGAGGATAAGTCACGTGAACTAAAAGGTCTGAAGCTCAATATTGGTTGGGAAGACGTTCATGAACAAGTGGATAGTTCAGAAGCAATGAAGAGTCATGTGAGTGAGCAACTCCAACGTAAACAAGAACTCACGGCTTCACTTAATCAACTGGATCGTAATATTGAAGAGAATCGCATTGAGCAAGATACGAATCAAGATGAGCTCGATAAACTCGAACAAGACATTGTTCCTGATGAAACCTTTGAGAAGAAGAAACAACATCAACAACAACGCTTTGAACTCGAAGAAAAGAATAACTTGTTCCAAAAAATGAAAGAAGCATTTGATGTTGAGCAACGTCAAAAAGAGAAACAACAAGCGATGTTACGCATCGCGCTTATCGTGCTAGCGATTGTCAGTGCTGGATTAGCCGTCTTCTCATTCGTTTCAGCTAATATGATTTTCGGTGGCGTGTTCGTGGTGCTTGCGCTCATCTTTATCATTGGTATCTTTGCGATTAGAACGAAAGAAGTCGGTCACTCAGAAACCTTTACGAAAGAAATCGACGACTTACAACGTCAAATCGACACATTGGAGCAGAACTATGATTTAAACTTCGATCTCGATGCGCAATATCGTACACGCGACCAATGGTTTAATGCGATGAAGACGAAAGAATCGTTAGAGAAAAAGGCACAATATCTTAATGATTCATTAAGCACTACACGTCAAAATTATGATCAAGTGAAAGCACAAATTGAAGACATCAAACAGGAATTACAAGTTTCTGAGCGAATGTCAGATGAACTCATCGTCGATAGCATCACGACGATGAATAAGATTAAAGACATTTATCAACATCTTGAAGAATTAGAGGCGAAAAGAGCAGGCTTAGATAAAGAATTGGAAGAATTTTACAATCATGCGCAAAATGTCACAGCGAATCAATTCCATCACTTCAATCGTTTGTCTCTCTTCCATGACGTACGACAATGGCTACAACACGCACATACTTCTCAAGATAAGAAACAGCGTAACCAAGAACAAATTCGACTGATTTCGAATGAATTACGTCAACTTAAACAACGTTTAGAAGACAACGAACAAGTGATTGCGAAACTCTTCGATTACATCGATGTTGATAACGAAGAAGATTACTATCAACATCATGAACGTTATGCGAAGTATCATCGTGACTTAAATCGTTTTAACGACTTAACGCAATACCTTGAGAACCAAGACTATTCTTATGAAGATAGTTCTAACTTAAGCAATAAGACGTATGCGCAACTTGAAAATGAACATCAAAGATTATCTCAACAAGTTGATGATTATAATGATCAATATTTGGAAATGCAATCTGAAGTCAGTGACTTAAATTCACAAATTAAGCATATGGAAACGGATCAAACTTTGGCGAACTTACGTCATAAATATCACATGTTGAAGAACCAATTGAACGACGAAGCGCAAGATTGGGCGAGTCTCAGTTATTTACAAGCGTTAGTCGATGGTCATATCGCTCAAATCAAAGATCAACGACTACCGCAAGTGGTTAATGAGGCAACTGAGATCTTCTCACGTCTCACAGAAGGTCACTACGTACAAGTCTCATATGCAAATGATGAACTCATGGTTAAACAGCGTAACGGACAAGTTTATCAGCCGGTTGAGTTGAGTCAATCTACGAAAGAAATCTTGTACATCGCGTTACGTCTGAGTCTCATCAAGACACTTAAACCTTATTATCCATTCCCAATCATTATTGACGACGCTTTCGTTCACTTTGATAAAAATCGTAAAGCACGCATGATGAAATTTATTCGCCAGTTCCCAGAAGATTATCAAGTACTGTACTTCACATGTGTGAAAGACACAGGCATTCCATCTAAACAGATGATTACTTTAAATAAAGTAGAGGACGGTGCGAAATAATGAGAAATGCTGGAAATTTGAAACCAGGAGATTCAGTCAATCATTTCTTTCTCATCCATAAAGCGACGCAAGGTGTGACAGCGCAAGGGAAAGACTACATGACTTTGCACCTTCAAGATAAAAGTGGAGAGCTAGAAGCGAAATTCTGGACAGTGACGAAAGAAGATATGAAGATTCTGGAACCAGAAAAAATTATCTTAGCGAAAGGTGACATCATTAACTATCGTGGTCGTAAACAGATGAAGATGAACGGATATCGTTTAGCGACTGAAGAAGATAACTTATCTGCTCATGATTTCATCAGTGGTCCACCGATGTCACCAGATGAAATACAAGAACAAATTTCTCGCTATTTACTTGATATTGATAATGCGAGTTTACAACGCATTACGCGTCACTTATTAAGAAAGTATCACGATGAATTCTATTCATTCCCTGCAGCGAGTACGCATCATCATAACTTTGGAGGTGGACTGAGCTATCACGTTCTTACCATGTTAGAAATTGCGAAATCGCTTTGTGATATTTATCCATTGCTCAATCGCAGTTTATTGTATAGTGCGATTATCCTACACGACTTAGGTAAGGTGAAAGAGCTGAGCGGTCCTGTGGCGACGTCTTACACAGTTGAAGGGAATCTATTAGGACATATCTCTATCGCGAGTGATGAGGTCGCTGAGAGCGCAAGAGAGCTTAATATCGAGGGAGAAGAAGTGATGTTACTTCGTCATATGATTCTTTCCCACCATGGTAAAATGGAATTTGGCTCACCTAAGACGCCACATTTGAAAGAAGCGGAAATTCTTACGTTTATCGATAATATTGATGCGAAGATGAACATGTTTGAAAAAGCCTTTGGTAAAACGGATAAAGGTGAATATACGGAACGTATCTTTGGTTTAGATGGCCGTAAATTCTATAATCCGACAAGTTTAGATTAAGAGAAGCGTAGATTAAAGAGCGTGGGACAAAATTAAAACTTATTAATTTTCAATGTTTTAACTCTCGCTTGCTTGGGAGAAGCACAGAAATCTATGATTTCGTAGTGCTTCCCCCGTAAGGAGAGCTAGGGTACATAAGAGTTAAACCTCTTATGAATCCAGATCTCTACTGCGTAGGACCACACTCAACTAATTCTTTTCGCTCAAAGAGCTCTAAGAATGGATTTTCGTTGTGGTCTAGATCCATCAAGCGTCTCGAGTACACATTGAAAATTTGCTCAAGAATTTATTTTAAGCTTGCTTTTTATTTATCTCAGAAGACAATTCACATTTATGTCTCATGCTCTTTTTTGATATACTGATTTAATTTGAGATCTCGATGTTAAGCGAACACTCAAAATATGAAAAAGCGCAGTTGAACGCTTTCGTGGTTCAACTGCGCTTTACTATATCGCTTAGCCGCCCATAGACATGCCTTGGCCGCCTTGCATCGCTTGTTGTTGTTCCTGTTGCTGCTGTTGTTGCTTAATTTTTTGCGGATCTAGAATAGAGTCTTCAATTGCTTTCTTGATGTCACGGTCTTTGTAGTCTACTTTATATTTTTTAAGTAAATCTTTGTAAGCATCTGTTAAGAGCTTAGGATTTTTTTGCACTTTTTGTTGGATAATCTTAGATCTGAGTTTACCTTTTTCTTTATCGAAGTCATCTTCTTTATTCGCTTTGATGATGTGATAACCATAATCCGTCTTCACGACGTCAGAAACTTGTCCTTCTTTAAGTTTGAAGAGCGCTTTTTCAAATTTTTCATCCATTTGACCTTTATAAACGTAGCCTAAGCTACCGCCTTTTTTGGCTGTTTGTGTATCTTTAGATTCTTTCTTAGCAATATCTTCGAATTTATCTGGATCTTTATCTACTTGTTTTTGGATATCTTCAGCTTTTTTCTTCGCGTCCTTATCAGATAAGCCTTCTTTGTCTTTTTTATTTTCCTTCACTTTAATAAGAATGTGAGACGCTTTCTTCGTTTTATCTTTAATATCTTTATCAGACACGTTAACTTTATCTTCTAAAAGTTGTTTCTGATAAGCTTGAAGACGTTTTTCTTCTTTATAGTCATCGATAGACATGTGTTGTTGCTTTAACATGCTTTCGAATTGGTCTTTACCACCGTATTGTTTTTCTTCTTGTTTCACTTCTTTATCGATATCTTTCGTATCTACTTTATCCTTATATTCCTTATTGAGAAGCTTGTTAAGTAAGATTTGGAACGAACTGTTAGCAATTTGTTCGTCACCAATTTTATGCATCACATCCGCTACTTTGACATTCCCGGCTTTAGATGTAATTAGTGTATTATCTTTAGATTCTGTTGCGTCATGCCCACAGCCTCCAAGTAGCAGGGCACTTGCTGTTAAGGGTATCAGTACTTTTTTAAATGCTTTCATCGTCAAACTCCTTTTGTAAGAATAACATCGCTAATATAACATATTATTATTTAAGCACCAATTGAAACTGAAATCCATTGGACTATAGTATGAACGTGTTTCAACTCGTGACGTCACTTGTTAGTATCGCAAAGATTTTGAGTTATGCAAAGCAATATCTTAAGGCTACTATGAGTAAAAAGAAAGTGAGACGGCATCGCATGGCTTGCGGCGTCTCACCTTCATCAATTTCTAATTATATATGATATCTACCATCTGTTTTTCTTAAAATATTAATGCCTGTTTGATGTTCTTCAATATAATTGCCTTCATTCGACAAGAGAATCATTTTCAAATATAAAAAGTCTAAAATTGAAAAACCCATGTTCAAAGCTACGATAAACATAAAGTAGTGTCCCAAACTTAAAAAGTGTTTCGTCAGTATAATACCAAGCGCCGTAATAATAATAAAAGGTAAGATTAAACCTAAAGCAAAATAATATTTATTGACCGGCGTATTCACGTAAACATTGTAAAACGGCAAGGCCTTCTTTTTATTAATCTTATAAATGCGAAAAGATTTATAATAGGGCAGCAAGAACAATAAGTGAAACACTTTGTGTAATGGATAAAGCAAGAGCGCACCGAGTACGAAAAGTAAAAAATAGTGATCAGTTAAAGGCTCATTCGAATAGTAATGCATAATTTCATAACATATTAAAAATGAAATAATCGTAGTGACGAAACCTAAAAATGCAAGACGTGGTAAACCAAAACGAGCGTTGATATCAATTTGTCTCGTACATATAAACATAGGCGTTACTCCTTACTTTAACTTCTGTTCGTTAACTTCGTTGCACTTAATTACTTTAGTATTATCTATTCAAATGGCTTATGCGTCAAGTAAGGATTGAGAACAACACAAAAAAGGTAGGACGAAAGCATCGTCTTGGCTTCGACCTACCCTGATCAATGGTAGTTGCGTTAAGGTGCATTGTAACATTGATATACGCTCATATCATTAATCAAAAGAGCACCTCAAACTCACACCATTTATTTAAATGTGAGACGTTCTATTTTTCAAATGTCTTTGAAATTTCTTCGCCTCTATTTTGTAAATTCTCGATATTAGATTGGATACGTTCGATATTTGGATTAATATCAGATTTAAAGTTACCGATGAGTTCTTTCACTTCATCGCCAATAGAACTGCCGAACGCTGTACTTTCAGATTTGATTTGAACTGCATAGTTTTTAATATCATTAATACTTTGTTTAATCGTATTGATTTCTCTATCAAGTTCAGATTCTGCACCTACAGGTTGTTTCGCTTGTGCATGAGATACAGGTGCGTTTTTGCGATTACGATTCATCAATACGACACCTAAACCTGTCGCAATACCAGCGCTCGCACCAAGTAGTAATTGCACTGCTTTCATATTCATTCTCCTCACATTAACAAAGTCTCTTATCATACTTATTTATCACTGTACCCGTTTCACAATGGAATAAGCATTGTTAGTCAAATTGCGCACGAATTTGTTCAGCAATTTCTGCTTTTTTATCATCATTTAATTCATCTTCATGCGTTTCCCATTTGTAACCGAAACCGTCCACATCATTCTCATAACGTGGTAAGAAATGGAAATGAAGGTGGAAGACAGATTGATCAGCGAACTCACCGTTATTTTGCACAATATTGAGTCCATCTGGATTAAATGCTTGTTTAATCGCATTTGCCACTTTAGGTAGTGCTTCACCGATATGTTTCATCGTTTCTGCATCTGTTTCAAAGATGTTTGCAGAAGGTTTCTTAGGCACGAGTAACGTATGTCCCTTAGTGACTTGAGAAATATCTAGAAACGCATATACATAGTCGTTCTCATATACTTTGTGACTAGGGATTTCACCGGCGATAATTTTACTAAAAATTGTTTCAGACATCTTTACCTCACTCCTTGTTATTATCATAATTTCTATTATAGCATTATTCAAATTGACCCGTCATTTCATGCTAGCATCTTTATGATTCTGTGCTACAATTTGGTAGAATACATGTATGGAGGTGCCGTATGACAGTACAAGTTGAACATCTCACAGGTGGTTACGGCAAGAAACCTGTGATTAAAGATCTCAATTTCGATTTGAATGAAGGTGAAATCGTAGGTTTGATAGGGCTTAATGGTGCAGGTAAAAGTACAACGATCAAGCACATCTTAGGACTATTACAACCTACTGAAGGGCAACTCTCAATTTCAGGAACGAATATTCAAGATGACGTTGAAACGTATCGACGTAAACTCTCATACATTCCTGAAGCGCCCGTAATATATGACGAATTAACTTTAGAAGAGCATATTTATATGACAGCGATGGCTTATAACATTAGTCGAGAAACTGCGATGAAAAGAGCACAGCCATTACTTGAAACATTTCGTTTAGAGAAAGAACTTAAGGTCTTCCCAAGTCATTTTTCTAAAGGGATGAAACAGAAAGTCATGATTATTTGTGCGTTCATCGTAGAACCTGAACTTTACATCATCGACGAACCGTTCTTAGGGCTCGACCCGCTAGGTATTCAATCCATGCTTGACCTCATGGTAGAGAAGAAAGAGGAAGGGCGTACCGTCTTGATGAGTACGCATATTTTAGCGACGGCTGAACGCTATTGTGATCGTTTCATTATTATTGACCAAGGTGAGATTGTAGCAATAGGGAACTTAGATGAACTACGTGAACAAACAGGTTTAACGGATAAGACTTTAGATGAGATTTACATTCACGTGACGCAAGGTGGTACACGCGTATGACGGACCAAGCGCAAACGTTGTTTAAGACGCGTAAAGAGGCTATCGCTAAGGAAAAGCGCTACTACAACAAATTTATCTTTAATGGTCATTTCTCAGTATTTCTTGTTCTTTTACTAGGAGCCTTTATCCTTGGCTACGGTCAATGGTTGCGTGCGATACCTAGAGGAATCAATTACTCGCTCATTACGAGTATCATCTTTGCCTTAACTTCGATGTTTCCGGTACGCACGTTATTGAAAGAAGCGGACAAGTTATTCTTATTACCATTCGAACGACATATGAAACGTTATATGCGTTACAGCCTAATTTATAGCTACTTGCAAAGAATTGCCTTACAGATCGTGCTACTCATTGTGTTCTTTCCTTTGTTCTACCAAATCAAAGGTCATACGTACGGATTCTATATTCTGTTTGCCGTCCTTGCTATCGTTGCACCATTCCTCGGTTTAGTACTGAAATGGCAATGGTTTAAGTATGGTCTTGAGAATTGGTCTGTGCACGTTGTGTTATTCATTATCTTTACGATGGGATACTATGTCGCACTCGATGTAGGTAAATTCACGAGCGTGGCTATTATAGGTGTGCTCATCGCATTTGCATTCTTTATCTGGTTGGCGAGTCGCAATCATCTTTTTCCTTGGGAACGCATGATTCAAATCGAGCAGCAACATCATACGAATTACTACAAATTTGTCAATATGTTCACAGATGTGAAACATCTCAGTGAATCTGCAGTACGCCGTCGTTATTTAGATCCTTTATTGTCTGTACCTAAAGGCTCTAAATTCTCAAGTGAACGCATGTATTTATTCTTATTTACGCGTAGCTTTGCGAGAGGGAAAGATGCGTTTAACATCATTCTACGTTTAGTCGTTATCGCGGCAGTATTGATGATTTGGCTACACCAACCGATCATTAGCCTAATTATCGGCAGTCTATTTATGTATATTATCTTACTTCAAATGGCACAGTTCTATACGCAACAAGCCTATGGTTTGTGGCCGCAAGTTTGGCCAGTGGATGATAGTAAAGTGATTAAAGGTTATCGTCAGTTCCTTTATCGCTTAATGATCGTTGTAGCGATAATATTTATTATTATCTATGCATTTATTGCTATCCAATACATCTTTGCAAGTCTCGTCTTTATATTGGTAGGCTGGCTTACAATCATCAATATTGTTAAAAAGTTAAAATACCAAGAAACGCTATTACGTGATTGATATAAAGAAGAATCGAACTTTAAAACTAACGATCGTTTTCAAGTTATTTCTGCTAATATAACTAACAGCCCACAAATATTTTGTTCATTTGTGGGCTGTTAACTGTATCTTATCGTTTTTAGTAATGATAGTCGAAAACTTTTACATATCCATCTACTTACTCTTCGATAGGGAAGAGGTAACGTTCAAAGTAACTTGAATGTTGACCTGAAGAACCAAAGAACTGACTTAATGCAGATTTAGCAAAGTTCTCTTGGAACGTTGCGGATTGTTTGAAATCTTCATAGTCTCTGCGTGAATTAAATCCAAAATAGATTTTATACGTCATGCCTTTTTCTGGTTTTAAGAAACGGTAACTTCTGAAACCAGCAAATTGGCTGAAATCAGGTGAAATATTTTTTAATTTATTCTCAAGTTGATAAGCATGATCTTCAGATGTTGGTATAAATAATACTGAGAAGAATTGATCTTCATCGAGTTCACCTGTTGCATTCACAACATCGTAGACGATAGGTTGTTTGAGCACGGTCTTGTCATCTGTCTCCTCAAAGATGACTGAAGAGTCAGGTGCTGAGAATTGTAAAAGTGGATGTTCAGGATGTTTAACTCGAATTTGATTTAAATAGCCATAAGTACCATATGTCGCATATAATTTCATAGCGATTACCCCCTTGAGCTGTCTTTATATCTTTGTTAGTTCATGAGTGATTCACCATTTATTTAAAGTATATGATGTTCACCTTACATTTATTCATAACTTAAATATCTCTATGTTAAACATTTTTCCTAGGTGACGTGCACGTTCTGACTTTCGTATTTGTGATGAAAAGTCATTTAATATACTAACGTCACCGTCGAGATATGTTATGATAATGATTGTTTAATAATATAACATAAACGTTGAGACAATGCTTTTCGGAACGTTAGCTGTATGTCTTTTTTGTGACATTTAAGCAGTTTAAAATACCGCCGAAAAGTCAATGTGGTAATATAGATAAGAATGATTATAAAGTAGGAGGAAGCACGGTGTCTATTAAGAACAATACGATTCTAGATATGATTCAAGGCAAACCTGTTGACCATACTCCAGTGTGGTTTATGAGACAAGCAGGTCGCTCACAGCCAGAATATCGACGCTTGAAAGAGAAATATTCACTCTTCGAAATCACGCATCAACCTGAATTATGTGCGTACGTAACACATTTACCTGTAGATAATTATGGGACTGATGCAGCAGTACTATATAAAGATATTATGACACCGTTAAAGCCTATAGGTGTAGACGTAGAAATCAAATCAGGCGTTGGCCCTGTGATTTCTAATCCCATCAAGACGATACAAGATGTGGAGAAATTAGGACAAATCGATCCTAAACGTGATGTACCTTACGTCTTAGATACGATTAAACTATTAACTGAAGAGAAATTAAATGTGCCACTCATCGGCTTTACAGGTGCGCCATTTACTTTAGCGAGTTACATGATTGAAGGTGGGCCTTCTAAAAATTATCATTTTACGAAAGCAATGATGTATCGCGATGAAGCAACATGGTTCGCATTAATGGATCATCTCGTAGACATGTCTATTGCTTATGTAAGTGCTCAAATTGAAGCTGGCGCAGAACTCATTCAAGTGTTTGATTCTTGGGTAGGGGCGCTTAATGTTAGTGATTACCGTCGCTATATCAAGCCAGCGATGCAGAAATTGATTTCCGGTATTAAAGCACAACATGATGTACCGATTATCTTATTTGGCGTAGGTGCTAGCCATCTCGCTCAAGAATGGAATGATTTACCAATTGATGTGCTTGGCTTAGATTGGCGTTTATCTATCAAAGAAGCTCAGCAGTTAGGCATAAACAAGACACTACAAGGTAATCTTGATCCATCGTTATTATTAGCGCCATGGGATGTTATTGAAGAGAATGTTAAACAGATTATTGATCAAGGTCGCGACTACGGTCAACATATATTCAACCTTGGACATGGTGTCTTCCCGCAAGTTCAACCTGAAACATTGAAGAAAGTGACACAATTCGTGCATGAGTATTCTCGTCGCTAGACACAACCCATTTTATACAAAGAAAAAGTTAAGTAGAAAAGGATGGTAATGTATGACTCGAACTGTAGGTTTACTCGTAATGGCATATGGTACGCCATACAAAGAAAGCGATATTGAACCATATTACACTGACATTCGTCACGGTAAGAAACCTTCAGAAGAAGAGGTTCAAGATTTAAAAGATCGTTACGAATTTATCGGAGGGCTTTCACCGCTCGCACATACAACAGACAAGCAAGCCGAAGCTTTAAGAGATGCATTGAATGAGGCATATGAGGATACGACGTTTAAGTTATACATCGGTTTGAAACACATCCATCCTTATATTGAAGATGCGGTCGAAGCGATGCATCAAGATGGTATCGAAGAAGCGGTAACGGTTGTATTAGCGCCTCATTACTCATCATTCTCAGTAGGTTCTTATGATAAAAGGGCTGAAGAAGAGGCTGAGAAATATGACATCAAATTGACTCACGTGAAGCACTATTTCAAACAGCCTAAATTCATTCAATATTGGACAGAAAAAGTGAATGAAACGTTGGCACAAATTCCAAAAGATGAACATGACAACACTGTGCTTGTGGTTTCTGCACACAGTTTACCTAAAGGCATGATTGAACGTAACAACGATCCATATCCTCAAGAATTGCATGAAACAGCGGAATTGATGCAGGCACACTCTGACATTTTTCATGTAGCAGAAGGATGGCAATCAGAAGGTAATACAGGTACACCATGGCTAGGACCTGACGTACAAGATTTAACGAGAACACTTTATCAAGAACACGGCTACCAACATTTTATTTACACACCCGTTGGTTTCGTCTGTGAACATCTTGAAGTGCTTTACGACAATGATCACGAGTGTAAAGTTGTATGTGACGAACTCGGAGTCAACTATTACAGACCTCAAATGCCGAACACGGATCCACTGTTTATCGGAGCTATTGTGGATGAGGTACAATCAATCTACTAAGCAAGTAAAGGAAGCGTGAATTCAATTGGCAAGACAGATAGCGATTATAGGTGCAGGAATCACTGGTCTTTCGAGTGCATATTATATTAAGAAACAACATCCTGATGTTGATGTGACAATCTATGAAGCTACCGGGCGTCCTGGCGGTAAGATTAAGACGTATCGTAAAGATGGCTATACCATTGAGCTCGGACCGGAATCTTATTTAGGACGTAAGCCTATTATGACCGATGTTGCGAAAGATATTGGCTTAGGTGACCAACTTGAGACGAATCGCACAGGACAGTCATATATTTATGCGAAGAACAAGCTTTATCCGATCCCTGGTGGCTCCATAATGGGTATCCCAACTGATGTGAAGCCATTTCTTAAGACGCGTTTAATTTCCTTTAAAGGTAAACTACGTGCAGGATTAGACTTGTTTAAAAAGCCGATCAAGATGAGAGATGATATATCTGTAGGTGATTTTTTCCGTCAACGTCTCGGAGACGAAGTACTCGTGAACTTAATCGAACCATTGATGGGCGGCATTTACGGTACGGATATTGATAAGCTCAGCCTCATGAGTACTTTCCCGCAATTTAAACAACGAGAAGAAGAATATGGTAGCTTGATTAAAGGGATGAAACACGAGAAACAAGAACGCCAACGTAAGAAACAACTTTACCCAGGTGCGCCAAGCGGTCAATTTCGTCAATTTAAAAATGGATTAAGCTCATTTATTGAACATCTCGAATATTATTTAATTAATAAGCTGAATGTTGAAATTAAATATAATACACCGGTTGAAGATATTATCGTTTCTCAAACTAATTATGACTTAGTCATTGAGGGGGAAGAAGTTGAGTACGATGGTGTCATTGTTACAACGCCGCATCAAACTTTTATGAAGTGGTTCCAACACGACCCCGCATTTGACTATTTCAAAACGATGGATTCCACATCCGTCGCGACAGTTGTCTTAGCGTTTGATGAATCTAACATTGAGAACACTTACGATGGTACAGGATTCGTGATTTCCAGAACGAGTGATACACGTATTACTGCTTGTACATGGACGAGCAAGAAATGGCCTTTTACCACTCCAGAAGGAAAGGTTCTACTACGTGCCTACGTAGGTCGTCCCGCTGATACAATTGTCCAAGACCATACGGATGAGGAAATCGTGCGCATGGTAACTGAAGATTTGAGCAACATGATGGTCTTCAAGGGCAATCCTGACTTTAGCATCGTTAATCGTATGCCTAAGAGTATGCCACAATACCATGTAGGACATATTAAAGCGATTCATGAGATTCAAGATCATATTCAACAGACGTATCCACGTTTGCGTATTACTGGCGCTCCATTTGAGGCTGTGGGGTTACCAGATTGTGTGAAACAGGCCAAAGAGGCTGTAGAAAGCATGATGGAAGACTTCTAGAATATGAAGTTGTATTTAACGCTGTAGTAGTGTTGTAATATTACGTATTAACCGTTCCATAATTTAAGGTTATGGGGCGGTTTCGTTTATTGTAATGGAGTTTTTGATGGAGTAGGTGCTTTTTCATACTTTTAAAAGTGGAGAAAAAAACGTGAGCAGTAATGGCGCTATCGACTAGGGTGAGAGGACTTCATGAGTTACTGATGAAAGTATGTTAAAATAAACTCAAATTAAGAACGTAAGTTGAATATGAATAAGTAAGGGAGCATGCTATATGACAGACGTAATTATCGTGCATTCAAAATATGGTGATTCGACAAACCACTGGTACGAATGGCTCAGCAATAACTTACAACTCGAAGGATATCATGTGACATTATTTAATTTGCCGGTAGAGGATAACGACGCCATTGATCACTGGGTAGAAGAGATGAATAAACAAATACATATTCGTAAGTATGAGACGTACTTCGTTACTCATGGCTTTGGTACTATCGCTAGCTTGAAATATCTCGAACAATCTGATGTAGAGCATATCGAAGGATTCTTTAGTATTTCAGGGTTTAAAGAGGATGCGAAAGATATTGATGAGAATATTAATTTAGACGGTATTTCTATTGATTACGAAGCTGTGAAGAAGAAAGTCGATCGTTTCTATGGTTTATGTTCTAAAGATGACCATCATGTTTCTTATAAAGAGACAGAGCGTCTGATGCAGTCTTTAGATGGCCGTTGTAGAGTTACAGACAGAGGTGGCCATTTCCTTGAAGATAACGGCTTTACGACCTTCACAAAGCTTCAGGAGCGCATGCAAGGTATAATGAGTGATTAAATGAGAGGAGGGCGTGTGGCTCTCCTTTTTATGACGCTTTGGTAAGTTGAGTGCGTTTGTTAGGAGCTTAGGCGATAATATTTTGTTTGAGTTCATTTTTTGGTTGGTAGGATAGGTGAGGGAGTACTTTTTTTATAGAAATGGATATCGCAATTACGCTGCAACTTTTACACTATGCAGAAGTGGGGGAGTAGAATTCCAATGTATTTGTAAGGTCATTTAAACACTTTAGGTATAGTTATGGGATATGTAGTGCTTTTTTACAATAATTTCTCAGTGCAATGCATTGACTTTCTTTGTGAAAGTTTATATACTGTAAAGGTCTTGTTAATGAGGCACGCAATTATGAGTGGCTTATTAAAGTGTTTGTAAAACTAATGTAAATTAGTTGTTGACTTACCTTAAAATAAATGATATATTAGAAAGGTAGTCTTAAATAGTATTAACGCGGGATGGAGCAGTTCGGTAGCTCGTCGGGCTCATAACCCGAAGGTCGGTGGTTCAAATCCGCCTCCCGCAATTACCAATGGTCCCGTAGTGTAGCGGTTAACACGCCTGCCTGTCACGCAGGAGATCGCGGGTTCGATTCCCGTCGGGACCGCCATTATGGTTCAGTAGCTCAGTTGGTAGAGCAATGGATTGAAGCTCCATGTGTCGGCAGTTCGACTCTGTCCTGAACCATTTCTATCGTTGTTTGGCGGTTGTGGCGAAGTGGTTAACGCATCGGATTGTGGTTCCGACATTCGTGGGTTCGATTCCCATCAACCGCCCCATAATCGTTCACTATTAGGCGGGTGTAGTTTAATGGCAAAACCTCAGCCTTCCAAGCTGATGTTGTGGGTTCGATTCCCATCACCCGCTCCATTTATTATTATTCCACAGTAGCTCAGTGGTAGAGCTATCGGCTGTTAACCGATCGGTCGTAGGTTCGAATCCTACCTGTGGAGCCATGGCCCCGTGGTCAAGCGGTTAAGACACTGCCCTTTCACGGCAGTAACACGGGTTCGAGTCCCGTCGGGGTCATACTTAAACAGAAGTGGCAATCGCTTCTGTTTTTTTAATATCATATGGAGGGTTGTCCGAGTTGGCCGAAGGAGCACGCCTGGAAAGTGTGTAGGCGTTACCATGCGTCTCGAGGGTTCGAATCCCTCACCCTCCGCTAGGGCGCTAGAAAAGTTTAAAATACTTTTCTAGCGATTTTTCTAATTTCAGTTACAAACCCCGTAGTGACGGGCTTTCTCTAGTTTTTATTGTTCAGTAACAAAAAGCATGTTTCAAATAGTTTCATATATTTTTAAAAGAAAATAGGCACAATGTGTCTATAAAATTACTCTGTAAACTCAATTTAGTCACAAATTTTACGTGCTATAGAAACACAGATATTTCACTGATTTTAGTTATTGAGTTTATCTAAAACTGTTACTAAAGCTGATTCTTCTATATCTTTATATTCTTCAATCAAATGTGAATAGACTCGATAAGTAGTATTAATGTCAGCATGACCTAAACCTTTAGAAATATATTGAATACTCATACCATCAGCTAAAATGAATATTTTAGAAAAAAGATTTAAAGAGGTACAATTTGAGGGAACTATATTCTCTCTAACTGAGTTTGCATTAAAAACACATACATGGGTGGATAGAGTTGAAATTTCTCGTATACCTGCTATAATGAAATAGAACGAAATAAAGTAAGTCATATAAGTAAACCTCAGCGACCGCTATCGCTGAGGTTTTTTATGTCTATTTCTTGTGTTTTAACGTTAGTAAATATACTACGTAGCCCACAAGTATGGGACATAAAATGTTAGTCATAACGAAATAAAATATCGTCATATAAGTCACACCTCCTTCTTGCACTGGAAGTGCTAAATACTATTATATAATTAAACATTCATAAATGAAACTATAATTATGTATCTAGAATAAAATATTTATATATATGAGAAATTATTGCTTTGTTAGTACAGTTTTTTAATTATTGTTTAGAACCTATTTGCGAAGGTTGTGGTAAAACATAAGAGGCTACTCAAATAGTTCACACATTCTATCAATTTCTTTATCAGTAGGTTAATCAAAATCAATGCATACTTTTAAACTTATTGGCGGACATAGTTTACACGAGCTTGTAGTTGATAACTTTGTCAAATTTGATCAGTCTGTTGACTCTTACCATTTTATCAGGATTCCAATATAAATCTGCTATATTATTTAAGACATAGGCGATTATAGAAAAATTTATGATGACGAAAACTACAAATGAGGAGATTATATAATTGAAAGGGAATGTATAAAAGAGAATTAAACATGAATGATTATTTTAAAAAGAGAGCCTGAATTAGGATGTTTCAGACTCTCTTCTAATAGATTTAATCTTCAAGGTTATCTACCGCATATTGAGCTTCATCCTCTGTAAATTGATCTCCATAACTAGAAGTTAATTGTTCTTTAATTTTATTTTTAGACATATTTTGATCTTCTTGATAGGATTTTGCAGATTCTAAAGCATTTTCTTTATAATTAGCTTTAAGATGATCCACAGCGTATTGTGCGTCATCTTCGGAGAAATCGTCTCCTTCTTTAGCAGTTAGCTGTTCATAAATTCCTTGTTTAGACATATGCATTATGTCTGAATAATTTTTTGCTGAATTTAGTGCAGCTTTTTGAGATTTAGTTGCATCGTCATCTTGTTTTACATCTGCTTTATCTTTATTAACTTGATTGTCTAATTCGTTAGTCACTGACCCTGTACATGCAGTAATACCTATTATTATTAGTATCAAAAGGACTAAACAACCGCTACAACCAAACCACCATTTTTTCTTTTTTCCTTTCTCTTGTTATTGCTTGTAATCTTCAAATTGTTTCTTTTGTCGTTCAAGTTGATCTTGCAATGAAATATCTTGTTCATTAGACATTTCTTTTCCTCCTTTATTTGTTATTTAAATATATCCCAAAAACTCTTCGTTGCTTTCTTATATGTTTTATTCTTTACGGCTTTCTTCGGTGATTTAGCATAGCCCATCCCTTTCTTTCCGTATGTAGGGTTGAAGGCACTCTTCGCTTTTCTTTTAGCTGCACCGGTTGTTCTTGCTTTCAACGACTTTTTGACACTCGGTGTTCTAAATCCGAATTTCATATTTATCCCCCTAAGATAAACGTTTGATTATAAGTAGTCACTTCAATACTTTATTGGATCTATGGTTCAATATTTCGATAGGCGAAATCTATAATTTCTCATCGTTGTGATAATTTAAAATGAACATATTATTAAGTATTGTATTTCAAACTAAAAAAGTGTCTTATAATCATTTGTATTAATAAATACTAGTATAATAAATAGTAGAAATAGCATATATTCTCATTTCTTTGTTGTATTAAATATATTGTAAATTATACCTTTACAGTTAAGCAATAGTTTTCACAATTTTTCTTAATATATTAAGATAATTTTTTGACTCTATGCATCTTGAAATGGACTTTGGCAGGAAGGAGCGCTTTATCCATAGATGAGATAAATGTATAGGATGTCTTGTTATCACAGTTTTAAAAAATCTCCCCAAATTTCATCCCAAATTCTGAGTTTCAGTAATTGCTTTTCTCTTGTATATGTCTTAAAATTAATAAAAAATATGTAGATTTTTAAAGTGTTTAACTAGATTAGATATTTAACTATACAAATGTAGAGCAAGAATTTTATACATATCAGCATAAATAAAGATACATAATTGAAAAATAACTCCGCTTACGAAACGTATAGTAAATTAATTTGGCTAACACTCAAGAGAAGGGGAGTTAACAAATTGCCAAAACAACATAAAGCGTTCTATGAGCATAATTGGTTTATCATACTTATGCTAATCTTTCTGTTTCCAGTAGGCTTGGTTCTTATGTGGAAATATTCGAACTGGGTTAAAGGACTGAAGATGTGTATCACTGTCGTTATAGCACTGATGTTCATGGGACAAACGATTACTGCGTGTGATAGTGATCAGAACGCAACCCAGCATGAACCTAACACTAAGCACCATCAACACCATGCCAAAAGTGAAGAACAAGACGCTAAAACAGATTCAAATTCGAAAAAAGAAACTAAGACGAAAAATGAAAATAGTGAAGATAGTAAGCAAAAATCTAAAGAAACAGCGTACAAAGAAGACAATCAAGATAAACAAGACAAACAGAACAAAAACCAAGATAAGCAAAAACAATATCAACCAGGAACAACAGATCGGATTCCAGTTCAATTCAGTAAACCAGTGGATGGAGATACAGCTCGCTTGATTTATCAAGGTAAGGAAGAGAAGTTTAGATTTTTACTCATCGATACACCTGAAACGAAACATCCGCGATTAGGTAAGCAACCGTTTGGTCAAGAAGCGTCTGATCGCACGAAAGAACTTTTACAAAATGCAGATCAAGTAGAAGTAGAATTCGATGTAGGAACGAAAGAGGATAAATATCAACGCAAGCTCGCGTATATTTACGTCGACGGAAAGATGCTGAATGAAATCCTAGTACGTGAAGGTTTAGCAAAAGTGGCGTATGTGTATCCACCAAATACGCGTTATTTAGACCGACTTGAGAAAGCACAAGAGCAGGCGAAAGCTGAAAAATTAGGCATCTGGAGTTTAGATTCAGCGTTCGAAGATGGGGCAGACGATAACAAAGCTGGCTCGTCATCAAAGCAGAATTCGACGTCTGCATCGGATGATAGTACAGAATCGAATTCCTCAACGACACAAGGCAACAGCAACGTGAATAGCTCTGCAGCGTCATCTAACTCACAAGGTTCTCAACAATTCAATAACTGTACTGAATTACGCAAAGTATACCCACATGGTGTGACTCAAGATCATCCCGCATACAGTGGCAAGCTAGATAGAGATGGTGATGGGATGGCTTGTGAAGCATCGTAATTCACGAGTTCTACACGGTAGAATCTCAACTTAAGCTCATAAATAAGCATCGGACAAGCATTACTCAATGAAGAGTAGTACTTACCCGATGCTTTCATTTATTTATTGTCGCCTGATTGATTGGAGTTGCCAGAATTGGCTCCATTTGAGTTATTATTCGATGCTGTGGATTGTTTCGGAGTTTGATTTGCATTACCTTGTTGATTTGGTGGTTGCTGATTCGATTTTGGTGTTGCTTGAGATGGCGACGATTGATTCTTGTTATTTTGCGTTTTCGTATCTGAGTCGTCTTCATCTTGAGACTTAGAAGCCTTTGAATCATCACTGTGCGAGCGTTTCACTGTACCTTGTGATGTGTTACCCGAGTTTCGCGGTTGCGCCACATGACCTGTACCTTGTGTAGCAGCGTCGTTTGCACTGTCAGTCTCTTCTTCTGTATCGCTTTCTTCATCATCTGTAGCTTCATCATCTGAAGATGTTAGTTTTGGTAGTTTAAAAGTCACATATTGTGTACTCAACAAATTAGATGAGATTCTTAACTTTTTATCTTTAGATTTAGCTACTTTAGAAGAAACATCGAAGACAATCGCACCCTCAGCAGTACTATCTGGGTTAACTTGCTCTAAAAAGAATGAGTTCGAATTCTCACCGTTGTCATTCGTATTGGCCATCACCGAAGCGGTGCCGTCAGCTTTCAATGTCTTACCCTCCGACAGCAGCTCAAACATCGTGCTATCAACTGTGAGTGCTTCTTTGCCTTTGTTCTTAATCTTAACGTTAACAACAATATACGTTCCTTTAGCAGTAGTAGGGGTGATTGACGGCCCAACTTGTTTCGTTTTGCTCGCTGATTTCACAGTTACTTCCAAATCGCCGTTCTTCGCAGTTTGACCTACTTTGTATGCTTTGTCAGCTCTTGATGAATAGGGTGTACCGCTCTTCAAGAAGAGAATTAAAGCGATAATGCCGGCTGCAAGAAGTAAGATGATAACTGCACTAATCGTAACTATCATCGGCCATTTCTTCGGCTTATGTGCAGTCGTTGTGCGTGCTTTAGAATTTGATCGTTGCGGATGTCTTTCTTTATAGTTCGATTGTTCGGACATTCGTGTTGCTCCTTTTCTATATTTTAAGCTGTTATCTCTATCACAAATCAATTGAAATATAGATAGTTTAGTTTTTATATCATTCATTATAATATTGCTCAGTAGAATTGCAATAATAATTTCTTGGGTAACAGTAAAATGGGGAAAATAAAGCAAGGTATTGGATCTCAATTATTTCTAAGAAGTATTCATGTAGGATGAGTGGGCGGGCTAATTATCGTGAACTAGAGAAGAGGGGGAGCGTGAAGCTTTTATACATGAAAATGACCTCACGATAGCTCGCGAGGTCTACACGAATCACAAAAGTACGAGATTATGCATCTGTTACCGCATCATCTTTATCATCGTGTTTCTTTTTTGATTTTTCCTTGTCTTTTTTATCTTGGATCTCATCGTCTTTTTCTAATTCTTTCTTGATACTTTTATCTAATTCTTCTCGAGGTGAGAATGATGATTTATGCAAATCTTTGAGTTTCACTTTCGTTCGGCCAAGGTCTTTATCATAGTTATTATTATCTTTTCCAACAATAAAGACATCACCTTTACCTTGCAGTTCATAAGTCTCAATACCTTTTGCAGTTCCATCTTTTTTAATGTTATCACGTTGATGTTTGTCCCATTCAGCATACTTACCATCACGGAAACTTATATAGCTTGGACTTAATTTATTTTCCGTATCTTTACTATCTTGAAGAATATTAAAGGATTCAATCCATGCAAAACTAGCGTTTATATTACTTTTACCTGATTTATTCTTCACTTCAAATTTAAAGGCAACGACATTGCGATCTTTATCCTTATCATGGATAATTTCTTTGTCTTTAATTGTTACGATATAATCTTTCGTTTCAAGTTTATCGCCTTTAAACGTACCACTTGGTTTTTTCTTATAAGTTTCATGTTCTGAAGTATCGTACTCTTTGTCTTTCTCTTCTGAACCTTTCGATTTGGATTCTTTTTTAGATTTAGAATCCTCATCTTTCGAACTCTCGTGCTTTGACTTATCCTCCTTTGAACTATGGCTGTCATGTCCGCATCCGACGAGGAGGATGCTGGCAAATAATAATGTTAAGACTTTTTTCATCTCGGTTGCCCCTTTCGTGTTGTTCAATCGTGTTGAGATTATTCACGGTGTTCTGTCTCTTTATCCCGTCCATATGACGATTGAAAGTTAAATCTATTATATATATACCGCTTACAGACATGCAACACTTTTTAGGTAAAATAGTTTGCTTTTTGCGTAATATTCAAAAAAGTTAATATCACTCATTTTACTAAAAGTACCACTCATGCTAAAGCTGTCGAAAAGCGTTATAATAATTGAAGTATTGGAGGAATCAATTTGGAAAACTGGTTACGCCGACGAGCAGTAGCTCAACCGCGACATATCTTCGTAGATAACGGAAGTGAACAGCTTACATTTGAACAGTGTTATGAACAAGCACGACGTCTTGCTCGCGTATTACATGAACGAGGTATGCAACGTGTTGGACTTTATATAGATAATTCAATTGATAGTGTGATCTTAATTAACGCAGCATGGTTAGCGGGAATCGAAACGGCCATGATTAATTCGCGTTTGACGAAGACAGAAATTAAGAATCAGATGACTTCGGTGAACATCGATACGATTATCGTGACACGTCCTTTAGATATCGAAGGATTCAAGTTGCTAGGTTATGCTGAGTTGTGCCGTGAAACTACACAATCAACCTATGAAGCGCCATTTGACTCTGAACGTACTGCGTCTATCATGTTTACTTCAGGAACTACGGGACCACAGAAAGCAGTGCCACAAACTTTCCGCAATCATTATGCCAGTGCGCTCGGCTGTGAAGAAAGTTTAGGCTTCGACGCCTCGACTGTGTGGCTTTCTGTCTTACCGATGTACCATATATCTGGCCTTAGCGTGATGTTGCGTGCACTTATTAAGGGCTTCACAGTGCGTCTTGAGAAGAAGTTTAACACAGAACGCATGCTCAAGATTATTCAAGAAGAAGGGCCAACTCATGTGTCACTCGTGCCTCAGACACTGAAATGGTTGATGGATGCAGGTTGGCATCAACCTTATCATGTTGAGAAGATCTTACTCGGTGGAGCGAAGCTATCACGCGCTTTGATTGATCAAGCCATAAACTATCATTTACCTATTTATAATTCGTTTGGAATGACTGAGACATGCTCACAATTTGTGACTGCAAGCCCACAAATGTTGAAAGAGCGACATGATACAGTAGGACGACCGAGCGAGAATGTCGGTGTGAAGATTAAGCATCCAAATGCGGATGGACATGGAGAGTTACTCGTTAAAGGTGACAATGTAATGGAGGGGTATCTATATCCTTCAGATTTAACGCATACATTTGAAGATGGCTATTTTAAGACTGGAGACATCGCTGAAATTGATGAAGATGGCTATGTTATCGTGTACGATCGACGCAAGGATTTAATCATTAGCGGTGGAGAAAATATTTACCCATTTGAAATTGAGACGGCAGCGAAAGCGTATGTGGATGTAGAAGATGCGCTTTGTATCGGCGTAGAGGATGAGACTTGGGGGCAAGTACCACAACTTTATGTCGTCACAAATTCTAATTATGACGAAATGCAATTTAGAGACTTTTTAAAAGTTCAATTAGCCAAATATAAACAACCGAAAGCTATTGAGACAGTGTCCTCTCTACCGTATACGTCTACAGGCAAGTTACAACGTTCACATTATCGTTAAGGTAATGCGGTGATTTGCAATCAATAGAAAAAGGAGGGAAAGCGTTGTATATTGTTGATGCCACTTTCTATGATATGAATGCGGCTTTTAAACAACCAATCGTCACGCCCAAGATTCGTCTCGAACGACGTAAAGCCCTCGTTGTTGAACTAAATATGAACGACGGTGAAAGTTATTTTGGTGAATGTAACGCGTTTGAAACGGATTGGTACGCACCGACAACAATTGCAGATGTCGAAGCGGATATTCGTGCGTGGTTAGCTAGTATCCGAGGTAAAGACTTCAGCACTTATGAAGCTGCGTTAAAGCTTGCAGATCGTCTACAAACGACTGATGCAAGACATGTGATAGTGATGGCTTTCTATACGATGTTTCACTCACTCGGAGAAGTCGTGGTAGACTACGGCGCTACGGTCAGCGGCTTAACTGACGAGCAATTAGTTAAGCTAGAGCAGACCCGCCCTCAACGGGTTAAATTAAAGTGGACACCGCACGTGCTTAAAGATGTTCAACGATTACAAAGTCTGTCACATCAACCGGCTATCGCTATAGATGCGAATGAGTCTTTAGGTGAAGCGGATATTTCTACAGCTATGAAGTTACAAGATCAGCACATACTTTATATAGAAGAGCCATTTAAAGTGCTGAATGAGGAGCAGTTAGAAGCTATGAATCAAGCGATGCCGATTGCGATAGATGAGAAAGCGACAGATCTCTCTCAAATTAAAGCATTAGTTCGAGATTATCCAATTTCTGTGGTGGTCGTGAAACCTTTCCGTCTAGGTGGTATTGATCGGGCGTTGGAGATCTTAAAGTGGCTTTCTGACCACGGCATTCGCTCAGTGGTGGGCGGAATGTATGAGTACGGGTTGAGCCGTTATTTTACAGCGCTCTTAGCTCAGTATGCTTCTCTACCAAGCGATATCACACCGTCTGGTTATTACTATGATATGGATTTTGTTCAAGATAGTGGACTTTTGGAGAATGGACAGTTGAAATTTTCTAAGCCCGTAGTGGATAAGCAGGTGCTAGAAGATCCGCGTTAGTGCTTATGATTCTTATGGTCTTTCTTGAGCGGCACAGGATCAAAGCCACTTTTATGAAAAGGATGGCATTTCGAAATACGCTTAACACCGAGCCATAAACCTTTAATTGGACCATACACTTCAATCGCTTCACGCGTATATTCTGAACAAGTAGGGTAGAAGCGACACGTTCTTGGTGTCATTGGAGATATAAATCGTTGATAGAAACGAATCAATGCTAAAAATACTTTCTTCATAATTACAACCTCGCTAAGAAATGATACATTAAAGGAAGTATAACATAATTAATTGGGGGACATGGGGTATGCAGTTTACCGATCAAGAGCAGGATAAGGTAACGTTGGAGTATCGTACCGAGCGAGATGAACCTACAGGTCAGCACGTCTTAATGATCACACGCATGGACGATCAATTCCTCTTAACGAATCATCGTCGGCGTGGGATTGAATTTCCAGGAGGCAAGAGAGAACCTGGGGAATCTTCTAGAGAGGCGATGGAACGAGAACTCTTTGAAGAGACAGGTGGCAAGGTGAAAGACGCCCAATACATCGCGCAATATGTCGTGCATCGGACGAATGGCCAACCCTTTAGTAAAGATGTCTACTTTGTTGAAGTGGATGACCTGTGTAATAAAGATGATTATCTAGAAACCAAGGGCCCAGTGTTCTATAAATACTTGGATGACATTCCTGAAGAGCAGAAGAGCTATCTACTGCGGGATGCAGCGATTTTACACTGTGTAGAAAGAGTGAAAGCACTTGGATTATATTAACTCTAAACGTATGCCGGTCGATTTGAAGGACCATGTATGTAGTGAAGTGACCTATGAGGTTGATGGTTTGAAGTTAAAAGGATTGTTGCTAGCGCCTCAACGTGAAGTGGCGCGTATCGTCGTGTATCTACGTGGTGGAAAAGGGCAGGTAGGGCGAGTACGTACAGCGCGTTTACTCCAATTTAGCGATCCACACACGCTCGTCTTTGCGCCATACTATCGTGGGAATAACGGAAGTGAAGGCAAGGATCAATTCTGTGGTGATGATTTGCACGATGTGACGGTCGCTCTAAATCAATTGCGAGCAAGTTATCCTGAGACGCCTATACATATGATTGGGTTCTCGCGAGGAGGAATTCAAGGCTTACTGACTTTCCAGCACTTACCTGTAACAAGTTTCATAATATGGGGCGGTGTGACTGATTTAAGGATGATGTATGAGGAGCGAGTAGATTTAAGAGGCATGATGCGTCGAATGATTGGCCATCCTCGTAAACATCCTGAAGCATATCGAGACCGAGATGCTTTATCGCAACTTCATCAGCAGAGTCCACCTATCTTAATCGTCCATGGCGGTGCAGATCGACAAGTTGGTATTCAACAAGCACATCATTTAGAAGGTGTATTAAGACGTGTGGGGGCAACTTACGAAACGTGGTATCAACCGACAGAAGGTCATGTGCCACGACCTCCTTATATGAGAGCCACCTTAACGCACATTCACGATTGGATGACGCGTGTTGAACAAGGCCAGCTTAGTAAGTAGATGACTGATAGAGGGTGAGTCATATCGCTGTGAGTATGCTTTATTACTTTGAAAAAGTAGGGGCATCAGGAATAGTGTACGATGAGGTTGAATCGTCAAATAACTTAATATCAGCAATACAAAAAACGTCAATTTCGCTCGAAATTGACGTTTTTCTTTAACATTAGTATGACGTTAACCACGCTAGATTAACTTATTCGAAGCCACCTGCTTGAGCAATGTCTTCTGCTTCTTCACCGAATTTAGCGAAGTTATCTTTGAAGCGGCTGATTAAGTCTTGTGCTTGTTCTTTGTATTCTTCTGGCTTACTCCAAGCATTGATAGGATTAAGAATTGTTTGTGGTACTCCTTCTATATCTTTAGGGATGTTTAAGCCAAACATTTCATCTTTAGTGAATTCTGCATTTTTCAATTCACCTGTAATTGCTTGGTCAACCATCTTACGAGTGTAATTTAAGTTAATACGACGGCCTACACCATATTTACCGCCAGTCCAACCTGTGTTGACTAAGTATACATCAACATCATGTTTATCAATGTGTTCACCTAATAAGTTAGCGTAAACTTTCGCATTTAATGGCATGAATGGCGCACCGAAGCAAGTTGAGAATGATGGTTCAGGTTCAGTAACACCGCGTTCAGTACCTGCAAGTTTAGATGTAAAGCCACTTAAGAAGTGATACATCGCTTGTTGTTTCGTTAATTTAGAAATCGGTGGAAGTACACCAAATGCATCTGCTGTTAAGAAGATGATTGTGTTAGGATGTGCTGCTTTTGAAGGTACCACGATATTATCAATATGGTGGATAGGGTAAGCTGCACGTGTATTCTCAGTGTAGTAGTTATCATCGAAGTCAACATTACCTTCGCTATCTACAACGACATTTTCTAGTACTGTACCGTATTTAATCGCATCGTAGATTTGAGGTTCTTTTTTGCGAGAAAGGTTGATTGCTTTCGCGTAGCAACCGCCTTCGATGTTGAAGATACCATCTTCGTTCCAACCGTGTTCGTCGTCACCGATGAGTTTACGGTCAGCTGCCGCAGATAATGTTGTCTTACCTGTACCTGATAGGCCGAAGAATAACGCTACGTCGCCTTTCTTACCAACGTTAGCAGAGCAGTGCATGCTCATGATGTTGCCTTTAGGTAGTAGGTAGTTCATTACAGAGAAGATACTCTTCTTCATTTCGCCCGCATATTCTGTACCACCGATAAGTACAATCTTATGCTTGAATGACACGATGATAAACGTTTCAGAATTTGTACCGTCTACTGCTGGATCCGCTTTGAATTTAGGAGCAGAAACGATTGTGAAACCACTATCGATAGATTCAGCTTCTTTCTTACTTTCAGGACGAATAAACATATTTTGAGCAAAGAGGTTATGCCATGCTAATTCGTTGATGACAGTAAGAGGAAGAGTGGTCTTCTTGTCGCTACCTGCAAAGCCTTTGAAGACGTACAATTCGTCCTTCGCTTCTAAGTAGTCGAGAACTTTGTCATATAATTTGAGGAACGTTTCTTCATCGATAGGTTGGTTCACTTCGCCCCAATCGATGTCGTCTTTATAGGAAGGCTCTGTCACGATAAATTTGTCTTTTGGTGAACGGCCCGTGTACTTACCAGTTCTCGCATTAATAGCGCCTAATTCAGTGAGTTCTCCTTCGTTATTCTCGATGATTTTGTAATACAGTTCTGTTGTCGAAAGTTGGAATAGTGAGCTAGGTTTTTTTAATAAATTCTTAATCTTGTTCGTGTAAGTATACGTATCAGTTGCCATACTTAATCCCTCCAGCGGTAATTTTAATGTAAGCCTTTACAGTTAAAAAGTATAACACATTTATGTTAATATTCCATACCGATATATGAAAGAATATGTCGAAAAAGTTAAATTGACATCAATGGTCAGTTTAGGTACTATTAGAAGTAACGGATTCTCTTATCCTGAGTGGTGGAGGGACATGGACCCAAGGAAGCCCAGCAACCTCTTCTCAAGTGTGAAGAAAGGTGCCAAACCGTTTGCAGACGCAAGTGTCTGAACGATAAGAGCGAATGGACGTACTGAGCCTTCTCTCTAACTATGTAGTGAAGAAGGCTCTTTTTTGTTAAGCTCTGTTGGAGGGGAATATTCGTAATCTATATATAAAGGAGTACATTATGACTTATAATAAGAGATTATTCACTTCAGAATCAGTAACTGAAGGCCACCCAGACAAGATAGCTGATCAAATATCAGATGCCATACTAGATGAAATATTGAAAGATGACCCCGATGCACGTGTCGCTTGTGAGACGACAGTGACGACTGGGATGGCGCTCATCTCTGGAGAAATATCTACACGTACATATGTCGACATTCCTAAAGTTGTGCGTGAAACGATAAAAGGCATTGGTTATACGCGTGCTAAATACGGTTATGATAGTCAGACGATGGCTGTGCTCACAGCGATTGATGAGCAATCTCCAGATATTGCACAAGGTGTCGACAAAGCACTCGAATATCGTAAAGAGATTTCAGAAGAAGAAATCGAAGCGACAGGCGCAGGCGATCAAGGACTCATGTTCGGTTATGCTACGAATGAAACCGATACCTATATGCCGCTACCTATCTTCTTATCTCATCAACTTGCGAAACGTTTATCTGATGTGCGTCGCGATAATATTCTTAATTACTTGCGCCCAGATGGTAAAGTTCAAGTTACAGTAGAATATGATGAGAACGACAAACCACATCGTATTGATACGATTGTCCTTTCTACACAACATGCTGAAGATACAGATTTAGATCAAATTGAGAAAGACATGAAAGAACACGTGATTTATCCAACAGTGCCTGACGACTTGTTAGACGAAGAGACACGTTTCTACATCAACCCTACAGGACGTTTCGTCATCGGTGGACCACAAGGTGATGCTGGACTCACAGGTCGTAAGATTATTGTTGATACGTATGGTGGTTATGCGCGTCACGGCGGTGGTTGTTTCAGTGGGAAAGATCCAACGAAAGTGGACCGTTCTGCAGCGTATGCCGCACGTTATGTGGCGAAGAATATCGTAGCAGCAGACCTCGCTGAGAAATGTGAAGTTCAACTCGCTTATGCGATTGGTGTGGCTGAGCCCGTATCTATCGCAATTGATACGTTCGGTACAGGTAAAGTGGGCGAAGAAGCGCTCGTTTCTGCTGTTCGCGAACATTTCGATTTACGTCCAGCAGGTATTATTAAAATGCTAGATTTGAAGCAACCAATCTATAAACAAACTGCCGCTTATGGACATTTCGGTCGCACAGATGTCTTATTACCTTGGGAAAAACTAGATAAAGTGAACTTATTAAAAGATACCGTTCAAAAACAATAATTGAAATTCGGCACAATGTAGTCGAATGATATCATTTTATCTATTATAATAAGTGAAAAGAGTATAAAAGGAGCGTTGTAATAATGAGTTCATTTGGACCAATAGAAATTGGTTTAATCGTAGCGATCGTCGTAGCGATTATTTGCTTTATCTTATTTATCGTAGCCTTATCAAGTAAGAAGAAGGCGCAGAATAAGATTAAAGATCAATATGAATCACGCGAACAAACGCTGAACGATGAACATGCGGATGCGTTAGAGAAGGAACGCGTTGAGAACAAGAAAGTAGTCACTAAGCAGAAAGAAGAACATCAAGCGACTGTCAATGCGAAAGATAGAGAAATTGATGCGTTGAAATTATTCTCTAAGAATCACAGCGAGTATGTTACGGATATGCGTTTAATTGGTATTCGTGAACGCTTAGTTAATGAGAAACGTATTCGCCCAGAAGATATGCACATCATGGCAAATATCTTCTTGCCGCGTAACGAATTTGATGACGTGAAGCGTATCAGTCATCTTGTACTTACACGTACAGGTCTTTACATTATTGATTCACAGTTACTCAAAGGACATGTCATGAATGGTGTTAGCGCAGCTCAATTTAAAGAGCAACCGATGTTAGAGCAAATCTTTGACACATTAGATTTGTCTAAAAAGGACCGTCATACTTTAGTGTTTGATCAAAATGAGGATCAACATTCCTTGTCTGTCATCGACTACTCTTCACAATTAGAAGATATCGAGAAAGTAGCTACAGATTTACAAACACGCTTAAATCTTAAATTTGCGCCAACGACAATTCTTTACTTTAATCCTAAAAATGATGGCGACGTTACAATTTCTAACTACGCACAAACTTCAGGTTCAAAAGTGCTCGTTGGACCTGAGCAACTCGACGAATACTTTAATAAATTCGTCTTCCATGGTCGTATTCAATATGACGTCAACGAGTTACAACGCATTATGGAAGAAATTGAAACATTTAATTAAGTTAGACAGTACATTTGAAGTGAAGTAAGACTCACAAGCGAGTCGCATGATACGTCAGCTAATATGAAGGAGTGGGACGATGAAATTGTTGTAATTTCAGTTCCACTCCTTTTACGCTATGTGAGACTCTGGTTGTTATCTCATAACACCTATAGGGTAAAATAATAGGGTGAAGGATACATATCATAACACTTTGGGAGGGCGAAACATGAAGAATATTGAATTCTATAACGGTCATGAAATGCCGATGCTTGGTTTCGGTACGTTTGAACTGACTGATTATGAAACATGTAAACACGCAGTGAAGACAGCAATACTCAATGGTTATCGCCATATTGATACTGCGACGCGTTACGGTAATGAGCAAGCAGTAGGTGAAGGTATTCGAGAAGCATTACAAGAAAGTGATTTAACACGAGAAGATCTATTTGTGACGTCTAAACTATGGTTAACAGATTATGGACGTGCAAACGTTGAAACAGCTTACATCGCCTCACTTAAGAAGCTAGGTTTAGATTATTTAGATCTTTATCTCATGCATTGGCCGGGGACTGACGAAGCGGTCATGGTCGATACTTGGCATGGAATGGAGGATTTGTACAATGATACGAATGTGCGAAATATCGGTGTTTGTAACTTCGAACCTGAACAGTTGGAGGCGTTGTTAGCTCAAGTTTCGATTAAACCGGTTATCAACCAAGTTGAATTCCATCCGACATTCCAACAACGTAAGCTAAGTCTGTACCTCAACGCACAACATATTTACTTAGAGTCATGGTCCTCTCTCGCACGTGGCGAAGCTTTAACGAATGATACGATTGGTGAGATTTCGGACAAGTTGGGTAAAACGCCAGCACAAGTAATTCTTCGTTGGGTTTACCAACGCGGTGTCGTATCTATTCCGCGTTCATCAAATCCAGAACATATTAAAGAGAATATAGCTATCTTTGACTTTGAGTTATCAGAAGAAGAAGTGGAGCGTATCAATCAGTTAGATACAGATCAACGATTTGGACCCAATCCAATGACATATGAAGGTTAATAGATAGAGGATTTTTTTAAAATGTGCAGAAATAAGAAAGGGTACGAGCACATGGAAAGGGCTTAGTGTTTAAAAGCCTACTATCCATGATGCTGGTACCCTTTTAAATTAAATAAAGTAGCCTAGTAAACAAGCAAGGAATGCACCTAAGTATTGAATCACACTATAAATGATAAGATGAGCTAGCTGACGAGGTTGATTTAAGAAGTTCACCAACTCAGATGATAATGTAGAAAAGGTAGTGAGTCCACCTAAAAAGCCAATCGTGAATAAAGGCGATAACCAGTGTGCTTGAAGACTGTAACCAGACACGAATTCAATGAGAAAGCTACCCACAATGTTAACGATGATGGTCGCAATCGGGTAACTTTGCTTGAAACGTTGATTACAAAAGTCAGTTAACATGCCACGGATGAGTGCGCCACAACCGCCACCTAAGAGAATTAAAATGATTGTCATTGTATGCGACCTCCTAGTCGAGTGCCGAGATAGCATAATAGAATGCCGAGACTGTAACTAGAAATCGCATACAGGGCTAACGTGCCGATTAAACCTTCTTGCAACATATTGAGACACTCAAATTGAAAAGTTGAGAAAGTGGTGAGCGCACCAAGTAACCCTGTCGTCAGTCCTTTCTTTAAGTTCGCATTATTCTTGAAGAAGCGGATGGCAAGCGTGCTGAGTAGGCCCATGAGAAAGGCACCTGCAAGATTAGCGCAGAAAGTACCGATAGGAAAGGACCCATGATGATTGAGTTGAGCTAGTCCGTAACGTAATAAAGCACCTATGCTACCACCGAGAAAGATATAGACATAGCGATGCATAGACATCCTTCTTTCTTAGTTAATTTCAATATATATAAGTGAATCCCAGCTTAAAGCAGTGAATCATGTGTCACTCGAGCTGGGATTGTTCTTTAGAAGAGAATTCCGAACGTGGATAGTAAAGATACGATATGTAAGAGAATAACGACGAGTAATACGAAAGGTAGTACCTTACTCGCATATCTAATCCATCCAGAGTTCTCATGTAAATGTTTAATTGATTTGTCATTAAATATTACTGCAGCGATGAGAATGATCGCGTTAATAATACTACACATAAAGATTACTTTAATCATTGAGTTAAAATGGTTCGTGAGTAGAGGATTATGCGTATTAAAGTAAATACTAATTAATACGAGAATAATAGCGATATAGAAATATAATTTTGAACGTGCCATGTTGACCTCCTCCAATATTACATTTCTTAATCATAGCATATTTTTCTATGATTGTAATCGTTAAATCATTTTAATGGAAAAGTGGAAGATGAGTTAATAAATCTTGTAGATATTTTAAAAATTCTACCTCAAAACGTAATCGAACTTCTCAAGCAAAAGAGTAGTATTTGGCCACGAGGGGTGGTATAAAGAGGTTAAACATTATACTCAAACTGATTTAAATAAATATATTATCTAAGTTGGGTCTCATAGAGGAGGAAGAAAGTAATGAGAAAGTTAAATGTTGAAGTTTTCGCTGACGGTGCAGATATCGAAGCGATGAAGCTCGCATATAAAAATAAAGAAGTAGATGGGTTTACTACTAACCCAAGTTTAATGGCGAAAGCGGGCGTAGATGACTACAAGGCTTTCGCTGAAGAAGCGGTGCGTGAAATCCCTGACGCATCAATCTCATTTGAAGTCTTTGCTGACGATTTAGAAACGATGGAGCGTGAAGCTGAAATTCTACAACAATATGGAGATAATGTGTTTGTGAAGATTCCGATCGTGAATACGAAAGGTGAATCAACTATTCCGTTGATTAAGAAATTATCTGCACAACATGTACAACTCAACGTCACAGCAGTTTATACGATGGAACAAGTCCAAGCGATTACGGATGCAGTAACAGAAGGTGTACCGACATATGTTTCTGTCTTTGCAGGACGCATCGCTGACACAGGTGTGGACCCTCTACCATTGATGAAAGAAGCGGTGGAAGTGACTCATAGTAAAGCAGGTGTGAAATTATTATGGGCGAGCTGCCGTGAAGTGATCAACGTAATTCAAGCCGATGAAATTGGTGCAGATATTATTACGTGCCCAGCAGGCGTTGTAAGTAAAGTCAATAACAATTTAGGTCGCGATATCGAAAGTCTGTCTGTCGATACTGTGAAAGGCTTTGCGAAGGATATTCAAAGCTCAGGATTGTCTATTCTTTAGTGATGAATGAGGGAATCTCGAATGGCAGTTGTTTGAAACAATGGTTGCTGTTCAACTTTCAAGAAATTAAATTTGAAATATAACATTGGCTCGTTTCGAATTGTGAATACCACTTTTCGAATACGAGCCATTTTAATATGTGAAAATATAGAGCGTGCTATTGTACCTCCATCTCATCTCAGTTAAGATGAAAGAAGTAATTAAAGGAGTAATGTGATGAACAAAGATTTATTTCAACAAAAGGTAACGAAACATTTGTGGTTTCTTAATAAGAAAGAGAAAAAGCAACTACACCAAACTATCCGACAACTAGATCCTGAACAAGACCAAGATGCGCAACTTCTACAACGTCCCATCTTTTTTGCTAATCAGTTTCTTAAAACACATATTTTCCGTCAGAAAGTCGTGAGTACGACAACGTTTATGCTTCTATTGCTAGGTCTACTTGTGTCTTACGTTATTACAGTAGGGCTTTTCCTGTTCGGATTTATCGCAAGCTTAAGTGCAGTGAATTATTTCCTCCACCCACAGGGGAATTTGACGATGCTTTCAGCTATCCTTATATTGATAGGGGCCGTCGGACTTGTGATCGTTGCACTTTGGCTTATCAAACAGACGACCGCCTTGTTCACTAAAAAGCTCTTAGAATACAAATTTAATAAAGCATTATAGCTCAATATTTTGATTGTAGAAAGTAGCTAAAGATAAGCTTTCTAACCATTTTTTACGGATTAAGGTATAGCCTTCATCGACGAGTAATTGCTTGCGTGCACTGAAATAAATGAGTGTTCTGGAACCTTTAGATGTTAAACCTCGTATTTGATGTGCGTTGATATAAATTTGAAGTGGCGCACGCTGTTGCTTAATCGGGAATAACGTGAGATGTTGATTAACGTAAATAGGCACGAGTTTATTAATGTGCAGTAGATTTTTAGATGTTGCAATCTGATGTTTGATATCTAAACGGCTACTACTTATGAGGTAATTTAAGACTTTGTTTAATGATCCAGGGTAGAGATACGAATGGTTGACGAATTCACATCGAGTGAGGCGCTCCAGATCGGGTTGTGTCATAACATAGAGTAGTTGATTCTTATCGAGCATGAATTACACCTCTGCTTTAGACATAAACTGTTGATATTTCTTGAGAACACTGCGACGATAAAGCTTTACAGAGCTCACTGAACGCTGAAGTTGTTTCGCTATTTCAGCCTGTTGATAGCCTTGTAGTCTGAGACGCAACCATTGCTGTTCAAGAGGCGCGAGCAACGGTTGAAACGTTTTGAGTAAATCCGCAGTGAGCACTTCTTCTTCCATTGATTCAGAAGCGTAGATGTTTATTGTGGTTTCTAGTGTTAGAGATGGCTCCTGTTTGCCTCTTTGACGAAACAGGTCAATGAGGTAGAACCGTAGGCGATAGAATAGATATTTGCTCAGTGGGAGTTGATGTTTATCATCGTAATGCTCAATGAGTTCCCACATGCGTATGAGCAATAATTGATAGAATTCATCATAATCATAACTGATATTGTAGCTTTTGAGTAGATAATGAATTATATTTTTGTATTTTTCATAGTAAGTGTTAAAATTCAATTGTTTCTTCTTTCGATTTGTACGTACAAATAAATATTTCCGGATAACTATAGCGTACGGTGAAGTAGAAAAGATTTCAGTTGCTTAATGTGAGTAAAAGGTGTTAAATGGTAGTAATAGCGATTTAAATATGATTAAAATAGTACTTAAATAGTGTTTTAAATATAGATTCGACATATTTTAACTGACAAGGAGGCTCTAAATGGATTACGCACACCTTAATCTTGAACATTTTTTCGCGCGACACGACGATTTGGATTCGATTAAAGATAAATCCGATTTCGTAATGATTAATAATATGACGAAAGAAATGCATTATCGTGACGGTAGTGTAGAAGGCAATATCGATTTGAATCCGTATTATTATAAAAATCGTTCACAAGCAGTCAGTTTCATCATGATGGAATATCATTCAAATCATAAGTAATGAACAACAATTTCATTCAGAAGTGAAGATGCTGGGGAGATTCAGGTGCTGTCTTTATTTTGTAATGAAATTAAAGTTTCATTACTTTTTTTATGAATTTGTAACAACGACAGTATGAAATTGTGTGACATCGATTTAAATGTTAAACTTTATAAGCAAAGTTCAAATTATTACCTAAGAGGTGTGAACATGATTAAACATAAGAAAGGCTCAATCTTTTCAATTATTGGTCTCTTAATAATCTTAGGTGTTTTTGTAGCTATTGGATTTTCTTTAATTAAAGACCAAGTGATTTTTAAACATGAAAAGCAGGTTGAGCATATTGAAAAGGTAGATAATACTTTAGACAAAGCTTCGAAAAAGCAAGTGGATAACTATACGAAGCAACAAGTATCGAATAAGAATAACAAGTGGAGAGACGCATCTCCTGAAGAGATTAAAGATGCGATGGATTCAAGTAAGTTAATTGATAGTGATGTACAGAAATATCAATTCTTGCAACTTGATAAATATCAAGGAGTGGATCGCAATCGTATCAAACGTATGCTCGTGGATAATCCTACGTTATTAAACCATACGGACGATTTCATCAAAGCTGCGAAAGACAAACATGTCAATGAGGTTTATCTCATATCGCACGCATTGCTTGAGACGGGCTCAGTTAACAGTGATCTCGCGAAAGGTGTCGAAATCGATGGTAAGAAATACTACAACTTCTTTGGTGTAGGTGCGCTAGACGAGGATCCTGTGGAGACAGGTGGCGAATACGCGAAGAAACATGGTTGGGACACACCTGAGAAAGCCATTGCTGGCGGTGCTGACTTTATCCATGATCACTTCCTTTCTCACGATGATCAGAATACACTTTACAGCATGAGATGGAATCCTAAGAATACAGGTAAGCATCAATATGCGACAGATATTAACTGGGCTAAAAGTAATGCGAAGCTCATGTCTAATTTCTACGACAAGATGAATACAGAAGGTAAGTATTATAAATATTACGTTTATAAAGATGATCCTAAACACCAAGATAAGAAATAAGCATCGATTGAGCGTTGCGCTCACATAAATCAAACCCGTAGAGGCTGAAATAGACCTCTACGGGTTTTGTTGTGGTTAAGACTTCATAGCGATGTTATGACTACTGTTTTAAGTTCTTAAAATGAACTTCTGACAGTTACTTCGCTACATTTTTACGATTAAAGATAATCCAGAACAATAGCATGGATAATAATACTTTGATGATAAATTTCATTAGAGTGGCCTCCTTTATCCTACTTATTGAAGTAGTGGTGTTGTTCTAAAAAGTCATGTGCGACGACAGCAGGTTCTTTACCTTTGCCATCAGCTTCATAATTGAGTTGTTGCATTTGTTCGGTAGAAATTTGGCCTTCAAGTTTCTTTACTGCTTGTCGAACTTCAGGCTCTTCTCTTTGTAGTTTTTTAGGTACGATGGCACTCGCATCATATGATGGGAAGAAATGTTTATCGTCCTTTAATACTTTAAGATGATAGGCAGAAACACGTCCATCTGTGGTATAACCTAGAGCTGCATCAAGTTTATTGCTCTTCAAAGCATCATAAACGAGACCAATCTGCATAGGTTTGAGTTGCTTGAATTTAAAGCCGTAATAGTGTGTGAACGGACGATAGCCATCGCCACCGCGTTTAATCCACGTCGTATCTGTTCCAACACGAATTTTATCTTTAACCTTTTCTAAATCCGAAACGGTTTCTAAGTGATATTTCTTAGCTGTTTCTTCTGTCACCATAAATGCAAAGGTATTCTCGAACCCATACGAATCAAAGAATGTTTGATTATATTTTTGATCGAATAACTTTTGTGTTACTGACATTGCTTTTTTAGGATCACGAATCGGTTTCTGATGCAAAGCACCTACAAGCTCAGTTCCAGTATAACGTGTGCTCGAAATATCGGCTTGCCCGTTAAGTAAAGCGTTATGCTGAATCGTCGCAGACCCTAAGTTATTGATGATAGATACGTTGTATTTGTTGCTATCATGTTCGATTAAATCTTTAATCATATAAGCCATGATTTGAGATTCACTCGTAGCGAGGGCGGATACTTTGATATTCTTTTTACCTTGCGTGCTGCCGCCTAAACCCGGCAAATCACAGCCCGCTAGAGTCATCACACAAATTAATATAATGATCATACCATAACGTAATCGAGACATATTGTGTAACCTCACTTATGCGTTATAAGGGTGTATATAGCGTAACACAATATATGTAAAAGTTTAATATCAGTTTAGGAGAACCGAAAAAAGTGAATATACAAATGAATGTGTTATAAAAAGATAAAAACTTTAAAGAGGTCGATCACAATGAAGATAGCAATTATCGGCGCCGGAACTGCAGGCGTCAGTGTATTAAGAGAACTCGTTAAATATCAAGAATTTAAAGATTTAGAAGTGGATATTTACGATAATCCAGAAAATATGGGGCAGGGTGTGCCTTTCCAAAATGATAGTCAAGAATTATTGATTAACCTGCCGTCAGATCAAATGTCTTTAAATTTAGATAATCCTAGAGAATTCTACGAATGGTATGAGCAACAAGACGATTTCAAATTTGAGCATCCAGAATTTTTACCACGCTTTATTTTTGGCCATTATATGAAGTCCTATCTCAATCAATATCAACAAACGTACGACAATATTAATGTCATTTATAAAGAAGTTACGGAAGTTTACATTGATTCAAACATTGGGGATACAGAAATTAACTATCACGTCTGTACATCCAATGACATGTCCGAATGTAAAGTGTACGATGTGGTCTTCCTTGCCATTGGAACGTTGTCTTACCACGATCCCTACCATCTGAAAGGGACGAAAGGCTATATTCAAACGCCGTACCCTACATACAATACGTTAGATGAGGTTGAAGATACAGATCGAATTGCGATTGTAGGTACAGGTTTAGCGAGTTTAGATGTTATCCGTTATGTCACTGCGCATCATCCTAACTTGCCGATAACTGTGACGAGTCGCAGTGGCCATTTACCTAGCGTGCGTGGCGAGATGCCTGATATTGAATTTGAGTATATTACGCCCGAGCATTTTAACCGTATTAAAAAAGACTACTTTGGTAACGTGCCTCTTCAACAGGCTATTGATTTGTTCGTCAAAGAGTGTGAACGTTTCGATTTAGATTTAGATGAATTAGTCCATCGTAAACAGGGAGAGCCGATTCATGATTTAACTTATGATTTAGATCATCCTAAAGAAGTGGGGATCTTCCAAACGTTATTAGAAATGGTCAAAGAAAATATGAACTGGATTTGGAATAGTTTCAGTCATCAAGATCAGGAAAAATTCTTGAAAGAGTATCATGGTATTCTGAAAGCAAATTCAAATCCAATGCCACCGACTACAGCACATTTAATTATCGATGGTATTCATGACGGTTTAATCGAAATTAAGAAGAATGTGAAAGACATTTATTACGATGAACCTAACAGTCGCTTCTGTATTTATTACGAGGAAGAGAATGAGAAACCATCCATTTTCGATATTGTCATCAATGCGACAGGTGCGAAAACACATCTTGCCGATCTTGACCATGATGACCAACTCGTCATTAATTTGGAGAATAGACAAGTTGTGCAGTCTCATTCGCTGGGTGGTATTCAAATAATACCTGAAACCAATCAAGTGATTAGTCCACGTTATGGCACCTTGCGACGTATGTATGCCTTTGGACAGCTCACAAATGGTATTAATCAATCACGCAATGGTGTAAATATGATTGTGAAACAAGCCGCAAGTGTTGTAGATCAGATGTTTGACAATATGAGAAAGCATTAGGGTAAAGAAAGAAGAAGTTGAAGTTTCTGTAGATAAAGAGTCAAATTCGATTAAGAATATACAGTTTCGAATCTTACTCTACTTATCATTATAGGTGCAGGAGATGTATTTTAGAAAGTTTTTCTTTAACGTAAAAGGTTTGGTAGTGGGGAGACGTTGACGTACGTTTCCTCGCTACCTTTTGTTATATAGGAGGTCCTGCAAATTGAGTCGTGAAATATGATGTCGAAATGAGGTGCGCGCTTATACTTGTTTCAAACGTTTGACGCTTGGAATTAGCTTCTCCACGTTATACAGACGCTAGAATTGTGTTTCATAATATTTTGATGTAAGATAAGTTATAGACTCAATCATCGATGTCAATTGAACAATTAAATAGAGTAATTCTTTCGGGGCAGGGTGAAATTCCCAACCGGCAGTAAGTTAAGCCTGCGACCCGAGATCATGAATCATGATCTTGGCTGATCTAGTGAGAATCTAGAGCCGACAGTATAGTCTGGATGGGAGAAAGAATGAAGTAAACGACAACCACCATTATGTGTGGTCTACTTTGGCATGTCATGTGCTGTGACGTAGAATGACTAGGTTGATAGTGGTGACACACGCGATAAGGGTGACAATACCCTAAAATATGGTGAAGTGTGTTCAACGCGTTTAAGCGAGCCATTATGACTTCAAGTCGTACATGACGAGACACATGATAACATGTTAGTTTACTATTTTTCTCACACCTGAAGCGAAGCCTTAGGTGTTTTTTTAATGAGGTGATGAAATGAGTCATTATTTAAATTATGCGATTCAACTTGCGGAAATGGTTGAAGGACAAACTGGAGTCAATCCGCCAGTGGGTGCAGTTGTGGTTAACCAAGGTAGAGTCGTTGGCTTAGGCGCGCATCTGCGACAAGGTGATAAGCATGCTGAGGTTCAAGCATTGGATATGGCAGGTGCAGAAGCACAAGGTGGAACGATATATATTTCACTTGAACCTTGCACGCATTACGGTTCCACGCCACCTTGTGTGAATAAGATTATTGATTTCGGTATTTCTAAAGTCGTGTATGCGATCAAAGATACGACCCTCTCTTCAAGAGGCGATCAAATCTTGAAAGAACACGGTATTGAAGTAGAATTCCGTTACCAAGAAGCGGCGATGAGACTTTATGAAGACTTCTTCTTCGCTAAACGTAATGCGATGCCTGAAGTAACGGTGAAAGTTTCATGTAGCTTAGATGGTAAGCAAGCGACAGATATCGGTCAGAGTCAATGGATTACGAATAAGGCCGTGAAACAAGATGTCTTTCAACTGCGCCATACGCATGATGCGGTCATTACTGGTAACGGTACGGTTCATGCTGACGATCCGAGCTATACGACGCGCATTGAAGAGGGTAAGCATCCAGTGAGAGTCTTACTTTCTAAAAGTGGCGAAATCAATTTCGACTTGTCTATGTTTCAAGATGCCACAGCACCGATATGGATTTATACTGAAAATCCAAATCTTTCCGCAAAACAAGAACATATAGATATTATTTATTTAAAAGAATGTACAATTGAACATATCCTTTCTGATTTATACAGCAAAGGTATTGGGCGTGTACTTGTAGAAGCAGGCCCACAAGTTACTTCTCAATTTCTCCATTCAACACTAACGAAAGAACTCATCCTTTATTATGCCCCGATTATTATAGGTGGTTCTGGACAACATCAATTCTACCAAACTGATGAAGTACTAGAGCTATCGCAAGTTCCTAACTTTGAAATTGTTCGTACAGACATGCTTGAGCAGAATATTAAAGTCCAGTTACGAAAGAAGTGAGACGATGTTCACAGGTATCATAGAAGAAGTCGGTACGATTGAACGTATGCAGACTGTCCAATCTGTTATGACGCTCTCGATACGTTGTCAGACGATACTAGAGGATATGCAGATTGGTGATTCAATCAGTGTGAACGGTACGTGTTTAACGGTCACAGCTTTCGATTCAAATCACTTTGATGTCCAAGTCATTAAAGGTACAGAAAGCAAGACGTATTTAAATCAATTATCTCAAGGAGACCCCGTCAATTTAGAACGGGCGATGAGTGGTCAAGGTCGATTTGGTGGTCACTTCGTACTTGGTCACGTCGACGATATTGGTCGTATCTCTCGCATTGAGAAGAACAATAATTCAACGATTATCACAATTCAAGCACCACAAGACTTATTAAAGCAAATGGTCTCTCGAGGTTCTATCGCAGTTGATGGAACGAGCTTAACGATCTTTCAACTACGGGCGAATGAGTTCGATATCCATCTCATTCCTGAAACACGCCATGCGACCATTTTAGATCGCAAGAGAGAAAACGATCTCGTGCATTTAGAGACAGATATGTTATTTAAATACGTTGAACGTATCATAGGAGACCAGAAAGACGGTCTCTCGGAGGATAAGATGAAAGCGTTAGGATACTAGGAGGGGTAGAGGATGAAATTTGACCGTATAGACGATGCAATAGAAGCCCTTAAGAATGGGGAAAGTGTCATTGTTGTAGATGACGAAGATAGAGAGAATGAGGGAGATTTGATAGCAGTCACGCAATGGATGAAAGAAGATACTGTGAATTTCATGGCGACATATGGACGTGGATTAATATGTGCACCCGTGAGCCAGGATATTGCACAACGTCTTGATCTCGCGCCAATGGTTTCACAGAACTCTGACGCCTTTGGAACTGCATTTACCGTGAGTATCGATCACCGTGAAACGACGACAGGAATTAGTGCAAACGAACGTATGTTAACGGCGAAAGCGTTGGTGAGTCCAGAAACGACAGCGCAAGATTTCAACCGACCAGGTCATCTCTTCCCTCTGATTGCGAAAGACGGGGGTGTCTTAGAACGCCAAGGTCATACTGAAGCAGCCGTGGACTTAGCGAAACTTTCAGGCGCTACACCTGCCGCGCTCATTTGTGAAATTATGAATGATGACGGTACGATGGCGAAGGGCGACGATTTAATGCAGTATAAAGAACAACATAATTTGAAGATGATTACGATCAAAGATTTAATGCATTATCGTCGTGAACGTCAAGCTCAAGCGATTCAAGCACGTGCGAAAGTGAAGATGCCGACAGACTACGGTCAATTCGATATGTATGGTTTTACGACGCATGATGGTGAGGAGATTGTAGCGATCGTGAAGGGTGAGATTCATGAAGTTGAAAATGTGCGCTTACATTCCGCGTGCATGACAGGTGACATCTTCCATAGCCAACGTTGTGATTGCGGTAAGCAATTAGAAGCGTCAATGCAATATATTCAAGAGCATGGTGGTATGATTCTTTATCTTCCTCAAGAAGGTCGCGGTATTGGATTGATTAATAAGCTACGTGCTTATGAGCTAATCGAGGATGGTTATGATACGGTAACAGCAAACACTGCGCTTGGGTTTGATGAAGACTTAAGAGATTATTTCGAAGCGGCACAAATCCTTAAACATTTTGGTATTAAAAAGGTGAATTTGTTGAGCAATAATCCTGCGAAATTTAAAAGTCTAGAGCACTACGGTATTGAGATTGCACAACGTATCGAAGTGATTGTGCCGGAGAATGAACATAATCATGATTATTTAATTACTAAAAGAGATAAAATGGGTCATTTAATTTAGGAGGTACACATTATGCAATTTGAAGGTAAATTAACGGGTTCAAATCTGAAAGTAGCGATTGTTGTGAGTCGTTTCAACGACTTTATTACAATGCGTTTATTAGACGGCGCGAAAGATACACTTGTGCGTCATGAAGTGGATGAAGACAATATCGACGTGGCACTTGTTCCAGGTGCTTTTGAAATTCCACTTGTAGCTAAGAAATTGGCGCAAAAAGGGAAATATGATGCAGTCATTACACTTGGATGTGTCATCCGCGGTTCTACTACGCATTATGACTATGTCTGCAACGAAGTATCTAAAGGTATTTCACGTGCAAATGATGCTACAGACGTTCCAGTGATCTTTGGTATCGTGACGACTGAAAACATTGAACAAGCCGTTGAGCGTGCAGGTACGAAAGCAGGTAACAAAGGTGCAGATGCAGCGATGAGTGCGATTGAAATGGCTAATTTGTTTAAAACAATTAATGAAAATTAAGAGCGTTAACATAAGAAATGGCAAGTTGAGTAGAATTCTACTTAACTTGCCATTTCTTTAATTTGAGAATAATATTAATCTTTCTATCAAGAAAATTCTAACTACTTTGTGATAAAAATGAGCACTGTCTCTAAATAAGACAATGTAAGTATCACGAAGTTATTTTTTAGCGAATTTCGTAACGAGACCTGCAACCACGCCGAAACCGACTAATGCACCTGCCACAAATCCAGTCTTCTTCAATGATTCAGGTGTCACGAATTCTTTGAATGCGAGATTTAAGTTCTGTGGACGTTCTGCTAAGCGTCGCATAAAGTAACTGAACCAATCATCCCCATATGGAACGTAAACACAGAAATTATAGCCCTCATTAGCAATTTCTTCAGCTAATTCAGATCTAAAGCCATAAAGCATTTGGAACTCGAATTGATCTCGCTTGATATTGTGATCTTTCACATATTGTTTAACATGATTGATGATTTTGTCATCATGTGTCGCAATGGAAGTGACATGCTCTGCATTATCCAAACGTTTTTCTATGAGGTGAATGTAATTTCTATCGATATCTTCTTTCGTTTGGTAGGCGATATCTTCTTTCTCTTTATATGCGCCTTTAACCATACGTAATCTTAATTCTGGATATTTGTCGACAAGATCATCTGCTTTGTATAGATAAGCCTGAATCACAGTGCCGACATTTTTAAATTCACCCTTTAAACGATCAACCGTTTGAGTAATATCAGCTAAGCTATCGTATTTCTCAGTATCGATATTGATATGCATGTTTCCAAATTCATTTGCTTTCAATAATATTTCTCTTAAGTTACGATAAGCTAATTCTAAATCGAACTCAGAACCGAGTTGACTAAGTTTCACTGACATGTGCGCATCGACATTATGGTTGTTGATCGCGTACATGACTTCGAGGATTTCATGTTTCGCTAAGATGGCTTCGCCTTCATTCTCAACGAATTCTCCCAGTTTATCTACTGTCACTGTAATCCCTTTGTCGTTGAGCTTCTGAATCGTATCGATGAGCTGGTCCATCGTATTTCCAGCTACTACTCGATTTGCTCCTAGTGTAGGGCCGATACTCTTAGCGAGTTTGTTTAAAAAAGTATTATTAGATATACCTATAAAAAAATCTTTCACTAGTGGCATTGAAATTCCTCCCATTCCTTTAGAAATATTGTGCCTTTCATATAGTGTAGCATGAAATGAATAGTAGTGAAATCGTTTACAAACACATAATTTACACAATTTGGAAATTTTCAAACATTAAAAGTGTGATAGAAATTGCGACGCGGGACGTTTAGCCTTTTACCTATAAAATAAAGAAAATGGTTGTTACGACCTTAAATAATCAGATTAACTGTGCTTAGAAAGAAAGTGAAGTATTTTAAAAAGGAGAGTGGGTTGAACGTGGAAATACGGAAACAGAGTTTGATACAATAAGGAATAAGAATTTGAAGAAGAAGGGATTTAGAAGACATGTGGAAATGGGAAACTGAAAGCGAGGCGAAAGGTGTCATCGTCATCGCGCATAATATGTTAGAACACACAGGTCGATATGCATATCTCATTACGATGTTGCGACGCCAAGGCTATCATGTCATCATGGGCGATTTACCTGGACAAGGTCAGACTTCTCGTGCTAATAAAGGACAAATCGAGAGTTTCGATGTCTATCATGAAGCAGTCCTTGAGTGGATCCGCATTGCGAACGAGTACAAGTTACCTACATATCTCCTCGGTGTGGGTCTAGGCGGGCTCATCGCGCTCAATTTATTGGAAAAAACTGAGGTGCCAATTGAAGGCTTATTACTCGTTTCTCCACTGTTAGAATTTACGAAAACGGCTAAGACGCGTAAAGATAAAATACTTTCAAATATTGGAAAGTTAGCGAAAGATACGCGCTTTAATATGGGAATTGAAGCACGTGATTTAACACGTAATGAAGAAGTAATTGAGGAAACTGAAGATGATCAAATGATGTTGCGTAAAGTCACGTACTATTGGTACAAAGAAGTAACTGAAATTATGAAAGAAACAGTAGAGCATTTGAAAGATATTAAATCATTACCATTACTCTTGATGCTAGGAACAGAAGATAAGATTGCTGATATAGATGTTATGCGTGAAGTGAAAGCAAAGGTAACTACACCGGAACTGTACTATAAAGAATGGTCTGGACTGTATCATGAAGTCCATAACGAACCGGAAAGAGATGAAGTGATGCGCTACATTCTGGCTTTCTTAAATAATAGTGTCAGCAATCTCGGTTTCATTATTGATGATGAAAACCAAGTTAATTCGACTGACTAATGATAAAGGCTAAGCTCAGCAAGGGTCATTTAACATTATAATGCCATTAAGGTATGAGAAGACTAGGACTTCACACGTAGCGCTTGTGTTTTTAAGTGTCTGTGAAGTTCTAGTTTTTTTAGTTTTGTAAGATGACTCGAACAGTCTTTGTTTATAAAAATGGCAAATGTATAAACATACTGTAAGCGTGAGTAATTATATAGTGACGAAAATTTTACATAAAGCTATTAATCTTGCTTTTTATAGAAATATTTGGTATATTTAATTTGTGAAATAAATCACATAGTTATACAAAGTTTTGTGATAGGAGAGAGTAAGTATGGAACGTACGAAAGGTAATAAAGTAGTATTAGTTGGAGACGGTGCAGTAGGTTCAAGCTACGCATTTGCGATGGTAGCGAAAGGTGTAGCAGACGAGCTTGTCATCATCGATCTCAATGAAGATAAAGTGAAAGGTGACGTAATGGACCTCAACCATGGTGCCCCTTATGGTGATTCACGCGTGACTGTTAAAGCGGGTCAATATAGCGACTGTTCAGATGCTGATATCGTAGTAATCACAGCTGGAGCGGCTCAGAAACCAGGTGAGACACGTTTAGACTTAGTTGAGAAGAATACGAAGATCTTTAAATCTATCGTGACAGAAATCATGAACAGTGGATTCGACGGTATCTTCCTTATCGCGACAAACCCTGTCGATATCTTAACTTATGTTACTTATAAAGTATCAGGTTTACCGAAAGAACGTGTCATCGGTTCAGGTACAATCTTAGACACTGCCCGTTTCAAATTTGAACTCGCTGAAGAATTTGGTGTATCTCCAGGTAGTGTACACGGCCAAATTATCGGCGAACATGGTGATTCTGAATTAGCCGTATGGTCACAAGCAAATATTGCGGGCCAACCTTTATTTGATATTTTAAAAAATGATAAAAAACGTGAAAAACGCATTGAAGAAATCTTCGTTCGTACACGTGACGCGGCTTACGAAATTATCGAAGCGAAAGGTGCCACTTACTACGGTATTGCGATGGGCTTATTACACATTACGAAAGCAATTCTCTTTAACCAAAAGAAAGTCCTCACTGTATCTAGCTATCTAGAAGGTGAATATGGACAAGAAGATGTTTACATTGGCGTTCCAACATTAGTAACTCGAGATGGCGCGCAACGTATCTTTGAATCCCCATTAAGTGAAGAGGAACAAGCCCAATTTGATAAGTCAGCACAAGTACTTAAAGAAATGCAAGATAAAATTCAAAACCATATAATTGCATAAATCATAGATTGATCTTAAAATGATAATGAGATTAATTTAATATAAAATGTTTTGTGAATTTACTATATCTCTTTAGACAAACTATTTACATTGCATTTAACATATAGTCATTTTAAACTGTAGAATGTAAAGTGTTACTTCATGATACGTAGGGATGTTATTGTAAAGTAATACTTCTTCTACAGTGTTCTACATTTTATATAAATTAATTTTTTCTTTATCGTTAAAATCTATGATTGGGGGAATGTTTGATGGGGAACACGACTGAACAAAAGGTAACGAATATTTTAGAACTTGAATCTTTATTTAAAGATGTTGAAGCGATCTTCAACAGTGTTCAAAGCGAATACGAGTTATCTAAAGAGGAAGTTCTAATTCTATTGACGCTTTGGGACAAAGGTTCTATGACGTTAAAGGAAATGGATGATCACGTACCTGTTAAATCATATAAACGTACACGTACGTACAATGATTTAGTAGAGAAATCATGGGTCACTAAAGAAAGACCTAAAAATGATGAACGTACAGTGATTATTCACTTCAATGCTTCTATGAAGAAAGAGAAAGAACAACTGTTAGATTACATCATTAAAGAAGCACAAGAGAGAAAAGAAAAAATGCAATCCAGTCTTAATTCTATATTAAAGTTATCATAATAATAAATCTCGGTTGGAGAAGTCCACGTACTTCTTCGACCGAGATTTTTGTAATGCGTGATTATTGTTGTTGTTAAGCTTTAGTTAGCTCGCACTGAGCTACCATTCGTTTATCACGAATCAGCGTTTCTCTATCGCACAAATAAATGGTGGGTGATTCTGTTGGTTGATAAACTGATACTGGAGTACATGAGCTTTTTGCTGATCGATCTTACTCAAGTATTCCAGTAGAGCGTCTTTTTCTTCAGTGCCACCAGGATGGCCGTGATAAATGACGAGTATGATGATACCTTCGGGCGCTAACATTTCCATTATCGCTTCAATAGCAGCAATCGTTGAAGGCGCTTGAGTAATAATCGTTTTATCACCGTGAGGGAGGTAACCTAAATTGAAGATAGCTGCATCGACATGCCCACGGTGTTCTGGGGCTAGATGTTGCGCAACATTCGCATGACTGTCTTGAATCAATTGAACGTTGGGATAATCGCCTATACGACGCTCAGTTTCTGATATCGCAGTAGCTTGAATATCGAACGCATATACGTGACCTTGTGGTGTTTGTTGCGCCAGGTACAGCGTATCGTGTCCGTTACCACATGTCGCATCAATCACGATACTATCTTCTTTAATATGTTGGTTTAATAACGTTTTACTAAAAGGGAGGATGCGTTCGACTTTCATGACTGAACCTTGCTTTCAAACTTTTTACCTTGGTAAGAATGACGGCGTGCAAGTTCGTCATCAATGTCGTTAAGCACTTCCCACTTATTCACGCTCCACATTGGGCCCACCATCAAGTCAATCGGACCGTCGCCAGTAATACGATGAACAATCATCTCTGGAGGAATGACCTCAAGTTGGTCACAGACTAAGCTAGTATATTCGTCTTGTGACATAAACTCCAGCATACCTTTCTCATATTGTTTAACCATCGGCGTACCTTTAAGCAGATGCAGAAGATGAATCTTAATACCTTGTACATCCATTTGTGCTACTTCACGTGCTGTCTCCATCATCATGTCGTAATCTTCGCCTGGCAAACCATTGATGATGTGCGTACAAATATTAATATTATGTTTACGTAACTTCTCGATGCCTTCGTAATAGGTTTGCATATCATGTGCACGATTGATGAGGTCGGACGTACGTTGATGTACGGTTTGTAATCCCAACTCTACCCACAAGTACGTGCGTTCATTTAATTCTGCAAGATACTCAACCACGTCATCTGGCAAGCAATCGGGACGAGTGGCGATAGATAAACCGACCACACCATCTTCTTTCAACGCAGCCTCATATTTCTCACGTAAGACTTCGACAGGCGCATGTGTGTTAGTGAACGCCTGGAAGTAAGCGATATATTGACCTTCATGCCATTTCTCATGCATACGATCTTTAATTTCTTTAAATTGTACTTCAATTGGATCTGCTCGGTTACCCGCGAAGTCACCACTTCCAGCTGCTGAACAGAATGTGCAACCGCCATGCGCAACTGTGCCATCTCTGTTCGGACAGTCAAATCCGCCATCTAAAGCGACTTTAAATATCTTTTGACCAAATTTATTTTTCAAATGATAGTTCCATGTGTGATATCTTTTATCTTCAAATGCGTAAGGGAAATATTTACCCATGTTACATTTTCCTTTCTAAGTCATATAATCTTTCCACATTTTAACATATTCTTCTACCTTACTGGTGATAGTCAGAGAGGTCAAGTACAGGCTTTTACTCGCTAATAGTAAAAGAGGCATCTCGAAAATTTCTTTAATAATTAACAAAGGTTAATTAAAGGTAACGTTATAGAATGGAAAGTTAATTAAATAATAATTACTATTAACTGTGTTATAGTGAGTATAAATGTTGTTCTTACGAAAGGGGCGGTGTGAATGAAGATGCCTAAAGCGGTTTGGTGGCTCGTCATAGGTATGGCTCTGAATATCACAGGTGCCAGTTTCCTCTGGCCATTGAACACCATTTATATGAAAGAAGAGTTAGGGAAGAGTTTAACGCTCGCTGGTATTGTACTCATGATTAATTCATTCGGGATGGTCATAGGCAATCTGCTTGGAGGAACGTTGTTTGATAAACTGGGCGGTTATCGAACCATTCTAAGTGGTACAGGAATCTGTTTAACGAGTACGACATTGCTCTTCTTCTTTCATGGTTGGCCTTGGTATGCGATTTGGTTGGTGTGCCTCGGATTTGGCGGGGGAATGATTATACCTGCGATTTACGCTATGGCTGGTGCAGTGTGGCCTCGAGGTGGACGGCAAACTTTTAATGCGATTTATCTCGCTCAGAATATAGGCGTTGCACTCGGAGCGACGACAGGAGGATTTGTGGCAGAAATTAACTTTAACTATATCTTCCTAGCCAATCTCATCATGTATGTGTGTTTCGCAGTTGTAGCGGTTACCCAGTTTAATCTTCAAATGACATACAAAGTGAAACCACAAGAGAACACCGGGTTATTCTCTAAGGCTCAACGTCCGCAATTTATAGCGCTATTGCTCGTTTGTCTCATGTTTATTATTTGTTGGATTGCTTATATCCAATGGGAGAGTACGATTGCTTCATTCACACAGCAATTGAACATTTCGATGAGCCAGTACAGTGTGCTGTGGGCGATTAATGGTGTGATGATCTTAGTCGCCCAACCGCTCATTCGTCCGGTGATTTATCTCTTACGGGGAAATTTGAAGTATCAAATGTTCGTCGGAATAGGAATCTTTGCATTATCATTTTTAATCACAAGCTTTGCGGAACACTTTATCATCTTCGTCATCGGCATGATTATTCTAACCTTTGGTGAGATGTTCGTCTGGCCTGCAGTGCCGACGATTACGAACCATTTAGCTCCGAAAGGGAAAGAGGGCGCTTATCAAGGTTATGTTAATTCGGCTTCGACGGTGGGTAAAGCGTTAGGTCCATTTTTCGGCGGGGCGCTCGTCGACCTGTTTAATATGCAGACGATGTTCTTGAGCATGATTGGGCTCTTGATTATCGCGTTTGTCGTAGTTGGGTTTTATGATAAAAGCTTACCCGAGGATCAGCGACCTTAGCTCACTAGGTTGAGTAAAAGCATTTTACAATTTAAACTTGAAATCATGAACCCGAACACTTAATATAAGTAATGTATAGGAGTAGTAATTTAGTGGTTCGTCGACAGAGAGCTAGGATGGTGGAAACTAGTGGCAGAACACTAAGTGAACTTACCGGATAATAAATGAATTGAGCGACATCTCTTACTATTATTGAAATGAAGTGCACTGAGTGTGAACAAGGGTGGTACCGCGGCAAGGTTATTGTCGTCCCTGAATGTGTGGATAATAGTATGAGGTGTTTTTTCATGAATTGGAGGAGAGAAAGTGAGCTTTAATCACAAAGAAATAGAACGCAAATGGCAACACTATTGGGACGAACATGAAACATTTAAAGCTACAGATGACTTCGGTCAGAAGAAGTTCTATGCGTTAGATATGTTCCCGTATCCGTCAGGCGCAGGTTTACACGTTGGCCATCCTGAAGGTTATACGGCGACAGATATTATTTCACGTTATAAACGTATGCAAGGTTACAATGTGTTACATCCTATGGGTTGGGATGCTTTCGGCTTACCAGCCGAGCAATATGCATTAGATACTGGGAATAACCCAAGAGCTTTTACGCAACAAAATATTGATACGTTCAAACGTCAAATCAAAGAACTTGGCTTCAGCTACGATTGGAGTCGTGAAGTGAATACGACAGACCCTGATTACTATAAATGGACGCAATGGATCTTTATTCAACTTTATAATCAAGGGCTTGCTTACGTGGATGAAGTAGCGGTGAACTGGTGTCCTGAACTAGGCACAGTACTTTCTAATGAAGAAGTTGTAGATGGCGTCTCAGAACGTGGCGGACATCCTGTTTATCGTCGCCCGATGAAACAATGGGTCTTGAAAATTACTGAATACGCAGATCGTTTACTCGAAGATTTGGACGATTTAGACTGGCCGGAATCGATCAAAGATATGCAACGTAACTGGATTGGTCGTTCTGAAGGGGCATCTATTCGCTTCGACATCAAAGGAGACACTGATGAACAAATTGAAGTGTATACGACACGCCCAGATACTGTATATGGTTCAAGCTTCCTAGTACTAAGTCCAGAACATCGTCTCGTTGAAACAGTGACAACTGAAGCTCAACAAGAACAAGTGAAAGCGTATCAAGAGGAAGCGGCGAAGAAATCAGACTTAGAGCGTACAGGTCTTGCTAAAGAAAAATCAGGTGTATTTACTGGCGGATACGCAATTAACCCGTTAAATGGTGAAGAAGTACCAGTATGGATTGCAGATTATGTTCTTGCAACATACGGTACAGGCGCAGTTATGGGTGTGCCTAGTGGTGACCAACGTGACTATGAATTCGCACAAACTTTCGATTTACCAATCATTCCTATCATTGATGGTGGAGACTTATCGAAAGAAGCGTTCGGTGGTGACGGACCACACATCAATTCAGGTGAATTAAACGGTTTACACAATGACGAAGCCATCGTTAAAGCGATTGATTTACTTGAAGCTTCTGGTGCAGGTGAGCGCAAAGTTAATTATAAACTTCGTGACTGGCTCTTCAGTCGCCAACGTTATTGGGGCGAACCTATTCCAGTGATTCACTGGGAAGATGGCACGATGAGTACAGTTCCTGAAGACGAATTACCTCTTTTACTACCTGAAACAGATGAAATTAAACCTTCAGGTAATGGTGAATCACCACTTGCAAACATCGATGACTTTGTGAACGTGGTAGATCCTGAAACAGGCATGAAAGGACGTCGTGAAACAAATACGATGCCGCAATGGGCAGGTAGTTGCTGGTACTACTTACGCTACATCGACCCTAATAACGACGAACAACTTGCAGATCCTGAGAAATTGAAACATTGGCTACCTGTTGACCTCTATATCGGCGGTGTAGAACATGCCGTACTTCACTTACTCTACTCTCGTTTCTGGCATAAAGTGTTGTATGACATCGGTGTGGTACCTACCAAAGAGCCGTTCCAGAAATTGTATAACCAAGGTATGATTCTTGGGGAAGGTAACGAGAAGATGAGTAAGTCGAAAGGTAACGTGATTAACCCTGACGATATCGTTCAGTCTCACGGCGCAGATACGCTACGTCTTTACGAAATGTTTATGGGACCTTTAGATGCAGCGATTGCTTGGAGTGAAAAAGGTCTCGAAGGTTCTCGTCGTTTCTTAGATCGTATTTGGCGTTTACTCATTGACGAAGATGGTTCATTATCTGAAAAAGTGGTAAACACTAATAAGGGTACGTTAGATAAGACTTATAACCAAACTGTGAAGAAAGTCACTGAAGACTTCGAAAGCTTAAGCTTTAATACTGCTATTAGTCAACTCATGGTCTTTATCAATGATAGCTACAAAGCAGACGAACTTTACAAACCATATATTGAAGGTTTCGTTAAAATGCTTGCGCCAATTGCACCGCATTTAGGTGAAGAACTATGGTCTAAATTAGATCACGACGAAACAATTACTTATGAACCTTGGCCAACATACGATGAGTCTATGCTTGTCGATGATGAAATCGAAATTGTTGTTCAAGTGAATGGTAAATTACGAGCTAAGCTTAACATTTCTAAAGATATGTCTAAGGAAGAAATGGAAGAGGTTGCATTAGCAAATGATAATGTCAAAGCTGCTATTGAAGGTAAAGATGTGAAGAAAGTTATAGCAGTACCACAGAAATTGGTTAATATTGTTGCTAAATAAGAGAAAGGGAGCGTTTTAATTATGGAAAGCATTACAGTAGATCAATTAAAAGAGAAGATCTTAGATTCTAACCCAGTCAATATTGTTGATGTTCGTACTGACGAAGAAACAGCAATGGGTACAATTCCAGGAGCAAAAACGATTCCGATGGATCAAATTGAAGATAACTTAAATTATTTCGATAAAGATCAAACGTACTACATCGTTTGTAAAGTAGGCGGTCGCAGTGCGAAAGTCGTTCAATACTTACAATCTCAAGGCATTCACGCTGTAAACGTTGAAGGCGGCATGGATGCTTGGGGCGATGAAGGTTTAGAAATCGACAGCATCTAATTGCTGAGTGAGATGAACAGAAATGTATAAGTATATCTAAATGAAATCACCCGAAGATGATGGAAAGTCATCTTCGGGTGATTTTTGAGTTCATTTAAGATTTTAGCAGCATAGTAAAGTGGGTTCTAGATATTGTGAATCGTAGTGTTCGCACATGGATGAGATGAACTGACTTTTAACTATAAGCTCACACGTATTCGCTTACTCATCTCCCTCTGCATCAGGAATGAACTGACCTGCATTGAGACCAGCTACATGTCCTGTGACCAGTGCACTCGTAATATTATAGCCACCCGTGTAGCCATGAATATCCAGTACTTCACCGCTAAAGAAGAGGCCTGGTACGAGTTTGGACATCATCGTCTTCGGATAAAGTTCTTTCAATTTCACGCCACCGCCAGTGACAAATGCTTTATCTAAAGGAAGGGTGCCGTTAACGCTAAATTCAAAGTGTTTGAGCTGTGAGACTAACCCTTGTAGTTGTGCATTAGATAAATGATGACCCGTCAAATCATGTGGAATCTCTGCTTGTTCAAGCATAAAGAGTAAATAACGTTCCTCAACTAACCCGTGTAGACTATTCTTCACCGCTTTATCAGGTGCGTCTTGAATCATTTGACGAATTTGCGCTTGCAACTGATCTTGTTTCATCTCAGGAAAGACATCGAGGCTCATACGTACATCTTGGCGCTTTTGTTTCTGCTGCTCTTTGTAAACAAACTGACTACATCTTAAAGCGGCTGGACCACTGATGCCGAAATGGGTGAAGATCATGTCCATTTGATGTGTGATTCGCGCTTTACCATTTTTCTTCAGTACAGATAATGCTACATCTTTAAGACTTAGGCCTTTAAGTCGTTTGTTTTTGATAAAAGGCTCTGGAGATTTAATAGGTACTTCTGTAGGAAAGAGTTCTGTAATCGTGTGACCTAGACTTTCCGCGAAACGATAACCATCCCCAGTAGATCCTGTTTGAGGCACACTCGTTCCACCTGTACTAATGATGACGGTGCGTGAATGAACTTGTGCTTGATTATTCAAAGTAAGCGTAAAATAATCTTTGTGATGCTCAATTTGATTGACTTGTGTTTCTTCTATCACTTCGACACCTTGGTCGTAAATCGTTTGAGTAAGGGTATCTACAACGTCTTGCGCTTTATTTGAAACAGGGAACATACGCCCATGATCTTCTTCTTTCAGTTTGACACCGCGACTTTCAAAGAATTCGATGATCGACTCGTTATCAAAGATAGAGAAAGGACTATAAAGAAATTTACCATTGCCAGGAATGTTTTGAATAATTTCTGCATAAGGGAGCCGATTCGTTACATTACAACGACCGCCACCTGAAATTTTTAATTTACGTCCTAACCCTTTTTTCTTTTCAATCAGCAAGACATGATCGCTATGTTGACTTGCTGCGACGGCTGCCATACTTCCGCTCGGTCCGCCGCCAATGATTACTGTTTGATACATGCTTAATCCTCCATTTTAGGATAATCCGTTTACTCATTAGTGTATTATAGCAATCTTAGTTAGTATGTTATAGGGTAAGTATGTGAGAATTTCTCAAACTTTCGGTGTCAACATGATATAATATCTCGCAGCGATAATCATTTTATAGTAATATAGTTTTGAAAAATCAGTCGTATAACGTTATGATAAAATTTATGGTAATTATAGAAAAACTTAATTAAAGATAGGAAGATAAGGATGAGTGAAAGTAAAGAATTAGTGAGGGGAACGTTTCTCATTACATTGAGTATCCTAATCACCAAAGTGCTCGGTGTAATTTACAACATTCCTTTCTATCACATTATGGGGGATGAGAAGAATCTCGCCCCGTTCAGTTATGCTTACACGCCGTATAATATCGCTATTGCAGTAGCGACGGCAGGTGTACCACTCGCAGCGTCTAAATATGTTTCTAAATATAATGCTTTAGGCGCCTACAAAGTGAGTCGTAAGCTCTACCGTTCGAGCTTTATCGTGATGGCGATTACTGGTATCATTGGTTTCTTAGTGCTTTACGGCTTAGCGCCTACGATTGCACACGTCACGCTTGCACATGAGAATGGCGCGCAAGGTGGCTGGACACTCGCTGATATCACGTGGATAATACGAATTATTAGTTTCGTAGTTATCTTTATTCCACTATTAGCAACATGGCGAGGCGTCTTCCAAGGTTACAAATCAATGGGACCTACCGCTGTGTCAGAAGTGACAGAGCAAGTCGCACGTATTCTATTCATCTTAGTCGGTGCATACTTAGTGCTCAACGTCTATAATGGCTCACTATTATTAGCCAATGGTGTAGCAACATTCGGTGCCGCAGTCGGTGCGATTATCGGTATCTTCACACTTTGGTATTATTGGCGTAAAAGAAAGTCAAATATTGAGCAGATGGTTCAAGAAGATCACACCAATATAGACGTCTCTTATGGACAAATGTACAAGGAAATTATTTCGTACAGTATTCCATTCGTTATCGTTAGCTTGAACTTTCCACTCTTTAACATGGTGGATCAGTTTACACATAACTTTGCTTTGGGCTTAGCAGGCGTGCCGCAAAGTTTACACGATAGTTTCTTTACGATGCTGAACTTTACGACAAATAAGATTGTCATGATTCCAACATCGTTATCAGCAGGATTTGCAGTCAGCTTAATTCCATTTATCACTAAGACCTTTGCATCCGGTGAAACAACAGAAATGCACCGTCAAATTCGTACATCTCTAGGTGTGTTGATGTTTATCACAGTACCTGCAAGTTTAGGCATTATGGCGCTGGCATCACCACTGTACACAGTATTCTACAAATTCCAACCCGATGGTAGTTTACTCTTGTTCTTCTATGCGCCAGTATCGATCTTAATTGCATTGTTAAGTGTGACAGCTTCTATGCTTCAAGGTATCGATAAGCAGAAACTTACTGTCTTTGTCATCTTAGCAGCAGTCGTGATTAAACTCGGTTTAAACATACCATTGATTATGCTGTTCCACACACCAGGTGCGGTGCTTTCAACAGGTATTGCGTTGTTGTTCGCTAATATTTGTAATTTAATTATTTTAAAAGTTTATGCGAAATACGATTTCCGTGAAACATGGATTCAATTCGGTAAAATATTCATGTACGGCTTTATCATGATGATTGGTGTAGAACTGACATTCTTCGTTCTTCAATTGTTCTTATCACCAGTTAGCAAAGTGAACGCGCTCATCATTCTTATCGTAGGTGTTATCGTTGGTGCCTTGATTTACGGCATTATTTCTATGAAGACGCATCTTGCGGATGAATTCTTAGGTGATATCCCGAACAAGATACGTAGCAAGTTAGGATTTTTAAAATGAGAATAGATAAATACTTAGCTCAAATGGGCATGGGCACGCGTTCAGAAGTAAAACAGTTATTGAAAAAAGGGTGCGTGACGATCAATGATAAGGTCGAAAAGTCCCCGAAAGTGCATGTAGATCCAGAGAACGACGAGATAAGCTGTGATGGCGAGACAATAACTTATATCGATAAAGTTTATCTCATGCTGAATAAACCTCAAGACGTAATTTCAGCAACTGAAGATGATGCTCAGCGTACGGTGATAGATCTGATTCCAGAATATCAACATTTAGGTATCTTTCCTGTAGGTCGCTTAGATAAAGATACTGAGGGACTCTTGCTAATCACAAACGACGGTCAATTTAATCATGATTTGATGAGCCCTAAAAAACACGTGGCCAAAACTTATGAAGTGTTATCAGAAAAAAATATTACCAATCATGATATAGATATGTTTAAATCGGGTATAGAGTTAAATGATGGTGCTACGAAACCAGCTCTATTGAAACAAACTGATACTCCCAATCAATCGATAGTAACTCTATATGAGGGACGGTATCATCAAGTTAAGCGAATGTTTCATGCCATAGACAATGAGGTAAAGGCATTAAAACGCATCAAGATTGGAGCACTTCCACTTGATGAAGATTTAGCTCCTGGTACGTATCGCCAATTAACTCAGGAAGAATTAGAGTTACTGAAACAATAACTATAAAAAAGAGGTGTTAATTATGTCTAAGTTTCTTAAAGTTGTATTAGGACTCGGCGGTGTTGCCGCAGCAGTACTTTTATCTCGCAAAGAAAACAGAGATAGATTAAAGGAAGAGTACAACAAATACAAAGAAGATCCAGAAGGCTACAAACAGAACGCGAAAGAGGTAGCTGAATCTTATAAAGAGAACGCGAAAGAAGCGGCACAGAATTATAAAGAGAAAGCAAGCTCTGTAGCAAGCGACTTCCAAGAGAAAGCTGGAGACACTATCGAAGAAGTGAAGAAAGATCCTAAAGCCTATGCGAAAAAGGTGAAAGAAGATCCTAAAGGCTTCTTAAATGAACAAAAAGAACGCTTCATCACTGGTGAAGAGAAGAAAGAAGACCACGTTGAAGAAGCGCGCTTCGCAGACGAAGGTGCTGTAGATCCTTCAAACAACTTACGTGTGGTTTCTGAAGAAGATTTGAAAAATAATCAAAATCAACCAAAACAAGATAAAAACAAATAATATTTAAGATTTGTGCTTGGCTTACATACGGTGTGGGCCAAGCTTTTTTAGTCAAGAAGAATTGTCGTAAAGGACTCCTATCACTAAAACCAAAGCAAGTCGCATCCATATCTGAATGAACTTTAATTCTTAGTGCAGATGTGTTCAGAGAGGGCGAGAGTATATGATATTAAAGTTCAGAATTATTTAAACAGTAGAAATTATTCTGAGAAATTTGTTCTTCCCACTGTAGTTCGCGCTTAATTTGATGTAGAATAAAGAGAAACCCAGTTTTTAAACAAAGGAAGTTGATAAGTAATGTGGAAAGAAAAAGTACAAGCGTATGAAGATCAAATCGTTGAAGATTTGAAAGGATTACTATCAATTGAAAGTGTCAGAGACGATGCCAAAGCATCTGAAGATAATCCAGTAGGACCTGGCCCACGTAAAGCATTAGACTACATGTATCAATTAGCTGACCGAGATGGTTTCAATACACATGATGTAGAGCATATCGCCGGACGCCTAGAAGCAGGTGCAGGCGATGACGTCTTCGGTATACTTTGTCACGTGGATGTCGTGCCAGCTGGTGAAGGTTGGGATAGCGATCCATTCGATCCAGTTGTAACTGACGACCGCATTATTGCGCGTGGTTCACTTGATGATAAAGGACCAACGATTGCGGCTTACTACGCAGTTAAGATTCTCAATGAAATGAATGTAGATTGGAAGAAACGTATACATATCATCATTGGTACGGATGAAGAATCTGACTGGTTATGTACAGACCGTTATTTCAAGACTGAAGAAATGCCGAAATTAGGTTTCGCCCCTGATGCTGAATTCCCTGCTATTCATGGTGAAAAGGGGATTAGCGTCTTCGATATCGTTCAAGATCAAAAAGATGACGACGATGATGAACCTGAATATGAATTGTATGCTTTCGAATCCGGTCAACGTTATAATATGGTGCCTGATCAAGCTACAGCGCGCGTATTTGTAAAAGAGAATATGACAGATGTTATTCAGAACTTTGAACAATTCTTAGTAGAACATCAACTTGAAGGTTCCAATTATGTTGATAGTGGCATCTTGCACTTGAACGTGGAAGGTAAAGCGGTTCATGGTATGGACCCATCTATCGGTGTGAATGCCGGACTGTATTTACTTCATTTCCTAGCGACGCTCAATTTAGACAAGACAGCTACGAACTTCGTACAAATCGGTGAAAGATATTTATTTGAATCTCATTTTGGTGAAAAAATGGGAATGAAATTCCACACTGACAACATGGGTGATGTTACGACAAACGTCGGTGTAGTGAGCTATGATAACCAAGAAGGCGGTAAATTCGGCGTGAACCTACGTTATCCGCAAGGTTTCGAATTTGATAAATCAATGGCCCGTTTCGAAGAAGAAATCAAAGCATTTGGTTTCAGTATTGATATGGGTAAAGTCCAAGAGCCACACTATGTTGAGAAAAATGACCCATTTGTACAGAAACTTGTAGAAGCTTACCGTAATCAAACAGGTGACAATTCTGAACCTTATACTATAGGTGGCGGTACGTATGCACGTAATTTAGATAAAGGTGTCGCGTTTGGTGCGATGTTCCCAGAATCTGAAGATCTCATGCATCAGAAGAACGAATACATTACGAAAGATCAATTATTCCGCGCAACGAGTATTTACTTAGAAGCACTTTATTCAATCTGTGTGGAGGGATAGTTATGACAAAGGTATTAATCAATCAGAAACTCGTAGACGAACAAGAAGCAAACATTCCATACAATGACCGTGGATTTATATTTGGGGATGGTATTTACGAATATATTCGCGTTTATAACAATAAGATTTTTACAGCTAAAGAACATTTCGAACGTTTGTTACGTAGTGCGAACGAAATTGGTTTAGACATCGACCACACGGTAGACTCTTTAACGGAGATCGTGAAAGAACTCGTCGTAGCGAACAAGATTGTGAATGGTGGCGTTTATCTCCAAATTACACGTGGTGCTGCGCCGCGTGATCATCGTTTCCCAACTCCGCCAGTTGAGCCAACGTTGATGGGCTTTAGTAAAAGTTACGGACGTCCATTTAAAGATATGGATCAAGGTATCAGTGCGGTAACGACCGAGGATATTCGCTGGTTACGTTGTGATATTAAAAGTTTAAACCTACTCGGTAATGTGCTGGCACGAGAATATGCAGAAAAATATAACGCTGACGAAGCGATTCAACATAGAGATGGTATCGTTACAGAAGGATCAGCGAGTAATGCGTATGCAGTGAAAGACGGTGTGATTTATACACATCCAATCAATAACTACATTCTGAACGGTATCACGCGTCAAGTTGTGAGCTGGATTTGTGAAGATGAAGGCATCCCATTTAAAGAAGAAACATTTGATGTGGATTTTCTTAAAAATGCGGATGAAGTGATTATCACGAATACCTCTGTAGAAATCATGGGTGTGATTAAATTAGATGGTGAAAAGGTCGGTAACGGTAAAGTAGGTCCGATTACGAAACAACTTCAAACACGATTTAATCACTACATTGATACGCACTGTGTCTAAGAGTAACTGAATAGACTGAGCACTTTGAGAGAAGGCAAAAGCATCTCGTCTTCTTTTAAAGTGCTTTTTTCTTTTCACATAAGTACGTTTTTCACTATCGCGGAGAAGAACAATTGTGATATATTATGTGAGTTGCTCTAACAATATGGGTAAAAGAAATGTGATGAGAGATTAAAAGTTTTGTTATCATCTCTTTACTTTTTTGTGACATTTTTAAAATTACCGACATACTTAGTAAGTCTTAAGACCGATATTGTGATATAATTTGAGGGAGTCAAATTTTAAGATTAATAATATCACAAGTAAGTAAAATGTGACATTTAGTTTTGGTTTTTAGGTTGAAATCGCCAACCAAAAATTATAAAATTCAATATGAGTCTTTCGAAATAAGAACGAATATACATAGTGACAAAGAAATCTCTGAAAATCCTGTCATGGCAGGGTTAGAGATAGATACATATTCTATCGTTGAAGGTGCTTGAACTTCAAGATAAGTAGCCGAGCGAAGGGTGTGTAGGTTAGGAATACAAGGGATAACCTAGTTTAAAGCTCGGCTTAAAGTGTGTGACAAAAATTGTATGATTTGGCTCTAGAAATCAGCTTTTTCTTGAGCCATTTTCTAATTGAAAGTGAGGTGTACGACGTGGAGCAGTTCTACCAATTGGGTTGGACATTAGATTCAGCAGGTGGTGCGTCTGGTGAAGCTTATATGGCAGAGCAAGACGGTCAGAAGTTATTTTTAAAACGCAATTCGAATCCGTTTATCGCAGCATTATCAGCAGAGGGTATTGTACCGAAGCTCGTATGGACGAAACGTATTGAAACAGGTGAAGTGGTAACTGCGCAACACTGGAAGAATGGTCGTGAGCTCACTTTTAATGAAATGCCACAAACACGTGTGACGAACCTTTTAAAGAAAATACATAGCTCTAAAACGTTACTTAACATGTTGAAACGTATGGAAATGGAACCTATCACACCTGAAATCATGCTCTCCAAGATTAATGCGTCATTGTCACGTGAAGTTTGGACTCATCATGTCGTACGTAAAGCGCTCACTTATTTAGAAGCGCATATACCGCAACTCGACCCACGTTTCTTCACGGTCGTACACGGAGATGTGAATCATAACAATTGGTTACTCTCAGATCATGATGAACTCTTCCTCGTAGACTGGGAGGATGCGATGATAGCAGATCCGGCAATTGATATAGGTATGTTGCTCTATAACTACGTGCCAGAATCTCAGTGGTCAGATTGGCTTGCTTGTTATGGTGTGAAAGAGACACTTGATTTACAACAACGAATGAAATGGTATACCGTAATTCAATCTATTGCAGTGATTCAATGGTACGAGGATCAGAAGCGTTTCAAAGATATGAATACTTGGTTAGAATTCTTGAACGAAATTATGAATCATAACGCGTTTATTTAAGGAGAATGAATGATGAGAATGCGCTATAAACCATGGGCAGAGGATTACTTGAAAGCCCATACCGACATTGTGGATATAGATGGTAAACATGCGAAACAACTCTCTCAATGGTTTGATCAGCAGCAACCTCTGTATATTGAGATTGGTTCTGGGAGAGGTCAGTTCATTACTACAATCGCTGCACAACATCCGGAAATCAACTTTATTGCGATTGAACGTGAGAAGAATGTGATGGTTAATATTTTACGCGATGTCATTGATCAAGAGTTAACGAACTTGAAACTCATTTGTAATGATGCGGCTGAGTTAACAGATTACTTCGAACCGCATGAAGTTGATCGTATTTTTCTTAATTTCTCAGATCCATGGCCGAAACGTCGTCATACGAAACGCCGTTTAACGTACCACACATTTTTAGCGATATATCAAGAGATACTTAAAGAAGACGGTGAGATTCATTTTAAAACAGACAATCGAGGATTATTTGCTTATAGTCTAGAAAGTATGTCTCAGTTCGGTATGTATTTTACTAAAATTAATCTTAACTTACACGACGAAGATGACGAGGATAATATCGAAACAGAGTACGAGCGTAAATTTGCAGATAAGGGCTCACGAATTTATCGTATGGAAGCGCGCTTTCATCAATCCTAACTGTTCAATTATATAGTACTATTTAAAGAGTGAGTAGAATCGATGACGGTTCGTGCTCGCTCTTTTTTGTTAAACCAGACATTTTACTGACAAGAGAGACTATATTAATATAGATTTAAATGACAGTTTAAGAGGGGATATTATGAAATTAGGACAGTTTACAATACACTATTTCGATGGTGGCTATACACACATGGATGGCGGGGCAATCTTTGGCGTCGTTCCTAAACCGTTGTGGTCTAGAAAGATTGAATCCAATGATAAGAACCAGATTCCTCAACCGACGCATCCATTACTCATTCAAACTCAAGATGCGAATATCGTCGTAGATACGGGAATCGGTAAAGGTAAGTTAACTGATAAACAACTACGCAACTACGGAGTAAGTAACGAAAGTCGCCTTGTCGAGGATTTAGCGCAACATCATTTGAAGCCTGAAGACATTGATATGGTGCTTATGACGCACATGCATTTCGATCACGCTACAGGTCTTACTGATAGTGAGGGACATGCAGTGTTTCCAAATGCAACACACTATATTCAACGAGATGAATGGGAAGAATTTCTCAACCCTAATATACGAAGTCAAGCGACATATTGGGCGATGAATCAAGGGGATTATCAAGAGCGAGTGAAGCTCTATCAGGATACTGTGGAACCTTATCCCGGTATTAAGATGATACACACAGGAGGCCATAGTTTCGGACATAGTATCATTACTTTCGAGAGTGAGGATGAACGCGCAGTGCATATGGCAGACATCTTCCCAACTCACGCGCACCTCAATCCGTTGTGGGTAACTGCATACGATGATTATCCAATGGATTCTATTAGCGAGAAACAACACTACATTCAACAGTTTATAAATGAAGAAACATGGTTCTTGTACTATCACGACCCAATGTATTTCGCTGTGAAATTTAATAGCGAAGATGGTAAAACGATTGAGAGTTCTATTATGCGAGAACATACGGATCAGTAAATAATAATTGTGGATTTGATTAACAGAAGTGAGCGCTTTTGTTACATCAATGATTTAGACAGAGATGAATAGGGGAGTAGATAACAGATGGCTATAGATAAACAAAAGACGTTAGAACGCATGCAAGCATTAACAGAACTTCACGGCGCGCCTGGCTTTGAAGACGATGTTAAAGATTATATGATCCAACAAATGAAACCCTTTGTAGATGATTTCGTATATAACCGTTTAGGCGGTTTCTACGGCGTTAAACGTTCGAAGAAAAAGAATGCGAAACGTGTAATGGTAGCTGCACACATGGATGAAGTCGGCTTTATGCTCACTAACATTACGGACAACGGTATGTTGCAATTTACTAATCTCGGTGGGGTTGCAACTGACATTTGGCAAGGTCAACGGCTTCAAGTTAAGACACGTGAAGGTAAAAGTTATGTGGGTGTCGTATCTAATATTCCGAAACACTTTCAAACGCAAGGGGATCGACCACCAAAAATTGAAGATTTAATGCTTGATATCGGTAGTGCTTCAGCTGACGAAGTACGTGAACGTGGCATAGAGATTGGTGATAGTATCGTGCCTTATACTCCTTTCACACAACTTTCTGAGCATCGTTACACGAGCAAGGCTTGGGATAATCGTTACGGCTGTCTGATCGGTATTGAGTTGTTAGAGATGCTACAAGATGTCGAACTAGACGTAGATTTATATGTCGGTGCGAATGTTCAAGAAGAAGTAGGCTTACGTGGTGCCCGTCCATCAGCAGAACTCATCGATCCGGACATCGCATTTGTTGTTGATTGTTCACCAGCGAATGATATGCAAGGTAAACAGAAGTTATCAGGACAAATAGGCGCAGGTACATTGATCCGTATAAAAGATGGTACGATGATATTGAAACCGAATTTTAGAGATTATTTATTACAACTTGCTGATGATCATCAAATCACACATCAATATTATATTTCACCAGGTGGTACCGATGGTGGAGAGATTCATAAAGCGAATATCGGTGTACCAACTGCAGTGATAGGTATGTGTGCACGTTATATTCATAGCACTGAATCCGTCTTTGATATAAGAGATTATGAGGCAGCGCGCGCATTGCTTTATCAATCTGTGACTCAATTGGACGAAGAACAAATTGAACTTTTACAATATCGTTAAATAAAGGAAGGTTGAAGTGATGAAAAAGCTAGAAAATGAACAACAGTTTGCAGACTATAAACAAGGTAAGGTCGTATTTATGTTCACAGCGACTTGGTGCCCAGATTGCAGAGTAATTGAACCCGATTTACCTCAATTAGAAGAAAAATATGATGACTTTGATTTCGTTTCAGTCGACCGTGACCAATTTATTGATTTATGTGCTCAGCATGATATTATGGGCATTCCGAGTTTCTTAGTCTATAGCAACGATGAGTTGTTAGGTAGCTACATCGGCAAAGAACGTAAATCTATCGAACAAATTGATCAATTCCTTTCTGAATTAGCATCAGAAGCATAAAAGAGAGAGGAATTTCACTATAATGTTAAAAACAATACCCTTACAAACCACTTTTTTTCTGTTCGTAAGGGTATATTTATTGTAAACTGTAGAGAGAAACGCTTAGAGGAGTGTTGAGTATGAACGTCTTTCAAATGAGAGATAAACTTAAATCTCGCTTAAAGCATTTAGATGTTAAATTTAGTTACGATCGTGAAGAAGAAACTTTACGTATCTATCGTACTGATAATCATAAAGGTGTAACGGTAAAGCTACAATCTATCGTTGCTAAATATAAAGAACAAAAAGAAGATATCGTAGACGAAATTGTCTATTATGTGGAAGAAGCTATTTCACAAATGGGTGGCACAGCCTTAGAAGACTTAAATGATATCAAAGTGATGCCTGTAATGAGAGCACCGAGCTTTCAAAAAGAAAATAATGAAGGCACACCTTTCGTTTACGAAGAACATACTGCAGAAACATTAACTTACTATGCGTTAGATCTCGGTAAATCTTATCGCTTAATCGATGAAGACATGTTGAAAGAACTTCAAATTACGAAACAACAACTGAAAGAAATGGCATTATTTAATGTCCGTAAATTAGATAATCCCTATAAAACTGACGAAGTGAAAGGGAATATCTTTTATTTTGTCAATTCCAATGATGGTTATGATGCAAGTCGTATTCTCAACACGCGTTTTCTTAACGAATTCGAGCAACAGTGTGAAGGAGAAATGCTTGTCGCGATTCCGCACCAAGATGTGCTCATCATCGCAGATATTCGCAACAAGACGGGATATGATGTGATGGCACACTTAACGATGGAATTCTTCACTAAAGGGCTTGTGCCTATTACCTCACTATCATTTGGCTATGAAGAAGGTCATTTAGAGCCTATCTTTATTCTAGGTAAAAATAATAAACAGAAGAGAAATCCTAACGTGATTCAACGCTTAGAGGCGACACGTCAGAAATATAACAATAAAGATCAGAAATAAGGAGTTTGTTCAATGAATTTATTCTATAATCCTGAAGGCGTAGGGGATGTTGCATTTCTTCAATTAGAACCTGTAACAGGCCCTGTTAATTATGACAAGAAAGGAAATGTTGTAACGCTTTATCAAGAAGATCAAGTTGTCGGATTTAATATCTTTGAAGCTAGTAAAGCAGGTGTTGAAGGGAACGGACATATTAAGTTAACAGAAGATCTCGTAAATGCTTTTCAACAACAACTTGACCAAGCAGGAGTAAATTATCAATTATCTGTTGATTTATCACCTAAATTCGTCGTGGGATACGTCGTAAGCAAAGAAAAACATCCGAATGCGGATAAACTAAGCATTCTAAAAGTCGATGTCGGTGATGAGGAATTACAAATTGTATGTGGTGCACCTAATGTTGAAGCGAAGCAAAAAGTTGTGGTTGCTAAAGTAGGTGCAGTTATGCCGAGTGGTATGGTGATTAAAGATGCTGAACTTAGAGGCGTACCAAGTAGTGGAATGGTATGCTCGATGAAAGAACTGAACTTACCTAATGCACCGAAAGAAAAAGGAATCATGGTGCTAGATGACAGTTATTCAGTAGGTCAACCGTTTTTCGAAGACTAAAAGGAGGTAACGAACAGTATGAGCTGGTTCGATAAATTATTTGGAGAACAAGATAATCCTAATAAAGATTATCTCAACAAACGTAGCCATAGAAGACAAAAAGCCAAATATGATCAACAACATACGTTATTACCTCAAAATAATGATATATATGAACGACCTAAAGGTAAGTTTAGATTTCCAATGCGCGTGCTAGAAGAGGAGCAACGTGAAACAGCTTCTCACGAGGAGTTAAGTGAGGAGAGATTTACGCCGCATCAACAAGAAGAAGATACAACACCTTCACGTTCTAGAAAAAGACATCGTCATCGTGTTGATCATCATGTTCAAGAGCACAATGATGATGCGCCATCATTTGAACGTGCAAGCGCTTCAACACGAACGCAACGTCAGACTCAACCGAGTGGTTCACATCCACGTAAAAGCATTCAGACTGAAGCATTACGTGCACATTCTAAACGAGGTCAAGATACGCAAACTCGTAACTATGCGACAAGAGAGTTCAAAGCATCTGAAGTACCATCAGCGATCTTTGGAACGCATCAACGAAGAAAGCTTGATAATGGTGTGATTCCACCGGTTGAAGAGGAGCAATCTCACGAAAATCAACAGCCTGATAAAAGTTACCGGACGCAAGATACTGATGCATTAAATTATTCTGATAAAGATGCGAATAACCGTAGCGCGTCTTCAGAAACGAATACTCAATCCTCTCAGAATGAGCCAGCTTCACAACCAGAACGTAGCGGGCAGCAGACTGAAGCGGATTCATCACGTTCTCACGATGCATCAAGAAATAGCACAACACAGCGTTCAAATACACGTGCACGTTCCCGCAATAATACGATTAATATTGAAAATATTTATGCTTCTCAAATCGTGGAAGAAATTCGTCGTGAACGTGAACGCAAAGTGCTGCAAAAACGTCAGTTTAAGAAAGCACTACAACAGAAACGTCAACAACAGCATGACGAAGAAGAGGATAGTGTACAACGTGCCATTGATGAAATGTATGCTAATCAGGCGAAACGTTACATAGGTGAAAGCTCACTAGACGAGGTCACAGACGATCAAGATTCACTACAACAAGGTGAGACAAATACTGACGTTAATGAAGATTCCACTTCTCATTTTAACTATGAAGAGGTGAATCTGGATGATGTGCGTAATGTGCAACAGGTTGACGAAAGCAATGTCACAGTAGATGCCACTGCTACAGATTCTGCAAATGAGCATGCGATTCAAGAGTCATCTTCAGACTCACATCAACTATCTGACGAAGCGGAGACAGCTGATCAATCAGAAGAGGAGATGGAAAGTCAAGAAGTAGACGGCAGTGCGGAGGATGTTCAAGAACCTCAACAAACATCGCAAACGTCTCAAGATAATGCTAATGTGCATACTCAATCTTATGATGGCTTCAATAATCAAGAGGTGACTGACGCACAGTACCGTGATTTAGATGAGGATGAGTCTCAAGATCAAGCAGAGCATCTTGCAGAGTCTAATGAGGTTAAAAGTGATGATGAAACCGAGTCCTCTGAGGATTTGATGTCACCTCAAAACGACTTAGATGCAAAAGAAGAAGCAAATGATACAATATCGCAACGACAAGAAGGCGCACAGCAACAAGAGGATGCGCAATCTCAACTTGAAAAAACAACAGATGATCAACCGTTAGTAGATGACTCAGACTATGTAGCCGATAAAAAGGACTCTACAGAACATCAAGGTGTAGCTAATGCAACTACTGCGGATCCAACTCAAGAAGAACAAGAACAGTCAGAGGAGCAAGTTACTCCATCAGATGGGGAACACGAAGACGACAAACAGGAAGAATCATCTCATTCAGAAGAACGTAAACAAGGTCAACAACAATCTCAGTCACAAGATCAGAAAGGTCAACATGCTGCATCTAAGCAAAAACCAAAAATACGTAAAGGTGCAAAACCGTTTAACGTCTTAATGACACCATCAGATCGCAAACGTGCAATGGATCGTAAAAAGAAAGATTATACAGTTAAAGAGCCAGAGTTGAAGCCTGAAATGAATTCAACTCATACCCAACAAGCTCGCACAAGTGATACACCATCATCCACTCACTCAACGAGCAAACCAATGGCTTCTGAAAGTGACTCTCGACATAATGACACACAAGAATCTGAAACAGACACTGTAACTAAAGCTGAAACTCAAAACGATGCACAACAACAGAATGATGAGACTTCTAATTCACACACAGATACAAGTCGTGAATCTTCTGAAGCGCATCATAAACATGAACAAGATGTCAATAATCATTTAGGTGTTGAAACGGATACGCAATTTAGAGATAATGAAGCGCAATCATCAACGCATAATTCTATGCATGCACATGAACAGAATGAACACCAACAACAGCGTAGGCAACAAACTTTTAATCAACAAACTCAAGTAAGTGGCGAAAGTCACCAAGAGGATCAAGAAGAGAACAGTACAACTCTTCAGCAAGATGACCCAACAGAACAGCCTTATGTACAGCCATCTCAAGAAATGAATGGAAGCCAAAATGATGTTCCTGAAAATGACAATTCAAATACTCAAAATATGGCAGATACACACCAAACGGGAGTGACTACACGTCAACAAGAAGCATCATCTACACAACAACCGAAGCAACAAATACGCAAAGGGCCGAATTTGAACTTGCCAAATATCAATTTACTGGAAGAGCCTGAAGCGCATGAAATTGATGAGGCATGGATCAATGAGAAGAGAGAAGAGCTTAATGATGCGTTCTACTACTTCAATGTACCCGCCGAGGTTCAACACGTTACAGAAGGTCCAAGTGTGACGCGTTTCGAACTTTCTGTTGAAAAGGGTGTGAAAGTCTCACGCATCACAGCACTTCAAGATGATATTAAGATGGCACTTGCAGCGAAAGATATTCGAATCGAGGCTCCGATACCTGGAACGAGCTTAGTCGGTATTGAAGTACCTAATAATTCAGCTACGAAAGTGAATTTACGCTCTATTATTGAAACAGATAGCTTTAAGAATGCAGAGTCTAAGTTAACCGTAGCAATGGGTTATCGCATCAACAATGAACCATTATTGATGGATATTGCGAAGACACCTCACGCACTCATTGCTGGTGCAACAGGTTCAGGTAAATCGGTATGTATCAATAGTATATTGATGTCTTTACTATATAAGAATCACCCAGAAGAGTTACGTCTATTACTCATTGATCCTAAGATGGTTGAGCTAGCACCTTACAACGATTTACCTCATCTTGTATCGCCGGTAATTACTGACGTTAAAGCGGCAACACAAAGCTTGAAATGGGCTGTGGATGAGATGGAACGCCGTTATAAATTATTTGCGAAATACCATGTGCGTAACATTACTGCTTTTAATAAGAAAGCAGCGTACGAAGATCGTATGCCTAAAATCGTAATCGTTATCGATGAGTTGGCAGATCTCATGATGATGTCACCACAAGAGGTTGAGCAATCGATTGCACGTATCGCTCAAAAAGCACGTGCATGTGGTATTCACATGTTAGTAGCCACACAACGTCCTTCAGTGAATGTCATCACAGGATTGATTAAAGCTAACATTCCGACACGTATCGCCTTTATGGTTTCTTCAAGTGTCGATTCACGCACGATCTTAGATAGCGGTGGTGCTGAAAGACTCTTAGGTTACGGTGATATGTTGTATCTCGGAAGCGGTATGAATAAACCAATTCGAGTTCAAGGTACCTTTGTTTCTGATGAGGAAATTGATGAGGTTGTCGACTACATTAAGAAACAACGTGAACCAGATTATCTATTTGAAGAGCAAGAACTGTTAAAGAAAAACGAAAATCAACCTAAAGATGAACTCTTTATGGATGTATGTCACTTTATGGTTCAAGAGGGTAATATATCAACTTCACTTATACAAAGACATTTCCAAATTGGATATAATCGTGCAGCACGTATCGTAGACCAACTAGAGCAACTCGGTTATATCTCAGGAGCAAACGGGTCTAAACCACGAGATGTATATATAACCGAAGCTGATTTAGAACAGATTTAATTAAAGGATTTAAGGAGTTGTTAATTATGACCCACTATCACTTCGTTGGTATCAAAGGCTCAGGGATGAGTTCTTTAGCTCAAATCATGCACGATTTAGGCCATGAAGTTCAAGGCTCAGATATCGATCAGTATGTATTTACCGAAGTGGCTTTAAAGAATAAAGGAATCAAAGTGCTTCCTTTCAGTGCGGACAATATTCACGAAGGTATGACCGTGATTCAAGGGAATGCATTTCCAGATACACACGAAGAAATTGTCAGAGCGCGTGATTTAAACTTAGAAATTATTCGTTATCATGATTTCCTAGCTCACGTGATTAATCAATACACATCAGTGGCGGTGACTGGCGCACATGGCAAGACGTCAACAACAGGATTATTATCTCATGTGATGAATGGCGACAAGAAGACGTCGTTCCTCATCGGTGACGGCACTGGTTTAGGTATTCCAGCGAGCGATTACTTTGCTTTCGAAGCCTGTGAATACCGTCGTCATTTCCTCAGCTATCATCCTGACTATGCGATTATGACAAACGTGGACTTCGACCATCCAGATTACTTTAAAGACATTGATGATGTTTTTAGTGCTTTTCAAGAAATGGCTGATAATGTTAAAAAAGCGATTATTGCGTGGGGCGGAGACGACTATCTTCGTAAGTTATCTGTTGATGTCCCTGTTTATTACTATGGGCTAGATAGTGATAATGATATTTATGCGCAAAATATTCAAATTAGTGATGTAGGTACACAATTTGATGTTTATATCGAAGGTAAATATTACGATACTTTCTTATCTCCACAATATGGCGATCACAATATTCTCAATGCGCTTGCTGTGATTGCAGTATGTTATTTCGAAAGTTTAGATGTTGAGAACATTAAGGAAGCGTTAGAAACATTTGGCGGCGTTAAACGTCGTTTCAATGAGTCAGAGCTTGGAGATCAGGTTCTTGTTGACGATTATGCTCACCATCCGAGAGAGATTAATGCTACAATTGAATCAGCACGTAAGAAATATCCGAACAAGAAAGTTATTTCAGTCTTTCAACCGCACACATTCACACGTACGCAAGCCTTTCTCGATGAATTTGCGGAAAGCTTAAGTGAGTCAGATCATGTCTTCTTATGCGATATCTTCGGCTCTATACGTGAGAACAGTGGTGAGCTAACGATTCAAGATTTAATCGATCGAATCGATGGAGCGCAGTTGATCAGCGAAGATACTGTCGATCAACTCGATGACTATCCTTCCGCTGTCATCTTGTTCATGGGTGCTGGAGACATTCAGAAAGTCTTGCGTGCCTATACCACTCATGCTGGTAAAATAACTGAATTTTAATACCATAACTGATGTTTATGTTAAAATAAGTTGGGTATTTAAAATAAATAACAACATATGTATTTTAGGAGGCGTTTTTAATGGAATGGATTTTACCCATTGCTGGAATTATCGCAGCGATTGCATTCTTAATTCTATGTATTGGAATCGTTGTCGTGCTCGTTTCAGTTAAGAAAAACTTAGACCATGTTGCGAAAACACTTGATGGTGTAGAAGGTCAAGTTCAAGGTATTACGCGTGAATCAACTGATTTACTACACAAAGTAAACCGTTTAACTGAAGATATCCAAGGCAAAGTTGAACGTTTAAACTCAGTAGTAGATGCTGTGAAAGGTATCGGCGACTCAGTTCAAACGCTTAACGGTTCAGTTGACCGTGTAACAAACTCTATTACGCATAATATTTCTCAAAACGAAGACAAAATTTCACAAGTTGTCCAATGGTCAAATGTAGCAATGGAAATTGCTGACAAATGGCAAAACAGAAGACAACGTAGAGAAAGTGCAAACTACAAATCAAACAGTGTAGCTAACGATCGCAATGCAAGCTATACTACACACGTAGAGAAAAAATAAATTATACTTAATATCATAATGCACTTAAATGAGGTATTACACTTTGTTTAAGTGCATTTGTTATAGGAGGCTTTAAATATGCAACATTATAATCGCGACGACTATGAAAGAGGCGAGCAAGATTACACTATGAGACCTCATACGAGTCGCTATCAACCTAATAATTTCGTCTTTGGCTTCGTCTTCGGAACCGTCATTGGTTCAGCTATCGGTTTATTTGCTAACAATAAAGCGAAGAAGAAAAAACAAGTGCCTCAAGAGGAAGTGCAATTTGATCAACACCTCCACGAAACGACACGCCAAGAGCAAGCTTTAGCTGAGGATCAAGTCGAAACGATTAAAGGTCGCATTGGACATGCTTACAATGCAGATCAAACACCGTCTTCTGATGAACTCAGTGCACAACAAGCTGCCATTCAACAAGAAAGTTCTGATCACCAACTATCTGACACTTCTCCAGTGGGCCAAGAGAACATTTTATCAGAACGAGAAACGACTGATTCAGGTCTTGAGAATATAGATGAATCTGAAACACCATCACAACAAGAGTTAAATGCACAACAAAGAGCGATTAAAGAAGAAACTAATGATTTATCAGATAGTACAACAACAGCAACTCAACAGGAAACAACATCTTCCTCATCTTCAGATGCACAACATAAGCAAGGAACTGAATTGAATCAAATCAATTCAAATCAAGAACCTACAGCGCAAGAACGAGAAGCACAACAAGCAGCGATTCAACTAGAGGAAGAAGAGAAAAACGATGCTTTACATCAGGTCGACAAAGATCAACATTCACCAGCTCAACGTCTTGCTCAAGCGTCTCAACAGAAACGTACTCAGCTTCAAGAAGATAAGACTGTAGCACAACGTACTGACGCATTACTCGCGAGTCCCGGAATTGCATCACCACGTAAAGGTTTCGAAGTGCCAAATTTATTAGGCCAAAGTAGTGGTAGTGCTGAATTGGCTCGTGCAGCTAAAGATAAAAAGCAAGCGATGAACACAAACAGTAAAGTCGCTGAACAAACGCGCCAATTATTTGCTGAAGCACCAATTGCAAACCCTGGGCAATCATTTAAAGTGCCACACTTAGTCGGTAAACCAAGCACGTCAATTCAAGGTCAAAGTCTTGCGAAAGCAGCAAAAGATAAACAAGCACGTATGAAGCAAGATACTAAAGTAGCTACACGTACAGAAGCCTTAATGACTGAAACACCAATCACAAAGGTTGCTAAACCTTATATTGTTCCAGCACTCATAGCTGAGTCTATTGATAAAGCGCCATCATATGCCAAAGCAGTGGTTGCGTACACCAAAGCTCAAAAAGCTGCACAAAAAGATGCTAAAAAGCAAGGTCAAAATAAAAAAGCTCAAACTTCTCAACAGTCAACTTCTAACAAGAAGAAATCTACAACAACGACAAAAGCAGCTTCAACATCCAAGGCTAAGAATACGAAGAAAACATCAACTTCTTCTAACAAATCACAACAAACAACTGCGAAGAAAAAGACAGCAAGTGCACAAAAGAAATCAAATGCCAAAGGTCCCAAATCACAATCTAAATCATCATCTAAGAAACAAAATGTAACTCAACCTAAAGATGCTAAAAAATCAGCACCACAAACACATTCAAAAGCATCATTTGAAAATGGTCATATCCAACACGATAAAGCTGGCAAATCATCAAAACAAAGTAAAAATAACATTGCTTCAGCAACAGAGAGCTCAACTGTAGATACGACGAAAGATCAACAATCCGTGCCTTCTTACAACAATAAATCAAACAATACAAAAGGTAAGAAGACGAAGAGCAAAATCGAAAAACGTACTTTCGACGATAAATAAATATTGAGCACTTTAAAGCGATGAGTAATGAGCTTTTTCAAATTGAGGCCGCTCATTACGCACAAGGTTCAAGTCAAACATAACAACCTGACTTGAACCTTTTTGCTTTTAGTGAAGTAAAAGACTATGCTGACTCATTATAGAGGTGAAGATGACTCGGCACATTAGAGCTATTGAATTACAAAAGAAATATGTAACTTATTTGAAGTGTTTCACGTTAATTGTTAGAATGAACAATACTAAATATTTTATCGCTTTAAAGCAAGATATAACATGACTATACATAGAGGTGAAAATTATGACTGACGAATTACAACAATACAGAGAAGAAATTTTTAATATCAATGAACAATTACTCGATTTATTAACTCAAAGAGGTAAAGTGGCGAAAAAAATCGGTGATGTCAAACGCAAACAAGGAATTACAGTTTATGATCCTAAGCGTGAGAAGGAAATGTTAAATGCGCTTATCGATAAGAATGAAGGACCTTTCTCAGACAGTGTAATTAAGCAACTATTTAAAGAAATCTTCAAAGCTTCTACAGATTTACAGAAAGTAGACAATGAAAAACACTTATATGTGTCACGTAAACTGAAGCCGGAAGATACTGTCGTTCACTTTGACAATGGTGGTGCAATCGGCGACGGCAACAAATCATTCGTCTTCGGACCATGTTCCGTTGAGTCTCAAGAACAAGTGGATGCAGTAGCTGAAGACTTAGCGAGCAAAGGTGAGAAATTTATTCGTGGCGGTGCCTTCAAACCACGTACTTCTCCTTACGATTTCCAAGGTTTAGGGGAAGAAGGACTCAAGATCTTAAAGAACACGAAAGATAAATACAATTTAAATATCGTGAGTGAAATTGTTAATCCTGCAGACTTCGAGATGGCAGATCAATATGTGGATGTCTTCCAAATTGGTGCACGTAATATGCATAACTTTGAGCTATTGAAAGAAGCGGGGCGTACGAATAAACCGATTTTACTTAAACGTGGATTATCAGCGACGATTGAAGAATTTATTAAAGCAGCAGAATACATCGCTTCAGAAGGTAATCAGAACATCATCCTTTGCGAACGCGGTATTCGTACGTACGAGAATGCAACGCGTAACACACTAGACATTTCTTCAGTACCTATTCTGAAACAAGGTACACATTTACCTGTGATGGTTGATGTAACACATAGTACAGGTCGCAAAGATATCATGTTACCAACTGCCAAAGCAGCATTAGCTGTAGGTGCAGACGGTGTTATGGCAGAAGTTCACCCTGATCCGTCAGTCGCGCTAAGTGACAGCGGTCAACAAATGGATCTCAATGAGTTTAACCACTTCTATGATGAGCTAAAGCCTTTAATCGACAAGTACAATAACGGTGAACTTTAGTCGTGAGAGGATAGGGAAGCGTAGCATTATTTTCAGTTCAATTCGTTAAGTTATTGTGAAAATGACTTGTGACGACGAGGTTGTCAAAAGCGCCTACAGCTTTTGGCAACCTTGCATTGTATAGACGTATCTTAAATTCTTGGAATAAGGATATTTTGTCGAAAGTGCACTGATTTAACTTTCTTTTCAAGAACGACTCACAATGATAGGTTTAAAATTTAATTAATGTGTAAAAATAAAAGAAAGTCAAATCGTTTATATGGAATGATTAATTTACCGGGTTTGACATCATTGTGACAACCGATACGGATTCATTTTACTCCAACGTGATTTATGATAAACTATGAAAACAATTATGAAAACGTATATGGCATACGTTGAAACGCTTACGAGGAGGTCGCTTATGACTGTAACGATATATGATGTAGCGAGAGAAGCTCGTGTATCAATGGCCACAGTTTCAAGAGTTGTAAATGGAAATCAGAACGTGAAACCTGAAACGCGAGATAAAGTAAATGAGGTTATCAAGAAATTAAATTATCGTCCGAATGCAGTCGCACGAGGCTTAGCTAGTAAACGTACGACAACTGTCGGAGTGATTATTCCTGACATTTCTAACGTGTATTATTCTCAACTTGCACGTGGTTTAGAAGATATTGCGACAATGTATCAATATCATTCTATTATTTCAAATTCGGACAATGATCCAGTTAAAGAGAAGGAAATCTTTAATAACTTATTAAGCAAACAAGTTGATGGTATCATCTTCTTAGGTGGTACAATTTCTGAAGAAATGAAAGACTTGATTAACAAAGCATCTATTCCAGTCGTCGTCTCTGGTACAAATGGTAAAGATGACAATATCGCTTCTGTAAATATTGATTTCGAAAGTGCTGCCAAAGAAATTACAGAACATCTTATTGAGTCGGGTGCACAATCTTTCGCGTTCGTCGGCGGAGATTATTCTAAGAAGGCGCAAGAAGATGTACTTACAGGGTTAAAGCATGTCTTATCTCAGCATGACTTGCAACTTGATGACAAGATGATTTACAACGGAGATGAAACGTATAAAGATGGTTTACGTGCTTACGAACAACTTGATTTAGCGCAAGTTGACGCTTTATTATCAATCAGTGATGAGCAAGCTATCGGTATCGTTCATAGTGCACAAGATAACGGTGTGAAAGTACCAGAAGAATTACAAGTGATTAGTTTCAATAATACGCGCTTAGTTGAAATGGTTCGTCCTCAACTTTCTAGCGTGATTCAACCGCTCTATGATATTGGAGCAGTAGGCATGCGCTTATTGACGAAGTACATGAAAGAGGAAGAAATCGAGGATCCAAACGTGATCTTGCCACATCGTATTGAGTATCGTGGTACAACTAAGTAGCACTATGCAGAAGACATTGTGAGGCATTCATATTCTATGAGTATGCGACTTCACAATGTCTTTTTGTGTGGTAAAAGGGATCTGAGTTCGCATGCCAGTATAGGTTTTCAGACTGGAAAAAGCGAAGCACAAGGCATTTTATCCTTAATAACGCTCCTATGATTTCAACTATTTTTATTCAAACCAGCTACAAATTTGTTGTGTTCGTTCCCAATTCTTGTCGCTAATTTCCTTTGCTCGTGGCACACTTTGATAATTTTTACACTCCTCTTTCCAAGTAGTCGGAAGTGGTTCGGAACTATAAGGCTGCCACTTGTTAAGCCAGGCATCTGGAAGTGGGCCATGCTGAATCGGTTGACCTTGAAGCGCAAGATAAACATGCGCCCATGCTCGTGGTACCACATCCCAAATATTATAGCCACCACCACCAAACATCAGCACCTTGCCATCAGTGTATCTTTCAGCAAGCTGTTGAATCATATATGGAATTTGATACAAGCTTTCAAGTGTGCAACTCATATGTGTTAGTGGATCTAAATAATGTAAATCAACACCATGTACACTTAAGATAATATCCGGTTGAAAGGCTTCAATGACAGCGGTGATGGACGTTTTAAAACACTTCAAAAAAGAATCGTCTTCAGTAAAGGGTTCAAGTGGAAGATTAACAGAATGACCATACCCGTGTTCTTTGCCACGTTCTGTATAATGACCCGTTCCAGGAAAGAGAAATTTGCCCGTTTCATGAATAGAATAATTTAAGATATTCGGATTCGTATAGAACGACCATTGTGTACCATCTCCATGATGTGCGTCAGTATCAATACAGAGCACGCGTGCCTCATATGTCTCACTTAAATAAGCCGCTGTAACTGCCACATCATTGTAAACACAGAATCCATTCGCTTTACCAGGCAAACTATGATGCAAACCACCACCGAGATGACAGCCGTTACGAACCTTGCCCGTCATAATGGCATCCGCCAATTTCAAAGCACCGCCCACAATACGGGCGCTATGTTGATGCATATGTTTGAACGGACTCGTCTCATCATCCAAACCATACTTACGTGCCTCAATATCACTCAATATGCCTCGTGACGCATGTTGAATCGCTTCGATGTAGTCGTACGTATGGACGAGAGCTAGCGTTTCTTCAGATGCGATTTCAGGTGTGATTATGTGCTGATGGTCTAGTACACCCATATCTTCTAATAGCTCTGTAGTGAGTTTCAAACGCATTTGGTTAAAAGGATGTTCATCACCAAAGCGATATTTAAGCAGCTCATTGGAATAAACATACCCCGTTTTGTAATGTCCCATCATTCCCAACTCCCTTATTCAATATATTACAACCCCTTGTTTGTCGAGAAACATCATTACTGATTACAGATATCTTAAAAGAAAAAGCGATTCTGAAAACGCAAATCGTCAAATGCTTGCTGTTGTTCTAGACTAATACGTGAGCCAATACGTGCCATGAGACAATTTGCGGGATGACTCGTAATCTCTGGATCATCGGTCGCAAAGATTTCTAATCCTCCATGTCCCATCAAGCGTTGCATGAGTCTTTTGTACTCAAAGACATCTAAACCACTTTGCTTCAAATCCCAGTGCCAATAATACTCAGTCGTAATGACGATGTAGTCTTCAAATTCATCACTTTCAAGACTGAGTTGAATCAACTGACTTCCTAAGTGAAGGTGACGATAAGCAGCACTTAACTCTACTGCACCTAATTCGATTAAATACTCAAGCTGGCCATCAGACCATCTCTCAAGCGGATCTGGATGATGATAGGTGACATAGCCAATAATATGTTCTTGTTGCCGTATGACGTAGATACGTCCTTCACTCAACTCACTTATTTCTTTGAGGGCTTCAAATTGCTCTTGTGGAGGTCGAAAGGCGTGAAGCCCTTCATCAAACGTCAGTTGTTCTAACTTTTGACGTGATAGAGGCCCTTCAATAACGAATTGTCCATCTTCCGTCTGTAATTCTCGTTTTTGAAAAGTTTTCACATGAATCATTTTAAGCACTTCCTTTGAATTCACTCATCGTTCTCAATGCGATACTGTTCCTTCATCCCAAAGAAAAATCCTTAAATGTATTATACCTAAAAGTAAATTATTTTGGAATTATTTATCGAATTATTTTGAAAATTGTTGATAATTGTTTATACTACAAACTGTAAGCGGTTACAATAAATAAGGGGGATTTTCTATGAAAGTTGAAATTTATAAAGGGGACAAAGGGAATTTCAATCTTCAGAATTATACAGAAACATATCGTAACTTTGATTGGTCAGAAGTAGAGAAAGCTTTTACCTGGTCAGAGACAGGAAAGGTGAATATGGCTTATGAATGTATCGATAAGCATGTCGATCAAGGTCGCGGTGATAAAGTCGCGCTGCATTATCAAGATGAGCAACGCACAGAAAGTTATACTTTCACAGAAATGAAAGATCGTTCTAACCAAGCAGCAAATGTTCTAAAAGATAAAGCGAATGTCAACAAAGGAGACCGCGTATTTATCTTTATGCCGCGTACACCTGAACTTTATTTCGCATTTATGGGAATTCTTAAGTTAGGTGCCATCGTAGGTCCGTTGTTTGAGGCTTTTATGGAGAAAGCAGTGACAGACCGCTTGGAGAATAGTGAGGCGAAAGTCATTATCACGACAAACGCTTTACTCCCGCGTATACCAGTGGATCAATTGCCTCATCTGGAAACAGTCGTTGTTGTAGATGATGACGTGGATAATAACTATGTTGACTTTAACAAAGAAATGAAAGCAGCGAGCACAGATTTCGATATGGAATGGCTTAATTTAGATGATGGACTTATCCTACACTATACATCTGGGTCTACAGGTCAACCTAAAGGTGTGTTACATGAGCAACGTGCTATGATGGTTCACTACATCTCAGGTAAATACGTGCTCGATATCCAAGAAGATGATGTTTACTGGTGTACGGCAGATCCAGGTTGGGTTACAGGCACGTCTTACGGTGTGTTCAGTCCATGGTTAAATGGTGCAACGAACTGTATTGCGGGCGGCCGTTTCTCACCTGAAGCGTGGTACCAAATGATTGAAGACTTTAAAGTGACGATTTGGTACACAGCTCCGACTGCTTTACGCATGTTGATGAGTGCAGGTGATGATGTGATTAAGAATTATGATTTATCTTCACTCAGATCTATTCTATCAGTAGGTGAACCGCTTAACCCTGAGGTTATCAAGTGGGCGAAAGACGTCTATGGACTACGTGTACTGGATACGTGGTGGATGACTGAAACAGGCGGCCACATGATCGTTAACTATCCTACAATGGATATGAAACTTGGTTCTATGGGTAAACCGTTGCCAGGTATTGAAGCAGCAATCGTTGATGACCAAGGAAACGAATTACCAGCCAATCGTATGGGTAATTTGGCTATTAAGAAGGGTTGGCCTTCCATGATGGTTGCAATTTGGAAGAATCCTGAGAAATATGATTCTTACTTCATTGGTGATTGGTATGTTTCTGGTGACTCAGCGTATAAAGATGAAGATGGTTACTTCTGGTTCCAAGGTCGTGTCGATGATGTCATTATGACAGCAGGTGAACGTGTAGGACCATTCGAAGTTGAGTCTAAGTTAGTCGAACATGAAGCGGTTGCTGAAGCAGGTGTCATTGGTAAACCTGATCGTGTCAGAGGTGAAATTATTAAAGCCTTTGTAGCGCTTAAAGAAGGCTACGAACCATCTGACGAATTGAAAGAAGATATCCGTCAGTTTGTTAAAAAAGGTTTAGCAGCACACGCAGCACCTCGTGAAATTGAGTTTAAAGATAAATTGCCTAAGACTCGTTCAGGTAAAATTATGCGTCGTGTCCTTAAAGCTTGGGAACTCGATTTACCAGAAGGCGACTTGAGTACGATGGAAGATTAGTCTTTCAAAAGGTTTATACTCTTACTATCTATGTTGAACGATAATTCTAAAATGTTTGATTCAATATTTTTATCAATGTCGACCCCCATCCACATTGATTGCTAAATAAAATAGAAATACTCAAGGTTCGGAAAAGTGTAGTGCTTTTTCGAGCCTTTTGTCAAATTTTAGGGTAAGTAGGGGAAAGATTAGCTTGCGCTAACCTATACATACAAACGTTATATGCATGAGCGTACCGATTGAATGATAGTAGAAAATCAGCGCGGTTGGATAAATAAAATTTCCACGTGCAATACTACAAAATGCGTCGATTTCGGCACATATCATATAAGAATACATGAATTACGTGAAAGCGTTATCTTAAAATAATCGACAAGGCGTATAAAGTCAGTTAAGATAAATATGTAAACGTTGTAACACAGTTTTATTCAATTACATGTTTCATTTTTTATTTTAATAATTAAAAAAGGGGCGAATAAAGTTGGCACAATTATCTGATTTAGATATTGCGAATCAATCGACACTTCAACCAATTACTGAAATAGCGAAGGCTGCAGGTATTCCTGAAAGCGCGCTAGAACCATATGGTCATTACAAAGCGAAGATTGATATTAACCAAATCAAAGGCAATGACGAAAAAGGTAAGGTTGTATTAGTTACTGCGATGAGTCCAACACCAGCAGGGGAAGGTAAATCTACAGTAACTGTAGGTCTTTCTGACGCTTTCCACGCATTGAAGAAAAATGTTATGGTAGCGCTTCGTGAACCTGCATTAGGACCAACTTTCGGTATTAAAGGTGGAGCTACAGGTGGCGGTTACGCACAAGTACTCCCAATGGAAGACATCAACTTACACTTTAACGGTGACTTCCACGCAATTACTACAGCAAACAATGCGCTTTCTGCATTTATCGATAACCATATACATCAAGGTAATGCACTCGGTATCGACCAACGTCGTATCGAATGGAAACGTGTGTTAGACATGAACGACCGTGCATTACGTAGCGTCGTAGTAGGTTTAGGCGGCCCAACTAAAGGTGTACCACGTGAAGATGGTTTCAACATCACAGTGGCATCTGAAATCATGGCTATCTTATGTCTTGCTACAGATATCAAAGACTTGAAAGAAAGATTTGCACGCATCACTATCGGTTACACTAGAGACCGTAAACCAGTGACAGTTGCTGATCTTGAAGTTCAAGGTGCTTTAGCCATGATCATGAAAGATGCGATTAAACCTAACTTAGTTCAATCTATCGAAGGTACTCCAGCACTTGTTCACGGTGGACCATTCGCAAACATCGCACACGGCTGTAACTCAGTTCTAGCTACTCAAACAGCTCGCGATTTAGCTGACATCGTTGTAACTGAAGCAGGATTCGGTTCAGACTTAGGTGCTGAGAAATTTATCGATATCAAATCACGTGCAGCTGACTTCGAACCTTCAGCAGTCGTTGTTGTTGCGACTATCCGTGCGCTTAAAATGCATGGCGGCGTAGCAAAAGATGACTTGAAAGAAGAAAATGTAGAAGCAGTTAAGAAAGGTATCGTTAACTTAGAACGTCACGTAGACAACGTACGTAAATACGGTTTAGAACCAGTTATTGCATTAAATGCATTCGTTCACGATACTGATGCTGAAACTGAATTCGTTAAAGAATGGGCGAAAGAACACGGTGTACGCCTTGCTTTAACTGAAGTTTGGGAAAAAGGTGGTCAAGGTGGTATTGACTTAGCTAACCAAGTATTAGAAGTCATCGACCAACCACAAGAATTTAAACGTCTTTACGACTTAGACTTATCCATCGAAGAAAAAATCGAAAAAATTGTTACTGAAATTTACGGTGGTAAATCTGTATCATTCAGTAGTAAAGCGAAAAAACAATTACAACGCTTCAAAGAGAATGGTTGGGACAATTACCCAGTATGTATGGCTAAGACCCAATACTCATTCTCAGACGATGCATCACAACTTGGTGCGCCTGAAGACTTCGAAATCACAATCCGTGAATTAGAAGCGAAAACAGGTGCTGGCTTCATCGTAGCACTTACTGGTGCAATTATGACTATGCCAGGTTTACCTAAGAAACCAGCTGCGTTAAACATGGACGTAACTGATGATGGTCACGCAGTTGGCTTATTCTAATCTCACGCTTATACCAGTGAGTTAGAGTACACACGTTTTCATTGAATTGTTGTTATCCTAATAAAGACCTCATTCCCAGCGTGGAGTGAGGTCTTTTTACATAGTATGACGTTTTACTTTGCAGTTTGTAAATGTTGCGCAATATCATAATGTTTCGCTTGTTCGTAGTCCTTTTCACTAATCTTATTCTCAACACGCATGCGTCGTAATACATAGTGTTGGCGATCAATACCTACTTGTAAACGCGCTTTCGTCTTAAGCGTACCATCTTCGTGATAAGGCGTATAAGTATAAGGACTTTGTAGTAAACCGATGAGATAAGCAGATTCAGCCACGTTGAGCTCATTAGGCGACTTGCCAAACAAACTATAGGAAGCGGGAGCTATACCACTAATATTATTTCCTTTAAAATCTCTACCGAATGGCACGATATTTAGGTAGGTGTAGAGAATTTCTTTTTTACTCAGTACATGTTCAGTGCGCATCGCTAAGACGATTTCGTTCGCTTTCCGACTATACGTTTTTTCATTGGAAAGGATTTGATTTTTAACTAACTGTTGGGTAATCGTACTACCACCAGACGACACAGGTGCATTAAAGATATCCTGAAACATCGCTCGGAACAAGGCTTTGGGCAGAACACCTTTATGCCGGTAGAACGACGTATCCTCTGAAGCGAGCAGGGCATCTACCACGTGGTTATTGACTGAGCGTGGGCCAACGACCAGGCTGTTGAGTGAATCATCATACTCGCTAGTCACGTCCGAAACATTACGGTTCAATCCGTCGTCTCCAGGAAAGTGTAATAAATCAGTGCGCAATTGATGATCAGAAATCTTGCTTTGAGCCTGCGTTAAATGATGAAAGTACAATAGTGTGACGATAAAGCTCAAACAGATGACTCCTGTCGCCACTAGAACGAGTAATGTGAGCCCTTGTTTAATACGATCGTAGTAGAAGTCAAATCGAGCAAGTTTAGTATGCGAATGCTGTTCTGCCTTATGCTTGTCGTTACCGAGCATAGCGCACCTCCCAATTTATTTAAGATAAGTATAACATATTTGGAGTCATTGACTTTTAAAGCACTGTTACTTATAATATAAAGCAATTCGATATCTCTTTGGATTAGAGGACAAGTAGTGAAAGTCTATTATTTCAGAAAGCTAGTGGGTGATGCAAACTAGTATAATGGCTTTGATGAATACACCTCATAGTGAAGTTATAATCCAACGTTTCATTAATGAGCGTATCATTAATAAAGCTGACTGAAAGTTAAGTATGGTGGTACCGTGCAATATGCGCCCTTACGTGATCGTAGGGGTATTTTTTATGTCTTTAAAAGGGATAACGTGTATGTAAGGTTTGAACTGTAACACTTTTGTATAACATTTAGGTTAATTATATAAAACTAGGGAGGAATCAACATGTCTAATGCATTAATTGAAGAATTAAAATGGAGAGGACTCATCTATCAACAAACGGATGAAGCGGGAATTGAAGAGTTATTAAATAAAGAACAAGTTACGCTCTACTGTGGAGCGGACCCAACTGCGGATAGCTTACATATCGGTCATTTACTGCCGTTCTTGACTTTACGTCGTTTCCAAGAACATGGCCATCGTCCTATCGTCTTGATCGGTGGGGGAACAGGTATGATTGGCGACCCTTCAGGTAAATCAGAAGAACGTACACTTCAAACTGAAGAACAAGTTCAGCACAATGTTGAAGGCATTAGCCAACAAATGCATCGTTTATTTGAATTTGGGACAGATAAAGGTGCTGTACTCGTCAATAATAAAGACTGGTTAGGTCAAATCTCACTCATCGACTTCTTACGTGACTATGGTAAACATGTAGGCGTAAATTACATGTTGGGTAAAGACTCTATTCAAACACGTTTAGAGAACGGTATCTCTTACACAGAATTCACTTACACAATCTTGCAAGCGATTGACTTCGGTCACCTTAATCGCGAATTCAACTGTAAGGTTCAAGTCGGTGGCTCAGATCAGTGGGGTAACATCACAAGCGGTATCGAGCTCATGCGTCGTATGTACGGCCAAACTGAAGCTTATGGTTTAACGATTCCACTCGTAGTTAAGGCTGATGGTAAAAAATTTGGTAAGACTGAAGGTGGTTCTGTTTGGTTAGATCCTGAAAAGACGAGCCCTTACGAGTTCTACCAATTCTGGATTAATACAACAGATGACGATGTTATTAAATTCTTAAAATACTTCACTTTCCTAGGTCAAGATGAGATTGCGAAGCTAGAACAATCATTAGAGGAAGCACCTCATTTACGCGAAGCACAAAAAGCGTTAGCAGAAAATGTGACACGCTTTATTCACGGACAAGAGGCTTTAGATGACGCGATTCGTATTTCACAAGCTTTATTTAGTGGTGATTTGAAATCACTTTCTGCTGATGAATTAAGAGCAGGATTTAAAGATGTGCCACACGTCACTTTATCTAATGACACTACGAATTTAGTTGAAGCGATTGTGGAAACGGGTATTTCTTCTTCTAAACGTCAAGCACGTGAAGATATTAGTAATGGTGCAATTTATATTAATGGTGAGCGTGAGCAGGACTTGAAGTATGAGTTGAGTGATGAGGATAAGATTGATGGTGAATTTACTATCCTCCGCCGAGGCAAGAAGAAGTACTTTATGGTGACGTACGAATAAAGTTTGCAACGTGACATAATATTCAATACTGCGTATTGTTTGGCGGTGCTTTCCTAGAGGGCCACACTCAACTAATTCTTTTCGCTCAAAGAGCTCAAAGAATGGATTTTCGTTGTGTCCATAATCTCTCAGGAGTCACCGCCACAATACTTGTATTGAAAAGGGTGCTAAGTATATTTCTAATGATTCACCATAGAGTATTCTTTATTACGGTAGTTTATGTGATATGAGTGATATGTTCTAAAGTAGTATTTAGATTTATTGGGTATTGTTAATTTTTCACTCACTATAAGTCATTATTAACAAATGACAAGCAGTAGAAAGTAATTCTATAGTTATCCATAACAATATTATGTCAACTTAATAAAGTATAATTAACCATCAAACCACATAAAAAGGGGAACTTCGACATCTGAAGTTCCCCTTAACATTTGTCATTTATTATTCAAATGGATTAAAGAAGCTTTCGCTATCTTTTTCTTTTGACTTAGATTTGTGTTGTGATTTTTGTTCTTTAAGTTTAACTGAAACTGTTTTCTTCTTACCGTCGCGATCTAAAGTTAATTTAACCGTATCTCCTGGTTTTTTATGTTCATAAAGGTAAGAGCGAACATCTGTGTCTTTTTCGACTTTTTCATTATCGATTTTTGTGATAATGTCGCCTTCTTTAACACCTTTCGCGCCCTCTACTTTAGCGACGTAAACGCCTTTGTCTTTATTCGTATCTAACTTGTCTTTATACTCATCTGGAATTTCTTCAAGGTTGAGCAGACCTACACCGATAGAAGGGCGGGTGATTTTACCTTTTTCAACAAGCTGTTTGATCGTCGCTTGAACTTCGTTACTTGGAATAGCAAAGCCGATACCTTCAACTTGCTCGTTCGCAATCTTCATGGAGTTAATTCCGACGAGATTACCGTTTAAGTCTACGAGTGCACCACCAGAGTTACCTGGGTTGATCGCTGCGTCAGTTTGAAGAACGTTGACTTTGTTAGGTCCTTCAGAAGTTTGAGCATCAATTGTACGTTCGTTCGCTGAGATAATACCTGATGTTACTGAGTTAGCGAATTCGAGACCGAGTGGGTTACCCATTGCGAAGACGCTATCGCCAGTCTTCACTTTACTAGAGTCTGCGAATTGAATGGCTTTGATACCTTTCGTATTATCTATCTTTAACACGGCCATATCTGTCATCGCATCTTTACCTACAAGCTTTGCATCGACTTGTTTAGAGTTGTGTAGCTGTACTTTAATCTTGCTTGCGCCATCAATCACGTGGTTGTTAGTGACGATGTAAGCGTCTTTATTATTCTTCTGATAAATTACACCAGAACCCACGCCAGCTTCTTGAGCTTTAGATTTCTTACCTTCGAGGAAATCTTCGATGCTATGAACTTTCTGCATGTTTACGACACCTACGATAGCGGGTGAAATATCGTTAACCATTTGATTGACGGAGTCGTATTTATCACTTTTACCGTCCATCGTATTACCACTACTACCACTGTGAGATTGATTGACCTTCGCACCATCTTTCTCAGGCACGGTATGATCGACAACTTTCCCTATACCTAATACGATAAGCGCACCGATAATTCCTGCGATGAGCGCTATGATAATCGTCTTAAACCAAGGAAATTTCGGTTTATAACGCCTTGAACTCGGATAGGAGATAGAGTAATTGACGTTGTCTTGTCGTGTGTCTTTATTCTGAAACATATTTAACCTCCATTATAATATTCATCTACTATTATGAGAGTTTTTGCAATATTTTTCTAGTAAATCACGTTATATTTTGAGAGTTTCAATCTTTTGTTGAGGCGGTATAGCGGAAATGGTAAAATTTATTATTGTATAACAGTTATTAAAGTAGGTGAACTTATGTATAATTTTTGTCGAGCTATCTTAACTTTTATACTGATTAAAGTTTGTAAAAGTTTGGAGGTTCATGGAAAAGAGAATATACCTCAACTTTATCGCTATGTCGTGACGTGTACGCACGAAAGTTATAATGAGGTTATTATGCTTGGTTTAGCAATTGCCCCGAACCAAATTCATTATATGGCGAAAAAGGAACTCTTTTACAATAAATATATTGGAAAGTTCCTGAAATCTTTGAATGCTTTTCCAGTAGACCGTGAAAACCCAGGTCCAAGTACTTTGAAACAACCAATCAAATTGTTGAAACAGAATAAGACAATAGGGTTATTCCCGGCAGGACACCGTACGAAGAAAGATGAAGATGCACCATTGAAACGTGGAGCGGCGACAATCGCGATGATGGCTGGAACGCCTATCGTACCAGCAGCTTACGTAGGCCCTAAAGACATCAAAGGGTTATTCTTCGGTAAAGCGCATATTAAATTCGGAGAACCTATCGACACGAAGTCACTTCCGAAGTCCATGAAACGTAATGAAAAGTTAACTTACATCACGAAAGAATTAGAGAAACGCACGAAAGCATTACATCAAGAATTAGTTGAGACGTACGGAGATTAATTAGGTCAGCGTCTAGCGAATTATTACAACTACAAAGTGATGATTAAAGCTAAAGTGTTCAACTCTGGTCTTGTATTATGCACTACATAAAGACTCGAGTTGTTGGACTTTAGCTTTTTTGTGTAGATTTTATTAGGTCTATAGGTCTGAGAGAGGTGCTGTGTTAATATATTAATGGCTATTATAGTTGCTCATTCAAATTATTATCAAAGATAAAGAAAAGAGGATATAGAATGTATAACTTTCTACAACGTTTAGGTAGATCATTGATGCTACCGATTGCAGTTCTACCTGCCGCTGCAATTATTACAGGTATAGGGAATTTATTAAACGCACTTCAACTTTGGCCACATGTCGCTGAGTTCTTTGCTCAGAGTGGTAAGGCGATTCTCGATCAACTTGGCATACTCTTTGCAGTAGGGGTTGCATTAGGGATGGCGAAGAAGAACGATGGTGCAGTGACTTTAGCAGCTGTTGTCGGTTACTTTTTAACAACGCAAGTGCTTAAGCCCGAGCATTTATCAGTGCTGTTAGGAATTGATAAGAATGATGTCAACATGGCCTTTGAGCAAATGAATAACGGAAATGTCTTTGTTGGTTTACTCGTTGGTTTAATCGCCGCATTTACATACAACCGTTTCAGTCAGACGGAGCTTCCTATGGCATTATCTTTCTTCAGTGGTAAACGACTCGTACCAATTATGACAGCTTTCTTTAGTTTAGGGCTCATCGTCGTATTAATGGTCGTGTGGCCTTATATTTATGATGCAATTGTTACCTTTGCGAAATGGATTATCGGATTTGGACCTATAGGTGCTTTCCTTTATGGCTTCTTCAACCGTCTCTTAATTCCGACAGGCTTGCACCATGCGTTGAATTCTGTCTTCTGGTTTAATATCGCAGGCATTGATGATATTCATAAGTTTCAGTCAGGACACGAAGCTGTGAAGGGCATTACTGGCCGCTATCAAGCAGGTTTCTTCCCAGTCATGATGTTTGGCGTACCAGCCGCCGCACTTGCGATGTATCATTCAGCTGAATCGAAGCAGAAGAAACGTGTCTACGGCTTGATGTTAGCAGGAGCCGTTTCAGCCTTTATCACAGGCGTTACTGAACCAATTGAGTTTGCGTTTATGTTTGTGGCACCATTGCTTTTCGTCATCCACGCATTTTTAACTGGGTTATCCATGTTTATTGCTGCCTTGTTCCACTGGACAGCAGGTTTCTCATTCAGTGCAGGTTTGATTGATTATCTGTTATCACTCGTCAATCCCGTGGCTAATCATCCACTGATGTTGATTGTAGAGGGCATCGTGTTCTTTATTCTGTATTATGTTATCTTTCGTGCCGTTATCAAGCTCTTTAACTTGAATACGCCAGGTCGCGGTTCTAACTTACTTCAAGATCCGACAGAGGAAACTGATTCAACTTCTGATGGTAAAAAGACCGCAGCAACAGGTGGTAAATATCATGCGATGGCACAACAAATACTTAAGGGCTTAGGTGGTACAGAGAATGTTACATCACTCACTAATTGTGCGACTCGGTTAAGATTAGAGCTTCAGGATAATCAACAGATAGATAAAGATATGATTAAAAATGCCGGCGCTGTAGGCGTGACAACGAGTGGGCAACATAACGCGCAAGTAGTCATCGGTCCACAAGTCCAACAAGTTGCAGATGAAGTTGAAAGCTTAATGAATAGTCAAGAATAACTATTCCTTTTAGCAAGTCATAGTTAAGAAGAGAATTGAATCTATGAGAGTAAGAGCAAATAGTTCAGTGCTATTTGCTCTTTTACTATACAGATAGTAATATAGGCGTAGCACAGTTCAGTTATAAGGGAGTGGCATGGGAGAATGAAATCAATCCTGTTTGATGTAGACGGCGTCTTCTTGAGCGAAGACCGTTGTTTCGATGTCGCTGCACTCACAGTTTATGAAATTCTGATGAGTTCAGAATACATCGGTCTACATCCTTCAATCGACTTCAGTCAACTTACTGAAGAAGATATTAAAGAAATACGTGAACTCGTCTTTTACCAAGATGAGATTCTACAACAGTTAAAATCAATGGGGCTCAATTCGAATTGGGACATGTTGTTTATCGTGCTGGCGTTACATACAATTGAGATTTGTAAGTCTATTGATCCAAGAACGTTACAAGCCTTTCTTGAATCGGAAACAATTTCCGCAGAAGCATTACAATTTTTAGGTCAGCATGTTAATGAAGTCGCTTTAAATTTCGAAAGTCCCATGAAATTTTTAAAACAAGTGAAACATGGAAAGAATGAGATCTTTGAAGCTTTACAAGCACATGCTCAAGCGGCGTTGTATACAGGTAAAGTAGATATGTTTGAAATGAGTAGCTCATATTGGCAACTTGCTCAAGAGGTCTATCAAGAATGGTATTTAGGACATCAATTATTTGAAGAAGTAGAAGGGAAATCTGCTAAATCAACATTTAAAGAAGGTTATATTTATCACGAAGTTGTGCTCGCACCTGTTAAAGATATTCAAATATTACTACAAGATTTGGTAGATGCAGGCTATCAACTTGCTCTAGCTACAGGACGACCACGCACAGAAACTGAAGTGCCTTTCCAAAGTCTCGGTTTAAGTGACTATTTCGATAAACAGCACATCGTGACAGCGTCTGATGTCTTGAAAGCGGAACAAATATTACCTGAGCAACGGCCACTCGCTAAGCCTAATCCATTTACATATTTAGCTGCTTACTTTGGGAATGACGTGTCTAAATATAGTCAGTATGCACAGGATCAAGCACAACGACTCGAGGACGAAGAGGTGTATATCGTTGGTGATTCGTTAGCTGATTTACTTTGTGCGAAGAAGCTTGGAGCAACATTTATCGGTCCACTGACAGGGTTAAAAGGTAAAGACGCGAAAGCAGAATTAGAAGATTATGGCGCAGACTATATCGTAGACGATGTGTTGCAGATAAGAAATATTTTATTGTAAGTGGAAGCAAGACAGAAATACGAATAATTTTGTAGTCTTGCCCCCGCTAGATTGACTAGTACTTGAGAAAGCGTCAGCTATCTCAAGTACAGATAGCTACTGCGATAAGCATGGGTTAATATCTTTATCAACTATTAAGTTCTTTCTAAATGCGATACCTTCATATCGATTGGATATACTTATTTTTGAGATGCGCTTCATAATAAAGACTTGAATTTGAGATTGTGTTACAGCTAAGCAAATTCAAGTCAGTAATGAAAGTACGACAATGAGCTTGTTAGTCGTTCAAGTATCGAATGGTAGGTTCAATATCAATCTCTACGTTGCCTCGTACAGAATTTGAAATCATGCAGTTCTGATCTGCGAGTTTGAGTAGTTTTGATAGTTGGCGATTGAGACGAGTAGCGTCATCTTCATGTATGGTAATGGTTGGATAATGGGTGATGGATTTCATTTTAAACTTACCTTGGTCTAACACAGCAGTACCAATAGAAGTTTGAGCTATCTCTACATCTTCATAATGTGCGCGCTCTAGCACGGCAGCAAGTGAAATAATATAACAAGAGGATGCAGCTGAGACGAGCATTTCGTCAGGGTTAGTGCCCACGCCTTGTCCACCAAGACCAGCCGGAATAGAAATGGATTCGTGAAGGACATCGCCTTGAACCTTACCAACTGTGTCACGACCATCTTGCCAAGACGTTTGTACCTTGAAATCATGTGCTTTCATGTGCGTTGACCTCCTCATGTAATGTGTTAAATTAAGTTTAGATGATTAATAGTGTAAATGAAAGAGTGAAGACTCATGATAATTAATCAACCGATAACCATCGTTGCACATCGCGGCGATTCCTATAGGTTTCCTGAGAACACCTTGGTCAGTATGGCCGCAGCACTTGAAACTGCAGCACCTATGATCGAAATTGATTTACATATGACACGTGATAACCAGTTAGTCGTCATACATGATGAGAAATTGAATCGGACATGTAACCGAGTAGGGTACGTACGTGACTATACGTTAGCAGAGTTGAAGCAGTATGATTTCGGTATTTGGAGAGGTAGACATCATTCCAATCAGCGTATCATGACCTTTAAAGAAATCTTAGCGTATATGCGAAATACCTCACGTCAGCTATTAGTAGAATTAAAGTTACCGCATAAATATCCAGGAATTGAGCGGCAATTAATCACAGAAATTTGTGATCTGCAATTTCCTTATTCGCAGTTGATTATACAGTCGTTCGATTTCAAGAGTTTAAAGCAGTTACATCAGTTAGATGATACACTTACATTAGGCCTATTATTAAAACGCAAACATGTTTGGAAACGCTGGCCGCATTTACAGACGTATACTCAAATCTGTGACTACATTAATCCACATTTTAAAAATGTCACGCGCCGTTTGGTCAAAGAAATACATCGACATCACGCAAAAGTGATGCCCTATACAGTGAATGGTCTTTTGCAAGGGTATCGTCTGTATCATAAAGGTGTGGATGGTTTAATAACTGATCGGCCGCAACTCATGTGCCAGCTTATGGAACGTTTAAGTGAGAGTAGGGCAGGGGCGAAGTGAGAGACAGTCGTTGAAGAATTAAATATAAACAAGTAAAGACCCGAGCGAACACCTTGTTTCGCTCGGGTCTAAATAGATAGAAAAAGTTATTATCTTGAGTAGTACTCAACGATAAGTTGTTCATTAATTTCAGCTGGTAATTCACTACGCTCAGGAATACGTACAAATTTACCAGTGAGGTTATCAGAATCAAATTCTAAGTACTCAGGTACGAAGTTATTGATTTCAACTGATTCGTTGATTACGTCTAATTTTTGAGATTTTTCACGTACTGAAATTTCTTGTCCTGGTTTTAAAGTGTAAGATGGGATGTTTACGCGACCACCATCTACTTCAATGTGACCATGACTTACTAATTGACGTGCTTGACGACGCGTACGTGCTAAACCTAATGAATATACAACTGCGTCTAAGCGAGCAGCGAGTAATTGCATGAAGTTTTCACCGTGTACACCGTGTTGCTTACCAGCAAGTTCGAATGTGTTACGGAATTGTCTTTCTGTCATGCCGTATAAGTAACGTAATTTTTGTTTCTCACGTAATTGTAAACCGTACTCTGACATTTTCTTACGTTGGTTAGGACCATGTTGTCCTGGAGCGTATGGACGCTTTTCTAATTCTTTACCTGTACCGCTTAAAGAAATTCCTAAGCGACGAGATTTCTTCCAGCTTGAACCTCTGAATCGAGCCATTATAAGACTCCTCCTTTTTCTTTTTTGTTGTTATGAATAACAAAAAAGAGTGTTGTATGCTTAAATCGATATGTTGTTTTATGTGTCCTCGCCTCATAGCTCCGGTTACACGGCACGTCCGCGTCGGGAACAACATAGAGCGATTTAATATACAACTGCTATTTTCGTTAATTCACACAAACTTAATTGTAACATTATCCGGCAGGGTGTCAATAGCTAACACCTATTTTACGCTAAATGATCTTCAATAATCGTCACGACGTCTTTGAGACCTTGCGCATCCATTTCAGTGAATCGATGCGTAACAGGTGCATCAATATCTAGTACACCGATAATAGAGCCCCCACGTCGTATAGGAACCACGATTTCTGATTGGCTATTTGGATCACACGCGATATGTCCAGGGAAGGCGTTAACATCATCCACGCGTTGTACTGCGCCTTCGGATACTGCGGTACCACACACCCCTTTGCCGATAGGAATATGGACACAAGCGGGATGACCTTGAAATGGTCCAAGCAGCAGTTCTTCATTCTTAACGAGGTAGAAACCTACCCAGTTCACATTATCGAGATGGTCGTTGATTAAAGCGGAGGCATTACTTAAAATAGCGATTAAATCATGTTCTCCATCAAGCAATCCTTTGAGTTGTTGATGAAGTGCACGATAATTTGTAGTTGAATATTGGGTCATAACTTTACCTCGATTCCTTTTTCTGTTTAGTATAATAACTATATATAGTTGAAACAATTATTTTAACCTCTACTTGTTGAAGTTAAACTTTAACCTTTTTAAAAGGTTGAGTAGCGATGTGTAAAAAATGTTTCAAAAATCCCAAATGAAGAACTGAAAGGGGTTAACAAATTTTTTGAAAATAATCTGACATAAACATCTATTTTCTATTTAAATAGACAGCCGACTTACGTTATAATTAAAAATGATTAAATAGGAGGAGAAGACTTATGGTAATCTTGTATATTGTATTAGCAATACTGATCTTAATCGTTATTGCTGTTGGCGTCTTATTTTACATGCGCTCGCAAAAAACACGAATAATTGAACAAGCTGAGGAACGTAAAGAGAAGATTGAACAGCTTCCGTATGAGGATAGCTTGAATCAACTATCTAAGCTTGAAATGACTGGAGAAACGAAAGAGCGTTATAGATTGTTACAACACAACGCTTCTGAAAGTAAGAATCAATATTTGGTGCCAGTTGAAGACAAGATTCAAGAAGCTGAAACGCATTTAGACAAGTTCCGCTTTGCACAAGCACAAACTGAAATCGACGAAGCGCATGAGTTGATGGATAAATACGAGGAAAATTATAACTCTTTAACCACTGAAGTTGAAGAAGTCTTTTCCGTACATAAAGAAAGCGATAAACTGTACGAAGCTTGTCAGACAGATTATCGTGAAATGAAACGCGATGTACTTGCGAACCGCCATCAATTTGGAGAAGCAGCAGCACCGCTTGAACAAGAAATTGAATCATTTGCGCCTGAACTTGATAATTATGTCACACTTCAAGAAGAAGGGAATTACAATCAAGCGCATCAACACATCCAAACACTTCACGGTGATATGGAATACTTGAAAGCGGATATGGAAGAGATTCCTGACCTTATCCGTGAAGCGCAGAAAGAACTTCCAGGTCAATTCCAAGACTTGAAATATGGTTGTCGTGACTTGAAAGTAGAAGGTTATGATTTAGATCACGTGAAAGTAGATAGTAATCTTCAAACATTGAAGACGGAGTTAAGCTTCGTTGAACCGATGATTAGTCGTCTTGAATTAGATGAAGCCAATAATAAACTCAACGCGATTAATGACAAGTTGGATGAAATGTACGACTTGATTGAACATGAAGTGAAAGCGAAGAACGAAGTAGAGGAATCTAAAGAAGTTATTACTGATAACTTGTTCAGAGCGAAAGACATGAACTACACACTTCAAACTGAAATTGAATATGTACGTGAGAATTACTACATTAATGAAAGTGATGTTCAAAACGTGCGTCAGTTTGAAAACGAAATTCAAAACTTGATTACAGTTTATGATGAAATCTTAAGAGAAATGTCTAAATCAGCAGTACGTTATAGCGAAGTAGAAGATAACTTGAAATACATTGAAGAACACGTAGCTATTATCAATGACAAGCAAGAGAAACTACAGAATCACTTAATTCAACTTCGTGAAGATGAAGCAGAAGCTGAAGAGAACATTTTACGCGTTCAAGGTAAGAAAGAAGAAGTTTACCGTCGCTTACTTGCTTCAAACTTAACTAGCGTGCCTGAACGTTTCATCATTATGAAAAATGAAATCGACTATGAAGTACGCGAAGTGAATAAGAAATTTAGCGTACGTCCAATTCACGTGAAGCAGCTGAAAGATAAAGTAGCAAAAGTCGTACTTCAAATGAATAAATTTGAAGACGAAGCCAACGACGTGCTCGTCAACGCAGTGTACGCGGAACGATTGATTCAATACGGTAACCGTTATCGTAAAGATGACTCTAGTATTGATAAAAGTCTTAACGAAGCTGAGCGTTTATTCAAGAACAACCGCTATAAACGCGCCATCGAAATTGCTGAACAATCTTTAGAATCAATTGAACCTGGTATTACGAAGAAGATTGAGACGCAAGTCACTGAAGAACAAGATCTTTAATTTGATTTGCAATGCACCTCTCGAAAGTATGAATGAGTACTTTTTGAGGGGTGTTTTTGTGTTGAACCATAGACAACGCATCATTTTCTATTTTGAAAATAAAATTTCTCATTGGTAGTAAAATGTTTTAAATGGCTGAGGTAAACACGTCACTTTAAATTTCGGTTGAAATGCGTATAATTTTATAGTGTTATGTGACATTTTGCCTTTCAATTTATAAAAAACAATCATCCTATAGTCACAAGAAATTAGAATATGATAAGATAAAGAGCGTTAAAAGGAGTGAGAGCCGTGATTTATCTTGATAATGCTGCAACTACAGCGCCGAATGAGGACGTCTTGCAAGCTTATTTACAAGCGAATCAATCTATTTATTACAATCCAAATAGTCCTCATAGAGCAGGTTTACAAGCAGCGCAATTATTAGAACAGAGCAAATCACAAATTAATCAAATCTTAAATTTAAATGATGAATTCGATATTATTTTTACCAGTGGAGCGACAGAATCGAATAATATGGCTCTCAAAGGTTTGGCATATCGTAAGAAAGATTCTGCTCCAGTGATTATTACCTCCTTACTCGAACATCCATCTGTACTTGAAGTCGTTCGTGCTTTAGGAGAAGAAGGTTTTACAGTTAAATACTGCAATGTCACAAGAGAAGGCCGACTCGATACTGAGCATTTGAAATCATTAATGTCGAGCGAAGTGGGTCTCGTAACGTGCATGCAGGTCAATAATATTATGGGACAACGTCAGCCTGTGCGTGAAGTAGCACAAATTGTCGCGGATTATCCTAAAGCATTTTTACATGTAGATGCAGTACAAGCGGTAGGTAAGGTACCATTAAAGACAGAAGGTGTTGAAAGCATTAGTGTGAGTGGCCACAAATTCAACGGATTAAAAGGGCAAGGCTTGTTGCTCATCCGTAATAAGCATCACCTAGAACCGATTATTCAAGGTGGCGGCCAAGAATATGGCTTACGTAGTGGGACAGTGAATTTACCGATGGATATAGCGATTGTAAAAGCATTGAAAGCCAACGTTCAGAATATGGCTGCGAATTATACGCGCATACAAGGTTTGAGTGAGGACCTACGTCGATTTATCGCACAATATCCAGGAGTGCATTTGAATACGCCAGAAGGTGCAATTCCTCACATACTCAACATTGGCTTCCCTGGGGTAAAAGGAGAGGTACTCGTCAATGCTTTCTCACAACATAATGTGATGATTTCTACTACGAGTGCGTGCTCGTCTAAACAATCGAAGTTAAATGAAGTGTTGCTTGCCATGCATATAGATGAGACACGAATTGAAGGAAGTATTCGTGTGTCATTAGGAAATAAGACGACTGAAGCTGATATTGAGCAGTTTAAACAGGCATTTGAGGCTGTATATCAAGAAGTTAAGGAGCTGTTAAGATGATTTATGATCATATCTTAGTGAGATATGGTGAACTCACGCTCAAAGGAGCAAACAGAAAGAAATTCGTGAATCAACTACGCGCGAATACGCAAAGTGCGTTGTCTTCATTTGAAGAATTGAAGATCAAAGCGAATCGCGATCGTATGTATATTGAAATTACTGAAGAGACCGATGTTGAAAGCGTAATTGGACGCTTGAAAGAAATCATCGGGGTGAAATCAGTTAGTCCTGTATTAAAGATAGACAAGACGTTAGAAGCAGCGAATGAACAGGCAGTTGCTTTCGCTAAGAGCTACGAAGATGGCGACACTTTCAAGATTAATGTCAAACGTTCAGATAAATCTTTCCCGATGGAAACATTTGAGTTACAACGTACGATTGGTGCTGCAGTACTCAAGCATACAGATGAACTTACTGTGGATGTTCATCATCCTGATCATACGATCCAAGTTGAAGTACGTCGTGATGCGATCTACATTTATGATGCGATCATCCCCGGACCAGGTGGGTTACCTGTAGGTACAGGTGGTAAGACGGTACTCATGTTATCAGGCGGTATTGATTCACCTGTTGCTGGCATGGAAGTGATGCGTCGCGGTGTGACAATTGAAGCGATGCATTTCCACAGTCCACCTTTTACAAGTGAAAAGGCGAAAGAGAAAGTGATTGAACTCACACGTTTGCTTGCTAAGAAGGTCGGGCCGATTAAGTTACACATTGTGCCTTTTACAGAAATTCAGAAACAGATTAACAAAGTTGTCCATCCACGCTATACGATGACTTCTACGCGTCGTATGATGATGCGTGTGGCGGATAAACTTGTGCATCGTGTTGGTGCAGACGCCATCGTGAATGGTGAGAATCTCGGACAAGTGGCGAGTCAGACGCTCAAGAGTATGTATGCGATCAACCATGTGACGTCTACGCCTGTGCTAAGACCGTTGCTTACTTTAGACAAAGAGGAAATTGTTAAAAAGGCGAGAGCAATTGGTACGTATGAGGTATCTATCCAGCCTTATGAGGATTGCTGTACCATCTTTACGCCGAAGAATCCTGTCACTGAACCGAACTTTGAAAAAGTAGAAGAATACGAAAGCGTTTATGACTTCTCAGAGATGGTTCAACGTGCTACAGATGGCATTGAAACATTAACGATTACTGAAGATTATCAAAGTGAGAAAGAGCTTGATACAGAAGATTTAGCAAATGATTTATTCTAATCGTAGACTTCTAAGATAAGACAACAAGGAGGGGATGGATATTTATGGATTGGAGTATCTCAATTCTATTAATTATTATGGCTCTAGGTTTTCTAGCTGCCTTTATTGACGCCGTTGTGGGTGGAGGCGGTTTGATATCGATACCGACATTACTAGCGGTAGGATTACCACCTTCAATTGCCCTAGGTACCAACAAGCTTGCAAGTGTCTTCGGATCGATGACGAGCGCCATTCGTTTCATTCGTTCAGGTAAAGTTGACTTGAAACTTGTTGGACGCTTGTTTGTACCCGTATTCATACTAGCAATGCTTGGGGCGAGTTTAGCGACGTTCTTGCCAGCACAACTTTTAAAGCCTATTGTCATTGTCATTTTAACGCTCGTGTTATTTTATACGATTTTCAAAAAAGATTGGGGCGACGTACGCAGATTTCAGAGTTTCACAGTGAAGAAAGCGTTACTGATTACTGTCCTATTGTCGCTAATAGGGTTCTATGATGGATTCCTTGGTGGAGGAACAGGATCATTTATGATGTTTATTCTCTTGATATTTGGCTTTGATTTTCTAGGGGCTGCAGGTAATGCTAAAGTGTTGAACTTTGCTTCTAATCTCGGAGCACTCATACTATTTATAATCTTAGGGGAAGTCAATTATCTTTATGGCTTGATTATGGCTGCAAGTATGATTGCAGGCTCATACGTAGGCGCGATGTTTGCAATCAAGCAAGGTGTCGGCTACGTTAAAGTGCTCTTTATCGTGGTTACAGCTTTATTGATTTTGAAAAACGCATATGATTATGTCATGCAGTTATTGCATTAGGATAATATTTGTTATAAAGGGTCTAGGTTCATCAGTGAGTGATGTACTTAGGCCCTTTATTAATTGTGGCTATTAATTGCCTACAACAGGAACTATACAGTTGCTTATGAGATGTGTTTAAATAAAACAGTAATACTATACATGGAGGTTGAAATATGTCGAAAAAGCGAATCATCGCAATTATCTTAGCCGTAGTCATTATTATTGGGGGCATTACGGTAAGTTCAATATCAGCACTGGTTTCTGCTATGTTTAATAATCAAGGCATCGGTGACATCGATCCTTTTACTGAACAAGTGGAAAAAGATGGAAATAGTAATCATCGAATCGCGCATCTTACGTTAAATGGCGAGATTATGAGCGGTGGCGAAAGTGGTGGCCTCTTCGGTGGTGGCGAGTATAATCACGAAGCCTTTCTAAAGCAGCTCGATAAAGTGAAAGACGACGACACAGTTGATGGCATGTTGCTCACAGTAAATTCACCTGGTGGCGGTACTTATCCTAGTGACGAGATCTATCAAAAGATTAAACAGATCAAGAAAGCAGATAAAAAAGTCTACGTTCAAATGGAAGATATGGCAGCATCAGGCGGTTACTACATATCGGCACCTGCAGATAAGATCTATGCGGGTCCACAAAGTATGACGGGCTCGATTGGTGTTATCATGTCTAATATTGACTATTCAGATTTACAGAAGAAACTCGGTATTAAAGAGAACGTGATTAAATCAGGTGATCACAAAGATATCTTAAGTAGCTCACGTCATATGACGAAAGAAGAGAAACAAATTATGCAATCTGTAATCGATGACAGCTTTGATCGTTTCGTCGATGTCGTGAAAGATGGTCGTCATATGAGCGAATCGAAAGTACGTCATCTTGCAGACGGTAGAGTATACAGTGCACAACAAGCGAAAGACAATGGCTTGATCGATGAGATTGGCTATAAGCAAACCGCACTGAAAGCCTTAAGTAAAGACATCGGCAAAGATAACCCTGAAGTCTTTGAGTACTCTATGGATGATGGTTTCTTCTCATCTATCTTCTCTGTTAAGACATCAATTGATGGTATCAAGAATGATGTGAAACAGTTGAAATCAGCCATTCATAATGACTCTAAAGCGAAACCGGAATATCTTTATGAAGGGTAGGTGAAGAAGATGACGAATGTATATTCAGGGGACATATCTCATAATACAGAGTCACCTATGGAGGAGCGAGCGAACGCGGATGAGTTATCCAACTTATATTATGAAGGTGTTCGTGAACAAATCTATGCTGGCTTTGGTATACGTCTCGTAAGTTTTCTCATCGATTTGTTAATCATTCATGGGCTTCAAAGATTGATTCTTGCACCTTTAAATCATTTTACACATATTCCAGACTGGAAGTTATGGATTAATTATTTCAGCGTCGATCATCTCATCAAAGCTCTGATCTTCTACCTTTACTTCGTATTGCTCACGAAATACTTTAAGCAGACTTTAGGAAAGATGATTTGTAATATTAGAGTCGAACGGGTGGATCGTGAAGCTCTGCGTTGGTCAGATGTGTTATTTAGAGAGTGGATAGGCCGAATTGTAAACGGCGTGTTGTTGTGCTTGCCTTATATTGTAGTATTATTTACACCACAACATCGAGGGCTTCATGACTACTTCGGCGATACTGTAGTGATTAAAAATAAATACGCCAAGCTCTTCTTTTTAAAAAAATGACCTCAAATGGATATTAAACGTTGTTAGAGACATATTGTAAGCGTTATAATAGCTTGTAAGGAAGTAATTCGTGGAGATAGGATGAGCGTGTGAAAAGATCATACGTTTAGAACAAGTACTTTCTCGACTGAGCCTCTAAAGGGCAGAAAGTAAGCGCGTCGAGGAAGTCTATTCATCCTATTAAATGCTACGGTTACTTCTAAAGTTCACAAGTCTTAACGCGAACAATGTGTCTTTATTTATATTTTTGAGAAAATTAGCATCGCGAAATGAATTGTTACTAAGACGATGTACTTTGTAATACGTTAAGCGTGAACAATTAGCAGAGATTGTATAGAGAAATATGTTACAAGTGCACAGTTAGTTGTCTGAATTATACAAATTAATTGTTAATTTAGATTGACTTACACATTCAATTGTGCGTTATTAGGTCATAGAAGGTATGTTTGAATTTGCATTTTAAAAATGGAATACGAATAAATAGCAACACGTATCTGAAGGGGAAGCGGTTCACTGACATTGACAACAGTTACTATTCTGTCCATAATTATTGAATACGCTAAATTGTAGCAGATTGTTAAAATGAAGTAGACGTCTGCCTAACTTACAGATGTATTCAATAATATTTAACCAGGACTTTATAGAGAAAGGATTAATGTCATGACTGAAGAACAAACGGTAATGGAGAAACTCTTCACAACGCTAGATGAACAGGCTAAAGCTTTACACAAGGAGAATGGCCAAAGTTTACTTGAGAACTTAGGTCTTGTGATGGAACAGGTGTATACGAATCAACGTGATCTGTTAGAACAAGCGACATTACAAGATCGTCGTAAAGCATTTCAATTCGCTTACTTAAGCTTATTGCAAGAAGAAGATGTTCAAGCAAATCATCAAATTACACCTGATTCAATCGGTTTAATCCTAGGTTTCTTAGTAGATAAATTTATGTCTGATTATGAAGAAATGCATGTCGTAGATTTAGCGAGTGGTGCGGGTCACTTGAGCGCGACAGTTCACGAAGTGTTAAAGAATACTACACTCATGCATCATTTGGTTGAAGTGGATCCTACTCTCTCTCGTGTGAGCGTGCACTTAGCGAACTTCTTAGAAATTCCATTCGATGTGTACCCACAAGATGCGATTATGCCACTTCCATTTGAAGAAGCAGATGTAGTAGTTAGTGACTTGCCGATTGGCTACTATCCTTTAGATGAACGAAGTCATGAAATGAAACTTGGCTTTGATGAAGGTCATAGCTACTCACATTATTTATTGATTGAACAATCAATTCAAACACTGAAACCTTCAGGATACGCATTTCTCGTCGTTCCAAGCCAGATATTCGAAGGCGATCATGTGAAACAGTTGCAAAGTTATATTGCAACAGAAGCAGAAATGCAGGCTTTCCTACATTTACCTAGCACTTTATTCAAGAATGAAAAAGCACGTAAATCTCTGTTAATTCTGCAGAAAAAAGAAGCTAATGTTACTAGACCTGTAGAGGTATTGCTAGCTAACATTCCAGACTTCAAAAACCCACAACAGTTTCAAGGATTCATTCAAGAGCTCAATGATTGGATGGGGGAAAATCATTCTGAGAAATAAACTGTATTACTCTTGATAAAAAACTGTATTAGTGGTTAAATAGAAATTGAATCAAACATCTGTAAATTGGAGGCAGCGGGTATGTCAAAATTAATTTTAGCAATCAATGCTGGTAGTTCATCATTGAAGTTTCAACTTATTGAAATGCCAGAGGAGAAGTTAATCACCAAAGGTCTAATCGAACGTATTGGATTAGACAATTCTATCTTCAAGATTGAATTGAACGGTGAGAAGATTAAGGAAACGAAAGATATTCCTGACCACGACAAAGCAGTACACATTATGTTAGATAGTTTGAAAGAACATGATTTAATCAAAGATGTTAACGATATTGATGGTACAGGACATCGCGTTGTTCACGGCGGAGAGTCTTTCCCTAAATCAGCTTACATCACAGATGAGGTTGAACGTGAAATCGAAAGACTTAGTGATTTAGCGCCACTACATAACCCAGCAAACTTAATGGGTATTCGCGCTTTCCGTAAACTCTTGCCTGAGGTCCCACATGTAGCTGTATTCGATACATCATTCCATCAGTCTATGTCTCAAGCAGCATACATGTACAGTTTACCTTATGAGTACTATACAGATTATCGTATTCGTAAATATGGTTTCCATGGTACAAGTCATAAATATGTGAGTCGCCGAGCTGCGAAACTACTCGATAAACCTATCGAAGACTTAAAGATCGTTTCATGTCATATCGGTAACGGTGCTTCCGTAGCTGCAGTCGTTAATGGTGAATCTGTTGATACATCAATGGGATTCACGCCACTTGCAGGCTTAACGATGGGCACACGCTCTGGTAATATTGACCCAGCGCTTGTACCATTTATTATGGAAAAGACAGGTAAGACAGCAGCAGAAGTTCGTTATACTCTAAACAAAGAATCAGGTTTACTCGGTTTGACTGGTAAATTTAGTGACGTTCGAGATATTGAAATGGATGCCAAAAATGGTTGTGAGCGTTGTGAACTTGGTTTACAAGTTTATGCTCGTCATATTCACGGCTACATTGGTGCGTATGCGGCACATATGCAAGGTGCTGATGTGATTATTATGACAGCTGGTGTAGGTGAACATTCTCCAGAAACGCGTGAACGTGTACTTCAAGGTCTCGAATTTATGGGTGTGAAGTTAGATAAAGAGAAGAACCAAGCAATGACAGATGGTGAAGGTCTCATTAGTACAGATGATTCACCTGTGAAAGTCTTGGTAATTCCAACGAACGAAGAAGTGATGATTGCTAGAGACGTAGTGAAATACGGTGAAGTTTAATTTACAAACTGTATTTATGTGACTAGCATTCTGTTATATTGAATGATTTAGCTTGAGGTAAGTTGAAAGTGACTTATCTCAAGCTTTTTTAGTGTGGGAGGGGGGATAAAATGTTTGAAAATGGTAGCTTGATTTAAACAATAAAGACATAGGTTTATTTTAAAAAATGATTTCGAAAAAGATTTATACATAATTCTTAGTAAATTAAAAACATCCCTTAAGTCTTCATGTAAGAAGATCTAAGGGATGTGTTGTGTTATTGAGTAGCTAATATATAAGTAATTGAAGTTTCGTTTGAACTTATTCTTGCTCCGTTGATTTACGTTTTCTCCAACGTAAAGTAAAGATTCCAGCGATTAATGCTATAGTTCCCCATAATGAACCATTATGAGATGCACTTCCTGTATCAGGTAACTGAGTTTGAGGCGCTGAACTATCTTTGCTATGTTCAGTGTTCTGAATAGTTGGCGCTGCAATAGGTTGAATTGCTTTGTATTCAGGATGTTGAATTAATTCTGAATTAGATTTCAGATGATGATCTGACATAAGCGTACTGTTTATATCTGTTTTAACAGATTGCGACGCTTGTGCTAACTGAACGACGTCAGGTTGATGAAGTGATGAAGATGTTAATCCATCCTGTAATACTGTATTTTGATCAACAAGGGCAGTTCCACATGTTCCTGCATTGAGTTGATCTTTATCTTGAGTTGTTTGCGTTTCAACTTCGGTATGTGTCGTAGATGATTGTTCCACTGATGATGTTTGTTCTTGTTCACTCGGCGTTACGATTGTAATAGACGCTTCACCATCTTGCTGTTGTTCTGGTTGTGGTTCTTGAATTGTTACTTTCCCTGGTTTGGATTCATCTTGTGACGCATCATCAGATGGCTGAGTAATCGTTACACTACCTGGTTGAGGTGATGTTGGTTCTGATGGCTGAGTTGTATTGTTGTCTCCATGCGAATCATCTTTGCTATCCTTGCCAGGCTCGTCTGGTTGTTCAGAATCGCTTGTATTGTTGTCGTTATCTCCTGGTTGAGTAGGTTGCTCATTGTCGCTAGGCTCGCTGCTATTGTCCACTGGTTGTCCTTCGTTACCAGGCTGATTAGGTTCATCAGAATCACTAGGATTATTATCGTTCTCACTAGGCTGCGTTGTGTCTCCAGGTTGGGTTTGGTCATTGCCTGGTTCTGATGGTTGTTCCTCGCTATCACTTGGTTGAGTAGGCTGATCATCGTCACCGGGATTTACAGGGTTTTCAGAGTTATCATCTTCGTTGCTCGGTTCAGTTGGTTGTTCAGAATCTCCCGGTTGTTCCTCGCTATCACCAGGTTCAGTAGGTTCTTCGCTACTGCCTGTGTCTTCATCATTGCTATGGTTGTTATCTTCATCGCCAGGTACGGTAGGGTCAGTCTCATCACCTGGCGCACTTGGCTCCTCCGAAGAACCAGAATCAGTTTCATTTTCACCAGGCTCAGTAGGTGCCTCATTTCCTGGATTGCTTGGTTGCTCATTGTCACCCGGTTCACTAGGCTCTTCGTGTTCGCCTTCGCCTGGATGATTATCATCATTTCCTGTGTGTTCGTCATCACCCGGTTCATTGTCGTTATCTCCTGGCTGTTCTGTGTCTTCAGGTTGATGATCATTACCTGGTTCAGAAGGTAGTTCCTCATTGCCAGGCTCACCATCATTGTCTCCAGGCTGTTCTACATTATCCCCTGGATCAGTTGGTTCATCAGAATCGCCAGAATTATTGTCATTATTGCCAGGTTGTTCCTCGCCATCACCAGGTTGAGTAGGCTGCTCGTCATCACCAGGATTTATAGGATTTTCAGCATTGTCATCATCGTCGCCTGGTTCAGAAGGCTGTTCAGAATCACCTGGATTATCATCATTATCGCCAGGTTGTTCCTCGTCATCACCTGGCTCAGTAGGGTCTTCACTATTGCCTGTATCTTCATCATCGCCATTATTGTTATCATCATTGCCAGGTTCAGTTGGTTCTTCCTCGTGATTATCATCATTAGCATCTTCTGATTCAATAACTCCCGTTTTTTCAAGAAGTTCACGATAGTCATCAATAAATTGTTGTTTATCCTGATCTTTTAAATTATTAATCTCAGCATACAAACCACTCACTATTTTACGACTATCGAGATCCGGATGTGCCTCTAAATCAGCTTGTTTATTATCAAGTTCGGCTTTTAAGTTATCGATATAGCGTTGGTAGGCTTCATCTTCATCCGTTTTAGTTAAACCATACGGTGTGAAGTGATACGTTGTCGTCTGATTTTTCGTTTCAAGCTCAGAAATAGGTTGGTTAGTGTTGTTATTGCTAAATTTTAAACGTCCTGGTTCAGCATGGTAAATTTCAAGCGTGTCACCTGGTTGAACATCAACATCTTCAATGTTATCGCCTGTACGCGCTTGATTACCAACCATCTCTTTCTGATATTTCACTTCACCATTTTTATCTTTAATCGTCATCGTGATGTAGTTCGTTTTAAAATACACGTGAGGTGCTTTAAGTGAATCCGTAACCTTCACTTTATTTGTCGTCGGGTTATAAGTCAGACTCGCTACATTGTCATTGCTTAAGCCTAAGAAGTTCGCAACCTCTGTGTAGTTGGATTTCGCGTCAGCAGGGTAGTTGAGTTCTAGCTGATTATCTTCATGAGCTTTCATAACGATATATTCTGTCTTAGGTAATTTACCATCTGTAGTAAAAGGCGCTTCTACTTTGTAAACACCCATAGGTACATCTTCAAAGTGCACTTGATTGTCTTTGACTTGAGCCGTAGCAACTACACGTTTGCCATCTAATAATCTAACTTCTGCGTTATCTCGGAGCTGATTACCATTTAATTTCAAATCAATTGTAGAAGACGTTGTTACACCTGCGTCTTTCAAGGCATCTGTTGAAACTAAATCATGACGAGATACCATGTGTTCACTTTCTTTAATACGGTCTTGTTCAGATTCGTCAGATGTAAGCAGTGATAATGGATAAAGAATCGTATTGCCTTGTTCGTAAATGCGTTCTTTGACACTCTCGTTAACTGGTATACCGGCTAAATCGAAGTAGGGGATGAGATTGACATCACTTAAGTTACCCCATTCTTCTGCAAGTTGATCGTTAATTGAGCGTTCTTTAACTTTGTTGCCCATTTGACGCATGTATTTATTAAATTTGATAAAGCTTTCTTCACCTGTACCACGTACTAGTGTTGCCATAATGTTGAGTCGTGATTTAAATGATTGACGAATGAATTGATACTCGTCTCCTTGTTGTGTCATTTTATCTAACTCTTGCTTCTGATAGGCTTCTTGCTTGCCGCCATAAAGCCAGTCACCTTGTTTAGGATCTACCGTAGAAACCATCAAGTTACCGTAAATATTATTCCAAGTTTCAAGTAAGACGATATCTGTTGCTGTGTTTGGATGCACGACATATCCATCGTAACCATGTCCTACTTCGTGTAGTAGTAACCAACTTCGAGATAGAAACGGCACGACTGAGTCACCATTTGTGGCTGTGTGATCTGGGTTATAATAAGCTGCGCCAGCACCTGTCTTATCCGCACGAATAAAGTATTGCTGTGGAGAGTTAGCATCTATATCGCTACTGTCGTCAAGTCCGAGCCAGTGGTCATAGTGCTTTAACATATCCTCATGATAATTGAGTGTTTCATCGAGAGATTTGAAACCAATAGGATTCGTCGTGTTCTCCATATCGAGCACGTAATCTTTATCGACATGAGGAATCAAGATTTGAGAATGCTCAGATTCTGCTACAGCAAACGCTGCATCTGATTCTTGCCAATCACGCTTAAACTTCTCAATGTCTCCGTTTAATTTATAATGAGGCATGTCGACACCTTTGTTACCTTCAACATAATATTCTACATCTACTGGGCCATCGAGATTAGAAGGTGTCTTGATGAAGAGCGCACCATCTTTAGAAGCTTGAATTTCGTGCCATTGATTATCTAGTGCGAAATTGGTACGTGCATCACTTTTAGAGGAATCTGTAATTAATTCCGCTGTTAATTGTTTTTTATTCACTACATCTTTTGAACGGATATACGCTTTCGTGTTAGCAGGTACAACGATGTCCAAACTTTGACGCATGTGGTTTTGTCCACGAAGCGTTCCTGCTTGTGTCGTATTACTGCCTCTGACAACATTTTTAATAGTCATCGTCTTCGTATTTTCCATAGGTGCTGAAGTTGTTTCTGGTGTTTCAGCATTCGAAGTTGATCTAAAGATCGTTTGTGATGAAGTAGGACGATCTTGTTGCACATCTGATGAGTGAACTTGGTTCGATGAGTTGTCTTGATGTGATTGCGCTGATTGATCTGCTTCTGACACATCATCGTATTGGGTTTTCGAAGCAGTAGGATCTTCAGATGTTTCTCCTTGCGACGATTGCGTTGATTCTGTTTTATCCTCTTGAGATTGAGTTGATGTCTGCTGTTCAGCATCAGAAACTTGTGCTCTCTGTTGCGTTTTTGCTATTGATTGTGTTGTTTGAGTAGACGCTGATGTTTGATTTGAACTTTCTTCGGCTGGAGTTATTTCAGCGTTTGAGTTAGCGTTAGTAAAATGGTGAGATGACGTTGAATCTGTTAGATGATTAGTATTTTCCGCTATTGATGGTTTCGTTTCAGTATTCGAACCATCTACATTATTATTATCGAATGTCTGTGTTTGATTGGATTGTATTTCTGCTGCATAAGCATCGTGAATATGTTCAGAAGCGACAAATGTCAAGCCTCCGACTACAGTTAAGCTTAATGCAAATTTATAAGTGTGTTTCATATTTATTATTAAATTCCCTTCGATGTTGTATTCTTATCTATTATACCCATACTCCATTAAAATAAAAATGATTTTTTACAATATGATAGAAGATAATGGAAATTTTACAATTAATGTCTTGAAAAAGCGTTTTCACTAATAAAAAGATAATCGAGGTAAGCGTGTATAAAGAAAGGGGACTCGCGACTGTCACCAGCATTTTAACCTAAAAAAAGACCAACTCTTTAAAATAAAGAGCTGGCCTAAATAACAGATGATGACGTTCAAACTTAGTGAGATTGATATTTCGCTCTGAATTCGTCTGTAGCAACTTGAGGTTGGAAGTCCTCAGGCATTTCTTCAGTACGAACTACGAGCACGTCACATGGAGAGTGGCGTACGATAGATTCAGAAACTGAGCCGACGATAAAGCGTTCGACAGCGTTAAGACCTGAAGTACCACACATGATAAGGTCAATGCCTAGTTCTGTAGCTAATTTCTTAGGAATAATCGCTTTAGGTGAACCAAATTCTAAACGTGTAGTGACTTGAGTAACACCAGCGTTTGTAGCGACTTCTTTGTAACCTTGTAGTAAGTCTTCAGAGAAGTTCTTAGATTTCTCAGTGAATTGAGCATCGTACACTTCATATGAAGAATATGTTCTAGAATCGATGACATTGACTACTGTGAGTTGAGCGTCGTTACGTTTAGCTACTTCAACAGCTTTATTGAACGCCCATTCTGCTTCGTGTGATCCGTCTACAGCGATAAGAATATTTTTATAAGTTAACATCGCTTGTACCCCCTTCAGCTTTTCTTAATTATATTATACCACACTGATATAAATCTTAATAATAAGTATAATTGTAAAATTTTAACAACTTTGTGATTGCGCTTTCATGCGTTCCGCGTTACTATAAATTTGGAGGTGGAGAACATGATTATTGGTATTCCAAAGGAAATCAAGAATAATGAGAACCGAGTGAGCTTATCACCAAGTGGAGTTCACGCGTTAGTAGATCAAGGTCATAAAGTATTAGTAGAGGCATCAGCAGGTGAGGGATCTTATTTCGAGGATAAAGATTACGAACAAGCTGGTGCTACTATTGTGGATTCACAACAAAAAGTATGGGACGTCGACATGGTTATGAAAGTTAAAGAACCATTGGAAGAAGAGTACCAATACTTTAAAGAAGGACTTATCTTATTCACTTACTTACACTTAGCTAATGAAGGTGAATTAACGAAAGCATTACTTGATAGCAAAGTTGTAAGTATCGCTTATGAAACAGTGCAATTACCAGATCGCTCTTTACCACTCTTAACTCCTATGAGTGAAGTAGCAGGAAGAATGTCTTCACAAATCGGAGCAGAATTCTTACAAAAATATAAAGGCGGTATGGGTATCTTGCTCAGCGGTGTGCCCGGTGTTGCTAAAGGTCGCGTAACAATTATCGGTGGTGGCCAAGCAGGTACAAACGCTGCTAAGATTGCTTTAGGTTTAGGCGCAGATGTAACAGTCTTAGATGTTAACCCTAAACGTTTACAAGAACTTGAAGATTTATTTGATGGACGTGTACACACAATCATGTCTAACCCATTAAATATCGAAGAGTGCGTTAAACAAAGTGATCTCGTTATCGGTGCCGTACTCATTCCTGGCGCGAAAGCACCAAGTCTTGTAACTGAAGACATGGTTAAACAAATGAAAGACGGTTCAGTTGTTGTAGATATCGCAATCGACCAAGGTGGTATCTTCGAAACTACTGATAAGATCACTACACATGATGATCCAACTTATAAGAAACATGGAGTTGTACACTACGCTGTAGCGAACATGCCAGGTGCAGTGCCACGTACTTCAACAATTGCTTTAAACAACGCTACATTACCTTATGCGCAACAAATTGCGAATAAAGGTTATGAAAAAGCTCTTAAAGAAAACGAACCACTTTCTTACGGCTTAAATACAATTAACGGTAAACTTACTAACAAAGCAGTAGGGGAAGCGTTAAATCTTGATTACATTTCAGTCGAAGAAGGTTTAAAATAATATAGAACTTAAAAAGATTGTCCCGCTCATCTTCGAGCGAGACAATCTTTTTTAATGTTTCGGATAGTTGGTTAAGCTACGTGCACCATCTTCAGTTATAAGAATATCGTCTTCAATCCGTACACCTGCTACATTTGGAACGTAAATACCTGGTTCGATGGTAATGACCATACCTGCTTCCAATTTATTATCATTCTGATTTGAAATGTCTTGATATTCATGTGCTTCGAGTCCTAAACCATGACCAAGTCGGTGCGTGAAATAATCTCCGTAGCCCGCTTCTGTTATAACATTCCGCGCTATATTATCGATTTTTGAAATCTTTTCACCTGGTTGAAGTGCTTCTATCGCTTGTGTTTGAGCATCTAACACAACATGATATATACGCTGCGCCTCTTCAGATGGTGTACCGAACGCCACAGTACGTGTGATATCACTACAATAATGGTTATAAACGACGCCAAGATCAAAGAGCACGTATTCATTTGCTTGCAAGCGACGGTCGCCAGGGATGCCATGTGGAGACGCAGCATGGTCGCCAAATAATACCATCGTATCGAAACTCATCTCATTGACGCCATATCGCTTAATTTCGTGTTCGATATGATTGACGACTTCTCGTTCTGTACGTCCTTCTTCTAAATAGGCGACACCAATTTCAATACATTTATCCGCAAGTTCTGCTGCGATTGTAAGTTCTGCAATTTCACCAGTAGATTTATTATTTCGTAGTTGCTTTAACGTAAGATCCACATCAGCAAATGTTTCAGTATGTAGATATTCAGCTAGCTCTCGTTGACGATGCACAGTGAGATGTTCCGCTTCGATGAGTAATTTAGGATATGTTTCATTTAATTTACTTAATGGCGCTTCTGTATCAAGATAACCAATCACTTCACCATCGTATGAAGAATTATTCACATCAGCCACTTCCATTTGAGGGCAGAACAACACTTGTTCACCAGAAGGCTTAACGAGTAGAGCGAAGAGACGTTCATTAGGATTGCTATGGTAACCGGTGAGGTAATAGATATTAATCGGTCGAGTAATCCAAGCCCCATCTGCTTGTTCACGTTTGATTGTGTTAATTAAATTGTCTATTTTCATAATATTCACATCCCTATTAGTTTTCTTTATTGTAAAATAACGGCTATCAATAATCAAAATGCGTGTTTATTCACTTGAAAAACACTGCTATAACGTTATAAAACACGAAGAGTAGGGTATAATACAAAGTAAACATGATTTGGGGAGGATTTATAATGAAGTTATCATTTCATGGACAATCAGCAATTTATTTAGAAGCAAATAACAAAAAAGTAATTGTAGATCCATTTATTTCAGGCAATGAACTATCTGATTTGGATGCAGATAACTTAGAAGTTGATTACATTATTCTTACACATGGTCATGGCGACCATTTCGGAGACACTGTTGAATTAGCGAAGAAAAACAATGCGACAGTAATTGGTTCTGCAGAAGTGGGAGATTATCTAACTACAAATAAAGGCCACGATAATGTACGCCCAATGAATATCGGTGGTAAAGTGGACTTTGACTTCGGTTCAGTTAAATTTGTTCAAGCTTTCCATAGCTCTAGCTTAACAGATGATAATGGTGTACCCGTATATCTAGGAATGCCAATGGGTGTGATCCTTGAAGTCGAAGGTAAGACGATTTATCACACTGGTGACACAGGTTTATTCAGTGATATGAAATTGATTGCTGACCGTCATCCTGTAGACGTTTGTTTCATCCCAATTGGTGACAACTTTACTATGGGAATTGACGACGCAAGTTACGCAATCAATGAATTTATCCAACCTAAGATCACAGTTCCAATTCACTATGATACTTTCCCTTACATTGAGCAAGATCCTGAAGAATTCAAATCAGCGGTCAATGTCGGTGAAGTTCAAATCGTTAAACCAGGTGAAGATGTAGAACTTTAATCTTTTATTCACACGCAACATTCTATAAATAAAACGGCAATTTCTATTACTCCAACATAGAAATTGCCGTTTCTCTATGATTATAAATTTGTGGTACGAATGAAAGTGCGATGTTTATTTGACGATCAATACAGGGATGTGGGCACGTTTCGCGACTTTATGACTGACACTACCGAGCACGAATTTCTTCTTGTCTTCAGCTTTGCGGTTACTGAGCACGACAATATCATATTTACCACTATTAGCCTGTTTCACTAGTTTCTCTTTCGCGTTACCTCTCACAATCATTTCTTCGTACTCGATACCATAATCTTCTAACGCTTGACGCGTAGGTGCTAATCCTTTACTACGTTGTTCTGTCAATTTATCTAGATGAATACCTGATTTGATTGAGGCTTGCGCATCTTGCTCGCTGATCGCATTTAGGATTGTAACGACAGTACCTTCGCCCGCGAGTTTTGAAACTTCTTTCAAAGCTTTCTCATTCGTTAATTGTGTATCAACACCCAATAGTATATTTTTGAACATTGTTCATCCCTCCTCATCTTCATTTTAGTAAAATTTTGGCTCCTATTGCAATAAAATTGTTATACTTTTCAAATAAGTACTCAAAAATTTTATTATCAGCTACTGTAGTAGTGTAAAAAATGCAAACATGAAAAATATTAGTTACATAAATCGCATTTCCTTGCATTAAAAGTTATAATATGAGTATCAAAACTAATAAAACATGAGGTACAAAAGATGACTAAACATGAACAAATACTTGCTCACATAGAATCGTTATCTGTTGGATCAAAAATATCAGTAAGAAAGATAGCTAAAGTCTTACGAGTATCAGAGGGAACAGCGTATCGAGCAATTAAAGATGCTAGCCACATGGGATTAGTGGCGACTATAGATAGAGTAGGGACTGTACGTATTGAAAAGAAAGCTCGAGAACGCATAGAGCAATTAACCTATAATGAAATTGTATCCATCGTCGATGGAAAGGTCCTCGGTGGTAGAAGAGGACTTTATAGAACTTTAACGAATTTCGCAATCGGCGCAATGGAAGTCGATGACGTGATGAAATACTTAAGCTCCCATACATTACTCATCGTTGGAAATCGTCTGGAAGTCCAATATGAAGCACTGCAGAGAGGAACTGCTGTCCTCATCACAGGTGGTTTCAATACGTCTAAAAGCATTATCGACTACGCAGATAAATATGATATACCAGTGATTTCATGCAATTATGATTCGTACATGGCAGCGAATATTATTAACCGCTCATTATATAATAAGAAGATACGCACAGAAGTACTCGTTGTTGATGATATCGTGAAAGATATTGATGAAACATGTGTCCTCTTTGAAGGGATGACTTTAGAAGATTATAAATATTACGCAAAGACTACGGGACATTCCCGCTTCCCAATTGTCAATCAAGATTGGCGCTTAACAGGTATCTTGACGAGTAAAGAGATTATTAACATGCGCAATGGGGATCGTGTCGAGCAGTTTATGACACGGCCACCCATTCATGCGCAATTGCATACGACAGTTGCCAGTTGTGCGCATATGATGATTTGGGAAGGTATTGAACTTCTACCAGTCATTTCGCCGAGTAAAAAACTTGTCGGTGTCATTACACGTGAAGATGTACTGAAAGCGATGCAAGTTATTGGTCAACAGCCGCACGTTGGTGAAACCATTAACGATCAAATAGCGAAACATATTACGATTAATAATGATGGCATTCATTTACAAGTTTCGCCATTGCTGACTAATCAGTTTGGGATGTTAAGCAAATCAGTTATCGTAGCGATTATTGAAGAGACCATTCGTTTTGAAATGCGTAAGTATAAAAAACTGGAAGTCATGATTGAAAGTTTAAATATTGTCTATATTAAGTCGTTACCTATTGAGTCAGATATAGAAGTGAACTATGAAATGTTCGATGTAGGACGTAACTTTGCTAAGCTAGAAGTTAACATGTCGAGTGGCACACAGAAGGTAGCGAATGCAATCATTATGTGTCAGCTCATCGATTAGAAGTAATTTTGATGTAGGTTATTATAATACAATCATTAAAGTGACTCGAAACGTCTATAAAGCATTTCGGGTCACTCTCGTTTTGTATGAGCTTGCTCAGACATTTGATATAATGAAAGAGAATTCTAAAAAGAGATTAATACATGAAAACTATAATTTAGAACATAGGCGCGAATATATAGAGGAGGAAATTGGAATGGCCAAAGAATTTGAATTAATCATGGATCGTGTGAAAGAAAATGAAACGGTGATTATCCATCGCCATGTGCGACCAGATCCAGATGCTTACGGTTCACAGTTAGGGTTACAACGTTATCTGCAACTTAAATTCCCTGACAAAGCCATCTATGCAGTAGGAGAAACTGAGACTTCACTTGATTTCATGGGAACGACAGACCAAATAGAAGATGACTTGTACCAAGATGCGCTTGTCATTGTTTGTGATACAGCAAACGCACCACGTATCAGTGACCAGCGTTACCAAAATGGTGCCCATGTGTTGAAAATTGATCACCACCCAGCAACGGATCAATACGGTGAAGTCAACTACGTGAATGTAGATGCATCTTCAACAAGCGAGATTATTTATGATATGATCACACATTTTAATGATCAATCTATCATCGATGCTGAAGTGGCACGCTTACTTTACTTAGGCATTGTCGGTGATACGGGAAGATTCCTCTTCAATAATACGACACCACATACGATGCACATTGCTGCTGAGCTCTTAAGCTTCGACTTTGATCACATGAAAGCTTTAAATCAAATGGCTGAGAAAGATCCACGACTCTTGCCGTTCCAGGGTTATGTCTTACAGAACTTTGAGTTGAACGACCAAGGCTTCGCGAAAGTGCAAATCACTCAAGATATACTAAAACAATATGAGCTTGAACCTAACGAAGCGTCATTATTCGTCAATACGATTGCGGACATCCGTAGATTGAAGATTTGGGTCTTTGCAGTTGATGAAGGTAATGATATACGCTGTCGCATTCGCTCAAAAGGTATTGTTATTAATGATGTGGCTAACGATTTCGGTGGCGGAGGTCATCCAAACGCTTCAGGCGTCTCTGTACGTGACTGGGATCGTTTCAACGAACTTGCTACTGCGCTCAATAACAAGTTGTAAAAGGAGGAGAACTGATGGTAGCACATCTCAATATTCATACATCATATGATTTACTTCACTCTAGTATACGTATTAAAGATGTGATAAATAAAGCGGCTGACGAGGGTTATGAGGCGCTCGCAATTACAGATACGAACGTCCTATATGGCTATCCTCAGTTCTATGATGCTTGTAAGGAAGCAGATATCAAACCTATTTTCGGTATGACCACGTATCTCACTAACAATTTGGATAGTGCAGAAACTGTCTTGCTAGCACGAGATAATCAAGGGTTAGAAGATTTATATCAGCTGTCTTCTGATATGCAACTTGAATCGCGGGAAGAGATGCCGACAGAATGGTTATTAAATAAGTGCGAACATTTGATAGTTATTTTTAAAAAGGTATCAGGCAATGATCTCTCACTAGTAAACGCCATCGCAGAGAATGCGACTGTCTATCTCAATCATGAAAGTGAACCGCTTAATGATATACCTCGAGTGTGGATGCAAAGTGCGTATTACCTAGATAAAGAGGATATGGATACGATTCCCGCCTTACATGCGATTAGAGATAATACGCAGTTAGATTTAGTGAAAGAAACGCAAGATTTAGATCAACATTTCTATCAACGAGAAGAGCTTAAAGCATTGGCGTTAGATGACAGTATTTGGCAGAACACGCAAGAGGTAGTAAATCAATGTCATGCTGAAATCGAGTATCATCAATCTTTACTTCCTAAATTCGATACACCAGATGGCAGCAGTTCGAAAGATTATCTCTGGCAACTTCTCCAACAAGGCTTACAGGATAAAGGTCTAACTACTGAGCAATACGAAAAACGTTTGAAACATGAATACGACATTATTACAACGATGGGATTTGAAGATTATTTCTTAATCGTCAGTGACTTAATTCATTATGCAAAGACGCATGACGTCATGGTGGGTCCTGGTCGTGGATCAGCAGCTGGTTCTCTCGTCAGTTATTTATTAAATATCACCACAGTCGATCCATTGGAATTCGATTTACTTTTTGAACGTTTCCTCAATCCAGAGAGGGTGACGATGCCGGATATTGATATCGACTTCGAGGATACGAAACGTGAGCGCGTCATTTCTTACGTGCAAGAAAAATATGGTGACTCACATGTTGCAGGTATCGTGACTTTTGGTCATTTACAAGCACGTGCTGTAGCGCGAGATGTGGGTCGAATAATGGGCTTTGATGATATCACATTAAATGAAATTTCTTCATTAATTCCACATAAACCTGGGATTACGTTAGAGGAAGCCTCACAAGGCAAGCGATTCCAAGCCTTTATTCATAGAAACTATCGCCATGAGAAATGGTTTGAGATTAGTAAAAAGTTAGAAGGTTTGCCACGTCATACTTCAACTCATGCGGCAGGTATCATTATCAATAATCATCCATTACATCATTACGTGCCACTCGTTATGGGGGATAATGGCGTCCTAACACAATGGACAATGACTGAAGATGAACGCCTAGGACTTTTAAAGATTGACTTTCTTGGACTTAGAAACCTATCTATTATTCATCAAATTATTAAACAAGTGGCGTATCATCATAAACAACATATAGATATTGAACATATACCATTCGACGACCCTAAAGTTTTTAAATTATTATCTCAAGGTAATACGACAGGTATCTTCCAACTCGAATCAGATGGGATTCGTAATGTGTTGAAGCGGTTGAAACCGCAACATTTCGAAGACATCGTAGCTGTGACGTCATTGTATCGTCCAGGCCCAATGGAAGAGATACCGACTTATATTGCACGTCGTCATGATTCTTCTAAAGTGGCGTATATTCATCCTGACTTGAAACCTATTCTTCAGAATACTTATGGGGTTATTATTTACCAAGAACAGATTATGCAAATAGCTAATCGCTTTGCTAATTTCGGTTATGGTGAAGCGGATATCTTACGTCGAGCGATGAGTAAAAAGAAATTATCTGTGCTTGAAAGTGAGCGCCAACACTTTATCGAAGGTGCACGTTCCAATGGTTATAATGATCGTGTAAGTACTCAAATATTCGATCTGATTTTGAAATTTGCAAATTATGGCTTCGCACGTGCGCATGCTGTCAGCTACTCAAAAATTGCTTATATCATGGCTTATCTTAAAGTCCATTATCCGCAATATTTCTTTGCCAATATCTTAACGAATGCCATTGGCGGTGGTCAGAAGACGAAGATGATGATTGATGAAGCGAAACACCAATCTATTCCTATTCTGCCGCCTAATATTAATGAAAGTTATTGGTTCTATCGCGCGACGCCGAAAGGAATCTATTTATCTTTAGGTGCGATTAAAAGAGTAGGGTATCAAAGTGTGAAATCCATTGTTGATGAGCGAAAGGCCAATGGTCCATTTAAAGATTTCTTTGACTTTGCGAGACGTTTACCTAAGCGTGTGAAGACACGCTCGACACTTGAAGCGTTAATTCTGGTAGGCGCTTTTGATCACTTCGGTCTTAATCGGGCGACATTACTCCATTCAATTGATGAAGTGTTAGATGATGTGAGTGATGTTGAACAAGATGGCTTTATTTTTGAAACGCTCACCCCTAAGGTGAATATCGAAGAAAAAGAAGAATTGCCAGACAATGTCTTAAGTGATTATGAACGAGAATATCTAGGGTTTTATATTACGAAACATCCAATGGAGAAGCTTTTCGAGAAAAAACAACAATACGGCATGTTCCAAATTGCGAATAGTAAAGACAACCAACCGTTGCTCATTCAAATAGATGAAGTCAAACGAATCCGTACTAAAAAAGGTCAAAATATGGCCTTTGTGACTTTGAATGATGGTAGAGATACGTTGGACGGTGTGCTCTTTCCGAATGTCTATAAACGATATGAGATAGATCTACAAGATGACAAACCGTTCATCTGTTACGGTAAATATGAAACGCGTAACGACAAGTTACAGCTCATCGTCAATGAATTAATGTCAGTGGAGCAATTTGAAGAACAAAAGATGAAACAAGCGAAATATATCGTGGTGCGACAACCGCTACAAAATGAGGAACAGAAAGGGTTACTTAAGCAACAAGAAACAGAACGTGATTTACCCGTTTATTATTACAATCAAGCACAGCAACAGATAGAACCGATTGGTGTCATTGAGCGTAACAGGGAGAATATTCAAGCCTTTCTCGAGTTATTCTCACCACGGGATGTAAGAATTGTATAACTTTAATCACTGTATGAGGTATGATATAGTTAACTGATGGTTCGCAATGAGCAGCCATCAGTTTTTATGATACTGAGTAGTTGAATTAAATGCCTCACTATACATTTTTATTACATCACTTAAGAAGAGAAGCATGTCAATTTCTGGATAGTTATGTAATAAAAGTGTATATTGATGGTTAACTTGGAATAGCTAGATAAAGGAGTGTTCAAATGACTTTAAGAGATGAAGCATTAGAGATGCACAGAAGAAATCAAGGTAAACTCGAAGTTGCACCTAAAGTTAAGGTGACAAATAAAGACGAACTGAGTTTAGCTTATTCTCCAGGTGTAGCTGAACCTTGTAAAGAAATTCATGAAGACCCTCGTAAGGTATTCGAGTATACTATGAAACGTAATACAGTAGCTGTAGTCAGTGATGGTACAGCAGTATTAGGTTTAGGCAACATCGGTGCAGAAGCAAGTATACCTGTTATGGAAGGTAAAGCAGTCTTATTCAAGAGTTTCTCTGGTATCGATGGCGTACCTATTTCACTCAAGACAACAGATACAGATGAAATTGTTAATACTGTGAAATTATTAGAACCGAACTACGGTGGTATCAATTTAGAAGATATTTCAGCACCGCGTTGCTTTGAGATTGAAGAGCGTCTTAAGAAAGAAACGAACATTCCAGTATTTCATGATGACCAACACGGTACAGCTATTGTCACTGTAGCAGGGCTTATCAATGCGCTACGTATTGTTGATAAAGACATGTCAGATATTAAAGTTGTCTTAAATGGTGCTGGTGCTGCAGGTATTGCTATAGTAAAATTATTATATTCCTATGGTATTCGTGACATGATTATGTGCGATTCTAAAGGGGCGATTTATGAAGGTCGTCGCCATGGTATGAATGAAACGAAAGAACAAGTGGCGAAATGGACTAATCGTGATAAAACAGAAGGCGATCTAGAAGAAGTCATTCAAGATGCTGACGTCTTTATCGGTGTGAGTGTTGCCGATATTTTAACTCAAGACATGGTACGTTCTATGGCAGATGACCCTATCATCTTTGCGATGGCTAACCCTAACCCTGAGATTAATCCTGATGAGGCGAAAGAAGCTGGAGCTAAAGTAATTGGTACAGGTCGTTCTGATAATCCAAACCAAATCAACAACGTGCTTGCATTCCCTGGTATCTTCAGAGGGGCACTCGATGTAGAGGCGACACATATCAATGAAGAAATGAAGCAAGCTGCGGTTGAAGCGATTGCAAATCTCATTGATTCAGACGAACTCGATCCAGATTATTGTATTCCTGGTCCGTTTGATTCTCGTGTCGCACCATCTGTTGCGCGTGAAGTAGCACGTGCGGCAATGGATTCTGGTGTAGCACGTATTGAAATTGATCCGCAAGATGTTTATGATAAAACCATGAAATTAACAGATCTCAATAATCAATAGATGAAAACTTGTAAGTTAGGGTTGAACGTATAGGGTTCAACGCCTAACTTCCTAATACATATTTTACTTAGCTACGTAAGAGGAAGATGTGAACCATTATAGAGATATAGTTGATGTATTCGCTTTTTCCAATGCAAGAGATGATTGACTCGATGATAGCCGATGCAGGTTCATTCACCGAATTTAATTTAAAATAAGAGTATTGCAGTGTAGGATGCTCTTTGGTAACTACATGTAGCTACTACCATATGGCAATTGGAGGTTTACTGATGTTTAAAGACTTTTTTAACAGAAGCAGTAAAAAGAAAAAATACGTGACAGTATCGGACTCAAAACAGAATGAAGTCCCAGCTGGAATCATGACGAAATGCCCAAAATGTAAAAAGATTATGTATACGAAAGAACTAGCTGAGAATTTGAACGTTTGTTTCAACTGTGATCACCATCTCATCCTCATGGCACATGATCGTATCAATGCGATTGCTGATGAGGGAACGTTCGAAGAATTTGATAAAGGGATGACGTCAGCGAATCCACTCGATTTCCCAAGTTATGAAGAGAAAGTACAGAAAGACCAGAAGAAGACAGGCTTGAATGAAGCTGTCGTAACAGGTACGGCACAACTTGAAGGTATTGAATATGGCGTAGCGGTCATGGATTCACGCTTCCGTATGGGCAGCATGGGCTCTGTCGTAGGTGAGAAGATTTGTCGTATCATTGAACATTGTACGAAAGAACGTCTTCCATTTATCCTCTTCTCAGCAAGTGGTGGTGCACGAATGCAAGAAGGGATTATTTCACTCATGCAAATGGGTAAGACGAGCGTCTCCTTGAAACGCCATATGGATGCAGGTTTACTCTATATTTCATATATTACCAATCCTACAACAGGAGGCGTTTCTGCAAGTTTCGCTTCAGTAGGCGATATCAATATCAGTGAACCTAAAGCACTCATCGGCTTTGCTGGTCGTCGTGTAATCGAACAGACGATTAATGAGAAATTGCCAGATGACTTCCAAACTTCTGAGTTCTTACTCGAACACGGTCAACTCGATAAAGTTGTGCATCGTAAAGATATGCGCAATACGTTGGCTAATTTATTAAAAATGCATCAAGAGGTGAATGAGAATGCTTGATTTCGAGAAACCACTTTTTGAGATTAAAAGTAAAATTGAGTCCTTAAAAGAATCACAAGAGAAGAATGATGTCGATCTTCAAGAAGAAATCGATATGCTTGAAGCGTCACTCGATCGTGAAACGCAAAAGGTTTACACGAATCTCAAGCCATGGGACCGCGTGCAACTCGCACGTTTACAAGAGCGTCCAACATCTCTTGATTACATTCCATATATTTTTGACTCTTTCATCGAACTCCATGGTGATCGTACTTTCCGCGATGATCCAGCTATGATTGGCGGAATTGGCTATTTGAATGGACAAGCTGTAACTGTTGTAGGTCAACAACGAGGGAAAGATACGAAAGATAATATTTATCGCAACTTCGGTATGGCTCATCCAGAAGGGTACCGTAAAGCTTTACGCTTAATGAAACAAGCCGAGAAATTCGGCCGTCCTATCTTTACGTTTATCGATACGAAAGGGGCTTACCCAGGTAAAGCAGCTGAAGAACGTGGACAAAGTGAGTCTATCGCACGTAACCTTATCGAGATGGCGTCATTGTCTGTACCTGTGATTTCTATCGTCATTGGTGAAGGTGGTAGTGGTGGTGCCTTAGGTCTAGGTATTGCTAACCGTGTGCTCATGCTAGAGAATAGTACGTATTCAGTAATCTCTCCCGAAGGTGCAGCAGGTATTTTATGGAAAGATAGCAGTTTAGCGAAGATTGCTGCTGAAACGATGAAGATTACTGCTGATGATTTACACCAATTAGGTATTGCTGATGAGATTATCCGCGAACCTTTAGGCGGTGCGCATAAAGACGTTGAGCAACAAGCTGAACGTATTAAAGCTGTATTTGAACAACAACTTGCTGATTTACAATCTCTAGACCAAGATGCATTGCTCGATCAGCGTTATGACAAGTTTAGACGTATCGGTGAAGTGAACGAAGGCTAAACTTAGTTTTAAAATTTAAAAGTGAGTCCAACTCACATTTGAACTCCCCGCAAATGATTATTAATTTTCATTTGCGGGTTTGTTGTATTATATTCACTTTATTACGAAAATCACATGTTTTACCGTAGCTGATAGCTCTTAACTTTGATTGTGACATACCAATAGCATTATGATATCAATATAATATGACATACTTCATCATTGTATTGAATTAGTATAACCTTAAGCGTTTTCATCGCTCATAAAGCCCTATATTAATAGCCTTAGAGCCGTTTTTATGGTATTTTAAAACTATGAATTCTAAGTAAGAAAGGTAAATCGTCATGAAAAAAATTGCAGTCTTAACGAGCGGCGGAGATTCACCCGGTATGAACGCAGCTGTCCGAGCAGTTGTTCGAACAGCGATTTATAATGATATTGAAGTTTACGGAATTTACCATGGATACCAAGGATTAATCAATGATGATATTCATCAACTCGATTTAGGTGCAGTAGGGGATACGATTCAACGTGGAGGAACGTTCCTCTATTCAGCACGCTGTCCAGAGTTTAAAGAAGAAAGTGTTCGTCAACGAGGGATTGAGAACCTACGTAAAAGGGGTATAGAAGGACTAGTAGTCATCGGAGGCGATGGTAGTTACCGTGGCGCGCAACGTATCAGTGAGGAATGTAAAGACATTCAAACGATTGGTGTGCCAGGTACGATTGACAACGACATCAATGGTACAGATTTCACTATTGGTTTTGACACAGCGCTCAATACAATTATTGAGTCTGTCGACAAGATTCGTGATACTGCGTCAAGTCACGCCCGTACATTTATCATTGAAGTGATGGGTAGAGACTGCGGAGACCTTGCGCTATGGGCAGGTCTATCAGTCGGCGCAGAAACAATCATCTTACCAGAAGTTGATACAGATATTAAAGAAATTGCAGAACGTATTGAGAACGGTATTAAAAGAGGTAAGAAACATTCAATCATCATGGTTGCTGAAGGTTGTATGTCTGGTGAAGAATGTTCTAAAGAATTATTGAAATACATCAATGTTGATGCACGTGTATCTGTACTCGGGCATATTCAGCGCGGCGGTAGTCCGTCAGGCCAGGATCGTGTCTTAGCTTCAAGACTCGGTGGCTATGCAGTTCAATTATTGCTAGAAGGTAAAACAGCACTCGGTGTCGGTATTAGAAATAACGCACTTACTTCTACACCATTTGAAGAAATCTTTAGAAATAATAAACATGAGTTTGACTATAATATGTTTAAATTAACGAAAGAACTTTCTATATAGAGAAACAGGAGGTCATTTAATAATGAGAAAGACAAAGATTGTTTGTACAATTGGTCCAGCTTCAGAATCTGAAGAAATGATTGAAAAGTTGATGAAAGCCGGAATGAACGTTGCACGCTTAAACTTTTCACATGGTGATCATGATGAGCATAAAGCACGTATCGATACGATTCGTAAAGTTGCGAAACGCTTAAACAAGACGGTAGGTATATTACTTGATACAAAAGGACCTGAAATTCGTACTCACAACATGAAAGACGGTGTGATTGAACTTGAGAAAGGCTCAGAAGTTGTTGTGAGCATGACAGAAGTTGAAGGTACACCTGACAAGATTTCTGTGACATATGATCACCTCATTGATGACGTGGATGAAGGTTCTTACATTCTACTCGACGATGGTCTTATCGAACTACAAGTTAAAAGTATCGACAAAGATAAAGGCGAAGTGCTCTGTGATGTACTTAACACAGGCGAATTGAAAAATAAAAAAGGTGTGAACCTACCAGGAGTGAAAGTGAACCTTCCTGGTATTACTGACAAAGATGCGAATGATATCCACTTTGGTATTGAACAAGGTATCGATTTCATCGCTGCTAGTTTCGTACGTCGCCCAAGTGATGTATTGGATATTCGCAAGATTCTTGAAGAAGAAAATTGTAACACAATCAGTATCATTCCTAAGATCGAGAACCAAGAAGGTATCGATAACATTAAAGAAATTCTTCAAGTATCAGATGGGCTAATGGTTGCGCGTGGTGACATGGGTGTTGAAATCCCACCAGAATCCGTACCAATGGTTCAAAAAGATTTAATCAGACAATGTAACAAACTAGGAAAACCGGTTATTACAGCGACACAAATGTTAGATTCTATGCAACACAACCCACGTGCGACACGTGCTGAAGCGAGTGACGTAGCTAACGCTATTTACGATGGTACGGATGCAGTTATGCTTTCAGGTGAAACAGCAGCAGGACAATATCCTGAAGAAGCAGTGAAGACAATGCGTAACATTGCTGTTTCTGCTGAAGGTGCACAAGATTATAGAAAGCTATTATCTGACCGTACAAATCTCGTTCAAACTTCACTCGTAAACGCGATTGGGGTTTCTGTCGCGCATACCGCATTAAACTTGAATGTAAAAGCGATTGTAGCAGCAACAGAAAGTGGATCAACTGCTCGTACGATCTCTAAATATCGTCCGCATTCAGATATCATCGCAGTGACACCTCATCCTGAAACAGCGCGTCAATGTGCGATTGTCTGGGGTATCCATCCAGTAGTGAAAGAAGGACGTAAGACGACAGATGCGTTACTCAATAACGCGGTTGCAACTGCTGTAGAAACAGAACGTGTTCAGAATGGTGATCTTATCATTATTACTGCTGGTGTTCCTACAGGCGAACCAGGTACAACGAATATGATGAAACTTCACTTAGTAGGTGATGAACTTGCAAGTGGTACAGGTGTCGGACGTAACTCTGTTGTAGGTCATACAGTGATTGCGAAAGATGCACGCGATTTAGAGGGTAAAGACTTATCTGATGCCGTTATCGTAACCACTTCAGTTGATGAGTCTATCATCCCTTACATTGAAGAAGCAGTAGGCTTAGTTACTGAAGAAAGCGGTATTACTTCTCCAAGTGCGATTATCGGTCTCGAGAAAGGCATTCCAACAGTAGTGGGTGTCGACAATGCGACGAACGAATTCGAAGAGGGCGCTTTAGTCACTGTAGATGCTAACCAAGGTAAGATCTTCGAAGGTTACGCAAACGTACTTTAATTTACAGTTAAAGTGTTTGTAGCTATAGGTAAAATGAGAGTAGGACAGGGAATGAATTTATTCCTTGTCCTACTTTTTCTTGTGATATGGATAGAATATGAAGTGTACATTTTAAGTATTTATATTTCGCTCATTTAAGATATAAGAAAGCCTGACCACACGAGTAGATGCGGTCAGGCAACATTAATTTGATAGATATTCAAATCAAACTAGTGTATAGAATCATCTTTTTCGTTTACTTAGCTCTGTTTTGTTACTTTTTTATAACGTAAGTACATCAAGATTAAGATAATGAACCAAATAGGAGTGATATAGATTCCGATTCTTGTTTCTTGATTGACGAATAAGAGAGCAAAGATGATTAAGAAGAACACGAGTATAATATAACCCATGTATTTTCCACCAGGTAATTTATATTTCGCTTTCTTATGACTTTCAGGATTATCATGATGATACTTAATATACGCGAGTGTAATCAGTATCCAAACAATGATAAATAATACAGTAGAAAGTGTTGTAACGTATGTGAACACTAACGTTGAGTTCGGAATCACATAGTTTAAAAATGCTGCGATAAAGAGTAATGCTGATGATACGATAATACCCATGTGTGGCACACCATTTTTATTCGTGCTTTCAAAAATAGGCGGTGCTTGTTCTTTTTTAGATAAACCAAATAGCATGCGACTATTTGAGAAGATACCACTATTACAAGATGAAGCAGCAGCCGTAAGTACAACAAAGTTGATGATACCTGCTGCAAATGGTATACCGATTAACGCAAATAATTTAACGAACGGACTATCATCTGGATTGATTTGTGTCCAAGGAATGATGGACATAATAACGGCTAAGGCACCTACGTAGAATACGAGGATACGTAAAGGCACGCTATTGATTGCTTTCGGAATAATTGTCTTCGGATCTTTCGTTTCACCAGCTGTCACACCGATTAACTCAATACCTACAAATGAGAAAGTTGCCATTTGGAAGGACATCATAAAACCATTGAGCCCATCTGAGAAGAAACCATGTTTGTAAATATTTGATAGTGATGCGTGTCCGAACGGTGTTTTAAACGCAAAAATAATCATTACGATACCGATGACGATTAAGGCGATAATCGTCACAACCTTGATGATTGCGAACCAAAATTCTAACTCACCAAACAACTTAGCACTGAGTAAGTTGAGAAACATGAGAAAGAGTACACAGAATAATGCAGTAACCCAGTTGGGTATCTCTGGGAACCAATAACTCACGTATTTCGCTACTGCTGTAACTTCCGCCATACCAGTGATGACCCAGCTAAGCCAGTAAGTCCACCCAGTTACGAATCCCGCGAAAGGCCCTAAGTAATGTGCAGTTACATCAGCAAAAGACTTAAATCCTGTATTTGCGACTAATATTTCCCCCAAACCTCTCATAAACATGAAGAGCATAAATCCTATGATGATATATGTTAATAGGATAGATGGCCCAGTGAGGTGGATCGTTTGTCCAGCACCTAAGAATAAACCTGTACCGATTGCGCCACCGATGGCAATGAGCTGGACATGGCGGCTACTTAATTCTCGCTGTAATTGTTGTTTTGCCATGATAATTACTCCTTTGTTGAATTTCTTTGATCTGTTCATAGCAGCCAAATTAGGTGTGGAACTCAACTACTATGTGTGATCACAAATCAGTGTCATAACTCATCTAGCTGTAAACTAACTTATTGTGATAACACGATCCCCTTTATTAAAAGTGAAGTGAGCGCGTTTCTAACTCATAACTACGTGACTTATTTTCTGTCAAGTTGATTGAATATTGTGAAAGCGATTTCGGTGTTTCACAACGTTCAATACGAAGGTTACTCTAGTTCGTTGTAGCGACTAGCGTACACTCACTTATCTTAATAAACCTATTATGATACTTTTTTAAGGATAAGACAATTATTTTTAGTATATAAGTGTAAAACTGCTCTGTAATGTTCATATATTGTTATTAACAGTGATAAAGAATTGAAAAGCATAGAAAAATTGATGTGAAAGCGATTTACCCTTAAAATATAGATATATCAAACTTCATGATGGATCTACACCATAATGAAATAACACAATAATTTCATATAAGAATGGCATGCGTTTAGTTTGACGTAAAAGGGTAAAGTATAAGAAAAGTCGTATGTGTTGAATCAGATAATATCAACTTTATTGTTAGTTATCAGCAACCATACTAAGTTATAAGGTTTCATAATTACATGAATTTCGGTATAATATACGTTGAAAGCCATTTCATTATGAAAGAGAAAAGGGGAATTTATCATGGCAGAATTACAAAAAGGCCTAGAAGGGGTTATCGCAGCTGAAACAAAAGTAAGCTCAATCATCGATAGTCAATTAACATATGCGGGCTATGATATTGATGATTTAGCTGAAAATGCAGAATTTGAAGAAATCATCTATTTATTATGGCACTACAAATTGCCTAATAAACAAGAACTTAAAGAACTCAAAGAGAAGTTACATGAGTATATGCCACTTAATGATAGTGTCTATAACCACTTCAAAGAATACGCTGCAGATCATGTTCACCCGATGACTGCTTTAAGAACTTCAGTATCTTATATCGCACACTTCGATCCAGATGCTGAAGACGAAGGTGAAGACAAGAAATTTGAACGTGCAATCCGCATTCAAGCTAAGATTGCATCACTAGTTACTGCGTTTGCCCGTGTACGTGAAGGTAAAGATCCTGTAATGCCTAACAAAGATTTGAGCTATGCAGGCAACTTCCTTTACATGTTACGTGGTGAAGTACCTACAGACATCGAAGTTGAAGCATTTAACAAAGCATTAGTATTACATGCTGACCACGAATTAAACGCATCTGCATTTACAGCAAGATGTGCAGTTTCTTCATTATCTGATATGTATTCAGGTATCGTAGCCGCTGTTGGTTCATTAAAAGGACCTTTACACGGTGGTGCGAACGAACGCGTGATGAACATGCTTTCAGATGTGAAGACGGTTGACGCTGTAGATGACTATATTGATGAAAAGATTAAAAACAAAGAAAAAATCATGGGCTTCGGACATCGTGTATATAAAGATGGCGACCCACGTGCGAAATACTTAAAAGAAATGAGTAAGAAGATTACAGAAGAAACTGGCCAAAGCCAACTCTTCGATATCTCTGTGAAAATTGCTGATAAAATGCACGAAGAAAAAGGATTAATTCCTAACGTAGACTTCTACAGTGCAACGGTTTATCACAGCCTAAAAATTTCTCACGATTTATTTACACCAATCTTTGCCGTTAGTCGTACTTCAGGTTGGATCGCGCACATGCTAGAGCAATATAGAGACAACCGTATCATCAGACCACGTGCACAATACATTGGTGAAACAAATCGTACTTACTTACCAATTGAAGAACGTGACTAAGTTCTTCAATGGTTGTAAGGCACAATTGACTCAATACTAAAATTAGTAAAAGCGGAGGTTTAACTCATGGCAGGAGACAAAATTGTAAAACAAAAAGACGGTTTAAACGTACCTAACGAACCTATCATTCCATTCATTATCGGTGACGGTATCGGACCAGATATCTGGAAAGCTGCAAGCCGTGTTATCGATGCTGCAGTTGAAAAAGCATACAATGGCGAAAAACGCATCGAATGGAAAGAAGTATTAGCAGGTCAAAAAGCTTATGACGAAACTGGCGAATGGTTACCACAAGAAACGTTAGACACAATTAAAGATTACCTTATCGCAATCAAAGGACCTTTAACTACACCAATCGGTGGGGGTATCCGTTCACTTAACGTTGCATTACGTCAAGAATTAGACTTATTCACTTGCTTACGTCCAGTAAGATGGTTCAAAGGTGTACCTTCACCAGTTAAACGTCCTGAAGATACTGATATGGTTATCTTCCGTGAAAATACAGAAGATATCTACGCAGGTATCGAATACAAAGAAGGAACTCCAGAAGTTAAGAAATTAATCGACTTCTTACAAAATGAAATGGGCGTTTCAAACATCCGTTTCCCTGAAACTTCAGGTATCGGTGTAAAACCAGTTTCTAAAGAAGGTACAGAACGTCTCGTACGTGCTGCAATCAACTACGCTATTGAAAACAACCGTAAATCAGTGACATTAGTTCATAAAGGTAATATCATGAAATTCACTGAAGGTGCTTTCAAACAATGGGGTTACGATCTTGCTCACAACGAATTCGGCGACAAAGTATTCACTTGGCAACAATACGACGAAATCGTTGAAAAAGAAGGTAAAGATGCAGCTAACGAAGCGCAAGATAAAGCTGAAAAAGATGGTAAAATTATCATCAAAGACTCAATCGCTGATATCTTCTTACAACAAATCTTAACACGTCCAGCTGACCACGATGTAGTTGCAACAATGAACTTAAACGGTGACTACGTTTCTGACGCACTTGCTGCTCAAGTTGGCGGTATCGGAATTGCTCCTGGTGCAAACATTAACTACGAAACAGGTCACGCGATCTTTGAAGCGACTCATGGTACAGCACCTAAATATGCTGACATGAACAAAGTTAACCCTTCTTCTGAAATCTTAAGTGCCGTACTTATGTTAGAACACTTAGGATGGCAAGAAGCTGCTGATAAGATTACAGAAGCAATTGAAACTACAATCGCTTCTAAAGTTGTAACTTACGACTTTGCACGTCTTATGGAAGGTGCAGAAGAAGTTTCTACTTCAGCATTTGCTGACGAATTAATTAAAAACATTAAATAATTAATGAAAACCAAACATCTACAATAGATGTCGAAGAGGTTAGGTAACCATGTGTTGCTTAGCCTCTTTTTTAAATTCTATAAAGACTCGCCATCCCAAATCCATGTAAATTTCCATTCTCTCATTAAATTTTTATAATGAATTGTTAAGTTTATGTAAAAGGTATTTTAACCTATAATAATTTAAATTAAACTTGAAGTATAAGCGAGTGAATTCAGTTCTGGAGGTATCCTATGTCTTATAAAGTATTAGTTGTAGATGATGAACAATCAATTGTCACATTATTGAAGTACAATTTAGAACAAGCAGGCTACATGGTAGATGTTGCATACGATGGAAACGAAGCGTTGAGCAAGTTAGAAACTTTCAATCCTGATCTCATCGTCTTAGATGTCATGTTACCTGAGAAAGATGGCATTGAAGTATGTAAGACGATTCGGACAGAGAAGAACCTTGTGCCAATCTTGATGTTAACTGCTAAAGATGATGAGTTTGATCGCGTCCTAGGCCTAGAGTTAGGCGCAGATGATTACATGACGAAGCCATTTTCACCTAGAGAGGTTGTTGCAAGAGTTAAAGCAATATTAAGACGTTCAGAGATGGTTCAAACTGCGAGTCAAGACGACACTGATGAAGATATTATTATCGGTTCAATACGTATACGTCCTGATTTCTTTGAAGTTTATAAAAATGATGAGTTGTTAGAATTAACACCAAAAGAGTTTGAATTGTTGCTCTATTTAATAGAACGTCAAGGTCGTGTAATGTCACGTGAACACATGTTGAACTCAGTATGGAATTATGAATTTGCAGGGGACTCAAGAATTGTGGATGTGCATGTGAGTCACTTACGCGATAAGTTGGAGGAGAATCCGAAACAACCGACTTTAATCAAGACAGTACGCGGCTTAGGTTATAAATTGGAGCGACCTAAAGATTAATGCTCAAATTTCATCATAAACTTCTGTTATTACTTTGGACAGTCACAGTCGTAAGTTTTCTACTGTTAGGCATCATTGTCACACATGTGGTAACGCAGGTCGTCTTCGATAGTCAAGAGCGTGAATTGGCGCATGAGAGTGAACATTATGTAGATTTGTTGAAACATGGTAAGAAAGGCCAGCTCAAGAATATTATTGAGAATAAGGAGTTAACTGTTTCTATTCATAAGCAAGGTCAAGAAGTTTTTACTGATAAGGGAAAAGTGGCTACGAACCCAAATATCACAGAAGAAGCGAATCCGACGCATTTTATCTATGACCAACATCAAGGACAACATCGTTTCACGGCGCTGAATCATTCAGGGAATTATCGCGTGATTATTAGCGGTGTTGATGATAAAGTGCATGATTTACGCATTCATATATGGAAATATCTTGCACTTATCGGGCTGGTAGTCATGATTCTGTTGTATCTTATCGTACGCTACATACATCGCTCTTACATACGGCCAATTAATGATGTGACTTATGCGACGTCTCTGCTCGTAGAAGGGCATTATCATATCCGTATCCCTGAAAGTAATGTAAAGGAAACGAAAGCGCTCTTCGTGACCACGAATAAATTAGCGCGGCAGCTACAGCGACTCAACCATGCTCAGAAACTACAAGCGCATCGTTTGACGACGACGATAGAGAATATCCCGAGTTCTATCTTGATGATTAATAACCGAGGGGAAGTCGTTGTAGTAAACCAGGCGTACTATCATAACTTTAAACCTACCGCTTCACTCAAAGGAGAACGATACTCAACGTGCCTTAATCCTAAATTGCAGCAATATGTTGCGGAAAGCTTTAAAACTGAGAAGCCGTTGTATGAACAAATTAAACTTCAACTTACCGACGTGCATGACAAATACTTTGACATGGCTTGTGTACCTGTACATTCTAGCAATCAGAAGTATCTCTATGGCATTATCGTCGTTCTGCACGATATCACACAGTTGAAGAAGTTAGAGAATTTACGCCGAGAGTTTGTAGCCAATGTCTCTCATGAGTTAAAGACACCAATTACGTCTATTAAAGGGTTTTCTGAAACTCTGCTTGACGGCGCAACACAAGATAAGGATTCACTAGAGATGTTCCTTAACATCATTCACAAAGAGTCCGAGCGCATCGAATCGCTCGTCTCTGATTTACTAGATCTTTCGCACATTGAGCAACATACGACTTTGACAACGGAGCGATTGAATTTATCTGAATTAACCCTAGAAGCTGTGTTGAACTTGAAACATCTCGCTTCAGAGAAAGCGATCCAAATTAACAACGATATCGATGAAGACGTAATTGTGAATGGGCATCGTGATAAACTCATGCAAGTGATTGTGAATCTGATTTCTAATGCTATTAGTTATTCCGCTTCTGAAAGTCAAATTCAAGTGAGATTATCCCGTATTAGACATCAGTGCTTACTAGAGGTTGAAGACCATGGTATGGGTATTGCACCTGATGATCAAAGCCGCATTTTCGAACGCTTTTATCGTGTTGATAAAGCCCGCAGTCGTGATTCCGGTGGTACAGGCCTTGGCTTATCGATTACCAAGCATATCATTGAAGCGCACGAAGGTCAGATTGAAGTCGACAGTGAGTTGGGTGTAGGCTCAACGTTTAAAGTGACGTTGGACTTGAGTGAGTAATCTTATCGATTACAGTGAGCGTATTTTAGTAAAAGTTAAACGCGTATCACTGTTAAAATTATCATCAACTGAATGATTCATCATCCACTGCTAGGGTGGCAAGTTGCTCGATATGAAACGCGCTTGCCACTCTTTTGATTATATTAACCAAACGATAAAAAACGCTTGCCGCTTCACTATACCTTTTATCACTAAACGATTACACATCACTCGTTTCCAACATATATCATCTCTACATAAGGGTCTCCAGTTAAATATAAGTATTTCCTTAACGATTCATCGAACAACTTATCTATTGCTTATAGGTTCGGGTGAACTTCGGTTTATGGTAGAATGGGAGTAAACGAACGTTGGAGGTTACAAGATTGAGTAAATTAGTCTTAGTAGACGGCAATAGTTTAAGTTTCCGTGCTTTCTATGCTTTACCGTTATTACAGAATAAGGCCGGTATACATACGAATGCGATTTACGGTTTCGCGATGTTGTTAGAGAAAATATTAAAAGAAGAGCAGCCTGACTATTTCCTAGTTGCATTTGATGCCGGTAAGACCACTTTTAGACATCAAACCTATGGTGATTACAAAGGCGGTAGACAGAAGACGCCTCCTGAATTAAGCGAACAATTTCCATATATTCGACAACTATTAGATGCGTATCAAATTAAACATTACGAACTTGAAAATTATGAGGCCGACGATATTATCGGTACATTAAGTAAAGAGGCCGATCAAGCTGGCATAGATACCATCATCATTACTGGAGATCGAGATTTAACGCAACTTGCCACTGATCGCGTGACGATTTATTACACGAAGAAAGGTGTAACGGATGTTGATCACTATACACCTGAGTTTATCGCGGAGAAGTACAACGGTATTCAACCTAAACAAATCATCGACATGAAAGGATTGATGGGTGATACGTCCGACAACATCCCTGGCGTAGCAGGTGTAGGTGAGAAGACCGCTCTGAAATTGTTAAATCAATTCGATTCTGTTGAAGGTGTATATGAACATTTAGATGATGTATCAGGTAAAAAGTTAAAAGAAAAGCTTGAGAATGGTAAGGCTGATGCGTTAATGAGTAAACAGTTAGCGACAATTAACGTGGATAGTCCACTAGAAGTTAACTTGAAAGATACACAACTTCCAGAATCTATTGATGAACAAGATAAAATAGAATTGTTCAAGAAATTGGAATTTAATCAGCTACTTAATAATTTAGATGTTGAATCCGTTGATAGTGGAGATACAGAATTAGATATTGAAGTTCAAACTTCGTTAGACGCTATTGATTTTACTCAACTCACGTCAGCTACGATCCATTTCGAAATTGATGGTAGCAATTATTTAAAAGATGATATGCTTAAATTTGGAATTTATGCGCAAGATCAACATGTAGTGGTTGATACTCAAGAAGCTGCGGCGCATGATGCTTTAGTTAAATGGTTGGAAGATCCGAATACTGAGAAAGTAGTTTATGACGCTAAGAAAACCTATGTCGTTGCACATCGATTGGACATTCAGATTGAAGGCATCCGATTTGATGCAATGCTAGCAAGTTACATTATCGACCCCTCACGTTCTATTGGTGATGTGAAGTCTGTTGTTGAGCATTATGACCAATATTACGTACCTTCAGAGATACAAGTTTATGGCAAAGGTAAGAAACGCGCTGTGCCAGAAGATGATGTTCTGAACGAATACGTGGGTAAAATTGTTCACAGTATTTCAGAAAGTAAGCCAGAAATGATTGATCAGTTAACTGCACATCAACAATGTGAATTGCTCTATGATATTGAGTTGCCACTTGCTCGCATTCTGAGTGAAATGGAAGAGACAGGGGTCTATACAGACAAGTCTGACTTAGAAGAAATGGAGCAAGAAATTAAAGAGAAACTTGACGTTTTAGTTCAACAAATTTATGATGCGGCTGGTGAAGAATTTAATGTCAATTCACCTAAGCAATTGGGTGTGGTACTCTTTGAAAAACTTGAACTCCCTGTGATCAAGAAGACGAAGACGGGTTACTCTACAGCTGTAGATGTGCTTGAACAACTGCAAGGTGAACACCCAATTATCGACTATATTCTTGATTATCGTCAGCTTGCGAAACTTCAATCAACTTATGTTGAAGGCTTACAGAAGATGATTAGTAAAGATCAACGTATCCATACGCGTTTTAACCAAACGCTTGCGCAGACAGGACGTCTCTCATCCGTTGATCCTAACTTGCAGAACATTCCTGTACGTTTGGAAGAAGGGAAGCGGATTCGTAAAGCGTTCAAACCGACACATGAAGATAGTGTGATCTTCTCAGCCGACTATTCACAAATCGAGTTGCGCGTACTTGCACATATTACAGGCGATGAAAGCATGAAACAAGCCTTTATCCACGATCATGACGTGCATACAGCTACTGCAATGAAAGTGTTCAATGTGGAAGCGGATGAAGTTGACAGTTTAATGCGACGTCAGGCGAAAGCAGTGAATTTCGGTATCGTCTACGGCATCAGTGATTACGGTTTGAGTCAAAGCCTAGGCATCACACGTAAGCAAGCGAAGCAATTTATCGATGATTATTTAGATAGCTTCCCAGGGGTTAAAGATTATATGCATAATATTAAAAAGGAAGCTAAAGCGAACGGTTATGTAGAAACATTGTTACATCGTCGCCGTTATTTACCAGATATTTCAAGTCGCAACTTTAATATGAGAAGTTTCGCTGAACGTACAGCAATGAATACACCGATTCAAGGTAGTGCAGCAGATATTATCAAACTCGCAATGGTCAATTACGCGAACGCTATCCAAGATAGTGACTTTAATGCTACATTATTACTTCAAGTTCACGACGAACTCATCTTTGAGATTCCAAAGGACGAAGTGGATGCGTTTAGTGAATTTGTCATTGATATAATGGAACATGCATTAGAGCTCGATGTACCATTAAAGGTTGAATCGAGTTATGGTGCAACTTGGTATGATGCGAAGTAGAAAGAAGGTGAGCATATGCCAGAGTTACCAGAAGTCGAACATGTGAAGCGAGGTATCGCACCTAATGTTGAAGGAACCATGATTCAATCTGTTTCGTTTTCAGAACAAGTTAAGCTAGGTAAAAGAAATCAGCGTGAAACGATTATTAAAGGACTGGAACTAGATACCTTTAAAACGTTTACAGAGGGTTATAGCATTAATCATATTGAACGTCGTAGTAAGTATATTTACTTTCATCTACAACAGGATGACGAGACACGTATCATGGTAAGTCATCTTGGTATGACGGGTGGTTTCTTTGTGGTGAATGCGTTAGACGACATTGGGAATCATAACTATCGTAAGCATTGGCACGTCATCTTTCATTTAGATAATGACAAGATGTTAGTGTATTCGGATATTCGTCGATTTGGTGAAATACGTAACATTCCAGAATTAGCAGCCTATCCACCTTTGTTAGAAATTGCACCGGAACCGTTTAAAGATGAAGCGTTACAACATTATCTTTCTTATTTTAACGAAAGAAAATTTCTTAAAAAACCAATTAAAGCCATGATTCTTGATCATCGTGTGATTGCTGGATGTGGAAATATCTATGCATGTGAAGCACTCTTCCGTGCGGGTATTCATCCTGCTCGCAAAGCCAATAGTCTCACGATGCAAGAACGCAAATTATTATTCTATTATATTAGAGAAGTATTAGAAGAAGGAATCCGCTATGGTGGGACAAGCATTTCCGATTATGTTCATTCCGATGGTCGGCGTGGTGAAATGCAGAACCGCTTAAATGTCTATAAGCAAGACACATGTAAAGTTTGCGGAACGCCTATCGAAAGGCAGGTTATTGCGACTAGAAATAGTCATTTCTGCCCAGAATGTCAAAGTTAAAGAAAGAGGGAAAGTATGCCTAAAGTAATTGGACTCACAGGTGGAATTGCGACAGGCAAATCTACCGTTTCAGAACTACTATCAGCTCACGGTTTCAAGATTGTGGATGCTGATATCGCTGCAAGACAAGCAGTCGCGAAAGGTTCACATGGCTTAGAACAAGTCCGCGAAGCCTTTGGCGATGACGCGATCACAGAAGAGGGTGAGATGGACCGCTCTTATGTAGGCGATATTGTTTTTAAACAACCTGAGAAGAGAGTTGAACTTAATAATATTATTCACCCCATCGTGCGTGAAATTATGGATAAAAAGAAAGCGGAATATGTGGCGCAAGGTCACAATGTAATCATGGATATTCCTTTATTATTTGAAAACGAACTACAGGATACAGTGGATGAAGTGTGGTTAGTCTACACCTCTGAAAGTATTCAAATCGATCGTCTTATGGAAAGAAATGATCTTTCTGCTGATGATGCCAAGGCTAGAATTTATAGTCAAATTTCAATTGATAAGAAACGTCGCATGGCTGATCATGTTATCGATAACCGTGATAGCAAATTAGAGTTAAAGCAGAATCTTGAACGCTTGCTACTCGATGAAGGTTATATTAATCAAACACTTGAAGATGACGAGGATGAAGCGTAAGTTTGTTGTAAAATGCGCTCGTCTTTAAATAAAATTGAGTAAAAATATAATGTTCTCTTATGCATCGAATATGTGATAGTTGAACAAATGCGAAGTAGCTATAGAAATCTCAAATTATGAGGAGGTTTCTATAGCTATTTTTTTGTTAAAGGATAGAGAGTGGAAGAACCATTCATCTCGGTAGTGAAATAGTAGGCAAACGTAGAAAGAACTGTGGTTGGGATATAAATCTAGTTCATTTACTAATTTACTATGCATTGAAAGGTGATAGTGCTATATATAGTAGTTCCCTAATTTATAAACCTCAGCCGAGACGTCTATGTAAGCTTTTTCATAAAGTTTATAGAAACCGCTTTCAAATTAGTAACTTTATGTTATACTAATGCCATAAAGTATAACATATAATTCGAGGGGTGCTTTTTTTATGTCGACAAATATTGCAATTAATGGTATGGGTAGAATTGGCAGAATGGTGCTAAGAATCGCATTGAAAAATGATAATTTAAACGTAGTCGCAATCAACGCGAGCTACCCAGCTGAAACTATTGCGCATTTAATCAAACACGATACGACTCACGGTAAGTTTGATTTAGATGTCGAAGCGACAGACAATGGTATTAAAGTAGAAGGTCATGAAATCAAATTACTCGCTGACCGTAATCCAGCTAACTTGCCATGGAAAGATCTCAACATCGACATTGTTATTGAAGCAACTGGTGTATTTAACCATGGTGACAAAGCACAAGCACATATTGATGCTGGCGCTAAAAAAGTCTTACTTACAGGTCCTTCTAAAGGCGGTCATGTACAAATGCTCGTTAAAGGTGTTAACGATAGCGACTTAGACGTCAAAGAATACGATATCTTTAGCAATGCGTCATGTACTACTAACTGTATCGGTCCAGTTGCGAAAGTACTTAACGACCAATTCGGCATCGATAATGGTTTAATGACTACAGTTCACGCGATCACTAATGATCAGAAAAACATCGATAATCCTCATAAAGACTTAAGACGTGCACGTTCATGCAATGAAAGTATCATCCCAACTTCAACTGGTGCTGCGAAAGCATTGAAAGAAGTGTTACCTGAACTTGAAGGTAAATTACATGGTATGGCTTTACGTGTACCAACTAAGAACGTGTCACTCGTTGACTTAGTTGTAGACTTAAACAAAGATGTCACAGTAGATGAAGTCAACCAAGCATTTAAAGACAACGATTTAGGTGGCGTGCTTGCAACAGAAGATGCACCACTCGTTTCTTCAGACTTTAATACAAATCCACATTCAGCAATTGTTGATACACCAAGCACTATGCAAATGGGTCCTCGTAAAGTGAAAGTCATTGCGTGGTACGACAACGAATGGGGTTATTCAAACCGTGTTGTAGACATTGCTGAACAAATTGGTCAAGCACTTTAATTAAAGTTAAGTCAGAAATTGAACTTATTTTATTATTAACATGTTTAACTAGTAGGGTAGGTTACCAATAAGTTATAAGTGTGATTGATACAATAAATTAAATGAAGGTTTGTCTCGGATTGAGATTCGTCTCACGAGGCAAGCCTTTTTATTATCTAAGGTAAAAAGACTTAGGGGCGTATTAACCTAAGAACAAGTCGCCTTTCATAGCTACACTCTGTTGTTTCAAAGCATCGTCGTAGGCCTTTCTTTAGTCTCATAATTATTTATAGTATAATAATGTGTAATCTAGAAGAGAGGATGAATATCGATGAAGTGTCCGAAATGTAGTGCGACTAATTCTCGCGTCGTTGATTCACGTCATGCAGATGACGTTAACGCGATACGTCGTCGTAGAGAATGTGAGAACTGCGGTACGAGATTTACGACGTTTGAACATATCGAGAAACGACCACTCATCGTCGTGAAGAAAGATGGAACGAGAGAACAATTTCTACGCGAAAAGATCTTAAACGGACTCGTGCGTTCTTGTGAAAAGAGACCTGTCGGCTATCAACAACTTGAAGAGATTACTAACCATGTTGAATGGAAGTTACGACACGATGGTCACGCTGAAATTTCTTCTAGAGAAATTGGAGAACACGTGATGAATCAACTGATGCATGTCGATCAAGTGTCCTATGTACGCTTTGCTTCAGTTTATAAAGAATTTAAGGATGTCGATCAATTGTTAGCTTCTATGCAAGGCATCTTGTCAAAAGATGAGCGGAGTGACGAGGAATGAATTTAAAGTCTAAAGATTATGGCTTAAGAGCGAAAGATGGCTTTCAAATCTTACGTCAATTTCAGTTTCATAGTAATCATATAGATATTCTTAACCGTCTCTTCACACCTCTTATAGGCTCAAGCAGTACAGGGCTGTATATTTATCTAGACCAATTTAGTGGGCAATCATCTCAATCTAAGTTGACGCATTATACGATTATGAGCGAACTGAAAATTAATCTGTTAGAATTTCGCAAACAGATGGATGTACTAGAAGCGATTGGTCTCGTGAAGACATATGTTCATCATGACACATCTCAGTCCCATTTCGTTTACGAACTGATGCAACCGCCTACTGGCAAGCAATTCTTTGATGATCCGATGTTATCAGTCTTTTTATATAGTGAAGTCGGACATAAACGTTATCACCAATTAAAACGTTTCTTTGCATCTTCTAAGACGCAAGTTGACTTGAGCCAGTATACTGAAATCACACGTAAATATACCGATGTATTTAATATACCGCATCAACGTGTGCCTGACACAGACATTCAAGTGACAGAAGCACAAACGTATCAAGGTCTTGATTTGTCAGATGTCGAATTTGATTTTGAAGCGCTATATGATTTACTGCAATCGCATTTTATTAGCAGTAAAATTATAGGCAGTCAGACGAAACAACTCATCACACAGCTCGCAACGCTATATGGACTGACACCTGAAGCGATGAAGAGTATTATATTAAAATCACTTACAAGCGACCAAGAACTCTCTTTCGAAGAGTTGAGAAAGCACGCGCGAACGTATTATTTGATGGAACATGACCAGCAACTTCCATACATTCAAGTCAAGCAACCTTCTCAGACTAAGTCGCAGGTCGAAGGAACGGCTCAAGAAGAGATTCAAGAAGATGAGAACGAAATGAAGCCTGGTTCAGAGCGTTGGCTACAACTACTGGATGAGACGAGTCCGATAGAAATGCTGGCGTCATGGTCAGAATCTGAGCCGACTGATCATCAGAAACGTATGGTTGAAGAACTCATCGAACGGGAAAAGCTATCATTCGGCGTCATCAATATTCTCTTACAGTATGTCATGTTAAAAGAAGATATGAAGCTACCGAAGAATTACATTATGGAAATCGCATCTAATTGGAAGAAAAAAGGGTATACGACTGCTAAACAAGCATATCAGCAAACGATGCAACAAGAAGCGAAGAAGAAAGAGAAAAAAGCGCGACCACAACGGAAATATCAACCTCAGTATCAACCTTATTCGCGTGAGTTGACGCCAGAATGGTTGAAGAACCGAGATCAACGTGAGCAACAGTCTGAAGAGACAACGAATGAAGAGCAAGACGAACAGTTTGAGAAGGAACGTCAAGCCTTCCTACAAGACTTACAACAGACATGGAATGGAGGTAAGAAAGAATGAAGAGTTTAAATGATATATTGGGTAATTCGAAAGATTTAAATCAGAGACTAGAAAAAATTAAGAGAGACGTCATTAAAGATCCTGACGTTAAAGCTTTTCTTGAAGCGCACCGCTCAAAAATTACCAATTCAATGATTGATAGAGATTTAAATATTCTTCAAGAATATAAAGACCAACAGAAACATTATGATGGTCACACCTTTGAAGATTGTCCTAACTTCGTGAAAGGACATGTGCCTGAACTCTATATCGAGAATGATCATTTCAAGATTAAATACCTCCCATGTCCGTGTAAGATTAAGCATGATGAAGCGAAGTTTAAAGCGCATTTAATCACTTCGCATCATATGCAACGCGCAACTCTAGATGCTGAGTTGAAGGATATTTATACGAATCGTCGCGATCGTCTCGATGTAGCGATGGCTGCTAATGATATTTGTAAACGCATTAAGAGTGGAGAAACGGAATATTTGAAAGGGCTATATCTCTACGGCCCATTCGGTACAGGTAAATCATTTATCCTCGGTGCTATGGCGAACCAATTGAAGAGTGAGAATATCCCGTCGACGATGGTTTATTTGCCTGAATTTATTCGCACATTGAAGAGTGGATTTAATGATAACAGTTTTGAAAAACGTCTTAATCAAATCATGAAAGCCAATGTCTTATTCTTAGACGATATCGGTGCAGAAGAGACGACACCGTGGGCGAGAGATGAAGTAATAGGTCCGTTACTTCATTATCGTATGGTCCATGAGTTGCCTACATTCTTTAGTTCAAACTTGAATTTCAAAGAACTTGAACATCACTTCTCCCTCACACGTCAAGGCGCGGAGGCGACGAAAGGTGCGCGAATCATGGAACGCATTAAATCGCTTGCTCAACCGTACTTCCTTGAAGGCGTTAACTATAGGGATATTTGAAATTTATAATAGATGGTGTATAATAAGAATAAATCTAAATCGACATGAAACGTAGAAGGATATGATAAACAAAGCTCTGTTACACAGAGAGTTAGCGGTGCTGAGAGTCTAATTGACATCTTTGTTTGTTACTCCCTTTCTATAATGATATTTGTAATGAATATCCGGCTCAAGACCGTTATCTTAAGTAAAGCGAGATATGCAAAGTAATGAGAGTACTTGACTGCATATCTAATTAGGGTGGTAACACGGCGTCCTCGTCCCTTTGTGGGTGAGGGCGTTTTTTATTTTTTAAAATTCAAAACGAAAGTTACAGTTATAACACCGGAGAAATGAAAGCTTGAATCACACTACGTTCTTGTCGATGAGATAACAAAGTATAAATAGGAGGGTTCTAGATGGAACAGATTAATATTCAATTTCCAGATGGTAATAGTAAGGCGTTTGATAAAGGCACAACAACTGAAGACATCGCGCGTTCTATTAGTCCTGGTTTGAGAAAAAAAGCAGTCGCAGGTAAATTTAATGGACAAATGGTAGACCTTACTCGCCCACTTGAAACTGATGGTGAAATTGAAATTGTGACACCAGGTAGTGAAGAAGCATTAGAGGTCCTTCGTCACTCTACAGCACACTTAATGGCACAAGCGTTGAAACGCCTTTATGGTGATGTGAAATTTGGTGTAGGTCCAGTCATTGAAGGTGGCTTCTACTACGATTTTGATATGGATGAAAGAATTTCATCAGAGGACTTTGAAAAGATTGAGAAGACAATGAAACAAATTGTGGATGAAAATCATCCAATCGAACGTAAAGTTGTATCACGCGATGAAGCGAAAGATTTCTTCAAAGACGATCCATATAAATTAGAACTCATCGATGCGATTCCAGAAGATGAAAATGTTACACTTTATTCTCAAGGTGAGTTCACTGATTTATGTCGTGGTGTACATGTTCCATATACATCTAAAATTAAAGAGTTTAAACTTTTATCTACAGCAGGAGCATATTGGCGTGGAGACAGCAACAATAAAATGCTCCAACGTATCTACGGTACTGCATTCTTTGATAAGAAAGATCTCAAAGCACATCTTCAAATGCTTGAAGAACGTAAAGAACGTGATCACCGTAAGATTGGTAAAGAAATGGACTTATTCACTAATAACCAACTTGTCGGCGCAGGTTTACCGCTATGGTTACCTAATGGCGCGGTCATTCGTCGCGAAATCGAGCGTTATATCGTGGATAAAGAAACAAGCATGGGCTACGACCACGTGTATACTCCTGTAATGGCCAATGTCGATTTGTATAAAACTTCAGGTCACTGGGATCACTACCAAGATGATATGTTCCCACCGATGAAACTCGATGAGAACGAAGAAATGGTGCTTCGCCCAATGAACTGTCCTCACCACATGATGGTGTATGCGAATAAGCCACATTCTTATCGTGAATTACCAATTCGTATTGCTGAACTTGGTCTACAACATCGTTATGAAGCTAGTGGTGCGGTTTCAGGTCTGCAACGTGTACGTGGTATGACTTTAAATGATGCACATATTTTCGTACGTCCAGATCAAATTAAAGAAGAATTTAAACGTGTCGTTCAACTTATTCTCGATGTTTACGACGACTTTGGTTTTGAAAATTACAGTTTCCGTTTAAGTTATCGTGATCCAGAGGATAAAGAGAAATATTATGATGACGATGATATGTGGAATACTGCAGAAGCGATGCTGAAAGAAGCGGTAGATGAATTTGGCTTAGAATATGACGAAGCGATTGGTGAAGCGGCATTCTACGGTCCTAAACTCGATGTTCAAGTTCAAACTGCAATGGGTAAAGAAGAGACATTATCTACTGCACAGCTCGACTTCTTACTTCCACAGAAATTTGACTTAACTTACATCGGTAATGATGGTGAAGAACATCGTCCAGTAGTTATTCACCGTGGTGTAGTATCTACTATGGAACGTTTCGTTGCGTTCTTAACTGAAGAAACAAAAGGGGCATTCCCTACTTGGTTAGCACCGCGTCAAGTTGAAATCATTCCGGTTAACGTTGACTTACACTATGACTATGCGCGTGCTTTACAAGATGAGTTGAAGTCTCAAGGTGTTCGCGTCAATATCGATGATCGTAATGAAAAAATGGGTTATAAAATTCGTGAAGCACAAATGCATAAAGTACCTTACCAAGTTGTCGTAGGTGACAAAGAAGTTGAGAATAATGAAGTCAACGTTCGTGAATATGGTTCTAAAGATCAAGAGACTATGGAGAGAGACGACTTCATTTGGAATTTAGTTGATGAAATTCGCTTGAAAAAACAACGCTAAACTTGAAAAAGGGTTAGGTTTACTGTATATTAAAATCTAGTCAGATAGAAATTTGATGAATATTACAATAAGAGTTAGAGGTTGCGACTTCGATGAGTAATAGAGTGGAGGCTGAATGATGCCGAAGAGACTCTAGAGAAAGGCGAAGCCGCCGAAGCGATATCATTTATCATTCGCTGATGTCGTTGGGTCAGACATCGAAAGGTGCTGGACTGTCACAATTGTGATGTGCTACCTATAATAAATCTTCAATCGGTTGCATATCCCAAGGGTATGCAACCTTTTTAATGGAATGATAAAGAGAGAAATAACCGAATAGCGAGCACTAGTGAAAGAGAGTAACCTCTAAATACTAGAAAGGGAGCTTCTATGGAGAAACATTCAAATCAGAACGAAGGGATTCAAAGAGGTCTGAAAGATCGTCATATTTCAATGATTGCGATTGGAGGCTGTATCGGTACTGGGTTATTTATGACCTCAGGTGGTGCGATTCATGATGCAGGTGCACTCGGTGCATTATTAGCATACGCCATCATTGGTGCCATGGTCTTCTTCTTAATGACTTCACTTGGTGAAATGGCAACCTACTTACCAGTTTCCGGATCATTCAGTACATACGCCACACGATTTGTCGATCCTTCACTTGGCTTTGCCTTGGGTTGGAACTATTGGTTTAACTGGGTGATTACCGTCGCAGCAGACGTTACAATCGCTGCTCAAGTCATTCAGTATTGGGCGCCGATGAAAGGACTAGCAGCGTGGGGTTGGAGTTTAATCTTTATCGTGATTATCTTTGCGCTTAACGCCTTATCAGTGCGTGTATATGGTGAAAGTGAATACTGGTTTGCCTTGATTAAAGTAGTCACAGTTATTATCTTTATCATTATCGGTTTACTCACTATCGTGGGTATTATGGGAGGTCACTACGTTGGCTTCGATACATTTACGAAAGGCGATGGACCTATTCTCGGTAATGGTGTAGGCGGCAGTTTACTGTCCATTCTCGGCGTGTTCTTAGTCGCTGGATTCTCCTTCCAAGGTACTGAGCTTATCGGTATTACAGCAGGAGAATCTGAGAATCCAGAACGTGCCGTGCCGAAAGCGATTAAACAAGTCTTTTGGCGAATTCTGCTCTTCTACATTATCGCTATTTTCATTATTGGTATGTTGATTCCGTATGATAGTTCAGCGTTAATGGGTGGAGATAGTGATGTTGCAACTTCGCCATTTACTTTAGTGTTTAAAAATGCAGGTCTTGCCTTTGCGGCATCATTCATGAACGCCGTAATCTTGACTTCAGTGTTATCAGCAGGTAACTCTGGTATGTATGCATCAACACGTATGCTTTATTCAATGAGTAAGGATCGCTTAGCCTTCCCAATCTTTGGTAAAACGAATAAACACGGCGTACCTTACATCTCACTCATTGCAACAGGAGTGATTGTGTTAGCGATCTTTGGTTTACAACACTTGAATGGTGATGCTTACGAATATATCGTAGCAGCCAGTGGTATGACCGGATTCATCGCATGGGTCGGTATCGCTATCAGTCATTATCGCTTTAGAAAGGCGTTTAATGCACAGAACTATGATAAATCGAAATTAAAATATCATGCGAAATTATTTCCGTTTGGACCTATATTTGCTGGTGTACTTTGTGTCATCGTCATCATTGGTCAAGACGTGGACTTCATCAAGACAGGGCACTTTGATTTGAATCGCTTTATCACGACTTACATGGGAATTCCAGTCTTCTTGGTCTTCTTTATTTATCACAAAATCCGTTATAAAACGAAGAAGATTCCTTTAGATCAAGTGGATTTACGCCAAGATGTTAAAATGGACGATATTAAACATCATTAAAAGTACAATTAAGCATTGACTTATGAAATGAATATTGGTATGATTGTTCATGTTGAATACGAAACGAACCAAGTAGAAGTATCCGCTTCTCACCTGTAGCGACGCGTAAAGCAGTTGGCAGGTCAATAGACATGGACTAATCATGTGATCGAAGAGCGGGTACAGTATACCCGCTCTTTTTACTTGGTGTTACTTTCGTAAAAATAATGGAGGTGTCAACCATAGCAAAAAATCAAACTCAAGTTAACGAACGTATTCGTGCAAAAGAGATTCGTCTAATCGGTCAAAATGGTGACCAAATCGGAGTCAAATCTAAAAAAGAAGCTTTAGATATGGCAGACCGTGTAGGATTAGATGTTGTAGTAGTGGCTCCAAACGCTAAGCCACCTGTTGCAAGAATCATGGACTACGGTAAGTACAAATTCGAGCAACAGAAAAAAGAAAAAGAAATGAAGAAGAAACAAAAAACAATTAACGTTAAAGAATTACGTTTAAGTCCAACTATCGAAGAACACGACTTCCAAACTAAGTTGAAGAATGGACGTAAATTCTTATCTAAAGGCGATAAATGTAAAGTTTCTATTCGTTTCAGAGGACGTGCCATCACTCATAAAGAGATTGGTCAACGCGTTCTTGAGAAATTCGCTGAAGAAACGAAAGATATTGCGACGATCGAACAAAAACCTAAGATGGATGGTCGCCAAATGTTTATCATGTTAGCACCTAATGCTGACAATGAAAAATAATTTAGGAGGAATTTATCATGCCAAAAATGAAAACACACCGTGGAGCAGCTAAACGTGTTAAAAGAACTGGTTCAGGTAAATTAAAACGTTCTAGAGCTTTCACTTCACACTTATTTGCAAATAAAAACACTAAACAAAAACGTAAATTACGTAAAGCTAAATTAGTTCATAAATCAGATATGAAACGCGTAAAACAATTATTAGCTTACAAAAAATAATTCAAAATCAATCATTCGTTCAAGATATTAGAAGGAGGAATTTACTATGCCACGAGTAAAAGGTGGAACAGTAACTAGAAGACGTCGTAAAAAAACGATCAAATTAGCAAAAGGTTACTTTGGTGCGAAGCGCACATTATACAAAACAGCTAAACAACAAGTAATGAAATCAGGTCAATATGCTTTCCGTGACCGCCGTCAAAGAAAACGTAACTTCCGTAAATTATGGATTACACGTATTAATGCGGCTGCACGTCAACACGACATCAGCTATTCACGTTTAATGAACGGCTTAAAACAAGCTGGTATCGATATCAACCGTAAAATGCTTGCTGAAATCGCAATTTCTGACGACAAAGCATTCGGTGAATTAGTATCTAAAGCGAAAGAAGCTTTAAAATAATTAACTATCATTCCTTCCAAAGATGGCTTCGCTCCATTTGGAAGGAATTTTTTTACATACTAGAAGTGTTAGCGTGGTTGAAATTCATTTCAACAATAACGTACAGATGATAAGAAACGAAAGGGCACAAACACTAATCACTATATTTACAATTGATATGTGTGCAACGTTTGATAAAATAAAGCCAGATGACAAATGATAAAGGAGATTACTATGTCTAAATTTGATGAGATGATTACAGTTGTACCACGAGACTTAGTCTTCGATAACGAACGCAACCAATTTAATGGATTTTTAAACAAATCAACAGCTCAAGGACAAGAGATCTTTAACGCACTTTCACACTATGAGGTCAAAAGACGCGGTGATATGGAAGAAGATCCCAACTACAAACAGCTCGTATCATATTGTTTACTTGAGAATCATCAAGGCGAGCTACTCGTTTATAAACGCTTGTCTGGCGGTGGTGAATCACGCCTTCACGGTCAAGGTTCTATTGGCGTAGGTGGTCATATGAACGATGTCCCAGGCGCAGAGTCTATCAACGAAGTCTTACGTACGAATGCGCAACGTGAGCTTGAAGAAGAAGTGGGTCTATCCCCAGCTAAAAGTCAGAACTTACAATATTTAGGATTTATTAACGATGATACAAATGAAGTCGGAGAGGTCCACTTAGGTGTCGTGTTTAAAATAACTGTTGATAAGAACGATGTTGAAGTTCAAGAGACAGATACCCTTGCGATTGAATGGGTTGAACAAGGTAAGATAGGAGATACGAGCAACTTTGAAACATGGAGCAGCCTGATATTAGAAGCGCTATAAGAGAGGTGGCTCATTATGTCTGATATTATTCCCTTTCCACGAGCGAAGCAGAAGTTAATCAAAGAGATTAAAACGGCTTATTATGACCATTTGTATGAAAATGCCTCAGATTTATTTGAAGAATATGAGCGTTTCTTTGAAATGGATGATTCGCTTGCTGAGTTAAAGTGCGATATCTTGTACCAACTTGAAAGATATTTAGAGCTACGAGAAGAAGCAATTATTCTTCTTAAACAGGGGTTAGGTAGTTATGATGCGCTCATGATTTACTACGTACAAGCATTGAACGGTTTAGGGCAGTATTTCGAGGTCGTTAAGGTTATTGATCAAGTGATTGATGAAGTGAGCAATCACCAATCTCGAATGCGACTCTTTCCATTGAAAGAATATGCTGAATCTCAACTTGAAGCCTACAATCAGCAGGCAGCACAACAGCTCGAAAGCTTTGACCAATTAGCTTTACACGAGCAAGTGCAGACCATTCTCACATTAATCGATTATAGTCAGTTTAATTACAAGTCGAGCGTAGCCAATTTGATTGAAACACTTGAGTTAGCACCTAATCTCATTAGTATTATGCTCGAATATTTACGATTAGCGCATTACGAAGAACGTTTAACGGTAGCTAAATACGGGCATGAGATGACTGTTATACCTGATAACTTACCTGGAATTGAACATTCTGAGATGAAACAGCAGTTGATTCCTCGGGTGTTGGAATTTGTCGAAGAAGAGGCAGCACAGCTTGTTCGAGAGGCGTATCGACTATTAACGAATCACGCGATTATGCTTTATCCATTGGATATTTATAGTCTTGGTTCACAAGAAGACTGGATTATTGCTTATCAGAATTACTTTAAATCCATGCTCGGCATGAGCGAATTGGATGAACAGAATGATTTAATTCAATTAATTATAGCAATAGATCGAGAGCCTTAACTCGTTGCTAACGAGCGAATAGTAATAATTCTAGTCATTTGTATAGGTTCTAGACCTGTGCTATAATGATGAAGTTGAAAAATTAAAATAGGATTATCATGGAGGTTTTTATACATGACAGCAACTTGGGAAAAAAAGGAAGGTAATCAAGGCGTACTATCTGTTACAGTACCCGCAGAAAAATTTGATAACGCTTTAGATAAAGCTTTCAAAAAAGTAGTTAAACAAATCAATGTACCAGGTTTCCGTAAAGGGAAAGTACCTCGTCAAATCTTCGAACAACGTTTCGGCGTTGAAGCTTTATATCAAGATGCAGCTGACATCGTATTACCTGAAGCTTACGGTGAAGCAATTGAAGAAACAGGTATCAAACCAGTTGATCAACCAGAAATCGAAGTACAACAAATTGAAAAAGGTCAAGACTTCAAATTTGATGCTACAGTAACAGTAGAACCAGAAGTAGAACTTGGTGACTACAAAGGTCTTGAAATTGAAAAACAAGATGCTGACTTAACTGACGAAGAAGTTGACGAAGCCATCAATCAACAACTTAACCAACTTTCTGAAATGGTCGTTAAAGAAGACGGCGCTGTTGAAGAAGGCGACACTGTTAATATCGACTTCGACGGATATGTTGATGGTGAACAATTCGAAGGTGGCCAAGCGGACAGCTATGACTTAGAAATCGGTTCAGGTTCATTTATTCCTGGATTCGAAGAACAATTAGTTGGCGTGAAAGCTGGCGAAGAGAAAGATGTAAATGTGACATTCCCAGAAGAATATCACGCTGAAGAATTATCAGGTAAAGAAGCGACTTTCAAAACGAAAGTAAATGAAATTAAATATAAAGAAGTTCCTGAACTTGACGACGAAATCGCAAATGAACTTGATTCAGATGCTGAAACAGTTGATCAATACAAAGAGAACTTACGTAAGCGCTTAGCAGAGCAAAAACAAACTGAAGCTGAAAACTTACAAAAAGAAGAAGCAATCCAAAAAGCATCTGACAATGCTAAAATTGATATTCCAGAAGCAATGGTTAACACTGAGTTAGACCGCATGCTTCAAGAGTTTGGTCAACGTATGCAACAACAAGGTCTTAGCCTTGAAACTTACTTCCAAATCTCAGGTCAAGATGAATCTCAACTTAGAGAACAAATGAAAGACGATGCTGAAGCTCGCGTGCGCACTAACTTAACACTTACAGCAATCGCTGATAAAGAAGATATCGAAGTATCTGAAGAAGATATCGATAAAGAACTTGAAAAAATGAGCGAGCAATTCAACATCTCAGTTGAAGATATTAAGAATACTTTAGGTAATACAGACATCGTGAAAAATGATGTACGTATTCAAAAAGTGATCGACTTACTCGTTGACGAAGCGAAATTAGTTGAACCATCTGAAGACGATAAAGACAACAAAGACGAAGAATAATCTTAATAAGCAACACCTAATTTCATAAAATGCATTCACATATCGCTGATTTTTAAGTGAATGATTCGAGGCCCCAGCATAACTAAAGTTTAAATTTTATGCATGCTGGGGCTTATATTTTTTAACTAACGGCAAAGTTAAGTCTGAAGTCTTGAATATAAGGCATTTAACTTGTAGTTACCGTCAGTTGCATATTAAAATTCATTCTAGTATAGTCTTTAGGGAATAGGGGTGTAAATATAATGTTTAAATTCAATGAAGATGAAGAAAACTTAAAGTGTTCTTTCTGTGGAAAGGACCAAGATCAAGTTAAAAAATTAGTTGCTGGTAGCGGCGTTTACATTTGTAATGAGTGTATCGAATTATGCTCTGAAATCGTAGAAGAAGAGCTCTCTCAATCCGCTCCAGAAGGTTTAACTGAATTACCTACTCCTAAAGAAATCATGGATCAGTTAAATGATTACGTCATTGGACAAGAGAAAGCTAAGAAATCCCTAGCAGTTGCGGTCTACAACCACTATAAACGTATTCAACAACTCGGTCCTGATGACGATGATGTTGAACTTCAAAAGAGTAACGTTGCGTTAATCGGACCTACAGGTAGCGGTAAGACATTACTCGCACAAACATTAGCTAAGACGCTTAACGTGCCTTTCGCTATTGCCGATGCGACGAGCTTAACTGAAGCAGGTTATGTAGGTGATGACGTAGAGAATATCCTCTTACGTTTAATCCAAGCCGCTGATTTCGATGTAGATAAAGCTGAAAAAGGAATCATCTATGTCGACGAAATCGATAAAATTGCACGTAAATCAGAAAACACGTCAATCACACGTGACGTATCTGGTGAAGGTGTACAACAAGCGTTACTCAAAATTCTTGAAGGTACGAGTGCAAGCGTGCCACCTCAAGGCGGACGTAAACATCCAAACCAAGAATTGATTCAAATCGATACAACTAATATTCTTTTCATCCTAGGTGGTGCCTTTGACGGTATCGAAGACGTGATTAAACGTCGTCTAGGTGAAAAGGTTATCGGCTTTGCAAGTAGTGAAGCATCTAAATACGATGAAGATGCATTATTAGAACAAATTCGACCAGAAGACTTACAGTCTTACGGTTTAATTCCTGAGTTCATCGGTCGTGTACCTATTGTTGCTAACCTCGAACAATTAGATGTTGAAGCATTAAAAAATATTTTAACTCAGCCTAAGAACGCATTAGTTAAACAATATACGAAGATGCTTGAATTAGATAATGTAGAACTTGAATTTACTGATGAAGCATTAGCTGCCATTAGTAATAAAGCCATCGAACGTAAGACAGGTGCACGTGGTTTACGTTCAATCATTGAAGAAGCATTAATTGACATTATGTACGATGTGCCTTCAAGCGATGGCGTAGTGAAAGTCGTTATTACAGAACAAACAATTACAGATGAAACTGAACCAGAGCTATATGATAAAGAAGGTAATTTAGTTAATAAAGAGCAAACTTCTGCATAGCTAGGTGCTATAGTTGTTAAAGTTTGCTTGATTATAATGTCGCTCATTTGTCTTTATAAGGCAGATGAGCGATTTTTTAGATTTATGAGTTATGAAGAAGAAATAGGGATGAATAACGGATTTAGCAATCACCCCATTGAGTATTGCATTTTACTCAATAAAAATAATGAATAATATGAAACTTTCGTGACAGCGCTCGCATCTCCGTTCACAATATAATATAATGAAACAGTTAGTTAAATAGAGAAGAGAGGGTAGCTATGAAGGTTAATCCGAATAAAATCGAACTACTCATCAGTGCTGTAAAGCCAGAGCAATATCCTGAAACAGGACTAAGTGAAGTGGCATTGAGTGGACGTTCTAATGTGGGGAAATCGACCTTTATCAATAGTATGATAGGTCGTAAGAATATGGCGCGTACGTCTGCTCAGCCAGGTAAGACACAAACACTGAATTTCTATGATATCGACAGTCAGCTCATCTTCGTTGATGTGCCAGGGTATGGCTATGCTAAAGTGAGTAAGAAGAAACGTGAAGAGTTTGGCAAGATGATTGAAGCTTATCTCACACAAAGAGAAAGTCTGAAACTCGTAGTACAACTCGTTGATATTCGTCACAAACCTACCGAAGATGATGTGTTGATGTATGATTATCTTAAGCACTTTGAAATACCAACGCTGATTGTGTTGACTAAAGAGGATAAGATTAAAAGAGGTCAAGTACAGAAACAACTCGCTATGGTGAAACGCGAGTTAGAGCTTGAAGAAGGCGATCAAATCATTAGTTATTCATCAATAAAAGGAAATAAGCAACAACAGATTTGGGACGCGATTGAAAGTTATTTATAATTATTCTAATGTGATAACGACTTGTTGATTCATGAAGTGTTATCCCTATCAAATTTCACAGTAAAATGTGGCTAGATTAGAATCGTGAGACATTCTTTTGATTTTACTTTTAAGAGATGTGACATCTATAAGTAAGGCGAGCGCGCTAATATAGATTTAGGTAGAGATCTTTCACATTTGATAGTCTCAAAATATACTTCTATGATTCTTACATTAGAATATTTATAATTAAATCAAGCAGAGTGCTTAACTACGGGATAAATTGTGTTATAATGTAGTTATTGTAATATGTATGGAGGGCGTTATAAATGCATTTAATTGCGATAAGTATTAACCATCGCACTGCAGATGTAGCATTGAGAGAGAAAGTTGCCTTCAAAGAAGATACCATACGTTCAGCGAATGTTGATTTATTTGAGACGAAAGCGATCTTAGAGAATGTCATCTTATCAACATGTAATCGCACGGAAGTATATGTAGTCGCAGACCAAATTCACACTGGACGTTATTACGTTCAACGCTTTTTAGCACGTAATTCTGGTCTTGAAGTGGAGAATATTAAAGCAATTTCAGAAGTTAAAGTGGGGGACGAAGCAGTAAATCATTTATTGCGTGTAACTTCTGGATTAGATTCCATCGTACTTGGTGAGACGCAAATTCTTGGTCAAATGAGAAATGCGTTCTTCACTGCACAAGAAGAAGATACGACAGGAACAATTTTCAACCACTTATTTAAACAAGCAATTACTTTTGCGAAGAAAGCGCATAATGAGACAGATATTGCGGATAATGCCGTTAGTGTGTCTTATGCGGCCGTTGAATTAGGTAAGAAAATCTTCGGTAAGATCGATAATAAAAAGGCAATCATCATCGGTGCAGGGGAAATGAGTGAACTCTCACTCTTAAATCTTAAAGGTTCAGGCGTTAATGATATTACAATCGTTAACCGTACTGTTTCTAAAGCAGAAACACTTGCAAATAATCATGGTGTTTCTTATGCTTCAATTGATTCATTACCAGCTTTATTAACAGATGCTGATATGGTTATCAGCTCAACAAGTTCAAGTGATTATATTATTACTAATAGTATGATGCAAAGTATTGCATCTCAACGTAAAAATGATTCACTTGTACTCATCGATATTGCGTTGCCACGTGACGTGGAACCCGATATTAACGCAATTACGGATGTCTTTAACTATGATGTAGATGATCTTAAAGGATTAGTAGATGCTAACTTGAGAGAGCGTCAACTTGCTGCGGATGCTATCGCTGCACAAATCCCACAAGAAATTGACGCACATAACGAATGGGTGAATATGCTAGGTGTTGTACCTGTCATTCGCGCTCTACGTGAAAAAGCAATGAACATCCAATCTGAAACGATGGATAGCATCGATAGAAAGTTACCTCATCTTTCAGAACGTGAAAGAAAGGTTATTTCTAAGCACACGAAAAGTATCATTAATCAAATGTTGAAAGATCCTATTAAACAAGCGAAAGAGCTAGGTAATGAGAAGAAAAGTAATGAAAAACTAGAGCTATTCCAAAATATTTTCGATATCGAAGCAGAAGATGCGCTTCCTAAGAAAAAAGAGCGACGCCAAAGTTCTAAACAAGATCTTCGCACTCAAATTCTAAGTTTTGAATAAGCTCAAGCTAATATGGTGATGATATGCAAGATACGTTGTTCATTCGTTTTCATGAACTCATTTTACTCGTTTATTTAATCAGTATTGCTTGTTATTTTTATGATTTTCTAAATAAAAATTATAGAATAAGAAATTTTGGGTTCATCACTTTAGGGATTGTTTGGGTATTACAAACAATCTCTTTGTCTATCTATATCAACATGACGCGACACGTACCTTTAAATAATATCTTTGACGTGTTCTTCGCATTGACATGGCTCATCATTTCGATTTCTATTGTCATTAGCGTCATCAAGCAACTTAACTTCTCGATATTTTTATTCAATATTATCGGGTTTACTTTGCTTGCGCTCAATACATTTCAGCCGACCTACAATCAAACTGAAGGTCAGAAATTAACGCTCATCAACGAGTTGCTTATCGTGCACGTCTGCTTCGCGACATTAAGTTATGCTGTGTTTGCATTTGCATTCGTGAATTGCTTGTTGTATTTGATTCAATATCGTAATCTAAAGGAGAAACGATTTACTCAGAAGTATTTCCGTATAGGTAGTGTAGCGACGTTAGAGAAGACAGTGTTCTATAGCTCATTGATAGGTTTCATTCTACTCATTGTCAGCACTATTCTAGGTGCACAATGGGGCGTGAATTCTTTAGATCATCAATTCGTTATCGACTCTAAGATGATTCTCTCTATCGTTATTATCATCATGTACGGTTTATATCTTCTTTGTAGAGTGAAGCAATTATTGAATAAACAATTGCTCATCTATTTCAACATCGTTCTGTTTGGATTATGTATGGTAAACTTGCTTTTCGCATCCCATATACCGAATTTCCATCAGTGGACGTCATTATAATTAAGAATATTTATATAGGAGGTTGCGCGCGATGCGTAAACTAGTCGTAGGTTCACGACGTAGCAAATTAGCTATGACTCAGAGCCGACAATTTATTGATTCGCTTAAAAAGATAGATCCATCACTAGAGATTGAAATTAAAGAAATTGTGACTAAAGGGGATCAGATCGTTGATAAGCAATTATCCAAAGTAGGTGGTAAGGGCTTATTCGTTAAAGAAATAGAGAACGAATTATACAGCCATGAAATCGATATGGCGATTCATTCCTTAAAAGACGTACCAAGCGTTATTTCCGAAGGTTTAACATTAGGCTGTATACCTGATCGTGAGAATCCATTTGATGCATATGTAGCAAATGACCATATTGCGCTTGAAGATTTACCGGAAGGAAGTATCGTAGGTACAAGTTCTTTAAGACGCGGTGCGCAAATTAAAGCGAAATATCCTCACGTAGAGATTAAATGGATTCGTGGTAATATTGATACGCGTTTACAGAAATTACAAGATGAAGATTACGACGCGGTTATCCTTGCAGCTGCTGGGTTAAAGCGTATGGGTTGGTCAGATGATATTGTCACAAGTTATCTAGACAAAAAAACGCTTGTCCCTGCTATAGGTCAAGGCGCATTAGGTATCGAGTGTCGTTCAGATGACCAAGAACTTCTCGATTTATTAAATCAAGTGCACAATCAGAATGTAGCCGATTGTGTCACAGCAGAACGTACTTTCTTGAAGCAAATGGATGGTAGTTGCCAAGTTCCTATCGGTGGATATGCGACGAAAGATGAAGATGGTACGATAGAGTTTACAGGCCTCATCATGTCTACAGATGGTAAAGAACGCTATCAACATACAGCACGCGGTAATAATCCAGTCCAATTAGGTCAAGAAGTAAGTCAAGTATTGAAAGATCAAGGGGCTTACGAAATTATTCGCAAGCTCAACGAAGAATTATAAGAGGATGACGAATATGAATTCAGTTATAGTAATGACACAGACAAGTAATTATAGTCAGGACGGCTTATCTATCATCCATAAACCATTGATTAAGATTGAGCCACTTTCTTTTAATTTAGACTTGTTAAAGTTAAACTATGACTGGATTCTTTTTTCATCTAAAAATGCTGTGAAACACTTTTATCCCTACCTACATCAGACCGCACATCGTCATATTGCCGTCATAGGTAAGAAGACGAAAGCGTACTGCGAAGCGCAAGGTATAGCAGTTGATTTCTGTCCAAATGACTATTCACAAGAGGGCTTTCTTGCTGAATTTGAGGCACAAAAGAACGCAAAGATTCTTGTACCTTCAAGTCAAGCTGCCCGACCGTTACTCGTCGATACTCTGCGAGATAGAGATTTCGATGTGATTAAAATTGATCTCTACAAACCTGGTACGTGGTTTGCTCATGTCACGGATATTGATCGGTTGTTAGCTCAAAACAATGTAGGTGCCATCACGTTTGCGAGTTCTTCAGCTGTGCACGCCTTCTTTAAGCGTTTACTGCCTGAAATGACGAAAGCATTTTCAAACTACTATGTAATAGGACAACAAACTTTGTCTACAATCCAAGAATATGGGGTAGAGGCTAAAGTAGCAGACGAACAAACATTAGATGGATTAATTGAAAAAGTTAAAGAAAGTTGGATGTAAAGTATGAAATTCGATAGACATAGACGTTTACGTAGTTCTAAAACAATGCGTAATATGGTAACTGAAACACGTATCAACAAGGAAGATTTAATCTATCCTATATTTGTCGTTGAACGTGATAATGTGAAAGAAGAAATTCCTTCAATGCCAGGCATTTATCAATTAAGTTTAAATATCTTAGAAGAAGAGTTGAAAGAAGCTTATGATTTAGGAATCAGAGCGATTATGTTCTTCGGTGTGCCTAATGAGAAAGATGCAACTGGCTCTGGCGCGTATGATCATAACGGTATTATTCAAGAAGCCACACGTAAAGCGAAAGCAATGTATGATGATTTACTCGTCGTTGCAGATACATGCCTATGTGAATACACAGATCATGGTCACTGTGGTGTCATCAATCACGAGACGAAAGATGTGGACAATGATCAATCATTAACTTATTTAGTTAAAACAGCGATTTCTCAAGTTGAAGCAGGCGCTGACATTATCGCGCCAAGTAATATGATGGACGGCTTCGTTACTGAAATTCGTCAAGGTCTTGACGATGCAGGTTATGAAAATGTACCGATTATGAGTTACGGTATTAAATACGCATCTAGTTTCTTCGGTCCATTCCGTGACGCAGCGGAATCAACACCACAGTTCGGTGATCGCAAGACATATCAAATGGATCCAGCGAATCGCCGTGAAGCGATGCGTGAACTCGAAAGTGACTTGCGTGAAGGTGCTGACATGATGATTGTTAAACCAGCATTAAGTTTCTTAGACATTATTCGCGATGTACGTAATCATACAAATGTCCCAGTTGTCGCTTACAATGTGAGCGGTGAATATAGCATGACGAAAGCAGCAGCCCTTCAAGGTTGGATTGACGAAGAAGCTGTTGTCATGGAACAAATGATTTCTATGAAGCGTGCAGGTGCTGACTTAATCGTCACTTACTTTGCGAAAGATATTTGTCAATATTTAGATCAACAATAAAGGAGGATTACGATGTCTCGTTACGCTAAATCAGAGCGCGCAATGGAAGAAGCTAAGCCACTTATGCCAGGAGGGGTTAACAGCCCAGTGCGTGCATTCAATTCAGTAGATACACCCGCTATTTTCATGGATCATGGTGAGGGTTCACATATTTACGATATTGATGGTAATGAATATATTGATTATGTTTTAAGTTGGGGACCTCTCATTTTAGGTCATAAAAACCCACGTGTCATTGAGAAGTTACATGAAGCAGTTGATAAAGGTACAAGTTTCGGTTCTTCAACACTGCAAGAGAATAAACTCGCTCAACTCGTTATTGACCGTGTGCCATCTATTGAGAAAGTACGTATGGTCTCTTCTGGCACAGAGGCAACATTAGATACGTTACGTTTGGCTAGAGGTTACACAGGACGCAACAAGATTATTAAATTTGAAGGTTGTTACCACGGCCACAGTGACTCACTTTTAATCAAAGCAGGATCAGGCGTGGCCACTTTAGGTCTTCCTGACTCTCCAGGTGTTCCAGAAGGTATTGCTAAGAATACGATTACGGTTCCATATAATGACCTAGATGCGATTCAAACAGCATTCGAGAACTTTGGAGACGACATTGCCGGGGTTATCGTTGAACCTGTCGCAGGTAATATGGGTGTTGTACCTCCACAAGAAGGTTTCCTACAAGGCCTACGTGATATTACTCAAGAATACGGTTCACTCTTGATCTTTGATGAGGTCATGACAGGTTTCCGCGTAGGATACAACTGTGCTCAAGGTTACTTTAATGTCACTCCGGACTTAACTTGCTTAGGTAAAGTTATTGGTGGTGGACTTCCAGTAGGTGCCTTTGGTGGTAAAAAAGAAATCATGGATCACATCGCACCAGTAGGAGATATCTATCAAGCAGGTACGCTTTCAGGTAACCCACTTGCTATGACAAGCGGTTATGAAACACTTAGTCAATTGACACCAGAATCATATGACCACTTCAATCATTTAGGTGATTTACTTGAAGAAGGCCTCAAAGAAGTGTTCGCAAAACACAATGTGCCAATTACTGTTAACCGTGCAGGTTCTATGATCGGTTACTTCTTAAATGAAGGACCTGTGACTAATTTCGATCAAGCGAATAATAGTGACTTAGAACTCTTCGGACAAATGTATCGCGAAATGGCGAAAGAAGGTGTCTTCTTACCGCCATCTCAATTCGAAGGTACATTCTTATCTATGGCACATACAGAAGAAGATATTAAACAAACTATTCAAGCCTTTGATACGGCATTAGGTCGCATTACAAAATAATAGTTTAAATTGATTTAAGGGAATCGGATGTTGATAGCTTGAAAGTAAAATGATTTATTTTACTTATCACTTCAATCTATCATTATTCGGTTTCCTTATTTTTTATTATTAACAATCGAAATCATAACTTATACTTAGTGCGACGGCGCGAATTTGATAAGCTAGGCTTATTTATATTGCATACGTCCCATTGCATTTTTGTTGCTACAGTGCATGTTTTGTGTCACTTTTAAGGTAACAACAATAAGGGAAGTAGTGATAAGTATGAAACGCAATTGGTTAAATAATCTCATCGTATTACTGCTTGCTATTGTAATCAGTTTACTACTCAAAGCAGTTCATATGTTACTTCCGTTTATGTTCGGCCCGATTATTGCAGCACTGATCTGCGTCAAGCTGTTCAAGATGGAAGTCAAATGGCCATTCTGGATTAGCCAGCTCGGTTTAATCTTGCTCGGTGTACAAATTGGCTCAAGCTTTACGAAACGTGTCATCGGAGATATCAAAGATGACTGGTTAACTGTAGTGATGATTACAATATTGCTATTAGTTATCGCGTTAGTAGTTTCTATCTTCTTTAAAAAAATAGCTAAAGTTAATACTGAAACCGCCTTACTTAGTGTAATCCCAGGAGCATTAAGTCAAATGTTAGTCATGGCTGAAGAAGACAAGAATGCTAATATTATGGTGGTCAGTTTAACACAGACATCTCGTATTATATTCGTCGTTATACTTGTTCCATTTATTTCTTATTTCACAAGTACATCAAGTGGACAGAAATCCGGTCAGGGCGCAGTGCAACCCGATTTTACTGAAGCGATTAATCTTCCAAATTTCTTAATACTCGTCGCAGCGATTGCAATCGTGTATATCATTATGGCAAAGATTAACTTTCCAACGAAACAATTGTTAGCGCCAATCGTTGTGTTGATTGTTTGGAACCTAATTACGGGAATTACATTTACTTTAGATAATTATCTCATCGCGGCGGCACAAGTGATGTATATGATTCGCATCGGTATTCAAATTGCGAAGCTCGTTGATCAGTTGAAGGGACGAATTGCTGTAGCGATTGCTTTCCAAAATATCATGCTCATCCTCGTAGCTTTCGTTATGGTATGTATTATCGGTTATGCGACGCATCATCCAATTAACAATCTCTTCCTCGGAGCGGCGCCAGGTGGTATGAGTCAAATTATTTTAGTAGCGATAGAAACTGGAGCAGATGTAGCGATGATTTCGAGTTATCACATTTTCCGCGTGTTCTTTATTTTATTCCTCATCGCTCCGCTAATTAATTATTATTTAAAATATCGGGCGCGACGTTAGGTGATAGAGGTTAAAAGGAATGATGCAATAAGAGAAATTAATTTACGCCATAAGATCAAGTACTAAATTCGAAATTTAAATCTAAGCATAAACGAAGGTGCACCCTAACAGTCATTCACTTTAATAGGGTGCACCTTTATTAAATTATGAGATTGTACATCTTCGAATTCGTCTCATGCTAATAGTTCAATCTATGCTAGAATTTTACAATTCTCTTTCAGGTTCAGTTAATCGGTTCTTCGGATTATAAGGACAATCGACTAAATGACTATTATATAAACCCTCCGCTTCTAAAAATGAAAACACCGTCACTGGACCTAAAAATTTGAATCCATAACGCTTTAAATCTTTCGAAAGTTGTGTCGCTCGTTCGTCTACAGTAATCCGTTCTGAAGCTGATTGATAGTTCATATTAAGCGGTTGATGATCGACATATGACCATAAGAAATCACTAAAGCTATCATAATCTTGTTCAATTTGTAAATAACCACGTGCTTGCCCGATAATCGCTTCTAATTTCTTGCGGTTATGAATAATATTTGGAAAGTTCATTAACTCATCCACATCTTCATCAGTCATTTCCGCTATTTTCTCAGGGTCAAAGTTATAGAAAGCTTCTTCGTATGCTTCTTTCTTTTTTAAAATCGTTAACCAAGACAAACCAGCATGTTGCGACTCTAAAGCCAGCAACTTAAAGAGTTCAAGGCTGTCATAATGGGGTTGTCCCCAGTATTGGTCATGATAGTCAATATATAGCGGATCAGTCGCATTGAAAGCACAAGCGTTCATAAATTTCCCTCCAGTACATTGACTTATTGTGCGTTCCATTATACTATAATTAAAGTAAATATAATAACGTAAGTGGGAAGAGTAACTACGACTTCATATTTCCAGAGAGTATACATGAGCTGAAAGTATACATATGAGTGTAGTGAAGGTAGCCCGATTGAACTTTAGTTGAAAGCGAATGTCGCCACTAGGCTAAAGCGTGAATTGAGCGTTAATCATGCAAACAAGTGCGTAAGTTATTGCGACGATACATCGTGAGCTTACGAAGTTAGGTGGTACCACGGAAGATCCGTCCTATTATTAAGTTAATAGAACGGATTTTTTTACGTTAAGGAGGAAATGCTATGGAAATGAAACCTAAATATAATCCACGTGAAGTGGAGCAAGGCCGCTATGAAGAGTGGGTGAATAAAGGCTATTTCAAAGCGGCTGAAGATGATAAGAAAGAAACCTATACGATTGTTATTCCGCCCCCAAATGTTACAGGTAAACTACATTTAGGTCACGCATGGGATACAACGTTACAGGACATTATTACGCGTATGAAACGTATGCAAGGTTATGACACATTATATTTACCAGGTATGGACCATGCGGGTATCGCGACACAATCTAAAGTTGAAGCGAAATTACGCGAGGAAGGAATTTCTCGTCATGATTTAGGTCGCGAGAAATTTTTAGAAAAAGCTTGGGACTGGAAAGAAGAATATGCAACATTTATTCGTAAGCAGTGGGCGAAACTCGGCTTAGGTTTAGATTATAGCCGTGAGCGTTTCACTCTAGATGAAGGGCTCAGTAAAGCTGTGCGTAAAGTCTTCGTTGACTTATACAACAAAGGTATTATTTATCGTGGTGAATACATCATCAACTGGGACCCTGAAGCGCAAACCGCGTTATCTGATATCGAAGTTATACACGAAGATGTGCAAGGTAAGTTCTATCACTTCAAATATCCTTACGCAGATGGTGATGGCTATATCGAAATAGCGACGACGCGTCCAGAAACGATGCTCGGGGACACAGCAATTGTGGTAAATCCAAATGACGAGCGCTACCAAGACGTGATTGGTAAGACAGTACTACTGCCTATCGTTAATCGTGAATTGCCTATTCTCGCTGATGAGTACGTTGATATGGAGTTCGGTAGTGGGGCGATGAAAGTAACGCCAGCGCATGACCCTAACGACTTCGAAATTGGTAATCGTCACGATCTTGAACGTATTGTCGTGATGGACGAAGCAGGTAAAATGAACGCAGAAGCAGGTAAATACGAGGGATTAGATCGTTTCGAATGTCGTAAACAGCTCGTTGAAGATCTTAAAGCGGAAGACTTAGTCATCGATATCAAAGATCACGAACACTCAGTAGGTCATTCAGAACGTTCTGGTGCGGTCGTAGAACCTTACTTATCTACACAATGGTTCGTGAAGATGAAACCGCTCGCTGAACAAGCTTTAAATAACCAAGATACTGACAATCGCGTAAACTTTGTTCCACCACGTTTTGAAAAAACATTTAATCGTTGGATGGAAGAAATTCGTGATTGGACGATTTCTAGACAACTATGGTGGGGCCACCAAATTCCAGCTTGGTATCATAACGAAACGGGCGAACTTTATGTCGGTATGGATGCACCTGAAGATGCTGAGAACTGGACACAAGACGAAGATGTGCTCGACACATGGTTCTCTAGTGCATTGTGGCCATTCTCAACACTAGGCTGGCCTGATGTTAGCGACGAAGATTTCCAACGCTATTATCCAACCAATGCTTTAGTGACAGGTTACGATATCATCTTCTTCTGGGTTGCACGTATGATCTTCCAAGGTCTTGAGTTTACAGATCAACGCCCATTCAACGATGTGTTACTTCACGGTTTAGTACGAGCAGAAGATGGACGTAAGATGAGTAAATCTCTTGGTAACGGTGTGGATCCTATGGATGTTATCGACGAATATGGTGCAGATAGCTTAAGATACTTCTTAGCTACAGGATCTTCACCAGGTCAAGATTTACGTTATTCAACTGACAAAGTTGAATCAGTATGGAACTTTATTAACAAGATTTGGAATGCCGCACGCTTCAGTATCATGAATATTGGCGATGACTTTAAAGTAGAAGATGTTGACTTATCAAGCAACTTATCTCTTGCAGACCAATGGATTCTTACTCGCTTAAACGAAACGATTCAAACTGTCACTCATTTAAGCGATAAATATGAATTTGGTGAAGTGGGTCGTGCGCTTTACAACTTTATTTGGGATGAGTTCTGTGACTGGTATATTGAAATGAGCAAAATCCCTATGAATAGTGACGATGAAGAGCAGAAACAAGTGACACGTTCAGTATTAACTTATGTGTTAGATAATACAATGCGCATGCTACATCCATTCATGCCTTTCGTTACTGAACAAATTTGGCAGAACCTCCCACATGTTGGCGAAACAATTGTGACTGCAAGTTGGCCAGAAGTTAAAGATGAGTTGACTTTTACAGAAAGTAAGGAAACAATGGAACAACTTGTAGAAATCATCAAATCTGTACGTCAATCTCGTCAAGAGGTGAATACGCCAATTTCTAAAGCCATTCCAATCTATATCCAAGCGAAAGATGAGAATATCAAATCTACGCTTGAAGCGAATGCAAACTATATTGATCGTTTCTGTCACCCTAGCGAGTTAGTCATTGAAACAACGATTGATATCCCTGAAAAAGCAATGACGTCCGTAACTACGGCAGGGGATGTCGTTCTTCCACTTGAGGGATTAATTGATATGGATAAAGAGATCGCACGTCTTGAGAAAGAATTAGACAAGTGGCAGAAAGAATTAGATCGCGTTAATGGCAAGTTGGCAAACGAGAACTTTGTCAATAAAGCACCAGAGAAGATTATTAACGAAGAGCGTCAGAAGAAAGAGAACTATCAAGATAAATATGATGGTGTGAAACTTAGAATCAAACAATTAAAATCGTAGGAGTCCTTATCATGAATTACCTAGATAGCTTATATTGGATACATGAGAGAACGAAATTTGGCATCAAGCCAGGTGTGAAACGTATGGAGTGGATGTTAGAGCGTTTAGGGCATCCTGAACGTCATATTCGTGGCATCCATGTAGGTGGGACAAATGGTAAAGGTTCAACCGTTGCATATTTAAGAGCAGCCCTTAATGACAACGGCTACACGGTGGGGACCTTTACCTCTCCATTTATTGAAACCTTCAATGAACGTATTAGTATCGACGGGCAACCCATTTCTGATGACGCCATTGTTGACTTGGTTCAGAGAGTGAAACCTGTAAGTGAAGAGCTAGAAGAAGAGACAGAACTCGGTACGGCGACTGAATTTGAAATTATTACCACGATGATGTATCTCTATTTCGGTGAGCTTCATCCAGTCGATTTCGTTGTGATTGAAGCAGGCTTAGGTGTGAAGAATGATTCAACGAACGTCTTTGACCCAATCTTGACGATTCTAACGAGTGTGGGTCTCGATCACACTGAAATTCTCGGCGATAGTTATACGGACATCGCTAAGGATAAAAGTGCGATTGTTAAACCTCACACGCCCGTCATCTATGCAGTGAAGAACGAAGCAGCGTTAAAAATTATGCGTGATCAAGTTGAACAGCTTGAGGCGAAAGGTATCGAGTTCGATCGTGATATCACAATTGTGTCTGAAGACGACGAATTCACTTATCGCTATAAAGATTATGAACTTGAAACGTTGGCGTTAAATATGGTTGGGGAGCATCAGAAAGAGAATGCCTCGCTTGCGATTACCGCTTTAATTGAGTTGAACGAAGCAGGTTACGTTAATCTTGACTTTAATAAAATGATTGACGGTATTGAACATGTGCAGTGGACAGGTCGTATTGAGCGTGTTCAGGATGAACCATTGATTATTATCGATGGGGCGCATAATCGTGAAAGTGTTGATGCGTTGATTGATACGCTGCAACATTATTATCATATTGAAGATATTGATGTACTCTTCTCAGCAATTAAAGGGAAACCGATTGATGATATGGTTGCCCGTTTGAAAGGCATTGCGCATCAGTTTTATGTAACAGACTTTGACTTTCCTAAAGCGTTGCCGAGTGAAGAGATTTTAGAAGCGGTTCCGGGTGAGAACAAACAAATCGTTGAGGATTACGCTAGTTTTATTAAAAATTACGAAGGACAAGCCTTGCTCATTACAGGAAGTTTATATTTTATCAGTGAAGTGAAGTCTAAGATTGACTTTGAGGGTTAATAGATAGATTCGCTTCATCATCAACTGAAGTTGGGCGAAAAAAATTTTAGTAGTGCTGTTTTCATTTTATTGGATGAAAATGGCACTACTTTTTTTATGTTTGGTGAGCTTTTAGGCGCATTTTCTATAATTTATTGTGGTTTACTGTGTGATTTATAAAAAATATAAATTTGTTATTTAATATTAATTAGTGCTATAATCGTTCTGAGGAGGTTCGCATGATATCAGCATTTATAATGTTACCTATATTATTCAGTTTCTTGTATCAACTCTCTACTGAAGAACAACTATCGTTCAAATATCTACTTCAGCGTTCTACTTGTGACCACTGTCATCAACCTTTAAAATTCTTTAATTTAGTACCCATACTTAGTTTCTGTGTGCAGAGAGGGAAGACGTCATGCTGTGGGGAACGATTATCTGTCAATTACCTTATTGGAGAATGCTTAGCTTTAGCTGGTGCTTTCTTACTTGCTCGGGAACTTCCCATTTCACGCTCGCTATTTATCGCACTTTTTTTGTTGTTACTTACTTCCGCTATCAGTGACCTTGTAAGTTTAACGATCTCACTCAATTTGCTTTTTGTTTTTTTGTTGATGTGTGTCGTATTATTTCATTGTGAATGGCTTCAATTTTTAATAATACTACTTATTTCTCACATTTTATTTTTTATCTTTCGCTTTGGTATCGGTTATGGCGATATACTGTTAATCAATTTTCTTGCTTTATTTTTACCTTTTCATTTATTTACTTACATTTTATTATTTACTTTTGTTTTTGCAGGACTGTTTGCGGTTATCGTCATCATTTGTGGCTACTACCGTCGACGTCTGATGATTCCACTTGTTCCTTTTATCTTTAGTGCCTTCTGCTTTGTAATGGCTACTTATTCTTATTTATTTGGAGGAGAATTATTATGAAAATAAAAGAACTCGCACCCACTGAAAAACCTCGTGAACGTTTATTACATTACGGGGCAGACAAACTATCACATACTGAATTACTGGCGATACTTTTAAACACAGGTAGAAAGGGTTACTCAAGTGTTGAAATCGCTGGAGAACTATTGAAACAGACGAAATCTTTAAAGGCGTTAAAACAGTTATCGATTAATGAACTCATGGAAATTAAAGGAATAGGTATGTATAAAGCAATCATACTTAAAGCTGCCTTTGAACTCGGTGAACGTATGCATTCGGCAGATACTTCTGAGAAATTTCAAATCAAAAGTCCGGAAGACGTGGCTAGATTTGCGATGGGGCGCATGCAGCATCTTTCTCAAGAACAATTTGTCGTTCTGTACTTGGATGCTAAAAATGTTGTGATTAAGCAAAAAGAAATCTTTCGCGGTACGCTTACTTCTTCAGTTGTGCATCCTAGAGAAGTGTTTAATGAGGCGGTAAAAATCGCTTGTAACTCCATTGTTGTATTACACAATCATCCTTCAGGCGACGCAAGACCGTCAACTGAAGACATCGAAACCACGAAACGACTTATTCATTGTGGTGCGCTGTTAGGTATCGAACTCCTTGACCATGTCATCATAGGCGATAATCAGTTTACGAGTTTGGTTGAAGAAGGTTATTTGGAAGGGTAATGGAAGGAAAATAGTATTATCATGCATATAAATAATCAAAATAAACAGTCTATCTAAGACACTATAATTAATGCCTAAACAGACTGTCGAATCATAAATAATATATAATTATCGAACTGTGGTACGTATTCCTAATTATCGAACTGTGGTACGTATTCCTAATTTAGAAATTGATGGTAATTCTCGGAGATCCATAAGATACCTTGATAAATGAGATATATACACAATGCAAGAATACCCAGCGATATAATGAAACGTAATAAACGTATGCCGATTTTAAATAAGATGATTGCGAGGAAAACAATTAATATAATCGCAAGTACATTCATGTAGTTCACTCCTTTATAATATATTATAATAGTTGAAGACTCGTTGTGCATCGGTCTTGAGCAGTTGTTTATGTCGTGCTTAAGACGGATTTACTTTTATATCGTTTTAGGTATAATGAGTGTAATCATATAGGAGGGTGTCGCATGCGTTTTATTTTTTCAATTATTAAAAACATCATAGCAATTGTGCTTATTATAGCAATTGTGCTTGTCGCTTTAAAATACGCACCCTTCTTAAAAGACAAGGATTGGAACCCTGTCAATCATCATACACCCTCGATGATTCAGAGTGATAATCCGCCAGAACTTCAACACGGTGAACGTTATAGCCTAGAAAAGAATGATATTTTAAATAATGTTCCATTAAGTCAAACTAAAAATGTCTTCAACTGGATAGATAAGAAAGAGTTTATGTCTGTCACTGGCTTTTCTAAGATGGGATATAATGATGAGTTCCTTATCGGTCAGCGAGACGAGCAGTTCATTATGTATAAATTTGGTTCAGATGAGATGCGCGTCTATGCTACTGAAATTGAAATGAAACAAGATTTAAAGCAGCTCGGCCAAGATATCGAGCTCAAACCTGCTTCATGCTTTGAATAGAGTATTTGAAATACGCAATTAAATGCGTTAGCCTAATATTGTATTAAGCTAATAAAGGTTGGTGTCTAAGAATGAGTGAACAATCTAAAGCGAAAAAAGCGGATGAACAAGCAAAAGCTCAAAATTTATTCGCACGTTGGAGAAAAGACGAGACTTTATATAAAGAAGACGAAAAAGATAATGAGAAGGAAGAAACGGATTCAGACGATCAAAATAAAGATGACTAAAATAGCATAATAACGTCTTCGAATATGATTGTAAGGGTTTAGGTTGATGATGAAGTAACTTCAACTTAAACCCTTTCTTTGTATTTATTAATTCGAATCGTCAATCACTCTTCTCAAACTTCACGTAATCTTTAGACTTTGTACTTTATTTAGGAACACCATTTAGATAGAATAAATAAAGAACATTAAATTTCGGGTTATATTAGAGGTGTTTAGGTTGTCAAAGTTTTTCAAAAATAACAAGCTAGTGGTGATATTATGTTCTATCATCGTATTTATCGCCCTTATCGGCTTGTCTATACGTTCGCAATCCCAATCTTCTGTTGAACAATACATAGGGGACTCTTCGTCAGCTGGGCAACGTATAGTCAGCTATCCTGTTCAATTTGTGGCAGGCTCAATCGGAAAGGTCTTCTCTGGAGATGAGTCTAAAGCAACTAAAAATAAAATCAAACAGCTCGAGGCAAAAAACGAAAGCCTAGAAGCTGAAAATAAAAAATATAAAAAAGAACTAGATGTTGAAGATATTTCTAAATATGATCCTATTTCAAGTACTGTTATCGGACGAAATCCAGATCAATGGATGAATACGATCGTCATTAATAAAGGGGCAAAGGATGGCGTCAAAAATAATATGGCTGTCATGACTTCAGAGGGTCTTGTGGGTCGTATTACGAAAGTGAATCAATTCTCATCCCAAGTCGATCTCATCTCTACTAACACACGCAACAATCGCTTGTCAGTAAATATTCAACATAAAGACTCAAATGTCTTCGGATTAATCGATCATTATGATGATAAGACTGGAGAACTCGTGATTAGTGATATTAATAATAAAGATTCGGTCAAAAAAGGAGATAAGGTCGTTACAAGTGGACTCGCAGATCAGTTGCCTAGTAAGTTATACATAGGTGAGGTAACGAAAGTGGAGAACGATGGCTACGGCTTAGCGAAACAAGTTCGGGTGAAGACAGGTTCAGAGCTTAGTGATCTTAATCATGTTTACGTGGCTAAACGTGAAGCGAGCTCAGCAGATAGCGAAAGTGGGGATAAGTAATGCGCGCGCTTTATTACTTCTTAATCGGTCTCTTACTTTTCTATATTGACGTCGCTATCAGTTTAGTTATCCCTATGCATATCGGTCACACAAGTATTATTTTCGTCCCACATCTCACGCTCATGTATCTCGTGATGATTTGTATTTATCGTGGTCTCAACGTCGCTTTAATTTTATCTATCGTATTAGGAATCATCACAGACGTCACGATTGGTACGATATATGGTATTTACTTATTTGGTTACTTATTGCTTGTCGTGTTGTTTGATCAGCTGTTCAAAGTATTCTATCGTGACAAGTCAATGTTGTTTATTTTAGTGTTACTCAGTACGTTAGGTTTTGAAATATTTTCAGCGATTATTTATGGTGTGCTCGGTCTCATCGACTTTAACATTGTGTCGTTTCTCTTTTTCCGTATCATACCAACCTTGATACTCAACTTGATATTATTGATTATTTTATTTCCGATCTTACACAAGTTTTTCAAAAAAATTCAGCGTAAGATTGACAATCTACATGGGTAATGCTAAAATGCAGAAGTTGAGTAGTTTATAGCTACATACAACCGCTCGATTTCAGGTTTAAGTACATGACTGTCACCTGAAATTGGCGTGACTTAGATTATAGGAGGTGCAAAGTATGTTTGCTATTATCGAAACAGGTGGAAAACAAATCAAAGTAGAAGAAGGTCAAGAAATCTTCGTTGAGAAATTAGATGCTAACGAAGGTGACTCATTCACATTTGATAAAGTCTTATTTGTAGGTGGAGACTCAGTTAAAGTTGGTGCGCCAACAGTTGATGGTGCTTCAGTTACAGCTACAGTTAACAAACAAGGCCGTGGCCGTAAGATCACTGTATTCACTTACAAACGTCGTAAAGACTCTAAACGTAAAAAAGGTCATCGTCAACCGTACACTAAATTAACTATCGACAAAATCAACGCTTAATTATGATTACTGTTGATATTTCTTTGAATGATGAAGGTCAAGTGACGGATGTAGTCATGGATGGTCACGCAGACCACGGCGAATACGGTCATGATATCGTGTGTGCCGGTGCTTCTGCAGTCGTGTTCGGTAGTGTAAATGCCATTATGGGCTTAACAGCTGAACAACCTGACATTGATTACGATGATGATGGTGGACACTTCCATATTCGAAGTGTCGATACGAATAATGAACAAGCTCAATTGATATTACAAGCGATGCTCGTTTCATTACAAACGATTGAAGAAGAATATCATGATAATATAAGATTAAATTATAAGTGAGGTGTAAACCCTATGCTAAAGTTAAATTTACAATTCTTCGCCTCTAAAAAAGGGGTAAGTTCAACAAAAAACGGTCGTGACTCAGAATCTAAACGCCTAGGTGCTAAACGTGCTGACGGTCAATTTGCAACAGCAGGTTCAATCATCTTCCGCCAACGTGGTACTAAAATCCATGCAGGCCAAAACGTTGGTCGTGGTGGAGACGATACTTTATTTGCTAAAATTGATGGCGTTGTTAAATTCGAACGCAAAGGCCGTGACAAGAAACAAGTTTCTGTATACGCAGCAGCTGAATAATACTTGTCTATGTTAACACCAGTAGGTTTCGACCACTGGTGTTAATTTTTTGTTTTATTTTCTAAGTGCTAAGTTAATGATATAATTGTTAGGATACATTTTAAGAAAAAGAGGTGAGACGATGTTTGTCGATCAAGTAAAGATTCTACTCAAAGCAGGTGACGGTGGTAATGGTATCACTGCCTATCGTCGTGAGAAATATGTACCTTTCGGCGGACCTGCTGGCGGTGACGGCGGTAATGGGGCATCAGTGGTACTTGAAGTAGACGAAGGTCTGCGCACGTTAATGGATTTCAGATACCAACGTCATTTTAAAGCTAAAAAAGGCGATAATGGCCAAAGTAGTAACATGCATGGCAAAAATGCTGAAGATCTCGTGCTACACGTACCTCCAGGCACAATCGTCAAAGATGTTGAAGATGGAGAAGTATTAGCAGATCTAGTGGAGCATAAACAAAGAGCAGTTATTGCTAAAGGCGGTCGAGGTGGCCGAGGTAACTCACGTTTCGCATCGCCACGCAACCCAGCACCGGACTTTAGTGAAAATGGGGAACCGGGTGAAGAAATTGAAGTTACGCTCGAGCTTAAACTATTAGCCGATGTAGGTCTCGTTGGATTCCCAAGCGTTGGTAAATCTACATTACTATCCATCGTTTCGAAAGCTAAGCCGAAAGTGGGTAATTATCACTTCACAACAATCAAACCTAATTTAGGTGTAGTATCCACACCTGATCAACGTAGCTTCGTTATGGCAGACTTGCCAGGACTTATTGAAGGCGCATCCGATGGCGTCGGTTTAGGTCATCAATTCTTGAGACACGTTGAACGTACGAAAGTCATTGTTCATATGATTGATATGAGTGGATCAGAAGCGCGTGATCCTTACGAAGATTACCAAATCATCAATAAAGAGTTAAAGGCTTATGAGCAGCGCTTAGAAGATCGTCCACAAATCGTGGTTGCAAACAAGATGGATTTACCAGAAGCTGAAGATCAATTAGAACTCTTTAAAGAGCAACTTGAGGAAGATGTGCAAATCATTCCATTATCTACAGTTACACATCACAATGTGGATCAACTCTTGTTTATGATTGCAGATAAACTTGAAGAAGTGAAAGATATTGACTTCTACAAGACCGAAGAAGATCTCGGTGTCAACCGTGTGCTTTACAAACATACACCAAGTCAAGATCACTTTACGATTACACGTGATGACGACGGTGCTTATGTGGTTCAAGGTAAAGCCATTGAACGTACATTCAAGATGACTGACTTTAACAGTGACCCTGCAGTACGACGCTTCGCTAGACAAATGCGTTCTATGGGTATTGACGAAGCTTTACGTGAACGTGGTTGTGAAAATGGTGATATCGTTAGAATACTAGGTGGAGAATTTGAATTTGTCGAATAGAGGTGGCGTAAATGAACAATAAGGATTATAAAAAGTTCTTTCTCATTCGAGAAGATGTGCTGCCAGAATCTGTAGTGAAAACTTTAAAAATTAAAGAAGCACTTAAACAGGATCCGGATATGTCGATTTTTGAAGCAGTGAAACAATTTGATTTATCCAGAAGTGCATTCTATAAATATCGTGACACGATTTTCCCAGTAGAAGAAAAGATGCAGACGACGAAAGAATTCACACTTATCCTATATGTGAATGATGTCGTAGGTATGTTAGCAAACGTGTTAAACAAATTATCCACTTGGCATCTTTCGGTACTGACTATCCATCAAAGTATCCCGATGAAAAATCGAGCGACGATTACGCTTTCGCTCGACGCGACGGATACAGACCTTGAACTTGATGATGTTGTCGATTTATTGAAAGAAATCGATAATGTGACCAAAGTTGAACTTATTAGTATGACGATTTAAGAGGAAGTGTAATTGTGTACGCATATATTAAAGGAACATTAACGCAACTCTTTCCTACTCATGTAGTAGTTGAAGCACAAGGCGGAGTAGGTTACGAAATCCAGACGCCTAATTCATATCGCTTTCAACGTCATTTAGATCAAGAAGTGACGATTTATACCTCACTCATTGTACGTGAAGATTCTCAGTTACTATATGGTTTCCACGATGAAGAAGAGAAATCGATGTTTTTAAGTTTAATTAAAGTGACAGGTATAGGTCCGAAATCTGCACTTGCCATCTTAGCAAGTAGTTCACCTAATGACGTGAAGCGCGCGATCGAGAACGAGAATGATGCCTATTTAACTCAATTTCCAGGTATCGGTAAAAAGACAGCGAGACAAATTGTGCTTGATTTAAAAGGAAAAGTTGAAATCACAGATGAAAGTCAAATGGACTTATTGCAACCAACTGCATCTCAAGATGAATCACAAAGTATTGTCAAAGAAGCGTTACTTGCTTTAGAAGCTTTAGGCTATTCAAAACGCGAACTTAAGAAAGTTGAGAAGAAATTAGTGGCTGAGACACCTGATAGTGTAGATGACGCTGTGCGCCAAGGCTTACAAATGCTCGTATCTTAAAACGTTTCTTGTGAGATAGAAAGGAGGTACCTCAGTGGACGACAGAATGGTCGATCAACATATGCATAACGAAGAATCTTCGTTCGAGTTATCCTTACGTCCAACACGATTACGACAGTACATCGGACAGAACTCGATTAAATCGAATCTAGAAGTATTCATTAAAGCCGCTAAATTAAGAGAAGAACCATTAGATCATGTCCTACTATTCGGACCACCTGGGCTCGGAAAGACGACACTCTCTAATATCATCGCAAATGAAATGAATGTCAATATCCGTACAATTTCGGGTCCTTCAATTGAAAGACCTGGTGATCTGGCAGCTATCTTATCTGGCTTACAACCTGGTGATGTATTGTTTATTGACGAAATTCATCGTCTCAGTAGCGTGGTCGAAGAAGTGCTTTATCCTGCTATGGAGGATTTCTTCTTAGATATTGTGATTGGAAAAGGCGAAGAAGCGCGAAGTATTCGTATTGATCTCCCGCCTTTTACCCTTGTCGGAGCAACGACACGTGCAGGTAGTTTAACTGCGCCGTTAAGAGATCGTTTCGGTGTCCATCTACGCCTTGAATACTATCGTGAAGAAGAATTGAAAGAAATTATCACGCGTACTGCTGAAGTATTAGATACTGCAATAGATGAGGAAAGTGCACTTGAGTTAGCTAAACGTAGCCGTGGCACACCGCGTGTAGCGAACCGCTTATTAAAACGTGTTAGAGATTTCCAACAAGTGAACGAGGATGATCAAATCTATATCGAAACAACAAAGAAAGCGTTGAATTTACTCCAAGTCGACGATCATGGATTAGACTATATCGATCACAAGATGCTCAATTGTATTATCGATCAATATAACGGTGGGCCTGTAGGATTAGACACGATAGCAGTTTCTATCGGCGAAGAACGTATCACTATTGAAGATGTGTATGAGCCTTTCCTTATTCAAAAAGGCTTTATTGAACGTACGCCACGGGGACGTCGTGCGACAGCATTAGCTTATGAGCATTTTCAAAAAGGAGAAAAGAGGGACCAAAGTGAATATTGAGGAATTTGACTATGACTTACCAGAATCGTTCATTGCGCAGACACCATTGAAGCATCGTGATCAAAGTCGCTTGCTCGTCATGGGTAGAGAATCTGGGAAGACGACACATCAACACTTTGCAGATGTGATTGACTATTTCAAAGAGGGCGATACTTTAGTGCTCAACGATACACGAGTGATGCCTGCGCGTCTATTCGGTATCAAGGAAGAAACTGGAGCTAAAGTAGAAATGCTGATGTTAACGCATCTCGAGGACAATGATTGGGAAGTCTTACTAAAGCCTGCTAAGCGCATTAAAGTCGGGCAGCGTTTGTCGTTTGGTGATGGTAAGATCGTGGCTGAATGTATTGAGGAATTAGATCAAGGCGGTCGAATCATGCGTCTTCATTATGAAGGTATCTTACAAGAGCGTTTAGACGAACTCGGTGAAATGCCTTTACCGCCTTACATCAAAGAACGTTTAGATGACCCTGATCGTTATCAGACAGTGTATGCTAAGGAAAGTGGTTCTGCTGCAGCGCCCACAGCTGGCTTACACTTCACTGATGAGTTACTCGAAGCAATTAGAGCGAAAGGTATTCGAATTGCCTTTATCACGCTCCATGTAGGACTAGGTACATTCCGTCCTGTCAGTGTGGACAATATTGATGATCATGAAATGCATAGTGAATACTATCAAATCTCAGAAAATACTGCGCAACTTCTTAATGAAACGCGACGTAAAGGCGGCCGTATCATTTCTGTTGGAACAACGACAACGCGCACTTTAGAAACGGTGAGATCTCAACACGATCAATTTGTAGCCACAAGTGGTTGGACAGATATTTTTATCTACCCTGGCTATGAGTTTAAAGCCATCGATGGTCTCATCACAAATTTCCATTTACCGAAATCAACTTTAGTCATGCTCGTCTCAGCTTTTAGTACGAGAGAGAACGTACTTAACGCGTATCGTGAAGCCGTAGAACGCCAGTATCGTTTCTTCAGTTTCGGCGACGCAATGTTAATTATTTAATAGGGAGGAACAGTCATGCCTGCTGTTACATATGAACATATCAAGACTTGTAAACAATCAGGTGCACGTCTAGGCATCGTTCACACTCCACACGGCTCATTTGAAACACCCATGTTTATGCCTGTGGGAACTAAAGCTACAGTTAAAACGATGAGTCCTGAAGAGTTGCATCAAATGGAGGCTAAGATTATCTTGGGGAACACCTATCATTTGTGGTTGCAACCCGGAAATGATATTATCAGAAAGAGTGGGGGACTACATCAATTTATGAATTGGGATGGTCCCATCCTTACAGATTCAGGTGGTTATCAGGTCTTTAGTCTAAGTAATTTAAGACAAATTTCTGAAGAGGGTGTCGCATTTCGTCACCATAAGAACGGCTCTAAACTATTCTTGAGCCCTGAGAAATCTATGGCAATACAGAATGATTTAGGTTCCGATATTATGATGGCCTTTGATGAATGTCCACCCATGCCAGCTGAATATCAATATGTTAAGGATTCAATCGAACGTACGTCGCGTTGGGCGAAACGTTGTTTAGAAGCGCATCAACGACCAGAGGACCAAGCATTGTTTGGTATTATACAAGGTGGCGAGTACAAAGACTTACGGAAGCAAAGTGCCGAAGAACTCGTTGCTCTTGATTTCCCAGGCTATGCGATTGGAGGACTATCAGTTGGTGAGCCGAAGCCGACAATGTACGAGATGGTTGAGTATACTGAACAATTTATGCCATTTGATAAACCACGCTATTTAATGGGAGTAGGATCTCCAGATGCATTAATTGAGTGTAGTATTCGTGGTATGGATATGTTCGATTGCGTGCTTCCTACACGTATAGCACGTAACGGTACTTGTATGACTTCTAACGGACGTCTCGTCATTAAGAATGCCAAGTACAAAGATGATTTAGGACCGCTTGATTCAAACTGTGATTGCTATACTTGTCGTAATTATAGTCGTGCATACATCAGACATTTAGTAAAAGCAGAAGAAACTTTCGGAATCCGTCTTACTACTTATCATAATTTACATTTTCTTCTCAAATTGATGGAGCAAATTCGACAAGCGATTAGAGAAGATCGACTATTAGATTTCAAAGAAGAATTCTTTGAACAATATGGTCTGAATGTAGATAACCCTAAAAACTTTTAATAATACTGAGGAGGAATATACTAATGGGTTCAATGACGACGCTTATCATTCCTATTATTCTATTAATCGTTTTAGTTGTGTTTATGATTATTCCACAACAACGAAGAGCGAAGAAACATCGTGAAATGGTGCAACAATTAAGTGAAGGCCAAAAAGTAACAACAATTGGTGGTATTAAAGGAACTGTACACGCTGTTGATGAAACGACAGTTGTGCTCAAGTTACACAAAGGCACAGAAATTACTATGGAAAAACCTGCAATCAAGCAAGTGGATCCGTCTTAATTATACAAATATTGATCAATAAAGGAGTTAATTAACTGTGCAAATTATAATTATAGTTGTACTCTTCCTTGTGATGTATTTGTTTATGGTACGTCCACAACAGAAGAGACAGAAACAGCATCGTGAAATGTTAACGCAACTCGAGCCAGGTCAACATGTGACTACTTTAGGTGGTATTAAAGCGAAAGTACGCGACGTTGATGACAATGTTGTCGTTCTCGTGTTAAACGATAAAGGCGAAGAGCTCGCTATAGAGAAACAAGCGATCAAACAAATTGATCCATCATAATTAATCACTATGACATAATGTCATGGAATGAGGAAGGGTTCAAGATGTACTGGACAGTATCAACTTGAATCCTTTTTTAATCTACTGAGAAGGGTTGAAGGTGGAATATTACTATTCGTATAGATATTTAGTGACTTCAACTGAACAAAGATACATAATAGATTGTGAAATACTTTGATAGTTTGGATTATAAATGTTGTATGTTATTATAAGTAGGTCATAGACAAAGAGAAAGACCGATAATAGCTTGAACTAACGCATACGTATCAAGTATGATTAAGACATTAGTTAACAATGAGGTGTTCATGTGAAGAAAGGAAGTAGAATAGCTGCGTTCATACTGTTAGTCGTATTATTATTCGCTGGTATGGGACTTACATATAAGAGCGTAGTTAAAAACGTAAACTTAGGTCTAGACTTGCAAGGGGGATTCGAAGTCCTCTATCAAGTTAACCCACTAGACAAAGGTGATAAGATTGACGACAAAGCGGTTAAATCCACATCTAAAACGTTGGAGAACCGTGTCAACTCTCTCGGGGTATCCGAGCCGAAGATTCAAGTAGAGGATAAGAACCGTATTCGTGTACAACTTGCTGGTATTAAGAACCAATCACAAGCACGAGACATCCTCTCTTCTAAAGCGAAACTCACTGTACGTGACGCTGATGATAACGTCAAACTTACAGGTAAAGACTTGAAACAAGGGACAGCGAAACAAGAATTTAAACAAAATACAAACTCACCAACTGTTACTTTCAAAGTGAAAGATTCTGACAAGTTCAGAAAGGTTACGGAAGAAATCTCTAAGAAAAAAGAGAATGTCATGGTCGTTTGGTTAGACTATGAAAAAGGCGATTCTTACCATAAAGAGTCTAAGAAAGAACAAGAAGGTAAGAAACCGAAGTACGTTTCTGCAGCCAATGTAGATCAACCAATCAACAGTGATAGTGTTGAAATTTCTGGTGGCTTCAATGGTAAGGAAGGCGTAGAACGTGCAAAACAAATCGCTGACTTACTCAATGCAGGTTCATTACCAGTCGACTTAAAAGAAATTTATTCTAACTCTGTCGGCGCGCAATTCGGTCAAGATGCGTTGAATAAGACACTCTTTGCATCTCTCGTAGGTGTAGCAGTTGTGTACTTATTTATGCTTGGTTTCTACAGACTTCCAGGTTTAGTCGCTAACATCGCATTAACTGCATATATCTATTTAACACTCGTCGCTTTCAACTTTATTTCTGGTGTGCTCACATTGCCAGGTATCGCAGCCCTCGTGCTCGGTGTAGGTATGGCAGTGGACGCCAACATTATCATGTACGAGCGGATTAAAGACGAATTGAAAGTTGGACGAACGTTAAAACAGGCATATAAGAAAGCGAATAAGAGCTCGTTCTTAACGATCGTCGATGCCAACTTAACAACTGTTATCGCCGCTGCTGTACTTTTCTTCTTCGGGGAAAGTTCAGTTAAAGGTTTCGCAACGTTACTCTTACTCGGTATCTTAATGATCTTCGTAACGGCCGTATTCTTATCAAGAATTCTAATGTCATTATTGATTTCTTCAAACTACTTCAAGAAATCATACTGGCTATTCGGTGTGTCTAAGAAAGATCGTCACGATATTAACGAAGGTAAAGATGTTCATGATCTCAAGACGCCATATGAACGTCTCGACTTTATGAAACTCGCAAAACCGTTATTAACACTAAGTGTGCTTATCGTTATCGTCGGTGCAGTCATTCTCTTCATCTTTAGATTGAACTTAGGTATCGACTTCTCAAGTGGTACACGTGTGGACTTCACTACAGATAACAAAGTGAAACAAGATAAAGTCACTGAGACATTCGATAAAGCGAATTACAAGCCAGATCAAATCTCAATTGGTGAGAGTGGTAAAAATGTTACCGTGCAATTCAAAGATGATTTAAATAAAAACCAAGTTTCTAAACTGAAAAATATGGTTCATGATAAATTTGGCCATGATCCAACAGTCAATACTGTTTCACCACTCATTGGTCAAGAGTTAGCTAAGAACGCGATGAAAGCTCTCGCACTCGCTTCGATTGGTATCATTATTTACGTTACACTACGTTTCGAGTGGCGCATGGGTCTTTCCGCAATTCTCGCTTTACTCCACGACGTCTTTATCATGGTTGCGGTATTCAGTATCTTTAGACTTGAAGTGGATATCACATTTATCGCAGCCGTCTTAACGATTGTCGGTTATTCAATCAACGATACCATCGTTACCTTTGACCGTGTACGTGAGAACTTGCAGAAAGTGAAAATCATTCGCGAACCAAAACAAATTGATGACATCGTCAATAGATCAATTAGACAAACAATGACGCGTTCCATTAACACAGTACTTACTGTAGTTGTTGTGGTTATCGCATTGCTCATCTTTGGTGCAACAAGTATCTTTAACTTCTCACTCGCATTACTCATCGGCTTAGTTTCAGGTGTGATTTCATCTGTATTCATCGCCGTGCCTCTTTGGGGTATTATGAAAAAACGCGAGTTGAAGAAAAATAATGGTAAACTTGTCGTACACAAAGAGAAAAAATCAAATGACGAAAAGATTTTAGTATAATTTTTGATATCGAGTCCGTAGACAACTTCGTCTACGGGCTTTTTAACTTCTATGATAGAACTTATTTTTGAACATTATCACACCTCCATACATAGGAGTAGGACAGGATTCTATCCATTTATGAGGTTGGTAATATATTTAAGACATTACTAGCATTATGAAATAAGTATTCGGAAATATTAGAAGGGACTACAGGCACCTCGAGTACACATTTAAATTTTATTGTAAGCATAGTTTTTATAGAGCTCAGAAGATTATTTCCATTAACGTCCTAGGCTTATTCTCTCTGAAATATCGTTTTTACTAAGAAGAGATACTTTTTATTTAGGCAGTTGTCTTGTATAATGACTTGTGGAAATGAGGGCGTATAAATGATTAAACCGAAATATAATTGGCTTTTATCAGAAACAAACGACAATCACATTACTGACGACATCGCACAACAATTTAACTTGACACCTATCATGAAACAGGTGCTAGAAAGTAAAGCGATCACGACAGAAGAGGAAATTGAACGCTTACTCAAAGGACAAGTTCTGCATGACCCTGCAACGATGAGCGATATGGCGAAGGCGGTTGAAAGGATTAATCAAGCGCTCGATCGCAATGAAACCATACTCGTCTATGGCGACTATGATGCAGATGGGGTAACATCTACCACAATCCTCGTTAAGACGCTAAGAGAATTAGGTGCACACGTCGGTTGGTACATACCTAACCGTTTCTCTGAAGGCTACGGCCCCAATGAATTAGCTTTCCAGAATGCGGTGGATGAAGGTGTTTCGCTCATTATCACCGTAGATAGTGGTATTCAAGGTCACGACGAAATTAAACTTGTACAAGATCAAGATGTCGACGTCATAGTAACCGATCACCATGAAATGGGTCCGACGTTACCAGAAGCGTATGCTATCGTACATCCGATGCATCCAGAATATGATTATCCCTTTAAATACTTATGTGGTGCTGGTGTTGCTTATAAGCTAGCGCAATCATTACTAGATCAGCCACCGAGCTACTTCAAAGCTTTAGTAGCTATAGGTACGATTGCAGATCTTGTTTCTATGACAGATGAGAATCGTACATTAGTCAAGGAAGGTCTGGATGTTCTCAATCAGCATTTACCAGTACCAATCAAAGCTTTATTACAACAAGCGGGTTTTGATCAAACAATTACAGAAGAAACGATAGGTTTTATTATCGGGCCACGTTTAAATGCAGTAGGGCGATTAGAGGATGCAAGTCTTGCTGCTGAGTTATTGATGACAGATGAAATGGAAGAAGCTCAATTTTTAGCTGAGCAAGTTGAGTATTTTAATAATGAACGTAAAGACATTGTCCAATCCATCGCTGAACAAGCTATGGCTATGGCGCAAGAGCAAGTTGAACAAGGATCAAAGTTCTTATTGTTAGCCCAACAAGATTGGCATGAGGGCGTATTAGGGATTGTCGCTTCTCGCGTAGTTGAAACGTATCATTTACCTACGCTTATCTTAAATATCGATGAGACTCAGAATCATGCGAAAGGTTCTGCACGCAGTATAGATCAAGTCTCAATGTTTGAAATCTTGAGCGAACAATCCGATTTGATTACGAAATTTGGCGGTCATCACATGGCAGCAGGTATGACTTTACCGATAGAGAACATCGAACCTTTACATCAAGCATTAGATCAAACGATGCAAGCTTTAGCTAAACAAGTCTCACTCGTTCCAACTAAGAAAGTGGATGTTGAGATAGCAGAAACTGATATTTCGGTTAAAAATATTAGAGATTTACAGAAATTACGTCCGTTTGGCACAGACTTTGCTATGCCATGCTTTAAACTGAGCGATATCAATGTCATTCAAGCAAAAGGCATCGGCAAAGAGAAACGACACTTAAAGTTAACACTGGGTGCAGATCGTCTCCAAGCGCTTTATTGGCAACATGGCCAGTTAGCATCGGAACTCGGCGAAAGCCAACCGCTTGATTTAATCGGTACGCTTGAAATTAATGAGTGGAACGGTCATCAATCGCCACAATTAATGATTCAAGATTTAGCGAGCAATCAATTACAGATTTTGGATTATCGTAGTAAAAATAAACATATTAACTTTGAAAATAGTAATGAAGTCGCCTATATCATTCGAAATGAGCAAGACAAACCATCAGAACACCATTACTACTATGGTGAAACGTTCCAACAGACTTATGAGAAATATGTCATGATGGAGTTGCCAGAAACGTTATCAGCGATGCAAGAAACGTTAAAGCAGATTAATAATGCGCAAATCTATTTAGTGCTGACTCATCAACATTCAGTGTACTTTGAAGGTATTCCGAAGATGGAAAGTTTTAAAGCTTGCTATAAAGCGATTTATCAAAAAGGAAATTTAAATTTAGTGTCTGAAGGCATGCAATTATGTGAGTACTTGAGAATTAAGCCCGATCATTTGAAATTTATTTTACGCGTCTTCTACGACTTGAATTTTATCAAAAATGAAGAAGACCTCATCGTGATTAACCCTGATTCAACGACGAAGGCAATTGATTCAAGTTCCCTTTATCAAGCACGTCAAGCACGAATTGAAGTAGAACAATTGCTTCTCTATGAAGATTTTAATAAACTAAAAAGTTGGATTAAAGCAGAAATGAACAATAATTAGGAGGCAAATCTTATGGATTTAAAAAAATACGTATCAGAGGTGCCAGATTGGCCACAACCAGGGGTAAGCTTTAAAGATATCACGACGATAATGGACAATGGTGAAGCATTTGGTTATGCTACAGATCAAATCGTCCAATATGCGAAAGAACGTGATGTAGATGTGGTCGTTGGACCTGAAGCACGTGGATTTATCATCGGTTGTCCTGTCGCTTACTCTATGGGCATTGGATTTGCTCCTGTTCGCAAGGAAGGCAAGTTGCCACGTAAAGTGATTCGCTATGAATATGAATTAGAATACGGTACGAACGTCTTAACGATGCACGAAGATGCAATCAAACCTGGTCAACGTGTCCTTATCACTGATGATTTACTTGCTACTGGTGGTACGATTGAGGCGGCGATTGGCTTAGTTGAGAAACTTGGTGGGATCGTCGTGGGTATCGCTTTCTTAATTGAACTCAAGTATTTAAATGGTATTGAGCGTATTAAAGACTATGACGTTTATCGTTTAATTTCATATGATGAATAAGCGTATCAGAATCATTCATTGAATTCCATACGTATAAGAAGCACTCGCTTTAAGGTAGAATCATTCTACTTTGGAGCGAGTTTGTTTTAGCTTTATGAGTTCAAAGAGAGTGAGATAACGCATCGATGTTTCACAGGGTGCTTTCATTTTACCTCAAGTACCACTTGTGTAATTGAAGTGATTTATTTCTATGAAAAGTTGTAGTATGATAGAACTAATATTCTATTGAATGAGGACAGTTGACGTGAAGCCAGTCTGATAAGTTACAATATAGAATAAATGACGTACAATAAGGAATTTCAGTAATAAGGTATAGGGGTGTCTAACTTGAATAACGAATATCCATACAGCGTAGACGAAGTATTATCCAAAGCGAAATCATATCTTTCTCCAGATGATTACGAATATGTACTTAAAAGTTATCATATCGCTTACGAAGCTCATGAAGGCCAGTTCCGTAAAAATGGCTTGCCTTTCATCATGCATCCCATCCAAGTAGCAGGAATACTGACTGAAATGCGCTTAGATGGTCCAACTATTGTTGCTGGCTTTCTTCATGATGTCATTGAGGATACACCTTATACCTTCGACGATGTGAAAAATATCTTTAACGAAGAAGTCGCAGTCATAGTTGAAGGCGTTACTAAGCTTAAAAAGGTCAAATATCGCTCGAAAGAAGAACAACAAGCTGAAAATCACCGCAAATTATTTATCGCTTTAGCAAAAGATGTACGCGTGATCTTAGTTAAACTTGCAGACCGCTTACATAACGTGCGTACTTTGAAAGCTATGCCGCGTGATAAACAAGTGCGTATTTCAAAGGAAACGCTAGAAATTTACGCGCCATTAGCACATCGTCTTGGTATCAATACGATCAAGTGGGAACTCGAAGATACTGCATTACGCTATATAGATAGTGTACAATATTTCAGAATAGTTAATTTAATGAAGAAAAAGCGGAGTGAGCGTGAAGCTTATATCGAGCATGCGATCGACCACATCAATTCAGAAATGCAACAAATGAATATTCAAGGCGAAATCAATGGTCGTCCAAAACATATTTATAGTATTTACCGTAAAATGGTGAAGCAGAAGAAGCAATTCGATCAAATCTTTGACTTACTTGCTATTCGTATCATCGTAAACAGTATTAACGATTGTTATGCGGTCTTAGGTTTGGTTCACACATTGTGGAAACCAATGCCAGGTCGTTTCAAAGATTACATCGCTATGCCTAAACAGAATATGTACCAATCACTCCATACTACTGTGGTAGGACCGAACGGAGATCCATTAGAAATTCAAATTCGTACCTATGAAATGCATGAAATTGCTGAGCACGGGGTAGCTGCACACTGGGCTTATAAAGAAGGTAAGAAAGTGAATAGCAAGACCCAAGACTTCCAGAATAAACTTAATTGGCTAAAAGAACTTGCTGAAACAGACAAGACGACTTCGGATGCTCAAGAATTTATGGAATCCCTTAAATTCGACTTACAAAGTGATAAAGTGTATGCTTTTACGCCTCAAAGTGATGTCATCGAGCTGCCTTATGGTGCGGTTCCTATTGATTTCGCTTATGCTATCCATAGTGAAGTAGGGAATAAGATGATCGGCGCGAAAGTCAACGGCAAGATTGAACCGATTGATTACGTGTTACAGACCGGTGATATTGTTGAAATTAGAACGAGCAAGCATTCTTATGGGCCGAGCCGTGACTGGTTAAAAATCGTAAAATCATCTAGTGCTAAAAGTAAGATCCGAAGCTTCTTCAAAAAGCAAGATCGTTCATCCAACATTGAAAAAGGTAAATTCATGGTCGAAGCTGAAATAAGAGATCATGGCTATAGAGTCGAAGATATTTTAACGGAAGAAAATATCGAAGTCGTGAACGAAAAGTATAATTTCTCTAACAGTGATGATTTATTTGCCGCAGTTGGATTTGGCGGCGTGACTGCTTTACAAATCGTCAATAAGTTATCTGAAAAACAACGGGTACTCGATAAACAGAAAGCTTTAAATGACCCTCAAGAAGTTAGCAAAACAGTGCCGATTAAAGATAGTATTACGACAGAAAGTGGTGTGTATGTTGAAGGTTTAGACAACGTACTCATTAAACTTTCTAAATGTTGTAATCCGATTCCTGGCGATGATATTGTAGGCTATATCACTAAGGGACATGGTATCAAAGTTCACCGTTCTGACTGTCCAAATATCAGAAACGAACAAGAGCGTTTAATTGATGTTGAATGGGTGAAATCGAAAGATGCTATGCAACGTTACCAAGTGGACTTAGAGATTTCAGCATATGATCGTAACGGACTTTTAAACGAAGTCTTACAGGCAGTTAACTCAACGACGAGTCATCTCGTCAAAGTCTCAGGTAAATCTGATGTCGAGAAGAATGCAACTATTAACTTAAGCGTGATGGTAAAGAACGTCAACGAAGTCTTCAAAGTTGTAGAGAAGATTAAGCAACTCGGTGACGTGTATACAGTGTCACGCGTGTGGAATTAGAGGTGTGATATAAAGATGAAAGTAGTAGTACAACGTGTGAAACATGCGAGTGTCTCAAATGACTCAATACACAATGAAATTCAACAAGGTTATTGTTTACTCGTAGGTCTTGGTAAAGATTCTACTCAAGCTGATATAGACATGATTGCTAAAAAGATAGCGAATGCGAGATTATTTGAAGATGAAAACGGCAAACTTAACTTAAACATTCAACAAGTTGAAGGTGAAATCTTATCTATTTCACAATTCACGTTATATGCAGATGTGAAAAAAGGGAATCGCCCTGGTTTCTCTAACGCTATGCCGCCAGACGAGGCTACAGAGATGTATCAGAAGTTTAACCAAGCGTTAGAAAGTTATGGTATTACTGTTATGACAGGCGAATTCGGAACAGACATGTTAGTGGATATTGCTAATGATGGCCCTGTAACGGTTATTTATGAAAGTCAGGACGGTAAGATTCTATGACAGGAGTACGTAGATGGCTGAGTAAACATCGAATGTGGAATCTGCCCACACTCATTGCCTTAGTACTTTTTCTAATCTTCGTCATCTTCTTATTTATGGTGATGAATCACAACGATGAGAATAGTAGTACGATTTATGTGACGCAAGATGCTGAGTTACGCACGGGTCCGAATGCTGCCTACCCAGAACTTTATCCTGTGCATAAAGGTGATAACTTTCATAAAATAGGTAAATCTGGTAAATGGATTCAAGTTGAATCGCATAATAAGAAAGAAAAGGGTTGGATCGCCGGTTGGCATACGAATCTTGATATTAAGAAAGATGTCACTGCGAGCAAAGATTCTTTAAAAGGTAAGACGATTGTCCTCGACCCTGGTCACGGTGGTAGTGATCAGGGCGCTTCAAGTCGTACTCAGAAAAAGAGTTTAGAGAAAGTTTATACCCTTAAAACAGCTAAGGAGTTAAAGTCACTACTTACGCGTGAAGGCGCACATGTTAAAATGACGCGTGAAGACGACTCATACGTCTCTTTGAGTGACCGTAATTTAAAAGGTGATGCGTATATCAGTATACATAATGACTCACTCGATTCGACCAAAGCCAATGGAGGTACAGTCTACTGGTATCGTGAAAGTCAAGAAAGTTTAGCTGAGACGTTGAATCAAAGCATTCAGAAAAAAGCCTTGCTTAGCAATCGAGGAGCTAAGCAAGAGAATTTCCAAGTATTAAGACAAACCAACCAACCTGCAGTATTATTAGAGTTAGGCTATATCAGTAATCCTACTGACGAAGATATGATTACTGATAAGTTACATCGTCATGTTGTAGAAGAAGCAGTCGTTGATGGACTAAAAGTATATTTTAGTAACTAATACTTGCAAACAACCACGAAAGCCTTTAATATATAGATTGAATCTAATAGAATTGACCGTTAATATTCTTGATAACTACATGTGAAAGAGGTAAAGTTCTTTGATGCGATGAGTGTAGATGCTGACATAGCTTTTTAATCGAAGAACTTGTAGAGACGTCATTCATAGCTGAAAGAAGACGCTGAGTAACTTGTAGGTGGAACACAAGAAGAGGCACTTTACGAGAGTAAAGCGCGTGACGTCCGATACACGTCGAGAGTGGGTTATATGTCAAATGTAACCAATGAGGGTGGCAACACGGAAATTCGTCCCTTGTGTGATTAATGATATCACGCAAGGGCTTTTTTAATGTAGAAGAGGAGAGATTCTATGATTAATATACCAAGAGGTACGCAAGATATACTTCCTGGAGAAACGAAGAAATGGCAATTTATCGAATCCAGACTTGAAGAATTAATGAAGTTGTATAACTATCAAGAGATCCGCACACCTATCTTTGAGAGTACAGATCTCTTTGCCAGAGGTGTTGGCGATTCCACTGATGTTGTACAGAAAGAAATGTACAATTTTAAAGATAAAGGTGATCGCGACCTGACTTTGAGACCAGAAGGTACAGCGGCCGTAGTGAGATCTTATATAGAGAAGAAAATGCAGGGGCAAGCGAATCAACCTGTGAAACTATATTATGTAGGACCCATGTTCCGTTATGAACGCAAACAAAAGGGACGTTATCGTCAGTTCACTCAATTCGGTGTTGAAGCGATCGGCTCAGAAGACCCAAGTATCGATGCCGAAGTACTAGCTATGGTCGTACATATATACGAATCATTCGGCTTAAAAAATCTAAAACTCGTCATCAATAGTATTGGTGATATCGATTCTCGTCAAGAATATAATCAAGCATTAGTGAAACACTTTGAACCTGTAATCGACGACTTCTGCCAAGATTGTCAATCAAGATTACACACTAACCCTATGCGTATTCTGGATTGTAAAGTGGATCGCGATAAAGAAGCAGTGAAGACTGCACCGCGAATCACAGATTATCTCAATGACGAGTCTCAAGCGTACTACAACCAAGTGAAAGCACACTTAGATGATTTAAATATTCGCTACGAAGAAGACCCTAACCTTGTTCGTGGTTTAGATTATTACACGCATACGGCTTTCGAATTGATGATTGACGATCCTGATTACGATGGTGCAATCACAACACTTTGCGGCGGCGGTCGCTACAACGGTTTACTTCAACTACTTGATGGACCGGACCAAACAGGTATTGGTTTCGCATTAAGTATTGAACGCTTGTTGATGGCTTTAGAACAAGAAGGCATTGAACTCGTTGACGAAGAACCTCTAGATCTCTTCGTCGTTACGATGGGTGATGATGCTGATCGTTATGCTGTACGCTTGCTCAATGATTTAAGAAAGCAAGGCATCAGTGTCGATAAAGATTATTTAAATCGTAAAATCAAAGCACAGATGAAACAGGCTGATCGACTGAATGCCCGTTACACTGTCGTCATCGGAGATCAAGAATTAGAACAACAACGCATAGCAATTAAAGATATGCAATCAGGTGAATCTAAAGAAATAGCTTTAGATCAAATCGCTGAATTTTTCACTAAATAAGGAGTAGATAGAATGTCTAAACGTACAACATATTGTGGTTTAATCACAGAAAAATATTTAGAACAAGAGGTAACATTGAAAGGCTGGGTACACAACCGTCGTGACCTTGGTGGTCTTATTTTCGTAGATTTAAGAGACCGTGAAGGCCATGTTCAAATCGTCTTCAACCCTTCATTCTCTGAAGAAGCCCTCCAAGTGGCTGAAACAGTTCGTTCAGAGTATGTCGTTGAAGTTCAAGGTGTGGTTAAAAAGCGTGACCCTGAAACAGTTAACCCTAAAATCAAAACAGGTAACGTAGAAGTACAAGTTTCTAACATTGAGATCATCAATAAATCTCAAACACCACCATTTGCGATTAACGAAGAGAACATCAATGTAGATGAAAACGTACGTCTGAAATATCGTTACCTTGACTTACGTCGTCAAGAACTCGCACAAACTTTCAAAATGCGTCATCAAACAACTAAATCAATTCGTGAATATTTAGATGGTGCTGGATTCTATGACGTTGAAACACCAGTATTAACGAAATCAACTCCAGAAGGTGCACGTGACTATCTCGTTCCATCTCGTGTTCATGAAGGTGAATTCTACGCCTTACCACAATCACCACAAATCTTTAAGCAATTATTAATGATCAGTGGTTTCGACAAATACTATCAAATCGTTAAATGTTTCCGTGACGAAGACTTACGTGCGGACCGTCAACCTGAGTTCACTCAAGTCGATATCGAAATGAGTTTCGTAGACCAAGAAGATGTGATTGAAATGGGAGAAGAACTTCTTCAAAAAATTGTCAAAGATGTGAAAGGCGTTGAACTTGAAGGTGCATTCCCACGTATGACGTACGCTGAAGCGATGTCACGTTTCGGTTCTGACAAACCAGATACACGTTTCGGTATGGAACTCATTGACGTATCTGAACTCGGCGAAACAATGGACTTTAAAGTATTTAGCAATGCTGTAAACAGTGGTGGTCAAGTTAAAGCGATCGTCGTGGAAGGTGCTGCAGACAAGTATACACGTAAAGATATTGATAAACTCATGGAATTTGTGAATATTTACGGTGCTAAAGGACTTGCATGGGTTAAAGTGACAGACGATGGCCTCAACGGTCCGATTGCGCGTTTCTTTGAAGAAGAACACGTGTCACGCCTAAGCGAATTAACTCAAGCGAAATCTGGCGACATTGTCTTCTTCGTAGCAGATTCAGTTAAAGTTGTAGCACAAAGTTTAGGTGCTTTACGTCTGAAACTTGCACGTGAACTCGATCTTATCGATGAATCTAAATTGAACTTCTTATGGGTAACAGATTGGCCACTTCTAGAATATGATGAAGATGCTAAACGTTATGTAGCCGCTCACCATCCATTCACTTCACCGAAAGAAGAAGATATTGCTAAATTAGATTCTGAACCTGAAAACGCTCAAGCAAACGCATACGATATTGTGCTTAACGGTTACGAGCTCGGTGGCGGTTCTATCAGAATTCATAATGAAGAACTACAAGCTAAAATGTTCGAAGTACTTGGCTTTACTGAAGAGCAAGCAAGAGAACAATTCGGTTTCTTACTTGATGCCTTTAAATACGGCGCGCCACCACATGGCGGTATTGCATTAGGTTTAGACCGTCTCGTAATGCTCTTAACAGGTCGTACTAACTTAAGAGATACTATTGCTTTCCCTAAAACAGCTTCAGCAACATGTCTCTTAACTGACGCTCCAAGCGAAGTGTCTGATAAACAATTAGACGAATTATCACTACGCATTAAACATTAATTTAAGATTACTGGGCAGTGTGCCCCATCCTGAGTTAATTAATTTCAATGCGCCAGTCAATGTGGTACTATTAAACCATAGAGATAGAACCTGTTGTGTTCGAAAGTTTGCTTTTTATTTGGGCCTAACACTCTTTGATCCGGGAGCCCAATAGGTTTTCTTGCGGCGCACATGCCTCGTTCTGAGGACTTGCAAACCAAGAAACAGGGCACCCACCTGTACTTAGCAGGCCGAATGATCAAGCTTTTTACAACTACGGCACGAACGGATTCTATCATGCGCAAGGCGTTCGCCTTGCGTATTTTTTTGATTTTAACAACAGAAGTAGGTAGGAATAGGAGTTAGTTTGAACATGAAACATCAATTTTCACGTAATGAACTTGCATATGGTTCAGAAGGTATTGAAAGATTACATGACAAGACTGTCGTCGTACTGGGTGTAGGCGGTGTAGGTTCTTTCGCAGCTGAAGCACTCGCACGTACGAACATCGGTCATATCATTTTGATTGATAAAGACGATGTCGATATCACAAACGTCAATCGTCAGCTTCATGCGCTCACAACAACCATTGGCCAGAGTAAAGTTTCTTTAATGGAAGAGCGAATTAAACTCATCAATCCTAATTGCAAAGTCACATCATTACATATGTTCTACACTGAAGAAACGTATGAAGATTTATTTAATAATTATGATATCGATTACTTTGTTGATGCGAGCGACACAATTATGTATAAAGTACATTTAATGAAAGAGTGCTTGAAACGCAATATTAAAGTTATTTCAAGTATGGGAGCAGCTAATAAAACGGATCCTACGAGATTTGAGATTGCTGACATTTCTGAAACACATACTGATCCTATCGCGCGTATTATTAGACGTAAATTACAAAAGGATGGGATTAAAAAGGGTGTGCCAGTCGTATTTTCTGACGAGAGCCCAATCGTTATTCGTGAAGATGTTAAAGAAGTCGTAGGCGACGCGAATGCTGCGACAAGAAAAGGGCAGATGCCTCCATCTTCAAATGCTTTCGTACCCAGTACAGTAGGACTTATCTGCGCAAGTTACGTGGTTAATGATATTCTGAAAGATTTTCCAGTAACCCGAATTAAAGATAAAGGACAATAATCACATTACCATTTGTGAATAAAGAAGAAATTTAGAAATACGATATAAACTATCTTTTGTGGATATCAAATAAGGGTCGCTTTCCCATCAAAGAGAAAGTGACCCTTATATTTGTGCTCTTTAATCACGTTTGAGCTTAAAAGCTTAACGCATTTTTAACTTCTTTAACTGCCTCTGCAGAAGCTTTCAACTGTGTTTGTTCCTCTTCACTTAAATCTAATTCAACGATTTGCTCTACTCCATTGGCACCTAAAATCGTTGGTACGCCTAAGTAAATGTCGTCGAAACCATATTCGCCTTCAAGTAAGGCAATACTTGGAAGTAAACGGCGTTGATCCTTTAAGATCGCTTCCATCATATTGTAAATCGCCGCAGCAGGAGCGTAATATGCTGAACCATTTCCTAATAATCCTACAATCTCAGCGCCACCTTTACGTGTACGTTCAACGATGGCATCTAATTTATCTTTAGCAATCAATTCTGTCACTGGCACGCCATTCACATTTGTAGATTGGACGAGTGGGACCATCGTATCACCGTGTCCACCAAGAACGAGAACACGAACATCTTTCACAGAAACACCTAACTCTTGAGCGATAAATGTTTGATAGCGTGCAGTATCAAGCACACCTGATTGACCAATGACACGAGATTTAGGGAAACCAGATGTTTTATATACAGTATAAGTCATCGCATCGACTGGGTTAGTTAACACGATAATCGTACAGTCTGGAGAATATTTAACAATTTGTTGCGTAACCTCTTTCATGACTTTCTCGTTCGTTTGAACTAAATCATCACGACTCATACCTGGCTTACGAGCAATACCTGCAGTGATAACTACGATATCTGAATCTTTCGTCTTCTCGTAATCTGAACTTGCCGTTACATTGACATCAAAGCCAAAGATTGGACTACTTTCTAACATGTCTAATGCTTTACCTTTAACCGGATCTTCGACTTGAGGAATATCGACGAGTACGACATCCGCTAATTCGTGTGTCGCAGTAATAAATCCGAGTGTTGCTCCCGTATTACCGCCACCAATAATTGATACTTTTTTTCTACTCATGTGTGTTCACACCCTTTAAGTTGTTGAATATATCTTTTACAACTTTATTATACCATAGGTTGTAGTGCGAAAGGGCTTTCTTATGTGTAAAATACATGGTTTAATCACTTTCTTAAAAGGGCAGGATGGACGACGCCAATTTTATAATTCGCGCATTGTAAAATTAGGAAAGCAACGCTTAGATATCAAATAAAGATAACCCCACCAACTTTACATTGATGGGGATAGAACTAACATCGTATCGAACCATCACAACTTTTTCTGAGCAGCAAGAATATTATCATGTACTGATTTAAACTGTTGTTCACTTTTCGAAGTCGTCTTAGGTTCATAGTAAATTCGATTTTTAAGTTTATCTGGAAGATATTGTTGTGCAACAAAGCCACCTTCATGATTGTGTGGATATTGATATCCTATCGCGCGTCCTAACTTCTTAGCACCACTATAATGTCCGTCTCTTAAATGATCTGGAATTTGTCCCGCTTGGCCTTTTCTAATATCACTCAATGCCGCATCTATCGCAGTAATTGCGGAATTTGACTTCGGAGACAACGACAACTCAATGACTGCTTGACTGAGAGGAATTCGAGCTTCTGGAAATCCGAGACGTTCAGCAGATTCAATCGCAGCCAAAGTGCGCTGACCAGCACCTGGAGAAGCTAACCCCACATCTTCGTAACTAATCACGAGCAAACGACGCACAATCGTAGGGAGGTCGCCAGCTTCGATTAAACGAGCAAGATAATGAAGTGCTGCGTTAACATCGCTACCACGGATAGATTTCTGGAAGGCACTCATCACGTCGTAATGCATATCTCCATCTTTATCGCTTAGAAACGCGCCACGCTGTAAACAGTCTTCGGCGTCTTGTAAAGTAATATGACGCAAATCATCATGAGAGACATCACTACTTAAGACAGCGAGTTCTAAAGCATTTAACGCACTGCGCACATCACCTTGACTTTGCGTAGCGAAATACGTCATCGCTTCGTCATCAACTTTAACGTTGTATTTGCCTAATCCACGTTCCTCATCATGTAGTGCCCGTTCCAAAGCACGATAGATATCATCCTCATCGAGAGGGTAGAGTTCAAAAATTTGTGCACGTGAACGAATCGCTGGGTTGATCGCATGATATGGATTGGAAGTCGTCGCTCCAATAAGTACGATTTTACCGTTCTCGAGATGAGGAAGTAAGAAATCTTGTTTCGCTTTATCTAGTCGATGAATTTCATCCAAGAGTAAGATGACCTGGCCGGACATCTTGGCTTCATCAACAATCATTTGCATGTCTTTCTTCGTATTCGTTACCGCATTTAACTGTCTAAATTTATATTCCGTACTTCCCGCAATTGCCTTTGCGATACTCGTCTTTCCAATTCCTGGAGGCCCATAGAAGATCATGGATGATAATTGACGTGTCTTGACCATTCGTCTTATAATACCTTTTTCTCCAACAAGATGCTGTTGTGAAATGATTTCATCAATATTGTTCGGACGCATTCTGGAAGCTAATGGTTCGTTTGCCACGTTATTCACACCTTTCTCGCTATGATTTTAACATACTCTAGGGGAGTTGAAGACGATTTTAAGTTCAGCTATGTAGTGTAAAATAGACCGTATGACCTAGAGTTCAGTTTAATTTTTTTATTTATTTTATAACACAAACAGACACTTATACTTGATAAATGTTATAATACGTTTGAGATGATACAATAGATTGCAACAGTATTCGAACTAAGTGAGGTAATAAAATGAAGATATCAACAAAAGGCAGATATGGATTAACACTCATGATTTCCCTTGCTAAGAAAGAAGGCCAAGGTTGTGTTTCTCTAAAAACAATCGCAGAAGAGAATCAATTAAGTGATTTGTATCTAGAACAATTAGTCGGACCATTGCGTAACGCGGGATTAATTCGCAGTGTGAGAGGAGCGAAAGGTGGCTATCAACTTCGTGTCCCTGCTGAAGAAATTAAAGCAGGTGACATTATTCGCTTACTTGAAGGTCCGATTACATTCGTTGAAAGCATTGAATCAGAACCACCAGCACAAAAGCAATTGTGGATTCGTATGCGTGATGCCGTGAGAGAAGTTCTAGATAACACAACATTAAAGTATTTAGCAGAGTATAAAGAAACAAACAATTTAGATGGCTATATGTTCTATATTTAAGAATACGTAGCTAGATAAGTCCTTAAACAAAAATAATAAATCTCATGAGAACAAAATTAACCGCTAAGAAATCCTATCTTTTACAAAAAAAGATGTTTAAATCTGAAAGATAGGGGTATAAAGAAATTACACCAACGAAGGAGGACATCGCAATGGCAGACGAAAGTAAATTCGAACAAGCTAAAGGCAACATCAAAGAAACAGTAGGTAACGCTACAGACAACAAAGACTTAGAGAATTCTGGTAAAGAGGATAAAGCTTCAGGCAAAGCGAAAGAATTCGTGGAAAACGCGAAAGATAAAGCAACTGAAGTGATTGATAAATTCACTAAGTAATGTACTAATCGAAAGGAGTTATCTATAATGAGTGAAAATTTCTTAGATAAAGCCAAAGATGCAGCTAAAAACGTATCAGACACTTTAAAGAAAACGGACAATGATAAAGCGAAAGAAGTAAGCGATAAAATTGATTCCGTTACAGGTGAAGAAAAAAAAGACGACAAAAAAGACAAGAAAGATAAATAATCTTTCAAACGTCTAAACGTTTTAAGAAGTGGTGTTATCATCACTTCTTCTTACATTAAAAAGCCGTCAATTTCTGTTGAGTCGTAACTCAGGAAATTGACGGCTTTTTGTGTTTAAAGTGAATGAAGCCGCTTCTTTTCATTCACACATATACTATTATTTTTCACCTTTACTATTAAAGATGTTCATTAAGCGCTCATAAGACTCATGTTGCGCTTCTTGATCATAGATATAGCTGACTGCCATAAGCTCGTCAACTTCTCCATAAGTTGCTTCAAACTCCTCAAATTTCTGTTTAACTGTTTCTTCAGAACCGATGAGTGATTGTGCTAAGCGTTGTTTCGCCATTTCATACTCTCTCGGAGTAAGTAAACCTTGTAAATCATCTGTAGGTGGTTGAACCGGTTGCATACGACCGCGCACAATGCTAATCATCGTTTGTGCTTGTGTCGTAGCTAAGTACTCTGCGCGCTCGTCAGTCTCTGCAACGATAGCGTTCAGACACACGATAACATAAGGTTCAGCGAGATGTTCGGAAGGTTCAAAGAGCTCTTTATAAATTTCAATTGCTTCTTTCATCTGTTGTGGTGCAAAGTGTCCCGCGAAGACATAAGGCAAACCTTTGCGCGCTGCAAGATGTGCAGAGTCAGTAGAAGAACCTAAAATATATAATGGCACATTTTTACCTACAGCAGGATACGCTCTAACATACGCTTGTTGATTCGCAGGGCCGAAATACGTTTCTAACTGTTCGACTTCTTCAGGAAATTCGTACACGCCGTTGTGCTGATCACGACGTAAAGCACTTGCTGTCATCATATCTGTACCCGGTGCACGGCCTAAACCTAAGTCAACGCGGTCTGGGAACATGGTCTCCATCGTACCAAATTGTTCAGCTACGATGAGGGGCGCATGGTTCGGTAACATGATACCGCCAGAACCTACACGCATTGAAGATGTATGTTCTAGAATATGCTGAATCAGTAATGCTGTCGCTGAACTGACAAGATTAGGCGCATTGTGATGTTCCGCTATCCAATAGCGTTCATAATTAAGTGATTCAAGATGTTGGCCTAGAGACACCATATCATTAATTGCGTCGCGATCTGTTTGACCTTGACGAATAGGCACTAAGTTTAAAGCGGATAGTTTCATATTTTTCAATTGATATCCTCCTCATTTAAATGCATACACATATTTTAACAACTTCCCAATAACTCAGATATTAACTTGCTCAAGTTAGAGCATTTTATCTAAACACACGGTAGATATTACAATAATGACTAAAACAGGCCGGTAGAAATTTAACTATAGAGGTGCTATTATAGTAGCGTTAAGAATATAGATTGGAGTGTCTTAAACATGGGAATTTATCTTGATTACGCTGCTACAACCCCAGTAAAGCCAAATGTTGTTGAAGCGATGATGGATATTTATCAGAATCACTATGGTAATCCGTCTTCTATCCATAATATAGGTAGAGATGCACGTAAATATTTAGATGACTCACGCCGTACTGTAGCGGAGAAGTTAGGGGCACATCCTAATGAAGTTATCTTCACGAGCGGTGCTACTGAATCTAATAATACTGCAATCAAAGGGCTCGCTTATGCGAACCGACATAAAGGGAATCATCTGATTACAACGAAGATTGAACACCATTCTGTACTTCATGTGTTTGAGCAACTCGAGAAAGAAGGATTTAAGGTCACATATTTAGACGTTAATGAAGAAGGTCTCGTCGATTTACAACAGCTCGAAACTGCATTAACTGAGGATACAATTCTCGTTTCAATTATGTTTGTTAACAACGAAGTGGGCACGATGCAACCGATGTTCGACATTGATCATCTACTTCAAGACAAAGACATTTATTTCCATGTTGATGCTGTACAAGCGATCGGCCATTTACCGATTGATTTTCATGAGTTAGACATCGATACGATGAGTCTGACTGCGCATAAATTTGGCGGCCCTAAAGGCGTAGGCGCTTTATTAGTTAAAAATGGCACAGAAATCCAGTTTAGCCAACTCGGTGGCGAACAAGAAGTTAAACGACGCGCAGGTACGGAGAATATTCCACAAATTGTCGGACTCAGTGAAGCATTAAAGACGGCTACTGAAGAATTAGATGACAACAATTTACATTTGATGAATTTAAAAAATCAATTTTTAGTTGCTTTACAAGATCGTGCGATTCCATTTGAACTCAATGGTTCTATGGTTGAAACAACAGGTCACATCGTCAATTTATATTTCCCATTTATTGATGTTGAAACCTTGCTTACATTATTAGATTTAGCAAATATTTATGTTTCTTCAGGTTCAGCTTGTACTGCCGGTTCAACTGATCCTTCCCATGTCATCTCAGCCATGTATGATAAAGAACGCGCATTCCACTCTATTCGATTTAGTTTTAGCGAAATGACGACCGAACGTGAAATTAAACAAGTCGTAGCAGAACTTCACAAGATTTATCATAAGTTTAAAAAGGAGGAAGTCTAGTTGGACAACAGCGATATTAGAGTAGTCGTAGGGATGTCAGGCGGTGTGGATAGCTCCGTGACGGCCTACTTACTCAAAGAACAAGGCTATGATGTCATTGGTATCTTTATGAAAAATTGGGATGATACAGACGAAAATGGCGTGTGTACAGCTACTGAAGATTACAATGATGTCATCGCGGTTTGTAACCAAATTGGTATCCCATATTATGCGGTAAACTTTGAACAGCAATATTGGGATAAAGTCTTTACGTATTTCTTAGATGAATACAAAAAAGGACGTACACCGAATCCAGATGTCATGTGTAATAAAGAAATTAAGTTTAAAGCTTTCCTAGAACATGCACTGAACTTGGGTGCTGATTACGTCGCAACGGGTCATTATGCACGTATACGACGTCATGATGACGGTCATGTAGAAATGCTCCGTGGTGTGGATAATAATAAAGACCAAACGTATTTCTTAAATCAGCTTTCACAAGACCAATTAGCTAACGTAATGTTCCCAATCGGTGATATTGAGAAATCTAAAGTACGCGAAATTGCTGAAGAACAGAACTTAGCTACAGCGAAGAAGAAAGATTCTACAGGAATTTGCTTTATCGGTGAACGTAATTTCAAAGAATTCCTTTCTAATTACTTGCCAGCGCAATCAGGTGAAATGCAAACACTCGATGGCGAAGTGAAAGGCCAACATTCTGGATTAATGTATTACACTATAGGTCAACGTCACGGTTTAGGTATCGGCGGAGACGGCGATCCATGGTTCGTTGTTGGTAAGAACTTAGAAGACAATGTGTTATATGTGGGTCAAAGTTTTGATAACGATGCACTTTACAGTGATTATCTCATCGCTTCTGACGTGTCTTTCGTCAATCCAGTCGACCTTGAGAACGGCTTTCACTGTACTGCTAAGTTTAGATACCGTCAGAAAGATACAGGGGTCTTTGTACAACGCGAATCTGACGACAGTATTCGCGTGACTTTCGACCAACCTGTGCGTGCAATTACACCTGGACAAGCGGTAGTATTGTACGACGGTGAAGTTTGTCTCGGCGGTGCTACTATTGATGATGTTTATAAAAATAGTGGACAGTTGGATTATGTAGTTTAAAAACTAAGTGTGCGTTTAATTGGATTGCAGAGATCTAAAATCTTATGCGAAAGAATGGAACGATGTAAGTTTTAGCTAAAATACGGAAAATGCTATTCTGTGGCATAATTTAAATCTTTAAAATTTATGGGTTCGAAAAGGTCACGTTTCTTTTCGAACCTTATTATTTGGGTTTAAGAATGCTAATATAAGTTTTAGCTGCGCTTCGGTAATTGCGCAGTATCTGTCTGAATGCTCAATAGCTTGACTACTGTTGAGCATCCTGGTCAACCTTGCGGAGGAAGCACAACGAAATCGAAGATTTCTGTCTCAATAAAGTATTAACATTGAAAGTAAGGGCACGATACTGATAGATCTAAATAATCAATTACGCAGTAGCTGACTGTAATTGAGATAACTGACGTTGTCTCAAATACTAGTCAACCTTGCGGAGGAAGCACAACGAAATCGAAGATTTCTGTCTCAATAAAGTATTAACATTGAAAGTAAGGGCACGATACTGATAGATCTAAATAATCAATTACGCAGTAGCTGTCTGTACTTGATATAACTGACGTTGTCTCAAATACTAGTCAGCTTTGCGGGGGTGAGACAACGAAATCAGAGATTTCTGTCTCAATAAAGTATTAACATTGAAAGTAAGGGCACGATACTGATAGATCTAAATAATCAATTACGCAGTAGCTGACTGTAATTGAGATAACTGACGTTGTCTCAAATACTAGTCAGCTTTGCGGAGGCAGGACTACGAAATCGAAGATTTCTGTCCTGCTCTCTCTTTCTTTTTATGAATTTGTTATTGTAGAATAGAAACAAAGACGTAATGAAATGAGGTAGTGTTTGTGGAACAAGAAAAGATATATGAACTTATTAAAAAAGGTGAAATAGAACAAGCTTTACAAGCGCTATTTAATAATATCGAACGTAATCCTAAAGAAATAGAGAACTACATTAATGCTGGTATTCTTATTGCTGAAGCTGGCGAAGTAGAAAAAGCAGAAAAATTCTTCCAGCGTGCGCTCGTACTTGACCCTGAGAATGCAGCAGTATTTTACAATCTTGCTAATGTTTACTACAACGAAGGGCGTTTTAACGAAGCGATTAAGTTATATCAACAAGCGCTACAATCTCCTGAAGTACACCAAGTGGATACCAACTATATGATTGGGATGTCATTTAATCAGCTTGGCGCACATAAGGAAGCAATGCCATATCTCATGCGTGCAGCCGAATTAGATGACGAAGGAGACGTTGAAGTTCAGTTTCAATATGGACTCGTCCTCTGTCACTTAGAATTGTACGAACAAGCGGTCACTCAGCTCCAACACGTGGTTGAATTAGATGAAAAACATGTGGATGCGCTTTACAATCTTGGACTTGCACAGTATATGCTCACTGAAGATAAAGCGCTCGCTATGGATTACTTCCAACGTGCAGTTGATATCAATCCTGAACATCACATGAGTCAACACGCACTACAAACCTTTGAACAACTTTAAAGAGAAAGGAGGGCGACTTGAATGGCTGACGATACTTTATTTAACTATTCGATGCTTAAAGGCACGATTGACGCAATCTTATTTCAGAATAAGGATAATTTCTATACGGTATTGAAAGTGGAAACAATTGAGACGAATGAAGATTTAGATGATTTCGCTACTATCGTCGGCTTCTTCCCGGATATCGTTGAGGGTGATGTTTATACCTTTAAGGGGCAAGTCGTCTCTCATCCCAAGTATGGTAAGCAACTCAAGGCAGATACCTTTGAGAAAGAGTTACCACAAACGAAAGAGGCCATCGTGAGTTATCTTTCTAGTGAATTGTTTAAAGGGGTAGGTAAGAAGACTGCACAGAATATCGTTAATACATTAGGTGAAACAGCCATTACTGATATTCTTGATGATGCTTCAGTCTTAGACAAGGTTTCAGGCTTATCTAAGAAGAAACGTAAACAAATTGCTGAACAAATTCAAGCTAATCAAGAAACAGAACGTATTATTGTGCGCTTACATGATTTAGGCTTTGGACCTAAACTTGCTATGACAATTTATCAAACATACTTAGATGAAACATTAGAAATCATAGAGAAAGAACCCTATCGTCTGGTATATGACGTTAAAGGGATTGGTTTTAACAAAGCTGATACACTCGCACGTAAGATGGGTATCGCTTATGACGATGATGAGCGTCTCAAAGCAGGAATTCTCTACGTGCTAGAAGAATCTTGTATCAAGCAAGGTCATACATACTTGCCTAAGACAAGGGTTTACGACGAAGCGATAGATATGTTGACTGATCCTCAAGAGGCCGAAATTACTCCCGACCACATTAGTAAAATGATTCAAGAACTCGTTGAAGAAAATAAAATGATTCAACAGGAAGAGGAATTAGCTGTACCAAGCTTATACTATTCTGAGCTTAAGAGTAGCCAAAACCTTTATCGCAACTACACTTATAATCATAAATTGGAGCATTTCGAACAATCTGATTTACAAATGCATATCGGTAAAATCGAGGAAAGCCAAGGCGTGAGTTATGCGAAATCTCAAAAGGAAGCCTTGGAAACAGCAATCAATTCTAAAGTGATGCTGCTCACTGGTGGTCCAGGGACAGGTAAGACAACGGTTATCAAAGGAATAGTGGAACTTTATGCTGAAATTCATGATCTTTCACTAGACTACGATGATTATCAAGAAGATGATTATCCTATCGTTCTAGCTGCGCCAACAGGTCGAGCTTCGAAACGCCTAGCTGAAGCGACGCAACTTGAAGCGATGACGATTCACCGCTTGATAGGTTGGAATCAAGATACACAGCCTGAAGATATTCTAGATAATGAGATCAATGCGAGCTTAATCATTATTGATGAAATGTCGATGGTAGATACATGGCTCTTCCACCAATTTATGAATGCTGTGCCACTCGATGCGCAAATCATCTTCGTAGGTGATGAAGATCAGCTTCCGTCAGTAGGACCTGGCCAAGTATTTAAAGATCTCATCGATTCACAAGCAATTCCTCGTGTGAATTTAACAGAGGTTTACCGTCAACAAGATGGATCGAGTATTATTGAGTTAGCGCACCGTATCAAATTAGGTCAACAAATCGATATAACGCAGAAGTTTCATGACCGTAATTTTATCCAATGTGGTACGGATCAAATTCCCAATATCGTTGAGAAAGTCGCGCAAAGTGCTGTACGTAAAGGTTACGATATGAGCGACATTCAAGTGCTCGCACCGATGTATAAAGGCTCAGCAGGAATTCGTAGATTAAATGCTGTGCTACAAGACATTCTCAATCCGAAATCTGAAGATAAGCGTGAAATCGCGTTCGGGGACGTTAGTTTCCGTAAAGGAGATAAGGTCTTACAGTTAGTCAATCGACCTAACGATAATATCTTCAATGGAGATATCGGCGTCATCGTTGGTGTCTTCTGGGCGAAAGAGAACGAACTCGATAAAGACATTATCATCGTCGACTTTGAAGGTAACGAAATTATCTTTACGAAACAAGATTTCTTAGAGCTTACACACGCATACTGCACTTCGATTCACAAATCGCAAGGCTCTGAATTTCCTATCGTCATCATGCCTATGGTGAAACAATATTATCGCATGTTACAACGTCCAATCCTTTATACAGGACTTACACGTGCGAAACAATCTCTTGTGCTATTAGGTGACCCTGAAGCTTTCCATATTGGATTGACTACTCAAGGACAAACACGGTTGACTCAACTGCGCCACATCGTGCAATCGTATTTTAATATCACTACAGAAACGAATGAGAGCGAATCAGATGCTCAAGATCAAGCATCACAAACAGCGTCCGAAAGTACAGCAGCTGATTCCACCCAACAAGATGATGAACCTTCTCAGAAAGATTCATCATCTGTTGTACTCACCGAAGAAACGATCTACCAAATCGATCCGATGATTAACATGGGTCAAGTCACACCTTACGATTTCGTGAAACAGTGATTGACTTTAAAGTCGAAAGCCCATACAATAGTATTAAATTCATAAAGACGAGTAAATCATGTTAGACATACAGAGATGTGTCGTTGGGTGAGAGATACAGCTAACATGTTTGAACGCTACTTTATGTCAGAGTGAATAACGATTATTGAGTGATAAATTGACTGTTGAGTTATGATAGCTAGCGAAACGTCAATTTATAACTAGGGTGGTACCGCGAAACGTTCGTCCCTTGTGGATGAGCGTTTTTTTCGTGCTAAGAGAAATATTATGGGTTGAAGCGGTATTATCTATAATCTTAAAGATGATTTGAGTAAAATGGAGGATTGAATATGAAGCATTTAAAAGCGAGTGAAATACGTCAGAAATTTATAGATTTCTTTAAAGAACATGACCATATGGTCGAACCGTCTGCGCCACTGATTCCAATCGATGATGATTCATTGCTATGGATTAACTCTGGTGTCGCAACGTTAAAAAAATATTTTGATGGTCGTGAAATCCCACGTAAACCACGTATCGTGAACTCTCAAAAAGCGATTCGCACAAATGATATCGAGAATGTTGGTTTTACAGCACGTCACCATACGTTTTTCGAAATGCTCGGGAACTTCTCTATCGGTGATTATTTCAAAAAAGAAGCGATTGAATTTGCATGGGAATTTCTAACAAGCGATGACTGGATGGGCATGGAGCCAGAGCGTCTATACGTGACGATCCATCCTGAAGATACAGAAGCGTACCGTTTATGGAATGAAGATATCGGTTTAGAAGAAAGCCGTATTATTCGTATCGAAGGTAACTTCTGGGACATTGGTGAAGGACCATCTGGGCCGAACACTGAAATCTTCTATGATCGTGGCGAAGATTATGGTCAAGATGATCCTGCTGAGGAAATGTATCCAGGCGGTGAGAACGAGCGCTACTTAGAAGTATGGAACCTCGTATTTAGTGAGTTCAATCACAATAAAGATCATACGTATACACCACTTCCTAACCAGAACATTGATACTGGAATGGGTCTAGAGCGTATGGCCTCTATTTCACAAGATGTACGCACAAACTATGAAACAGATTTATTTATGCCAATTATTCATGAAGTAGAGTCTATTTCTGGTAAAAAATACTTAACTCAAGAAGACTACGATGTTGCATTTAAAGTTATTGCTGATCACATTAGAACCATCTCGTTTGCGATCGCTGATGGTGCTTTACCTGCTAACGAAGGTCGTGGATACGTATTGCGTCGTCTGTTACGTCGTGCTGTGCGTTTCAGTCAATCACTGGATATTCACGAGCCATTTATGTATCGCTTAGTAGATATCGTGGCAGACATTATGGAACCTTACTATCCAAACGTGAAAGAGAAAGCTGATTTTATCAAACGCGTAGTGAAATCAGAAGAACAACGCTTCCACGAAACATTGGAAGAAGGCATGTCTATCCTCAACAATCTCATAGCTAAAGCGAAAGGCCAGACGAATGAAATTAGTGGGGAAGATGCATTTAAATTGTATGATACTTACGGTTTCCCTGTGGAGTTAACAGAAGAGATGGCTGCTCAGGAAGATCTCTCTGTGGATATGGCTGGCTTCGAAACTGAAATGAGTAAGCAACGTGAACGTGCACGTCAAGCTCGTCAATCTTCAGAATCTATGCAAGTACAAAGTGAAGTGTTGAAGAATATTACGACTGACAGCACTTTCGTAGGTTACGATGTGATGGATAAAGTTACAACTATTACGGATATCATTGCAAATGGTGAACGAGTGGAAGAGGCAGAAGCGGGTGACACAATCTATTTCATCCTCGCAGAAACACCTTTCTATGCTGTCAGCGGGGGTCAAGTAGCTGACCACGGTACGATTAGTAATGAGAATTTCGAAATTCAAGTTACTGAAGTGATTAAAGCACCAAATGGACAGAACTTACACACTGGTGAAGTCCAATTCGGTACAGTTAAATCCGGAGCAGAAGTCTCAGCATCAGTTAATCATAAAGAACGTCGTGCGATTCAGAAGAATCACAGTGCGACTCACTTACTTCATGCAGCCTTAAAAGAAGTGCTAGGCGATCACGTTAACCAAGCAGGTTCACTCGTTGCTCCAGACCGCATGCGTTTCGACTTCTCTCACTTCGGACCGATGAAAGAAGAAGAGATAGAACAAGTTGAACGTCGTGTGAACGAAGAAATTTGGAATAGTATTGAAGTAAGTATTCAAGAAATGCCAATTGAAGAAGCCAAAGAAATGGGTGCAATGGCGCTCTTCGGTGAAAAATACGGCGATATCGTGCGTGTTGTCAACATGGCACCATTCTCTATTGAACTTTGTGGTGGTATTCACGTTTCAAACACAGCTGAAATCGGCTTGTTTAAAATCGTAAGTGAATCAGGTACAGGTGCAGGTGTTCGCCGTATCGAAGCGCTCACAGGTCAAGCAGCATTCTTGTATTTAGAAGATATTCAATCTCAATTCAATACAATCAAAGGTCAAGTGAAAGCGAAGTCAGATGACCAAGTCGTAAATAAAGTGACGCAATTAATCGATGAAGAAAAATCATTAAATAAACGCGTAGATCAACTCAACAAAGAAATCACTTCATTGAAGATGGGCGATATCACCGAACAAGTAGAAGAGATCAATGGATTTAAAGTGTTAGCTACTGAAGTAGAAGTACCTAATCCTAAAGCGATTCGCGAAACGATGGATGACTTTAAATCTAAATTACAAGATACGATTATCATTTTAGTCAGCAATGTGGACGGTAAAGTATCATTAATTGCTACAGTGCCTAAATCATTAACAGATCAAGTGAAAGCTGGCGATATCATCAAAGAAATGGCGCCTGTTGTAGGCGGTAAAGGTGGCGGCCGACCTGATATGGCTCAAGGTGGCGGCAGTGAACCTGAGAACATAACAGAATCTTTACGTTTTATTAAAAATTATATTAAATCTCTATAACTCAACACCTGAGTAGTGTAGAATGAGAGTGTGTTCAATTCTATACTAACTGGGAGGCGTGTCTTAAAATGGAAAACTTCGACAAAACGATGAAATTTAGTTATGATGATATCCCGAAAGAAGATGTCAAGTCCGTGCTACAGAATGTCTATACTACTCTTGAAGAACGTGGTTACAATCCTGTAAATCAAATCGTGGGTTATCTCTTATCTGGAGATCCTGCTTATATCCCACGTCACAATGAAGCGAGAAATCAGATTCGCCGCATCGACCGCGACGATATTATGGAAGAACTCGTATCAAACTATCTTAAAGCGCACTCAGAAGTTTAACGATGCTCAAGCATAAGATTATTGGTTTAGACGTAGGAAGTAAGACAGTAGGTGTAGCCATTAGCGACTTGATGGGTTGGACTGCCCAAGGATTAGATACACTCCGCATTGACGAAGAGAATGGCGATTTAGGTATTGAAAAGTTAGTAGACATTATTGATAAAGAAAAAGTGGGGACCGTTATCATCGGTCTCCCTAAGAATATGAATAATTCGATTGGATTTAGAGGTGAAGCTTCGTTACACTACAAAGAGATGTTACAAGAAAGACGCCCTGATCTTGAAGTCAAGACTTGGGATGAACGTTTAAGTACAATGGCAGCGGAACGTTCTTTATTAGAAGCTGATCTCTCTAGACAGAAACGAAAAAAAGTGATTGATAAGATGGCCGCAGTATTTATTCTGCAAGGCTACTTGGATTCTATACAATAACAAAGGAGCATAATCATGGCAGAGCATAATGAAGCTGAATTACACGTAAATAATAATGAAGAGTTATTAACACTTTACGATGAAGAGGGCAACGAAGTACTTTACCGCAAAGTACTTGAGTTCTATCATCCAGAATTCAAGAAAGAGTATGTCATCCTCGCTGAAGAAGGTGCTGAGTCAGATGATGACGATATGGTTGAACTTGTACCAATGATAAACGAACCAGATGAAGATGGTGAAGGTGGCAAATTCTTACCAGTCGAATCTGATGAAGAATGGGACATGATTGAAGAAATCGTAAATACTGAAATGAACGACGAAGAATAATCATATTCTTCTAGTACTATCATTCGATGAAGTGCGAAATAGTCCTAGCTATTAGCTTATGTCATTGACACATAAGTAGGTGCTAGGGCTATTTTCTGTTATCATTCTGAGCTCACTGATTGAGCTCATCTGCGGCGATCATTAGCATCGCTTGATGTTAGAGATAACTGTGACCACGAGAGAAGAACAGAGACTTAATATTTTTATTAAAATGTGGTAGAATGTGTTGAGTTAAATTCAACTCCATTTTAAGAAGTCAAAGGGCGCGCGTAATGCATACACCGTCCTAAACTATAGAGGAGTAACTAAGGGAGAGACGATATGGACAAGAATCAAGAATATCTCTTAGAATTAATGCAGCATAATAATAATGATATTGAAAGTTTGCGTACATATGCCGAAGAGAATCGCGTCCCTATTGTCGACAAGATGAGCTTAGAAGCGATTAAGCAAGTGTTGAGACTCAAACAACCTCAACACATATTAGAGCTTGGTACTGCTATCGGTTATAGTGCAATGCAGTTTGCTTCTGTGTCATCCGATATACATATTACGACGATTGAGCGTGATACAGAGATGCAAGCGCGTGCTTTGCAAAATATTGAGCATTTCGGTTATCAACAACAGATAACGATGATTAAAGGAGATGCACGCGAACAATTTGAAACGCTTAAAGATAATACATTTGATGTTATATTCATCGATGCAGCGAAAGCTCAAACGCAACGCTTCTTCGAAACATATGAGCCATTGTTGAAGGTTGGCGGTGTTGTGATCACTGATAATATTCTCTATCACGATTTCGTTGCTGACATCGATGCGGTGCATTCTCGAAATGTAAGACAAATGGTGAAGAAGCTGCAGAAATACAACGATTGGCTGGTTCAACATCCACGATACGAGACAAACTTTCTTAATATTGATGACGGAGTAGCAATTTCCGTAAAAAAGGAGAATTGAAATGACTGAATTACTGGTCACACCCAAGTCTATTTCACACATTGAAACATTGATAGAGAAGGGCGCAGATGCCTTTGTAATAGGAGAACAGAAATTCGGCTTACGTTTAGCAGGCGAGTTTAATCGTGATCAGCTCGTTAAGGCCGTTCAACTCATTCATGAACATGGTAAAAAAGCCTACGTGGCAGTGAATGGTATATTCCATAACTATCATTTACGCGCGTTAGAAGATTACATCTCATTTCTTCATGAAGTTAGAGTGGATCGCATCATTTTCGGTGATCCAGCAGTTGTGATGTATGTGAAGCAACAAGAGGATCCCATCCCATTGAATTGGGATGCCGAAACGCTTGTAACGAACTACTTCCAATGTAATTATTGGGGAGAAAAGGGAGCGAAACGTGCCGTTTTAGCGCGTGAGCTAAACTTAGAGGAAATCCTTAACATTAAAGAACATGCGAATGTCGAAATTGAAGTACAAGTTCATGGTATGACTTGTATGTTCCAATCTAAACGTATGTTACTCGGCAATTATTATACATTCCAAGACCGTCAAATGAAGATACAACGTCAGAACGACGATAAAGATTTATTACTTTATGATGAAGAACGTGATAATTTATATCCTGTCTATGAAGATTACAATGGCACCCATATCATGTCGCCAAATGATATGTGTCTAATCGAAGAATTAGATCCATTACTTGAGGCAGGCATTGATGCAATTAAAATAGATGGCCTGTTACATACTGAAGAATATATTAACGTCTGTACTGAACAGTATCGTGAAGCCATTGATTTATATAACGAAGATCCTGAGGCTTACGAAGATGAGAAGTTTATGCTTGTCGATCCTATTGAAGACATTCAACCTGATCATCGCCCATTTGACGAAGGATTCTTATTCAAACAAACTGTGTATTAAAGGAGGATGCATGCTGTGAAAATATTAGAAGAAGTGCAACCTGATGCTAAGCCTCGCGTGAAGAAACCTGAATTGCTAGCACCAGCGGGTAATCTTGAGAAATTAAAGATCGCAGTGCATTATGGTGCCGATGCCGTCTTTCTAGGCGGCCAAGAATATGGACTAAGATCAAACGCCGATAATTTCACAATGGCAGAAATTCAAGATGGCGTTGAGTTCGCTAAACGTTACGGTGCAAAGATTTATGTAACAACGAATATTATTGCACATGATGAGAATATGGAAGGATTAGATGACTATCTGTCAGCTTTAGAAGCCACAGGTGCGACAGGTATCATCGTAGCTGATCCACTTGTTATTGAAACGTGTAAAAAGGTAGCGCCACGTTTAGAAATCCATCTTTCTACACAACAATCATTATCTAACTATAAAGCTGTCGAATTCTGGAAAGAAGAAGGTTTAGATCGTGTCGTATTAGCACGTGAAACTGGTGCAGAAGAAATGCGCGAAATGAAAGATAAAGTCGATATCGAAATTGAAGCCTTTATCCATGGTGCAATGTGTATTGCTTATTCTGGGCGCTGTACATTGAGCAACCATATGACTGCCCGCGATTCAAACCGTGGTGGTTGTTGTCAAAGTTGCCGTTGGGATTATGATCTCTTACAAATCGAAGACGACGGTGAGTTAGATTTACTCTATAAAGACGGTGACGTCACACCGTTTGCAATGAGTCCGAAAGACTTGAAACTGATAGAATCAATCCCTAATATGATGGATATAGGTATAGACTCTTTAAAAATAGAAGGTCGCATGAAGTCAATTCACTATATCGCGACAGTCGTTTCCGTCTATCGTAAAGTGATAGATGCCTACGCAGCTGATCCAGAACATTTCCAAATTCAACCTGAATGGTTGGTCGAACTAGATAAATGTGCGAACCGTGATACTGCGCCAGCCTTTTTCGAAGGGACTCCTGGTTACGAAGAGCAGATGTTTGGCGCAGAGCAGAATAAGAAAGCAGCATATGATTTCTGTGGTCTTGTCTTAGATTATGACGAAGACGCTCATATAGCGACCATTCAACAACGTAATCATTTTAAACCAGGTCAAGAAATCGAATTCTTCGGCCCTGAAATTGATACCTTTAGACAAGTGGTTGACGCGATATATGACGAAGAAGGCAATGAACTTGATGCCGCTCGTCACCCTCTTCAAATCGTCCAAATCAAAGTAGACCAACCGCTTTATAAGAATAATATGATGAGAAAGGAACTCAAACGATGAGTGGCACAACGATTATAGGTATAGCCGGTGGATCAGGTTCTGGTAAGACAAGTGTAACGAGTGAAATCATGTCCTTGCTTGAAGGATATAGTATTGCACTCATCGCTCAAGATTATTATTATAAAGATCAATCTCATTTAAGCTTTGAAGAACGTCTAGAAACGAACTACGACCATCCATTCGCGTTTGATAACGATTTACTAATCAGTAATCTACAATCTCTTAAGGACGGTCAAACAGTAGAGATACCTACTTATGATTATACAAACCACACGCGAAGTGATGTTACAATCACATTTGAACCCAAAGATGTAATTATTGTTGAAGGTATCTTTGCTTTGGAAAATCAAACATTACGTGAGATGATGGATGTTAAAGTATACGTAGATACTGACGCTGATTTGCGCATTCTCCGAAGATTGATGCGTGACACAGCTGAACGTGGGCGGACGATGGAATCCGTAATTACACAATACTTAAATGTCGTACGTCCAATGCACAATCAATTTATAGAACCAACTAAGAAATATGCTGATTTAATTATTCCTGAAGGCGGCAGTAATAAAGTTGCCATTGATATTTTAACAACTAAGATTAAATCACTTATACGTAAACAATAGAACAGTTAGAAAAGGAAGATGACAATATGGAAAACCAAAAACAATATCCAATGACCCAAGAAGGTTATGACAAACTTGAAAAAGAATTAGAAGAATTAAAGACGGTTAAACGCCCAGAAGTTGTAGAAAAAATTAAAGTCGCGCGTTCTTTCGGTGACCTTTCTGAGAACTCTGAGTATGATGCAGCGAAAGATGAACAAGGCTTTATTGAACAAGATATTCAACGTATCGAAAATATGATTCGTAATGCTTTAATCATTGAAGATACGGGCGACAACAACGTCGTTCAAATCGGTAAGACCGTTACATTCGTTGAACTACCAGGTGATGAAGAAGAAAGTTATCAAATCGTTGGTTCTGCAGAATCAGACGCTTTCAACGGTAAGATTTCTAACGAATCACCAATGGCTCAAAGCTTGATTGGTAAGCATCTTAACGATGAAGTTCGTGTTCCTCTACCAAATGGTGCAGAAATGAACGTTAAGATTGTAGATATTAAATAATTCTATATTTCAGCGTACTTCCCAAACGAATTCAACAACGTTTGGGAAGTTTTTCTATTTTATGGTAAAACTAATTCTAGTCGAAAAAGTCTGAATTTGGTAAATTTAGAGTTATAACTAAACGATAGCGTTTAATTCATAGTGAGAAAGTGAAATAAAGAACTATCGCGTTCAACCATACGCTCATCTTACTTTTAGCAACATAGAAAAATGAAAAAGGGATAAAATAATTAAACTTGCAAGCCTTAAATCCTATTGATTAAATATACTTTATAAATGTTGATAAAATTTCTTTATTAAACAACATCGCTACTAAAATGGTATAATAAAGTGTATTGCTTAAGTAAGCGTTTACTTAATGTGCATTGAAGGAGGTTAATCCATCATGAATTATCAAATCATCAACGAACAAGCACTTATGATTTACTTAGAAGAACGAATTAGTGAAGATATATTTAAGCAAATGCAACAAGTTGTTCAATACATACATAATCTGAACGTAGAAGGTATTACAGAAATCGTACCTTCTTACCGTGCTATTCTTATTAATATAGATATTGAGAAGATGACACCTCAATCATTAGTAGAAGAGCTTAAACTAGATGAATTAGACGCTAGTGACTTTGCTGGTCAAGACATCAAGACGAAGACGGTCTACATTCCAGTACTTTACGGAGGAGAAGCCGGACCAGATATCGATGAGGTAGCATCTACTAATCATCTCGATACAGAAGAAGTCATCGATATTCATAGTAGTCAACCGTATCTCATCTATATGCTTGGGTTTATGCCAGGCTTCCCATTCCTTGGCGGTTTAGATGAGCGTCTTCATACACCACGTCGTTCTGAACCGAGAACGCGTTTACCAGAAGGTTCAGTAGGAATAGCCAATCAACAAACAGGGCTTTACCCAAGTGAATCCCCTGGTGGTTGGCAAATTATCGGTCGTACACCAATCAAAGTCTTTGATTTAACACGCGAACCGATGTGTCTCTATCAGCCAGGTGATTACATTAAGTTCTATGCTATATCTGAAGAACAATATGACCAAATCATTGACGAACAAGAATCTGATTCTTTCGATATGAGAAAGTGGGTGTCTAAAGACAATGAGTATTCTAATTAATAATCCAGGTCTCTTTACGACAGTTCAAGATCAAGGGCGCTATGGATTTCAAGATCAAGGATTTTCAACAGCTGGAGCTTTAGACCTTATAAGTTATCAGCTCGGACAGAAACTGATTGGTAACGATGGACCAGCGATTGAATTCACTGTTATCGGTCCAACGATTCGTTTTACCACACCAAATACCTTTGTGGTAACAGGTGGCGAGTTCGGCAGTGAGCTGAATGGCGAGCCGATCGAGATGCAATCCGTTTATAAAGCTGAAAAGGGTGACGAGCTAAAGATTGGGGCTGCTAAAGAAGGAGCTAGAGGATATATCTTCTTCGGTTGTCCGCTAGATATCCCAGTAGTGGCTAACAGTCAATCAACGCATACACGGAGTCACATAGGTGGATTTGAAGGCCGTACTTTAAAAGCGCAAGATCGCATCCAAACGATTCCAAATGATGAAGCTAAATATCGTGTGGGACTCAGTACAGATGTCCAACTCGTAAATACAGATGAAACAACGATTCGCATCGTTAAAGGTCCACAATACGATCGATTCTCGTCTGATGCGGTTAACGCAATGACTTCAGGTGACTACCAAATTTCTGAACAATCAGACCGTATGGGCTACCGTCTAAGAGGTAATGAAATTCCACCAGAAGAATCTGCGGATATTATTTCAGAGCCTGTAGCTTTAGGTAGTGTGCAAGTGCCAAATGATGGGAACCCTATCATACTGTTGAATGACAAACAAACTGTGGGGGGATACACTAAGATTGCCACAGTAACACAAGCTGATTTATCTATTCTAGCGCAGAAACAACCCGGCGAAACAATTCATTTCGAATGGGTAACGGTAGAAGAAGCCATCGACAGTTTACAACAGCTTGATGAGGCACTACAAGAAGCTTTACAGGAAATAGAACGTACACCTGTTTATCAAATACAACAGTTACGCTCTACTTCAAAACGTCTAAATGCATTATTGAAAGGGGAAGCATAATGAATTTTGAAAATATCGAGCAATTAATCAAATTAGTTAAGGAAAATGAATTAAAGAAATTTAAATATAAAGATTATGAACATGAAATCGAACTTGACTTCACTGAAGAGAATGCACCGGTAGCGAGCATGCCTGCAAGTATGCCTCAAGGTGCTGCTGACTCTGCTCAATCACAATCATCAAATGAAGACCAAAGTGCTAGCAATGATTCAGAAGGTCAAGAAGTGAAAGCACAAATGGTAGGTACTTTCTATTTACAAGAAGAGAAAGAACTCACTGATCCAATCATTAAAGTTGGCGACCAAGTAAAATCTGGCGATGTAATTGGCTATATTGAAGCAATGAAAGTGATGAACGAGGTAACAAGCGATGTTGACGGTGAAGTGACTGATATTCTCGTCGAGCATGGTTCAAATGTTGAATATGATCAACCAATAATAAGAGTGAAATAATCAACGCAAAGGGGGGCATTGCATTGTATCGTTGTTTAATTGCAAACAGAGGAGAAATCGCAGTTCGTATCATTCGCGCATGTCGTGAACTCGGTATCGAAACTGTAGCTATCTACGCTAAGGGAGATGAATCAAGTCTGCATGTTAGCTTAGCCGATCAAGCAGTATGTGTCGGTGAAGCCAATGCACTTGATAGTTACTTAAACCAAGATCGTATTATCTCAGCCGCAGAAATGACTGGAGCTAATGCGATTCATCCAGGATATGGTTTCTTATCAGAAAGTCCGTCATTTGCCCATAAAGTTGAAGAGAATGATATTTACTTTATCGGTCCTACGAAAGAAACGATGCAAATGATGGGTGATAAGATTACCGCACGTCAAACTGTAGATCAAGCGGGTGTACCTATCATTCCAGGTTCAACGGATGCAGTCGAATCCGTGGATGAAGTGAAAGAAATTGCTAAAGAAATTGGTTATCCACTCGTGTTGAAAGCAGCGAGTGGTGGTGGCGGTAAAGGTATTCGTATCGTCAAAGAGCCTGAGATGTTAGATAAATCTTTTAAAGAGGCTAAAAGTGAAGGTAAAAAATACTTCGATGATGATCGTATTTATGTAGAAGCCTTTATACCCGTAGCAAAACACGTCGAAGTGCAAATTCTCGGTGATGGTAAAGATAATTACATTCACCTTGGGGAACGTGACTGTTCAGTCCAACGTAAAAACCAAAAATTAATCGAGGAATCACCATGTTCTTCATTGACTGATGAGAAACGTCAACGTATCTGTGACGATGCTGTTAAGGTTGCGAAAGCATCTCACTATCGCAGTGCTGGTACAATTGAATTCCTTGTCACAGATGATGCGTATTACTTCATTGAAATGAACGCGCGTATTCAAGTAGAGCATACAGTAACGGAAATGCGTGCTGGAAGAGACTTATTAGCAGCGCAACTCTACTTGATGCAACATAACCATCTACCTTATACACAAGATGACATTATCTTTGATGGACACGTGATTGAAGCGCGTATCAACGCAGAAGATCCTGAAAAACACTTCCAGCCGACACCGGGTAAAGTACAAGCCTTACATTTACCACAAGGTTTCAACGTACGTGTAGACTCATTACTTTATCAAGGTTATATGGTTTCACCATACTACGATTCACTTGTAGCTAAAGTGATTGTCAAAGCACCAACACGTGCACTCGCAATCAACAAATTGAAATGTACGTTAGATGAAATGGTCATTGATGGTTTCTCAACAACTGCTGATTTCTTATACGCTGTACTCTCTTATCCGGCCTATGCAGATGGAGATGCAAGCGATGTAGATATTAAATTCTTAGAACGTCATAAGATTATCAAGGGGGCTTAAGAATGAAGATCGATTTAAACTGCGACTTAGGAGAAGCATTTGGTAATTATAGCTTTGGTGGAGATCAAGATATTATTCCATTAATCACTTCAGCTAACGTTGCTTGTGGCTTTCACGCTGGTGACTGGAATGTGATGCACGAAACAGTTAAGCAAGCGAAAGAAGCAAACATCGGTATTGGGGCACATCCAGGTCTACCTGATTTACAAGGCTTCGGTCGTCGCAATATGGATATTTCTCCTGACGAAATCTACAACATTGTGACTTATCAGCTCGGCGCACTCAATAGCTTTTGTCAAATTCACGATACACGCATCAATCACGTGAAACCACACGGTGCGCTTTACCAAATGGGTGCGCGTAACAAAGACATTGCGCATGCGATTGCACAAGCAGTATATGATTTCGATCCAGAACTGATTTATGTAGGCTTATCTAACACGCTATTAATTTCCGAAGCTGAAAAAGTTGGTTTGACAGCTGCTTCAGAAGTCTTTGCTGACCGTCGATACGAAGAAGATGGACAGCTTGTAAGTCGTAAAGAGCCGGATGCTGTGCTCACAGATAAAGATGAAGCAATCAATCAAGTCTTGAAGATGGTTAAAGACCAACAAGTCGTAACTAAGACAGGCAAAGTGATTGATTTGAAAGCGGACACAATCTGTGTACACGGCGATGGCGCAAATGCATTAGAGTTCGTACGCAATATTCGTGAGACATTAAACAAAGAAGGTGTTTCAATTACACAACTAGGGGGTTAACACATGGGGAAGAAGAAACTTCAAACAAATGATTTTCAATTCACAAAGGGTCACAAGAGGCTATTATTAGGTTCTGTCTTCTTGATGGCAACATCAGCAATAGGGCCGGCATTCTTGACGCAAACTGCTGTCTTTACAGGACAATTTGCAGCAAGCTTTGCCTTTGCCATATTGCTATCCATACTTATCGACATTGCAGCACAAGTGAACATATGGCGTATTCTTGTTGTTACAGGTAAACGTGGCCAAGAAATTGCCAATGATGTCGTAGGTGGTTTAGGGACTTTCATTTCAATATTGATCGCTATAGGGGGACTTGCTTTCAATATTGGTAACATAGCCGGAGCAGGATTAGGATTAAATGCCATCTTTGGACTTGATGTGAAGTGGGGTGCTGCAATTACAGCGGTTCTATCCATCGCTATCTTTATTTCAAAGAATGGTCAGAAAGTGATGGACGTCGTATCAATGGTGCTCGGCGCACTGATGATTATCGTAGTTGCAGTCGTTATGTTTAAAGCCAATCCACCATATGCAGATGCAGCAGCACATATGGTGTGGCCAGAACATCCTGTAGCACTCGTATTACCGATCATTACGCTCGTAGGTGGTACAGTAGGGGGTTATATTATCTTTGCCGGTGCACACCGTATCCTGGATTCAGGAATTAAAGGTAAAGATTACTTACCATTCGTTAACCGAGCAGCGATTTCAGGTATTTTAACGACTGGTGTCCTACGTGCTTTACTTTTCTTAGCAGTATTAGGTGTCGTCGTAACAGGCTTTACTTTGAGTCAAGACAACCCACCTGCTTCTGTTTTTGAAAAAGTATTAGGACCTATCGGTAGAAATATATTTGGTGTCGTATTATTTGCAGCAGCGATGTCATCCGTGATTGGTTCAGCATATACAAGTGCCACATTCTTAAAGACGATGCACAAGAAGTTATTTGAACGCAACAACTTAATCGTTATTACATTTATCGTTGTTTCAACTTTAATCTTCTTATTCATCGGTAAACCAGTTAAATTATTAATTATTGCTGGTGCTTTAAATGGTTTAGTACTTCCGATTACGTTAGGTACAATCCTCGTGGCAAGTACTCGTAAGTCTATCGTAGGAGATTACCGCCATCCGAAATGGATGATGATACTCGGTATTATTGCAGTAATCATTACGATAGTAACAGGTATCATGTCATTCAAAGAACTCGGTGCGCTTTGGACGAGCTAACATGTTATACAATAAATCATGATATTGCTAAACACGAAGCATCTTGAGCTCATCATTTGGGCTCAAGATTTTTTTAATTTTAACTTAACTTTCTTAGTGACTTATAAAAACGGTCCCGCACCTATGTTAGATACGGAACCGCATAATACATATCTTCATTTAATAATGTTGAGAGAATAGTTTGTACAAAAGGGATAAAGTTTGCTTTCAGGTGCTGAGTGACAAATTCAAATTGCGTTATTCAGGTTGAGTGTAATAATCAACATTACGTTCTTTGTAAACTTTTTTCACTAGTTGAAGTGCATTTAGAACACGTGGGAAACCAACGTATGGAAGTAAATGCATAATTGTTTCTGAAATTTCTTGTGGTGTTAAGCCTACCGTTAAAGCTACGTTGATGTGTAACTCTAATTGAGGCTCAGTTCCTAATGTGACAAGTGCTGAAATTGTACTGATTGCACGTTGTCTATAATCTAGACCTTCGCGAGAATAGATGTCTCCAAACGCAAATTCTTTGACTAAATCTCCTAAACCAGGAGCTACATCTCCTAACTCTTCTTCAATGTTAGCGTGAGTTGGAATGTTCTCGTTATCGCTAGCAGTTAAATCATCCATAATTTGTTGACCGATTTCGCTACGACTTTGTTCCATCGTTTAGACCTCCTATATTGAAACTCTAACTCTATTGTAATACGAAGTCTTGTATTCTAAAAGTTCATAATTATAATACTAATTATTACTAAATTTCATAGTTTGAATATGTTCTTTCGTATACTCGATGAATGTTTTTAAAGGTGTAGACAATGGTTTATGGCTTTTAACAACGAAATTAATATCCATCTTCATTTCAGTATCTTCGATAGGTATAGTAGTTAACTTTTGAAAGTTCAGTAACGGACTCAGTGAGTAGGGCATGACAGCAATGCCAAATCCTTCATTAACCATTGACAGTATAAAGTCCCATTGGGTACTTTCCATTTGTATAGAAGGTTTGAAATGGTATTTGTAGCATTCGTAGACCAACTTTTTACGTAATTCGTAATCGGATGTGAGAGCGATAAATGATTCATTTTTAAGATCATTCAATGTAACAGAAGATTCTCGAGCTAAAGGGTGATCTTGATTCACATACACGACGAGCGGATCATTGATGAGTGGAATGACATCAAGGTTCGCTTCACTTTCAAGCTCCATGGAAACAACGATATCCACCGTCCCATCGAGCAGTGCATTTTTAACTTTATAAGCGCCAGCCTCATAAATTTGAAGATCAATTTTTGGATACATGTCTGTAAAAGTTTTAATAATTTCAGGGAAATACAACGTACCTGAAATAGGTGGGAGACCGATATTGATATGACCTTGTTTCAGATTCTCAATATCAAAGAGTTGATTTGTAATGTTATCTAAAGAGTGTAACACTTGAATTCCTTGTTGATAGACGATCTTGCCAGACTCGGTTAAGTCAATTTGCTTACTCGAACGATCTAATAATACCGTATCTAGTTCATCTTCTAAGCTTTTGACCACTTTACTCAGTGTAGACTGAGATAAGTAGAGCGTCTCTGCTGCTCTTGAAAATCCTTTATTCTCTACTACAGCAATAAAATATTTAAGCTGTCGAATATCCATACGCTACCTCCTCAATAGAACTATGATTTTTTGTCATAAGTATAATTCTAATTATATATTTTACGCATAAGAGAATGCAAAGTTAAAATAGTAACTATTAGGAGGCGTTTACAATGAAAAAAATAGGTTTTGTAGGTCTAGGCAATATGGGAGCTGGCATGGCGATGAATTTGCAAAAATCTGGCTTCCAAGTCCTTGCATATGACCTTGATAAAGATAAGATTAAGGAATTAGAAAAAGAAGGTATTCAAGGTTGCGAATCTATTCAAGAAGTCACAGATCAAGTAGATGATGCAGTCATCACAATGGTACGTAATCAAGCACAAACAGAAGATGTCATCTTCGGGGACAAAGGTATCACTTCTTCTGACAACAACGAAGTAACTGTAGTGGTTATGAGTACACTTAACCCAACGATTATGGAGGATCTTGAAAAGAAAGTTTCAGAATATGAGTTGAATCTACTTGATGCACCTGTTAGCGGTAGTTTATCTGGTGCTGAGAAAGGGAGTTTAGCTATCTTCTCATCTGGTGCTCAAGAGACTAAGTCACAACTCAAGCCTTACTTTGAAGCGATGGGATCTCATATCTTTGATTTAGGAGATAAGATCGGAGCAGGACAAGCAGCGAAATTAGCGAATAACCTCTTATTAGGTATCAACATGGTAGGTATTTCAGAAGCTGTGAAATTCGGTAATAGTTATGGCCTTAACGAAGAAGACGTGCTCGATATAGTAGAAGTAAGTACTGGTAACAGTTGGGCAGCGAATAACTGGGGTGAAATTAAAGAGTATAAAAATAATGGTACGTTAGATGCGATTTATAAAGACTTAACTTCTGTGATCGCAGAATCCACTAAAAATAAAACGTTCGTTCCAGTAAGTGGACTCGTGCTCAACGTGCTTCATAATTCAATGGATAGCGAAGATAATCAAAATAAATAACTGTAATGCAAACAAAGCCTCAATCGTCTCGGTGCGATATCCGAACGATTGAGGCTTATTTTTAAAATCATTATTTAGCTGTATTAGGATTGATACCTTTAGGAATAAAGAAGCTAACAATTAACGCAGCTAAAGCGATTAAACTGAGAATACTAAATGCTACGAAATAATGTGTAAGCTTTTCCAAATAGATTGAAAGTACTGGTGCGATTGCGGTACCAAGGAACAAGATAAAGGTATTTACGGATAAGAAGAAACCACGGTTCGTCGCTGCAAGCATACCCACTTTAGAGATCACAGATGGAATACAGAATGCCACACCTGCGACAAATACGATACTAAAGAAAGTAATTATAACAATATTGGAAGTAATACCTAAACCAATGAGTGAAATAATTTGGGCTACGAGCGCAATTTTAATCACCCAAATGACACTCAACTTGTCGCTAATACGTCCCGCAAATAACGATAAGATCATGCCGATAATACCTAACAACTTAACAACAAAAGTCGTCGTTAAATCGCCATGTACAAAGTGAGATTTAATATAGTCATTAAGAATGGTATACATACTGATAAAATTAGTGAGTAAAGTTAATGAAATGAAGAAACATCCAATGACTGATTTATATAAGAATATATCTTTAAAGTGACTCATGAAACGTGAAAGTTTAATATCTGGGTTACGATATGGACTTTCCGGAACAAGTTTCGAAACGACGAAAGTTAAGATGATATAAAGTACACTGAGCACTATATAAGTGACACGCCATCCGTAAGCATTGGATAGGATTTCACTTAAGTTCTGTCCGATAATACCGGATAGCATAAAGCTTGTACTAATGAAACTAATCGCCGTCACACGTTTAACAGGGGGATACATCTCAGTCGTATACGCTAAGGAAACAGGTGAGAACGTCGCTGCGAATATCCCTTGAAATACTCTAAGTACGAGTAATAGACTAAAGGAATTTACAAATCCAATACCGAGTGAAACTACAACGAGTCCTACTAGTCCAATGAGGATAATCTTGATACGACCAAATTTATCTGAAATGACACCATACAGTAAACAACTAATTGAATAGGCTAGTGAGAAGACAACGCCGTTCAAAGTTGCTGTAGCTTTAGAGATGCCGAAATCTTTCGCAATATGGGGTAGCATGGGAATAGCTGCATATAAGCTACACATCACAATAATACCAGTGATAAAGAACACTGTAGTAATTCGATTATATTTAAGCTCTTGTTCCATAACATTCACCTTTCTATTTTATTTGCCTGTGATATTATCACACGAAGATAAACGTATTTAAAGTGTAAAATTTAATTTTTCACAAATTGATAACAAACTATTTATTCTTAACATTAATACGAATACAAATTTTCTTAAAGTTTGCACGTTTTATTCTTTTAAAAAGATTAAGTTGATTACGTGCAATAATAAATGTATAAGTATTTATTATGAATCGAAGTTAGTTAACAAGGGTATAGAACAACAACAAGGAGGTATGAAAAAATGCAATATTCACCAAAACAAGGAACAAGAAGTCACGGACTTCCACATGATCCATTTAAAAGTAGCACTGTACCGAGACCTATAGGCTGGTTATCCACGACATCTAAAGATGGCAAAGATAATTTAGCTCCTTACAGTCAATACCAGAATTTAACATGGGATCCTCCTATGGTTATGTTCGCAGCTAACCAATCTGTCTTAGGTGACCATGAACGTAAAGATACTGTGAAGAACATCGAAGAAACAGGTTGGTTCGTTTGGAACATGGCAACATATGATTTAAGAGAAGCAGTCAATCTTTCAGCGAAAGCACTTGATTATGACGTAGACGAATTTGATTACGCTGGTGTGACGAAAGAAGAATGTATTGAAGCACCAGGTTATCGCGTTAAAGAAAGTCCTATCCATTTCGAGTGTGAATATGTACAAACAATACGTATTCCAACTGGCGATCCTGTTTCAACTGTCGATATCGTTATTGGCCGCGTCGCGCACGTGCATATTGATGACCGTTTCATCACTGACGAAGGTAAGATAGATATCCCATCTATTCGTCCGATTGCACGTTTAGGTTATTATGACTACACAGTAGTAGATCAAATATTCGAAATGAAAGCACCTGCTGCTTCTAAAGAAGAGTTAGCCGGCTTAGAAGGACGTAACTTCGATAATAAATCCGATGACGATGAATAATACGACTTTAAACAATATAAAGTCGGTGAGATAAATAGAGAATTTGTTTTAAACACCTGCGCGGACTTAGAATGATTATATTCATCTGTGCAGGTGTTTTTACGTTGAAGAAATGACCTCGCATGATCGAGGAAAGTTCGAAGTTATGGTAAAATAACTAAAGCATTAAATATATCAACGAGGTGACAAATCATGATAGGTATTATTGGCGCTATGGAAGAAGAAGTAGCGATACTTAAAGATCAATTAACTCAATTGGATGAAATACATATTGCTCATGTTAAGTTCTATCGTGGGCAACTCAATGATCATGAAGTAGTGTTAACACAAAGTGGCATTGGTAAAGTTAACGTAGCCATTTCTACCACATTATTAATCCACGAATTTAAGCCTGATGTCATTATTAATACAGGATCAGCGGGTGCACTTGATGGTGAATTAAATGTCGGAGACGTGGTCGTAAGCGAAAGCGTGGCTTATCATGATGCAGATGCACAAGCTTTCGGATATGAGCTCGGGCAAATTCCTCGAATGCCAGCACAATATGCGGCTGATGCAGAACTATTAGAGCTAACGACTGAAGCGATTGAAGCGCAATCATTAACTGCTCAAAAGGGACTTATCGTAAGTGGAGATAGCTTTATTGGTACGAATACACAGAGAGAAACGATACGTGTTGCATTCCCTGATGCGCTCGCAGTTGAGATGGAAGCGACAGCGATTGCACAAACTTGTTACCAGTTTAACGTACCGTTTATTATTACGCGTGCTATTTCAGATTTAGCCAATGGAGAAGCTGAATTATCCTTCGAAGCATTTCTGAAAAAAGCTGCACAATCATCAAGTCAAGTTGTAGAGAATTTAGTGAATAAAATAGGGCAAAAGGTGACTAACTATGGGTTTGATTAAAAAATACTTTATGCCAAATGCCTATGTGCAATCTATCCATCAAATTGATTTAGCACAGTTATCCCAAAGTGGCGTTAAAGGTATTATTACAGATTTAGATAATACATTAGTAGGTTGGGATGAAGCAGATCCTACACCACAAGTTAGACAATGGTTCCAACAATTACAATCCTTAGGTATTACTGTAACGATTGTCTCAAATAACAATGAACAACGAGTAGGAAGCTTTTCTGAATCGCTAGATGTCGATTACATCTTCAAAGCCAAGAAACCAATGGGTAAAGCATTTAAGAAAGCCATTCAACGCATGGGGCTTCAGCCTAGTGAGACAGTCGTTATTGGCGACCAAATGATGACAGATGTCTTCGGTGGAAATAATCGAGGTCTTTATACGATTATGGTTGTACCCGTCAAACAAACAGATGGCTGGATAACGAAATTAAATCGCATGATTGAACGTCGTTTATTAAATCACTTTAGACGTAAAGGTTATATCAAATGGGAGGAATCGTGATTGAGTGAAACAGAAGTACTAAGATGTATAGGTTGTGGTGCGCCGCTTCAATCTGAAGATCCTAAGGCACCAGGCTATGTACCTGAACATAATTTATTCAGAGATGATGTCGTATGTAAGAGATGTTTCCGTCTTAAACATTACAACGAAGTACAAGATGTCGGTATGGATAGCGAAGACTTCCTTAACTTGCTAAATACGCTTGCAGATAAGAAGGGCATCGTTGTTAATGTAGTTGATGTCTTTGACTTTGAAGGTTCATTTATCAATGCTGTGAAACGTATTGTAGGAAATAAGAAGATTATCCTTGCAGCGAATAAAGTTGACCTTTTACCTAAACAAATTAATAAAAACAGAGTAAGAGACTGGTTACGTCGCACAGCCCGTAAGTATGGCTTAGACGCTGAAGCAGTCGTACTACTCTCTGCCCAACACAATAAAGGTATTCAAGATTTAATTGATGCTATCAATAAAGTCCGTCGCAATGAAGATGTCTATATTGTAGGTACGACCAACGTAGGTAAGTCTACATTAATTAATCGCTTAATTGAGCAAAGTGTGGGAGAGAAAGACGTCGTTACAACTTCCCGCTTCCCAGGTACGACTTTGGATATGATTGATATTCCGTTAGATGAAACATCATTTATGTACGATACACCGGGAATTATCCAAGATCATCAAATGACACACTACGTGACACCTGAAGAGTTGAAGACAATTATTCCTAAGAACGAGATCAAACAACGTGTCTATCAATTAAATGAAGGTCAAACGTTGTTCTTCGGTGGGCTCGCTCGGATCGATTATGTTAGCGGCGGTCGTCGTTCACTCGTATGCTACTTCTCAAACGAACTCAACATTCATCGTACGAAGACAGAGAAAGCAGATGACTTATGGCACAACCACTTAGGCGAAATGCTTACACCACCGACTTCTGCGTCTCATTTCGATTTATCACAAGTGAAGCGTGTACGTTTAGAAACGGGTAAAGAGAGGCGTGACGTGATGATTTCAGGATTAGGATTTATCACCATTGAAGCAGGCGCTAAAGTAGTGGTTCACGTTCCTAAAGACGTTGATGTTGTATTACGTAAATCTATAATGTAAGGGGGAGCTACTATGAAATTTGCTGTCATAGGCCATCCTATTGCGCATTCGTTATCATCCGTCATGCACGAAGCGAACTTCAGTGCTTTAGAACGTGATGATACGTATGAGGCACTCGATATACCGCCGGAACAGTTTGACGATATTGAGGATATTATTGCTTCGAGAAATTTAGATGGCTTTAACATTACGATTCCGCATAAAGAACGTATTCTTCCATATCTCGATGACATTGACGTACAAGCTCGCGATTTAGGGGCAGTTAATACAGTTAAAATTGTGGATGGACAATGGATTGGTTACAATACCGATGGCATCGGCTACGTAAAAGGATTACAGGCAGTATATCCAGACTTAGCTAATGCTTATATATTAATACTCGGAGCAGGTGGAGCCAGCAAAGGCATTGCTAATGTACTCGATCACGTTGTTAAACCTAAATTATCTATTGCTAACCGTACGATGCAGCGTTTTGATAATTGGGACTTAGATGTCAATAAACTGACTTTACAACAAGCAGAAGCACACTTAAGTGAATTTGATATCATTATTAATACGACGCCAGCGGGTATGAGTAATAATAGAGATGTTGTTATTTCATTAGATCAACTCGACGAGCGCACATTAGTAAGCGACATCATTTACACACCAAGCAAGACAGCATTTTTACTCCAAGCAGAAGCAAACGGAAACGAAATTTATAACGGATTAGACATGTTTATCAATCAAGGTGCCGAAAGCTTTAGAATATGGACCGGCGAAGCACCCAATACAGAAGCTATGAAACAAACTGTCATCAAACATTTAGAAGGAGAGTAGTTATGTTAACAGGAAAGCAGAAACGCTATTTACGTAGCTTAGCACATAATATTGAACCGACATTCCAAATTGGCAAGGCTGGAATCAATGAGAATATGGTAGAGCAGTTAAAAGATATCTTAGAAAAAAGAGAGCTCATTAAAGTTCACATTTTACAAAATAACTTCGAGGATAAGAAAGAATTAGCAGCCAATTTAAGTGAGTTGACTGAGAGTGAGCTCGTTCAAGTTATAGGGTCAATGATCGTCTTGTATAAAGCGTCTTCAGAGAATAAACAGATTCACTTACCCTCATAATGACACATCAACCAGAATCAATCGTCCTCTATGGCGGTCAATTTAACCCAATACACACTGCTCATCTCATGGTGGCGAGTGAAGTTTATCACACACTTAAGCCAGAGCGTTTCTTCTTCTTGCCAAGCTATATGTCACCGTTAAAGTCACACAAAGATGCCTTAGACTCAAAGCATCGCGTAGCCATGGTGAAGTTAGCGATTGAAACGTTAGGCTTTGGAGAAATTTGCTATTTGGATTTAGAAAGAAAAGGTCAAAGTTATACGTATGATACGATATTTACGCTTCGTGAATCCTATCTAGATAGCAAGATATACTTTGTGATTGGCACTGACCAATATGAGCAACTCGATAAGTGGTATCATATTGAAGATTTAAAATCTCTAGTGACGTTTGTCGTCGTGAATCGAGGAACATCACAACAAGAAGTTGAACCTTCAATGGTAAGTGTCACGATACCACGCTTAGATATTAGTTCAACTATGATTCGTCAGCGCATACAAGAACGACACAATATTCAGGTCCTCGTACCACCACTCATTCAACAATATATTGCAGAGGAGAACTTGTATGAATAAATCAGAAGCGATTGAATTAATTAAAGAGAAATTACCTGATAAACGCTATCAGCACTCATTACGTGTGGCAGATACTGCTGTGAAATTAGCACGTCTTTATGAAGGTGATGTCGACAAAGCAGAGATGGCCGGCATCTTACATGACTATTGTAAATATGATGAATTAGGTTATATGTACCAAATTGTAAGACAGCATGATTTAGATCCGAATCTCTTGAGCTTTGGAGGAGAAATCTTACATGGCCCAGTGTGTGCTGCTCTGATGAAATCAGAATATGATATAACAGATGACGAAATTCTAACAGCTATCGCTTACCATACAACAGGTCGTGCTCAGATGACTAAGACTGAAAAGATTGTCTTTATTGCTGATTATATCGAGCCTGAACGTCAAATACCAGGCGTTGAAGAAATCCGAGATATGGCATACAATCAAGGTAGCTTAGATCATACAATTTATGAAATTTCTAAGCGAACTGTACTTTATTTAATTAGTAATGACATTACCGTTTTTAATACGACAATCGAATGTTTAAATTATTATAACTATAGTGATGAAAGAGTAAAGGATGATTAAATGAAATCAAGCGAGTTATTAAATATTGTGATAGAAGCAACTGAGAATAAGAAAGCAGAAGATATTATTTCACTTGATATGCAAGGTATTAGTGATATGACGGACTATTTCGTCGTATGTCACGGAAATAACGAACGCCAAGTTCAAGCTATTGCACGTGCAGTGAAAGAAACTGCACATGAGCAAGGATTAGATGTTAAACGAATGGAAGGTTTCAACGAGGGACGTTGGATCCTCATAGACTTGGCGGATGTAGTCATCCATGTCTTTCATAAAGACGAACGTAACTACTACAATCTTGAGAAATTATATCAAGATGCACCACTTAAAAATTATAATCAGGCAGTTTATTAAATATGGTACAATATCACGAATTAAGTCAGTTCTATGATAGTCTCACACGCGACCAACCATACACGTCATGGCGAGACATTATAGAACATTATCGAGAGCATCGACAAACACTGTTAGATATAGGTTGCGGGACTGGTAATCTTACCACTTTATTACGTGGTTTTGATACAGTGTTTGGCATGGATTTAAGTATTGATATGCTTACCCTGGCTGAGCAGAAGTCATCGAATGTACAGTGGGTTGAAGGCGATATGACTGACTTTGATCTCGGTCTACAGTTTGAAATCGTGACTATTCTGTGTGATTCCTTAAATTATTTAGCTTCAGAAGAAGAGGTTAAGCAAACTTTCGAAAGTGTATATCAACATCTTACTCCAGGTGGTTTGTTCATTTTCGATGTCCATACTGAGCATAAAATGCAAACTTGGTTCAACAATCAATGTTATATCGATGAAACGGATCAAGTATTTCTCGCTTGGGAAGCTATAAGAGGCGAGGAACCCCTCAGTGTATGGCATGACTTAACCTTTTTCGTTCAGAATGAAGATAAAACGTATCATCGCATTAACGAATCACATTATCAGAGAACCTATACCCAAGACACTTATCTTAAAATGCTTCACAATCAAGGTTTCACTGTTATTAATACATTTACTGACTTTAAGTATGACGCATGCGACGCTAAAGGCAATCGTTTATTCTTTATTGCAAAAAAATAAAGTAAAATCACTCCGAACTACGTGTATATAGTAAAGGAGTGATTTTTTATGTCTTGGGATTTAACTCAAATTAAAGCTCTCATAATGAAATATAAGATTTATGCGATCATCGCATGTATCGCATTATGCGCACTCGCTTTTTACTTTGTGTCTCATATAGGTCAAAGTAATGACTTGAAAGCTGAGGATGCAACGTTACAAGAACAAGCCTTTAAAGTGACAGATGCGCAAGGAAGGAATAACGGAACCACGAATGGAACTTCAAGTTCTGGGGCTAGCAATACATCTAGCACCAAGGTTGAAGAAATTTACGTTGATATTAAAGGTGCAGTAAAGCATCCTAATATTTATCGCATGATGTCTACAGATCGACTTAAGCAGCTATTAGATAAAGCACAACCGATCTCTCAAGCCGATTTAACTCAAATTAACTTAGCTGAAAGACTCACTGATCAAAAGCTCATCGTCATTCCAAAAAAAGGGGAACAAGCAGCTAGTACTAGTAACGTAGGCGCGACACAAGGAACAACCGCATCAACAAGTGCGACGACAGGTTCAGCGAGTAGCAATTCATCTATGGATAAACAAGTCAATATTAATACAGCCACAGAAAGTGATTTACAATCGATACCTGGGATAGGACCTTCTAAAGCGAAATCGATCATTGAATACAGAGACACAAATGGCGCCTTTGATTCTGTAGAGAAGATCAAGGAAGTCAATGGTATCGGCGAGAAGACCTTTGATAAATTAAAGGACTACCTCAAAGTTTAAAATCTATTGCATTCTAACGCTGTAAGACTTAACCTAGAAGTATTAAATCAAGAATAGAACACGGAGGACCAAAGATGAAACGATTACAATGGGAAGAGTACTTTATGGCACAAAGCCATCTACTTGCGTTACGATCAACTTGTACACGCCTCTCAGTAGGCGCAACGATAGTGAAAGATAATCGTATTATTGCAGGAGGGTATAATGGTTCAGTTGCTGGTGAAGTACACTGTATCGATGAAGGCTGTCTCATAGAAGATGGTCATTGTATACGCACGATTCATGCAGAGATGAACGCTTTGCTGCAATGCGCAAAACAAGGTGTATCAACGGAAGGGGCGACTATTTATGTCACTCATTTTCCTTGCCTAAATTGCACAAAGTCAATTATTCAAGCAGGAATTAAGAAGATTTATTATGCAGAAGATTATCATAACCATGACTATGCTCTGAAACTGCTCAATCAATCTCATATTGAATATAAGAAAATTCCATTCGATAAAGAGAATGTCGCGCAGTATTTAATGGACTAAGATGTTTTATTTAACACTCGCTTACCTAATAGGTATTCTCTTTCTTTACCACCGTTACATGGCTGTATGTTTGTTGTTAACTTTAATAGTTATAGTGTATCGCAAGCAAGTTAGCAAATTAATTACAGTAGGCTGCCTCATATTGCCATGGGTCAGTGGATATTACTTTCATTATCAAGATTTGCGTCATCAACAAGCATACAGTGCGCAGTTGTTGCATCCTGAACTTCAAGGGCGTGCGACTTTTACCGATCAAGCGATGAATAATGGATCAGCACTTCGCGGCCACATCTCCATAAATGATAATTCATATTCTTATCATTATTTTTTAAAACAATCTAACAAGATACCTCTCTTAGCTCCCGGAACCCAATGTGAGGTCAAAGGGGATCTAAAGTATTTAAGTGATTCTCCATATAGTCCGCAGTATTTCTTTATTAAAGATATTAATTTAAACAGTTGTCAAGCGAATTCGAAAGCTTCTCTCAGTTTGATTGAACGACATAAAAACTTTATCTATCAACAAATTTCTCATACTCATCTAGAACATCCAGGTCGTATAATTGCGCTCGTATCCGGAGATACGAGTTATTTAAGTGAACAAGAAGTCTCAGAAGTAAAGCGTTTAGGTATTTATCATCTCATTGCAGTAAGTGGCTCTCATATTGCGATTATATGTTCGATTACGTATGCGTTACTTCTAAGACTGAACGTGCCATTGTTCTATATTAAACTCACTTTATTGTTTTTGTTACCAGTTTATGGTCTTTATACTGATTTAGCGCCTAGCGCACTCAGATCCATTTTTACAGTTATGTTAGTCATTCTGATTCCATCGCGCTTTTACCATCATGCATTAGATATCGTAGGCACCTCATTTATTTTATTAACGCTTATTTTTCCACATTTTTTATTCGATATTGGTTTTCAATTTTCTTACTTAATCACACTTTTTATCTTATTGTCACAACCACTGCTAGACCAAACTTCAGTCATTAAAAGTTTGCTTTACATGACATTTATAGCTCAACTCGGTTCTTTTCTCATTAGTGCCATTCATTTTAACGAAGTACAATGGATAGGGCTATTTGCTAATCTCATTTTTGTACCATTTTATTCAATTGTTTTATTTCCGCTAGCAATATTTTACTTTGCTTGGTTACATTTAAAGATACCTTTAAATACACTAGATTATTTCATTAATGTGATGTTTAATATTCATGATTATATCGTACGTTGGATTTTACAACTCAGTCATTTTAAATGGTTTATTCCGCAGTTAAATGAATTGTTGCTGACATCATTGTTGCTTATTTTATTAAGCATATTATACTTCTTTGTGGCTCGGCGGTTTATAACTGCTCTTACAATTTGTATAAGCTTATTTTTAATTCTACAATTTTTCCCGGCTCATCATGTTAATCGTTTGACCATGCTCAATGTAGGACAAGGAGATGCGTTTTTAGTTGAAAGTAAAAAGGGACAGACTTTGATGATTGATACAGGAGGTAAACATCTTCGTCCAGGAGAAGTCGATAAACATCAAATTAGTAAGTACCATATTCTTCCAACTTTTAAAAAGAGAAATATTACGAGTATAGACTATTTAATTATTACTCACCCGCATGCGGATCATATGGGAGAATTGGACTATTTACTCACACAAATTAAAGTAAAACATCTTATTCTCAACCCTCATAGTTATACACCACAACAGCTCACACATCTTACCGAACGTTTGAGTCAGTGGAAAGGGAACGTTATAGATTTTCGACAAATGCCACAACTCAATTTTGATGAATATCAACTACAATTACTAGATGCGACGCATGATACGAGTGATGATTTAAACGAACACTGTATCATCACTTTAATGCAATTCCGAGATAAACACTTACTCTTCATGGGAGATGCCACAGTGAAAAATGAAGAGACATTATTGCAACAATATCAATTGCCTCCAATTGATATTCTGAAAGTAGGACATCACGGTAGTAAGACGAGTTCCAGTCAAGCTTTTATCGATGCTATCCATCCTCGTGTGAGTCTCATTTCAGCCGGTAAAAATAATCGCTATCATTTACCAAACAAAGAAGTTGAAGAGAGATTGAACGATAACCAATCAGCAATACTGAGCACGGTCGAGAATGGTGAAATCACACTTGATTTAGAAACTTCTATTGAGCGTATGCTAAAGCCATGGAAAATATATGAGCCTTTAAAATCGTCGGAATAACGTCGTCATACATGCTATAATAAATAAGCGATGTTGAAGTAGAAAGGAAGCTAATACACTATGAGCGACATGATATATACAATTTATGGTGAAGTTCCTGAACTCATTGAGAAGAAAGCGAACGAGCTGGTTGAAGAATATTTAGATGAGCCTAAGGATGACTTTAACTATATTAGATACAATATGTACGAAGACTCACTGAATCAAATTATTGAAGAAACATTGACTATGCCTTTCTTTTCAGATAAAAAAGTCGTGATAGTACAAAATGCATTCGTCTTCACAGGTGAGAAAGCACCAAAAGACGTCAATCCAAATATTGAGGGGCTCATTGATTTTTTAAGTAAATATGATGGTTCGACGTTACTTATATTTGAAGTCAATCATAATAAATTAGATGAGCGGAAGAAATTAGTAAAGACGCTCAAGAAACAAGCCAACTTGATTAAAATAGAGCAGATGTCAGAGAAAGAAATGAAAAACTGGATCAAAAGTTATTTGCATGAAAACTACAAAGATATCAAGGAAGATGCGTTGAACTTATTTATTGAATTGACAGGTATTAATTACAATATTATTAAACAAGAACTTGAAAAATTACAGTTATTCTTGGGGGACCGTCCAACGATTAATCGTCAAGATGTACATGATATTGTAAACCGTAGTTTGGAACAGAATGTTTTTTTACTCACCGACTATATACAAAAAGGCAATAAAGACAAAGCGATCCATCTAGTGAGAGATTTGATAGCTATGAAAGAGGAGCCTATTAAATTGCTCGCACTCATAACAAGTAATTACCGATTGTTCTACCAAAGTAAGATACTCAATGAGAAAGGGTATAGTGGACAACAAATCGCAAAGACAGTGAACGTGCATCCTTATCGAGTGAAGCTCGCTTTACAACAAGCGCGCTACTATCAGTTGCATCAACTTTTAAATATTATTAATAACTGTGCTGAAACAGATTATAAACTGAAATCTTCTTATATGGACAAACAGCTCATATTAGAACTGTTTATTCTGTCTCTCTAACAATTTTTAAAATCACAAAAAAAGAGGCTAAGACTCATCGAGCCTTGGCCTCTAATTAAGTAATAATTATTTGCTAGCAGACATTAATTTTGATTTAATTCTGTCCGCTTTATTTGAGTGAATTAAATTACGTTGAGCTGCTTTGTCGACTTTTTTAAGTGCGAAGCTCACTAATTCATCTTTCTCACTAGCATTTGTTTCGATAGCTGTTTTAGCACGTTTCACAGCTGTACGCATAGCGTTTTTCTGTGAAATGTTACGGTGTTCAACTTCTTCAGTTTTTCTCACACGTTTAACTGCAGATTTAATATTTGGCATATCTGTCACCTCCTAGATTAGGCTACCATATCAAAATAATTTTTGATTACAACAAGAAATATTTTATCAAAACAGTTCTCATTCTGCAATCATTTATTTAATACAGATACATAACATTATAACTGTATCATAAGTGATTGGAAAGTCTCTGCATAATTTATATAATAATAGATATAGCATGTTAACGTAAAGAGGAAGAACTATGAAATAGCGATTTATCGCAACCGAGGAATAATCTTAACCTGTGTGACTCAATAATAATTAGACAATAGGTTTAAGATGAGGTGACAGGTATCCGCCTTTAATTTAACTTCAACTTTAAATGGTTGAACAAAAAGTATGTTCTGAGACTTAACACTATCGGCTTAGAACTCTTGCAATTAAAGGTTAAAAACGTTACTATGACAAAGATGTTTAATAATCAGGGTAATATGAAAGCGAGAAGGATATGACATGGATAATCAAGAACGATTAAATCGTCGAAAATATATACGAAACTTTTCTATTATTGCGCATATTGACCACGGTAAATCAACTTTAGCTGACCGTATATTAGAGAATACAAAGTCAGTTGAATCACGCGAAATGCAAGATCAATTACTCGATTCAATGGATCTTGAAAGAGAACGCGGTATCACAATTAAATTGAATGCTGTGCGTTTAAAATATGATGCTAAAGATGGCAATACATATACATTCCATTTAATCGACACACCAGGACACGTCGATTTCACTTATGAAGTCTCACGTTCACTGGCAGCATGTGAAGGTGCGATTCTAGTCGTCGATGCAGCACAAGGTATTGAGGCCCAAACCTTAGCTAACGTTTACCTCGCCTTAGATAATGATTTGGAACTACTACCTGTTGTTAATAAGATTGACTTGCCAGCAGCTGAACCTGAACGAGTGAAACAAGAATTAGAAGACGTTATAGGTTTAGATCAAGATGACGTAGTGCTCGCTAGTGCCAAATCTAATATCGGCATCGAAGAAATTCTAGAACAAGTCGTCGAAATGGTACCACCACCTGAAGGCGATCCTCAAGCGCCTCTTAAAGCGCTCATCTTCGACTCTGAATACGATTCATATCGCGGTGTCATTTCAGCTATCCGTGTAATGGAAGGTGTCGTTAAAGCTGGTGACCGTATTAAGATGATGGCTACAGGCAAAGAGTTTGAGGTAACGGAAGTTGGAATTAATACTCCTAAAGATTTACCTGTTGAAGAACTCACTGTTGGGGATGTAGGTTACATTATCGCAAATATTAAAAATGTCGATGACTCACGTGTTGGTGATACGATTACGCACGCAAACCAACCTGCTCCAGAGCCATTAAAAGGTTATAAAAAGATGAATCCTATGGTCTTCTGTGGTTTATTCCCAATCGACAACAAAGACTACAATGATTTACGTGAAGCACTGGAAAAACTTCAACTTAACGATTCATCACTTGAGTTTGAACCTGAGTCATCCCAAGCGTTAGGTTTTGGTTATCGTACAGGTTTCCTTGGAATGCTCCACATGGAAATTATTCAAGAGCGTATTGAGAGAGAGTTCGGTATCGGATTAATTGCGACAGCGCCATCTGTTATCTACCAATGTATTTTAAAAACGGGCGAAGAGGTGTCTGTAGACAACCCTGCACAAATGCCAGAGCGTGATCAAATTGAAGCTGTCTATGAACCATTCGTCAGAGCTACAATGATGGTTCCTAATGATTATGTAGGTCCTGTGATGGAGCTCTGTCAACGCAAACGTGGTCAGTTTATTAATATGGATTACTTAGATGATATTCGCGTTAACATCATCTATGAAATTCCATTAGCTGAAGTAGTATTCGACTTCTTTGATCAATTGAAGTCTCAAACGAAAGGCTACGCATCATTTGATTACGAATTTATCGATAACAAGGAAAGTAACCTCGTTAAGATGGACATTTTACTTAATGGTGACAAAATTGATGCATTGAGCTTTATCGTACATCGTGACTTTGCTTATGAAAGAGGTAAAGCTTTAGTTGAAAAGCTGAAAACATTAATACCTCGTCAACAATTCGAAGTGCCAGTGCAAGCAGCAATTGGTCAAAAAATCGTTGCTCGTACGAACATTAAATCAATGGGTAAAAATGTTCTATCTAAATGTTACGGCGGGGACATTAGCCGTAAGCGTAAACTATTAGAAAAACAAAAAGCTGGTAAAGCTAAAATGAAAGCAGTGGGGAACGTAGAAATACCACAAGATGCATTCTTAGCAGTCCTTAAGATGGACGACGAATAATATATACTCGTAAAGGCAAGGGTGAATTCCAGACATTTCATGGAGTTCACCTTTCGTTTTTCAAGAAAAAGTGAGGGTTAGCATGAAAGTTCAAAGTGCCTATATTCATATACCATTCTGTGTTCGTATTTGTACTTATTGTGATTTCAATAAATATTTTATACAGAATCAGCCCGTGGATGAATATCTCAGTTGTTTGATTAAGGAAATGGAGACAAGTGAAGTACGTCAGCTTAAAACATTATTTGTGGGAGGTGGAACGCCAACCGCTTTATCTGAAACACAGCTAGAAAGATTACTTCAAGCCATCACGTCATTGTTCACTATTGAAGATGAATTTAGCTTCGAAGCCAACCCCGATGAGTTAACGCTGAACAAAGTTCGTCTGCTCAAAAAATATGGTGTAAACCGCTTATCAATGGGTGTGCAAACTTTTAATCCACAACTCCTGGAACTACTCGGTCGTACACATGTGCCAGAAGATATTTATCAAGCTATAGATAACGCGCGTCAAGTCGGCATTGAATCGATAAGTTTAGATTTAATGTATCATTTACCACAGCAAAGTTTAGATGATTTCAAAGAAAGTTTAGATATTGCACTTTCACTAAACATTGATCATATTTCCAGTTACGGTCTCATATTGGAACCACAAACGCAATTCTATAATATGTATCGTAAAGGAAAGCTCAAGTTACCTTCAGAAGATGTTGGGGAGGAAATGTATACGTATTTAATAGAACGGCTCAATCGAACCAGTTTCCATCAATATGAGATCTCTAACTTTGCTAAAAAAGGACATGAATCTGAACATAATAAAGTATATTGGAAAAACGAGGGATACTACGGTTTCGGCGCTGGTGCCAGTGGTTATGTTGATGGTGAGCGTTATACCAATGTTAATCCTGTCAATCATTACATTAAAAAGATTCAAGCGGGGGAACGACCCGTTCTAAACTCAACTCGACCTACAATTCAAGAGCAAATGGAAGAAGAGATGTTCTTAGGTTTACGAATGAACAAAGGTGTAAGTATCAAACGCTTTGAAGAAAAATTTGATCAATCTATAAATCAAATCTATGGTCAAACATTAAATCAACTTGTTTCAGATGGTCTTATTGAAATCAATGATGAATATATCTCGCTAACTGAAAGAGGCAAAGTGATTGGCAATGAAGTATTTGAAGCATTTTTACTCAGCGTATAAACTTTCTCAAAAATTTTTTCAAAAAAGCGTGCTTTAACATTGACTTACTTTGACCAATTTGATAAATTATAATTAGCACTTGAAACAAAAGAGTGCTAATGAGGTGAAAACATGATAACTGAGAGACAATTAAGCATACTGAATGCAATTGTTGAAGATTATGTTGATTTAGGACATCCAATAGGTTCAAAGACGTTGATTGAACGACATCAACTCGATGTTAGTCCAGCAACGATTCGCAATGAGATGAAAGCTTTAGAAGAGTTTGACCTTATTGAGAAGACACACACGTCTTCAGGAAGAACACCTTCAGTGCAAGGTTTCAGACATCATGTAGATTATCTATTGGATCAAGCATCTCATCAACAACAAAGTAAGACCCAACGTTTGAAGACGCTAATGGCTTCCAATCATTACAATATTTCGTCTGCACTCAGTGAATTTGCGGATGAAATTTCTAAAGCGTCACAGTACACAACGTTGGTAATGAGACCAGATCATAAACAAGATGTAATTAATGACATTCATTTGGTTCGAGCAAATGCATTTCTTGTCATTATGATTGTCGTTTTCACTTCAGGCCATGTCGAACATTTGCATCTCGCATCACAAGCTCCGTTGACTAACGAAACACTTACAAAGATAGCAAATTTCGTCAGTGCGCAATTCAAACATCAACGAGATGTTCGTTTTGATAGTGAAATTAATATGTTCACTAATTCTCCAACTGAGCGAGATTTTATTAAAAACCTCGTCTCATCTTTGGAAGTGCATATTGATGAACAAAGTAATGGCATTTTTACCGGTGGAAAGGTTAAACTAATTGATGCGTTAAATGAACAGAATGTATCATCAATCCAACCTATCTTACAGTACATTGAATCACATAAGATTACGCAGTTATTAGATTCGATGTCTGATGCACCGATTAACGTTAAGATAGGGGATGAGATTGACGATCATTTAAGCGACATTTCCATCATTACAAGTGATTATCATATCGATGATAATTTACGTGGACAAATTGCAATTATCGGACCAATTGCAATGCGATATCAAAACGTTATTCAGTTGCTAAATGCAATTTGGTAAGACGTGACAATTGGAGGGCAGACAATGGCAGAAAAAAATGAATCAGTCAACAGTCAAACTGATGCTCAAGAGGAAGAGGTTCAATCTCAAGATGTAGAGCAAGAAACTTCAGAAGATCAAGCATCAGCTGAACAAACTGATGTTAATTCTGACGCTCAAAATGAATCATCTTCACAACCGACATCAGATGAAGAATCAACTGCTGATGAGGAAGAAAATGTTGATCCTAAAGATGAAGAGATTCAACAATTAAAAGAACAAGTTAAAGAAAATGAAGACAAATATTTAAGATTGTACGCGGAATTCGAAAATTATAAACGCCGCTTACAAAAAGAAAATCAAACGATGAAGAAATATCAATCTCAAAGTGTACTTACTGACATCTTACCTACGATTGACAACATCGAACGCGCATTGCAAATCGAAGGTGAAGATGAACAGTTTCAATCACTTCAAAAAGGCGTTAAAATGGTTCACGAAAGCTTGCTAAAAGCACTAGAAGATAACGGACTCGAAGTTATCAAAACAGACGGTGAACAATTTGACCCTAACTATCATCAAGCAGTAATGCAAGATGATAACCCTGATTATGAATCAGGTCAAATCACTCAAGAACTACAAACAGGATATAAATTGAAAGACCGTGTACTTCGACCTTCAATGGTTAAAGTAAATCAATAATAAATAGATAAATCACAACACTAACTGATTACGATATAGGAGGAATTTCTTTATGAGTAAAGTAATAGGTATTGACTTAGGTACAACAAACTCTTGTGTAGCTATTTTAGAAGGTGACGAACCTAAAGTAATTCAAAACCCAGAAGGTGCAAGAACAACACCATCAGTAGTTTCATTCAAAAACGGAGAAACTCAAGTAGGTGAAGTTGCTAAACGTCAAGCAATCACTAACCCTAACACTGTTCAATCTATCAAACGTCATATGGGTACTGACTATAAAGTAGACATCGAAGGTAAATCATATACACCTCAAGAACTTTCAGCTATGATTCTTCAAAACTTGAAAAAAACAGCTGAAGATTATTTAGGTGAAAAAGTAGAAAAAGCAGTTATCACTGTTCCAGCTTACTTCAACGACGGCGAACGTCAAGCAACTAAAGATGCTGGTAAAATCGCTGGTTTAGAAGTTGAACGTATTATCAACGAACCAACAGCAGCTGCATTAGCTTACGGTTTAGACAAAACTGAACAAGATCAAAAAGTCCTTGTATTCGACTTAGGTGGCGGTACATTCGACGTATCTATCCTTGAATTAGGTGACGGTGTATTTGAAGTACTTGCTACAGCAGGTGACAACAAACTTGGTGGTGACGACTTTGACCAAGTTATCATCGACTACCTCGTAGAAGAATTCAAGAAAGAAAATGGTATCGACTTATCAAAAGATAAAATGGCTTTACAACGTCTTAAAGACGCTGCAGAAAAAGCTAAAAAAGACTTATCAGGTGTTTCTCAAACTCAAATTTCATTACCATTCATCTCAGCAGGAGAAAGTGGTCCATTACACTTAGAAATCAACTTAACTCGTTCTAAATTCGAAGAACTTGCTGATTCACTTGTACAAAAAACTATGGAACCTACTCGTCAAGCACTTAAAGACGCTGGTCTTTCAAACAGTGAAATCGACGAAGTTATCTTAGTTGGTGGTTCAACTCGTATTCCAGCAGTTCAAGAAGCTGTTAAGAAAGAAATTGGTAAAGACCCTCATAAAGGTGTTAACCCAGACGAAGTTGTAGCTATGGGTGCAGCTATCCAAGGTGGTGTCTTAACAGGAGATGTTAAAGACGTCGTACTTCTTGACGTAACACCACTTTCATTAGGTATCGAAATTATGGGTGGCCGTATGAATACGTTAATTGAACGTAACACTACTATCCCAACATCTAAATCACAAGTTTACTCAACAGCAGCAGATAACCAACCAGCAGTGGATATCCACGTATTACAAGGTGAACGTCCAATGGCATCTGACAACAAAACACTTGGTCGTTTCCAATTAACAGATATTCCACCAGCTCCACGTGGTGTACCTCAAATCGAAGTAACATTCGATATCGATAAAAACGGTATCGTAAATGTAACTGCTAAAGACTTAGGTACTAACAAAGAACAAAACATCACTATCCAATCTAGCTCTTCATTATCTGATGAAGAAATCGACCGCATGGTTAAAGATGCTGAAGAAAATGCTGAAGCTGACGAAAAACGTCGTGAAGAAAGTGATTTACGTAACGAAGCAGACAGCCTCGTATTCCAAGTTGAAAAAACAATCTCTGACTTAGGCGACAATATCAGCGAAGAAGATAAATCAAACGCTGAAGAGAAAAAAGATGCGCTTAAATCAGCGCTTGAAGGCGAAGACTTAGAAGATATTAAATCTAAGAAAGAAGAACTTGAAAAAGTTGTTCAAGATTTATCAGCTAAAGTTTATCAACAAGCACAAGAACAAGCGCAAGCTCAACAAGGACAACAAGGTCAAGAAGCAGGTTCACAAGATAGCAATGTAGAAGATGCTGATTTCAAAGAAGTTAACGACGACGATAATCAACAAAAATAATGCATCACAATCAAATATGTGAAACAATTGCTTAGCCAACATAAGTCAAAGTCAATTGAACATTGGCTTTGACTTTTTCCTTTTTAATCAAGAAAATATCGTTAAAGGAGAGAGATCAATTGGCCAAAAGAGATTATTATGAGGTCTTAGGTGTCAGCAAAGATGCTTCTAAAGACGAAATCAAAAAGGCTTATCGTAAACTATCTAAAAAGTATCATCCTGATATTAACCAAGAAGAAGGCGCAGATGAAAAGTTTAAAGAGATTTCTGAAGCCTATGAAGTTCTAAGCGATGAGAATAAACGTGCGAATTATGACCAATTCGGTCACGATGGCCCTCAAGGCGGCTTTGGCGGTCAAGGATTCGGTGGCGGCCAAGACTTTGGTGGCTTTGGCGGCGGCTTCGAAGATATCTTCAGCTCGTTCTTCGGCGGTGGTCGTCAACGTGATCCGAATGCACCACGTAAAGGTGACGACTTACAATACAACATGACAATTACTTTCGACGAAGCTGTATTTGGTGCTGAGAAAGAAATATCAATTCGCAAAGATGTGACTTGTCACACTTGTCATGGTGAAGGCGCTAAACCTGGAACTAAGAAAAAAACATGTCACTATTGTAATGGTGCAGGACATGTATCAGTTGAACAGAATACGATTCTCGGCCGCGTAAGAAGCGAAAAAGTATGTCCGGTTTGTAATGGTTCTGGTCAAGAGTTTGAAGAAAAATGTCAAACTTGCCATGGTAAAGGAACTGAAAATAAAAACGTTAAAATTAACGTTAAAATCCCGGAAGGTGTCGACAATGAACAACAAATCCGACTTGCCGGCGAAGGTGCGCCAGGTGAAAACGGCGGACCTCAAGGTGACTTATTCATCGTCTTCCGCGTGAAACCTTCTCAAACGTTTGAACGTGAGGGCGACGACATCTTCTACAATCTCAACATTACATTTACTCAAGCAGCACTAGGTGACGAAATCAAAGTGCCTACACTCAAAAGCAAAGTCATGCTTACTATTCCAGCTGGAACACAAACTGGTAAGCAGTTCAGAATGAAAGATAAAGGTGTGAAAAATGTACATGGCTTTGGTTACGGTGATTTATTCGTTAACGTCAATGTACAAACACCGACTAAGCTAAATGATCGTCAGAAAGAATTACTCAGAGAGTTTGCTGAAGAAAGCGGCGAAAAAGTAGAAGAGCAACCAACTAATTTCAAAGATAGAGCGAAACGCTTCTTTAAAGGAGAATAAATCATGGACTGGACCGAGATATCAATTACAGTGAATCACGAGGTTATGGATAGTGTCACACAAATACTAGAGCGACACGGTTCTAATGGCGTAGTTATAGAAGATTCAAGTGATTTAAATGGTGAATTCGGGGATCGTTTTGGTGAAATTTATGAACTTGACCCTAATGACTATCCAGATCAAGGTGTTAGGGTTAAGGCTTATTTCAATGAACTCGAATATAGTCAACAGCTTGAAGAGACGCTAAAATATGAAATCTCCCAACTTCAATCCTTAGACGACGCCTTGTATCAGTATGAAACTACAACGATACAAGAAGTAGACTGGGCAAATGAATGGAAGAATTATTTTCATCCTTTCAAAGCGTCAGAACGTTTTACTATCGTTCCAAGTTGGGAAGATTATGACCGTAAAGACGATCAAGAATTATGTATCGAACTTGATCCAGGTATGGCATTCGGTACAGGAGATCATCCAACGACGAGTATGTGTTTAAAAGCGATTGAGCGCTATGTATCTCCTCATCACTCTGTAATTGATGTCGGTACTGGTTCAGGTATCTTAAGCATTGCAAGTTACTTGCTTGGCGTTAAAAAGATTAAAGCTATAGACGTGGATGATATGGCGGTTCAAGTAGCAGAAGAGAACTTTAAGAAGAACCACTGCTTACAAGCGATTGAAACTGAAGCGAGTAATTTATTAACAAATGAAGATGAACATTATGACATCGTTATTGCTAATATTTTAGCTCACATTATTGATGAAATGATTGAAGATGCTTATAATACTTTAAATGAAGAAGGATATTTTATTACTTCAGGTATTATAACTGAAAAAGAAGAAGATATTGTAAATCATATGAAGCGTGTTGGATTTTCAATCATTTCAACTACCCATGACAATGGCTGGGTATGTATCGTAGGACAGAAAGTGAGCGAATAGTCATGCAAAGATACTTTATTGACCAAAACGCTGATGAAAATCAGCGTTTTTTTATTACAGATTCAAATGATATTCACCATATCGTGACGGTCATGCGCCATCAAGAAGGTCAGCATATTATCGTTAATTTCAATGATCAGAACGTTTATCAATGTGAGATTATTAAGATAGCTGAGGATGTTATAGAATTGAGCTTAGCTCAAAAGCTTGAAGTTCAAACTGAATTACCTCAAGAGATTACGATATGTAGTGGTTTAATTAAAGCTGATAAATATGAATGGCTTTTACAAAAGGCGACGGAACTTGGGGCAAGTCACTTTATCGCTACACGTATGGATCGTTCTGTAGTCAAATTAACCGAGAGCAAAGTGCAGAAAAAACTTCAACGTTGGGAAAAAATTATTAAAGAAGCCGCGGAACAGAGTTACCGCTTGAATATACCAACGATAGATTATGTATCGAATTTAAAGGCATTATATGATACTATAGAACAATATGACTATGTACTTATCGCTTATGAAGATGCTGCCAAAAGTGGGGAAACAAGCATGCTTAAGCGAGTAATCAGTCAGATGGACAACCAAGATCGAGTGTTAGTCATCTTCGGACCAGAAGGTGGCTTGTCTGAGGCAGAAATTCAATTATTTAGTCATGTGGCATATCAGGTCGGATTAGGACCTCGCATATTACGGGCAGAAACTGCACCACTTTATGTACTTAGTGCAGTGAGTTATCAAAAAGAATTAATGGGGTGATATTAATGTCCACAGTTGCTTTCCACACTTTAGGCTGTAAAGTGAATCATTATGAAACAGAAGCGATATGGCAATTATTCAAAGAAGCAGATTACGATAGAGTTGATTTTAACACTAACGCAGATGTGTTCGTGATTAACACATGTACAGTGACAAATACAGGAGATAAGAAAAGTAGACAAATTATTCGCAGAGCGATTAGACAAAACCCAGAAGCCGTCGTTTGTGTCACAGGTTGTTATGCACAAACTTCTCCGGCAGAAATTATGGATATCCCAGGGGTTGACGTCGTCGTTGGTACGCAAGATCGCACGAAGTTATTAGACTACATAGAGCAGTATAAGAAAGAACGCGAACCGATTAACGGAGTAGGTAACATCATGAAGAACCGTACTTACGAAGAACTTGAAGTGCCTTACTTTACTGACCGTACGCGTGCTTCGCTTAAGATTCAAGAAGGGTGTAATAACTTCTGTACCTTCTGTATCATTCCTTGGGCACGCGGTTTAATGCGTTCTAGAGACCCTGAAAAAGTAGTAGAGCAAGCGAGTCAACTTGTAGATTCTGGTTATAAAGAAATTGTCTTAACTGGAATTCATACAGGCGGTTATGGTCAAGACTTAAAAAATTATAACTTAGCACAATTATTACGTGATTTAGAAACAGTAGATGGTTTAGAACGTATCCGTATTTCATCTATTGAAGCAAGCCAACTTACGGATGAAGTGATTGATGTAATTGCACATTCAAATAAAGTCGTACGTCATTTACACATTCCGTTACAATCAGGCTCAGACAGCGTGCTTAAACGTATGCGTCGTAAATACTCAATGGCACATTTTTCTGAGCGTTTAACTAAGTTGCATGAAGTATTACCAGGTTTAGCTGTGACAAGTGATGTTATCGTAGGTTTCCCAGGTGAAACAGAAGAAGAATTCCAACAAACTTACGATTTTATCGTTGATCACCATTTTTCAGAACTACATGTCTTCCCATACTCACCAAGAATTGGTACACCAGCAGCACGTATGGATGATCAAGTAGACGAAAATGTGAAAAACGAACGCGTACATCGCTTAATTAACTTAAGTGACCAGTTAGCCAAATCTTACGCTTCTAATTTCGATCAAGAAGTATTAGAAGTGATTCCTGAAGAAGAAGGCGCTCAGCCAGGTACACTCATTGGTTATGCAGATAACTACATGAAAGTACAATTTGAAGCTGATCCTTCACTCATCGGAGAGCTCGTGAAAGTTAAGATTACTCGAGCTGACTATCCAATGAACCAAGGGGAAGTACTTCGCGTTGTACAACATGCTTCAAACCAAACTGAACATGTGATGACAGTCTAATGAACAATAGATTGTAAAAAATGTAAATTTTACTAATTGACCACGTTAATAAGATATATTATACTGTGTAATAAATAGTCAGTGGTGCGTCTTACCACCTTATAGTGACTTCTTAGAATAAATAAACCGACCCAATGTTATTTCTTGAATATAAGGTTTGTTTACTCTATAGCGAGTTAATATATGTGAATGACTATTGATGAATTTAAAGTTTCGTTGATATTTGGAGGGAGGGAAATACAGATGTCTAAAACAGTAGTCCGTAAAAACGAATCACTTGAAGATGCGTTACGTCGTTTCAAACGTTCAGTTTCTAAGAGCGGTACAATCCAAGAAGTGCGTAAACGCGAATTTTACGAAAAACCAAGCGTTAAACGTAAAAAGAAATCTGAAGCTGCACGTAAACGCAAATTCAGATAATTAATTGTTCGTTGACTCCCTCAACATTAACATTAATTATAAATCTTGCCTCAGCCTTTGTGCTGGGGTTTTTTGTTGCGTTATTTCTCACTGAAAGGGCGAATCCAACCAAACTCTTACTGCCTCTCAAACCACCCTCACGATCCCTTACATTTCAGTGTAAAGTTGTTAATAAATCATAAATTCTAATACATATATTTTATAAATTGACTTTTTTAAACTTTCGCTCAAAAACGCTATAAACAGACTTCCGTTTCATGTATAATCTAATTGAGAGCGAGGTGAGAACATGAATACCGTCTCAGATATACATAGTTTATTTGCGACAGATATGACGGGAGATGGCAGCTGGGTAAGTCAACTTGCTAATTTCATCGTTCATCCAATTATTACCCTAATACTTACGTGTCTGATTTTCTGTGGTTTCTTATTCCAACTCTATTCTAAACGTATCAACGTGATTGGGGTATTATCCACAATTGTCTTATTAATCTTTTTCTTAGGGTTCCTACTGAAAGGCGAAGTGAACTTACTTTCGATTATCTTATTTATCTTAGGTGTCATTCTTGTCGTAATTGAATTGTTTGTCGTGGGTGCTGTGATCGGCATCATTGGTATAGGGTTGATTATTTTCAGTATTGTGACTCTCGGTAATAGTTTAGTTTATATGGTAGGCAATGTCGTCGTTGCACTTATACTCGCAATTATCGAATGGGTCATTCTTGTTAAGGTGTGTCATCGCACGATACCTTTATTGCAGAATGTAGTACTCAATGACTCAACCAGTGCCGAAGCTGGCTTTACATCCCACGATGACCGTTCTCATTTAGTAGGTCAAACTGCTCTGACGTTAACGGATTTACGTCCGGCAGGTATGATCTCAATTGATAATGAACGCATTGATGCAGTGTCAGACGGGGCTTTTATACTACGCAACAAACAAGTCCGTGTACTTGAAGTTGAAGGCACGCGCGTCGTTGTTCGTGAATTAGAATCTTAAAAGGAGTGGAATTTCAACTATGCCAGGACTATTTGGTCTTATCATTATAGCAATAGTTATTATTGTCGTATTACTTATCTTCTTCTCATTCGTACCAGTAGGTCTATGGATTTCAGCTATAGCTGCTGGAGTTAAAGTAAGTATCGGTACACTTATCGGTATGCGCTTCAGACGTGTTTCACCACGTAAAGTCATCGAACCGTTGATTAAAGCGCACAAAGCCGGTTTACACTTGAAGATTGAACAGCTCGAATCTCACTATTTAGCAGGTGGTAACGTTGATCGCGTTGTAGATGCAAACATCGCTGCAGAACGTGCAGAAATCAACTTGCCATTTGAGCGTGCGGCTGCAATTGACCTTGCAGGACGTGACGTGTTAGATGCAGTTAAAATGTCTGTTAACCCTAAAGTCATTGAAACACCATTTATCGCTGGTGTAGCTATGAACGGTATCGAAGTTAAAGCGAAAGCACGTATTACTGTTCGAGCTAACATCTCTCGCCTAGTCGGTGGTGCTGGAGAAGAAACAATCATCGCTCGTGTTGGTGAAGGTATCGTTTCTACTCTAGGTTCAAGTGATTCTCATACACAAGTGTTAGAGAATCCAGACAATATTTCTAAGACTGTCTTAAGTAAAGGTCTCGATTCAGGTACAGCATTCGAAATTCTTTCAATCGATATCGCAGACGTAGATATCAGCAAGAACATCGGTGCCGACCTTCAAACTGAACAAGCCATCGCAGATAAGAACATCGCTCAAGCGAAAGCGGAAGAAAGACGTGCTATGGCTGTTGCTCAAGAACAAGAAATGAAAGCGAAAGTTCAAGAAATGAGATCTAAAGTTGTTGAAGCCGAAGCTGAAGTACCACTTGCAATGGCAGAAGCTTTACGTTCAGGAAATATCGGTGTGAAAGATTATTATAATCTGAAGAATATCGAAGCAGATACAGGCATGAGAAATGCAATTAACGAACGCACACATCAAGAAGATGACGAATCACCAGAAGAATAACTAGGGGTGATTAAATGAGTATAGGTATTATTATCTTTGTAATATCTGTAGTAATTTCGATTATTAAAGCTGTTATTGATAACAGTGATAAAGAGCGCGACCCCTCTAAACCACAGAAGAAACCACAAGATGATGATGGCTTCTTCGGCGAAATCAAGAAAAGTATGCGGGAGATAGAGAGAGAGTTCTCAGATGACGGTTCCTCTAGACGTACAAATAAAGTACCCAGACCCGATTATCAACCGAACGGCAGACGTTATAAAAATCAAACACGTCCTGAAAAAATGGATAATGAACAACCTCAGCCCGTTACGCAAACAACGTCGCACGTAGAAGAACAACCAAGCCAAGCAGAACAAACGAAACGACGTCAACTTGATAGAGATGAGGAAAAGCGTGCAGAACTTCAACGTGATATGTTTACACGTATCGATGATATTAGAGACCAAATTAATCGAGAAAGCGATCAACGGTTAGAGCGGCTTGAAAGAAAAGCACAAGCTATCATTTCAGATTCAACATTATCTACACGTGCGAAACGCGTGAGGCTCAATCAATTGTTCAATCGAACTTCACGTCAATCTCAGTCGACTCAATCGTCACTTGCTTTCCATAAAGACGATGTCGTCAATGGCATCATTTGGTCAGAAATACTCAATAAACCGAAACAACTTTAATAATTCCTATTTGTAAGAGTGGGACTATCTCATCAAAGATAGAGTCCCACTCTTTTAATATCTCAAATGTCACCATTCATTTGACCAACAATGTCTGTGATCAATTTCTTTGACTCTCCATAAACTTTTAAATGTTAAATCTTCCAAAGTCACCCTCAATCAATGTTATAATGATGTTGATACTCGAAACTTTCAACTATCCATTTCAAAGTGACTCTTACTTTGTTTCAACAAGCCAATTAGGCTAGAATAATGATGGAAATATTAAGTAGTAAAGGAGCGCCTATATGCCTGGAATTATACAAATTGATGACATCAATGTGACTCAAGCTCTCGTCGGTAATAACGACGAACATTTAGAAGCGATTGAAGAGGGATTTGATGTTATCATACATGCTCGTGGGCAAGAAATTGCAGTGAAAGGTGAGAAAGTAGAGCATGTTGAACAAGCCGAAGCAGTACTACTCAATCTTAGAAAGGTGATTGAACAAGGCATTACTATCACGATTAAAGATGTAGAAGCTGCTATTAAAATGGCTCAGAACCATACAATACAATATCTATTAGATCTCTATGAAGAAGAGATTACAAAAGACGCTTTCGGTAAAACGATTCGTGCCAAGACGATGGGTCAGCGTATGTATATTAATGCGATGCAACGAGATGATCTCGTCTTTGGTCTAGGGCCTGCAGGTACAGGTAAGACATTCTTAGCTGTCGTATTTGCAGCTAAACAATTGCGCAAAGGTAATGTAAAACGAATCGTCTTAACGCGTCCTGCTGTGGAAGCAGGCGAATCTTTAGGGTTCTTACCTGGTGATTTAAAGGAAAAAGTTGATCCTTATTTAAGACCATTATATGACGGCTTAAACACTGTACTCGGTCGCGAACAAACAGCGCGTTTTATTGAAAGAGGGATTATAGAAATCGCACCATTAGCCTATATGCGTGGACGTACATTGGATGATGCTTTCGTTATTCTCGACGAAGCGCAGAACACTACGCATGCGCAGATGAAGATGTTCCTTACACGTCTTGGCTTTGGTTCTAAAATGGTAGTCACAGGCGACCAATCACAAGTCGATTTACCTAAAGGGATTAAAAGTGGCTTAAAAGAAGCGACGAAGAAATTACGAAATGTTAAAGGCATCAGTATTATGGAACTCGACCAAACTGATGTAGTACGTCATCCACTAGTCAGCCGCATCATCGATCGATACGAAGGGAATGAGTAAATGTTTACTATAGATTATAGCGATCATACGAATAGTGTGAAATCTGAATGGATTCAACAGATTGACGACTTACTCCAATTCGCTAAAGATAAAGAAGAGATTAACGAAGATGCTGAACTCTCTGTAACCTTTGCAGATAAAGCAGAAATTCATGAGATTAATCAAACCTATAGAGATAAAGATAAACCGACAGACGTGATTTCTTTCGCGTTTGAAGAAGAGGATCCTCACATCATGGGAGCAGATTTACCACGTGTGCTAGGAGACATCATCATTTGTACTGACGTCGCAGAGGAACAAGCCGAAGCATACGGTCATTCATTTGAACGTGAATTAGGCTTTCTCGCGTTGCATGGTTTCCTCCATCTGTTAGGTTATGACCACATGACTGAAGACGAAGAGAAAGTGATGTTCGGACGTCAGAAAGACATACTGGATGACTATGGTCTGACAAGGGACTGAGGCTATGCAGCGCTTTAAATATGCTTATCAAGGTTTCATCGCCCTGATTAAGAAAGATTTCAAATTTCTATTACATTGTATCTTTGGACTCATCGTTATATTCTTTGGGTTCGTTGTTCACATCACACAAACCGAATGGCTATTTCTCATCTTAGCAATAGGGTTAGTCATGGCTTTTGAAGCGATCAATACTGCTGTCGAGTATGTCGTGGATTTGGCAACCGATGAATACCATCTCTTCGCTAAACATGCGAAAGATATTGCTGCGACGAGCGTACTTATTGTTAGTATTATTGCAGCCATTATTGGGTTAATTATCTTCATTCCGTACATTTTATAAGTGATTCAACAACTTTAGTCAGAAGCATGAGCTATTTGTAAAAGATAAATTAACAAAGGAAGGTTAACTGAATGTCAGAACACAAATCAGGATTCGTATCTATCATCGGCAGACCGAATGTAGGTAAATCTACGTTCGTCAACCGTGTAATTGGGCATAAAATTGCAATTATGTCTGACAAACCACAAACAACTCGCAATAAAATTCAAGGTGTGATGACGCAAGAAGATGCTCAAATCATCTTTTTAGACACACCTGGAATTCACAAACCAAAACATAAATTAGGCGACTACATGATGCGTGTCGCGCGAAATACATTGGCTGAAATTGACGCTATCATGTTTATGGTGAACATTAATGAAGAAATTGGCCGTGGTGACGAGTATATTATGGAGATGTTGAAACATGTCGACACACCTGTTTTTCTTGTCTTAAATAAGATTGATCTCGTCCACCCAGATGATTTGATGCCTAAGATTGAGCAATATCAAACCTACATGGACTTTACCGAAATTGTGCCAATATCTGCACTTGAAGGGCACAACGTCGATCACTTTATCGAAGTATTGAAGTCTTATTTACCAGAAGGGCCGAAATACTATCCAGACGATCAAATTTCAGACCATCCAGAACAGTTTGTGGTCAGTGAACTGATTCGTGAAAAAATCTTGCATTTAACGAGTGAAGAAATCCCTCACTCTATCGGGGTCAACGTTGATCGCATGATTAAAGAAAGTGAATCTCGCGTACGTATTGAAGCAACCATCTTCGTCGAACGTAATTCACAAAAAGGTATCGTTATCGGTAAAGGCGGTAAAAAATTAAAAGAAGTAGGGAAACGTGCGCGACTCGATATCGAGCATTTGCTCGGCTCTAAAGTCTATCTTGAACTGTGGGTTAAAGTTCAAAAAGATTGGAGAAACAAAGTGAATTTCATTCGTCAAATGGGTTACATTGAAGATCAAGATTAATATGAATGAGAGTCGGTGTTTGTCATGTTAGTCAAACAAAAAGGTATAATTATCAAAGCGATTGATTATGGGGAATCCGATAAGATTATCACTATTCTTAACGAACATGGTGCGAAAGTTCCTTTAATGGCTAGACGTGCGAAAAAGAATAAGAGTGGTTTACAAGCGAATACACAACGCTTCGTTTATGGTCTCTTTATCTTTTCTCGTTGGAAAGGCATGGGAACTTTAAATTCTGTCGATGTGATTGAGCAGAACTACAATCTCCGACTCGATATTTATGAAAGTAGCTATGCTTCACTGTGTGTAGAGACGATTGACCGTTCGTTAGAGGACGAGGAAGTGTCTGAATATAGTTACAAACTTCTCTCTTTCGCTTTAGAGAAGATGCGCGAAGGTGTATCTGCACAATTGATGTCCGTTGTCATCTTGTTAAAATGTATGCCACGTTTCGGTTTCAACGCAATATTTGACCATTGCACTGTTACTGGCTCAACCACTCAAGCTGATCTTGTGGGATATAGTTTCAAGTTTGATGGTGCTATTTCACAACAAGCACTGTCGGAAGATCCGCACGCACTACGATTATCCAACAAGACACTGTATTTACTTTATATGCTACAATCACTTCCTATCGATAAGATGAGTGGACTCAGTATTCACCAAGCAATTGTAGATGAGATGTCCGAGTTAGTGATTATGCTTTATCGCGAATATGCAGGTATGTTTTTTAAAAGTCAGAAATTAATTAATCAACTTCGTCGTTTAGAAACTGATTCAAAGTAAACTCGGTATTAAGTTGTAGGAGCGGGAGAGTGTATGTCATTTTTCTTTATCCCGCTTCTTATATATTGTTTCTAAAACTAATTTTTCATCAGATAAGTCATAAATCAAGCCCGTAAATGGATCATCACATCCATCTACGGGCATTTTTCTATAACTTAAAACTCAAAATTAGTATTTAATTTTTTCAGCTAAGAAATCATCTAACTCAGAAATTGGCATACGGATTTGTTCCATTGAATCACGGTCACGCACAGTAACTTGATTGTCTTCTAATGAATCGAAGTCGAACGTAATACAGTATGGCGTACCAATTTCGTCTTGACGACGGTAACGTTTACCAATAGATTGAGATTCGTCGAAGTCGATAGAGAATTTCGGACTTAATTGTTCGAAGATCTTAATCGCTTCCCCTGATAATTTCTTGCTTAATGGTAGAACGGCTGCTTTGTATGGTGCAAGGGCAGGGTGGAAGTGAAGCACTGTACGTGCATCTTTACTGCCTTCAACACCTTCTTCGTCATATGCATCACATAAGAATGCGAGTGTTACACGATCAGCACCTAATGAAGGTTCGATACAGTATGGTAAATATTTCTCATTTGTTTCTTGATCGTGGTAACGGAAATCTTCACCTGAATGCTCTGCGTGTTGCTTCAAGTCATAGTCTGTACGACTTGCGATACCCCAAAGTTCTCCCCAGCCGAATGGGAAACGATATTCGATATCAGTTGTTGCATTAGAGTAGTGAGATAATTCATCTGCATCGTGATCACGTAAACGTGTATTGGCTTCTTGAAGACCAAGATCTTTTAACCATTCGCTCGCAAAGGTCTTCCAGTAACTTTGCCATTCAATTTCTTCACCAGGTTTACAGAAGAATTCAAGTTCCATTTGTTCGAATTCACGTGTTCTGAAGATGAAGTTACCAGGTGTGATTTCGTTACGGAACGATTTACCAATTTGACCAATACCAAATGGTAATTTCTTACGCATCGTACGTTGCACGTTCTTATAGTTAACGAAGATACCTTGTGCAGTTTCAGGACGTAAGAAGAGTTCACTAGTAGAATCTTCCGTTACACCTTGGAATGTCTTGAACATTAAGTTAAATTGACGAATATCAGTCCAGTTAGCTGTGCCACTCACGGGACAAACGATGCCTTCTTCGTCGATAATGCGCTTCATTTCATCAAAGCTTAAGCCATCTGCAACGAAGTTTTCGTCACCTTTTTCATTTTGCATATATTCTTCAATTAATTTATCAGCACGGTAGCGAATTTTACTATCTTTGTTATCAATCATTGGGTCATTGAAGTTACCAAGGTGACCAGACGCCTCCCAAGTCTTAGGATTCATTAAGATTGCTGCGTCTAAACCAACGTTGTATGGTGATTGCGTGATAAATTTTTGCCACCAAGCTTTTTTGATATTATTCTTTAATTCAACACCGAGTGGACCGTAATCCCATGTGTTAGATAAACCACCGTAGATGTCACTACCAGGGAAGACGAACCCTCTATGTTTTGCTAAATGAACGACACTTTCCATGTCTTTTGCCATTGTACAAACACTCCTTTTTTACATAAAAACGTCCCAAGACAAAGTAAACATTTGACCTTGCCTTGGGACGAGTTTGATTTCTGATTTCATGTATATGTTAATCCGCTTTGTATACGCATTATATGTATGACGTAAGCGCTGATTAACTATCACTATTAGCATTAAAATTGAAATTAACCCGCGGTTCCACCCAAATTAGTGTAGACACTCGCTTTAGAGGTATATAATTGTGTGCCAATTTAAGTCGTTAAGCTTACACTATCCTTAACTCGCTGTACAACTTATTCTAATTGATACCTTGTATAATAGCAAGTAAATATCTGTATTTGTGGCAAATATCATTTCAATGTATAATTAATATCTGTATAGGTAAAAAGGGGTGAAGCGCTATCGAACTTAATAAACGTCAACAACAGATTATTGATATCGTGAAACATAACGGTCCAATTACGGGTGAACATATCGCTGACCGACTCGATCTCACACGTGCAACACTACGACCTGATCTCGCTATCTTAACGATGTCGGGGATTCTTGAAGCGAGACCTCGAGTAGGCTACTATTACACTAATAAATCACAGAATAAGATTATCGCTGATGAATTGAAAAAATATCATGTTCGAGAATACGCTTCTCATCCAATTATTATAAAAAACGGAATGTCAATCTATGATGCGATTTGTACGATTTTCATGGAAGATGTAAGCACACTTTTTATCATCAATGACAAGGGTGATTTCGTAGGTGTCTGCTCGCGTAAAGATTTACTCCGCGCTTCAATGATGGGCGAAGATATCCATACTACGCCAGTAGATATTATAATGACGCGCATGCCTAACCTAAGTTATATTTCCATGAATGACAAAGTTATCTATGCAGCGCAATTAATGATTGAGAAAGAAATAGATTCTTTACCCATCGTACAACAGAAAGAGAACGGTAATTTAGAAATTAAAGGACGCATATCTAAGACGACAATCACTAAATTATTTGTTTCATTATTTAAAGAATAGGCGGTCTGATCACGATGAAGAAAGTTAATATAATAGTCGCGTCAGATTCAGTTGGTGAAACAGCTGATTTAGTCGCTAGAGCAGGTTTATCACAATTCACACCCGATCAATGCGATCAGGAAACTGCACGCTATCCTTACGTTGAATCATTTGAGAACGTTGATGAGGTAGTACAAGTCGCAGAAGACACAAATTCTATCGTAGTTTACACGTTAGTTAAGCCCGAAATACGTGCTTATATGGAGTCGAAGTTACAGGAGAGTACTGTGAAATCTGTAGATATCATGGGACCTTTGATGAATATTTTAAGAGACGAAATTGAAGAGGAACCGTATTATGAGCCTGGACTTGTCCACCGACTAGACGAAGCTTATTTTAATAAAATAGAAGCGATAGAGTTTGCGGTAAAATATGACGACGGGAAAGATCCCAAAGGTATTTCAAAAGCAGATATCATTCTGCTAGGAATTTCTAGAACTTCAAAAACACCTTTATCACAGTACTTGGCACATAAAAGCTATAAAGTACTTAACATTCCTGTCGTTCCAGAAGTTACCCCTCCAGATAATTTGTTTGAGGTTGACCCTAAGAAGATCATAGCGCTAAAAATTAGTGAGCAGAAACTCAATAAGATTCGTAAAGAACGACTTAAGCAACTCGGATTAGGAGATAAAGCGCGATATGCAACTGAGAAACGCATTCAAGAAGAACTTGAATATTTCCATGAACTCGTAGATCGTATAGGTTGCACGGTGATTGACGTTTCGGATAAAGCTATTGAAGAAACAGCGAATGATATTATGAATATTATCGACCAGAATGATTTCAACGAACTAAAGAAAGATAGCTAATACTTAAAGTAGTTAGGTGATGACTAGTGCGAATTGACCAATCGACAATCAATGAAATTAAAGATAAGACGGATATACTCGATGTTGTCAGTGAATATGTCAAATTAGAGAAGAGGGGACGCAATTACATTGGGTTGTGTCCTTTTCATGATGAAAAGACACCATCATTTACCGTGTCAGAGGACAAACAGATTTGTCACTGTTTCGGTTGTAAAAAAGGTGGGAATGTCTTCCAATTTATTCAAGAAATTAAAGATATTCCTTTTACCGAAGCTGTGAAAGAACTTGGCGACAGAGTCAATATTCAAGTAGATGTGCCAAACTATAGCCAAGAGGATGGTACACACCAAATCGCCTCTGAAGATTTACAGATGATAGAAATGCATGAACTGATGCAAGCGTACTATCATTATGCCCTAGTGAAGACAGTTGAAGGGGAAGCAGCGCTCAATTATTTGAAAGAACGTGGCTTTAGCGATGAAATGATAGAGAAACGTAAGATTGGTTATGCTCCCGATAATGCGACTTTCTGTCATGATTTCCTGGAGAAAAAAGGTTATGACATCGAACTCGCGTATGAGGCAGGTCTGTTATCGAGAAATGAAGAGAACTTTAGCTACTACGACCGATTTCGCGACCGTATCATGTTTCCTTTGCAGAATGCGCAAGGTCGCACGGTAGGCTATTCAGGAAGAACGTACACTGATCAAGAGCCGAAATATCTCAATAGCCCAGAGACACCCATCTTCCAAAAACGTCGCTTGCTCTATAATCTTGATAAAGCACGACGTTCTATTAGAAAAATTGATGAAATCATGCTGCTTGAAGGTTTCATGGACGTTATTAAATCCGATCAAGCTGGTCTTCATCAGGTCGTGGCCACAATGGGGACACAACTTTCGCAAGAACATATCACTGTGGTCAAAAAATTAACGAATAATATAACCCTCATGTTTGATGGCGATAGTGCAGGACAGAATGCTACACTCAAAACAGGTCAACAACTGTTGCAACAAGGATTTAACGTCTTCGTCATTCAGCTTCCATCTGGCATGGACCCCGATGAATATTTAGTCAAACATGGTGAAGATGCGTTCAATCATTTCGTGACACACGAAAAGAAAACGTTTATCAATTTCAAGATTCACTTACATCAAGATGAAATTCAAAATAATGATTTAGCGTATGAGAAATATTTAAAAGAAATTACTCAAGATATTTCATATATGAATTCTTCAATTTTACGCAAAAAAGTATTGCAAGAAGTTGCGGATTTGTTTAAAGTTAGCTTTAATAGTCTCAGTCAATCAGTGGGGCATTACTCACATCAAACACCTGAGCCACCATCTGCAGCGCCGGACATACCACAATTTAGGCAACTTTCTCGTAATGAGAAAGCGGAAGTCTGTCTCTTGAAACACTTTGTTTATGATAAAGACCGTTTCCTTAATTATCATAGACAGATTGAAGCAGATGATTTTACAAATTCTTATTTTAGGCGTATATTTAATACTTTACGCGACTTTTATTCAGAGAATGAAACCTATACACTCAGTGATGTGATTCAATATGTGGACTCAGACGAGATGAAGGAAGCTTTCATCGCATTGGACAACTTCTTATTGAACGATGAACCTTATGATCATGAACTTGATGATTATATCGCAATCATTCTGGAGAATCGCGATGAAGAAAGTAAAGAATCTCTCAATCGTCGTTTAAATGAAGCTTTACGATTAGGTGATGTTGAACTTCAAAAATATTACTTAGAGAAAATCGTTAATTTTAATAAAAATACGAAGACATAGTATACAAATATATCACTTATTTAGTATAATAATAGGGTTACTGAATGTTTAACACAAGGCGATTTTGTGAATTATTATAGTGTAATTTGTTCTCATTATTATACTATGTTGACTTTATAATCGGGAGGCCTTTTTGATGTCTGGTAATGAAGTGAAAATAAAGAAACAAACGATTGATCCATCTCTTACGCTAGAGGATGTAAAAAAACAATTATTAGAAAAAGGGAAAAAAGAAGGTCACTTAAGCCATGAAGAAATAGCTGAGAAATTACAGAATTTCGAGATGGATAGCGACCAAATGGATGATTTCTTTGATCAACTTAACGATAATGATATCAATCTTGTTAATGAAAAGGACAATTCTGATACGGATGATAAATTAAATCCTAACGATTTAAGCGCGCCTCCAGGTGTAAAGATAAATGACCCAGTGCGCATGTACTTAAAGGAAATTGGACGTGTGGATTTACTCAGCGCGCAAGAAGAAATAGAACTCGCTAAACGTATTGAACAAGGCGATGAGGTAGCTAAATCTCGCTTGGCAGAAGCTAACTTGCGTCTCGTAGTAAGTATCGCTAAACGTTACGTTGGGCGTGGCATGTTGTTCTTAGACCTTATTCAAGAAGGGAATATGGGTCTCATCAAAGCCGTTGAGAAATTCGACTTTAGTAAAGGATTTAAATTCTCCACATATGCGACATGGTGGATTCGTCAAGCCATTACACGTGCGATCGCTGACCAAGCACGTACGATTCGTATCCCCGTGCATATGGTTGAAACTATCAATAAACTCATCCGTGTTCAAAGACAACTCTTACAAGATTTAGGTCGTGATCCAGCACCTGAAGAAATCGGTGAAGAAATGGATTTACCACCTGAAAAGGTCAGAGAAATCTTGAAGATTGCTCAAGAACCTGTATCTCTTGAAACACCAATCGGTGAAGAAGACGACAGTCATCTTGGTGACTTTATCGAAGACCAAGAAGCACAAAGTCCTTCAGATCACGCGGCATACGAGTTATTGAAAGAGCAACTTGAAGATGTACTCGACACGCTTACTGATAGAGAAGAGAATGTCTTACGTTTACGTTTCGGCCTTGACGATGGTCGTACACGTACACTTGAAGAGGTTGGTAAGGTGTTTGGTGTAACACGCGAACGTATTCGTCAAATCGAAGCGAAAGCATTGAGAAAACTGAGACATCCAAGTCGTAGCAAACGACTCAAAGACTTTATGGATTAATTGTTCATTGGGGTGTGACTACTTATCCTTTTGTAAATTTGGATTTAGTCTCATCCCTTTATTTTACGTATTAAGGAGATCCTGCATGCTACAACTTAATCAACGACTGACATATGTAAGTGAATATATTCAAGGCGACTGTTTAGCAGATATTGGTTCTGACCATGCATATTTACCTATTTATGCTTTAGAACATCATTTAATTCGCACAGCGATAGCAGGTGAAGTGATTCAAGGTCCATACCAAGCTTCTATTAAAAATGTTCGATCCTATGGGTACGACAGTCAAATTGATGTACGCCTAGGAGATGGACTCTCGATTCTCACTGATTCTGATCATGTAGATACCATTACTATTTGTGGTATGGGAGGCCCTCTCATTGCACAAATTCTGCAACAAGGGGCTAGTAAGCTGAAACCCCACACACGCCTAGTACTACAAAGTAATGTACAAACTGAAGCTTTGCGCCGAACTTTAGAACGCTTAGATTTCGAGATCAAACAAGAATTGATTTTTAAAGAAAAAGGCCATATTTATGAACTTCTCGTTGCAGATTATCAATCCAATTCTCGGCCATTAAATAAGCAAGAATTAAAATTTGGTCCTATATTACTGCGTCACAAAAATGCCCAATTTATAGAAAAATGGCAACGTGAAGTGGATGCACTTGAAAAAATAAAAGCGCAATTAGATACGATCAAACATCAACAACGTTTAGAGGAGATCAATGCTGAAATCGAAATGATAAATGAGGTGTTAAAGATATGAAGTTAAAACAATTACTCACAACGTTAAATGAGCATGTGCCATTTAAGACAGCTGAATCATGGGATAATGTAGGATTACTCATTGGCGACGAAGAAAGTGACGTAACAGGTATTCTTACAGCACTCGACTGCACAGAAGTGGTAGTAGACGAAGCTATTGAACTCGGATATAACACAATTATTAGTCATCATCCCTTAATTTTTAAAGGTGTTCAAAATATCGTCCAACAAGAAGGTTATGGTGCAATTATCCGTAAGCTCATCCAACACGATATCAATCTCATTGCGTTACATACGAATCTCGACGTTTATCCTCAAGGTGTCAATGCGATGCTTGCTGACCGTATACAGCTCAGTGACGTTGAAATTCTTAATCCACAAACGTTTGAATATGATAAAGTTCAAGTATTCATTCCTGAAACAGACGTAGAAACATTTAAGGACCAGTTAAGCCGTCACGGTTTAGCTCAAGAAGGCAATTATGAAGCTTGTTACTTCCAATCACAAGGCAAAGGTCAGTTTAAACCGGTGGGTGATGCAAATCCGACACTAGGCGAAGTAGGCGAAATAGAACACGTTGATGAGGTGAAAGTAGAATTTATGATCGCACCGCATCAACGTCAACTCGCGCAACGAGCTATTGAGAAATATCATCCTTATGAAACACCAGTCTACGATATCATGCATATGACGAAATTTAGCGAACGTGGTTTGGGCGTTATCGGTCAACTCAATCAATCTATGGACGTCCCAACGTTTGTTAAGCAGGTTAAATCACAACTTGACATGCCAAGTGTGAGATTTATCGGTGATGAACATTCTAAGATTGAAACTGTAGCCATTATCGGTGGTGCAGGTGTAGGTTTCGAAACACTTGCGCATAACCTTGGTGCTGATATTTTCATTACGGGTGATATTAAACATCACGAAGCGTTAGATGCGAAGATTGCTGGCATAAATATGCTAGACATTAATCATTATAGTGAGTACGTTATGAAAGAAGGGCTCGTTAACCTTATAAATAGTTGGTACAATCATCAATTAGAAATCCCAGTTAAAGCGAGTGAACACAATACGGACCCTTACAGTTATTATTAAGCGGGTAAAATGAGTCACATTGAACTCTGCTAAAATAATGAATCAAAAAGAACCTTGAAACACACCCATCCTTAATGAATATAACTAACTACAAAAACTGAACTATCAAGACAAAGGAGTGAAAAAGATGAGCAAACATCCATTTGAACATTTTAATCTTGACTCATCTTTAATCGATGCAGTTAAAGACCTTAATTTTGACAAGCCTACGCAAATTCAAAATCGCGTCATACCAAAGATCATCAAACAAACTAACCTTATTGGTCAATCTCAAACAGGAACTGGGAAGTCTCATGCATTCTTGTTACCTTTAATGCAACTCATTGACCCAGAAGTTCAAGAACCTCAATCTATCGTCGTGGCACCTACGCGTGAACTCGCACAACAACTCTTTGATGTGGCACAACAACTCGCGCGTTTCAAAAAAGATGTAAGTGTCAAGCTATTCATCGGTGGAACAGATATTGAACGTGATAGACAGCGCGCGAAACAGCAACCTCAACTCGTGATTGGTACACCCACACGTATCAATGATTTAGCTCGTAACGGAGAGCTACATGTCCATTTAGCTTCATATCTCGTTATCGACGAGGCGGATCTTATGATTGACTTAGGCCTTATAGAAGATGTTGATCACGTGGCAGCACGGTTGAGTTCAGAAGCACATATTGCAGTATTTAGTGCTACGATTCCTAAATCATTACACCCATTCTTAAATAAATATCTTGAGAATCCGGATTATGTCGAAATCAACAATAAATCGCAGAATAAGAAGAATATTGACTTCTATTTAATCCCAACTAAAGGCGATAGTAAAGTTGCGAAAACATTAAAATTAATTGATATTCTTAACCCTTATCTCTGTATCATTTTCTGTAACAGTAGAGAAAATGCCGATGATTTAGCTGAGGAATTAACGAATGAAGGGATCAAAGTGGGTATGATTCACGGTGGCTTAACGCCGCGTGAACGTAAACAACAAATGAAACGTATTCGTAACCTAGACTATCAATACGTAATTGCGAGTGACTTGGCATCACGAGGGATCGATATTGAAGGTGTCAGCCATGTTATCAACTTTGATGTACCACATGAGCTCGACTTCTTTACACATCGTGTCGGTCGTACAGGACGCGGTCAATATAAGGGTATAGCGATTACGCTTTATAGTCCAGATGAAGAAGAAAACGTCACGTTAATTGAAGAGAAAGGTTACCATTTTACCAATGTGGATGTAAAAAATGGAGAACTTAAAGAAATTAAGGCGCATAACAAACGTCATACACGTAAGAAACAAGACGACCACCTCACTCAAAAAGTGAAACATAAAGTTAAACGCAATAATAAGAAAAAAGTAAAACCGGGTTATAAGAAAAAGTTCAAAAAAGAACTGGAAGAATTGAAGCGTCAGGAACGTAAACAGTATAGTAAGAAACAGCGACGTATAAATAAGAAAAAGAAATAAAGGATAGGTGAATCACATGTTATTAGGCTCACATGTCTCAATGAGCGGTAAGAAAATGTTACAAGGAGCAGCCGAACAAGCACATGAATATGGCGAAACAACATTTATGATCTATACCGGTGCTCCTCAGAATACACGCCGTAAAGCGATCGAAGATTTGAATATCGAAAAAGGCCATGAAGCTATGAAAGAATATGGCTTATCAAATATCGTCGTTCACGCTCCCTATATTATCAATATCGCTAATACTCAAAAACCTCACGTATTTGACTTGGGTGTGGAGTTCCTACAAAGCGAAATTGAACGTACCCAAGCAATTGGTGCGAAAGATATCGTCTTACATCCTGGCTCACATGTCGGTGCCGGTGCAGATGCAGGGATCAAAAAGATAATCGAAGGTCTTAACGAAGTCTTAACACATGATAACGATGTCCGTATCGCACTTGAAACGATGGCAGGCAAGGGCTCTGAAGTTGGACGTAATTTCGAAGAACTAGCGCGTATCATCGACGGTGTTGAACACAACGAAAGACTTTCTGTGTGCTTTGACACGTGTCATACACATGACGCGGGTTATGATGTGAAGAATGACTTTGATGGTGTCTTAAATGAATTTGATCAAATCATCGGTTTAGATCGCATTAAAGTTGTCCATGTCAACGATAGTAAGAACGAATGTGGCGCACATAAAGACCGACACGAGAACATCGGTTTCGGTCACATCGGTTTCGACGCACTTAACTATGTCGTTCATCATGATGCATTTAAAGACATTCCTAAGATTCTTGAGACACCTTTTGTAGGTTTAGATAAGAAGAGTAAAAAGAATCCATTCGAACGTGAAATTCAAATGTTGCGTAATCAACAATTTGACCCAGATATGAAAGATAAGATTATTAACGAAGGTCATTAATTGGGTGACACTTCGCGGATGATGGCTGTTCATTAATGATAGAAAGCGTAAATATAATTGGAATGCCCAATACGAAATGGACAGCCACTTTTTTATTTCAGCTCCATTTAATTTCTTCGCACTTATGGTTATCATGTAGTTTTATTTTTCGACGTATCCGAACGGTTTTTTCTTATTTTTCAAAAGTTAAACAAGTCGAAAACATTACTATTTACAAGTCTAGCGAGAGATTGTATAGTAATTACGAGGTGAAATCATGACGACACCAGTCTTCGAACTTAAAAATATAGATTATTATTTCGACAGAAAGCAAGTGCTTGAGAATATTAATATTAAAATCAACCGAGGCGAATTTCTGGCTATTGTAGGACCTAATGGAGCAGGTAAGTCAACCTTACTTAAGATTATGTTAGGGTTATTACCGCTACAACAAGGTCAAATCCTGATTGACGGCAAAGTCTACAAAAAGTCACAACAAGCGCCCCAAGTGAGCTATGTTTCTCAAAAAGCGCGCTCATTTAATTCAGGCTTTCCAGCAAGCGTCAAAGAAGTTGTACTGAGCGGCCTGACGAAGAAAAAGAGGCTCTTTCAATGGTTTAATAAAAAAGATGTCGCACAAGTGCACAATGTCTTGGAACGGCTAAACATTGAACATCTCATCAATAAAAATATCGCCGAGCTCTCAGGTGGCCAGCAGCAACGTGTACTCATCGCTCGAGCTTTAATCAGTAACCCGACCGTCTTAATTCTCGATGAGCCAACGAATGGTATTGATGCGAAACACGTGAACGAATTCTATCAAACATTAGAGCGTCTAAAGCATGAAGGTGTGACGATCATACTTGTAACCCACGATATTGGAGTAGTAGCGGATACAGCGACAGAAGTGGCATGTCTCAATAAACACTTACACTTCCATGGTTCAACTGAAGACTTCAAATCTTTAGATGAAGTAGAAATATCTAAGATATACGGTCATCCTGTACGCTTTGTAGATCACCAGCATGAGAGGGAGTGTTGTAACTCATGATTGATGCATTACTCAATTTCGATTTCGTCCGCTACTCGCTTATCAGTGGTCTGCTCATCGGTTTCGTCGCGCCACTCATCGGCGCCTTTATCGTGGTCCGCCGTTTATCTTTAATTGCCGACGCACTCAGCCACGTCACGCTCGGTGGAATTTCATTCGGCATGTTCCTTATTACAGTCGTCCCTGCAGTTGCTTTTATTAACCCAATGTGGTTCGGTATTCTGTATGCTGTGGTAGGTGCTTTACTTATTGAGAAACTTCGGACGTCCTACAACAATTATCAAGAAATTGCGATTCCCATTATTATGAGTGCAGGGATTGCATTGAGTGCGATCTTTATCTCACTCGCTGATGGTTTTAATCAAGAGATAATTGGCTTACTTTTCGGATCAATCAGTGCAGTCACTTTAAGTGACACGATTACGATCTTGATCATCACATTGATAGTGGTTATTTTTATCCTGTCACTTTACAAAGAATTATTTTTACTCTCATTCGACGAAGAGTATAGTGCTGTAATCGGCATACCAAAGTGGATACAATTCCTCTTTATCGTTATTGTAGCTATGGTTATTTCAGCTTCAATGCGCGTCGTGGGTATCTTGCTTGTCAGCGCGCTTATCACACTGCCCGTAGCTATTTCTCTCAGATTGACGAAAGCCTTTAAACAACTTATCTTGCTCAGTATTGTTATCGGTGAGATAGCAGTCATTGCAGGTCTCGTACTTGCCTTCTACCTAAACCTCTCACCAGGTGGAGTCATTGTTATCTTACTCGTTCTGGGTCTCGCACTCGTTATGTTGATACAGAAAGTGAGATCTCATAGTGTAAAAGGAGTGAAAACACATGAAGACAGATAATGCGATTAAAATTTTAAAAAACAAGGGTCATAAGTATACAGATAAAAGACGCGATATGATTCAGCTGTTCGTTAATGAAGATAAATATATCAATGCAAAACACGTTCAAGCAGAACTCGAACATAACTATCCAGGTATCTCTTTCGATACGATTTATCGTAACTTACATTTGTTTAAAGAGTTAGGTATTATCGAAAGCACAGAATTAGATGGAGAAATGAAGTTTAGAATTGCTTGTACAGATCATCACCACCATCACTTTATCTGCGAATCTTGTGGTGATACGAAAGTGATTGATTATTGTCCAATCGACAACATCAAATCCTATTTACCAGGTGTTGCGATTCATCAACACAAACTTGAAGTTTACGGTATTTGTGAAGCTTGCCAGAAAGCACATTAATATCTAGATATTTGTAATCTCAGCTCGACACTTTCTGTTGGGCTGAGATTTTTAATGGGCAAAAACGACGTATTTACGTCCTATCATGTATTCCTACATCAAATGTAAATTCTAGGGTAGGCCATTAGTCTGAATTCTGAGTAGAATGGTCGATTTATAATCAGGAAATGTTTAAAAAGTTGTCATATGAGATATAATATGACTGTAAAGATAACAAAGAGACAACGAGCGACTGAGTATGATGTATCAAGCAGAAACTTTGTCGTTATCTGGCTTTATTGTTATTCTAAAGGTGAAGAAAACTTAGGAGGATGATTATTTATGGCTTTTGAATTACCAAAATTACCTTACGACTATGATGCGTTAGAACCTTATATCGATAAAGAAACAATGACTATCCATCATGATAAACACCACAACACTTATGTTACTAAATTAAATTCAGCTATCGAAGGTACTGATTTAGAATCTAAATCAATCGAAGAAATCGTAGCTAACCTTGACAGCGTACCAAGCGATATTCAAACTGCAGTACGTAACAATGGTGGTGGACACTTAAACCACTCATTATTCTGGGAAATGATGACTCCTAATTCTAAAGAAGAAGGTACTGTAATTGATGAAATCAAAAAACAATGGGGTTCATTAGACAAATTCAAAGAAGAGTTTGCTGATGCAGCTGCTGGACGTTTCGGTTCTGGCTGGGCTTGGTTAGTAGTGAATAACGGTAAATTAGAAATCACTTCAACTCCAAACCAAGACAACCCAATTACAGAAGGTAAAACACCTATCTTAGGTATCGACGTTTGGGAACACGCTTACTACCTTAAATATCAAAACGCACGCCCAGAATATATCAAACAATTCTGGAACGTAGTTAACTGGGAAAAAGTTGACGAATTATACAACGCTGCTAAATAATCGTCATCACTCTAAAGTTTAACTATTAGGGAGTATGAGGCTGTCGATGAGAATATCTCGTCGGCAGCCTTATTTATGTTAGCTGTGCTTTCTAACACAAATCCCTACGTTAAATCTTCTCAAGTTAATTTGACTAAAATGATAGAAAAATCTTTCGTAATCATTTATGCTTTTAAGAGAGAACGATTGAATAGAGGTAGGTTGCGTTGTTAAAAAGATTAAAGGAAAGATCAAATGATGAAAAAATAAGAAACACCATGAATAAACGTATTCGTTTTATCTTTGGTGTGATTGTATTTATTTTTGCCATCATCGTACTGCGATTGGGTTACTTACAAATCGCACAAGGTTCTCACTATAAAGAACAAATCAAAGATAGCGAAAACATAACAGTAAATGAGTCCGTGCCTCGAGGAAGAATTCTCGATCGTAACGGTAATGTATTAGTAGATAATGCTTCGAAAAAAGCTATTACATATACGAGAGGTAAGAAGACATCACAAGGAGAAATTCTTAAGACAGCTAAAAAATTATCTTCTCTCATCGATATGAAAACAGATAAGATTACTAAAAGAGATAAACAAGATTTCTGGATTCAACTCCACCCAGAAAAAGCGCAATCCATGATGAAACGTGAAGAGAATTTACTCAACGATGGCAGTATTTCTCAAGATCAGTTCGACAAAGCACAACACAATAAGATCGGAAAGAAAGAGCTTGATAGTTTATCTAAGAAAGATTTACAAGTACTCGCAATTTATCGAGAAATGATGGCTGGTTCCACATTAAACCCACAAACCATCAAGAATGATGACGTTTCTGATAAAGAATACGCTGCAGTTTCTCAAAAACTTTCCGACTTACCAGGTGTAAATACAACCATGGATTGGGATCGTAAATATCCTTACGGCAAAACGTTAAGAGGGGTCTTTGGTGATGTCTCAACACCTGAAGAAGGTATACCGAAAGAGCTAACGGATAAATACTTGTCCAAAGGCTATTCACGTAATGACCGCGTCGGCAAATCTTACCTTGAATATCAATACGAAGATGTGTTGAAAGGTAAGAAGAAAGAGATGAAATACACGACTGACAAATCAGGTGAAGTCAAAGACTCTAAAGTCGTCAACCCTGGTTCACGCGGTGATGATCTCGTCTTGAGTATCGACATAGACTTACAGAAAAAGACAGAAGAATATCTTGAGAAACAAATTAAGAAACTCCGTGGCGAAGGTGCCAAAGATATGGATAAAGCGATGATTGTCGTACAAGATCCTAAAAATGGAGATATTCTTGCGATGGCAGGTAAACAAATTGATAAAGATGGTAGTCTCACAGATTACGATATCGGTAACTTTACGAGCCAATATGCTGTAGGTTCTTCAGTCAAAGGTGGCACGTTACTTGCTGGCTATCAAAATAATGCCATTAAGGTCGGTGAGCACATGATTGACGAACCATTGAAATTCAATGGCGGCTTAACGAAGCACTCATACTTCAACCAACACGGTCGCAAGGATATTGATGATAAAGAAGCGCTCATGCATTCATCCAACGTATATATGTTCAAGACAGCGTTGAAACTTGCAGGTGATCCATACACACCTAATATGTCTCTACCTAATAACATTACAGAGGCCGGTCAAAAATTACGTAAAGGACTTAACCAAGTAGGTCTAGGGGTTAAGACAGGTATTGATTTACCAAACGAAACAAGTGGTCAAATAGAACCGTTAAATACGAACTCAGGTAACTATTTAGATCTTGCGATCGGTCAGTATGATACGTATACACCAATGCAGCTTTCTCAATATGTTTCAACCATTGCTAATGATGGTTACCGTGTTCAACCTCATATTGGTTTAGAAGTGAGAGATGCAACAAACAAAGATGAAGTCGGACCATTGAAACATAAGATTAAAGGTAACGTCTTAAACCGTATCAATAATACTTCAGATGAACTTAGCCAAGTTCAAGAAGGCTTCAAGATGACCTTTAACAAGATTGATGGTACAGGCTATCAAAGTTTCCATAATACTGACGTGACTTCAGCAGGTAAGACAGGTACTGCAGAGGTTTACCAAGATGGTCATCCTCGAGTTAACTCCACATATATTGGTTATGCACCTGCTGATAAACCGAAATTAGCGTTCAGTATTGTGTATACGAACCAACCCGTGCCTGAACCATGGCTCAACGGTGGAGACTTAGGTCGCGATGTCATTAATTATTATTTTAAAAATCATAAAGACTAATGGTTTGAGAAGAGTAAAAACGGCTTGAAAAAAGGGTAGAATGTTAAATAATACTTTTCATTTTCTCTTTGAAGTGGTATCATAAATTAGTCGTATTATGAAGAGATAAGGAGGAACACAACATGCGCGTAGATATTACATTAGCTTGCACAGAATGTGGTGACAGAAACTACATTTCTACTAAAAACAAGCGCAATAACCCAGAACGTATTGAAATGAAAAAATTCTGTTCACGTGATAACAAACACACTTTACACCGTGAAACTAAATAAGAAATTTTCGAGTACCAAGTTCTTCGGAGCTTGGTACTTTTTTAGGTGCAAGACAGAAATATTTAATTTCGTTGTCTTGCCCCCGCACAGTTGATTCGTGTTTGAGGTAGCCCCTGTAACCTTAACTACAGACTAGCCTTGCGCAATTGTTGAATGAGAATTATTGAGGCAAATCTTTATAATTTAACGGTAAACTTTTAAATACACAGAAAGTTTTGATTTCATCGTCTTGGTTCCCACTAGTATCCAAACCTTCCAATAAATAAAGCTTACTTTACTCAAATTTGTGCGTTAAATTAATTATAAATTCAACACTTGTAATTATAGTCAGTTCAAGAAAACTATATTCAATTTCATAATTTGTCCTTAAACTAATTTTATCTACCGTGGTGACAGCCCTGAAATGACATCGCCTCAGAGAAACGTTATAATATATTTAGTTTATATAAAGAGGGTGTAAGCATGTCTAAGAAGTCGTTAAGAAAGGAAACGCTTCAACAAATGAAAGCGTTAGATAAAGAAACCAAACAACGCGCTGATGAAGACTTAGCTCAGCAACTTTATGAAACGGAACAATTCCAACAAGCGCAAAAAGTAGGAATCGTATTATCGATGCCACATGAAGTGAACACCACACCTATCATTGAACGCATGCTTGAACAAGGTAAAGAAGTGTACGTTCCTGAAACAGACTATGCGCACAAGGAAATGAATTTCAAACACCTCCCACACATGGATGCGATAGGCCCAGATGATAAAGGAATCAATCATGTGACAGAAGATACACCTTTATGTAATCAGCTTGATTTAGTGATTGTCCCTGGAGTAGTGTTTAAAGACGATGGTTATCGGATCGGCTACGGAGGCGGTTACTTCGATAAATACTTAACCAATCATCAACCTCCAACATTAAGTTTAATCTATGATATTCAACGCCATGACTTTACACCTGAAAGTCATGACCAACCAGTCGATCGAATGATTGAAACTACAACTTAAGCGGAGGCACAAATGAATATAGAAAGAAACTATTGGAAACTTATCTATTTATGGATCAAATATAAGAACTATCATCTGGTTCATGATAATAAAGACCATACCGAGATTTGGCTTGCTAATTATCAAACGAAGAAGGTAGCCATCTTTCAGTACGGTGCAAGTTCAACACAAGATGTGCGTTTTATTAAAGAACGAATCGATGAGCACCATTCAGATATTACTCAGTTTCTCAACTTTACACCGAAACAATACAATGTATTTATACTTACTGATAAAGGTTTCGCAAATGAGGATTTAGACAGTCATCATAGCCATAAATATCGCTTTAAAATATTGCGTGAGAAATCTGATGTTAATCGAGTCACTTCTAGTCTTGGATTACGCTTGGCAAGCCGCTTCGAAGACAAGAAGACGAAGTCCCATTATCGTAAGCAAGCATTGAATATTAATCCTATTGAGAAACATATGTTGAAGTTTGCGCCGATTACGTATAGTTTAATTGCGATTAACGTCTTTATTTGGCTCATTATGTTTTTAGTTCTGGATCGATTTTCAGACTTCAAACTTTTAGATGTGGGTGGATTAGTTCATTTTAACTTTGTTCATGGTGAATGGTATCGACTGATCACTTCGATGTTTCTACACTTTAACTTTGAACATTTACTCATGAACATGTTGAGTTTATTCATCTTTGGTAAAATTGTTGAGTCTATCGTCGGCCACTGGCGCATGTTAGTGATTTACTTGTTCGCTGGTTTATTCGGTAACTTTGCGTCATTATCTTTTAATACGCATACTGTATCTGCTGGCGCGAGTGGCGCGATATTTGGACTAATTGGTGCTATTTTTACATTTATGTACTTAAGTAAGACGTTTAATCGTAAATTAATCGGTCAACTGCTCATTGTATTAGTTATACTAATCGGTGTTTCAATATTTATTCCAAATATCAATATTGTGGCACATCTTGGTGGTTTAATTGGCGGTATCTTAATCACGCTAATGGGTTATTACTTTAAGCATAATCGTACCGGATTTTGGATTGTCTTGATTATTACACTTGTACTCTTTTTAGCAGCTCAAATCCGAATCTATACCATACAAGAGAAGAATATTTATAACCATATTATTACCAGTGAAATGTCAGCTGGACATTATGACAGTGCAGAGAGTATGGTGAAACACACAATTGCGAAGCACTATGATGACGATGAAACCTATTATCTTAAAGGATTAATTACTGCAAGCAAACATTCAAAGACCGAAGCGATTGCAGATTGGCAACGCGGTATACGTGAACATCCGAACTCAGGCATTTTAAACTATGAACTGGCGATTGCTAGTCGCGCGATTGATAATAAAAGCAAAGCCAAAAGCTATATTAAAAAAGCTGTCAAAGCTGATCCGAATAAGGATGCTTATCAAAGGTTAAAGAAAGAGTTGGATGATTAGTATGCCTAAAGAAATTCAGTCTTTCTATGATGTCTTACAATTGTTAAAGCAGTTTGGATTCATCATTTACTTCAAAGATCCTAACGATTATTTGGAAATGATTGAACAAGAAATTAAGCAGCTTTATCAATTTGATTTGATATCCAAAGAACAATATGTTCAATGTAAATTAATTATTAGTCAAAGAAGGAAGTAGAATTATGTCAAAAATCATTTTAGCGGCAGATGTTGGTGGTACAACATGTAAACTAGGACTATTTGATGAGAAGATTAATCAGATTCATAAATGGTCTATTAAAACAGATACAACTGATCCTACAGGGTACAAGCTACTAGAACAAATCTATCAATCTTTCGAAGAACAACTTTCTGCGCATGACTACGACTTTGCACAAGTCATTGGTGTGGGTATAGGCGTGCCTGGTCCCGTAGATTTCGAATCGGGAATTGTCGATGGGGCAGTCAACCTCTACTGGAAAGATCGTGTCCATGTACGCGAAATGTTCCAACAATTCGTGGATTGTCCGGTCTACGTCGATAATGACGCTAACGTTGCAGCGCTGGGTGAGAAACATAAAGGTGCAGGTAACGAAGCTGACGATGTGGTTGCGATTACACTAGGTACAGGACTCGGTGGCGGTATTATCTCTAATGGAGAAATCGTTCATGGACACAAAGGTTCTGGGGCAGAAATTGGTCACTTCCGTATCGATCAAGATCAGCGTTTCAGATGTAATTGCGGTAAGTCAGGTTGTGTGGAAACGGTCGCATCTGCAACAGGTGTCGTCAATCTCGTTTACTTTTACTATCCGAAACTGACATTTAAATCTTCTATTCTCGAATTAATTAAAGAACATAAAGTGACAGCCAAAGACGTGTTCGATGCAGCTAAAGCAGGCGACCAATTCTGTATCTTTATCACTGAGAAAGTCGCTAACTATATCGCTTATGTATGTAGTATTATCAGTGTGACAAGCAATCCGAAATACATCATACTGGGCGGCGGCATGTCCACAGCAGGGCCGATATTGATTGAGAATATTAAGACTGAATACCGCAACATCACTTTCACACCTGCACAATATGAAACAGAAATTGTTCAAGCTCAGTTAGGTAACGATGCAGGTATTACCGGCGCAGCAGGCTTGATTTACACTTACGTGATTGAAAAGGGAGGAGTTAAATAATGGCAATTGTAGACGTAGTTGTTATACCAGTAGGAACTGAAGGTCCAAGTGTAAGTAAATATATTGCAGAAATTCAAACTAAACTCGAAGAATTTAAATCTGAAGGCAAGATAGACTATCAACTTACACCAATGAATACATTAATTGAAGGTGACTTGAAAGATTTATTTGAAGTCGTTCAAGCAATTCATGAGCTACCGTTTGATAAAGGACTCGATCGCGTTTGTACCAACCTTCGTATCGATGACCGCAGAGACAAATCTCGTAAGATGAATGACAAACTTGCTTCAGTACAAAAGCACTTATCTAACCAAGGTGATCAATAATGCAAATTTCTCATTTAACTTTAGGTATTGCTAGTACGAATACGTATTTTATTGAAAATGATCATGAGCTCTTACTCGTAGATCCTTCAAGTGAAAGCGAGAAGATCTTAACACGTCTTAGAGAAATTGATAAACCGCTCATTGGGATTATTCTTACCCATGCGCATTTTGACCATATTGGCGCGTTAGATGATATTCTAGCAGAATATGATGTCCCTGTGTATTTAAATGAAGAAGAATTTGACTTTTTAACTGACCCTGAGAAGAATGGTGCTGCTAAATTTAAACAATATGGTTTACCTGAGATTACGAGTCAAGCCCATCCAACTAATCTTGAAGAGGGTACGACCCAAATTGGAGATTTCTCAATTGAGGTGCTACACACACCCGGCCATTCACCTGGCAGTTTAACTTATATCTTTGATGACTTTGCGATAGTCGGAGATACACTCTTTAATGGCGGTATTGGTCGTACAGATTTATATCGTGGTGATATGGAGACACTTATCGATAGTATTAAATTTAAATTGTTTGAACTCGATGAAACCTTACCACTTTATCCAGGACACGGGCCTTCTACTTCCGTTGAGGGTGAGATAGATAACCCATACTTACTCGGTTTTTAAAAGTTTTTCAAATTAATAAAAGTAAAATCATCACCTCCTACGTGTATATATGTAGGAGGTGATTTTTTGAAACTATTATTTAAAGAAATGATTTCAAGGGCAATTAAGCACGAAGCGTCGGATATCCACTTTATCCCATCAGAAGAGGAAGTATTTGTGAAGTTTCGTATCAATGATAACCTGCAGAATTTTGAATCAATTCAAAAAGAAACTTATACGAAATTACTAACGTATATGAAGTATTTGGCAGGTCTCGATGTGTCAACTCATATCATCGCACAGAGCGGCCGCTATTTATTCAAAGCTAAGCGACCTTATTATTTACGTATTTCAACTTTGCCACTGTCTCTAGAGATTGAAAGTTGTGTTATTCGTTTAATACCGCAATATTTTGAACAGCATTCTGAAACAAAACACGGAGATATTTTGTACAAGCTGATGAATAAGAAACAAGGTTTGATTCTCTTTAGTGGTCCAACAGGATCAGGTAAAAGCACTTTAATGTATCAGATGATTAATTACGCTAAAGATCAATTAAATTTGAATATCATCACTGTGGAAGATCCGATTGAACAAAAAATAAATGGCATCACTCAAATCTCGATCAATGAAAAGGCGGGAATTAACTATGCGAGTTCCTTTAAAGCGATACTACGCTGTGATCCAGATATCATACTCATCGGTGAAATTCGTGATGCTAATGTAGCGAAATATGTGATTCAAGCAAGTATGAGCGGGCACCTCGTCCTTTCAACAATTCACGCGAATGATTGTAGAGGTACTTTACTTCGTCTGTTAGAAATGGGGATATCTGAACAAGAAATTAAACAAGCGTTGATTAATATTACGAATCAACGTCTCATTCCTATTAGCGATGATAAGCGAGAATTGGTCTGTGAAATGATGATGAAAGAGGATATCGCTTACTTTTTTGAGCACGAGCAAACGATGCCTTATACTTTCCAGAATTTATCTTACATTCTTAAAGAAATGTCGAAAGAAGGTGTTATTTGTGAAGACACCGTCGATCGATATCTCTAAATTATTCCAGCGTAAACCTTTATCTACACTTGATCAAATTGACTTCTTAAAGCGTCTCGCAGATCTATTAGCACATGGTTTCACTTTATCTGAAGCCATACACTTTCTACTACAACACCTTCATATACGTCGACAAGAAACGCGTCAACAGATCACTCAAGCATTACAGCAAGGTTCAGGATGCGCAAAGCTTCTAGAACTATTACAATATCCTCAAACCATAGTGATGCAAGTGTATTTTGCTGAGTTATTTGGGGAACTGACTACTTGTTTAATTTCTAGTATTGATTATATGGAAAGACAACGACAAGCGAAACAAAGTTTACTCAAGACGTTGTAATATCCTATTGTGTTGCTGTCCATATTTATTGTAATGCTTATTGTCTTAAATCAGACAGTCATTCCTGAATTTCAGAATCTCTACGAAACGATGGATGTTAATTTGTCAGCTTTCCAAAAAGGGCTCACTCAGTTCATCGTTCTATTGCCTCCCAGTCTATTTTTCACTTTTATCATTGGCAGTTGTGTCACATTACTACTCATAGTATTCTATCAGCGCTTATCGCCACCATATCGTATTCAGTTCGTACTTCACGTTCCCTACCTTAAGCACTATTTCAAGTTATTAAAGACGTATCGTTTAGCAACTGAATTCTCTTTATTTTATCGTAATGGGATTTCACTGAATAAAATTGTTGAAATTTATACTTCTCAGACGAAAGATGCTTACCTCAATTACTTAGGGCATTATATTTTAGAACACACTGAAGCAGGCTCTCCATTAGGGAAAACTTTAGCTTCACTTAAATGTTTCGAAAGTGAATTAATCACCTTTATCGAACAAGGTCAGAAGAAAGGTAAGCTTGATATTGAACTCAAACTCTATAGTTCGATACTTATCGCAAAGATTGAACGTAAAATACTCAAGCAACTCAAATTCGTGCAACCCATTATTTTTGGATTACTCGCATTTTTAATTGTCGCATTATACCTCGTAATCATGTTACCAATGTTTGAACTTATGCAAACGATTAAATAGGAAAGGAATCACCATGAAGAAATTACACAAACGTTATTTGAAATCAGCTTTTACACTTATAGAAATGTTACTCGTACTCCTCATTATCAGCTTACTCTTAATATTAATTATCCCGTATATAGCGAAACAGTCTCAACACATTCAAACGACAGGGTGTGATGCACAAGTTAAGATGGTTAATAGTCAGATTGAGGCTTATACACTTAAAAACGACCACAAACCTGACTCCATCGACGACTTAATTAGAGAAGGATATATCAAAGAACAACAAAAGAAATGTAAAAATGGCCAAGCGATAACAATTCAAAATGGAGAAGCGCGTGCATCTTAACGCCGCGAAAGCTTTTACGTATGTAGAGCTGCTATTCGTCCTCTTTATTATCAGTATATTAATGTATCTCCAAACCCATGCTTCTCTACTCAATACAAATTATACTAAGACTAACCAAAAACGCATGACACAGTTAATTAGTCATTTAAATCTCTATAAATCTAAAGCAATACACGATCAAAAATCAATTATCGTCTTATTTAAAAAGGGCACCAATCAAATTGAAATTAAAGAACAGGGTACAACAAAAAAATCTACAATTACACTTCCTAAAGGAACAATTATGAATAAATCAAACCTCGATTATATAAATTTCGATAAAAAGGGCGAAGTGAATCAATTTGGTTCAGTTTACATCTCTTATGATAAAGAAATCTATCGTTTAATATTCCACATTGAGAAAGGGCGAATTCGTTATGAAAAAGTCTAAAGTAAAAGGGAGTCTCTTAATGGATGGCTTACTATCTTTAAGTACGCTCTCTATATTATGCTTACTATTATTTCCATTGATGTTACGAATGAATCATACACTTCAAGAGAAACACCATACTATGGAGATGAAACGCTTATTAGCAGCACTCATTTCTAGAGAACAAAAGCTAGAATTGATGAAAGGTTTAAAAATTAAACAATATGAGATCTACTATCAACACAAAGATTTATGTATCTCTGATAAAGAAACTGAAATATGCTATCCGAAATAATTACAAAGCATTCACCTATATTGAATTACTACTCACACTAACGATTACAATTATTATTCTAACTATCTTGCCGCTGATCATTAATAGTACGAAGTTCTTCGACTATCATCTCAGCACTAATAGTGATATTGAACTTGAACTCTTTGCAAGAGATTTAATAGCGGATTTTTCGACCAGCTCTTCTCTCGACATTGAGAATCACTCGACATCCTCATCAATATCCGATAGCAAAGGTTTATGCAAATATAGTTATAAGAATGGTAAGATCATCAAGACAGTAAATGGAAAAGGCAATGTAACTGTATTAAATCAAGTCACTCAGTTTAAAGTTCGTAAAGTTACACCTAATCTTATTGAGGTCGATATTCGTCTTAGGGACAAAGGAGTGATGTATCATAAGCAATTTTACGTATAAAGTTAAAGGCTACATGTATCCTTTTGTGATGGGGGTATTTATGCTATATTTATCAGTAATCTCAATTTACACTGTTCAATATAGTATTAAACTAAAAACGTTAGATAATATCGAACATGATTACGATCGATTAATCAAAACATCACACTTAAAGGAAGATAATATTGCCAAAAAACATTAGATTTCCGCTAATATTAATAGGATTTATGGGAGTAGGTAAGACGACACTTGGTGAATATATTGCCTCTACTTATCAGTTATCATATGTAGATTTAGATCATTATATCGTCGAACAAGAACAAATGACTATTCCCGCTATTTTTAAAGAATATGGAGAACAACACTTTAGACACTTAGAAGCTCACTATTTACAAGAATGCATTCAACAATATGAAGTTATAGCTACAGGTGGCGGAATTATAGAAGGTGCCCAATCTATAGAAATCCTTCAACAGCAATCTAATATCGTGTGGTTAGACTGTGATTTGAAGATTGTATATGACAGAATTCGTAACGATCCTAATCGGCCGAATGCTAATAATAAGTCACTTTATGACTTAAAAAACTTGTATTCAGACAGATATTCAAGATATAATGAAATCGCATTCATCAAAGTGAATAGTAATCAATCTCTTAAAGATTTGCATGATGAAATCTTTAATGAGTTATCTTGCGATTGATCAGTGTTAGAGAGAATGATTGTATTCTTTGTTGAATATAATCATCGCCGAAGGTGCAAGTAAATACGAATCTCTCAGGCAAAAGGATGACACTGTGACGCATTCCTGAAAGATTCTGACAGGATAGCTTAGGCTATCCTGTCTTTATTTTTAAAAATAATTAATAGGGGGCTTCAAGATGTCTAATGAACTTAAGAAGACACCACTTTATCAAGCGTTTGTCGATAGTGGTGCTAAGATTGTCGAATTTGGTGGATGGGCCATGCCTGTTCAGTTCTCTAGCATTAAAGAGGAGCACAATGCTGTACGTACAAATAAAGGGTTATTTGATGTCAGTCACATGGGTGAAGTACTCATCAAAGGACCTGAAGCATCACAATTAGTTCAATATTTATTATCAAATGACACTGATAAGTTAGAAATTGGTAAAGCTCAATATACAGCTCTTTGTAATGAAGAAGGCGGTGTTATCGATGACTTAATCACTTATCAAATCGGTGATAACGAATATCTTCTTGTCGTTAACGCAGCGAATACAGACAAAGACTTTGAATGGATGAAATCACACTCAGATCAATTTGATGCAGAAGTTTCAAATGTTTCTGATCAATACGGTCAACTTGCAATCCAAGGTCCTAAAGCAAGAGATCTTGTTCAAGACTTAGTAGATGTAGACGTTTCAGAAATGAAACCATTCGAATTCAAAATGGATGTTACGATTTTCGGTAAAAATGTGATTCTTTCTCAATCTGGTTATACAGGTGAAGACGGTTTCGAAATTTATTGTAAATCAGAAGATGCATTAGATATCTGGAATGGATTCTTAGAATACGATGTTGAACCATGTGGTCTAGGTGCACGCGACACACTTAGATTAGAAGCTGGTTTACCACTACATGGTCAAGATTTAACAGAATCTATTACACCATACGAAGGCGGCATTGCATTTGCAGCTAAACCTCTTATCGATGCTGATTTCATCGGTAAATCAGTGCTCAAAGACCAAAAAGAAAATGGTTCTAAACGCCGTACAGTAGGTATCGAAATGATTGGAAAAGGTATTCCAAGAACTGGTTATACTGTAATGAATAAAGATGGCAAAGAAATTGGTGAAGTGACTTCAGGAACGCAATCACCATTATCTGGTAAAGCTATTGGTTTAGCTATCATAGACCGTGACGAGTTCGAAATGGGCAAAGAGATTGTCATTCAAGTTCGTAAACGTCAAGTTGATGCTAAAATCGTTAAGAAAAATCAAATTAGCAAATAATGAAAGGGTGTAAATCTTGAGTCATCGTTATATTCCATTAACTGAGAAAGATCGTAAAGAAATGTTAGATACTATAGGTGCTGAGTCCATTCAAGACTTATATGGAGATGTACCTAAAGAAGTCTTACTTGGCAGAGAGTTAAACATTCCAGATGCAGAACCAGAAACAAGCTTAATGAAACGTTTAACTCGTATTTCAAATAAAAACATTACTAAAGAAACACACGCTTCATTCCTCGGAGCGGGCGTGTATGATCACTATGCTCCAGCAGTAGTAGATGCTATGATTTCAAGATCTGAATTCTATACTGCTTATACACCATACCAACCTGAAATTTCTCAAGGTGAACTACAAGCTATTTTTGAATTCCAAACATTAATCTGTGAACTCACAGATATGGATATTGCTAACTCATCTATGTATGATGGTATGACTAGCTTTGCAGAAGCTTGTATCCTTGCTTTTAACCAAACTAAGAAGAATAAGATTGTCGTATCTAAAGGTTTACATTACCAAGCACTTCAAGTACTCCACACTTACGTTAAAGTAAGAGACGAGTTTGAAATTGAAGAAGTAGACTTAGATGGTACAATCACTGACCTCGACAAACTTGAAGCAGCTGTAGACGACAATACTGCTGCAGTTGCGGTTCAATATCCTAACTTCTACGGTTCAGTTGAAGACTTAGAAAAAATCCATTCATTTATTGAAGATAAGAAAGCATTATTCATCGTTTATGCTAACCCATTAGCTTTAGGATTACTTACTCCTCCAGGTAGCTTCGGTGCCGACATCGTTGTAGGAGACACTCAACCATTCGGTATCCCTGCTCAATTCGGTGGACCACACTGTGGTTACTTTGCTACAACTAAAAAATTAATGCGTAAAACACCTGGTCGTTTAGTAGGTCAAACTGAAGACGAAGACGGTAACCGTGGTTTCGTATTAACTTTACAAGCTCGCGAACAACATATTCGTCGTGACAAAGCGACTTCGAATATCTGTTCTAACCAAGCACTTAATGCACTTGCTTCATCCATCTGCATGTCTGCATTAGGTAAGCAAGGTATGTACGACATTGCGTTAAGAAACTTCGAAAATGCGAATTACGCGAAAAATCAATTCAAAGAAGCAGGCTTTGAGGTTTCTGAAGCACCAAGTTATAACGAATTCGTAGTTAAATTTGATCAACCTATTTCTGAAATCAACAAAGCGTTAGTTGATGAAGGATTCATCGGCGGTTTCGATTTAGGTGAAGCAAGTTCAGACTTCACTAATCACATGCTCGTTGCCGTGACTGAATTACGCACTAAAGACGAAATCGATTCATTCGTGAAGAAAGCAGGTGAGTTAAATGGTAGTAAGTAAATCTAGCCCTCTAATCTTTGAACGTTCTAGAGAAGGACGTTATGCATATTCTTTACCTCAGAAAGAAGTTGATTCTCAATCAGTAAATGATGTTTTCGATGAGAAGTTTATTCGTAAAGAGAAAGCAGAACTTCCTGAAGTTGCCGAATTAGACCTTGTACGTCATTATACAGAGCTATCAAATAAAAACTTCGGTGTAGACTCTGGTTTCTATCCACTTGGCTCTTGTACGATGAAATACAATCCTAAAATTAATGAAAAAGTAGCGCGTTTAGGCGGCTTCGCTGAGGCACATCCATTACAAGACGAATCACAAGTTCAAGGTTCACTTGAAATCATTCATAGCTTACAAGAAGAACTTAAAGAAATTACAGGTATGGACGAAGTTACACTACAACCAGCAGCTGGTGCTCACGGTGAATGGACAGCGTTAATGATCTTCAAAGCTTACCATCAAAAAAATGGTCAAGGTCACAGAAACGAAGTCATCGTTCCTGACTCAGCACACGGTACAAACCCGGCTTCAGCAGCATTTGCTGGATTCAAAGCTGTCACTGTTAAGTCCAACGAACGTGGTGAAGTAGACATCGAAGACCTAAAACGCGTCGTTAATGAGAATACTGCTGCTATTATGTTGACTAACCCTAATACGTTAGGTATCTTCGAGAAAAATATCATGGAAATCCGTGAAATTGTCCACGAAGCAGGCGGCTTACTTTACTATGATGGTGCCAACCTCAACGCAATTATGGATAAAGTACGTCCAGGAGACATGGGCTTCGATGCTGTACACTTGAACTTGCATAAGACATTTACAGGCCCTCACGGCGGTGGCGGTCCAGGTTCAGGTCCAGTTGGTGTTGTTAAAGAATTAGCAAGCTATCTACCAAAACCACTCGTAGTTAAAGATGGCGACCACTACCGTTACGAAAACGAAATTGAAAATTCAATTGGACGCGTTAAACCATTCTATGGTAACTTCGGTATTTACCTAAGAGCATACACTTATATTCGCACAATGGGGAACAAAGGTTTACAAGAAGTTTCAGAAGCAGCTGTGCTTAACGCGAACTATATTAAAGCACGCCTTAAAGATGAATTTGATATTCCATTCGAACAATACTGTAAACACGAATTTGTTCTCAGTGGTTCAAAACAAAAAGAACACGGTGTGCGTACTCTCGACATGGCAAAACGCTTGTTAGATTTCGGCGTACATCCACCTACAATTTACTTCCCACTCAATGTGGATGAAGGTATGATGATTGAGCCTACAGAAACTGAATCTAAAGAAACATTAGATTACTTCTGTGACGCGCTCATCCAAATTTCAGAAGAAGCGAAAAATGATCCCGATAAAGTACTTGAAGCGCCACATCATACAATCATTGATCGCTTAGATGAAACGAAAGCTGCGCGTAAACCGGTATTAAAATTTGATGGTTTACACGCTGAAAAAGAATAACTCTGAAAACACTATTTCAGGCATTAAAAAAGCAATCCTCTTCAGGATTGCTTTTTTTAATACATTATTTTTTAGATTTGATTTTGCCTGTCCACTTTTTATAGCCGCCTTTAAGCATGTAAATGTCTTTATAGCCATTCTTCTTCAAGATTCTCGCGGCACGATAGGCTGCGACACCATTTGCATCGGCTAAGTAAATAGGCTGGTCCTTTCTCAAACCTTGGAATCTTTGTTTAAACATCGTAATTGGGATATTACGTGCGCCGTTAATATGTCCATAATCATAGTCCACTTTCTCACGCACATCAATGACTTGCGCTTTACGTAAACCTTTATGGAACTCATTCTGATCTAACTCAGTCACAGCACGTTTGTTCCAAATCATTTGTATAACCATGTATAAAATGATGATGACGATGATGATTAACGCAATGTATACAAAGTTACTCATCTTGCATCCTCCCTCATAAATCGCTATTATATATTATAAGACTGTGAATGCAATTTATCAAAATTTTTATTGCATTTTAACGTTGTCGGGCATACTTTAAATCAATTAGAGTCATGCTAATTATATTGGTTAGGGGTTTTAATTGTGGTAGAAACTTGGAATTTCATCAATACAGGTAGTCGTGATCCATACTACAATATGGCAATGGACGAAGCGTTGTTAAACTTTGTGTCTCGTGGAGAAATCGATCCAGTTATTCGCTTCTACACTTGGGACCCTCCCACATTATCTGTAGGTTATTTTCAACGTTTAGAGAAAGAAATTGATATCGATAAAGTTAAAGAGAAAGGATATGGACTTGTCAGACGCCCGACTGGGGGAAGAGGCGTACTTCATGACAAGGAACTGACTTATGCCGTCATCGTACCTGAGGATCATCCCGACATGCCTCGTACAGTGACTGAAGCTTACAAAGTCATTTCTCAAGGTTTACTCGAAGGTTTTAGAAGTCTCGGCTTTGATGCTCACTTCTCTGTCCCGCGTTCGGAAGAAGAGCGTGCTAAATTACGACAACCTCGTAGTGCCGTGTGTTTCGACGCACCAAGTTGGTATGAGCTTGTAGTGGAAGGACGTAAGATCGCAGGGAGTGCGCAAGTACGTCAGAAAGGTGTCATTCTTCAACATGGTTCACTTTTACAAGATGTAGATATCGATGATTTATTCGACATGTTCAAGTTCAAGAATAGTCGTTTGAAAGATAAAATGAAAAAAGCATTTCTTGATAAAGCTGTAGCTATGAATGATATTTCTGATGAGCACATCACTTTGGAACAAATGGAAGATGCCTTTGCTACTGGTTTTAAAAAAGGTTTAAATATCGACTTTAAACCACTGCAACTGACTGACGCTCAAGAACAAGAAGTTCAAGAAATTGCTGAAAAATATAAATCTGACGATTGGATGTATCGCAAATAAAAGTAAAACCTTCTGAAGTTGCCAAATGACTTCAGAAGGTTTTTAACTTCTACTTAATGTTTGCTGCGTCGTTTATATTTACGTTGTGCACGTTTATACTTTCGTTGATCTTCTGTAAGGAAGAAGAAGTAATAAATTAAATAGATAATCACTCCGATGATCGCTAGCGTAATCAATGATCGAATGATGCTATAGAAGAAAACATCAAAATTCATGATTAATCCGAATGCAGCGATGATGATGACAATGTAGAATAATACATTTCTCAAAAATGAACACTCCTATAATACTTAGAAACTGATTTAGCTTGAAATTATTGATCTAACTTAATTTGTGATAATTTCTTTTGGCCACTGGAGATTTTCTTTTTATCTTTTTTACTATAGCCATCTTGAATATCATCAAAAGCTTTAGTTAAATCTTTATGTAACTTAGAAATTGATTTATCTTTTTTCTTATCGTCGGCAGACATATCATCTTTATTTAGATTCTCAGTGTAGTGATCACGCGCTTGGTCTAAATCTTCGACCATACCATTGATTTTCGATTCTACCTTCGAACTATGTTTATTTGCCTCAATGTCTTTTTTCTGATCATGATATTCGTTTAACACGTCAGTGACATCTTTATAATATTGAGAGGAAGTTTTATAGTTAGAAACCTTCTTATGATTCGACTTTGCTTGCTTCATATTGCTTTTATCTTTCTGCAAAGCTTTAATCTTCTCTTCATGCTGAGATTTTGACTGTTGTAATTCTTGAATCTCTAGCTTCATTTTATGATTTTTATCGCGTAAATCTGTTGTTTTCTTTTCAAGTTGCGTTAAATTTTGGCTTCCACAGCCTACTAATAAAGTAGAAGCACAGAGTACAGCAATTAATTTCTTCTTCATTATTTTGCTCCTATAAAAAATCAATAACTATTCATTTTAAACCTAATTATGCTATCATTTTAAGGTATAAGCAGGAAAAGTACAAACTTAAAGGACGGGGGAATGATCATGGATAGACTAGAACAAGTGAATCAATTATTGAGCGACAAACACTTAGATGCGCTCGTTGTACTGTCAGATTTCAATCGTCGGTATTTATCTCAATTCACAGGTACGAGTGGGGCGTTGATTATCACGTCAGAGAAGAGAATCTTGCTCACTGACTTTAGATATATGGATCAAGCTTCACAACAAGCTACCGAATTTAACGTCATTAATCAGGATGGAAATTTACTTGATGCAATTAAATCACATTTACAAGAGTTAAATGTCGAAAATGTAGGCTTTGAAGGGAATCTTGTCTCATATGATACGTATCTAAAACTCAGTAAAGCACCAATTAGCTTAATTAGCGTTTCAGGTGCAATCGAAGAAATTCGTGAAGTCAAAACTCAAGACGAAATTCAAATTATTCAAAAAGCTGCTGAGATTGTCGATGAAGCATATGACTATATTCTAACAGTTACGAAAGCGGGCATGACGGAACATGACGTTAAAGCGAAACTTGAAAGTAAGATGCTTGAACTCGGTGCTGAAGACACATCGTTCGATACGATTGTCGCATCAGGTTATCGTGGTGCTATGCCACATGGTGTCGCAAGTGACAAAGTCATTGAAGATGGTGACTTAATCACTTTAGATTATGGTGCTTACTACAAAGGTTATGCCTCAGATATTACACGTACATTTGCTGTGGGAGAACCTGATGAGAAACTCAAAGAAATTCATCAAATCGTACTTGACGCTAATCTTAAAGCGATTGAAGCAGCCAAACCAGGTATGAAAGCGAGTGAACTCGACGCAGTAGCCAGAGACTATATCAGTGAGAAAGGCTATGGAGACTATTTCGGTCATTCCCTAGGCCATGGCATTGGTTTAGATGTTCACGAAGGGCCAGCGCTTTCACGTCGCAGTGATAGCACGCTTAAAGTGAATCAATGTGTTACAATAGAGCCTGGTATTTATCTCGAAGGTTTAGGTGGCGTTCGTATTGAGGATGATATCTTAATCACTGAAAATGGTTGTGAACGCTTTACTAAATCATCGAAAGACCTTATTATTTTATAATGAAAGCGTTAATGAGGAGGAAACTGAATGATTTCGGTTAATGATTTTAAGACAGGATTAACTATTTCTGTAGACAATGGAATTTGGAAAGTTGTCGATTTCCAACACGTGAAACCAGGTAAAGGTTCTGCCTTTGTACGCTCTAAATTACGTAACCTTAGAACAGGTGCGATTCAAGAGAAGACATTTAGAGCGGGTGAGAAAGTAGAACAAGCCATGATTGAGAATCGCCGCATGCAATACTTATATGCTGATGGTGACACGCATGTCTTCATGGACAATGAAACATTCGAACAAGTAGAACTTCCTGGCGATTACTTACAAGAAGAATTGAAATTCTTAAAAGCAAATATGGACGTTCAAATTCAAAGTTACGAAGGTGAAATCATCGGAATCGAGCTTCCGAAAACAGTTGAACTTGAAGTAACAGAAACTGAACCAGGTATTAAAGGTGATACTGCAACAGGCGCTACTAAATCTGCAACTGTTGAAACAGGTTATACTTTAAACGTGCCATTATTCGTTAACGAAGGCGACGTACTTGTCATCAACACTAGCGATGGTAGTTATGCATCACGTGCGAATACATGATGCCGAATAAGCTCACGTATAAAGCATTCTAATTATTTAAGCAAGCGCATCATAATTTATATATTTTACAGGTCCAAGCACACATCATCGTGTGTCTGGACCTTATATTTTTGTCGAGTTCGCAACCTTAATATAACCCTTACTGAGGCAGTACGAGAATCCATCAAGACTGAAACAAACTCATTTTTCACAAATTCTATTTCATTTGAATAAAACTAAAGACGTATACATAGACTTGAATTGAATATTCCACTCAAGTAAAATAGAATAGATAGATGAAACCAAACTGAAGGAGTCAGTAGTATGAATTTTAAAGAAATAAAAGAACTTATCGATATACTTGATCAATCAAGTTTAACTGAGATTAATATAGAAGATAAAACAAATGTTGTTAATTTAAAGAAAGAAAAAGAAACTGAAATTATCACTCCTCAAATTAGTTCACAACAACCCGTACAACAGTATGCTGCACCATCAGAGGCACCTGCTCAAGCAGCACCTAGTACGCAAGATAGTGAAGCGTCTGCTCAAGTAGATGACGATGCTCAAACAATTACAGCACCAATGGTAGGTACATTCTATAAATCACCATCACCAGAAGAGAACCCATACGTACAAGTAGGTGACAAAGTGTCTAATGATACAACAGTTTGTATCCTAGAAGCGATGAAACTATTCAACGAAATCCAAGCAGAAATCTCTGGGGAAATCACAGAAATCTTAGTCGAGGACGGCCAAATGGTAGAGTATGGCCAGCCGTTATTCAAGGTGAAGTAAGATGAAGAAGATATTAATTGCTAACCGCGGAGAAATTGCGGTACGCATTATTCGTGCATGTCAAGAGCTAGGATTACAAACGGTTGCTATATACTCAGAAGGCGACAAAGATGCTTTACATACTCAAATTGCAGACGAAGCATATTGTGTCGGGCCTACGCAATCTAAGGATTCCTACTTGAACATACCTAACATACTTTCTATCGCTACCTCTACAGGTTGTGACGGTATCCACCCAGGTTATGGCTTTTTAGCGGAAAATGGAGATTTCGCAGAGCTATGTGAAGCGTGCCAACTTCAGTTTATTGGACCAAGTTACGAATCTATTCAGAAGATGGGTATCAAAGACGTTGCTAAAGAAGAAATGAAACGTGCCAATGTCCCTGTTGTACCTGGTAGCGAAGGTCTCGTTGAAACAATCGATGACGCGAAAGACTTAGTCAAAGATATTGGTTATCCAGTGATTATCAAAGCGACTGCTGGCGGTGGCGGTAAAGGGATCCGCGTAGCTCGCAACGAGAAAGAGTTAGAAAACGGCTTTAAGATGACACAACAAGAAGCCGAAACTGCTTTCGGTAATGGCGGCTTATATTTAGAGAAATTCATCGAGAATTTCAGACATATTGAAATTCAAATCATGGGTGACAAGCACGGTAACATCGTCCATCTCGGCGAAAGAGATTGTACGATTCAACGACGTATGCAGAAACTCGTTGAAGAAGCACCATCTCCAATTCTCAGCGAAGAGAAACGTGTTGAGATGGGTAATGCAGCTATTCGTGCAGCACAGGCAGTTAATTATGAAAATGCAGGAACAATTGAATTTATCTATGATTTAGATACGGATGATTTCTACTTTATGGAAATGAACACGCGTATCCAAGTTGAACACCCAGTTACAGAAATGATCACAGGTGTGGATTTAGTGAAGCTACAGTTGAAAGTAGCAATGGGAGAAGAGATTCCATTTAAGCAAGAAGATGTCACTATCAATGGACACGCCATGGAATTTCGTATTAATGCAGAGAATCCATACAAAAACTTCATGCCTTCACCAGGTAAGATTACGCAATATCTTGCTCCAGGAGGATTCGGTGTGCGTGTAGAATCAGCATGTTATACCAATTACACGATTCCACCATATTACGATTCAATGGTCGGTAAATTAATCGTGCATCAACCGACGAGAGAGGATGCCATCATGTCTGGTTTACGTGCATTAAGCGAATATCTCGTGTTAGGCATTGATACAACCATTCCTTTCCATATGAATCTCTTATCGAATGACATCTTTAGAAGTGGGGAATTTAACACGAAATTCTTAGAGAAATACAATATTATGGATGATGACACTGAACATTCATAAGTAGATAAAAAATATATTTTGAAGGAGTTTATCATGAGTCGTAGAGAATCTAGAACACAAGCTTTTCAAACTCTATTTCAATTAGAAGTTAAAAACAATGACTTATCTATAGCTGAAGCTGTGAATTTCATTAAAGATGATAAAGACAAAGATGATATTGATTTAGATTTTATCAACTGGCTCGTTACAGGCGTGAAAGATCATGAGAGCGTCTTAGATGAGAAGATTGCACCTTATTTACAAGATTGGACACTTGATCGTTTACTTAAAACAGATCGCATCATTCTGCGAATGGCGACATTTGAACTCATGAATGGCGATACGCCAGAAAAAGTCGTGATTAACGAAGCTGTTGAATTGACTAAACAATTCAGTGATGACAATCATCATAAGTTTATTAACGGGGTCTTAAGTAATATTAAATAAAGCGTGGTGGCGGTATGACAGATTATCTCAGCGTTTCTGCTTTAACTAAATATATTAAGTACAAGTTTGATCAAGATCCACATCTACAAACTATCTTAATTAAAGGTGAATTATCCAATTTTAAAAAGCATACGAGTGGTCACCTCTACTTTAACGTCAAAGACGACAATAGTGTCATCAACGCGACGATGTTTAGAGGTAACGCATCTAAACTTGGCTTTACACCTAAAGAAGGTGACGAAGTACTTATTGAAGCACGTGTATCGGTATTTGAGAAGAGAGGAAATTATCAACTTTATGTCAATAAGATGCAGCTAGATGGCATTGGTATTCTTTATCAGAGACTAGCTGAGCTTAAAGAGAAGTTACGTAAAGAAGGCTTGTTTGATGATGTCAATAAAAAGCCAATACCACAGTTCCCTTCAAGTATAGCGATACTAACTGCAAGTACAGGTGCAGCCATTCGAGATATTTATTCGACATTAAACAGCCGCTATCCGTTAGTTAAACAAGAGTATATCAGTACGTTAGTACAAGGAAAGCAAGCGAAAGATGATATCGTGGCCAAGATTGAACAAGCAGATCAACTCGGTGTAGATGTGATTATCCTCGGTCGTGGCGGAGGTTCAATTGAGGATTTATGGAACTTTAATGAAGAAGAGGTTGCACGTGCAATTTACAACTGCCAAACACCGATCATCTCCGCAGTGGGTCATGAATCGGACTATACCATTAGCGATTTAGTAGCGGATGTTCGTGCTGCTACACCTACACATGCTGCCGTGCTAGCTACGCCAGATCAGTTTGAACTGATGCAACAACTCAAACAAGTACAATTATCTATGACGCGTCAGATACAGCAAATCATTAAACAACAACGCAAGCGCTTAGATTATTTAGCATCTTATTATAAATTTAAGACGCCATCTTTACTTTACGATCAACAAATTCAACGTCGTGATGAGTTAGAAAAGCAATTAAATCTTAATTTAAAAATGCAATTGACACAGGCAAGACAAGATTTACGTTTAGTTTCTCAAAAATTTAATTTGCGTTATCTATTGAACGATATTAAACAATATCAAAGTCATGCAGCGCGTTATCAACAAGTACTCGTTCAACGCTTGCGACAGATGTTATCTCATAACGAAACGCAACTCAAGAATAAAGTAGAATTGCTCAATAACTTGAGCCCAACTAACGTCATGTTACGGGGTTACTCTATCATTAGTAAAGATGATCAAGTCGTCACAAGTGTGAATCAAATTAGTAAAGGCGATCAGTTGAATTTAGCTATGAAAGACGGAAATATTAAAGCTTCTGTAGAGAAAGTGGGTAAAAATGATGAGTGAAGAAAAGCAAAGTTTTGAAGAAATGATGAAAGAATTAGAAAGTATCGTCAATAAATTAGACAATGAGACGGTATCACTTGAAGAGTCTCTCGATTTATATCAACGAGGTATGAAGTTATCTGCCTCTTGTAACGAAACTTTGAAAAACGCAGAAGAGAAAGTCAATGAACTTGTCAAAGACGAGGCGTCAAATAATGAAGGTGATAATAACAATGAATCAACAAATGACTGACTATATTAACCTCATTAATTCGCATCTTCAAAAAACAGTGAGTGATACGCATCTGAATACCGATTTAGAAGAAAGCATGCGTTACTCTCTCGACGCGGGTGGCAAGCGTTTACGTCCACTATTGGTACTTTTAACACTTCATACGTTAAATGAAGACGTAAATCAAGGATTAGACACTGCCTTAGCGCTAGAGATGATCCATACGTACTCTCTTATTCATGACGATTTACCAGCAATGGATAATGATGATTATCGCCGTGGACAGCTTACTAACCATAAAGTTTATGGTGAATGGAAAGCAATCCTTGCTGGAGATGCGTTACTCACTAAGGCATTTGAAATCATCTCTACTGATTCTAAGTTAGCGCCTGAGACAAAGGTTCAACTCCTTGCACGACTATCCAAAGCGAGTGGACATCAAGGTATGGTTGGTGGCCAAGTGCTCGATATGCAAAGCGAGAATGCAGATATAGATTTAGAGACCTTGCAACAAATTCATCGTGCTAAGACAGGTGCTTTACTGAAATTTGCAGTTATGGCTGCTGTTGATATTGCTCAACCTACGACAGAAATCGCACAAGCGTTAGAAGCTTACAGTGAACATCTCGGCTTAATGTTTCAAATTAAAGACGATTTGTTAGACGTTTACGGAGACCAAGATAAACTCGGTAAAGCAGTCGGTAGCGATGTGACCAATCATAAGAGCACTTATGTCTCTCTATTAGGAAAAGAAGGAGCAGAAGAAAAACTACAGCATGAAGCTGATAGTGCATATCGCAATTTGGAAACACTTCAACCTCAATACGATACGTCACATTTAAATGAAATTATTCAACTTTTTGTACAACGTGATCATTAATATGAAATTAACGTTGATAGATCTAAGTTCCATTTGGGAGCAAGTTGGCTCTCATGGAACTTCTTTTATTGAGACGCCAATCAAGCAGAGGTGACAATTCAAGTTCTTCTAGTGCTTGTCGAAAGTTTATCCAAAGCTGAATTAAATCAACGAGAGAATCTTGTCTATTAATTTATATACATGAATATACTTACAAAGTGTCTACGAATCAGCCACAATAATTAATATTTATTATACCGTAGTCCACTCATATCACACTCTCAATCACTGATACATATAGTAGTGAAATGGGAAGCAATGTGTTAAAATCATTGTATAAATATTCGTTGATAGAGGTGTTATACATGGCGAAAAAGTCAGTCCGTCATATCAAGATACGTGAAATTATCTCTAATGAGAAGATTGAAACCCAAGATGAACTCGTTAAACGTTTAAACGAGTATGATCTAAATGTTACTCAAGCAACTGTATCCAGAGATATTAAAGAACTTCAACTCATCAAAGTGCCTACGCCAGCAGGACAATATGTCTATAGCTTGCCGAACGATCGTAAATATCATCCACTCGAGAAACTCGGTCGTTATTTAATGGATTCTTTCGTCAACATAGATGGAACAGAGAACCTTCTCGTCTTAAAGACTTTACCAGGCAACGCTCAATCTATAGGGGCTATCCTCGATCAAATCGATTGGGAAGAGGTACTCGGTACAATTTGTGGTGATGATACATGCTTAATCATTTGCCGTAACAAAGACGCGAGTGAGACAATCAAGACAAGAATCTTTAACTTACTATAAGCATAAGGAAGTGAACTTCAATGTTACAAACCTTATCTATTAAACAGTTTGCAATTATTGATACGCTAGAAATTCACCTCTCTGATGGCTTAACGGTGCTCAGTGGTGAAACGGGTGCGGGTAAGTCCATCATTATTGATGCAATTGGCCAACTCATAGGGATGCGTGCGTCTTCTGATTACGTGCGCCATGGCGAGAAGAAAGCGATCATCGAAGGCATATTCGACATAGACGAAAGTAAAGACGCCATCTCCATTCTCGAAGATATGTCTATCGATGTAGATGAGGATTTCTTATTAGTTAAGCGAGAGATTTTTAGCTCTGGTAAAAGTATTTGCCGTATCAATAACCAAGTCGTTACACTGGCAGATTTGCGACGTGTTATGCAAGAATTGCTCGATATTCATGGTCAGCATGAGACGCAAACATTATTGAAACAAAAATATCATCTACAATTATTAGATAATTATGCAGAAGGGCAATATGCCGATTTATTAGATGATTATACGTCAACATATGACAAATATATAGCTAAGAAGAAAGAACTATCCGAGTTAGAATCAGCCGATCAGGCTTTGCTTCAACGGCTCGATTTATTAAAGTTTCAAAATGATGAACTTAAAGAAGCACATCTGAGAGAAGATGAAGTCGAAGAGCTAGAAACGGATATCAACCGTATTAAGAACTCTGAGAATCTCAATATTGCATTGAATAATGCGCATCTTACTTTAACGGATGAGCACGCCATTCCAGACCGTTTGTATGAGTTGAGCAATCAACTCGAGCGTGTCAATGAAATACTGCCTGATCAATATCAATCTCTCAAAGAAGAGGTTGATCAATTCTACTATACGTTGGAAGATGCAAAGCATCAACTCTATGACGAACTGACGAATACAGAGTTTGATGAACAATATTTAAACGAATTAGAATCACGCATGAACTTACTTAACAATTTGAAGCGTAAGTATGGTAAAGACGTTTCAGAACTCATTAAGTATCAAGCGAAAATTGAAAATGAAATTAATAAAATAGAGAATTACGAAGAAAGCACCTCTCAATTAAGAGAAGAAATCTCAAATTTATATCATCAAGTACTTGATATTGGTCAGAAGCTTTCTAAAGCGCGTCGCAAAGTAGCGCAAACGCTAAGAGAACATATCGTCGATGAAATTCAGAATCTACAAATGAAAGATGCGAATTTAGAGATTTCATTCAAACCACTCGAACAACCGAATCGTGAGGGCATCGAGTTTGTAGAATTCTTAATTAGTCCTAACCGGGGCGAACCGTTAAAGAGCTTAAATAAAATCGCTTCAGGCGGCGAGCTTTCTCGTATCATGCTTGCCTTAAAAACAATCTTTGTGAAATCAAGAGGTCAAACAGCGATTCTCTTTGATGAAGTAGATTCAGGCGTCTCAGGCCAAGCTGCTCAGAAGATGGCTGAGAAGATGAGAGATTTAGCTGAGCATATTCAAGTGATTTGTATTTCACATCTTCCTCAAGTGGCAACGATGAGTGATCATCACTTACTCATCACGAAAGGCACAACAGAAGATGAGCGCACGACGACACACGTTGAAGAGCTTACCGGAGATGCTCGAATAGACGAAATTGCACGTATGATTTCAGGAGCTAATGTGACTGAACTCACACGTCAGAATGCGAAAGAAATGATTGAACAGAATCAACGCGCATAAGCGATTCAGATCAACTGTGAGATAGGTTAGAACACCATTAGTAACTAACTTATTTCACAGTTGCTTAACGTTGTCTTAATAACTAATAACAATTATGAGTGATTATCTTTTTCTATTATGTTGCTTTAAGGTAAAATGTACTGTGGAATAACTTTTGAGTAAACATTTTCACTTTATTAATACCTCACACGCTTAAACCTGTATAGATTGGAGTAAAAATATGGCTGAAGAACAATATGATCTCGTCATACTAGGCGGCGGAACTGCGGGTTATGTCGCAGCGATTCGTGCGTCACAATTAGGTAAGAAAGTAGCAATAGTGGAACGTTCTTTACTCGGCGGCACATGTCTCCATCAAGGATGTATCCCTACAAAAGCTTTGTTAAAGTCTGCTGAAGTAGTCCAAACAGTAGCTCAAGCTTCAGAATTTGGTGTGAACATCGCATGTTTCGATTTCGATATTGCTGATATGATGAAACGTAAACAAGCGATCGTTGATCAAATGTATCAAGGTGTTCAGCATCTAATGAAACAGAATCACATTGATGTATACAATGGTACAGGCCGTATCCTAGGACCATCTATCTTCTCTCCTCAGTGTGGTACGATTGCGGTTGAATTTGAAGATGGTGAGTCTACACTTATTCCTAACCAACATGTGCTGATTGCGACTGGCTCGCGTCCAGCAGAATTGCCATTTCTACCGTTTGATCATCAAGTGATCTTATCTAGTGATGATGTATTGCAACTTGAGACACTCCCACATTCAATGGCAATTATTGGTGGTGGCGTCATCGTTTTAGAATTTGCGTCTTTATTCAATGATTTGGGTGTCAATGTCACTGTCATAGAAGCTGGACCGCGCATTTTACCTAACGAAAGTAAAAGGGTAGCGCAAACATTACGTCGTTCGCTGACTCAAAAAGGTGTGACTTTCTATGAGAACACAGCCTTAAGTGAAGAATCGGTTTCCACTGATCATTCAAATGGCATTACGATACAACTTGAGGATACTGAGCAAAGCTTTGACAAATGTCTTGTAGCTATCGGACGTGTTCCAAATACAGATGATATCGGCTTGAATAATACGAAAGTGCAAACCAATCCACAGCAGCACATCCAGACGAACACTTACCAACAAACGGATGAAAGTCATATCTATGCTGCAGGCGATTGCATTGGACAGTTACAACTTGCTCATGTAGGTTCTAAGGAAGGCATCACTGCCGTAGACCATATGTTTGATGCAAGTCCAATAGCAGTGGATTACAATCTAATGCCACGTTGTATTTATACCAATCCAGAAGTAGCATCTATAGGTTTGAGTGAAGAACAAGCGAAAGAACAGGGTTATGACATTACTGTGCAGAAAGTCCCATTCGCTGCAATTGGTAAAGCCGTAATTGATACGCCAGACAAAGATAAAGGATTCTGCGAAGTGGTTATCGATAATGCAACCAATGATATATTAGGTCTCGCAATGATTGGACCTCATGTTACGGAATTGATTAACGAAGTCTCATTACTTCAATTTATGAAAGGTTCTGCTTTGGAATTAGGCTTAACTACCCATGCCCATCCATCTCTATCTGAAGTGTTAATGGAACTCGGATTAAAGATTGAAGGACGTTCAATTCACGTTTAAGAAGGAGGAAATAAGATGATTGACTATCGAAGTGTCGGTCTGAACGAAGATGATTTGAAAACGATGTACAAATGGATGGATCTCGGCCGTAAGATAGATGAGCGCATGTGGTTGCTCAATCGCTCAGGTAAGATTCCATTCGTGATTAGTTGTCAGGGTCAAGAAGCTACCCAAATTGGTATGGCCTATGCAATGGAAGAAGGTGACATCTCCTCACCATACTACCGTGATTTAGCTTTCGTTACATACTTAGGTATGACACCATTAGATACGATGCTTTCTGCCTTTGCTAAAAGGGACGACATCAACTCTGGTGGTAAACAAATGCCATCTCATTTTAGTCAAAAATCATTAGGTATACTGTCACAAAGTTCACCGGTAGGAACGCAAATACTCCATGCGGTGGGTGCAGCTTTATCTTTAAAGATGGATAAAAAGCCTAACATCGCTATGAGTACAGTAGGTGAAGGAAGTTCTAACCAAGGTGATTTCCATGAAGGATTAAACTTTGCTGGTGTACATAATCTGCCATTTATTTGTGTTATTGAAAATAACAAATATGCCATTTCAGTTCCAGACAATTTACAATATGGTGCTGAAAAATTATCCGATCGAGCATTAGGATATGGTATGCATGGCGAACAAGTTGATGGCAATGATCCGATTGCAATGTATAAAGCGATGAAAGAAGCACGTGAACGCGCGATTAATGGCGAAGGTGCGACACTTATAGAAGCAATGTGTACACGTATGACGCCACATTCCTCCGACGATGATGATAAATACCGTTCACAAGAAATTCGAGATGGTCTCAAAGATTTAGACTGTAATCTCCGTTTTAAAAACTACTTACTAGAACAAGACATCATCAATCAAGACTGGCTAGATGCGCTTGAACAAGAGCACAAAGATATTGTAAACAAAGCAACGAAAGAAGCAGAACAAGCACCTTATCCAGATGCACAAGAGACTTACACGCATGTCTACGATGAAGGGAGCATAGAAGCATGACGAAATTATCATATTTAGAGGCCATCCACCAAGCGATGCATCAAGCGATGGAGAAAGACGACGATGTCTTCGTACTCGGTGAAGATGTAGGTAAAAAAGGCGGCGTCTTCGGTGTGACACTAGGGCTTCAAGAACGCTTTGGCATCGAACGCGTTATCGATACACCGCTCGCCGAATCTAATATTGTAGGTACCGCTATCGGTGCAGCAATGATGGGTAAACGTCCAGTCGCTGAAATTCAATTTGCTGAATATATCTTACCTGCGTCCAACCAAATTATTAGTGAAGCTGCTAAGATGCGTTACCGTTCAAATAACGGTTGGCAAGCACCCTTAACAATTCGTTCTCCATTTGGTGGCGGTATTCATGGTGCGCTTTATCATTCTCAAAGTATTGAAAGTGTCTTTGCTTCTACACCTGGTCTGACAATTGTCATCCCATCGTCACCATACGATGCAAAAGGCTTGTTACTTGCTTCAATCGAATCCAACGATCCTGTATTGTATTTCGAGCACAAAAAAGCGTATCGCTTATTGAAAGAAGAAGTGCCTGAAGACTATTATACGGTTCCGTTATACCAAGCTGATGTGAAGAGAGAAGGCCATGATCTCACTGTCTTTACATACGGTTTATGTGTCAATTACAGTATCCAAGCGGCCGATGCACTTGCTGATGAAGGTATCGATGTGGAAGTCGTCGATTTACGTACAGTTTACCCGCTTGATAAAGAAACGATTATTGAACGTGCGAAACGTACAGGCAAAATTTTACTCATCACTGAAGACAATCTTGAGGGCAGTGTAATGTCGGAAGTCGCAGCCATTATTGCAGAGAACTGTCTCTTTGACTTAGATGCGCCAATCATGCGACTCGCTGGCCCTGATGTTCCGTCCATGCCTTTCTCACCACCATTAGAAGATGAGTTTATGATGAACCCTGATAAGATTAAGAATAAAATGCGTGAGTTAGCAGAATTCTAAGGAGGATGACCTATGGAACTTAAGATGCCGAAATTAGGTGAAAGTGTTCATGAAGGCACAATTGAACAATGGCTCGTCTCAGTAGGCGATTCAGTAGAAGAATACGATCCCATCTGTGAGGTGATCACTGACAAGGTAACTGCCGAAGTACCGTCAACTCACGCGGGTACCATCCAATCGATTGATGTCGAAGAAGGTGAAACGGTCTCAGTAGGTTCAGTTATTTGTCATTTAGAGGTAGAAGGAGAAGAAGATTCCAGTTCCGCTTCAACGGAGACTGAAGAAGAGCAAAGTGAAGCATCAGGCACTTCTTCACAAGATCGCGAAGACCAATCAGAACAAACTTCTACGACTCCATCTTCTGCGTCTCAACCAACCACTTCTCAATCTCAAGCGACATCGCAACCGAAGAATAATGGGCGTTATTCTCCAGTTGTATTCCGCTTAGCTAGTGAACATGATATCGATTTATCACAAGTTGAAGGTACTGGATTTGAAGGTCGTGTGACGAAGAAAGATATTGAGAAAGCGATTCAAACTGGTAACAACAATGTGCATTCTGAACCTTCACAACAGTCACAAGCATCACCAGCATCCGCTCAATCTTCACAAGAAACTGTTGCACCACAAGATGGAGATTCAACGATTCCAGTCGCTGGCGTGCGTAAACAGATTGCGAATAACATGGTTAGAAGTGCGACAGAAATTCCACATGGTTGGATGATGGTCGAAGCTGATGCGACATCATTAGTCAATACCCGTAATCACTACAAGGCTGATTTTAAAAAGAAAGAGGGTTACAACCTCACATACTTCGCGTTCTTTATCAAAGCTGTTGCGGAATCATTGAAAGAATATCCACTGCTCAATAGCAGTTGGCAGGACGACGAAATCGTGGTGCATAAAGATATTAACATCTCTATTGCAGTGGCTGATGAGAACAAACTTTACGTACCTGTGATTAAGCATGCAGATGAAAAATCGATTAAAGGTATTGCACGTGAAGTTAACGCACTCGCAACTAAGGCGCGTCAACAGAAATTAACAGCTGAAGATATGAGAGGCGGCACATTCACAGTGAACAGCACAGGTACCTTTGGCTCAGTATCTTCAATGGGTATTATTAATCATCCACAGGCTGCGATTCTTCAAGTTGAATCGATCGTCAAAAAACCTGTCGTCATCGATGATATGATTGCGATTCGTCATATGGTTAATCTCTGTATTTCAATTGACCATCGTATTCTAGACGGACTACTTACAGGACGTTTCATGCAAGCAGTGAAAAAACGTGTTGAACAGTATTCTATTGAACACACAAGCATCTATTAAGTAAACAGGTATATTGATGTTAGAGACAGAAATTAGTAGAATAAACGTAAGTATTCCAACGGAGGCTGATTAAAACATGGATTTAAACTTTGATCTATATATGAATGATGTAGTAGAACAAGCACGTAACGAAATTGAAGAAGCTGGTTACGAGCAACTCACTACTGCTGAAGAAGTTGACAAAGTATTACAGCAAGATGGTACGACACTTGTAATGGTAAACTCAGTATGTGGCTGTGCTGGCGGTATTGCGAGACCAGCTGCGCAACATGCACTTCACTTTGACAAGTTACCTGATCGCTTAGTTAGTGTCTTTGCAGGTCAAGATAAAGAAGCAACGCAACGTGCTCGTGACTACTTTGAAGGTTATCCACCATCAAGTCCATCATTCGCACTTGTGAAAGATGGTGAAACAAAAGCAATGTTAGAACGTCATCAAATTGAAGGTCACGATATCATGGATGTAATTACACAATTACAGAACTTATTCGATGAATATTGTGAAGAAAGATAGAGGTCGTCACTCATGTTAAGTTTAAATCCATATCGCATTGGATTTAGAACGATCAAGACGGCTGTCGGAATGGCACTAGGTATTATTATCGCCAAGCTCATTGGTCTAGATAATTTTGCATCTAGTGCCATTTTAGTTGTCTTGTGCATTAAGCACACGAAAGTACACTCATTGCAAGCTATCGTTTCTAGATTCATTTCCTGTCTGATCATATTGCTTATTGGTATGCTCGCGTTTAGTATTTTAGGTCAGCACGCACTCGTCGTCGGTTTAATCGTACTCTTATTCATACCTTTAACAGTCGTTTTAAATGTCCAAGAGGGCGTCATAACCAGTTGCGTCATCCTTCTTCACGTCTTTAATGCTAAGTCCATCGACCTTCATTTATTTATCAACGAAGTGTTGCTCTTGTGCGTGGGTCTCGGAATTGCTTTTATCATGAATCTCATCATGCCAAGTTTAGATCACAACTTAAATCAGTATAAGAAGAAGGTTGAAAGTCAATTTACTCATATCTTTGCGACGTTTAGCCACTACTTACTCTCTGATGGTAAAATGTCAGCGATATTTGATGTAGAAGCACATATTCAACAGCTGAAGTTGACGATTAAGAAAGCGAAATCTTTAGCTTTTAGGGATGTTAAAAATCACTTCGTTCGTAATGAAAACTCCTATTATCATTACTTCGATATGCGTGAAGAACAGCTTGATTTGCTCACGCGTATTTATAGACTCGTTCAGCATATTGAAGGTCATGATGAGACGATTGATCAACTTTCTGGTTTCCTCAGTGAAGTAGGCGAGAATGTCAATAGCAACGACTATACTGTATTGCGTCTTCACTCCTTGTATGATATTCGACTCAAAGTTCAAGAGGCATCTTTACCGTCGACACATGCCGAACTTGAAACGCGTGCAAGTATCATGCAAATTCTTTACGAACTAGAAGAGTATTTGAATATTAAATCTCACTTTGGTTCTTTAAAAATGCACAGCGAAGTAAGTTAAAGAGAAGAGATATTAAGAAGGAATTGTAAATCCTGAATACAACAAACGCCTTCCTAACTTGATCAGTTACTACATCAAGTTAAGAAGGCGTCTTTATTATTATTATTAACGACCAACAAGTGGAACGAGACTTGTTAGCAACAACGCGAGTACTACTGCAACGAGCATCACGATGATAACTACTCGAAATACTTTATTATTCAATGTGGATCCTCCATCCCAATTTAATATTATATATCATTATTATAACACGTTGTAATGCTAGATTCTTAATAATTTTGGTATTTCAAATTCAAAGGGGTTAGAAATTGATTGAACAGCGCTTCCTATTCGCCTTATTTTACGAAAGCATTTTATCCTAAGGAAATTTGTAGCGCGCTTCAACAATAGTCATAATACTTCTGACCACATTTCAATGCTTCTATATTCTATACTAGAAGTATTAAGGATAAAGGGGAGCTAAAATAATGATTAATGAACAACGTTTACTCGATACATTTCTAGAACTCGTACAAATCGACTCTGAAACAGGGCATGAAGCAACGATTCAACCTTTCTTAAAGTCTCTATTTGAATCTCTAGGACTTCAGGTTGTTGAAGATGAAGCAGGGCTGCAAGAGGGACTTGGTGCCAATAATCTCATATGTACTTTAGCCCCAACTCAAGGTGAGGAAGGGACAACCCCCTTTTATTTCACTAGTCATATGGATACGGTCGTGCCAGGACGCCAAGTTCAACCTAAAGTCAAAGAAGATGGGTATATTTACTCTGACGGTACGACCGTTCTTGGCGCTGACGACAAAGCTGGACTCGCTGCGATCATTGAACTGATTCGTACGTTGCAAGAACAAGACATCGCTCATGGACCGATACAGTTCGTCATCACAGTAGGTGAAGAATCAGGCTTGCTGGGAGCGCGTGCATTAGATCCAGAACTGTTAAACGCCAAATATGGTTTCGCTATCGATGCGAGTCAACCTGTAGGTACGACAGTTGTAGGTGCACCTACTCAAGTTAAAGTCGATGCGAAAGTTTACGGCGTCACAGCTCATGCAAGTACGCCTAATAAAGGGGTCAGTGCAATTAACATCGCGGCTAAAGCAATCAGTCGTATGAAATTAGGTCAGATTGATGACGTGACAACAGCTAATATTGGTCGTTTTGAAGGTGGGTCAGCAACGAATGTTGTAGCGGATGAAGTTACAATTCATGCTGAAGCGCGTTCTCATGATACAGCTAAGGTTGAAGCCCAAGTTCAACATATGAAAGAAACGTTTGAAACAACGGCTGAACAACATGGTACTTCTGCTAAAGTGACGATAACGACGAGCTATCCAGGATTCAAGATTGCAGAAGACGCAGAAGTCACTCAAATCGCTCGTCGAAGTGCTGAAGCGTTAAATCTTGAATCTCGGACAGTTATAGCTGGAGGTGGTTCAGACGGTAATATTATCAATGACTTAGGCATTCCAACTGTCATTCTCGGTGTGGGTTATGAACACATTCATACCACATCTGAACGTATTGCAATAGAGGAGTTAAATCGGCTTACGGCACAGTTGATAGAAATTGTGAAGATCGTCCGTCAATAAATTCATTAAGTGATGAATAAGCGGTAGTATGATACAATTATATCGAATATTTTAAGATAAGAGAGGTAAGTAACATGGCACAACAAATTGGTGTAGTAGGCTTAGCCGTAATGGGTAAGAACCTAGCTTGGAATATTGAATCTCGCGGCTATAGTGTATCTGTTTTTAACCGTTCTCCAGAAAAAACTGAGCAAATGGTTAAAGAATCAGCAGGTAAACAAATCCATCCTACGTATTCTATTGAAGAGTTTGTACAATCATTGGAAAAACCACGTAAAATCTTATTAATGGTCAAAGCTGGTCCCGCTACAGATGCGACAATCGATAGTTTACTCCCACTACTCGATGACGATGACATCTTAATCGATGGCGGTAATACAAATTATCAAAACACAATTCGTCGTAACCGCAATCTCGCAGCGAGCGGTATCAACTTTATTGGAATGGGCGTTTCAGGTGGTGAAATCGGTGCACTAACTGGTCCGTCACTTATGCCTGGTGGTCAACAACAAGCTTACGAGAAAGTGAAACATATCTTAAGTGATATTTCTGCTAAAGCTGACGATGGCGCACCATGTGTTGCTTACATTGGTCCTAATGGTGCAGGTCATTATGTGAAGATGGTGCATAATGGTATTGAGTATGCAGATATGCAACTCATTGCTGAAAGTTATGTGATGATGAAAGACTTGCTTGGCATGTCTCACGAAGACATTTCTCAAACATTTAAAGAGTGGAACATGGGCGAGTTATCAAGCTACCTTATTGAAATTACAGGTAATATCTTTACTAAAATTGATGACGAAACGAACGAACCTTTAGTGGAAAAAATCATGGATACTGCTGGTCAAAAAGGGACAGGTAAATGGACGTCAATCAACGCACTTGAACTGGGTATTCCATTGACGATTATCACTGAATCGGTCTTTGCACGTTTCATTTCTTCGCTTAAAGAAGAACGCGTGAATGCTTCTAAACAATTAGAAGGTCCTCAAGCCGCATTCAATGGGGACAAAGAAGCCTTTTTAGAAAAAATTCGTAAAGCCTTATATATGAGTAAAATTTGTTCTTATGCGCAAGGTTTCGCTCAAATGCGTCGCGCAAGCATGGAAAATGAATGGAACTTACAATTAGGCGAACTTGCAATGATTTGGAGAGAAGGTTGTATTATTCGTGCGCAATTTTTACAAAAAATCAAAGATGCGTATGACAAAGATGCGAACTTACAAAATCTCTTATTAGACCCTTACTTCAAAGATATTGTTACAAATTATCAGGGTGCTTTACGTGAGGTCGTAGGTACAGCTGTACAAAACGGTATTGCTACACCAGGCTTCTCTGCAAGCATTAACTACTACGATAGTTATCGCTCAGAAGATTTACCTGCGAACTTGATTCAAGCGCAACGTGACTACTTCGGAGCACATACGTATGCACGTAAAGATATGGACGGTGTCTTCCACACTGAGTGGGTAGACGAATAAGAAAGATCGCAGGGCAGTGAAATCAGGTTGGTTTCACTGCCTTTTTTGAAAGATGAGCACGCGTATTGTGAATTTAAAAAGGATATTTCATCGTTAGAAGCTTGAGAAGTCGTAGCGACACATTTAAGAGATAGATATTAATCATCCTAGCACGAGCTGATAGGCACTAAAAAACGTCAATTTCTATAACTAAGATAACTAGAATAATCTTAGAAATATAGAAATTGACGTTCTTTTTATAATATATAGTTATCCAATGATCAATCTTCTTCATTGTATGCATCTTGATCAACAGGTAACCATAATTGAATTTTAGTTAAATCATCATTGAAATCAATATTAAAAGGATAAACTTCTACATAAAGACTGTTACGCTCATAAGGTAACGTCATCTGTAGACTCGTTTCAATATAATACCAAGCTTCGTTTACCACATAATCCATTGAGCCTTGAAGGTTAAACTTCGCATATTGACGCTCCGGAAGGAAACGACTTTCTAGGTGGCTTGGATAGCGTTCACTTGGTACACCTACAAATATTTCCATACCATTGTCTAAAGGACAACTAATCACAAACAACTCGTGAGGCGCAATATCGTTATAACGCTGCAAATCTTTAATATATCCATCTACCAACAAATCTTCAATAAAGTCTGGCACTTTGAATGGATTCTCGATATCTTCAGCATCAATAAAACGCGCATGTCCTACGAGTGGAATATCTTTCTGCCGTTCGAGGCGATAAGTATATGGTGCACGTTCTGTTGTAGATAACTTAATGTAAACTCTCTGTTGCATCTTCAATTCATCTTTTTTAGTATTGACTTGAATAGGAGAGATACCGTGAAAGTCGCTGAAATCATTCGCAAAGTCATTCGCTGAGGCGTAATGATATTTCTTAGCAACATCTACCACGCGACCAGAGTGGGCCATCACATCTTTAGCCGCAAGTGTCATTCTGCGCGCTTTAGCGTATTCGCTTGGTGATTGACCGACTATCATTTTAAAGGACTGATCGAGATGGTAAGGTGAAAGGCCAACGTAATCACTTAATTCTTGTAATTGAAATGATTCTAGCAAATGATCCTCGATATGTATAATAGCTTGTTGAATTTGCTTGATAACGTCCAATACTTTCACTCCTATAAATCTATGCTTGTAAGCAAGCACTATAAACTCAATTAGTTATATTCTACATCATTTTCTTATAAGAAACATCTTTGAAACGACATTTCTTTAGAAATTGATAATTTTCAACGATTCGCATACTGTTTTACTTTAACACATTCCTTTTTAAGATAAAAAGTAATAATGGTAGTGCGGGGAATGGAAGATAATACTAGTGTTCACAAGTATCCTCCTTTAACAATACGAAAAAGCCTGCAGAAGAATCACTCGTATCCTTCTGCAGGTTCTCAATTGATATCAATATTTATATAATTGTTTATTGCACATCTTCCCACCAGTGGAAACCGTCTCTACTTAATAATAATTCACTTTCCAGCGGTCCATTGGTACCGGCTTCATAATCTGGGAAATCAGGTGGTGTTTGTGTCCATTCTTCCTGAATTGCATCGACAAATTTCCATGTCGATTTCAATTCTTCCCAATGTGTAAAGTTTGTCGCATCGCCTTTGAGACAGTCGAACAATAAATTCTCGTAGGCGTCGACTGTATTCATTTTATCTTGAGCACTCATGGAGAATGAGAGTTGTACAGGTTCTGTTTCAATACCTTGCACGTTTTTCTTCGCATTAAGGTGTAGTGACACACCTTCATTCGGTTGGATATTAATCACGAGTAAATTAGAATCTAACTTTTTATCTGTTTCATAATAAAGGTTAAGTGGAACCTCTTTAAACTCTACGACGACCTGAATGGTCTTACTCTTCATACGTTTTCCTGTACGAATATAGAATGGTACGCCAGCCCAGCGGAAATTATCAATACGTAATTTACCTGCTACAAAAGTAGGCGTATCAGAATCTTCTGCTACGCGATCTTCATCGCGATATTTAGGTACTTCCACACCGTTAATCGTACCTGCATCATATTGACCTCGAACGAAGTTATGGCTAACTTCTTCAGGTTCTAATTTGCGTAACGATTTAAGTACTTTTACTTTTTCAGCTCGAATATCTTCACTTTTAAGACTAATCGGTGGTTCCATCGCTAATAAGGCTACCATTTGCAGCATATGGTTCTGCACCATATCTTTTAAAGCGCCGGCTGATTCATAATAGCCACCCCGATCTTCGACACCGAGAATTTCTGAAGAGGTAACTTGGATGTTAGAAATATATTTATTATTCCAAAGCGGTTCAAACATCGCGTTAGCAAAACGCAATACTTCGATATTCTGAACCATATCTTTACCTAAATAATGGTCTATACGGTAAATCTCCTCTTCTTTAAAAGAACGACGGATTTGGTTATTAAGCTCTTCTGCTGAAGCCAAGTCACTGCCGAACGGTTTCTCAATGACTAAGCGTTTGAAACCATCTGTCTGCGTTAGACCAGAAGATTTCAGATAGTCTGAGATAATGCCAAAGAACTTCGGTGCCATCGCTAAGTAGAATAAGCGATTACCACCTAACTCGAAACGTTCATTTAAATCATTACTGAACTCGAGCAATTGATCATAGCTCGCTTCATCATTGACATCATGTTCATGATAGAAGACATGATCCATGAAATGTTCGAGCTGATCTGTGTCGGTTACGTAACGCTCAATTGAAGCTTTCACTTGTTCACGAAAGTCATCATTAGTCAATGAACGACGACCAATCCCAATAATTGCGATTTGTTCGTTCAAATTATCTTGTTGATAAAGATGGAAGAGCGATGGGAAGAGTTTACGATGACTTAAATCACCAGTAGCACCAAATATCGTAATCAAACATGGGATGTTCTTATTGCTAGTACTCAAGATTAAAACCTCAATTCTTTTTTAATCTTTAATCATTATAAAACAATAGCTAAATTTGTACATACCTTTTTGCTTAATTATTGAGTTCTAACTATTTATTCTATTTCACTTTGTGATAAAATGTTGTCGAAAAGGAGGCACATGTGCATGGAAATCACATTCTTCGGGACTAGCGCTGGTCTACCTACGAAAGAACGTAATACCCAAGCGATGGCCCTTAATTTAGAACCCTATACCAATCATATTTGGCTATTTGATGTAGGGGAAGGTACGCAACATCAGATTCTACATCATTCAATTAAATTAGGTAAAGTAGATCATATTTTTATCACACATATGCATGGTGATCATATCTTTGGGTTGCCAGGATTATTGACAAGTCGCTCTTTCCAAGGCGGAGAGGGCAAACCGCTCACTATCATCGGACCTAAAGGAATTAAATCATTCGTTGAGACTGCATTAGAGTTATCAGCCTCCAAATTAAACTATCCACTCACGTTTATTGAAATAGACAATGAGTTATCCTATCAACATCACGGCTTCGAAGTTACAGCACAAATACTTAATCACGGAATCATTTCATTTGGTTACCGCATCGAAGCACCATCAACTCCAGGAACCATCGATGTTGAAGCGCTCAAACGCATTGGTTTAGAACCCGGACCAAAGTATCAACAGGTAAAAGCTGAAGAAACATTCGAACACGCAGGGCAGCTATATGATTCTAAAGATTTTAAAGGACCGGCGAAACAAGGCCCCATCGTTGCTATCTTTGGTGATACAAAGCCATGTGCCAACGAAACAACACTTGCGCATCATGCAGATGTGATGGTACACGAGGGGACGTATTTAGAAGGGGACCGTACACTCGCGAATAACTATCATCATTCACACGTAGCTGACGTCTTTCAATTAATGGCCAATGCACAGGTCAAACACGGTTTAATCACTCACATTAGCAATCGTTATAATTTAGATGATGTCGCAGAGCTTGAAGGTCAATTGCATTTGCAATATCCTGAGCTTCACTTCGATATCGTCAAAGACTTCGATAGCTATCAGTTTTAAACTTCGCAGTTAATTTAAGTGAGTAAAATGCTTTCTCGTAATGCATCAACTCATATACGATACACATATTTCCTCAACAACTAAACTCCCTTCAATAGGTGCCGATTCAACATCTATTGAAGGGAGTTCTATTATTGATAATATTATTTGTATGCCACGACTTTAATCGTCGTCATCATCATCGTCATCTTGGGAAGCTAGTTCAACACTACGATCCACGGCAGCTTTCAAGCAATCTTCAAAGATACTTTCGATATCGTATTGAGATAAAGCATCTAAACCGGCTTGTGTTGTACCGCCTTTAGACGTAATATTTTTACGCAATTGATCCATACCTAATTCAGAACGTTCAATCATCTTACTTGTCCCGATGATAAGGTTACGAATTGACTCTTCAACTTGAGATTTCTCAAGTCCAAGACGTGTACCCGCTGTCACGTATTGTTCAAAGACGTGATATAGGAAAGCTGGACCGCTTCCAGTAATCGCTGTTACTTGATGTAACTGATCTTCTGGTACTTCGATAACAGAACCAAAGGCATTGATTAACTCATGAACTTCCTCTTTAGATTTCGGTCCAAAGTTATTTGAGAAGCTAATGCCTGTTACTGAGTGACCGACATGCGCGTTAGTATTAGGCATGATGCGAGCAATTGGATTAGACGTTCCAAGTTGTTCTTGAATGTATGAAATAGGTAATCCTGCCATGATAGAAATGAAACGATTGTCATCAGTAATATGCGGTCTAATGCGATCTGCGAGATTATCAAAGTCATAAGGTTTCGTACCTAAGAAGACATAGTCCGCATCTTTCAATAAAGCCTCGTCGTCATAACTATATTGAACGCCAAGTTCTTCTGCATGTTTCTTTAAAGCGTCTTCATTTGAACGGTTCGTCAAATAAATATTCTCAGATTTCACTACATTGGAATTCACGATTCCAGTAAAAATTGCGTGTGCCATATTTCCAGCACCATAGAATACTAATTTCATAACGTTGTATCACTACCTCCTTACAATATGTTTCTATAGTAACACAGATATTATATTAGGCTAGTGGAAACGTTTACTTAATCTGAGAGAGAAGATAAGTTGATCATGAGCTATCATATGGAGGACGGGCGTCAATCGCTATTTCTACACAATAATTATTTTAGTTTTCACGCTTTAATAGGTTATGATAAGAGATATAAGATTAAACTGGAAAAGGGGTGTGACGATGCAACAAACATATATTATAACTGGGGCGACGAGCGGACTCGGTCTTACACTCGTGAAACAATTATTACATGATGGGCATAAAGTTATCGCCTTAGTACGCAATATTGAGAAGATGCGTGCACTCAACTTAGAACAGCAAGATGATCACCTTCAAATTGTTCCATGCGACATGTTAGATCCGGACTCAATTAAAGCAGTAGCTTCTCATCTCAATCATACGTCGTTGGACGGTTTGATTTACTGTTCAGGGGTAGGGTATTTTAAAGGAATTGAAGCACATACCACCGAAGAAATGCTTGAGACTTACCAAGTTAATGTAGTGCATTTCACTTTATTATTCCAAACACTTCAGCCTTTTTTAAAAAACAATGCATCTATCGTAGGCATTGGAAGCCAAGCAGGTTTTGCTACACAAGCCTATGCAGCTCACTATGGTGCGAGCAAAATTGCTTTCTACCAATTAATGAATGCGCTACGTCTAGAATATCCTAACTATCATGTTATGACGGTCAACACAGGTCCGATACGAACACCTTTTCATCAAAAAGCAGATCCCTCCGGACGTTATCAAGAACAATTTCATAAACTCATGATTGAACCAGAAATATTAACACAAGAAATCATCATAGGAATGCATTTAAGAAAAAATGAAATTAACCGACCAAGATGGATGCGCTTTCTGTTAAAATTATACAACTTAGCTCCACGATTTATCGAAAAAATAGCAGGTCCATTGTTCAATAATAAAGCAAACGGGAGTTAAAATGCCGTACATCTCAACTCCCGCTTCATTAAACAGTCTGCCTCGTATTAACGTAAATGATTTGTATATTCTTCGTCTTTAACGCGGTTACGTGCTGCTTTGACCATATCGCGACTAATTTCTTTGGCACGTTCAAAGTTCTTCACATTCTCATCCACTTGTTCAGGACTACTTGCACCTACGATGATAGAGCCCATCGGTTTTTGGTTTAGTAAATAATTGAAAGTCAACGCAGTTAAATTGCTTTCAACTTCTTTAATAGAAGCAATCGTTTCACCAAGTTCTTGATAGCTATAGTCAAAGATACCTTCTGCAAACTTATCATCGAGTGCTTGATTGCTATTTGAAGTGAGTAGACCTTTGAATACAGGCCCACGTGCAAGCACTTTTACATCTTTCTGGTTCACATCTTCCATTAATGACTCAGGACGGTTATCGATAAGATTGAATTGTGACATTAACGTTTCGATATCACTATGTTTAAGGTAATAGTCGATTACGTTAGGGCGAATGGAAGAAATACCATAAGCACGGATAATTCCTTCTTGCTTCAATTCGTCGAAAGCACTAATCGTTTCATCTAACGGATCATCGATTGTACCTCCGTGAAGTTGATATAAATCTAAATGATCTAGACCTAGACGACGCAATGATTCTTTGACTTCTGATTTAATATAATCTTTAGAAGGATCCCAGAATGTTGAACCATCTGCTTGACGGTGGTTACCGACTTTTGTACCGATAACGATATCATCACGATTTTGATATTTTTTAAGTGCTTTACCCACAATTTCCTCATTAACACCTTTATCGTAAACATCTGCAGTATCAAAGTAAGTAATACCATTATCTAAAGCACGTTCAATAATACCTTCTGCGTGCTGATAATCTGTACCGAGACTCATACAACCGAGTCCTAATTCTGAAAGTTCAATACCGCTTTTTAAAGTACGCTTTTGCATATCTACACTTGCTCCTTTCTCATCGTTCCACGAGCGTTATGAGCACATCTCACTTGCTCGCTTTCAGTCATAATGTGCTTATAGCAACGCTACATTATCATTTACCCATTTTACCTTAATATCAATACATTGTATAAGCGAGTGTTTCAGATTTGTAGTTTAAAATAGCTTTCAGGATAGACATTAGTTCTCAAATTGGATTAAAAATGTCTATAATAGGACCATAACAATTGACTAAAGATACTTAAAGGAGGACAATCATCATGGAATTTAATGAAAAAACAACGCATCGCGAAAAGATTTATCAAGGGCAAATCATCGATGTAGAGGTACATGATGTAGAACTGATGAATGGCGATACATCTCAACGTGAACTTGTCTTTCATAACGGAGCAGTAGCTGTATGTGCAGTCACACCTAATAATGAAGTCGTATTAGTGAAACAGTTCCGTAAGCCAGCTGAGAAGCCATTACTCGAACTACCTGCTGGTAAACTTGAAAAAGATGAAGACCGCGAGGAAGCTGCTAAACGTGAATTAGCTGAAGAAACGGGTTATCAAGCACAGTCTTTAGAATGGGTCACTGATATGTACGGTTCACCTGGATTCTCAAACGAACGTTTAACGATTTACTTTACTGATCAAGTAGAAGAGGGCGACATGCATCCAGATGAAGATGAATTTCTAGAGTTACACACATTCTCAATCGATAAAATCCAAGAAATGCTTCAAAATGGGGAATTTGAAGATGCGAAGACGATTATCGGCCTTCAACACTTACTCCTTAATTATAATCATTCTAAATAAATAATGTTACCAACTTGAAAATATTATCAATTACTGGTATTTTATATATGATGAATCAACACGCGTAGTATGTGTTGAGATTTATTAATAATGATAGAGGAGTGACCCTTCCGTGGAAGAACGTTTAAATCGCGTGAAGCAACAACTACAACAATCATCTTATAAACTTACTCCTCAACGTGAGGCTACATTAAGAGTATTAATTGAAAATGAAAAAGATCACCTCAGTGCTGAAGATGTCTATTTAAAGGTGAAAGATCGTGCGCCTGAAATCGGCTTGGCAACAGTTTACCGTACTTTAGAATTATTAGCCGAATTGAAAGTCGTAGATAAGATTAACTTTGGAGATGGTGTAGCACGTTTCGACTTACGTAAAGAAGGTGCGAAACACTTCCATCATCATTTAGTTTGTATGGAATGTGGAAAGGTTGAGGAGATTGAAGAAGATTTACTACCTCAAGTAGAGGAGAAAGTTGAACGAGACTTTAACTTCAGAATTTCTGACCACCGCCTCACTTTCCATGGCGTGTGTGCTGAGTGCCAAGCGAAAGGTAAATAATACAAGATTTGAGGTATTGTAATGGACGAAATTATCGAAGAATACCTGAAATTTATTCAACTTGAAAAGGGATTAAGTGAGAATACGATTGGCGCGTATCGACGTGATTTGAAGAAATATCAAGACTATCTCGAAGAAGAGAAGATCAGTCACATTGATTTCATCGATCGTCAAACCATTCAAGTTTGTCTGGGTGATTTACATGATAAGGGGGCATCTGCAAAGTCGATTGCCCGCTTTATTTCTACGATAAGAAGCTTTCATCAGTTTGCGCTTAGAGAGAAATATGCAGCCAAAGACCCAACCGTATTAATAGAAACACCGAAGTACGAACGACGCTTACCTGATGTACTTGAGGTTGATGAGGTCATCCGTTTACTTGAAACGCCTGATATGTCTAAAAATAACGGCTATCGTGATCGTGCTATGCTTGAATTGCTCTATGCAACAGGGATGCGCGTGACAGAGCTTATTAATTTAAAGGTAGAAGACGTGAACCTTATCATGGGATTCGTGCGTGTGTTTGGTAAGGGGAATAAAGAACGTATCGTGCCGCTCGGTGAAACGATTATCGACATTCTTGAAACGTATATTGAGACAGTTCGACCGCAACTCTTGAAGAAGACAGTCACAGATAATCTATTCTTAAATTTGCATGGTAAACCCTTATCACGCCAAGCAATTTGGAAGATGATTAAACAAAACGGTGTGAAAGCTGAAATTTTTAAAACGCTCACACCTCATACGTTGCGCCACTCATTTGCAACACATTTACTGGAAAATGGTGCTGATTTACGTGCGGTTCAAGAAATGCTAGGACACGCAGATATTTCTACAACACAACTCTATACTCACGTATCGAAATCACAGATTAGAAAAATTTATAATCAATTCCATCCACGTGCATAATAAACGAAGTAACCTAAGACCATTGATTTAAAGAGTACGAAAGTGCAGACAGAGATATTCGTCAAATCTCACTTTCGTACTCTTTTTATAGTTCACTAACTGACTATATCGATGTCTCATAGCTGAGTAATTGGCATTGCGTGTTCAAGTCTCATCGAACTACTTCCTACTTATTAGAATATGGGCGTTTCACTCGAGCTTGTTGTCTTTCTTGTAATGCGCGTTGTCGTGCACGAACGACTTCAGTACGATCTCGCTCTGTATGATGATGAAGAATATACGGGTTCGTAATTACTTCTGCTGAAAATTGATATTCTGGATAAACGTGGATAATTTCATCTTCCATCTTAGTCTTAAGTGGTAATTGAATGGGTTCAAATGACTCGCCTTGTTCGAGACGAGTGCGTTCTTCTTGAATCACTTTCTTATAAGAACGCAAATCCAACCCTAGTCTGTCGTCTTGTTCATCGAAAGGTTCAATTACTTTTAAAGCCTTACTAAAAGACTTATCGGCACCCACGCGATTATCACGTCGATAGTGATAACAAGCGGTTGCAAACAGAATTAAGCTCACGACCGCGTCATTTTTACTATAGTGAGGTTGAGCTTTCCAAGCCTCCTCAAGTATATCGTGGCACAAGAAATAATGTTGTTGATGGTGGAAATGATAGTAAAAAGAAATGAGTGCTTGATGCAACTTCAACACGCTCCAAATTTAAATGTCTTTGATATCATGCTATAATATTTGAGTGAAATACGCACATAAGTTGCAAGCGATGAGGAGAATACTATGTATGAGGTAAAGTTAGATGCATTCAACGGACCCCTTGATTTATTGCTGCATCTCATCCAAAAATTTGAAATCGATATATACGATATTCCTATGAAGTCTTTAACGGAACAGTATATGCAATATATACATGCGATGAATCAGCTTGAAATCAACGTTGCCAGTGAGTATTTAGTGATGGCTTCGGAACTGTTGATGATTAAGAGTAAATTATTATTGCCTCAACATGATGAGGAAGACGATATGGAAGACGACCCTCGTGAAGAACTCGTCGGTCGCTTAATCGAATATCAGAATTATAAAGAGTATACTGAAATTTTAAATGATAAAAAGGCAGAACGCGCGTTACTATATTCTAAACATCCCACTGACCTTAGTCACTTAGAATCGAATGAACAATGGGATGAGAGCCAAACCATCGATTTAACTGAATTGATTATGGCTTATCAGAAGGTTAAAAACCGTGTCGATTATCAAAAACCAAAGTCCGTTAATATACATAAAGAAACCTTTACGATTCAACAAGCAACAGCAAAGGTGAATGAACGTCTCATCAAAGAAGACTCATTTAATTTCTTTAGTCTTTTTACCTTTAATGAACCTATAGAAATGGTGGTTACGCATTTCTTAGCAATACTGGAAATGTCTAAGACGGGATGGGTGAATATCGAACAAATTCGCAGCTTTGAAGATATCAATATTTGTAGAGGAGTGAACTATCGTCTTGAAGCCAATTAACATACTCGAAGCATTACTCTACGCAGCTGGAGATGAGGGATTAAGTCAAAAACAGTTGACGCAAATCTTGGAGCTCACTCCTGAGTCGTTATCGCAACTCGTCGATAGCTATGAAGCACGTGGATTGACGATACAACAATACGGGGATACCTATGTCTTAACGACACCGAAAGAGGCTGCGCAATATATTGAACAATTAGTTGAGCAAGAATCACAAATGAAGCTTTCACAGGCAGCTATGGAAGCACTCTCCATCATCGCTTACAACCAACCTTTGACACGCAGCGATATCGAAATGATTCGTGGTATCAATAGTGATGGAGCAGTAAAGACATTGATTGCACGTGGACTCGTCGAAGCAAAATCCGAACCCAACTCTCGTAGTCAGCAACTTTATACAACAGATCTATTCTTAAATGTTTTCGGAATTAAGCATTTAGATGAATTACCTACAACTGAAGAGGAAGACGAAGAAATTGAAGCCTTCTTCAGTAATCTTGTAAACCAAAAAGGAGATAAAGATGAATAAAGCTACAGAACGTTTACAAAAACGCATTGCTAATAGTGGTTATACTTCACGTCGTAAAGCAGAAACACTTATCGCAGATGGTAAAGTTAAAGTGAATGGTGAAACTGTCACAGAACTAGGTACGAAAGTGAAAGCCTCTGATATGGTCGAAGTAGAGGGAGTAAAGATCGAACAAGAAGATAAACTCTACATTCTATTCTATAAACCTACGCAAGTCATTACGAGCGTCTCTGATGACCGTGGCCGCACTGTTGTAACAGATTATTTCAAAGATATTGAAACACGTATTTATCCTGTAGGTCGTTTAGACTATGATACGTCTGGATTACTTATTCTCACGAATGATGGTGATTTTACTAATTTAATTACACATCCAAGCTACAAGATTCCAAAAAAATATGTAGCAAAACTCAATGGCTATCTCATGCGTGAAGAGGTTAAAGCACTTGAAAAAGGAATTCAACTGGATGATGGTTGGACCCAACCTGCACAAGTGAAGATTAAGCGACAAGATAAACAGAAAGAAACGACATTAGTAGAAATCACGATACATGAAGGGCGTAATCGTCAAGTACGTCGCATGTTTGAACATTTAGGCTATAAGGTAAATAAATTGCAACGCATTCAAGTAGGTCCATTAACGCTTAAAGGGCTCAATGCTGGTGAAGGACGCGTGATGACACCACATGAAGTGAAGACGTTACGCCATCTTGCTGAACATGGTAAATATTAAAAGGGGTTAAGTCAGAGAGGATGAATATCAGCTCTACTTATATACTCTTAATATATAATTCATTTGTGAATTGAAATGAAATAGTTATTGAATACTTTTAACTCAAATCCTATGCTATAATAGAAGTGTAGAGAAATGCAGAAGTGTGGGAGGTAGACAAATGCCAAACGAAATTCTTGTAGTTGACGATGAAGATAGAATTAGACGACTACTTAGATTGTACTTAGAAAGAGAATCTTTTGAAATACAAGAAGCTAAAGATGGTAATGAAGCATACCAAATGGCCATGGAACACGATTACGATTGCATCTTATTAGATCTCATGTTGCCAGAAATGGATGGTATTACTGTAGCTTCCAAATTACGTGAACACAAAGATACACCAATCATCATGCTCACAGCTAAAGGCGAAGAAACAAATCGTGTTGAAGGCTTTGAGTCAGGTGCTGATGATTATATTGTGAAACCATTCTCCCCACGAGAAGTTGTGTTACGTGTCAAAGCACTCTTGCGTCGTACACAAGTCAATCACACGGAGCAAAGCGAACCGCATGCCCGTGATATAATAGAATTCACTCATTTAACCGTCGACAATGATGCACATCGTGTCTTAGCCGATGACAAAGAAGTCAACTTGACTCCGAAAGAATATGAACTACTCATCTTCTTAGCGAAGACGCCTAACAAAGTGTTCGATCGCGAACAGTTATTGAAAGAAGTATGGCACTATGAATTCTACGGCGACTTACGCACAGTAGATACGCATGTGAAACGTTTGCGTGAGAAATTAAATCGCGTCTCAGAAGATGCAGCAAGTATGATTCAAACGGTATGGGGTGTCGGTTACAAGTTTGAGGTATCAGAACATGATGAACCGACTCAATAATGTTGTCATAAAACTGTGGTTAACTATAATTCTTATAGTAACGACAGTTTTAATTTTACTCAGTGTCGCATTAATTACGTTTATCCAATCGTATTTTACCCAAGAGACGGAAGAACACTTGAAAGATAATGCTGAACGCATTAGTCATCTCGTAGAACATACCGATGATAAGAAGACAGCGATTGAACACAGTCGTTCTCTTATTGAAGGACCAGTAGGGCTCATCATCATGAAAGATGAGCAAGCTGTAGCGCGTGAACGTGAAGATCAATCGAAAGTGAAGATGCTCAACGCGATCAAACGGAATAAAGATTATAAGAAAGTCTTTAGCCAAGGTAAGCATATTTCAGAACATGTCACGATTAAAGTTGATGGTAAGCCGCGTACTTATGTGCTCATCGGTTATCCGACGAAACATCTCTCGTCTAAACAAGACAATCAAGGACAATATAGCGGTGTGTTTATCTATCAAGATCTGAAGAGCATTGAACAAACGACAAATGTTATTGCTGTGATTATCTTAGCCATCGCAGTCATCTTCCTAGCTATAACAACCGTCTTTGCATTCTTCTTATCATCTCGAATTACGAAACCTTTACGCCAACTTAAAACACAAGCTCTGAAAGTTTCTCGAGGTGAATATACGCAAACCTTACCGATTCATACGAAAGATGAGATTGGCGAACTCTCACGTGCCTTCAATACAATGAGTTCAGAGATTCAACAACATATTGAAGCTATTTCATCATCTAAGAACATTCGAGATAGTTTACTTAACTCGATGGTTGAGGGTGTGCTTGGTTTCAACGATAACAAAGAAATCATTATCTCTAACTCAATGGCAGAACACATTCTTAAAACGTTAGATGATGTGACGATCAGTCAACTTGTCGACCAGTATCAACGGACTTTAGAAGAACAACAAACTCAATTCGAAGAGTACGAAATCAACACGCGTTATTATGTCATCATAATGAGTTATATTGATCAAATTCAACCTGATGGTCGTAGTGGAGCGGTTGCTATTATTCGAGACATGACCAATGAGCATAATGTTGATCAGATGAAGAAAGATTTCATAGCTAATGTGTCTCACGAACTGCGTACACCGATTTCTTTACTACAAGGTTATACAGAATCGATTGTAGATGGTATCGTGACAGAGCCTGATGAAATTAAAGACTCCCTGTCTATCGTGCTTGATGAGACAAAACGGTTAAATCGACTCGTCAACGAATTACTTAACGTCGCACGTATGGATGCGGAGGGCTTGTCAGTTGAGAAAGAATTACAACCCATTGATAATCTGTTAAGTAAGATTCAGCAGAAATACAAGCAACAAGCAACAGACTTACAATTGAACTTGAATCTCAATCCAGATACGGACGGACGTCTATGGAGTTATGATTCTGATCGCATCGAGCAAGTATTAACTAATCTCATTGATAATGCAGCACGTTATACAGAGCCTCATGATTCAATTACCATTCAAGTGGATGAGAATGAAACCGAAGATATCTTGTACATCACGGATACAGGATCAGGTATTGCGCCAGAACATTTAGAACAAGTATTTGAACGATTCTATAAAGTGGACGCAGCGCGCAAGAGAGGAAAGCAAGGAACAGGGCTCGGTCTCTTTATCTGTCGAATGATTATTGAAGAACATGGTGGTCAAATCGATGTTGAAAGTGAATTAGGCGAAGGTACAACATTTATCATTAAATTACCTAAACCAAAACAAAGCGATGCCTAAGTTGCTTTAATAACGTTTATATGAAATAAGCCATTCTATCAGTGTCAGTGAACGACATAGATAGAATGGCTTTTCTAATATAACGACATTAGCGACGTCCTGAACCGCCATATCTTTTAGGTCGAAACGGCTATTTTAGTATTCAATCTCATCGCTAATACTTTGTCATTGTTTTTAACAGAGTATTGAGCTATGATATAAGTGAAAATATTACGTAATTCATCTTCGGGGTAGGGTGCAAGTCCCAACCGGCAGTAAATATAAGCCTGCAACCCATAGCGAAATACACTTTTGCTATGGCTGATCTAGTGAGAATCTAGAGCCGACAGTATAGTCTGGATGGTAGAAGATGGAGGTTTCTTTGTGTTGCAATCATTCCTCCTATTCTTTGTAAGATGAATGAAAGGAGTAGAATATTCAATGCAGAAACAAACGAAACGGCTCATAACGATTAGCATGCTTAGTGCAATCGGCTTTATCCTCATGTGGATTCGCGTTCCATTACCGTTTCTACCACCTTATTTAACGCTAGATATCAGCGATGTACCCGCTTTACTCGCTACATTTACACTAGGCCCTGTAGCCGGTGTTGTTGTTGAAGCGATTAAGAACATCTTACATTTAATCGTCAACATTAGTGAGCCTGTTGGACCACTGGCAAACTTCCTCGCTGCAGCAAGTTTCATTCTCACCGCATACTTTGTTGCACGCCGTCATAACACTTGGAAGTCAATGATTATAGGTCTAATTAGCGCTACTATTGTGATGACCATCGTGCTTAGTATTCTCAACTACTTTGTGCTATTACCGCTTTACGGCATGATTGTTAACTTAGACGATATTGTTAAAAATGTAAAAATCATCGTGTTATCTGGTGTGATACCATTTAACATCATCAAAGGGATTGTCATTTCGATTATCTTCTTATTATTATACAAACGTTTAAAAAATGTACTGAAACCGTAAACGCTATAAATTCATTACACAGTAACTGATGAGCTACGTGATCACTTCGATGACGTAGCTTGTTTTAACTAAAAAAAGCGCTTCAAACATGAAAAAAACCTGAGCACATCTATGCCCAGGCATCATCTATGTTTAACAGTCTCAACACTGTTGTTACACTTTATTCGAATTTCAATGGGTCGCCATCAAAGGATTCTTCTTCAATTTTAATAGAATCAGTAGGGCAACCTTCTAAAGCATCTTCCATATCTTCGTATAATTCTTCAGGTACAGGTTCAGTACCTTGGTTGTCATCTAATATGACATAAGCAATACCTTCGTCGTCATAGTCGTATATATCAGGGGCAGCGGCACCACATGCACCACACGCTATGCAAGTATCCATGTCTACAATTGTGTATTTAGCCAATCTCTTCGCCTCCTTTGATAAAAATGCTAAACTAATGACATAATCTATAAGTAGTCATGGCTTTTGAACATTATCGTTCATATCAGCCATGTCACTGCTAGGATTTCGTTTGATGTTGCATAATACGTTGCTATCTAATATTTTAAGTACAGCATACTTAATTTTCAACGTATCTGTACAAATTCAATGAGGGAGACATATGAAAGCACTAATTTATTACGCATTATCACATGCCCATCATCATAAGACTGCAAAAAGCATATACAATATTATCACAGGTAAAAAATCTCATCAAACCTTTTTTGATGCCTCTAGTCAACAATTATTGTCATTATATCATAATTTACCTCATTTAAAATATCCGTCGTTTGAGCGATTTTTTGAGGAATTTCAGAACAATTACGAGGACAACAACCCGACAATCTACATTCATCCTAGACATACTTTCGAAAGTTTAGTGCTGACTTTCAAAGCGCTGCAACTTTTTGTGCAAACACTCTCACATCATGTGCACGATACATATCAATTTACGCCAATCACAGAGCAACGCCATATCCAACAACGCGTGAAACACGTCTTTCAAGAAGTGCGCGCTCAACATCTCGAAACAGACGTTCAAACAGAAATTTATAAACTTTTTCAACAGTTAAACTCAGAAATGACGCACTCTGTACTGCACTATTACTTAACAGGGTATGAAGATAGTATGTATACAAGTCATCAGGTGAGTCTCATTGAAGGTAAGCCTCTCTCAGACATCAAGCTCCAAGAATACAATGAGTTAGTGCAGTGTGTTAAGGCGCTAGAAGATAAAACATTATGTCCAATATTATCGCAATGTATCATGCGTCCTTCACTCTCACATAAGACCTTTAAATCCTTACAACTTTTACGTAAAGGACGGTCACCAGAACAAATTGCGCATATTCAGAATATCAAACTCAGTACCATTGAAGATCATCTACTGGAAATGTTTATTAAAGGTTATTTAAACAACTATTCGGCCTTTGTTTCTGACGAAGAAATCGCATCCTTTCATGCATATTATCAACAAGATCCAGAAAGACGACTCAAAGTTTACAAAGAAGCATTTCCAAATCTTACTTATTTCGCTATTAAGCTCATGATTGTAGGTATAGAAAGAGGGGACGTCAGTGTTAAAGCAAGCACTTAAAGCTTATTTCGGTTTCGAACAATTTAAGCCTGGGCAAGCCGAGGTGATCCAGTCTATTCTGAACGGTCAACACACGTTAGGCATCTTGCCTACAGGTAGTGGTAAAAGTCTGTGTTATCAGCTGCCGACCTATATTAAGAAACAGCCGACTTTAATTATTTCGCCCTTAATTTCACTCATGGATGATCAAGTGATGCAACTCAAAGCGCAAGGTGAATCGCGTGTATGCTATATTCACTCTGGAATGAACGAGTCTGAGCGCTATCAAAATATGAAAATGTTACCGCATAGTCGTTTCATTTTTTTAAGTCCGGAATTTATCCTACAATCACATCGCCAGAACTTATTGAAAAATATTCATTTCGGCTTAATTGTTTTGGATGAGGCACATTGTTTATCAGAATGGGGTTATGATTTCAGACCGCATTATGCCTTGATAGGTCAGCTTACTGATCGTTATCCTCAAACGCCTATACTCGCTTTAACAGCAACGGCACCGCCAAGCTTGGAGACAGATTTGAATCACATTTTGAATCGGCGTTTTAAAGTCATCAAGACAACGATGAACCGTGACAACATTAGTTTTACGCATTTTAACTTTCAAGATGAACAACAGAAGATTGATTGGCTACTTGAGTTTATCGAACATTCAGGACCGACGATCATTTATGTCTCAAGCAAGAAGATGTGTTTGCAACTCGCTCGTGCGATTTATCAAGAAGGGTACTTGACCGGCATCTATCACGGCGATTTGAGTTATCAAGAACGTCAAACCGTTCAAGATCAATTTATTCAAAATCATATTCCTATTATCGTTGCAACTAGTGCTTTCGGTATGGGCGTCAATAAACCAGATATCCGTACAGTTATCCATTTTCATCTCTCACCGAGCCCATCCAGTTATCTACAAGAGATTGGTCGGGCAGGACGTGATGGTCAGTCGAGCCAAGCGATCAGTTTATTTCAACCTGATGATGCGTTTCTTCTTGAGACGATTCTATTTAGCGACGCGATTCTAGAAGAAGATATTCAGCTTCATCAGCGAGGCCAACTTCTCGATGATTATAAAAGTAACATTATCAAGACTTTATTAATGCGCTATCACTATGATGAAATCAATGAGATGTTTAATACCGCTTCAAAGCGTAAACAATTCGGTTATCAAAAAATGATGCAGTATAAGCATTTAACGTCGTGTCGACGCGCCTTTTTACTCAATTATTTTTCCGAAACGCTTACTCAACGTCCAAGTATTTGTTGTGACAATGACACGAACTTTGAATTTCTATCCATTCTTAATCGTAAAAAGGTAAAAAGACAAATGACATATGTTGAAAAACTAAATAATTTATTTGAATAACATGTTTCCGCTTTGATATGACAGGGTTTAGAGCTATAATACTATTTAGTTAGCATATTTCGTGCTTTTTTATACATATCTCTGTGCACATAGGGTATACAGTATAAACAAGAGATAATAACACACTACATAGAAAGGATGAGACTTGTGTCCAATAACTTTAGAGACGAATTTGAAAAGAATCGTCAGTCTATCGACGCTGACAAACATCAAGACGATGTTAAAGAAACTGCCGAAGACCACAAGGACGATGTTAAAGATCACGCGGATGAACAATTCCCGCCACGTAATGCACAACGTCGCCAACGTCGTAGAGATAAAGCGACAAATCAGAACGACCATGATGAACACACACAACATGAAGATCATGCTGTAGCTGATGACAAACATGATCGCAATCATGAAAGTTCAGCTCAACAGACACGTCATCAAGGCACTGAATCTTCTACAGAACGTCAAGATGCAAGTAAGATGACTGATGACAACAGATTAACTGAAGAAGAGAAAGCGCGTCGTGAAGAGAAATCCAATAAAGGTAAGAAAGGTGCTGCTGTTGCTGGTGGTACTGCTGCGGCAGGTGCAAGTGCAGTAGGTGCTAAGAAACTTCACGATAACCATAAAGGTGATAAACATGATGCGAAAGCGTCAAACAAATCACCTAATGATAAAGGTAGCACTGGTAAGAAAGCTGCTGGAGCGGCAGGCGCTGGCGCTGCGGGTGCAGGTGCAGCTGGAACTGCTAAAGCAGCATCTAACCACAAACATAACCAAAACCATAAACATGACGATCATCGTGATGGTAAAAAGAAAAAAGGCTTACTTGGTATCTTGTTGCCAATCATCGCTGCGATTCTAATCTTAGCAGCACTAGCTATCTTTGGTGGCATGGCTTTAAATCATAATGACCATAAGAGTCATAACGATAATAAAACAGCCAACCACGATACAAATAAATCTGATAAAGATAAGAAATCTAACGACAGCAAATCTGATAAAGACAGCGACAAAGATAAGTCAGACAAAGACAAATCTGACAAGGATAAAGCAGATAAAGATAAGTCTGATAAAGATAAAGCAGCAGGCGACAATGACAATGATAACAACGCTTCTGCTAACAACAACAATGGCAACCAAGGTAATGACCAATCACAAAACAATGGTCAACAAAATGGTCAAGCTACTACTAACAACGGCCAAAACCAAGGTCAAGGCCAAGGTCAAAATGGCAACTCTAATGGCCAACAAAATGGTCAAGGTCAAAACGGTAGCCAATCTACAAATTCTAACGGCCAACATACTCACGTAGTACAAGGTCAAAACTTATACCGTATCGCAATCCAATATTACGGTAACGGTTCACCAGAAAACGTTGAAAAAATCCGTAAAGCCAACAACATCCAAGGTAACAACATTCATAACGGTCAACGTTTAGTAATCCCTCAATAATAGATATGAGGACGAGTGAGATAGAAAGCATCGCGCTTTCTATCTCACTTTTTTTGATGAGAAATTATCTCGAGCTATCGTTGCATACTTCACTTTTCACGTAACTCATAAAGTGGTTTGTCCGTTCTTAAATTACTGGTATTATCGCTACTGAGCTTCTTTCAATCACATATCTATATTGTTCACAAATCAATCATTTGGTTTTAATAAATGTACTGGTATAATAGATGAGTGGTAAAAGGAGGGCTAACTGTTATGGAAACAGTAGAAAGTATTATTATCGGTGGCGGCCCTTGTGGTCTAAGCGCTGCAATTGAACAAAAGAAAAAAGGTATCGATACACTTGTTATTGAAAAAGGCAATGTAGTTGAAGCTATTTATAATTATCCTACACATCAAACATTCTTCTCATCTAGTGATAAATTAAGCATAGGCGATATTCCGTTTATCGTTGAAGAAAGTAAACCACGCCGTAATCAGGCGCTCGTTTACTATCGTGAAGTAGTCAAACATCACCAATTACGCGTCAACCCATTTGAAGAAGTATTGAAAGTCAATAAAGTCGACAATCGTTTTACTATTACGACTACGAAGGGTGTTTATCAGTCTCGCTTCTTAACTGTCGCAACAGGTTACTACGGTCAACATAACACGCTTGAAGTCGAAGGGGCGGAATTATCTAAAGTCTCTCATTACTTCAAAGAAGCGCATCCATTCTTTAATCAAGATGTTGCCATTATCGGTGGTAAGAACTCAGCAGTCGATGCAGCACTCGAACTTGAGAAAGCTGGCGCGAATGTAACGGTTCTATATCGTGGAGATCATTATCCTAAAGCGATTAAACCATGGATCTTACCTAACTTCGAATCTCTCGTAAGACATGAGAAGATCGACATGCACTTCAACGCCAACGTGACACGTATCACTGAAGATAGCGTGGTTTACGAGCAAGAGGGCGAAACACACGAAATTCCTAACGACCATGTTTTTGCGATGATTGGTTACCATCCAGACTATGATTTCTTACAATCTATCGGCATTGATATTCATACGAACGAATACGGTACAGCGCCTGTTTATAACCGTGAAACATATGAGACGAATGTTGAGAACTGCTTTATCGCTGGAGTTATCGCAGCAGGTAACGATGCTAATACGATTTTTATTGAAAATGGTAAATATCACGGCGGCATCATCACTCAAAGCATTTTAGCTAAAAAACAAACGCCGCTCGAATCATAATTTCTCAACTTATAAAATAAGCCATAAGCTAAGTGACTTTGCGCACTTCAGCTTATGGCTTTCTTCGTATCATAGTGCTGTTTATCGTACGAATGATCATCCTTTAACTCATGCATTTTACCCTCTAAAATTTATATCCATTAACTATTAAAGTACGTAGTAAGACTGTCATAATCAAGGTGATTGCTCAAACCAACCAACAACTTAAGTCGTGCTTTAGGACCATTCAAACCGTTAGAGAATATGACACCTCTCTGTTCTAAATCAACACCGCCCCCTTCGTAACTATAAATAGGCGCAACGACACCTTTCATTGAACGCGACACCAGCACAATAGGAATGTCTTGAGCTAAGCAAGCATCTAAACCCGATAACGCACTCGGAGGTAAATTACCTTGGCCTAATGCTTCGATTACTATGCCATCTACGCGATGTTCCGCATAATAGTTCAAGATGTCACTCGGCATACCCATGTAAATCTTGATTAAAGGTACATTCAACTGACTATTGATAGACGGGTACACATGTTGCTGATAAGGCGTATGGAAGAACTGCACACTTGTCTTTGTCACCATACCTAAAGGGCCATGACTCGGACTTTGGAAAGTATCTGTATTTGAAGTATGTGTTTTAGTCACATTGCGTGCTGTATAAATTTCGTCATTAAAAACGACCATCACACCTTTATCATAGGCATCATCATTCGCTGCAACACGTATCGCACTCATATAATTATATAAGCCGTCTGCACCGATTTCGTTTGAAGAACGCATCGCTCCAGTAAGTACAATGGGTTTGGTAACATCCAATGTCAAATCGAGTAAGAAAGCGGTCTCTTCTAACGTATCTGTGCCGTGAGTGATGACATAGCCATCATATTTCGCGTCTTGTTGAGCTTGAATAATCATATCTTTGAGTTGACTCACGTATTCCGTATTCATGTGTGGTGAAGGGACGTTAAAAGGCATACGTTCATCAATTTGCGCGTAACGCTGAATGAGAGATTGTTGACTTGAAATAGGATTTACGTCATTTGTCGTAACCTGATTCGCTTCATTCTGAGACATACTAATTGTCCCGCCAGTATGGATAACAAGAAGTTGCTTCATGTGGGTACTCCTCCTATAAATTACTTACCTTAATATGATAGAATATTATCTATAATTCAACAAGAAAGGGTTATATTAATGGAGAGAATCAATATTGCTTTAGATGGTCCAGCAGCTGCTGGTAAAAGTACAATCGCAAAACGTGTAGCTGCTCAATTATCTATGATCTATGTCGATACAGGAGCGATGTATCGCGCGATTACTTATAAATATCTTCAACAAGGACAACCTGAAGATTTCGCAGCGTTAGTTAACGAAACGACACTGGAGCTAACTTATGATGGAGAAAAGGGTCAACTTGTTCTTTTAGATGGCAATGATGTCACAGATTATCTACGTGAGAATGATGTTACACAACACGTTTCCTACGTCGCTTCTAAAGAACCTGTGAGACATTTTGCGGTAAATAAGCAACAGGAGCTCGCACGTCAAAAGGGCATCGTGATGGATGGCCGCGATATCGGAACGGTGGTGCTTCCAGACGCTGAATTAAAGGTTTATATGGTTGCTTCTGTAGAGGAGCGTGCGCACCGTAGACAATTAGACAACGAAGAACGCGGTATTGAATCAACATTAGAACAACTCAAACGTGAAATTGCTGAACGTGATGAATATGATATGAACCGTGACATCTCACCGTTACAAAAAGCTGAAGACGCAGTCACTCTTGATACTACTGGCAAATCTATCGAAGAAGTCACTCAGGAAATCCTACAATTAGTACGTGACATTCAATAAGTTAGTCGAAATAGCGAATTATTCTCCCAAAAAACGTTTATAGACGTGTCAAAGTGGGGTATATGATATAAGTAAAGGTGTGGAAATTGAGTCATAGAATTCATTATTAAATAATTTGAGACAGCATTCACACATAGATCATAATTTATAAATGCGCTAGCATAGAATTCCCGCGATAAAGGGGAATTTCTTGACAATTCTGTCTGATTATAAGATGTTATAACTATGTAGTGTATAAGGAGGCAGACAAGATGACTGAAGAATTCAATGAATCGATGATTACAGACATTAAAGAGGGAGACAAGGTTACTGCTGAGGTACAAGAGATTGAAGATAAGCAAGTAATCGTACATGTGAACGGTGGTAAATTTAATGGTATTATCCCTATTAGCCAATTATCTACACACCGTATTGATGACCCTAAAGAAGCAGTTAAAGTAGGCGACGAAATTGGTGCTTACGTAACTAAAATCGAAATTGACGATGAGAACGAAACAGGTGCTTATATTTTATCTAAACGTCAATTAGAGACTGAAAAATCTTATGAGTTTTTACAAGAAAAACTTGATAACAATGAAACAATTGAAGCAGAAGTTACTGAAGTAGTTAAAGGTGGCTTAGTAGTAGACGTAGGCCAACGTGGTTTCGTGCCTGCTTCATTAATTTCAACTGAATATATCGAAGATTTCTCAGACTATGAAGGTCAAACTTTAAAATTAAAAGTAGAAGAACTTGACCCAGCAAACAATCGTGTAATCTTAAGTCATAAAGCTGTAGAAGAGCTTGAAAATGCTGAGAAAAAAGAAAAATTATTTGATTCGCTACAAGAAGGCGACGTTATCGACGGTAAGATTGCTCGCTTAACTAACTTTGGTGCGTTCGTTGATATCGGTGGCGTTGACGGTTTAGTTCACGTATCTGAATTATCTCATGAGCATGTTGAAAAACCTGAAGATGCCGTATCTATCGGCGACGAAGTTAAAGTGAAAGTGAAATCTGTAGATAAAGAGAACGAACGTATTTCTCTATCTATTAAAGATACGTTACCAAGTCCATTTGAAGCGATTAAAGGACAATTTAACGAAGGTGACACTATTGAAGGTACTGTAGTACGTCTCGTTAACTTCGGTGCATTCGTTGAAATCAGTGCTGGTGTACAAGGCCTTGTGCACATTTCAGAAATCAGTCACAAACACATCGGTACTCCAAGCGAAGTATTAGAACCAGGACAAGCTGTTTCAGTGAAAATCCTTGGTATCAATGTAGATGAAGAACGTATTTCACTTTCAATTAAAGCAACTCTCCCAGCTGAAGACGTTATCGAAAGTGATGAAGAAACTACTGAAAGCTACCTTTCAAGTAAATCAGAAGATGAAGACAATCCTACAATCGGTGATGTCTTCGGAGATAAATTGAAAGACTTTAAATTTTAATTTTGAATGATTTATAGCTCTGTAAAGCGGTTGGTGATGATGTCACCAACCGTTTTTTGATATGTCGCTATTTTTCTTTCTGAATACTCAGGAGCTATATTTATCTTAAATCCAGATAATTTATAACACGGACGTACTTCTAGTATTTCTTTAGCTTTATTACACGTTATGATAGAATGATATAGATTAAAGTAGAGAGGAAGTTCCATATGACGAAACCTGTTGTAGCTATTGTAGGCCGTCCAAATGTCGGCAAGTCTACGATTTTTAATAGGGTTGTGGGCGAACGTGTATCGATTGTTGAAGATACACCTGGCGTAACCCGAGATCGAATTTATGCTGGCGGAGAATGGCTCACACATGAATTCAACCTTATCGATACAGGCGGCATCGAAATTGGCGATGCACCTTTTCAAACACAAATTAGAGCACAAGCTGAAATAGCGATTGACGAAGCTGACGTCATTATCTTTATGGTCAACGTACGTGAAGGTCTTTCTCAAAGCGACGAAATGGTAGCCCAAATGCTTTATAAATCTAAGAAACCTGTCGTTCTAGCAGTGAATAAAGTAGATAACCCAGAAATGCGCAATGATATTTATGATTTCTACGCACTCGGATTCGGTGATCCTTATCCTATTTCTGGCTCCCACGGATTAGGCTTAGGTGACTTGCTAGATGAAGTCGTGAAGCATTTTCCTAAAGAAGAACCAGAACCTTACGATGAAGATACCATTCGCTTATCTATCATCGGCCGTCCCAACGTTGGGAAATCTAGCTTAATCAACGCGATACTCGGCGAAGAACGTGTCATCGTTTCTAATGTAGCAGGTACGACACGAGATGCAGTTGATACAGAATATAGCTATCAAGGTCAAGATTACGTCTTAATTGATACGGCAGGTATGCGTAAAAAAGGGAAAGTGTATGAATCCACGGAAAAGTATTCTGTATTACGTGCGCTGAAAGCCATTGAACGTTCTAATGTGGTTCTCGTTGTGCTTGATGCAGAGCAAGGCATCATTGAACAAGATAAACGTGTCGCTGGCTATGCTCACGAAGAAGGTAAAGCGATTGTCATTGTCGTGAACAAATGGGATACCGTGGAGAAAGACAGCAATACGATGAAACGTTTTACAGATAAAGTACGCCAAGAATTCCAATTCTTGGACTATGCGCAAATCGCTTACGTTTCTGCTAAAGAAAGCAAACGTCTAACAACGATCTTCCCTTATATCAATGAAGCAAGCGCAAATCATAAGAAACGTGTAAAGAGCTCAACGCTTAACGAAGTCGTTACAGACGCGATTACGATGAACCCAACGCCTACAGATAAAGGCAGACGACTTAACGTCTTCTACGCAACACAAGTGGCTATCGAACCACCTACTTTCATCGTCTTCGTTAACGATGTCGAATTGATGCACTTCTCTTATAAGCGTTATTTAGAGAACCAAATCAGAGATGCATTTGGCTTTGAAGGTACACCCGTACACATTATACCGAGAAAGAGAAACTAAGTAGGAGGGGTCGAGATGTCTAATGTGACAATATTTGGAATGGGTAGTTTCGGTACAGCATTAGCTAACGTGCTAGCCGAGAACGACCATAGTGTCCTCATGTGGGGAAAGAATGAGCAATCCATTTCTGATATTAACGAACGTCATCAGAATTCACGTTATTTAAAGGAAGCACAACTTAATCCAGCTATAAGAGCGACAGCAAACCTTCAAGAAGCTGTTGACTTTGCGGATATCTATTTAATCGCATTACCTACGAAAGCGATTCGTGAGGTCGTGGGTCAAATTGACAGCTTACTAAATGGTAAGAAGACATTTATCCACGTGGCGAAAGGTATCGAGAATGATACGTTCAAACGTGTATCCGAGATGATTGAAGATACACTAACGCCTGAGCATAACGGCGGTATTGGTGTGTTATCAGGTCCAAGTCACGCAGAAGAGGTCGTGATTAAACAACCGACAACTGTTGCTGCTTCTTCCAAATCTTCAGAAGTAAGTCAACTTATTCAAGATTTATTTATGAACAACTATCTACGCGTATATACTAATGATGATTTAGTCGGCGTAGAACTTGGGGGCGCTTTAAAGAACGTCATTGCTATTGCAAGTGGTGTCGTAGCTGGCATGGGCTATGGTGACAATGCGAAAGCAGCGCTAATCACTCGAGGTTTAGCTGAAATTAGTCGTCTGGGCGAGCAGCTTGGTGCTGACCCAATGACATTCTTAGGTCTTGGAGGCATTGGTGATCTCATCGTAACTTGTACATCCACACATTCACGAAACTTCACGTTGGGTTACAAGTTGGGTCAAGGTTTGACTTTGGATGAAGCCCTTAACGAAATGAATATGGTCGTGGAAGGAATCTACACAACCAAATCCGTACACGATCTTGCCGAAGAACAACATGTAGAGATGCCAATTACGAACGCGCTATATGGCGTATTATTCGATGATGAACCTGTTGATCAAAGTGTGGCTTACTTAATGGGTCGCGATAAAAAAGCAGAATAATTTAGCATAATTACACTTTTGATAAAATTAAGGTTCACTTTTAATAAAATTCTTATAAATAGGGCCTATTTTGCGTATAAATCATTGCAGTGACAGTGATGCGTGTGTTAAAGTCATAGCATAATGATATTAAGGTATCATTATCAATCCTAGGGGAGGTGAACTTGTAATGAATAAGACAGATTTAATCAATGCTGTAGCAGAACAAGCTGATTTAACTAAAAAAGATGCTAACGCTGCTGTAGATGCAGTATTCGAATCAATTCAATCTTCACTTTCTAAAGGTGAAAAGGTACAATTAATTGGTTTCGGTAACTTTGAGGTACGCGAACGTGCTGCACGTAAAGGTCGTAACCCTCAAACAGGTAAAGAAATTGATATCCCTGCAAGCAAAGTTCCAGCATTCAAAGCTGGTAAAGCTTTAAAAGACGCAGTTAAATAATTCTTTACTTACCAAGAAGAGGTAGGGGCTAACGCTTATGAAGTTGATCATGATAAGGGACGAGTACCGTCTATTGAGATTCATAGTGCTAACCCTACCTCTTAATCTTTGTTAAGCGTAAGTGAAGTGTTTGATCGTGGGGGAGAAGTTCTTTGTCATTACTTGTGAAGACTTCGCGCCCCTTGTTCAAACCAGTTACCATTGAACATACATAGCTCACTATCAGTTTCACGCGCTTATCGTTCGGTGAGATATCTCTAATCACAACTATTTGTGTGGAGATATCTCACTTTTTATTACATCCATTGTGGTAATATTCAACACTTTAGATAAAATGGTTATAGACTCGCTGTGACATGCATTTTCACTTCAGCTATACTATTTGCAATGCATTGATATAGGCGCACCATTGTGTACGACAGGGTCGCAGTCACTTACCACGTAGGATGATTAAATGAGAATATCTTCTCACTTGAGTTAAAAATATAAATTCCTACAACCCACTAGAGATTTGAGTTACACTGATTTAATTTTTAGGCGTATAATGTTAACATGTATAGTGATACTAACGTGAGGTGTAAGCATGGAATCTACATACAATAAACTCGATCAACAAATTAAAGAACGCCTTAAAGGTGTGAATACATATGAACCCATCGATTATAATCGAAGTTTGGGCCAACTTTTAGACCAGTACGATATTCCAGTTCAAGCTAAATTAGCTTGCCTTGCTATCGATACTGCGATGCGTCACTTAGATTCGATAACGAATAAACATCTATCGAAAAATGCTATTCTCATAGGTGATCTATTAAGTGCGCATTTCTACACGTTATTAGCTGAACTTAACGAACCCCAATTTCAACAACAAATTAGCTCAGCTATCGTTAGAATCAACGAATTGAAGTCATCGATTCATCAACGTGTGCTTTCCAACGAAGCATTGCTTCAAGCCATTTTAACTATAGAAAGCGAATTTCCGATGATTACCTTAAAGTATTTCTCACCTCACGTCGATTACGAACAGGTTAATCAACAAATCGTTACTGACTTGAAAGCATACCATCCATCTTATCTATCGCAGTATTCTCGTGAAGAACTCGATGCTATGTTGCAAGAATTAGAAGCAAGACATATTTAATAAATGAGGTAGACTATATGACTGAAAATAAAGCTAAAAAAGAGCAAGTGCATCACGTATTTCAGAACATTTCTGGTAAATACGATCGCTTAAATAATATTATAAGTTTCGAACAACACAAATTATGGCGTAAAAGTGTGATGAAAGAAATGAACGTCAAGAAAGGGAGTAAAGCTTTAGATGTGTGTTGCGGTACGGCAGACTGGACGATTGCGCTCAGTAAAGCTGTAGGGCCTACTGGTGAAGTTACTGGACTCGATTTCAGCGAGAACATGCTCGAAGTAGGTAAGAAGAAGACGAAAGATATGACGAACATCCATCTCGTGCATGGCGACGCTATGAACTTACCATTTGATGACAATGAATTTGATTATGTCACAATTGGTTTCGGCTTACGCAATGTTCCTGATTATTTAGCAACATTGAAGGAACTCTATCGTGTGCTTAAACCGGGTGGCAAAGTCGTTTGTTTAGAAACAAGTCAACCGACTGCTCCAGGCTTCAAGCAACTGTATAAACTTTATTTCAAATTTGTGATGCCAATCTTTGGTAAAGTCTTTGCTAAGTCTAAAGACGAGTACGAATGGCTTCAACAATCTACATTTGACTTTCCTGACAAAGAGAAATTGAAACGACTCTTTAGTCAAGCAGGCTTCTCACATATTAAGATTCGTAGCTTTACAGGTGGCGTTGCTGCAATGCACCTTGGCTATAAGTAAATATTCTAACTCCAAAGGTGATCGATGTGGCAAAGTTAAACATGAACAAAGAAATCAAGTATATTGAAAAGCGGCTCAAAAAGGCCATAGTAAGTAATGATGCTGTGCTCGAAGCAGCTTCAAATCATCTTCTTACTTCTGGTGGTAAACGTGTACGTCCAGCTTTTGTCGTTTTGAGCAGTCAATTTGGAAAATCTATGAGTGAAGATACGTATCGTGTAGCTGTAGCACTCGAACTCATCCACATGGCCACACTCGTACACGATGACGTGATTGATCGCAGTGATAAACGACGCGGGAGATTAACCATTGCTAAGAAGTGGGATCAAAACACTGCTATTCTCACAGGAAATTTCCTTCTTGCACTCGCTTTAGAATACATGTCTGAAATTGAAGATGTACGTGTTCATCGTGTGATCTCTAGCGCGATAATCGATGTATGTAAAGGAGAACTCTTCCAATTTCAAGATCAATTCAATAGTCAACAGACGATGACTAATTATTTACGTCGTATTAAACGGAAGACAGCGCTACTTATTCAACTAGCGACTGAAGTAGGTGCTATCACTTCAGGTGCTGATGACGAAACGGTACGTAAGCTAAAGATGATTGGTTACTACATCGGAATGAGCTTCCAAATTGTCGACGATATTCTTGATTTCACAAGTTCTGAGAAGCAACTCGGAAAGCCTGTAGGTAGCGATTTACTCAATGGTCATCTCACTTTGCCAGTATTACTCGAAATGCGTCATAACGCTACCTTTAAATCTCAGATAGAAGCATTGAGTCCTGAGAGTCCTGCTGAAGATTTCCAGACTTGTATTACGACAATCCAAACCTCTTCTTCTATCCAAACAGCTCAGGAAATCAGCGACAAATATTTAGCCAAAGCGGAACACTTAATTGAAACGTTGAACAATGAACATCCGAAATCACTTTTCAAAAAGCTCATTCAAAAAATGAGTAAACGCAGTACTTAAGGCTGAAAAAACGTTGAATGCCTAGGGTGAAACTGGTATGATTTAGGTTAGTCAGAAAATTATTTCTATACATATTAGGAGGCAAACGATTATGGAAAGAACATTTCTTATGTTAAAACCAGATGCTGTACAACGTAACCTTATCGGTGAAGTCGTATCACGCATCGAACGTAAAGGATTAAAGCTTGTAGGTGCTAAATTAATGACAGTACCTCGTTCATTAGCAGAAACACATTACTCTGAACACCAAGGTAAACCTTTCTATGAAAGTCTTGTATCATTCATTACATCAGCACCAGTATTCGCAATGGTTGTTGAAGGTGAAGATGCAGTAGACGTTTCTCGTCACATTATCGGTGAAACAAATCCTTCTGAAGCTGCACCAGGTACAATCCGTGGTGACTTTGGTTTAACTATCGGCCGTAACATTATTCACGGTTCAGATTCAACTGAGTCTGCTGATAAAGAAATTAACTTATGGTTCAATCCAGAAGAATTAAGTGACTACACTGCAAATAATGAAGCTTGGTTGTACGAATAATCATATTAACTAACTTGATGAGATATGTTAGGAAGGGCTTACACTGCTGTCCATAACAAGTGACTTCTTAGCAAGTTACACTTTTAACTAATAACTACAACTGAGGCTCAAGCCTAGTCATCTGGGTGAGACGTTTAACCTGTATAGGGTCGCCGTCTCGCCCTTTTTCTATTCCAACTCACTATATGGTAAGATAAAGGTTAACGCGAAAGTTTATCGAATGAGGTGACATAACGATGAGATTTCTAACATCTGGTGAATCCCATGGTCCACAACTTACAGTGATCATCGAGGGAGTTCCTGCAAATTTACAACTGAAAGCAGAAGATATTAACAAAGAAATGTTTAAACGCCAAGGCGGTTATGGTCGAGGGCGTCGCATGAAGATTGAGAAAGACGCGGTGGACATTGTCTCAGGTGTACGCAATGGTTACACACTGGGAAGCCCGATTACTATCGTCGTGACTAATGACGATTTCACACATTGGCGTAAAATTATGGGCGTCGCGCCGATTAGTGAAGAAGAACAAGAGAATATGAAACGTGTCATTACGAAGCCGAGACCCGGTCATGCAGATCTCATCGGAGGAATGAAGTACAACCATCGCGATTTACGTAACGTTCTTGAACGTTCTTCCGCTAGAGAGACAGCTGCACGTGTAGCAGTAGGTGCTGTAGCTAAAATATTATTATCACAATTAGGAATCCATTTATATAGTCGTGTCGTCGAAATCGGTGGAGTAGCAGACCAATCACTTTATGACCTAGAAACTTTAAAAGAAGGTGTCGACCAAAACGATGTACGTGTCATCGACGAATCGATAGCGCAGCAAATGCGCGATAAGATAGACGAGGCGAAGAAAGCTGGTGACTCTATCGGCGGTGTAGTACAAACTGTTGTAGAGGGCATGCCAATTGGAATTGGTAGTTACGTTCACTATGACCGTAAACTAGACGGGCGCATCGCTCAAGGGGTAGTGAGCATTAATGCTTTCAAAGGTGTGAGCTTTGGCGAAGGATTTGACGCAGCTCGTAAACCAGGTAGTCAAATTCAAGATGAAATCCTATATAGCGAGCAAGAAGGCTTCTATCGCGGTTCTAACCACCTTGGAGGACTCGAAGGGGGCATGTCCAATGGTATGCCAATCATTGTTAATGGCGTCATGAAACCCATCCCTACACTCTATAAGCCACTCAATTCTGTAGATATCAATACTAAAGAAACATTTAAAGCGTCTATTGAACGCTCAGATAGTTGCGCAGTCCCAGCAGCAAGTGTGGTAGCTGAACATGTCGTCGCATTTGAAATTGCGAAAGCGATTCTCGAGGAATTTCAAGCCAACCATATGTCTCAACTCATTGATCAAATTCAAGAACGTCGTCAACTTAACCAAACCTTTTAAAGTAAAGCAGGTGACACTATGCAATTAACTACGACTTACCCTGATCGTAATTATCCTATCGTGATCGCACATAACGTCCTCAATCAACTTAGCGATTATGTTAAAGATTATAAAACTGTCTTTTTATTTGTGGATGACCATATTTACCGTTTATGGTCAGAACGTATTCAGTCTATTTCCAAACAGTGGGATATACAGGTTTACCCATTACCAGCAGGCGAAGAAATGAAGACGCTTGAGCATTATAATCAAGTGATCGAATCTTTATTAACGCATCAAATCACGCGTAACACTTGCATTCTTGCGATGGGTGGGGGTGCTACAGGTGATTTCTCCGGCTTCGTTGCATCGACGTTATTGCGCGGTGTCGATTATATTCAAATTCCGACGACACTTTTAGCGCATGATTCAAGTATCGGTGGTAAAGTAGCGATTAATTCGAGTCACGGTAAGAATTTGATCGGTGCATTTTACCGGCCGAGCGCAGTGCTGTATGACTTAGACTTTCTACAAACGCTACCATATAGCGAAATATTGAGTGGCTATGCTGAAGTGTATAAGCATGCGTTGTTAGACAGTGCACAGGCAGTTCAAGATGTGGAAAATGCGTATCCAAATCAACAGGCGTTAGCTGAAATGCAAGACATCGACAAGTATTTGTACCGCGGTGTGGAAACGAAATTAAAGTTCGTCATTGCGGATGAGCGTGAAGGTGGTGTGCGGCAATATCTCAACCTTGGTCACACATTCGGGCATGCGGTAGAATATCGCTATCACCTTCCACACGGTCATGCTGTAGCGATCGGTTTACTCTATCAATTTATCATGTCTAACCTTATATATGACGCAGGGTTTGATATGGCGCACTATGTACGTTATTTCCAACAGTTAGCGTACCCGCTTCAACACATTAACGAGTTTGAATTCGAACCGCTTTATCAATTGATGCTCGTCGATAAGAAAAATAATGACCAAGGTGTTCAAATGGTGTTGCTCAAAGCCGTGGGTCAACCGACAACACATCATGTAACGAAAGCTGAACTTGAACAAGCATTCGCTGAATTGCAGAAAGTAATTAAAGAGTAGGTGAGGAACGTGGCAGATAATGAAACGATAAATATTAAAGGCCCTTTAAGAGGTGAACTCGAAGTTCCAGGAGATAAGTCGATGACCCATCGTGCGATGATGCTCAGTTCTCTAGCGCAAGGTGAGTCAACTATTTATAAGCCATTATTAGGCGAAGATTGTCTTCGGACGATGAAGATCTTTCAGCAACTCGGAGTTGATATTGAAGTTAAGAAAGATCGCTTAGAGGTGAATTCCAAAGGTTATGCACACTTCCATACGCCTCATCAGGTTCTTTATACAGGTAATTCTGGCACGACCACACGTTTAGTAGCAGGATTATTATCAGGGCTACAAATTGAGGCCGTGCTTTCGGGAGACGCATCTATAGGTAAAAGACCGATGGATCGTATTATTCAACCGCTTTCCCAAATGCAAGCGCGCATATATGGCGTCGACAATAACTATACGCCACTGATTATTCAACCTGCAACGTTATCAGGTATTGATTATGAAATGCCTGTAGCTAGTGCTCAAGTTAAAAGCGCTATCCTGTTCGCTGGATTGTTTGCACAATCAGCGACACAGATTACAGAAAAAGCTTTAACACGTAATCATACTGAGACGATGTTCAAACATTATCATATACCGATAGAAGTCAAAGGTAAGGTGATAACTCTACCATCTCACGCCATTCAGCACATTCAAGCGAATGATTTTCAAGTGCCTGGCGATATTTCATCAGCTGCATATTTCATAGTCGCAGCTTTAATTGTTCCAGGAAGCGATATCGTCATTCACAATGTTGGTATTAACTCGACACGTTCTGGTATCATCGATATCGTTCAACAAATGAAAGGGCACATTGAACTTTTTAATATTACTAAAGGGCCAGAACCTACTGCGAGTATTCGTGTCCGTTATACTGAGTCCTTACAAGGAATAGATATTCAAGACAGTATGATTCCTAGAGCAATTGATGAAATACCCATTATTGCGTTACTGTGTACGCAAGCACAAAGCACGAGCCGCATACGCAATGCTGAAGAATTAAAAGTCAAAGAGACAAATCGAATCGATACGACGGTTTCTGAACTCAATAAATTGGGCTTTGATTTAACGCCAACAGAAGACGGAATGATTATTCGTCCATCTCGACTCCTTCACAACGTTCCAGTGGATAGCCATACGGATCATCGTATTGGTATGATGCTTGCTATAGCATCACTATTGACCGACGAAGCATTGACGATTCAACGCTTCGATGCCGTCAATGTGTCTTTCCCTGACTTTTTAACACACATACAAAACTTGAAGAATGAGGGGTAATTATGCAAGAGATTTACAAACTAATTGATGATATCAATATGCAGAAGCTTGATAATTTAGATTCAAGAGTGAATGAAGTCTTAACAACTTCAAACGACGATGCATTGTTTATCCTAGGTGAAACACTTTATAATTTCGGATTGACACCTCAAGGGTTAGAAGTCTTCCGCACACTCTATCATAAATATCCTGACGAAAGCGAAGTCTTAATCTACTTTATCGAAGGTTTAATGGCGGAAAATGAAACGGATGAAGCGCTCGAGTATTTAACTGAAGTCGAATTGTCCCCAGAACGTCTGATGCTGGAAGCTGACCTCTATCAACAAATCAACATGATTGAAGTAGCGATTGATAAGCTAAATCAAGCCATTGATCTTGAGCCTAACGATCCAATCATCCATTTCGCTTTAGCAGAGCTACTCTTTTATGACGGTCAATATTTACGTGCAACGAGTGAATATGAAACCGTACTTGAAACAGGGGAGTATGAAGTCAATCATGTGAATCTCTTCTCGCGTTTAGCAGTATGTAGTTTACAAAGTGGTAACTATACGGATGCGATTGAGCTCTTCGATGAGATGAGCGAAGAAGAAATGGATTCTGAGGATTACTTCAAGAAAGCTATTGCTTATGAGAAAAATGATTTAATACAAGAAGCGACGAAACTTGTGCGTACGTTATTATCTAAAGACCCTGATTTTATGCAAGGGTATCTCTACTTACAACATTTATATTCAGAAGAAAAGAATTATCCAGATGCCATTGAAATCGGAAATGAAGGCTTACGTTTAAGTCAGTTCTACAAAGAATTGATGGTTTCAACAGGTACGTTAGAATTAGAACACGGCGATGCCAATGATGGCGTTGAACACTTAATTCAAGCATTAGAAGTAGATCCTGCATATCACGAACCTGTGCTTGTACTCAGTGACTTTTATCGTCAAGAGGACGATTATGAATCCATCATTAATCTTTTATCCTATGTGGACGAAGAGGATCTTGATCCAGTGTTTGAATGGCATCTCGCAGTTGCGTACGGTCATGAAGAGCGCGACAAAGAAGCACAACATTTCTTCAAACTGGCTTATCCAACACTTAAGACGCAATCCGCATTCTTAGGCGATTATTATTTCTATCTTATCGAAATCGGTCATGTAGAAGAAGGTCGAGAAATTCTAAATCGCTTACTCGAGCTAGATCCAGCGAATGAAACTTGGCATGAGGAAGCTGAACGTTTACAACAATAATAGTTGATAGAGTGACGTGTGCGTGTAAAATCAAAGTTTAAGAGATCCAGCAACAAGTAAAGCTATGTCTAAAATAATTGCGCACTATAGGCCACTCGATAGTTGAGCTGTATCGTAATAAAGGAGGTGTGGGCATGAATCAATTAACACAGTTTAAAGTCAATTACATTGAATATTTGCTGTTTAACTATCATTTCAAATCACGAATCAGCGTATGGGTGCTCAACTACATCAAAGCAACACCAGAATTGCTCAGTCAAGTGCACTTCGTAGATGAAATGATTCCTTCTCATCCCACACTTGAATTAAGTATTGAAGGTGCAGATGCTCAAGGGATTCGTCTGTCAAATGATTATTCTACGCTCATTAATACGAACGAAATCTTTTACGAAATCACTTCGGAGCTAGAGTCATTTGATATCAAACTCCATTTCCCACAAGATGCAGTCAGAGACTTGCGGTTAGACGAGTTACTGTTACAACAGCTCTTACACTCACCGCATTATCGATCCTATACCCAAGATATTCAACGCTTGAATTTGACTACACAACGAGAGCAATTGATCATTGATTACTTGAAAGATAATATTGATTTAAGTTTACAATTAAACGAACGTGAACTCTTTTTCCAATTCTCACATTTACTCAACCAGTTCTCTTTACGTTCACTCAATTCGTCATCAGGAGAGTAATATTATGGTTTATCAAACGATTTGGTTTCATCTACTGTATTCTAAACGTATGCTTGGGTTGCTATTCATCTGCAATTTAGCTGGAACAGTTTACGGCTATATTTGGTACAAGGATCAACTGACGCATGCTTCATGGTTATTTAAAATATTCATACCCGATAGTCCAACGGCTACTTTATTTCTGACTCTCATTCTTGGTCTTTATTTGTTGGGTAAAAGGTCTACCGTCATCGAAGCGCTTGCTTTTACAAGTCTATTTAAATACGGTATATGGGCAGTAGCCATTAATTTGATACTCATGATTAATTACGATATGTGGACGATTACTGGCATGTTGTTGATGCTATCACACGGTATAATGGCGCTAGAAGCTATCATATTCAGCCCGAGAATGCGCTTTAGTTGGTTAGGATTGATTATAGCGGTGATTTGGTTATTTCATAATGATGTCATCGATTATGTCTTTTTACAATATCCGGTCTATCCATTCATCGCTTCACACATCAATCTAATTGCTTATTTCACTTTCTGGTTAAGTGTGAGCGCTGTCATTCTATACTTCGTAATGACGCGTCATATAGGGGAGCAATTAGTTGACCGGTTTAAAGGAAGTCAGTAAAATAATGATTAAGGAGTGAGTATTTTGTCTTTTATTTATATGATTATATACTTTATCGTCCTGATGGTTATTCCATTATGGGCACAACACAAAGTGAAGTCGAACTATGAAAAATACGCGCAAGTGCGTTCAACTAGTGGTAAGACAGGTCGTGAAGTCGCACTCGAAATCCTTCACGCCAATGGTATTTATGATGTCGAGGTTGCGAGAGGAGAAGGCTTCCTAACCGACCATTACGATCCAAGTAAGAAAGTCCTTGTCTTATCTCCACAGAACTATGATCGCCCATCAGTAGCTGGTACAGCGATTGCAGCCCACGAAGTTGGTCACGCAATTCAACACGCTGAAGGTTACTTCTTCTTAAAGTTCCGTTCAGCGCTCGTACCACTTGCGAATATCGGTAGTAACTTCGGTTATTTATGTATCTTAGCTGGTATCATTTTAACTGCATTTGTACATTCACCACTCGGTTCAACAGCAATGTGGATCGGTGTGGCATTGTTCTCACTCGCGGTACTCTTCTCAGTCATTACATTACCAGTTGAATTTGACGCAAGTAATCGTGCGATGAAACAAATTCAGCGTTTAAACATTGTGAATGAGAAAGAACACAAACACGCGAAGAAAGTATTATCTGCTGCAGCAATGACTTACGTTGCATCAACTGCAGTAGCTATGGCCGAACTCGCAAGATTTATCTTAATGGCGCGTAATAGTGAATAACCTTAGATAACTTATCAATGAATAATGAGCCGTCCCTTTCTTTAGCGTTCTGGGACGGTTCTTTTTTATCGTGCTAGACAGCATATTTTCTGAAGTGCTCTATCTACATTCCTTTTTTAAATTCCACATATATTTCTTAGTAAAATGCAAACCTACTAACCAATCTCACCTCAAGTGCCTATATTGTCGAACCTTAGTACACACTTAAAGTCATTGCATGAATAATGCATCGACACTCGTTTTAAGCTATACTAGATAAGAAATCTTTATTAAATCAAGGAGCGAGTTTACATGAAGACGATGTCAGAAATGCAACAGGAAGTGGATGAGTATATCAGTCAATTTAAGACCGGTTATTTCTCACCACTCGCACTTCAAGCCCGTCTCACTGAAGAGGTTGGAGAGTTAGCTAGAGAGATCAATCATTATTATGGTGAAAAGAAAAAGAAAGCGACAGAAGAAGAGAATACGATTGAAGCTGAACTAGGCGATAACCTGTTTGTCTTATTATGTATCGCCAATTCACTAGGGATCGATATGACACAAAGCTTCGATGAAACGATGAAGAAATTCAATACTCGTGATAAAAATCGTTTTGAACGTAAATAATATGTAGAGCCGTTAAGAGAAATAAAGGAGGGCCCGCGTATGAAGATAGGTATCACATGCTATCCTTCGATGGGTGGTTCAGGAATTATAGCAACTGAATTAGGAATTAAACTTGCCGAACGAGGCCATGACGTGCATTTCATCACGTCTAACATACCTTTTAGAATACGTAAGCCGCTTCCAAATATTACTTTCCATCAGGTAGAAGTAAATCAGTATGCTGTCTTTCGCTATGCACCGTACGACATCACGCTCAGTACCAAAATTGCCGAGGTTATTGATGAATATGACTTAGATATTCTGCACATGCACTATGCTGTGCCCCATGCAGTTTGTGGTATATTAGGCAGACAAATGGCGAAGAAGAAAGATGTTAAAATTATGACCACCTTACACGGTACTGATATCACCGTGCTCGGTTATGATCATACGTTACGAAACGGTATTAAATTCGGTATTGAACAAAGTGATCTCGTTACCAGTGTCAGCAATGCTTTAGCACAACAAACCTATGATATCGTACAACCTGATAAAGACATAGTAACTATCTATAATTTCGTTAGAGAAACGGAATTTGAAACGAAACATGACGATTCCTTGAAATCATATTATAATATTCAGCCTGAAGAAAAAGTACTGATTCATGTATCCAACTTCCGGAAAGTAAAGCGTATCGATACGATTATTGACACTTTTGCTAAAGTCAGAGCAGAGCAACCAGCTAAATTACTCTTACTCGGCGATGGACCAGAACTCATGGATATGAAAGCGAAAGCGCATGAAATGAATCTTCAAGATGACATTCTATTTTTAGGTAAGCAAGACTGGGTGAGTGAGTTCTATCAAATGGCTGATTTAGTATTATTACTCAGTGAGAAAGAAAGCTTCGGTTTGACTTTACTTGAAGCTATGAAGACAGGTGTGGTACCTATTGGGTCTAACGCTGGCGGTATCAAAGAAGTGATTAAACATGGCGAAACTGGTTATATCGTCGACGTAGGTGACAGTGATGCAGCGAGCCGTTATGCTTTGAAACTCCTTAACAATCCAGAGTTATATCAACGTCTGCAACACAGTATGTTAGCAGATATTGAACAGCGTTTCGGTTCTGAACTCATCACAGATCAATACGAACATTATTATCAACAGTTAATCGAGGGAGTTTATGACTAATACGTTATTTGAACAAGCGAAACCACTTTTAGAACAGTTAGAACATCACGGCTACCAAGCTTATTACGTTGGTGGCTGTGTTCGTGATTATATAATGGAGCGACCTATTCATGATATTGATATCACAACAAGCGCTACACCTGACGAAGTCGAAGCACTATTTGAGAAGACCATTCCTGTAGGTAAGGAGCACGGGACGATAAATGTCGTTGATCAAGGTGAGAATTATGAAATTACAACCTTTAGAGCCGAAGCTGAATACACTGATCACCGTAGACCAAGTGAAGTGTATTTCGTGCGCGAGTTGTACGAAGATGTAAAACGACGTGATTTCACAATGAATGCACTTGCTATGGATACAGATTATCAATTGCATGATTACTTTAATGGGCGTGCAGATATCCATCACAAGCTGATTCGTACAGTAGGAGAGGCGCAAGAACGCTTTGATGAAGACGCATTACGTATACTTCGCGGATTGCGTTTTCAAGCACAGTTAGGTTTTGATATCGAACAAGCAACTTATACTGCGATGAAGGCGAATTGTTCATCTCTTGAGTATCTTTCTGTAGAACGTGTGGTCGTCGAATTACGTAAGTTGTTATCAGGTGATGAAGCGCCGAGAAGTTATCGCAATATGGCGGATATGGAAGCTTTCAATTATCTGCCTTATTTTAACCATTATGATATGAACAAGATGCAAGTCGTTGAACCTTTAGCATTCACTACATTTCTAGCGATACTGAACGTACAGCAACCGCTCGAGATGCCGCTTGCACATCTTAAAATAAGTAATGATGAGAAAAAAGAAGTTGCAAAATTAACAGCTATGATTCAAGCACTCCCGTCACTGACTACGAAGAAACAACTTCGTACATATATTTATGATTATGGCGCCAAAGAAGCTAAGATGTGTTTCCTTTTACAAGAATCACTCATAGCCAATGATATCGCTGCTGCTTCGCCACTCATATTTAATATGCAAACGATAGAAGAGATAGCACAACAACTTCCGATTCGCCAACGTAACGAGCTTGATGTAACGGGCAAAGATTTAATGTCTCATACAGGGCTTAAAGGCGGCAAATGGGTGAAACATGCACTCAGAGAATTAGAACTCGCTGTAGTTAATGAACAGGTCATCAATCAACAGAAAGCATTATTAGAATGGATGGATCAACATGTCGAAATACAGTAAAGATGTTATACAAATGTTATACGAACACCAATCAGAGTATATCTCCGGTCAATATATTGCAACGCAACTCAGCATTTCACGTACAGCTGTGAAGAAAGTCATTGATCGTTTGAAAGAAGAGGGATGCCACATCGAATCCGTCAATCAGCGTGGGTATCGCTTAATTGATTTACCAGACAAATGGTATAGTGGAATCGTACTCCCATTGATTCAGCAACAAGACTGCTTCGACCACATTGAAGTTCACTCAACCGTCGATTCAACTCAATTACTCGCGAAACAGTTGTTAGTCGGCAACAATGATTCCTATCTCGTGTTAAGCGACGAACAAACGAAAGGACGCGGACGTTTCAACCGCCCTTGGAATTCGTCGAAAGGTAAGGGATTATGGATGTCACTCGTCTTGAGACCTCAAGTGCCATTCTCAATGATTACGACTTTCAATTTATTTATCGCTTTAGGTATAAGAGATGCGATTCAACCTTTCTCACTCGATCCAGTAACGGTAAAATGGCCTAATGATGTCTATATCGATGGGCGTAAAGTCTGTGGTTTCTTAACAGAAATGGTTGCGAATAATGATGGTATTGAAGCTGTGATATGTGGTATTGGGATTAATATGAACCATCATGCTGAAGACTTTGAGGGCGAGTTGAGCACTAAAGCCACAAGTATGCGCCTACATGCGAACGAGAAGATTAATCGCTATGCATTCTTACAACGTTTAATCAAAGAAATTAATTATCGCTACAATCAATTTGTGAAACAACCCTTCAGCGACATTCGAGAAGAATATATCAAAGCTGCAAATATTTGGAATAAATCTTTAAGATTTACTGAAAACGATGAAACGATTGATGGACGAGCAATTGATATTGATCAGGATGGTTTCTTAATCATCGAAGATCAACAAGGCCAACAACGTAAATTAATGAGTGCAGACATAGAGCTTTAACACAGAGAGGAGGGACACTCTATGCAACCTTGCTATGCCGTGGTCGATTTAGAGACGACCGGAAACCAGCTAGAGACGGATGCCATTATTCAAATTGGAATCACTTTCGTTCGTAATAATGAAATAATCGATACGTACCATTCAATGGTCAATACGAATATTGAGATTCCTCCTTTCATTCAAGCTTTAACAGCTATTGAACAGGAAATGATTGATCAAGCACCTTATTTTAAAGATATAGCTCAAACGGTACATGCGAAGTTGCAAGATTGTATCTTCGTGGCACATAATGTTGCCTTTGACTTGAACTTTATTCAACGCGCTTTTAAAGACTGTCATATCAATTACAAACCTAAAAAAGTGCTGGATACACTTGAACTATTCAAGATTGCTTTTCCTACAGATAAAAGTTATCAGCTAAGTGAGCTTGCCGAAAGACACAATATCGACTTGGCGCATGCACATCGTGCGGATGAAGACGCAACGACAACAGCTCAACTGATGATTGCTGCATTTCAAAAGCTAGAGCAGCTCCCTGTCGATACTTTAAAGCAAATATATTATTTAAGTAAAAATCTCAAGTATGATTTGCACGACATCATCTTTAACATGGTACGTCATAGCAAACAAACAACGATTTCCAAAGACTTCGAGCAATTCGAACAAGTTCTATATCGTAAGCAAGTGGACTTCAAGGCACCTTCAAAGCCTACGATCCATTCACTCAAATTGTTGTATGAACAAGTGACCGCGGCTCTCGATTTAACTTATCGACCTCAACAGTTATATCTAACTGAGCTTATCTTAGAACAGCTCATGCATAGCGATAAAGCGATGATTGAAGCGCCACTCGGTAGTGGCAAATCCCTCGCTTATTTACTGGCGGCATTAATGTACAACTTTGAAACAGGTCAACATGTAATGATTTCTACAAATACGAAGTTGCTCCAGCATCAATTATTAGAAAAAGATATACCCAAACTTAAAGAAGCGCTAAATTTAAAAATTAATGCGTCTATGATTAAAAGTAAGAAAGATTACATTTCCCTTGGTTTAATCAGCGAAATTTTAAAGGAACCGTCAACGAACTATGAAGTGAATATTTTAAAAATGCAACTTCTCATATGGGTTACTGAGACGCAAACAGGGGATATTCATGAGCTCAATCTCAAAGGTGGTCAAAAGATGTACTTTGATCAAAAGATTGAGACGTATGTACCTGTGAAAAATGACTTACATTATTACAATTACATCAAACGTAATGCGCATAATATTCAAATTGGTATCACCAACCATGCACATCTCATTCATGCGTCGCAAGATAATGCAATTTATCAACTCTTTGACGATTGTATCATTGATGAAGCACACCGCTTACCTGAGTATGCATTAAATCAAGTCACAACGACGCTAAGTTATGCTGATGTGAAGTATCAACTCGGTTTGATAGGGAAGACAGAGAACGAGAAGATGCTTTATGATGTGGATCAACTCGAACAACAACGCATACTAGAGAAATTAGATATTCCACCGATTGATGTTTTTGGGTTAAAAACTGATATAAATGAACTTCATGAGTTAAATGAGGCGCTTTTCACAGAAATTTATAATTCGATACTTCCAGAGCATATGTATGACGACGAAACACAGAAACTGCACTTCGTTTATGAATTTGATACAGAATCAATTCAAGAGAAAATCAAGCTTATCATTCATAAACTGAATATGACTTTAGAATATTTTAACGGCATGAGTCATAAGATCATTAAGAATTTCCGTAAACAACTTCTGTATATTAATGATCAATTTAAAGCAATTTATCAAAGCTTGAAAGATCAACACACTTGTTATCTATCTCTTAAAAATAAATATGAAAAATCAACAATTCAGCTGCATGTCAAAGACTTTGCAGTGAAAGACATCTTGAAGTCACAAGTTCTTGATAAATTTAAAGCTTTAACATTTATATCTGGTACACTCACATTTAATCATTCGTTTAAACATTTTCAACAGTGGTTTAATACAGACAAACCGATGAAATGCTATGAAATTGACGCACCTACGTTGTCATCGAAGAAACGTCCGACTGTCTTCATACCCAATGATGTAGCAAGCTATAATCCTCAAAGTACTGAAGATTATATTCACTCAATGATTAACTACATCGTGTCTTATGTCACTCAAGTAGAGTCTAAGTGTCTCATACTATTCACCAGCTATCGCATGATGTATGCGGTTTACGAAATGCTCTATGATTTACCAGAATTTGAGGACTACATTCTGCTCACCCAACAGCAGAATCAGAACTATAAAGTGGTACAGCAGTTCAACAGCTTTGACAAAGCGATCTTGCTTGGCACAAATACGTTCTTTGAAGGATTTGACTTTCAAGCGAACGGGGTAAAATGTGTGATGATTGCCAAACTACCATTCATGAATCAGCACAGCACGCGTTATTGGTTAATGCAATCTGAATTTGACTCACCATTTAAAGACTACATTCTGCCTGATGCAGTAACGCGTTTTAGACAAGGATTAGGTCGCTTGATCCGCAATGAAGATGATCAAGGTATTATCGTATCTTTCGACAATCGCTTAACGACGAGCAACTATCGTAAATTCTTCACACAGGCGTTAGAAAGCTACCATCAACGTCAGGGTAATATTAAACAGTTTGAAAAAATTCTATCAAAGTTACGGAATAAATAATCACTTTAAAATAAATAGTGCGCCGAGAAAGGAGGGAGATAGAAGTGGATAAGTACCAACTAAGAGAGCGTCCTGTAGTGATACATAAAGCATTATTAGATCATTACAACGAGTTAGGTATCAATGAAACGGATTTCGTAATACTCATTAAGTTATTGTACGCTGCTGAAACGTCAAATAAGCAACCTTCAATCGAAGTCTTACAACAAGGTACTACTTTAGCTGCTAGAGAAATCACGGCTATTATTCAGCGCTTAATACAATGCGAACTTCTTGAGTTAAACGTAAATAAAAATGAAGAGGGTAAGTTTACAGAGTATATGAATCTCGATCCATTTTACGATAAGCTCAGTCAGGTGATTGAAGCCACACAACTTACTCAAGCTGAAGATGAAGCCCGACTTCAATTTAATACGCTCTTTCAACGAATTGAACAAGCCTTTGGACGTCCATTATCTCCTTATGAAATCGAGACGCTGAATCAGTGGATAGATATTGATCAACACGATTTAGAAATTATTCAAGCAGCGTTAAATGAGGCTGAGAGTCACGATAAGCTCAGTTTCAAGTATATGGATCGCATATTACTCAATTGGAAGAAGAAAGATGTTAAGACCGTGGAAGAATCTAAAAAGGTGAGTCAACAGTACCGACAGCCTCAAATGACCCACAAAGTTAAAAAAATACCGAAGTTTGATTGGTTAAATGGAGAGAGTAAAGATGGTAAGTAATAAGAAAGCGTTAGAAATGATTAATGTCATTAGCGAGATGTTCCCTGATGCTGAATGCGAACTGAAGCATGATAACCCATTTCAGCTGACGATTGCGGTACTGCTTTCAGCACAAACGACGGATAATTCCGTGAATAAAGTGACAGCAAAATTATTCCAGAAATATCATACGGCTGAAGATTTCTTACAAGTGCCTCAAGAAGAGTTAGAGAATGATATTCGCACTATTGGGCTTTACCGTAACAAAGCAAAAAATATACAGAAGCTCTGTCGCTCACTACTTGATAAGTTTAATGGGGAAATCCCGCGAACTCATAAAGAACTCGAAAGTCTTGCCGGTGTGGGGCGTAAGACAGCAAATGTCGTGATGAGTGTAGCATTCGACGAACCTTCTTTAGCCGTGGATACACACGTTGAACGTGTCTCTAAACGTCTTGGGATTTGTCGTTGGAAAGATAATGTGCGACAAGTAGAGGATAAACTATGTAAAGTGGTGCCGCGCGAACGTTGGAATCGCACGCATCATCAGCTTATCTTCTTCGGGCGCTATCACTGTCTTGCGCGTGCTCCGAAATGCGACGTATGTCCTCTATTCGAAGATTGCAGAGAAGGGCAGAAACGCTATAAAGCGAAGTTTAGAGAGGCGAAATAAAGTATGATTACTAAAGCAGATTTCGAACAACTTGAAGCGCAAATCGATCCTTACGTAAAGCAGAAACAGCTGAAATCTTCTGAAGCCCAACAGCTTTTAGATCAGTATTTAGAGTTGATCCTGTCGTTTTTTAAAATGATTAATGAAATAGACGAGATCGACTTTGACCACTTAGATGATTATCCCGTCGTCCCTATGAACTTCAAAGAACGTTATGATTATATTCAAATGCGTAAATATCACTTTATGGGTTATCGTCAAATGAAGACGATGAAAGATGAGCTCATCAAAATGAATGCGTCGTATCAAATTCGTCGCAAGAGAGAGAAAAGAAGATAGCACGCTTACGTAACTTGAAGTGAAGCAATTTAATAGAAAAAGTTCTCAAACTAATAAATAACCCTTCAGCTATTTCAATTATGAAATAACTGAAGGGTATTTATTATGCTCTCATTTAATTATGATGCTTTGAATAAATCAAAGACTGAATTTAAATGGAACAATCTTGTCAGTGCATTACCACCGTTGTTACCAGTTTGTTGCTGCTGTCCTGTCTGTTGTTGCGTACCTTGTTGTTGCTGGCCTGTTTGTTGTTGACCTTGGCGATTAGAGCTATTTGAGCTATTAGAGCTGCTTGAGTTACTAGAACTACTATTGCTACTAGAACTACTGCTACCTTGGCCATTTGGTTTCTGACTTGTTGTATTACCGTCAGGATGGTTTGCAACAGAAAGGCTATCTTTAGAGTCACCAGATACAGAGCTAGGTTTCTTGAAGTCTTTACCATCTTTCGGTGAAATGTCACTCATGACATCACGTAAGAGGAATTGTGGATACTCTTGTTCGCTATGGCCAACAAATGAGTTCGTTCCACCTTGTTTAATCTTATTGAAGCCCATCCATACAGACATGCTGTATTTAGGAGTGAAACCATTAATCCAAGTATCAGGTGCTGCATTATCTGGTAAACCATATTTCGCTTGAATATTAGGGTCGTAGTTGTTTGTACCTGTCTTAGCAGCAAGGTTAACACCGTCTACACCATGGTTGTAAGCTGAACCATATGCTTCGAATGTACCTTTTAGCATTTCAGCTAACATGTAAGATGTGTAGTCTTGCATTGCTTTATGACTTGTGTGGTCATATTCAATCGTATCTCCATTCTGCTTAACGACTTTCTTGATAGAGTGTGCGTTATTGTATTCACCACCATTAGCTAATGAAGCGAATGCTGAAGCTAATTGAGTAGGCGAGAATTCTGAAGACGCACCACCAAGAACGTCTGGCGCAGTTGGATTCTTCTCATAATCAAGTCCGACTTTAGATGCGAAATCTTTCGGAGCACTTTCACCGGCATTCTCTTTCGTTTGTTGCCAAGCTTTAAGCGCTGGGATGTTGAAACTTTGACGTAATGCATCATACATCTTCACGAGACCGTGACCATTCGTGTCATAGTTTCGGAATGTCGTACCATCCACTTGATAAGAAGATTCGTCTTGGATACCGTGGTTTGTTGCCCACTGCATGTTCTCAATTGCTGGTCCGTAAGCTAAGAATGGCTTGAGTGATGAACCAGTAGGGTGAGCATCTGTCGCTTGGTTACGGTCAACGATATCTTTGAAATGACGTCCACCTGAAATAGCGACTAGGGCACCAGATTGACTGTCTACGATAGATGAACCAACTTGTTGGTCATCGTTCTTGTAGTAGTTACCGTTATCGATACGGTTCTGTAATGATTTTTGAACGTCAGCATCCATGTTTGTGTAAATCTTAACGCCACTGTTTAATACATCACCGAGGTTTTTACCTTTGAATTCTTTGTTGTTCATTAACTCAGATTTCACAAAGTTGATGTATGAAGCATACTCTGGATTCTTATCTTCGTCTTTAACCTGACGATCCTCTGCACTACGTTTAACCAAGTTCTTCTGTAGTGACGTGTCTTGTGCTTCTTTCTTCTCTTTATCAGAAATTCTATGGTGACGAGCCATGAGATAAAGCACTACGTCTTTACGATGTTCCGCTTGTTTAGGATGATCGTAAATATTGTTAGAGTTTGGAACTTGTGGTAAACCTGCAAGGTAAGCTTCTTCAGCTAAGTTTAGATCCTTCAAGTCTTTATTGAAGTAGTATTTAGCTGCTGCTTTAATACCAGTTACACCATCAGAGTAGTAAATCTTGTTCAAGTACATTTCGAAGATTTCATCTTTACTGTACTCTTGTTCAAGACGATAGGATAGGTATGCCTCTTGCGCCTTACGACCAATTGTCTTCTTATCCGTTAAGAAGGAACGTTTCACAACTTGTTGCGTTAAGCTGGAACCACCTTGGGCACCAAAGCCACCAGTGACATTACTTAACGCCGCTTTGACGAAACGTTTATAGTCGATTGCACCATGTTTGTAGAAGCTGTTATCCTCCGTAGCTAATACGGCGTTACGCATGTTCTCTGGAACATCATTCAACTTCACGTGTGCACGACGCTGACCATTATCCAAGGTCTTCATCAGATTGCCATCTTTATCATAAATCTTCGCTGGGATATCATCTTGCAGTTTCGATTCGGTAAAAGCAGGTGCTTTCCATGCATAGTAAGCAAAAAGCAAGATACCTACGAGTGCTAGGATGATAAACGCGATGATGATAAAGCCGATAATCTTGATAATCGTTCTCTTGATGTTTCTATTCTTTTTTTGATTGGACTTCCCGTTATTCTTATTAGATTGAGAAGCCCCTTTCTTTTCCGTCATACGCGGTCCTCACTTTCATCTAATATCAACTTATCTACAGCTTCGAGGTAATTCAATCTCGGTTGATACTGATACGGAATATAGTAACTATTTTCACGCATTTCTTCAACCTTAATCGACTTTTTCACTCCATTTTTATATCTCTCCCAGAAGTATTTGAACTTCGAGAAAGGTAGGAGATAGACCTCGTTAAGCGTCTTAAAACGAATGAGTAAAAACACCAGACCATGTTGTAAATAACACGCCTGCATATGATCAACTTGGTGGTCGTGAATATTACTTAATGGAAAGGAAGTCTTGTTCTTTGTCTCTTTCGCTTCAAAGTCAATATAATAACCTTTATAGATTCCATTGTAATCTGTGGTTGACGGTGTTCTGAAATAAGCTTCGTTAATCACAGCCTTACTGCGCTTAGGATAATGAACATTGACAATTTGAACGGGCGTCGGCTTCTTATGTATTACCGCACGTCCTTCACGCAAATAGTATTTGTTCGAACGTTCAATATCTTTCTCAAGCGTCATACCTCGGCCACCATAGTCAATGTTACTATGTTGCTTAGGATTAGAACGTCCGTCTTGAGTCTTATTTCTCAAAAATGGCTTCCCATTTGGATAATTCATCATTGTCACCACTTTTATTAGTTAATCAAAACTTTACTTATTATACATTAAAAATGCGTGTTTTCCAAATCATCTCGCCATACCACACTTAAACAAGGACGATGCTTATTACTCTCTCACTGTAGTTTAACGGTGAGTTTAAATTAACTATATTCGAGATGAATCATGTCTTAGGTTGAGCATCTTTATGTTGTTGCGACGCATCTCCTCTCATTATTTTACCTTTAAAATCAACTTTAAACAAATACATCTTGGCCTAGAGTGCGACATGACGTGGAACTGAAGAATGTGATAAATTAAATGAGGTAGGTGATTTATGTGTACGAACTCCTCGATCAATTTCTCGAAGAGCTTGATTATATGGAACAACGCTTTGACTTTGTAAAACGTGAAGAGGAAGAAGATTCATTCTATAGTATAGTACTCCCATATGCTGAACGTATTGATGCACTCATAGCAGATTTAAAAAAGTATCAAACTGTAATTACTCAGAAAGTAAATTACTTTAATGAATCCAAATTCTCCTTACTCATTTCAAATCTTCAAGACTTATCGGTAGAATGCCACTTCGCACGAACAAGCCGTAAACTCTTTAATGAGAAATTAAAAGCCGTGCGCTATGATTTGAATCAAATTAAACGAAATGGTGAATTCAATGATTAAGACGATTTACGTAACAGGATATAAATCATTTGAACTAGGCATCTTCAAAGATGACGATCCGGCAGTCTATTACATTAAAACATTCCTCGAACGTCGTCTGACTGCGTTGATAGAGGAAGGTTTAGAGTGGGTATTGATTCAAGGTCAAATGGGAATTGAGCTCTGGGCAGCTGAAACAGTCATCCAACTTAAAGAGACGTACCCAGAGGTGAAACTCGGTATTATCACGCCATTTGAACACCACACTGAGCGTTGGAATGAGACGAATCAACTCAAGTACATGCAAATCACTGAACAAGCAGATTTCGTCGATAGCGTGTTCCATGAGGGATATCAAGGTCCATATCAGTTTCAACGCACGGATCAGTTCATGTTAGATCATACGGACATGACGCTTCTAGTTTATGATGATGAGAGAGAGGCCACACCAAAGTTTTTCAAGAAGAAGTTAGTTGATTTTATGGATAAAACAAATTATACTTGTGACATTGTTACACTCGACGATTTGAGCGAGTTCGTGAACGATTTGCAATGGGAACAAAGTGATTTTTAACAGTGGAATAGACCGTAGCAGAAAGGTCATCGATTCCATTGCATGGCTCGATTATGTGATAAAGATAAGGTATGAGGACAAGCATACTTTAAAAGCGAATGGGTAATATAATGTTATATGCAATTTAATATTAGGACACACCTATTTAGCGATATTCATGAAAGTATATGTGAAGCGTTCAACTCTACATCATCTTTATTCGATGTATATTCACATTTCGCGTGAGAAAATCTCGCTAAAGTAAAGCTATATTAATGAGAAATAGATAACAAGGTGTCCTAATTTTTTGATGAATATTATAAATGAGGTGAGAGATATGTCAGATGTATCTTTAAAGCTTACTGCAAAGGATATTTATGAAAAGGACTTCGAAAAAACAATGACACGTGGTTATCGTCGTGAGGAAGTGGATGCTTTCTTAGACGACATCATCGCTGATTATCAAAAAATGTCTGATCTTAATAGTGAAGTCGTTAAACTTTCTGAAGAAAATCATAAACTAAAGAAAGAACTTGAAGAATTACGTTTACGCGTTGCCACTTCACGTCCACAAGAGAATAAAAGTTTCTCTTCAAATAGTGGCAATAACAACGTGGATATTCTTAAACGTTTATCTAATTTAGAAAAAGCAGTCTTTGGTCAAAAGAAATAATACTTATGTGAACAAGGGCATATACGTACAGTAAAACACGCATAATTGCGAGTCTAAGTGCAATCAAATCAAGTGATTGTCGTAGACTCGCATTTTGTCTGATTAATGTATGTCTATTGTGAGTGACCCAGTGAAATGATATAATTTGAAAGATGGTATTTAGGGTAATCGCTATAGCAATATAGAGGAAAGTCCATGCTCACACAGTCTGAGACGACTGTAGTGTTCGTGCTTGATGAAATCATAAGTCAAGGCAAATAATTGACGGCAACGAAATAATCTAAGTCGAGAGATAAGATTAGAATAGTTTGAAAGTGCCACAGTGACGTAGCTTTTGTGGAAACACAAAAGGTGGAACGCGGTAAACCCCTCGAGTGAGCAATCCAAATTTGGTAGGAGCACTTGTTAAGCGGAATTCAACGTATTAACGAGGAGATGAGTCATTTACTCATGTCAGACAGATGATTACCACCGGAGTACAAGTGTAACTAGTGCACGTAGCAGTACGATGGTACAGAACATGGCTTATATAAATACCATCACTAGTTGATCGCTCTCCTGTATGCTCAGGAGAGCTTTTTTACATATAAGAATAGCTATTATCGCATATTCAATCCCCGTCACATTTGATAATATAACTATACAAGAAGAGATAAAGGAGCGAAATCATGTACCAATTATTAGCAGTCTGTCCGATGGGTCTCGAAGCTATCGTCGCACGCGAAATACAAGATTTAGGTTATGAGACGACAGTGGAGAACGGACGTATATTCTTTGAAGGTGATGAAGAAGCCATCGCGAAATGTAACTTATGGCTACGTACTGCCGACAGAATTAAACTTGTCGTAGGACGATTTAAAGCGACAACATTCGAAGATTTATTCGAATCTACTAAGGCATTACCTTGGGAAACGATCATCGAAGAGGGCGGTCAATTCCCGGTACAAGGTCGTAGTGTGAAGTCCACATTGCACAGTGTTCCAGATTGCCAGGCGATAGTTAAAAAGGCAATCGTAGAACGTTTAAAACAAGCTTTTAATATTAAAGGCTGGATCGATGAAACAGGTTCTAAGTATCCTATTGAAGTCGCTTTGTTGAAAGATGAAGCCTTACTCACGGTCGATACTTCTGGTTCAGGTTTGAATAAAAGAGGTTATCGTATCGCTCAAGGTGAAGCGCCACTGAAAGAAACATTAGCTGCAAGTCTAGTGAAACTCGCTAACTGGACAGGATCCACACCACTGATTGATCCATTCTGCGGTTCTGGAACTATTGCAATTGAAGCATGCTTGATTGCTCAAAATATTGCACCAGGTTTCAATCGTGAATTTGTCTCTGAATCGTGGGAATTGATGCCTAACGATATGTACGACAAACTCAGAGCTGAGGCAGATCAAGCTGCAGATTACGATAAAGAAGTTGAAGTGTATGCTTATGATATCGATCCAGAAATGGTCGAAATTGCTAAGCGAAATGCTGAAGAAGTCGGGCTTTCTGAAATTATTCAATTCAAAGTCAAAGATGTTAACACGCTTTCTATCGATCATGACGATCCCGTCGCTTTAATCGGTAATCCACCATATGGTGAACGTATCGGAGATCGTGAAGAAGTAGAAACGATGTATCGCTACATTGGAAAGCTAATGAAAGCTCATCCACATCTTTCTGCCTATATCTTAACGAGCAACAAAGAATTCGAACATCTTGTAAACCGTAAAGCTACAAAGCGTCGTAAGCTCTTTAACGGTTATATCGAATGCACATATTACCAATATTGGGGTGCTAAGAAATCATAATCATCATTTAAAGGAGGGCTTAAATGCAACATAATGAAATGAAAAAGGGAATATTTTTTGCACTATCTGCCTATATTTTATGGGGCATCTTGCCACTCTATTGGCATTTAATTCACGGTATAGGACCTTTCGAGATTCTCGCATTTCGTATCGTCCTATCGATGATTTTCATGCTCATCGTTGCAATTGTGTCCAAACAAACACATTTCGGTGCTGATGTGAATCAACTTTTCAAACATCCTATACAACTCATAGCGATTATCGCGGCAGGTTACGTGATAACAGTGAACTGGGGGACATTTATTTGGGCTGTAAACAACGGTCACGTACTTCAAACGAGTCTTGGATACTATATCAATCCTTTAGTCAGTATCTTGCTCGCATTAGTCTTCTTGAAAGAGCGATTTAACAAGTTTGAGTGGTTAGCCATCATTCTCGCGTTCGTCGGCGTCGTTTACATGACCATTCAAGTCGGTGAATTCCCGCTCATTTCCTTACTACTTGCATTCTCATTCGGCTTTTATGGCTTGATTAAAAAGGTCGTGCCGATGAATTCTATCAGTAGTATCACTATCGAATGTATCGTGACTGCGCCGGCAGGTCTCATTTATTTATGGGTGATCTGGCAACAAGGTCATATGACATCTGGACTCAACATGCCAACATTCTGGTTATTATTCTCAGGTTCCATAACAGCCATTCCACTCATCTTATTCTCTGCAGGTGCACAACGTATCCCGTTGTCATTAACAGGATTTATTCAATATGTAGGTCCAACGTTAATCTTTATACTCGGTATCTTTGTGTTCAAAGAGCCGTTCGATATTCACCAGTTCATCACCTTTGTCTTTATCTGGGTCGGTATTATCGTATACAGTATTTCACAGTATATTAAAATGAAGAAAAGTAAAAATCCGTTAGTCAAATAAACTGAAAACCTTTACATTAATTATACATTTCAATCACGCGATAACTTCGGTAATTATAAGTATTTAATTAGTATTATTTTTAAAATTGTAGTATGGTATATGGGAAAAGAAAGAGATTCATACTTTAAACAATCATTCATTCAAGTCAATTATAAACGTAATTATTTTAGCTTGAACGAAGATTAACCTAAATAGCAAAATTCTGCTCTCGTTTTCAAGCATCATATTAAAAATAAGATTGAAATTTCTTTAATGATTAATACGTAGTATATCTATCTTTAGAATAGGAGTGATTAATAGTGACACGACGTGTACTCATATTAGGGGCAAACGGCAAAGTTTCTAAAGCCGCTATCAATTCATTTCTAGAAAATACGACTTATACCTTAAGACTTTTCCTCAGAGATGCAAACAGATTACCAGACTACGCATCTGACCGTATTCGTGTAAGAGAGGGCGATGCGACAGATTTTGAAGCTGTTAGTGCAGCAATGGCAGATGTCGATATCGTTATTGCAAGTCTTTCAGGTGACTTAGATCAAGAAGCTGAAACGATTGTCCAAGCGATGCAAGAGAACGAAGTGAAACGTCTGCTCTTCGTCACTGCGCTAGGTGTGAATAACGAAGTACCTCAACCGTTCCAAGATTGGGTTGAAGAACACTTAGGTAATCGTTTAGAGATTTACCGTAAAGCAGCGCAAACGATCGAACAATCTGGTCTTGATTACACATTGATTCGTCCTGCTTGGTTAACAAACTTAAACGAAGTCGATTACGAAATCACTAAAAAGGACGAAACATTTAAAGGTACTGAGGTTTCTCGTAAAAGTATAGGGGCACTCATGGTGGAAATTGCGAAACATCCAGAGCTCTATTCACGTGAAGATATCGGCGTAAACAAGCCCAATACCGATGGTGAGGCACCACGAGATCTTTAATTTAAAAGTATTACATTTTTAATAAGACATTGAATCTTATATCACTATATTAACAATAAAGAGACAATTTCTATGGATAGGCTATAGAAATTGTCTCTTTCTATATTCAATAATCTACGCTCACTGAATTTAACACTTTAGACACATCGCTTTTTATTATACAATTAAACTAATCAACAATCGGTAATAAAGGGGATTACAAGCATGGCGAACACCGAACAATTAGACATACTTTATAAATTGAAGAAAGAAGTAGAGAAATCGAACAATTCTCGTCTGGTACATATCATCAACCAAGTGATTAAGAAAGTTTACCTCGAACAATACACTGCGACGTTTGTAGGCCATTTCTCAGCAGGTAAATCTACATTAATTAACTCTGTACTGGAACAAAGCATCTTACCAAGTTCACCTGTTCCTACGACGAGTAACACTGCCATCGTTTCCGTTTCTGATGAACCGGGAATTATCGCAAACTTAGATAAACAGCGTTACACCATTCTAGATAACTATGATCAAGTGAAAGTGATGAACCGTGAGAATGTCGATGTTGAGTCTGTAGAGATTAAATTTGAGTCATCGAAATTCAATAAAGGGTTCACGCTCCAAGATACACCTGGGGTAGACTCCAATGTCGCTACTCACCAAACAAGTACAGAACAATTCATGTATACGAGTAACATCATCTTCTACACGGTCGATTATAACCATGTTCAGTCCGCTTTGAACTTTGAGTTTATGAAACAGCTCAACAAAGCCGGAATTCCAGTTGTCTTCGTCATTAATCAGATCGATAAACATAACGAAGAGGAAATTACGTTTGATACTTTCAAATCACGTGTAGAGAAGTCGGTTCAAGATTGGGATCTTAACCTTGATGAGATCTTTTACGTAACGAAATTCGACCATCCAGAGAACCAAATGCAGGCACTCTCTGATTACATGGTTGAGAAAGATACTCATCGCGAAAGTATTGAAGATTACGTGGAACGCATCGTTCAATTTATCACAGATGAACAACTGTCTTATATTCAAACTGAAATCCAACAAATACTCGATACTTTGGATATTCATGAAGAAGATTTCGATCAAGCTTATTTAAACTTCCAACAACACCAAGAGGTCAGTGAAGAAGCGCAATTATTGAATAACCCTGACCAACTTTATAACTTTTTAAAAGAAAAGCGTAAAGACATCTTAGATAATGCCTACGTCATGACACATGACACGCGCGAAACGATTCGTCTTTATCTCGAAAGTAGAACGAAAGATTTCAAAGTTGGCGGTTTGTTTAATAAGAAGAAAAAGACGGCTGAAGCACAAGAAACACGCCTTAACAATGTGGTCGATCAATTACAAGAGAAAGTCGATCAACAAATCAGACAACCGTTGCGTGAAGACATGTCATTCCTCACTCGTTTTATCAACGATACTGAAGTGAATGAACGCATCTTAAATCAACACTATACGATTCAACCTGAAATTATTACCTCTCTGTATCAAGAGCAAATTCACATCAGTAACCAATATGTGCTCACATTCTCAGATGATTTAATGAAATCGATCAAACAGTTTGTGAAGAAAGAGTCAGAGCCATTATTTAAAGATGCGATTGAACATGCGCATGCTGAGGACTTAGCGATGGATGATGAGCAAGATATGAATGACTATGAGCATTTTATCCAGTTGCGTAACTTGAGAGAGTCACTGACGACACGCAACTATCAACACTATTACATCCATCTTCACGACTCACTCGACAAACTGATCGACCGTACGGAAATTCAATATAGCCCGTCATCAACTACAGCCGACAACGATACAGAAGAGGCGAACGATGCAGATACAGGTCAAACATCTAATCAAGATCAAAGTAGCGAGATCGTTGCAGGACTCAAAGCGATACATGACGTTCCGCTCTTCGATCAGACGAAGAAAGATATCGAAGGTACGTTGAATCGTCTCGAGCACAAGATGATTAAGATTGGTGTCTTTGGCACGTTTAGTGCAGGTAAAAGTAGTCTGATTAATGCTTTACTTGGTGATAACTATTTAGTAAGCTCACCAAACCCAACAACGGCGGCAACAACAGAACTCACATACGGTGAAGATAGTGCGATTACACTCAAATCAGATGAACAATTACTCGAAGAATTGAACAATGTATTTGAAGTGCATGATGAATCATTCGAGTCAGTTGAAGCATTTTTACAATCTAATACGAAAAAACTCAAAGAAAAACTTGAAAAAAACCAACTTGCTTTTATCAACGCAATTGAAAAAAATTACGGTGACTACAGAGAAATGTTGCAATCTGGCGAGAAACATACGATAGGGCAAGAGGAAATTCGTAAGTGGAGTTCTGAAGATGAGTATGCGACATTCGTCAACACCGTGCATATTCAGCTACCAATTGACTGGCTGAAAGATAAGATTATCGTGGACTCACTCGGTTTACATTCCAACAACCAACGTCATACGAATGAAACTGAGAAGATCCTAACGTCTTCGGATTTAATTCTCTACGTAAGCTACTTTAACCACTCATTTACTGATAACGACAAACGCTTTATTGAACATATGAAAGACATGAATCAGTTGAATGAGAATCAAGCTTTCAAGATGATTATTAATGCGACTGACTTAGCTGAAAGTGAAGATGATCTCAATGCGGTTAAGGATTACGTTCGTGATGCGCTGGCTCAAGTTAATATGAAATCTCAAATCTTTGGCGTTTCAAGTCGTGAAGCATTACGCAGTGGAGATGAGGGAATTGACGCTTTACTTGATAGTATCGATCACTTCGCCTCAGTAGAATCTAAATTTATTCTTCAAGATCATATGATGCATCAGTTGAAACAAGTCTCTGTGGCATTTGACGAAATGATTAATGAGTTTGAAACCAATCAATCTCAAATTGAAGAACGTAAGAAGAAACTCAACCAACTTTCTCAACAACGTGTGTTGAAACCAAATTTACTCAACACAGTACAACAGCGTAGTCAAAATGAAGTGGAAGACCAAATTTATCATCTAACTCAGCGTTTAAATCTTCAATTATTAGATGAAGTGAAGTCAATTTATAATAGTCAGATGACGAAATTTGATGACTTTAATAAAGAAAAGAGACGTTCAACGAAAGTGTATTTAGATCAAATCCATCAACGTTTATATCTCGAACAGTCCTTACTCGTAGAACGTACGAAAAAATATTATCTAGAGCAGCTTGAAGACGAATTTGCACCGCTTCAACGCTCTCTCAATCAAGTGCACGTCTTTATCGACCCAGATTTCAATCTCGCTGAAAGTGACATCACAGAACCATATATGCACCTAGAACTCAATGAGATGTTTAATGCGTTACCTAAATCATTGACGAAGAAGAAGATCATTCAACCGAAAGTACAGCGTGATATCCAACAGACCATCACTGACAATACGACTGAATTGTTAAAGCCACAAATCGGCAATTTAAGACAAGCACTTGCAGAATACGTCGACCAAATGATTCAAATATCAGAATCTGATTTCGATCAACTTGAAGCTGACATTCAATCACAAATTGAGTCACTGCTTGCATTTGATATCGATGCTTCACTCATCAATCAAATCCGAGAAGCAAACACAAGTCTTAAGTCTGCAATATCAATCGACGACTAGAAAGAGGCACGTAGTTATGACACATAGAATATTACTGGTGGATGGAATGGCGTTACTATTTCGCCATTTCTATGCCACAAGTTTACATCAGCAATTTATGAGAAACTCTCAAGGAACGCCTACAAATGGCATTCAAGGTTTCGTACGTCACGTCTTCTCAGCAATCGATGACATCCAACCTACACATGTTGCTGTTTGTTGGGATATGGGGCAGGCGACGTTTCGTAATGACATGTTTGAATGCTATAAACAACATCGCCCCGCGCCACCTGAAGAACTCATTCCACAATTTGATAAAGTTAAAGAAGTATCGGAAGCTTTAGGTTTCGCAAATATAGGAATGACCAACTACGAAGCTGATGATGTGATAGGGACATTAGCTCGACATTATTCAGATGTGCATGAAGTCTTTGTCGTTACAGGGGATAAAGACATTCTGCAATGTCTGAATTCCAATGTTGAAATTTGGCTTACGAAGAAAGGTTTCAATATTTATAACAAATATGACTTACATCGATTTGAAGAAGAATATGGTATTACCCCGAATCAGTTAATCGATGTCAAAGCGTTTATGGGCGATAGTTCAGACGGTTATCCAGGAGTCAAAGGTATTGGAGAAAAAACCGCATTAAAGCTTATTAAACAATACGGTTCTGTAGAACAAGTCATTGAGTCATTAGATCAACTTACGCCAGGACAGCAGAAGAAGATTGAACAAAATATGGCCGCACTTAAGATGTCTAAAACGTTAGCGACAATTCATACAGAAGTTCCTATCGATACGAGACAACTACTAGAACATTTAGTTTATAATGACGATATCTCTCATGCTTTAGATGTGTGTGAATACCATGAACTCAAAGTTTCAGGTAGTTATCTTGCGACACATTTTCTATAAAAGTGATTTAGTAAAAATTAAATGCATAGAAAGAAACGGCTCAATCGATATTCACCTTCAGAGGAGGTGAAACATTCGATGAGCCGTTTTTTTATACGGTATGAAGGCGTATGCGACATTAGCGCTTCTTATTGCTCTTTAAATATTGAAATAATCCTTGTTGAGCATAGTGATTGGCTTCACGATTAGACTTTCTCGGAATCCATTTTACAAACAATAACAGAAAGTGAGATTCTAATTGTTGAATCTGCTCGAAATACGGCCTGAAGAGGGGATTCTTCACCGATTCACTCTGCATGCTATCTTCAATTAATTTAGAATCCGTATAGACCAACGCATTGTCGACTTGGTGTCGAGAAGCAAGTTCTAAAGCAAATTTGAAAGCCGCCCATTCTGCCGTGTGATTGTCCATCTCACCTAAATATGTCGTTTCAATCTTGCGTTCGGTCTCAGTTATAATGACTGCAGCACCGACACTCGGACCAGGATTCCCACTCGTCGCTGCGTCGAAATAGATCTTAGCCATAGTTCACTTCCTTTATCAATAGCTTACAACATCTGCCGCAACCATCTTATCATATAATATTATGTATAAAGCACAAATTAAGTTAAACTTTATTTATGATAGACTCACTATAGACTAAGTTGAGTTTATAATCTTTAATATTTTGTATAAAAGGTGAGAACAATGAACAAACAATTATTTATCGTCCACGGCTACCAAGCCACACCTCAAGATCATTGGTTCCCTTGGTTAGCCGAAGAAATGCGTAAAGAGGGTTATCAAACGACTTCAATACCGTTGCCTCATTCTGATCAACCGCAATACGAAGAGTGGCAAGCGACATTACATCAATATTTAAATCATCACATGGATCAGAACACAATTATCGTTGCCCATAGTTTAGGTGTGATTGCTATCTTAAGTTACCTCACATCTTTGCCACAATCTACCAAATTAAAAGGTCTGTTCCTTGTAGCTGGTTTCAATGAACCTCTACCACACATTCCACAACTTGATACTTTTATTCATCGTTGTGATGTGCGCTACAACAAGGTTCAAGCACAACACATGTATACGATTGCTGCTTCCGAAGACCCAGCTGTACCTTTAGCTGCAACGAATAGAGTGTCACATGGGTTAAATATTTCAACTACTATCGTGCAACATCAAGGTCACTTCCTTGCTCGTGAAGGCTTTACTTCATTCGAAACTTTAAAGGATATGTTAGTTAAAATAGATAAGTAGAACAAACTCAAAGAGTGAAACGTAAACATCACAACGATGCACGTTTCACTCTTTCGTTTTGTAATTATTTAATTGACGATATTAATTCAAATACTTACTTATCAAAGGCATCTATGTGATCAATTTTACCTTTACGATACATCGACTTCGCTACATAACCGAAAGGCACGTTGAAAATAGTTGAAATCATTTTAAGTAGATAAGTGGTAATAAAGATTTCAAAAACAGCCATAGCCGGCATCGAACCTGCGAAAGCGATCAACACAAACAACGCTGTATCAACGATATTACTCAATAAGGTACTTCCGTATGCACGTACGATGAAAGTACGATCAGAACTAAAGACACGCTTAATCATACTGAATAAGAAGACGTCGAGATGTTGACCTATGATATAAGCAATCACTGAACCGAGTGCAATACGTGGAACGACGTTAAAAATCGTTTCCAGAGCATGTTGTGTGTGATCGACCGGTGATGGGATGAAAGTGAGTGACATTTGCATCACGATAATCATCACTAAAGTGGAACTAAAACCGAGCCACACCGCTCGCTTAGCTAAACGACGCCCATAAATATCATTGAGAATATCCGTAGCCAGATAGATAGAGGCGAACATCACATTTCCTAAAGTAGCTGATATTGAGAATAAATCAATCGTCTTGATAACTTGAATATTAGCAATCACAGTTCCAATCGCAATCCATGCTATCAAACCATGTTTACCAAAGAGACGATACATTAAGACGAGTAAGATAAACGTCACTAGAAAAGTGAGCACACCAAATAATTCATTAAACAATTCAATTCCTCCTAAATTTTGGTTAAGCGGGTGTTTAGAAACCGCGTTAAACTAACTTGCTTATTCTATACCTAAAATAGTGAGAAATCAACAGCGTCGGAGATAAAATTAAAAGGAATTAAGCTAATACTTACATTCGTCAATGATGTACAACTGTTTATTACTTAGGTTAAAATAGAACTTCTAAATACTCACATACCTATACTTAAAATTAAGTGTGAGTATTTTTAATATTGTAATTATATTCATTAATTATTGTATGTTTTAGCGACATACTTATTTTCAAAAGACGACTTGACACGCTTGATGGATTAAGGCTGCAATGAAAATCCATTTTTTTGAACTTGGAAAGTGAGAAAAATTAGTTGAATGCAGCCCTATAAGTAAGGGAAAGTCGTCAGACTGAAACAAAATTATAATTAATATACAATCTTATTGAATTAATTTACATAATCAATCAACCCAGCATCTATCCAAAAAATTCATTTCATATATTAAACAAGATAGGGCACTAATGATATAATAAGACATAATATCGCCTTCTTGTTCTTAGGCTGAATCCTTGTATTTCACACGCATTCAAGATATGATAATCCACGATTCGCAGGTAGGAGCGTGATACATTGTTTTCACCAACCGAACAACGAGCACTTAATGAAATTGATCAATTAATGAATGATTATTGCAAAGACTGCATTTTAAAAACACACTTAAGAAAGACCCAAGGTAAAAACCAAGCCCATTATTTCTGCATCAATGAATGCTCAATAGGCAAAGAGATTAAACAATTAGGCAATGAACTGCAATAGGGAGTGAGCGTTATGGAAATAGTACGAGTTGAACCGACACCAAGTCCAAATACGATGAAGATTGTCTTAAGTGAGAAACGCGAAGACAATAAATCGAATACGTACACACAAGTACAAGACGATCAGCCAACATATATTAACAATGTACTTGAACTTGAAGGTGTGAAATCCATCTTCCACGTTATGGACTTTCTCGCTGTCGATAAAGAACCTAAATTTGACTGGGAAGACGTGTTACCTCAAGTTACTGCTGCGATTAACGACGAAACAGCCGAAACTACAGAAGCCACACCAGATGAACATTATGGTGAGGTTAAAGCAGAAGTTCTCATGTTCAAAGGGATTCCGTATCAAATCAAACTTACGACACAAGAAGATGAACAGCGTAAACAATTACCTGAACGCTTCGTAGATAGTATGTTAAGCGCTCAAAAAGATAGTGATAATGTTGTATTTTTAAGAAAATGGGAAGATTTCGGTATCCGTTATGGAGAACTTGACGATATCATGGAAGATATTTCTGAAGAGATTCAAGCGCTTTATCCAGATGAGGAATTACAACGCTTGGTCACTGAAGCGTTAAATACGGATGTCGTGATTCCTGAAAAACAATATCAACACGTGACATTAGATGAGTATCGTCAAACAGACGATTGGAAAGCACGTTTAAGAATGTTGAAGAACTTTACTACACCGACGAAAGAAGACTTTGACTTACTCGGTTATGTCTTGGATGAAGAGACTAAAGTGCCGCTTCGTCGTGAGGCAGTCGTGTTACTTGGCATGATTGAAGATCAAGAAGTGTTGCCATATATTTATAAAGGGTTGCACGATAAAAGTCCAGCTGTCAGACGTACAGCTGGTGACTGTCTCAGTGATTTAGGCTTTAAAGATGCGCTTCCAGAAATGGAAAAAGCCTTAGACGATCCACAAAAAATCGTGCGCTGGCGTGCTGCGATGTTCTTATTTGATGAAGGTGGACATGAGCAGTTATCCGCACTTAAAGCGCACGAAGATGATCCAGCTTATGAAGTTAAACTGCAAATCGAGATGGCTATTTCACGAATTGAAAGTGGCGACGAAGCACTCGGTTCTGTTTGGAAACAAATCGCTAATAGAAATAAATAATAGAGAGGAGATTCTATGATGAATGCTTATGAAGCTTATATGAAAGATTTAGCTAAACAAATGCGTGAAGAGCTCACTTCGCACGATTTCACTAGCTTAGAATCTGCCGATGCAGTGAATGATTATATGCAATCAGTAAACGATGAGGAAACTACCTTTGTAGTGATCAACTCAACATGTGGCTGTGCAGCTGGACTTGCGCGACCTGCAGCTGTTACTGTGGCTGAACAAAACGATAAGAAACCTGATCACAAAGTCACTGTCTTTGCTGGTCAAGACAAAGAAGCAACTCAAGCAATGCGTGAATATATTTATCAAGTGCCATCAAGCCCATCATATGCGTTATTTAAAGGGCAAGAACTTAAGCACTTTATTCCACGCGAACACATTGAAGGTCGCGACATCCAAGATATTTGTATGGATATTAAAGATGCCTTTGATGAGCATTGCTAAATAAATAGCTATAGTAAGGAGACAAAAACTTGAGCTTATCACGATAAGAGGAGGATTAACATAACAAACCTTTTCTTCTTATTGTGGCAAGCGCACTGTTTTTGTCTTTTTTATTTCATTATCAGTTATTCTCTAGAAAAAGTTGAGCCTTAGGTATATAAGATATTTCCATTTCAGAGCGATTTATTTTAGGATAATGTTAAAAGGACTTTCGAAAGGAGTAGCCAACGATTGTTAAATTCATTCGATAAAGCTTATCATAGCTTATGCGAGGAAATCCTTGCATGTGGCAATAATAGAGACGATCGCACCAAGACAGGTACACGCTCTAAATTTGGCCATCAGCTTAGATTTGATCTCAGCAAAGGATTCCCGCTTCTCACTACTAAAAAAGTTTCCTTTAAACTCGTAGCAACTGAGCTACTCTGGTTTATTAAAGGAGATACAAATATACGGTATTTGTTGCAATATAATAATAATATATGGAACGAATGGGCCTTCGAGAACTACGTACAATCATCTGATTATCATGGTCCAGATATGACGAATTTCGGGCATCGTGCACAACAAGATGCTGAGTTTAAAGCAGAATATCAGAAACAGATGAAACAGTTTAAAGAACGCATCTTAGAGGACGATGCGTTTGCTGAGCGCTATGGCAATCTCGGTAACGTATACGGTAAACAATGGCGCGATTGGGTGGATCAACATGGCAATCATTATGATCAACTTAAACAAGTCATTGAGCAAATTAAAGCACACCCTGAATCACGTCGCCATATCGTTTCAGCATGGAATCCAGCTGAAATTGATACGATGGCTTTACCGCCATGTCATACGATGTTTCAATTCTATGTTCATGATGGTAAATTAAGCTGCCAACTTTACCAACGGAGTGCAGATGTCTTTCTCGGCGTACCATTTAACATCGCAAGTTACAGCTTATTAACGCATCTTATCGCGAAAGAATGTGGTTTAGAGGTGGGAGAATTTATCCATACCTTTGGTGATGCACACATTTACAGTAATCACTTTGACGCTGTGAACACACAACTTTCACGCGACGGCTATGAACCACCTCAACTTCGTATCAACTCAGATGCATCAATCTTTGATATTGATTATGAAGATTTAGAAATCGTCGACTATCAATCTCATCCAGCTATTAAAGCACCGATTGCTGTGTAAGATATGAGATGAACTATACTTTAAGGAGATGACTATTATGACATTATCTATTCTCGTTGCACACGACGAACAGCGTGTCATTGGTGTAGACAATCAACTACCTTGGCATTTACCGAATGATTTGAAACACGTGAAGAAGTTAAGTACTGGTAATACACTCGTGATGGGGCGTAAAACGTATGAATCTATAGGTAAACCTCTACCAAATCGACGTAATGTGGTACTCACGAGCGATCATTCTTTCAATCCAGAAGGTGTCGATGTCATTCATTCTTTAGATGACATTAAAGCACTGCCAGGCCACGTCTTTATCTTCGGCGGTCAATCTCTCTTTGAAGCGATGATTGATAAAGTCGATGATATGTACATCACTGTGGTTGAAGGTAAACATAAAGGGGATACATTCTTTCCACCCTATACTTTTGAAGATTGGGAAGTCGTATCTTCTGAAGAAGGCGAGCTTGATGAGAAGAATACGATTCCACATACATTTTTACACCTCAAGCGTAAGACAGAGAACTAGGAGGACTTCCTTAAATGACTAAATATAAGATCGTCACTGATTCTACGTCAGATTTACCACCATCGTTCCTACAACAACATGACGTACATGTGATTCCATTAAACATAACGATTGATCAAACGTCGTATACTGATCAGCTTGATATTACGTCAGATGAGTTTCTCAAGCGCCTTGAAGCAGGCGCAGATACGAAGACGAGCCAGCCCGCTATTGGACAATTTATCGAAACTTATGACAATCTCGGGGCTGATGGCTCAAAGATTATTAGCATCCATATGACGTCACAACTTAGTGGGACGTATCAAACAGCTGTGCAAGCGAGTCATATGAGTGACAGTGACGTTACTGTAGTCGACTCTCAATCGATTTCGTTCGGTCTAGGTTATCAAATCAAACACTTAATTGAGTGGACACGACAAGGCTTAACTGTAGATGAAATACTCAAGAAGATTCGACATTTACAAGACAATACGAAACTCTTTGTTGTCATCGGTCAGCTCAGTCAATTAATCAAAGGTGGTCGTATCAGTAAGACCAAAGGGTTAATCGGTAATATGATAAAGATTAAACCTATCGGCACATTAATCGATGGTCGACTAGAGATGATTCACAATTCACGAACGCAGAAATCTGTGATCCAATTTCTTAAAAAAGAAGTACATCAATTTATCGAAGGTCATCAATTGAAATCAATCGGCATCGCTCACGCTAATATCATTGAGTTTGTCGACAAGATTAAAGCACAATTTAAAGAAGAATTTCAGTTTGATGATTTCGATGTTAATACAACTACGCCAGTAATCTCTAATCATACTGGACAAGGCGCAATCGGCTTTGTCGTTGTTAGAGAATAATTCTGACAGCTTATTAAAGGAGGTTAACTATGGCATATGCAACATTAGCCGGTGGTTGTTTCTGGTGCCTCGTGAAGCCGTTCACTTCTTACCCAGGCATTGAAAGTGTTGTCTCAGGGTACAGCGGTGGTCACGTAGAGAACCCAACTTACGAGGAAGTGTGCTCAGATCAAACAGGTCACGTTGAAGCTGTACAAATCACATACGACCCAGAGATTACCGGTTTTGACAATATATTAGATATTTATTTTAAAACGTTCGATCCCACTGATAACGGTGGACAGTTCTTCGATCGCGGTGAGCACTATGCTCCAGTAATCTTCTATCACGATGAAGAACAGAAGAAAGCAGCGGAAGCTAAGATTCAAGAGCTCAACGAAGCTGCGATATTCAACAAACCTGTCATTACACCCATTCGTCCATATAAGAACTTCTATCCCGCTGAGTCGTATCATCAAGATTTTTATAAAAAGAATCCGATGCATTACGAACAGTATCAACGCGGTTCAGGCAGACAAGCATTTATTGAAAAGCACTGGGGGAAACAGAATGATTAAAAAAGATAAAGCCGATTTAAATGATATCGAATATCTTGTAACACAAGAAGATGGCACAGAACCGCCATTCCAGAATGAATATTGGAATCACTTTGAGAAAGGCATCTATGTAGACAAGATTTCAGGTAAACCGCTATTTACCTCTGAGGACAAATTCGAATCCAGTTGCGGCTGGCCGAGTTTCTCAAAAGCACTCGATGATGACGAAATTATCGAGCTAGCGGATAAATCTCATGGTATGCTTAGAACAGAGGTCCGTTCCGAAGATGCAAATAGCCATTTAGGTCATGTCTTTAACGACGGTCCTCAAGATAGAGGCGGTTTGAGATACTGTATTAATTCAGCTGCGATTCAGTTTATTCCATATGATAAACTTGAAGAGCTAGGCTATGGCGATTTAGTATCTCATTTTAAAAAGTAAGGAGTATTAGAACATGTTTAAGAAATTATTTGGTAAAGATAAAGAAGTAAGTAAAGATATTGAAATTTATGCGCCGATGACAGGCGAATATGTAAAAATCGACGATATCCCTGACCCTGTATTCGCTCAAAAAATGATGGGGGAAGGCTTTGGTATCGACCCTACTGAAGGTCACGTCGTTTCACCAATCAATGGTAAAGTAGATAACGTCTTTCCAACGAAACACGCTATCGGGTTGAAAGCAGATAACGGGCTTGAATTACTTGTACACGTTGGTTTAGACACAGTTCAACTTGACGGCGAAGGTTTCGAAATCGAAGTTGCAAGTGGAGATACAGTATCTGTTGGAGATCCTTTACTCACATTTGACCTTGAACACATCAAATCCAATGCGAAATCCACTGTTTCACCAGTTATTATTACTAACTCAGACCAAGCTGCTTCAGTGCATATTGAAGATGCGCAAGCTTTAGTTAAAGGTGAAACGAAACTTGCTGATGTGACTATGAGCTAATGAAAGATCATTCATTCTATCATTATGCGATGACAGTTCGAGGTCAAAAGGATGATAAAGGCGTGCTCGCTGAAGAAATCTTTGATGATTTGGCATTTCCCAAACAAGAATCAGACTTTAATGTGCTAAGTGATTATATTGAAACAGAAGGTGGTTACTCAGTATCTATGTCCGTCTTTGATGATATGTACGAGGACTACCAAGAGTGGTTGAAATTCTAGTTCACTTAACCATTGCAATTGTCATTACTCAGAAGAGCATAATAGGTCTATCTCTCGTACTCCGACACGTGAGATGATAAGCCAGATCTATCAGCAAATGAATACGCAATTTCATACTCTAAGCTAAGGTTATGACAGTCATTCTCACTGTAGTAGTTCTGCGATTGACTCACGTACGTTGCTGGCACAAGCTATGGTAGCGCCATTCCGACACGTGCAAGGTAGAGTTAACTACGACTACGTCAATTTATGTTCTAACCTTAGCTTACTTTATTGTGAAGTAACTATAAATTTCTTATTGTTTCAATTTTATACTAAAAGGAAGGAGTGAATGCGATGGCAAATTCTGAAGAACATGAGACACAGAGCAACCTCTCTAAGAAACAGCACTCAGCTCGACCTTTACATATTAGAAAAAGCAGATTGGTACTACTTTTACTCGTCACTATCATTCTCACTGTTTTGATCGCTGTTGCAGCTACTTTAGGTTTCCAACATTGGCGCAGTGGTTTAGACAAGCATCAACGGCAGTCATTTTCCAAAGTAGAAAATGTGTATCAAACTTTGACGAATGATTACTATAAAAAGAAAGATCCCGATAAATTATCGAAAGCTGCTATTGATGGCATGGTGAAAGAACTCGACGATCCTTATTCTGAATACATGACGAAAGACCAAACGAAGTCTTTCAATGAGGACGTGTCGGGAGATTTCGTCGGTATTGGTGCAGAAATGCAGAAGAAAGATCAACACGTTCAAATCACCAGTCCAATGAAAGGGTCACCTGCTGAGAAAGCTGGATTGAAGCCGAAAGATATCGTGAAGAAAGTCGACGGCAAATCGGTTAAGGGACAACCTTTAGAAGCGATTGTGAAAAAGGTTAGAGGCAAAAAAGGCAGCACTGTAACGTTAACGATTCAACGTGGTACACATGAACAAGACTTCAAGATTAAACGTGATAAGATTCATGTGAAGAGTGTCGATTATTCAAAACATGGCAATGTGGCTGTGCTTAAAATTAATAAATTCCAAAGTAGCACCTCAGGAGAATTGAAATCTGCCTTGCTCAAAGCACATAAAGCGGGTATCAATAAAGTCGTACTTGATCTCCGTAACAATCCGGGCGGTCTCTTAGATGAAGCTGTAAAGATGATTAATGTCTTTGTCGATAAAAATAAAACTGCCGTTGAACTTCAAAAGGGCGACCATACAGAGAATATTAAAACATCTAATAACGCACTTAAAGAAGCACAAGATATGGATGTGTCTATCCTCATTAACGAAGGTTCAGCAAGTGCGTCTGAAGTCTTTACCGGCGCGATGAGAGATTATAATAAAGCTACAATTTATGGTTCTAAGTCATTCGGTAAGGGTATCGTACAAACAACACATGAATTTAAAGATGGCTCACTCTTGAAGTTTACCAACATGAAATGGTTAACTCCAAAAGGCCATTACATTCATAAGAAAGGCATTAAACCGGACCACACAATCAAACCACCTAAATATCAACAACTGAGTGTAATTCCGACGGATAACACATTAAAAGTCGGTGATAACAATCAACATGTTTCAACGATTAAGATCGGTTTGAATGCCTTAGGTTATCATACTGATGATGAAAGTAAGACGTTCGATTCTAATTTAGAACGTCAAGTTAAAGCATTCCAAAAAGACCATCATTTAGATGAAACAGGTGAGTTTGATAAATCAACAAATGAGAAATTCACTCAAGCATTAGTCGATAAATCAAATAAACATGATACCGTATTAGATGATTTATTACACAAACTACAATAATAAAGAGGTGTTGCCCTTATGATAAGATTAGCGACGACAGAAGATCTTCCGACAATCCTTGAACTTGTTGAAGAAGCGAAAGCGTTGATGAAGCAGGACAATAATCATCAGTGGGATGATGCTTATCCATTGGAAGAGCATTTTGAAGAAGATATCGAGAAAGAAACGCTTTATGTATTAGATATAGATCAACACATTTATGGCTTTATCGTTATCGACCAAGTTCAATCCGACTGGTATGATAAGATTGATTGGCCAGTGCATCGTGAAGGTGCATATGTGATTCATCGCTTAGCAGGTTCACAAGATTACAAAGGGGCTGCGACAGAACTCTTTGATTTCGCAGTGAATCTCGCGCTCGATCATGATATTCACGTGCTCTTAACTGATACATTCGCTTTAAATAAGCCTGCGCAAGGTTTGTTTGAAAAGTTCGGTTTCTCTAAAGCTGGAGAAGCAGAAATCGATTATCATCCGTTCAATAAGGGCGAACCCTTTTACGCATATTATAAAAAATTAGAAGAATAGAGGTTGAATTATGGCAAAAATAGCATTTACAGGTGGAGGAACAGTTGGACATGTTTCAGTCAATCTCAGTCTTATTCCCACTGCTATCGAACAAGGCCATCAAGCATTCTACATCGGTTCCAAGCAAGGAATAGAAAGAGAAATGATTGAATCACAACTGCCTGATATTACCTATCATACAATTTCAAGTGGTAAACTACGTCGTTACCTCTCTTTCGAGAATATTAAAGATGTCTTTAAAGTACTCAAAGGTATTCTGGATGCACGCAAAGTGTTGAAGAAAGAACGTCCTGATGCCTTATTCTCTAAAGGTGGATTTGTTTCAGTGCCCGTAGTGATCGCTGCGAAATCCTTAAAGATTCCTACCATCATCCATGAATCTGATTTAACACCAGGCTTAGCGAATAAGATTGCACTCAAATTCGCCAAAAAAATCTATACAACGTTTGAGGACACAGTCAAATACTTACCGAACGACAAGGCTGACTTCGTTGGAGCCACGGTGCGCCAAGATTTACTCCACGGTGACAAAGGTCGCGGTTACCAACTCACTGAGTTCACTGATAAGAAACCTGTCTTACTGGTGATGGGTGGCAGCTTAGGAAGTAAAAAGCTAAATGACATTATTCGTCAAAATCTCGATTTATTACTCGAAAAATACCAAGTTATTCATTTAACAGGTAAAGGGTTGCTCGATTCGTCACTCAATAATGTGAAAGGTTATAAGCAATTTGAATTCGTAAAAGATGATTTAACTGATTTGCTTGCGATTACGCATACGGTTATCAGTCGTGCCGGTTCTAATGCCATTTATGAATTTTTAACATTAAATATCCCAATGTTACTCATTCCACTTGGCTTAGACCAATCACGTGGCGACCAAATTGATAATGCGAAGAACTTTGAATCTAAAGGTTACGGACGTATGATAGCTGAAGATCAACTCACTGAACATCGTTTGATTGATGAGTTGCAAGATATCGAAGCACATCGTTCAACGATCATTGATTCAATGCATGATTACAAAGAAAGCTATACTAAAGAAGACTTATTCAATAAATTTATTAAAGATGCATTAGGTTAAACGAAAGAGGTAGTATTTATGACGAGATGGAAACGTATACTCATATTGATCATTTGTATCATACTCTTTAGTTTAATCGCCTTATATCACGGCGCCCAAATCGGACGTGAAGTTGATAATGGGGTCTATCATTTCATCTTCTCATCCGAAAGCTTTCTTACAACTACATTCTTCATAGGAATAACAAAGATCGGTGAAGTCTATACGATAGCTGTCTTATCATTGATCTTGGTCATCTATCTTGCGCTCAAACGCTATTATGTAGAAATGCTATTCTTCGTGTTTACGATGGGACTTTCAACGATTCTCAATCCGTTACTAAAAAACATCTTTGATCGTGAAAGACCGACTGTATTGCGACTCGTTGAAGCCTCAGGTTATAGCTTTCCGAGCGGACATGCGATGGGTTCCATTGCATTCTTTGGTAGCTTGATTTACTTAGCACATCGCTTAATCAAATCGAAAGCTAGAATTGTCGTTTATATCATTTGTACGTTATTTATTCTAGGTATTTGTTCTTCACGCATTTATTTAGGCGTACATTATCCGACTGATATCATGGCAGGACTATTAGGTGGCGGCAGTTCCTTGATACTTTCGACACTCATTTTGCGACACAAATTGCAAATTTAATAACGTTATTATTGTGTAAAATAAATCTTACTAGTGATAACCAAGTAAATATAGATCATATGAGTACCGCTCTAGAATGGTTAACGCCCTAGAGCGGTATTTTATAGCTAGAAATTCTTAAGCGTGTAGTAAGAGGGTAGGAGGGCGTTCATCTCCTTACGTTTGAGTACACGTATAGTCAACAAAAAAGCGACACAATTTCCGTTCACTGGAAACTTTGTGTCGCTTTCATGTGTCTTTAAGTCTTTGTAATAGGTATGATAAAAACCGGTTTATGTATGGCAAACCGGTTTTCATTTAATAACACGTTGTCTCGCAACGTTAGTCTTTTACGGGCATATAAAAGGGGATATTGTGAAAATGATCAATCCAATTAGAACGAAATATGTGTGGGGGGAATAGTTCATTTGGAATTGATAATCATTTTCAACTACAATTATACATGAATGAGAATGGTTGTCAATTAGAAATAGCAACTTTTTTCAAGAAAATTTTTAACTGGTCCCTAAAAGGCGCTATTAAAGCAATCTCACGCTTTCATTTTTCTAAAGATTGTCAGAAAAAAGACGTTTACCTTTTAACAGAGTTGCGATATGATGTTGTTTACAAACTATTACGTAATCATATGAATTAAACTCTGAGGTGTGAACTATGACGAGAATACTCATTGTTGAAGATGAACAGAATTTAGCGCGTTTCATTGAACTCGAACTTAAACATGAGAATTATTTAGTAGATATTGAGAATGATGGAAGAAGTGGGCTAGATCGTGCGCTCCAACATAATTACGATTTAATCTTATTAGACTTGATGTTGCCGCACGTAAATGGACTCGAAATTTGCCGTCAAATTCGCCAAAAACAACAAACGCCCATCATCATTATCACTGCGAAAAGTGATACGTATGACAAAGTAACGGGGCTAGATTACGGCGCTGACGATTATATCGTGAAACCTTTCGAAATAGAAGAACTGTTGGCGCGTATACGTGCAACGATGCGGAGACAACCTCAGAAGAATATCATTAATATTAACGGGCTCGTCATCGATATCGACGCCTTCAAAGTGACGGTGGATGATGACACTTTAGAACTGACGAAGACGGAATATGACCTCCTCTTCTTACTCGCGACAAATCGCAACCATGTGATGCACCGTGAACAAATCATTGAAAATGTATGGGGATTCAACACTGAAGTCGAAACGAATGTAGTTGATGTCTACATACGTTATCTACGTAATAAATTAAAGCCTTATCATATGGATAAATACATTGAAACCGTACGCGGTGTAGGATATGTGATACGACAATGAAGCAACGCCGATTACGTACCAAATGGATGGTCATCACTACGACCATCACATTTACGACCATTCTCATCTTTAGTATCATTATTATCTTCTATTTGAGTAATGCATTACGCAACAATGAGTTAGAGGAAGCACAACGTAGTTCTAACGATATCGGTTCATTATTTGAAGAAACACCTTATAAGAACATCTCTACAGTAGATTTAAATGCGTCTCTAGGCAACTTCCAGAAGGTCATCGTCTTTAACGACAAAGGCAAAGAACTGATAGATGCTTCCAACGACAATTCGATTACGTATCATCCTCAGTTACACAAGCATCATTTAAACAAGGTGAAAGTGGTTAAGAATCATCACACCGCTTATTTCGTACTCACGCAGCGCATCGATTCTGCGAAATTCCACGGCTACAGTGTGGTTATTCACTCGTTAGAGAACTATAATACGCTCGTTAATTCGTTATACTTCTTTGCGGTGACATTTGGAATCTTGGCTACAGTAATCACAGCACTCATCAGTTACTTTTTCTCATCTCAGATTGCGAAGCCTCTAGTCACTTTGTCTGATAAAATGCAGCTCATTCGACGCAACGGATTCCAAGAAAAGATTCAGCTACCGACTAATTATGTCGAAACAGATAATTTAATCGAAACCTTTAACGCCATGATGATGCGCTTAGAAGATTCTTTTAACCAACAGCGTCAATTCGTAGAAGATGCGTCACACGAACTCAGAACACCATTGCAAATCATTCAAGGTCATCTGAACTTAATTAAACGTTGGGGTAAAGAAAGTCCAGAAGTGCTTGAAGAATCACTCAATATTTCGCTAGAAGAGATGACACGAATCACGAAACTCGTTGAAGAACTCCTCTTATTAACGAAAGATGATGTCACGCAACACGCGTCTGAAGTGGAATGTGTCGATATTAATAAAGAAATTAAACAGCGTATAAAATCACTAGCGCGCTTACACGAAGACTACACCTTTGAATTTGAGCCTTACCCTAAGCCATTACTGAAAGAGATCAATCGCTATCATCTTGAACAAATACTCATCATCTTCATCGATAATGCGATTAAATATGACCAGAACAATAAATATATTAAGATTGAAACTCAATTACGCAACAAACAAATTTCGATTAATATTACTGACCATGGCGTTGGAATTCCTCAAGAAGATTTAGAGTTTATCTTCGACCGTTTCTATCGCGTAGACAAGTCACGTTCACGCAAACTCGGTGGTAATGGACTGGGATTATCTATAGCGAAGAAACTCATCGAACATAACGGAGGTTCGATTGTAGTTGAAAGTGTGGTAGGCGAATATACGACGTTCCATATTCGCTTCTAGATTCATTTCTAAGCGCACGGGAACGTATTGATGTTTGAATTGTTAATATTTGTGAATAAAGTAAGTAACAGTACTTAGCAGGACTCTAAGTATAAATTCAATCTGGGTCATCGCACCTTGATTAAAAAATTTATAATTCGGAGTTCTGCTTTTTTATATAAGGTGTGATAAGTACTTTAATTTGAACACTTTTAATGCTATTATTGTGTTGTAAGCGTTTCAACTATTTTGTGGAGGGTGTAATAAATGAGCAACGAAAAACAGGTAACTGAGGCACCTGTAAATTTCGGGCAAAATCTTGGATATATGTTAGACCTATATGATGTTTATTTACAAGATCCATCATCAGTTCCTGAAGATTTACAAGTCCTTTTTAGTACAATTAAAGACGGTGAAGCCAACATCGTAAACAAAGCAAGCTCGGATGCAACTAGTTCACAAAGCGACAGCACGATTAAACGTGTTATGCGCTTAGTCGACAACATCCGTCAATACGGGCATTTATTAGCTGACATTTACCCAGTAAATCGTCCAGTCAGAGAACATGTTCCTAAATTAAACATTGAAGACTTTAATTTAGACAAAGAAACTTTAGAAACAATTTCTGCAGGTATCGTATCTGATCACTTTGAAGATATTTACGATAATGCATATGAAGCTATCGAACGCATGGAAGACCGCTATAAAGGTCCGATTGCCTTTGAATATACACACATTAATAATAGTAAAGAACGTGTATGGTTGAAACGTCGTATTGAGACACCATACCAAGCTTCACTAAACAATGAACAAAAAATTGAATTATTTAAAAATTTAGCGCACGTTGAAGGTTTCGAAAAGTATTTACACAAAAACTTCGTAGGAGCTAAACGTTTCTCAATTGAAGGTGTTGACGCACTCGTACCGATGCTTCAACAAACGTTACGCTTAGCGAGCGACGAAGGTATTTCAAATGTCGAAATCGGTATGGCGCACCGTGGACGTTTGAATGTGTTAACTCATGTGCTTGAAAAACCATATGAAATGATGATTTCTGAATTCATGCACACTGATCCAATGAAATTCTTACCTGAAGACGGCAGTTTAGAACTCACTTCAGGTTGGTCTGGCGACGTGAAATATCACTTAGGTGGCGTGAAGACGACAGACTCTTACGGTATTACGCAACGTATTTCACTTGCGAATAACCCAAGTCACTTAGAGATCGTTTCACCAGTTGTCTTAGGTAAGACACGTGCTGTTCAAGATGATACTGAACAAGCTGGTGCAGTGACTACTAATTTCAAAGATGCAATGCCAATCCTTATTCATGGTGACGCTGCATATCCAGGTCAAGGTATCAACTTTGAATCTATGAACTTAGGTGGCTTAGAAGGCTACTCAACAGGTGGTTCACTCCACATTATTACGAACAACCGTATCGGTTTCACTACAGAACCTAATGACGGTCGTTCTACAACTTATTCTTCTGACATCGCTAAAGGTTACGATGTGCCAATCATGCACGTGAACGCAGACGATGTAGAAGCGACAATTGAAGCTATCGAAATCGCTATGGAATTTAGAAAAGAGTTCCATAAAGATGTTGTTATCGACTTGGTAGGTTACCGTCGTTATGGTCACAACGAAATGGACGAACCTTCAATTACGAACCCTGTTCAATATCAACACATCCGTACACACGATTCAGTTGAAATCCTTTACGGTAAAAAGCTCGTTGAAGAAGGCGTTATTTCTGAAGACCAAATGAATGAAGTTATCGATGGCGTGAAGAAAACATTACGTTCTGCTCACGATAAGATCGATAAAAACGACAAAATGGATAACCCTGACATGCAAAAACCAGATGCGATTGCAGAACCACTTAAAGGTGACGATCAATCATTCTCATTCGAGCATCTTAAAGAAATCAACGATGCGATGTTATCTTATCCAGAAGACTTCAATGTCTTGAAGAAACTCAACAAAGTACTTGAAAAACGTCGTGAACCATTTGAAAAAGAAGATGGTCTCGTAGATTGGGCTCAAGCGGAACAACTTGCGTTTGCTACAATCACACAAGATGGTAAACCAATCCGTTTAACAGGCCAAGATAGTGAACGTGGTACTTTCAGTCATAGACATGCTGTACTTCACGATTCTGAGAATGGCCAAGAATACGTGCCATTGCATCATGTGCCTAATCAACAAGCGACATTCTCTGTTTACAACTCACCATTATCAGAAGCTGCAGTTGTAGGCTTTGAATATGGTTACAATGTTGAGAATAAGAACTGTATGACAATCTGGGAAGCACAATACGGTGACTTCTCAAACATGGCACAAATGATCTTTGACAACTTCTTATTTAGTGCTCGTGCTAAATGGGGAGAAACTTCAGGATTAACTTTATTCTTACCTCATTCATTTGAAGGTCAAGGACCAGAACACTCTTCTGCACGTCTTGAAAGATTCTTACAACTTGCAGGTGAGAACAACGCAACAGTTGTTAACTTATCTAGCTCTAGTAACTATTTCCACTTACTCAGAGCACAAGCAGCAAGCTTAGGTACAGATGCAATGCGTCCACTCGTAGTGATGTCACCTAAGAGCTTGTTACGTAACAAGACGGTTTCTCAACCTATCAGTAAATTTACTGAAGGTACATTCGAACCAATCTTACCAGAATCAGGCGATGCAGATAGCGTGAAGAAAGTCATCCTTGCATCAGGTAAGATGTTTATCGACCTTAAAGAGTATTTAGCTAAAAATCCTGACGAATCAATTCAGCTTATCGCAGTGGAAAGACTATATCCTTTCCCTTCAGAAGAAATTCAAGCTGAACTTGATAAGTTACCTAATTTACAACACGTTGCATGGGTACAAGAAGAACCTAAGAACCAAGGTGCTTGGTCATTCGTTTACCCACGCCTCAAAGAATTAACTGCAGATAAATACGATTTAAGTTATCATGGAAGAATACAACGTTCTGCTCCAGCAGAAGGTGATGGCGAAATTCATAAACTTGTACAAAATATGATACTTGAACAAAGTACAAATAATAAGTAGGGGGAAGTACAACATGCCAGAGGTTAAAGTTCCAGAACTAGCAGAGTCTATTACAGAAGGTACCATTGCAGAATGGTTAAAGAGCGTAGGAGATAGCGTTGATAAAGGTGAAGCTATCGTTGAATTAGAAACAGACAAAGTTAACGTTGAGGTCGTATCAGAAGATGCCGGCGTATTACAAGAAACTTTGTTTGATGAAGGTGACACTGTTGAAGTAGGTCAAGCTATCGCTGTAGTAGGTGAAGGTCAACCAAGTAATTCAGGTTCATCTTCTTCTGATGACAGCAAACAAGAATCTAAATCTGATGATGCTAAATCAAGTGATGATAGCAAAGATACTCAATCACAAGATGATTCAAGCGATCAATCAGGTCAACGTGTTAACGCTACACCATCTGCACGTAGATATGCACGTGAACAAGGTATTGACCTTAGCGAATTAGCGGGCAAATCAGGAGATGTAGTTAGAAAAGAAGATGTTGATTCTAAACAAAATCAACCAAGTAGTTCTAGCAGCCAATCTTCTTCATCTAAAGAAGACAGCAAACCAGCTCAATCATCTAAACCTTCTAAACCAGTAGTACGTGAAAAAATGTCACGTCGTAAGAAAACAGCTGCTAAGAAACTTTTAGAAGTTTCTAACCAAACAGCAATGTTAACTACTTTCAACGAAGTAGACATGACAAACGTAATGAACTTACGTAAACGCAAGAAAGAACAATTTATCAAAGACCACGATGGTACTAAACTTGGTTTCATGTCATTCTTCACTAAAGCGGCAGTAGCTGCATTGAAGAAATATCCTGAAGTTAACGCTGAAATCGACGGCGAAGACATGATTACTAAACAATTCTACGATATCGGTATTGCGGTATCTACAGACGATGGTTTATTAGTACCATTCGTAAGAGATTGCGATAAGAAAAACTTTGCTGAAATCGAAAGTGCAATCGCAGACTTAGCTGTCAAAGCACGCGATAAGAAACTAGGCTTAGATGACATGGTTAACGGTTCATTCACTATCACTAACGGTGGTATCTTCGGTTCAATGATGTCTACACCAATCATCAATGGTAACCAAGCTGCGATCTTAGGTATGCACTCAATCATCAAACGTCCAATTGCGGTTGAAGATGATAAAATTGAAAACCGTCCAATGATGTACTTAGCATTAAGCTATGACCACCGCATCATCGACGGTAAAGAAGCAGTAGGATTCTTAAAAACAATTAAAGACTTAATTGAAAATCCTGAAGACTTATTACTTGAATCATAATTCACAAACAAAATAGTTTAAAAACCTTTATACAACGGCGTTTATCGTCGTTGTATTTTTTTATATTTATGTATTTCGGAAAATCCCCCCATATGTAATATATATCAAGATGCATTCGTTAATAACGATAGTATTTTACTACATTAATTGTTAGTAATTTTGACCTAAGCTATATTCTTTTAAATCACAATTTAATTTTAAGGATATTTCGAATCACATTTTAAATGTAATACTAATATAGTTATTGAGGTAAATTATTGACAATAAGAAAAACAATGCTATATTAGTTAGTGAGTAATCACTTACCAATTATTTAGGAGGGAATTATCATGTTATATTTACGTAATAATTGGCAATATCTAACTTTTTTAGTATTTGTAGGTCTAACTTTTTACATGGGCTTTTGGGGGCATGAACAATTATCGCAAATTCAAATTATATTAATGTATAGCATGATTGCATTATCTATACACCAATTTGAAGAATATGTGTTTCCAGGTGGAGCACCATTAGTTATAAATAAAGCTACTTATGGTGAAAAAGAAGATTATACACACTATCCTGGCAATACTTTGTCAGTTAGCATCGATAATATTAGTGCTTATTTTTTCTATATTCTAGCGATTCTTTTCCCACAATTTATATGGCTAGGATTAGCAACAATAATATTTAATCTCTTTCAACTTATTGGTCATGGCATATCAATGAATAAAGCGATGGGAACGTGGTATAATCCTGGTTTAGCTTCTAGTATATTTTTATTTACACCAATCAGTATTTATTACATCGTTTTTATTCACACTCAAGATTTAGCTGGAATATTAACTTGGATAAGCGGAATCATTACTTTCATTATTATTACAATATTAACCGTAGTGTTACCAGTTCAACTATTAAAAGATAGAAACTCAAAGTATATTATTTCTGATTGGCAAATAGAAAGATACAACGCAGTTCTTAAACATTGTAAAATTAAGTAAAATAATTAGAGGGGTAATTATGAATAATCAAAATATCAAAATAGATTTAGAACCATTTTTGGAAAATCAAAAAATAACTCCAGGAAAGAAAAAAGTGTTGTTATCTAGTATAGAGTTGTTTTCACAATATGGATTCAATGGTGTTAGTACGGCCAATATCGCTAGAGAAGCTGAAGTAAGTGAAGCTACTATATTTAAGCATTTTAAAAATAAACGTGGATTACTATTAGCAATTATCACACCAATAATTGAACATTGTATCCCACAATATGACGATATATTCACCCGGAATATTGAAAATCAAAATAACAATTTAAGAAATTTAGTTCATTTTATAGTTACTGATCGTATGCAATTTTTAAAACAAAACAAAGAAATTGTGAGTATTTTCTTGAGTGAATTAGTAATAAATGAAGAAGTAAGAAATTTACTTATAACAACAATTGAACAAAAAAACAAACAAAATTCTCAAAAGATATTACACGCTTTTCAAAATACAAATGAGCTTTCACCAGATATAAATTTTCAATCACTACTAAGAATTATTATGGGGCAATTGCTAATTTATTTTGTTCAAATTAATTTATTTGAGGTTAAAACGATAAATCAGTCTCAAATCGAAAGTCAAATTTATAGAACTTTAAAAAAAGAAAGAAAGTGGACTTAATATGAAATTGTTTTTACGTCATTTTTACAATATAAGTGTAGCTATTGGTATTATCATCATTATTGGAACAATTATTATTTGGCAAGATATTAACGCTTTACAACGTTTAGCTTTGCTTAACTTAGCAGTTATTAATTTCCACTTTTTTGAAGAATTTGGCTATCCTGGCGGCTTCCCTAAATTTGCAAATACCATTTTTGCTTATAAAAATAGCCCGAGACCAGACCGATTCCCGCTTAATCAAATGTCAGCCTTTTTGACTAATTGGGGAACAGCATTAGTGTTATATATACCTCCTATTATTTTCCCAGAAGCGATATGGTTTGGGTTAGCACCAATATTGTTCGGTGGGTTAGCGCAACTTATCGTACATGCTATTGTAAATAATAAAATGCTTGGAACATATTATAATGCTGGTTTAGCTACAGTTGTATTTGGACATTTACCAATCGCTATTATTTATATCATTTTTATTCATACACATAATTTAGTTTCATTTTGGGATTATGTAATAGGAGTAGTAATAATGGTACTGTGGTATGTAGTCGGTATTCGTATATTTATCAACAAAGGATTTGAAAGTATAAATTCCTCGTATCCATTTACACCAAAGGAAATGGCAAAATTTAACAAATAATTAAAAGGGCGTAACGCCCTTTTTTATTTAAATTTTAGAACTAAATAATAATTCTTATATATCCAGTAAAGCGACTCGAATAAAATATGAAGGTTTAAATAAATTATTGAATTAATCTCAATCTTTCTTTTTCGTTAGAATTATTATTAAAATCTTTGTCATATGCTTCTAACTCATTAATCATGTTTTGAGCCATACTATCCGTTACGTGTGTATATATTCTTAATGTCATATTGCTGTCAGAATGTTCCACACGCTCTTGAATAACTTTTAAGGAATTGCATGCTGTGCTAATATAGATACATGAGTATGACGCATTGTGTGTTGTGACATGCTTTGTGATGTTGGTAATCTCTAATGCTTCTTTTAAGATGTAATTTATCTTATTAGTTGAAAGGGGATTGCCTTTTTTGTTCCTAAAAATAAAGTCTCATTCTAAGAAATCAGGATCCAATTCATTAAATTGTTTATATTTAAATAGTTCCTCTAATATTTCTACCGCTCGTGATGTAATACTTATTTAACGCATACTTGAGCCCGTTTTAGTTATGTCTTTTACACCGTATCTTTGCGTAATTGGGTCTTTTCTGTCGACTAGAGTAACATTCACATCAATAAAACGCTTTTCAAAGTTGATGTCTTTAAACTGTAATGCTAATACTTCGCCTATACTCATACCGGTTAACAATTGTACTTCTAAAGTTTTATATGCCGAATAATATGTTTTACCCAAGCATATTTAGCATTCTTGTCATACAATTTTTGTAAAACATTAAGTAATTGATGCTGCTCTAATTCATTCAGATAGTTTTCACGTTCTTCAATTGTTTGTTCATAGGTTTTCTTATTGCTAGGTAATTTAACACGTTCGATAGCTGTAATATCGTTCATATCGTATACATCGCGCACAAATTTAAATACAGACATCAACCTATTTTATGAGATTTAACACGTGAATAACTAAACTTTGAGCCCACTTATCAATAAAATTTTGCATATACTGGTAATGCACATTAATAATTTTAATATCTTTTTCAATATCATTTTTCATTGACTCAATTTTATAAGTGTAAGCCTTAATGCTACTTTGTTTTAAGTTATCAGATTTAACAGCACGCTCTACCCAATTACTCATGGCATCATGTAATGTAAGACTCTTTAGCTCTTTAGTATTTCTATCCTTAAGCTTAAACTCTATTTTCTTCTGTAGTAATCTTCTAGCTTCATTTTGATATGTTTTAGTATCTTTGTTCATAGTTACAGAAACTTCTCTCCATTTGCTTGTGAGAGGATCTAAATACTTCTCATAAAACTCGTACCGTTTAACACCCGATTTACTAATCTTTTCTTTTACATACATTAGTTATCACTATCCTCTAAAGAATCCCCATAGTTAAGTAATTTCAATTTATTCTTCGCTAATTCAGATTCAATCATACGCAAAACCAATGGTAGAGCCAACGCCTACATTTGCAGATCGTAAAAAACTTAAGTAAGGAGTGTTTGTTTATGGCACGAGGTAAAACCAATTCTGAAATATTAAATAACAAATTGTTTAATGAGCCTATCGAAGTAGCTTATAGCAAAGATATAGATAACACGGAAACAAAACTGAATCACAGAACGCCTATAAGTGCACCTACATTATTGGATAATAGCAAGCAAACGCAAAACATTTATGATAAATAAAAGAGGGGAATAAATGGAATATATTAAAGCTAACCGCACGCCCTCAGAAGAGGCAGCGTTACGCCAACAGTTGAAACAGCAAAGCCGTAACACACGCCAACAAGAAAGCGCGCATGTAGAGCGTGGCGATGGCACGAAAAAGCAAATTACAACACGTAAGATATAATTTAAGGCCCCGCACTATATATAGTGCGGGGCTACTTATATCTTTAAATCTATTGTGCTACTTTAATACTCATGAATATTATATAATTACTAATGAGGTGATGGAATGAATCAAACTATACGCGAACTAAGAAAAAGCATATTTGATACTTACAGACAATCTACGAATGGTGTTACAACACAAAATGAGTATTTAAAATCATTAGGTGATCAAATTTTACTAAGTCAGGCTGCAGCATTAAAACAAGCTAAACCAGAGCTTATACGCTTTAATTTACCAAAATCTCAATTTGAGAATAAGTCTACCAATTATAACTATATAACTATGATATCCAAAATCAACTTTAATAGTGCAGTTACGCTTAATAAAACCTTTAGTAATTTAGCAAAGGTTGATACTAATTTAATTAGTCCTGCAATAAAATCTCAGATAGACTCAATAATGAAGATCAAGCAGATTAATTTAAATTTAGTTGATAGTATACGTTCCATAAACAACCAATATATTAGAAGTATGAATAAAAACTTTAGCTCCTTAAGTGACGCATATATAGGTAAAACAAAAGAACAATTGATTAGCTATATTCAAGACTTAAAATATGAAAATGAAAACTTGTCAGCTGAAAATGAACGCTTCAAAGAGGAAATGAAAACACTAAAAGAAAATGATACCGACAAAGCATTCATTGATGAACTAATTAATAAAATACTAGATATTTATAACATAATAAGTCAAACCCTATTAAAAACTACCGTCAACAATATTGGCAGCGAAATATATAATCACGGTATAACTCAAGTTAAACTAGATTCATGGGTAATGCTAATGTTGACTATTATATCAGTTAGCTTAGTACGTAAAAAATAATTCCCCGAATCCCCCCCATAGAGTATATTAATCATGAATAGTCATAAATATTCATTTAAAAATACATTGATTAAAAACCGCTTCATAGCAAGATTTTACTATGTATAACTATAGTATATATATATTCTAGATAAATCCAGAAGACTTATTACTTGAATCTTAATTTGAGATATACAAAGTCCTTGAAGACGAGCAATCGTCCTCAAGGACTTTTTTGCAAATAAGAATCATATATTCTTCATAACTTAATCTATCTCTCGATACATCTCCAATAAAACGACCCCAAACAAACTTAACTACGTATTAACTAGCACTATAGTTATGAGGTTTCAATATGACGTACTCTAATCTTTAATACTCTCAACTATTTTAGTAAGACATAAATATAATTCCCATAGTTAGGGCTTTTGCATAAAAAGAAGTTCAAGCTAGAATACAGAGATTCTACTTGAACTTCTTATTAAGCAATATCATAAGATATATTAACCAACGAAAACAAATACAAGCAACTCAATAATTGCAATCACTAAAAATATTCCAAAAACGATACCGTAAATATTATTCTTGTTCTTGCTCTTATTATCTTTACGATTCTGCACAGATTGAGACATATTACTAAAGAACGTAATACCACAGTACACTGCAATCAACAATGTTATTCCAAACAATACCCAAAAGTTAAACATACTGACAGACCTCCTTCGTCTGAACTTAACGTTACTACTATTCTATAATATATTTTAATATAGAAATAGTTAATTCTCCAACAACTTATTTTACTACTTAAATCCATCACACATAATGTCTAAACATATAAATCATAATCAGAATACGTTATAATTAAAGTTAATAGATATAAAAGGGGTGTGGTCATATGACAGGGTTACGAAGTGTAACACTTGGTGCTAAAAATTTGAAAAAGATTTCTACGCTCTTCCATTATCAATTGGGGATGAGTGTAAAGACAAAGGGGGAAGCATTGCGCTTTGGCGATGCTGATTTAAGTCCAGGAACACGCGTTCACTTTGTAGAGATACCACATTACAGCACGAAAGACCAACACATCTACAGTTTAGGCCTACGTGTTCCTACTGACGAAGCACTCCAAGAATATCAAACAATTCTTGGGGAACATGGTATTCAATACAGTGAAATCACGATGTTAAATACACATAAATGCTTCCATTTCATGAGTCCAGAAGGTCATCGAATCGTCATTTATTCTGACGAACACAATAGCGGTGAACCTTTAGGAACGCCGTCTACGTATAGCTCGGTCAATCCGCTTCATCAAATTCAAGGCCTAGGTCCAGTAGTGCTACGCGTGAATGATTTATTGCTTACACGCTCAGTGCTTAGCCGAGTCTTTGATATTGAAGCATTTGCGGAATATACATTGTCTGAAGATGAAGATAAAGATGTCCTCGTCTTCCAAATCGGTGACGGTGGATTAGGCGGAGAATTACACATGTATCAATCTGACGAAACCTTAGATTTACCTGATTACGGTATCGGTGAACAGGTTGAATTTGCTACGGACGATAAAGGTCAATTTGAACTCGCTAAAGAGGAACTTGATGAGATTGGTATTCCATATCAGACACTAGATCAAGATAATACAAAATCGTTACGAATTAATGAAGCGAGTGGTATTTCATTCATTTTAACTTTAGAATATAATTAAATAGTTAGTTTAGTGAAAGGAACGAAAGTTATGTTACATGAAGAATGGAAATCTAAGACGCCGATCAAGCGTGTAGAAGTTGTGCATACAGATGCTGATAAGTTTACAGTGTCAGACATGCTTACAGTCGGTCAACAATATGATGTAGTGAACGAGACAGAAGAGTACTATCAAATTATTGATAACTCTGGTTTAGTCGGTGGTTACTACAAGACATATTTTAAAGAAATCTAAAGATATTGAACTGTGGAAAGGGCTGGGGAGTGACTTACTCGTAGTTACCCAGTCTCTTTTCTGTATACAACTATAGGTAAAAGGAGTGCTTACATCTTGGCACAAGGACAATATATCAATAATGATGCGACAGTATTCGAAGATGCCCAATCGTTAATGGCTTTGAATAAAAACATTCTACTAAAAGGGCCTACGGGTTCAGGAAAGACGAAGTTAGCCGAAACACTCAGTGAAACTGTCGACATCCCAATGCATCAAGTCAATTGCTCCGTTGATTTGGATGCTGAAAGTTTACTCGGTTTCAAGACGATTCAAACGAACGACAAAGGTGAACAAGAGATCGTCTTTATCGATGGACCGGTCATTCAAGCGATGCGACAAGGTCATATTCTCTATATCGATGAAATTAATATGGCTAAGCCTGAAACATTACCCATACTCAATGGTGTACTAGACTATCGCCGTAAGTTGACGAATCCGTTTACAGGTGAAGTGATTCATGCTGCACCAGGCTTTAATGTGATTGCAGCGATTAATGAGGGTTACATAGGTACGTTGCCAATGAATGAGGCTTTGAAGAACCGTTTCGTTGTCATTCAAGTGGATTATATCGATGGTTCGATATTAAGCGATGTCATCCGTCAACAATCTCGTTTGGATGACATGTCTCTCATTAAACAAATCGTGCAATTCAATAGCGATTTACGTACGATGACGAAGCAAGGCCAAATCTCAGAGGATGCTGCGAGTATCCGTGCCTTGATTGATTTGAGCGATCTTGCTACAGTGATGCCGATCAGACGTGCGATTCAACGTACAATTATCGACAAGCTTGAAGATGAACGGGAACAGCAGGCCATTGAGAATGCAGTTGAACTAAACTTTTAGTGAGGGATAACTATGAACGAACGCTTTATCATGTTTAACGACGAACAACTTGATGCCAAACAAGTGATGATGTTGCAGGATTTAGCTCGGCTATTACTGCGCAATCCACAAACACAAGTGAAGATTCAAAAGTTTCCTTACTATAATCCGATTGAGAATACTTTGATTACGAGTACATTCTGGTCGCATCGTCCTAAAGATATCGAGACGAATGGCTTGAAGACCGATGTCATGCTTGCTGCGTATGGCTATCACTGGATGGATACGTCGATTGTCAACAAAGTGATAGAAGAACAGGAGTTTCAACATCCAAAGTTATATCAACAGATTTTTAAAATGTTGGAGGATCAACGTATCTTGAATCAAATCGTGGAAGAACGACCGAGTACACGTGCAGCGATTGAGTTACGTAATCAGACACGATTGAGTTACACTGAATCGCAAATTAAGGTATATGAAACGAAGACGACTTATACTGATTTAGTGCTACTACATTTAGAACGCTCTGTGCTCAAGCAGAATTTCTTCGATGTGCCTGAAATACACCCCTCACTAGATGACATCTTTGTAGCAATGTACCAATACCTACCAGACTTCTTTAACTGTACATGCTCCGAAGATAGTATGTATATGGCGCAAAGAATTATGTTCCAAATTGATGATTTGTTAAAAGAAGATATGCTGAATGAATACTACTATCTTCCTAAGAAGGTCTATGCTGAATTGGAAGAATGGCAAGATGATCAGTTGAAGCGTGTGGACGCCAGTCAAACTGATCAACATTCAGAAGAATCAAGTGAAGATATTGCCAGTGCAGAAATTGAAGCGAAAGCGCAAGATAGTCAGTCAGAAGGCGGTTCCTATTTAGAGATGGAATTACACGAAGGCGAGACGAGCGATAGCGTATCCAACAATGATACGGCAAGAGAAGGCGACGCGAGTGACGATATTACAGATGTTGCTTCTACCAAAGGCAAGGGGAGCCGTCAAACAGTTGATAATGAGCTCGGTGGCATGGTAGGTCAGAATTCACTCTTTGCGTTAAAAGGTATTAATGAGAACGTCTCTGTTGATTGGAATGTTCCTGACATTTTACCCGAATATTACAGTGACTATTTAGAAGTTGAAAAAGATGTACAATACGAAATTAAGGATCTCACTCAAATTATTAAGAAAACGATTGAACGTGAACGACAAGATGAGCGTCATAACTTAACGAAAGGGCGGCTACAGAGGGATCTCATTAACTGGTTTATCGACGACCAATATAAATTATTCTATAAAAAACAAGATCTCAGTCGTCAATTTGACGCCACGTTTACGCTATTAGTCGACGCGTCAGCTAGTATGCATGACAAGATGGATGAAACCATTAAGGGCGTCGTGCTCTTCCACGAAACGCTTAAGGCTTTGCAAGTAAAACATGAGATTCTCGCTTTCAATGAAGACGCTTTCGAAGCAGATGATCGAGAACAACCTAATATTATCGATGAAATTATCAATTATGATCGCTCACACTTTGATAGCGAAGGTGCGCGCATCATGGCATTAACACCACAAGACGATAACCGAGATGGTGTCGCAATACGTCTCGCAAGCGAACGTTTACTTCGTCGTTCTCATCAACAACGTTTCCTTATCGTCTTCTCAGATGGTGAACCTTCTGCATACAACTATAGTCAGGATGGTATATTAGATACGTATGAAGCTGTTGAAACTGCACGTAAAATGGGTATAGAAGTCTTCAATGTCTTTCTTAGTCAAGATCCGATTACCGAAGATATAGAAGAAACGATTCATAATATTTACGGTACATTTTCAATCTTTGTTGAAGGTGTACAGAATTTGCCAAGTCATCTCGCACCGTTACTAAAGAAACTATTATTGAAATCTTTTTAAGGATAGAGTCATTGTAAACTACAATTAACATAACTATTTTTAAATATTCTGAAACTTTTATAGACGCTCGTTCTTTATCATGTTAGAATATAAAATATTGTTAATGAATTGATTTAAAGGAGTACTAACATGAGAAAGAATACATGGATTATTGGATTCACATTATTCGCAATGTTCTTTGGAGCAGGGAACTTAATTTTTCCTCCCAACGTAGGACTTGAAAGTGGTCAATTCTTCTGGCCGTCCATTATCGCCTTTGCTTTAACGGGCATTGGCTTACCTTTAATGGCTGTGATTATCGGCGCAGTGGATAAACAAGGTTATATCGGCTCATTAAATAAGATTTCTCCTAAGTTTTCAGTTATCTTTTTAATGGTTGTTTATCTTACAATAGGGCCATTGTTCGCCATTCCGCGTACTGCGTCTACATCATTTGAAATGACAGTAACGCCAATCGCGCATACAAATAGTAGTTTAGCACTATTTATTTTCAGTTTAATCTATTTCTTAATCGTACTTTATTTGTGTATTAATCCTAATAAGATGGTAGATCGAGTAGGTTCATTACTCACGCCACTATTACTCATCACCATTCTAGCTATGATCATCAAAGGCTTTATTGATTTCGGTGGAAATGCACAAAGTACGGCCGTATCACCTTATACTTCAGCTTTAGGTGGCTTTTCTAAAGGTTTTACTGAAGGGTACTTAACGATGGATGCGATTGCAGCGATTGCTTTCTCAATGATTGTAGTGAACGCAGTGAAGGCGACAGGCGTATCACATGCCGATAACATTTTTAAACAAACAGCGATGGCTGGGGTCATTGCAGCAATTGGTTTAATCATTATCTATATTTGTGTCGGCTCAATCGGTAACCATATGCATATTTCAGATAGTCAAATGCATCAGTTGAAAGCGAATGACCAGAATATCGGTACATATCTACTCACAACAATTGCGACAGTTGGTTTCGGCTCGTTCGGTAAATACTTGCTCGGTATTATCGTTGCACTTGCGTGTCTGACTACAGGTTGCGGGCTCGTCGTATCCGTATCGGAATACTTCCACAGAATTCTTCCGAAGATTTCTTATAAAGCTTATGTGATCCTATTTACAGTGATCAGCTTTATCTTAGCTAATATGGGTCTCAACTCTGTGATTAAAATGTCTGTGCCGGTACTCAGCGTGGTTTATCCAATCGCTATTACAGTAGTGATCTTAATCCTACTGGCTCGCTTCATACCGACAAAACCATTCGTTCAGCGCTTCACGATAGTGATTGTGACGATTATCTCAATTCTTGGGGTTATCGACAGTCAAGGTTGGGTTAAAATACCATTTATGTCAAATCTACCATTGAAAGATTATTCACTTGAGTGGTTCCCAATTGCAGTGATAGCAGTCATCATTGGCTACATTATTTCTACATTTGTAAAAAAACAAGAACCTATTCACTATGAAAAAGAATAGACGCTTTGATAGCGATGCTAGGGTGGATCAGAACAGTCATCCTAGCATTTTTTGGTTTTATATAGAAGCGTAGTGGGAGGCAAAGAGGGGGGATGGGGTACTTTTATAGATACAGAGTATAATTGAAACAAATTATAGACAAATCACGTCTATCCACATCTATATAAATACGAAAAGAGATGGAACCGCTATCGTTCCACCTCTTTTTATTACTTTTTTTAACTCACTGGCGTGGGGAGTTTTGTTTCATCGATAATAATTGTTGCTTTAAATCTTGCTCCAGTCCCACAAGTTCATGTTCTGCTTTTTGACGTTGCGCACGTCCTTCTTGTTGTATTAGTAAGGTTTGTTGAATTGTCTCAATAATATCGTTTTGCGTCGTCTTCAATGTTTCTAAGTCGACCACGCCACGTTCATTCTCACGTGCAGTATCAACAGCATTCTCTTTCAACATAGACGCGTTTGTTTTGAGCAAGTCGTTCGTTGTATCTGTAACTGCTTTCTGCGCAGACACAGCGTGACGTTGGCGCATCAAAGTGAGTGCAATAGACATTTGATTCTTCCATAATGGAATGCTCGTTAAGATAGAGCTTTGTATTTTCTCTGCTAAAGCCTGGTTAACGTTCTGTATCATGCGAATTTGAGGTGCAGTTTGTAAAGCAATTTGGCGTGATAGTTGTAAATCATAAATACGTTTGCTCAAACGTTCTTGAAACTGCTCCATATCAGCGATGGCTTGTACATCCATCTGATTATCTGTCTGTTCTGCATGCGCTCTTAATTCAGGCAACGTTTCACTTTCAATCTGTTGCTGTTTCTTCTGAGCAGCTGCAATATATAACGTTAAATCATCGAAATAGTGTTTATTCTGCTCATAAAGTTCATCGAGTAAATCGATATCTTGTTTCAAGTTACCTTTATGCTTATCTAATTCTATTGAAATACGATCAATTTGAGCACCTACTGATTGCATGCGAGAGAATACTTCATTGACTGATGCCTTAGCTCTTTTAAATAAACGTTTGAGCTTGGATTGATTCTCCACATTTAAATCATCAGGATTCACAGACTTTAACTTTTTCATCAACCCATTTAATGTTTCGCCTACAGGTCCCACATCTGCTGATTTAACCTCATTCAAGATACGATGTGAGAACTGAGACATTTGGTTCTGTGCTTCTGTACCATAATTAAGCAACGATTCATGTTCCATCGGAGTAATTTGCTCTGCTAAACGATCGATTTGTTGTTGCTCTTCAGTAGTAAAATTCTGTTGTTGTTTGTGCAAATGAGTTTCTGTCTGTGAGGTATCATTTAAATAGTGATCTAAGGGGTGAGAATTCATGATATCTTTGTCTTTAGACATGTCATTCGCTCCATTTCTTCATACATTTTAGTTACGATAGCGCTTTTGCTCCATACGGTTAACTTCCATTTCGACATCTAAAGTTTGATAGTCATCTTCATTCAAGCGTCTCAAATCTGCTGTCAGTGTACGCTTGACTTCATCTAGAGTAATACGAGTTTGCTCAAGCTTTTGCTTCTCTGTCGTCGTCTTCTTAGGTGAACGTGTGAGACGTGTATAAGCTTCGATAAGATTCAACGCATTATCGATATGCGAATAGAAGAAACTCTCTACGATAAAGAACTTCGACGGTTGTTGCTTTACAGTATAATAAATCGCTCGCGCAATGCGATAAATCTCGTTGACCTGTTTAAAATCTTTAATCGAACGTACATTCATAAACGTTCTCAAGATACGTCTAATCTTATCTTGGGCGTCATTAAGTTGATGACGAACGAATCGATAATCTCTACGGGATAAGCCGATTTCCTGAAGATACTTGCGTGAAGAAAGACGTTGAGTAGGGAAGTAAACGATTCCGAACGTCACAATTGAGATTAACACATCGATAATGACATAGATGTCTAATGCAAACAAACTGACAATCCAAGCGATGACAGCAACTGGAAATGCAAAGGCAGCTCCAATAATACGAGAAATGTTATATCTCAAGTTTCATCTTCCTTTATATTGTTTTAAATTTCTTTAAGCTTTCGTCAACTTCTAATGCTTCAATATCGACATCTTCGACTTTAGAAGCAGGGGAAGCGCCTTGTGATACAGCCTCGACAAATTGATTTAGTGTTTCTGCGTCACCTTGCGCATATATTTCAACGTAGTCTTGTACGTTTTGTACTGTGCCAACTACTCCATACTTTTTAGCTAACTTTTGTGTATAGTAACGAAATCCAACACCTTGAACAGTGCCATACACTTTCATATGCTTACGTTCCATTCATATCACCTCATATACTTATTATACGAAATTTTAAGGCGCAAAACTAATATTTGCGTTGCACGCTGAGTGTAACATCGGTCAAAAGTATGAGTCGTAAAACTTGATTTATAAACTCTGAAAATATTATAGTTACTTTGTTACATACGTAAAGTGCGCTATCGCTCATCTTCACTTTGATGAGATGAGTAGTGAAACTCTCTGAATATTTAGGTATCGTCTCATAATGATGGTATTCAAATTACGTATAGCGACATAATCGAAAGGATGTAATAAGGGATGTGGACAGTTACAAAGATCAGAGCTGATTACGAAGGTTGGTGGCTTTTTAGTGACTGGACAGACTGTATTATTGAACGTTACAACTATGAAACTTACGCTGAGATGTTAAATGCTTATCGCAAAATGATTGCAAAGGCTAAAGCATACTATGATAACTACATTGTAGGAAAGTACAACATTCATGCCTTTTATAATAACTGTGAACTAGGGTTCTGTGAAGACTGTGACGAAGACCTACAAATATTTTATAGTTTCATTGTATTAAATAATAACGAAGTTTATTATAATCTACCAATTATTGAATAATTCCTTTTTTGATAATTGTATTGCATTTTAACATGCTTTAACGTATACTGGTAATCAAGCAATAAGTATTATTCCATATTGCAAAGAATATTGTATTTCAGTTTGACTGTGAAACCGTATTTTTTGTAATATGCGAATAACGCATATTGATTGAATTTTAGTCTTGGAGGTTTCACAGATATGAAACAAGGTACAGTTAAATGGTTTAACGCTGAAAAAGGTTTTGGTTTTATCGAAGTTGGAGGAGAAAACGACGTATTCGTACACTTCTCAGCTATTAACCAAGAAGGTTACAAATCATTAGAAGAAGGTCAATCAGTTGAATTTGAAGTAGTTGAAGGCGACCGCGGTCCTCAAGCTGCAAACGTTGTTAAACTATAATTATAGATTTTAATACCAATTGACACAAAAAAGAGCCTTAGTCAAGGCTCTTTTTTGTGTCTTTATTTTTATTTCGTATCATTGATGATGAGTTGACGTAGAGATTGACGTTTAATCACTTCACGTGCTTTACCATCTTTCATAAAGAATACGGGTGGTTTCTGCATTTGATTATAGTTTGAAGCCATAGAATAATGATAAGCCCCTGTTGAAAGAATAGCTAAATAATCGCCACGCTGTACAGAAGAAGGAAGTTTCGCTTCACGTACGATAATATCGCCAGATTCACAAAGTTTACCAGCAATCGTCACTGTTTCATCCGCTTCTTCCTTACGATTGACTAATAGCGCTTCGTAATCAGCATCATATAACGCTGTGCGGATATGATCACTCATACCCCCGTCTACAGAAACATACTTATTTACACCTGGGATTTCTTTAATTGTTCCGACTTCGTATAAAGTCACGCCCGCTTCACCAACGATAGAGCGTCCCGGTTCAATACCAATTTCTGGTACAGGGTAATCCAATGATTCAGCTGTTTCTTTAATCGCACTCGTAATTTCTGCAATACCTTCTTCAATAGGGAAGCTTGTATCACCATCTACATACTTAATACCGAAGCCGCCACCTAAGTTGAGTAAATCAACCTCAATGTTATTGTCTTTTAACCATTGAAGCACGAGTTTCGCAGTTTCGATCATTGCTTCAGTGCCTTCGATTTGAGAACCGATATGGAAGTGAACCCCTTTGAGATTCAATTTCTCTTTGTCATTAATCGCTTCGACCGCTTCTTTAGCCAGACCATGTTTGATTGAAAGTCCAAATTTACTATCTTCTTGTCCCGTTTGGATAAACTCGTGCGTATGTGCTTCAACACCAGGATTTAAGCGTACTACCACATCTACCGGCTCGCTCGCGTATTTATTGATTAAATCGATTTCTTCAAGTGCATCAATCACGATGTAACCCACATGATTTTCCAATGCATATTGAATTTCACTTTTCGTCTTATTATTCCCATGGAAGTGAATTCGTGATGGGTCGAAACCTGCAGCGAGTGCTGTGTAGAGTTCACCTTCTGACACCACATCCAACTGTAGATCTTCTTCGTCGACCAATTTGACCATTTGTAGACAAGTAAAAGCTTTTGAAGCATAAGAAATATTATAGTTCAGACCACTTTTACGAAAAGCCTCGTGATAACGACGCATTTGATTACGAATTTCGTCTTCATCATAAACAAAAGCAGGGGTACCAAAGCTCTGAGCAAGCGTCTTCAAGCTCGTACCACCCATCGTTAATTCGCCATATTCATTATATTTAACAGCCATAACTTATCGTATCTCCTTTATCAATGAATGATGATTGAGCGCACTGAGTTGTTCAGAGTTCGCGCCCACACCTTTAAATGTAAATTCATCTACACGTATATCACCATTATATAATATAACCTCATCTTCTGCATGGACTGTTTCATCTACTTCTACAAACATATGGCTCATCATTAAAGCACGAATAGGGAAACGACGGCCGTGAATCAACACATCATGCTGTGCACGAGATTTGAGTACGCCGTCACCATAACCGATATCAACCACTGCTAAACGCGTATGCGGTTCAGTCACTTCGAAAGCAAAGCTATAGCCGCAATAATCGCCTTGATGTACATCTCGGATTTGAATCACATTCGCTTTTAGCGTCAGTGCTTGGGTGATTTCACTCTGATCAAGCGAGCTGTATGGTCTTGAACCGTAGAGCGCGATGCCTATTCTTGCATGAGTGTGGTGGGGGAGTAAGCCCTCTTCGCGATAGTAGCTTGCACTATTTTGCGCATGAATCAGGTTAAAATGATAACCCTCTGAAAGCAGTGTATCGACAATCTTTAACCAAGCTTCTCTTTCAATTTGATATTCTGGCACATCGAATTCGTCGGCATAACCAAAGTGTGTCCATAATCCTTCAACGATGACGCGATGATCTTCATCTTCTTGCTCGATTGCACTTAATACTTCATGAATCTCATTAAGTGTTCTAAAGCCAGAACGTTGGAGTAAATTCTCAAATTCAATATGGACTTTAATGCCTTGTAGTTGTTCTTTATGACGATAATAATAATCTAAAGAAGGTAAAGTCATTTGAATATCGTAATGACGTACCGTGTCAAACTCATAACTCGGATTCATAAGAAAGATCGTTGCTTCTGGCGCTAGATCACGTACACGTACCGCTTCCTTTAAAGAAGTCGTACTAAACGTATCTATGCCAGCTTCTAGAAAGGATTCAACAGCGAATTCTAATCCATAGTGATATGCATTGTTCTTCACTACAGCCATCACATTGTTTTTACCTTTAACGCTTTGCGCATTATTTATAAAAGTTTGTCGATCTACTGACCAAATCGCTGTCATTCTGCAAGCACCTCTTCATAATTCATTAAGATTTGTTCATAATAGTCTGCCACACGAATCAGCATACTTTCATTAAAGTTCAAATGAGACGTATGCAAACCTGTAACGTAACCTTTACTTTCATCTCGTGTACCTACAAAGACGAAATAACTTGGCGCCAGTTGGCTATAGAAACTGAAATCTTCTCCAAAGAGATAAGGCGTAGGTTTATCGATAATACCTAAACCAGCTTCTGTTAAACCTTTGTCGACAAACTTTCTAAGTTCAGGCGCATTGTAAGTAGGGGGATAGCCTTCTTCAAATTTCACTTCACAGTCGACATTAAAGAGTGCTTTCACACTTTCGGCAATGCGCTCCATTTGATTTTTAACAATAGCTAGATCTTGTGTGTCATATGTACGAATTGTACCTTCTAAATAACCGTGACTAGGCACTGTATTGATCGCTTCTCCCGCTTCAAAGTGTCCCATATGCACGATATTACGTTTCAAGCCATTGAGATGAAACTGCTGAATTTGTCCTACTTGTGTCAACACGTGTTGCAACGCCTCACCACAAGAACGACCTTGCTCTTTGTCCGCTACGTGACTGGATAGGCCAGTTAAAAAGAAGCGATATTCTGTCGCACTCGCAGTGATTTCCTCATCACGTAAAGCGACATGACCTTCATCGACGAAAGGCATGACATGAATACCGAAGATAGCTTCAATATCATAGCTCTCAAATGCACCCGCTTTAATTAGACGATTCGCACCACCGCCTGTTTCTTCAGCAGGTTGGAAGATAAACACGACATTTTGTGGTAAACGTCCTTCATCACTAAGACGTTTACATCTTTGAACGAATAACATGAGCGCCGTTGTATGTCCATCATGACCACACGCGTGCATCACATTGTCTTCTTGACTGCGATAGTCAACATCATTCTCTTCAAAGATAGGTAGAGCATCGATATCTGCTCGATAAGCAATCGTATGATTCCCGTTACCTTCTAAAAAAGCGATAGCACCCGTATCAAGAGGACGCTCGTAATGAATACCTAAATCTTCAAGAAATTTCACGATATACTCAGTCGTTTCATATTCATGTAAGCTCAGTTCTGGATGCGCATGTAAATGTCGACGATGTTGCGTAACAAATTCTAATTCACTCATAACAATCCTATCCTTTGTTTAAAATATGTATAAGGGATAACTGCGTTTTCACTATGAAGAGGCTATAGTTAAAATCATTGTTACAACCGTCTAAAGCCAGAAGTGTTCTAAAGTTATCCCTTAAATTTGATGTGATATATCTCGGCAGAAGTGGAAGAATATCTCCTAAGTATGTGTAAGCGTTTCTTAAAAAATAATCATTTTACCTAACGATAAATTCACACAATCCTACCGAGCATCACTTAAATTATCTTTAATGCTATCATTATTTAATACTTAATTATCTAAGTTTCTTAATGCTGAAACAATTTCTCGTTTCGAATCATCAACGTCTGATGTTTGTTTGATGACTTTCGCTGGTGTACCGGCTACTACTGCACCCGCGGGCACATCTTGAGTAACAATCGCGCCTGCCGCAACGATTGCACCTTCGCCGACTGTGACACCTTCTAAGATGACTGCGTTCGCTCCGATAAGCACGTTGTCTTCAATGACAACAGGGGAAGCACTTGGAGGTTCAATAACACCTGCAAGGACTGCACCCGCACCTACGTGAACGTTCTTACCTGTCGTTGCACGACCACCTAATGCCGCGTTCATATCGATCATCGTACCTTCGCCAACGACGGCACCAATATTAATTGTAGCGCCCATCATTACTACAGCGCCATCTTCAATAATGGCTTGTTCACGGATAAATGCGCCTGGCTCAATACGTGCGTTTGTATTCGTTAAGTCTTTGAGCGGGATTGCTGAGTTGCGTCGATCCATCTCAATTTCTAATTCTTCAATAGCAGATGCATTTGCTTCGTAAAATTGTTTCCAATCTGCCGCTTCACAGAAGATGACTTTCGAATCATCTGAACCGAAGACTTTAAATTGTTCTGGGAAAGTGACATCATTAAAGTTCCCATTTGCATAAACTTTTAAAGGCGTTGATTTCTTCGCATCACTAATATATTGAATAATTTCTTCTGCTGATAAATGTTGTACCATCCATCTCTCTCCTTTGTTTATAAATTATCAAATGTATAGAAACCATTCTCTTTAGTTACTAACTTCGTCGCTGCATTTAATGCGCCATTCGCAAAAATATCTTTAGATTGAGCGCGATGAGTGAGTTCAATCGTTTCATCTTGACCTGCAAATAAGACATCGTGTTGACCGACGATTGTTCCTCCGCGAATGGCGTGAATTCCCACTTCATTCGGTTGGCGTTTCTCATCATTGTTATGTCGATCGTACACAGGCTCTAAATTCTGTCTCAACTCATCAATCACATCATATAGCTTAACGAGCGTACCACTTGGCGCATCGACTTTTTTATTGTGATGTGCTTCAGTGAGTTCGATGTCGAAGTCTTGAAGTAAAGGTACTGCTGTTTCTAATAATTTAGTCAGCACATGTATACCGTAACTCATGTTGGCACTAAAGAAGACGGGCATTTGTTTGCCAAGTGCTTGGAGCTTATCGATAATCTCATCCTTTTTACCCGTAGTGGCAACGACTAAAGGAAGATTGAAATCTTCATCTAGCAAAGGTAATAATAATTCAGGATTTGAAAAATCGATGGCCACATCTGCTTCTTTAGCCTCACTAATATGTTGGAAAGTCGGGTAGGGATACGACTTCGACGCATCCCTTACGATCGTACCGACAATCTCATGACCATTCTCTTCTGCTAAGCGTGCCACACGTTCGTTCATCGCACCGTAGCCAATTAAGAGAATCTTCATTATAAATCACCTGCTTTATAGCTTTGATACGCATCTTCTAACCCTTTGCGCTCAGCTTCAGGAAGTGGCACGAGCGGTAAACGCAACTCATATTTACCGAATCCTTCCACTGCAGTTAAAGCTTTGATAGGTATAGGATTCACATCAATGCTCGTCGCATCTAACAAGCGACCAATCGGTTTAAATGCTTCTTCAATATTTTCCCCATTTTGTTTAGCGTCGTATAAATTTTGGAAGTCTCGTGGAATCACATTCGCAATAACTGAAATCACGCCATGGCCGCCACGATTGTAGAATTCAACTACATTATCATCATTACCACTGAGTAAAGCGAAATGGTCTGTATCGACACGTTGTTTCACTTCTTCAAAGTAATCGAAATCATTTGTCGCATCTTTCAATGCAACGATGTATTCATTTTTACTCAACGTTTCAACCGTTTCTGGCTCAATCGTCATATTCGTACGTGAAGGCACGTTATAAAGTACCACTGGAATTTGAGCTTCATTCGCAATTGTCGTGAAGTGCTCAACTAAGCCACGTTGATTCGTTTTATTGTAATAAGGTGTAATCAACATTACGCCATCCGCACCTAACTCTTTCGCACGTTTCGATGCTGCTACTGATTTCGCTGTATTGTTAGTACCTGTACCTGCAATAACTGGAACCTCGCCGTTCACGAGGCCTACAACTGTTTCTAATACTTGCTCTTTCTCTTCATCCGTTAGGGTAGGGCTTTCTGCAGTAGTTCCATTAACGACAATCGCTTTTGCGTTATTCTCTAGTAAGTATGTCACGTGCTCACGTAATGCACCATAATCTACTTCGTTATTGGTAAAAGGGGTTGTTAAAGCAACACCTACGCCTTCAAAGATATGTGTCATGATATAGAACTCCTTTCAAGTTGTTAATATTGTTGCAATTCGGTTATTTCTTCAGTTGCATGACTTGTTCTAAGATCTGAACTGCATTGAGCGCAGCGCCTTTCAATAAGTTGTCAGACGTACACCATACATGGAACGTATTGTCTAAAGTTTCATCGCGACGAATTCGTCCAACGAAGATCTCATCTTTACCTGTAGAATGAATCGCTAGAGGATATTCATCCTGTTCTGGATTATCGATGAGTACGACACGGTCATCTTCCTCAAATAGTTGTTGAATACTTTCGACGGATGCTGTGTCCTTTAACGTCACACTCATGTGAACACTGTGGCTATCTTGCACTGGAACGCGCACACACGTCGCTGTCACTTTTAAAGTCTCATCATTCAAGATTTTGCGTGTTTCATCGATCATCTTCTGTTCTTCTTTCGTATAGCCATCCTCCAAGAACACATCGATATGTGGTAAGACGTTGTTATAGATTGGGTGAGGGTAGGCTTCTGGAGCTTTACCTTTCGCGCCTTCTGACAGATCTCTTTTACCTTTAACACCTGAACCTGAAACAGCTTGATAAGTCGTATAAGCTACACGTTCAAGTCCGAAACGTTCTTGCAAGAGTCTTAAAGGCACGACAGATTGAATCGTTGAACAGTTCGGGTTAGCGATGATTCCTCTCGTAAAATGCGGTTGATTCACTTCAGGAACAACTAAGTCCACATCTTCTGTCATACGCCATTGACTTGAATTATCGATAACGATCGCGCCTGCTTCTTCGAAAAGGGGAGCGAAATGCTCACTTGTACCGCCACCCGCACTCATTAAGACGTAATCGAAATGCTCTTGCGCTCGTGCGTCAGTGAGCTCTTGAACAGTATACGTTTGTCCTTGGAAATCGATTTCCTGACCTGCTGAGCGAGCAGAGGAGAACAATACAAGTTCATCAAATGGAATGGCTTTGCGATCTAACGTTTCTAACATCTTTGTTCCCACTAGTCCTGTGGCTCCAACTACTGCTAATCTTGTCATCTATATACACTCCTCTGGATTGATTTAAATATCAAATGCTTCGTAGAGGACGGAAACGGCTTTATCACCATTCTCCTCATCAATCACACTTGAAATACTAATTTCTGACGTTGTTGTTTGGTAAAATGGAATGTCGTTCTCGATTAAGGTAATAAACGCGCGAGATGCTACACCCGACATGTCACGCATGCCTGAACCAATGAGCGAAATTTTAACGTAAGAATCATTAATCTTGTAATCTAACGCTTTAAACTCATTCGATAAACGTTCGAGAATTCCATTAATTTGTCCTAAGTCAGTATCTTTAATAGTGAATGACATTTGAAGTCCTTCGATATTAATAATTTGTGAAATCATATCGACGTTGACTGACCCTGATTCTAGTTGATCAAAGAGGGCGGTCAACAGACGATTATCGGGTAGGGGATGACTAATCGTGACATGCATCATGTTGCGATCTAATGCAACCCCGGTTACTGCTTTCTTCTCTAATAACTCTGTTCTAGACATGATCCAAGTTCCTTTCACATTTGATAGGGTTCTGCCAATATAAATCGGAATATTGTAATTTTTGGCAATTTCAACACTTCTCGTTTCTAACACACCCGCGCCTAATGCACTCATCTCCATCATTTCTTCAAAGGAGACATATTCAAGTCGTTTCGCATCTTTATAGATACGCGGGTCCGTCGCATAGACACCATCCACATCAGTGTAAATCTCACAAGGAATCTGGTTACTTGCTGCTAGTGCGACGGCTGTCGTATCTGAACCACCGCGACCTAACGTCGTAATCTCATCATACTCGTTAATTCCTTGAAAACCAGCTACGACGAGCACATCATTCGTCTTAAAGGCTTGATCGAACGTTTGCGGATTAATTTCAGCGATCTTGCTTTTGAGGTGATGTCCCACAGTTTTGATTCCTGCTTGATAACCCGTCATCGCTTTAGCATTCACTCCGATGTCATTCAGTATCATTGAAAGGTATGATACTGTTTGTTGTTCACCAGTTGTGAGCAGTAGGGCAAGTTCTTGCTCCTTGGGTTTTTCAGTAAGCGTAGAGACATTTTTCATTAACTCATCTGTTGTCTTGCCCATTGCACTGACTACTACGATGAGTTGTTCTCCAGCTTCCACACGACTTTTCAGCATGTCAGCAATATTTCTAATTTTGTGAAAATCACTGACAGATGAGCCGCCAAATTTTAAAACACTTCGTTTCAATTTCAATATCCTCCTCAATTAGGGGAGAATCACAGTAATAAAAAAAGAACAAGTTCGGAATGCGAGCTTGTCCTCAATCTATCTACAAGTGATGCACTCCATTATCTAACAATAATGACAGACTCTTTGCTATTAACAAGAAAGTCCAATGATCTCCCTCTGCTAAGAGAAATCACTTCGGCATCGCACCCTTTCAATGTTAGCTACTAGCAGGTAGGGAATAGTGTTCCTTTTCAGATAATTATTAACAAAAAAGAAATCAAAGGCCGTCTAACATTTACTGATGATTGATGCTCCTCATCTTTGAATTATTAGCTTTTCAATATGTTTTTTATTATACATAGATGCGCATAGCCTGTAAACCTCAAATGTCACTTTTAATCAAAAAAATCTGAAAAATAATGTACGATAAATATGTATTTGCTACATAAGTGTAAAAATATAAGATGTGTGAGTAAGAAATTGAGCGAGACAAAAAGGATTTGCTAGAAGATAAAAATTAGATCGTAAGTTAATTAGGGAGTGGTTTGCAAATTACAGATTAAGAGAAAAGAAAGTGAGTGATTTAAACAGGTGAATAAGTATATTTACAGGATTTCAATCACATAAATCTAAGCGTCTGAGAAATGAACATTAATTTATACATATGTGAAATATAATATCATCTAAATGTTTTAATAGTGAATTTTCAATGTCGACTCGAGACGCTTGATGGAACCAGACCACAACGAAAATCCATTCCTAGAGCTCTTAGAGCGAAAGGAATTAGGAGAGAGAGGAAGCATAAGCAAAGAGATTAAGATAGGGAGGAAGGAAAGGATGAGGATAGTTAGGAGAGTACCTTTAAGAAGAATGGCTGGAAAGGATACACATCACAGAGCCCACGAGACGGACTCCTATCTAGTATGCCGACGTCTGCTTGAAAATAAAAAAACATAAAGAAGTAGAAACAACAGCTTG
>NZ_JANSKK010000006.1 GCF_026659735.1 Staphylococcus pettenkoferi | reverse complement strand
CGAATGACGCAACGCGCTTACTTAAGGTAAGTGAGGAAGGAAAGAGCCCAGTTGAGGAAGTAAATGACCCTAATTTACGAGAAGAGAAAGCTTCTTAGCGCCGATGGTAGCAGACTTACGTTCCGCAAGAGTAGGACGTTGCCAGGCAAATCGATCCCGTAAGGGTTCTTTTTTTATATCCTAGAAAGGAGCTTAACTTCTTTCAAAAGATCTATTCGAAGTAAATGAGCTCAGAATCGACGAAACAAGCGAAAGACGTGACGAGATTACTCGAGGTAAGTGAGTAAGGAAAGAGCGCAGTTGAGAAAGATAATGACCTCCATTTACGAGAAGAGAGAGCTTCTTAGCGCCGATGGTAGCAGACTTACGTTCCGCAAGAGTAGGACGTTGCCAGGCAAATCGAACCCGTAAGGGTTCTTTTTTTGTCTTAAGATATCTAAAGAAGGAGCTTAACTTCTTTCAAAAGATCTATTCGAAGTAAAAGTAAAGGAATACAATTGCAAGGTCAATTGTATAAGTATAACTAACATGCTAAAGCATGAAGTTATACTTTAAGAGTAAGTTATTACCAGGCAATCATTAAAAGAGACCTGAAAAGGTCTCTTTTTTCATACCTATAAAGAAATCTATCATCAAACTACTAATCCCTCTATCAAAGCATTCGTATGTGCTTCTAACTGATCAAAGGGAATACCTCCATAACCGATAATAAACTTAGGTTTTGTCTCTGTATCATCGTACCGATTAAAAGGGATAATGCGTAAATTCTGTGTCTCTGCCCGTGACATACAATCTTCTAAAGTTAGGCCGTTATCAACTGTGAGGGTAAAGTGCATGCCTGTTAACGTGCCATCTACAATTAACTGATCATCATAGTTCTTAATTTGATCTAAAATAAAGGTAAGTTTATCTTGATAGACCTTTCTCATCTTGTTGAGATGGCGCTCAAAGCTGCCTCCTTGCATAAATTGTGCAACGATGTGCTGAAGATGGACAGGAACGGTATTACGACCTTTATGTGGAAGCGCATGATAACGCTCTAGCAAGATTTTTGGCAAGGTCATATAGGCAATACGGCAACTTGGAAACAGTGACTTAGAGAACGTACTAAGGTATATGACCTTATCTTTCGTATCTAAACTTTGAAGGGCAGAAATAGGTTTCCCAAAATAACGAAATTCAGAATCATAATCGTCTTCAATAATGTAACGGTCGCTTTGTTGCTGCGCCCATTGAATGAGACGAGTGCGTTTTTTCAAATTCATCACATAGCCGGTTGGAAACTGATGTGAAGGCGTGACATAGACAATGTTATTCGGAACGTCATATAAGTTGTCCATGCGCATCCCAGTTGACGTCACTTCGTTCTGAATATAAGGAATGGCTTTCTTATCCAAGACTTGTTTAATAGGCGGGTAACTTGGTTGTTCAATAATAAATTGAGAATCATCGAGTATATCAGTCAACAAATTGATAAGCTGTTCTGTCGAGGAACCAATGATGATTTGGTTCGGATGGCTCGTCACTCCTCTACTATTAAAAATATAATGGGCGATTTGTTGACGTAAAATCCCTTCACCTTGAGGGTGACCGTGATGTAAAAGTGATAGATGTGATTCATCAAAGACATCACGTGCTGCTTTACGAAACTGTTGTAATGGAAAGTATTCGGCATCTATTTCCGATAAATTGAACTCATACTGATACTGAGTAGAACGCTCGTTCATCGTGCCACTATCAAACTCATCTTCATTCATATTAAAAGGAAAGTCATCACTTGGAATCGCAGGCAATGATTCAATATCTGACACATAGAATCCAGAACGGGGTTTCGAATAAATATAGCCTTCATCAAGTAGGAATTGATATGCATGCTCAATGGTAGTGTTACTGACGGATAAATGATGCTGCAATGCGCGTTTAGAAGGAAACTTATCGCCGGATTGATATTGCCCTTCAATGATTTGTTGCTTTAAATCTTCGTAAAGTTTGATGTACAAGGGTGACGCTGACATTCAATCTGACCTCCTAATTTTATCTGAAACTGTGTCTTTTACACTATCAGTTTATCTTTTACAATAAACATAATCAAGAAAATATTGGGCTAAGGTGGTAACAACAACTACAGCCCAGTCAGCTAAGCGTTTAAGCGAGAGAATTGCATAAACGTGAGCTTACTGACAACGATCATAAAGTAAAGGGGTATTTGATATTATGTCTAAAGTAACAGGCTCAGAACGTGTCAAACGTGGAATGGCGGAAATGCAAAAGGGCGGCGTCATCATGGACGTAGTTAACGCAGAACAAGCTAAGATTGCTGAAGAAGCAGGTGCGGTAGCGGTCATGGCACTTGAACGTGTACCATCTGATATTCGTGCAGCTGGTGGCGTAGCACGTATGGCAAATCCTAAAATCATCGAAGAAGTAATGAATGCCGTGTCTATTCCGGTAATGGCGAAATCTCGTATCGGCCACATCACAGAAGCGCGCGTCTTAGAATCAATGGGCGTGGACTATATCGATGAATCTGAAGTGTTAACACCTGCAGATGAAGAGTTCCACCTATTAAAAAATCAATTTACAGTACCATTTGTATGCGGTTGCCGTAACTTAGGTGAAGCAGCACGTCGTATTGGCGAAGGCGCTGCGATGTTACGTACGAAAGGTGAACCAGGTACAGGAAACATCGTTGAAGCAGTACGTCACATGCGTCAAGTGAACTCTGAAGTAAGTCGTTTAACAGTGATGAATGACGACGAAATCATGACTGAAGCGAAGAACCTTGGTGCGCCATATGAAGTGTTAAAATCAATCAAAGACAATGGCCGTTTACCTGTAGTTAACTTTGCGGCAGGCGGTGTGGCTACACCTCAAGACGCTGCGTTAATGATGGAATTAGGTGCAGACGGTGTATTCGTAGGCTCAGGTATCTTCAAATCTGAAGACCCAGAGAAATTTGCTAAAGCGATTGTCCAAGCAACAACACACTATCAAGATTACGAATTAATCGGTAAACTTGCTCAAGAGTTAGGTACTGCCATGAAAGGTATGGATATTAACCAATTGTCTCTTGAAGAACGTATGCAAGAGCGTGGTTGGTAAGATGAAGATTGGCGTACTCGCATTACAAGGGGCTGTTCGTGAACATCTTCGTCATATTGAACTCAGTGGTCACGAAGGTCTTGCTATCAAGAAAGTAGAACAACTAGATGAGATCGATGGACTCATCTTGCCTGGTGGCGAATCAACTACGTTACGTCGACTCATGACGCTTTACGGCTTTGATCAAGCGCTAGCTAAGTCAGATATGCCTATCTTTGGAACTTGCGCAGGTCTTATCGTGTTAGCGAAAGATATCGTAGGTGAAGAGGGCTATTTAAGCAAGTTGGATGTCTCAGTTGAGCGTAATTCATTTGGTCGCCAAGTGGATAGCTTCGAATCTGAGTTGACGATTAAAGGCGTGGCAGATGATGTGGAAGGCGTGTTTATTCGTGCACCACACATTGCTGATGTATATGGTGATGCAGAGATTCTTTGCGAGGTAGAAGGTAAAATTGTTGCCGTTCAGCAAGAGCAATATCTCGGCGTTTCATTCCATCCAGAACTCACTGATGATCATCGTGTAACTGCATATTTTATCGAAGAAATTGTAGCGAAACATCAACAAACAACAGCCTAATTATATAATGAATCAAGTCGACACATAGCGTGTCGACTTTTTTGTTTGGCTTGCTTCTTTTAAGGTGGAATAGCAAATGGAGCGATCTCTGGCATGACGCATGGCACACTACCCGCATCCACCCAACCGCATTTTAACCACCTCTACCTAACTAAAAAAAGCAGAGAACCCTGAGAGATTCTCTGCTTCGACATTCAGATATTAAATAAAGAAACCAGCGATTGTTGCTGAAATAAAGGAAACGAGTGTTGCACCGAAGAGAAGTTTCAAGCCGAAACGGGCAACCATGTCACCTTTCTCACTATTTAAAGATTTGATCGCTCCTGAGATGATACCGATAGAACTAAAGTTTGCAAATGATACTAAGAAGACGGACACGATACCGCGTGCGTGCTCTGAAATACCTTTCACTTTACCTAAGTGTTCCATCGCAACGAACTCATTGGATAGCAATTTCGTAGCCATTACGGAGCCAGCATGTACTGCGTCGTGCCAAGGCACCCCTGTAAGGAACGCGAATGGCGCAAAGACGAAACCGATGAGTGTTTGGAAGTCCCAAGAAATATGACCACCTGAAAGGAAAGTAAAGATTGCACTTACAATACCGTTAAGTAACGCGATAATCGCAATATAACCAATTAACATTGCTCCAACGATGACTGCAACTTTAAATCCGTCAAGAATGTATTCCCCTAATACTTCGAAGAATGATTGTTTCTTTACTTCACTTTCTTCAATAATCAATTTGTCATCTTTCTCATCAATACGGTAAGGATTAATGATAGATGCAATGATAAAGCCACCGAACAAGTTGAGTACCACAGCTGTTACGACGTAGCGTGGCTCGATGAGTGAAAAGTACGCACCGATAATCGAAGCTGAAACAGTAGACATTGCTGAAGCGGTCAACGTATAGAGACGTTGTTTATTGATGTATGCAAGTTCGCGTTTTAAAGAAATAAACACCTCAGATTGACCGAGAATCGCTGCAGCTACTGCGTTGTATGATTCTAAACGGCCCATACCGCTGATAAATGAAATCGCTAAACCTAAGTATTTAATCACGATAGGTAGTATGCGTGTGTACTGCAAAATACCAATAAGTGCAGAAATGAAGACAATCGGTAGCAATACGTTAAAGAAGAAAGGTGGATTATGAGGATCCACATATTTGAAACCACCGAAGACGAAGTTGACACCTTCAGCCGCCTGTTTCAATAGATAGTTAAAGCCATCCGAAATACCACCGATCACGGCGATACCGACTTTTGTTTTTAACAAGATAAAAGCAAAGATGAGTTGCAAGAGTAAGAGTAACCCTACATAACGCCACCGAATATTACGGCGGTCTGAGCTAAATATGTAAGCGAGTGCTAAGAAGACTAAGATCCCTATAATGCCGATAATAATATGCATCGTAATTATTCATCCCTTTTAAAATTTTTCATACTCTATCATACAATAAAACGCTCTGATTCAACATCCATATTCAAGAAAAATTTAAATCATATTGGTTGAAAAAGGTCAAAGTTGGTCATATAATATAGTCAAAGAAGGTCAAAAAAGAGGTGATAATCATGCACAATATGTCCGACATCATAGAACAATACATTAAGCGCTTATTTGAAGACACCAATGAAGACGTTGTTGAAATTCAACGTGCAACGATAGCACAGCGTTTTGATTGTGTACCTTCGCAACTCAACTATGTAATCAAGACAAGATTTACGAATGAACATGGTTATGAAATAGAAAGTAAACGTGGTGGTGGCGGTTACATCCGCATCACCAAAGTCGAAACGAAAGATGCCACAGGCTATATCAACCACTTACTCACGTTGATAGGCCCATCTATTTCACAACAACAAGCGTATTACATTATAGATGGCTTGTTGGAAAAGGGTCATATCACTGAACGAGAATCTAAGATGATACACGCCATAGTAGATAGAGAAACATTGCAAATGGACGTGATGTCTCGCGATATCGTTCGTGCGAATATACTCAAACGGCTATTGCCTGTCATCAACTACTACTAAAGTGAGGTGTTAAACAGTGCTCTGTGAGAATTGCCATTTAAACGAGGCTGAAGTTAAAGTCGCAGTAAAGGGACATAATGGTACAGAAGAAAGATGGGTTTGCGTGACTTGCGCGCAAGGTGGCAATCCTTGGACAGAATCACAGCAAGTACATCAAGATGATATCGAAGGTGCGTTTGTAGTAAAACAAATTCTACAACATTTAGCAGCAAAACACGGTATAAACTTTGAAGAGCTGACGAAGAAAGAAGAGAAACATTGTCCAGGTTGTCATATGACTTTAAATGATATCGCGCATGTAGGTAAACTCGGCTGTCCCGAGTGCTACGCGACGTTTAAAGAGGACATCATCGATATCGTACGCCGAGTTCAAGGCGGTCAATTTGAGCATATTGGTAAGACACCTCATTCATCATACAGAAAGCTTGCACTGAAGAAACAAATCGAAGAGAAGACGTCTTATCTTAATCAACTCGTTGAGGAACAAGCTTTTGAACAAGCAGCAGTAGTCAGAGATGAAATTAAAGCATTGAAAGAAGGCGGGGAGGTGGATGAACATGAGTGACGCAGAACACCGTCCATATTCCAATGACTGGATGGATAACGATGACTTAAGTCCTGTGGTCATGTCCTCAAGAATTCGCTTAGCCCGAAATTTAGAGAATTACGTCCATCCCCTGATGTTTCCATCTGAACATGAAGGACATCGAGTGATTAACGAAGTACAAGACGCTTTGCCTGATTTAGAACTGAAGCGTTTAGATACGATGGATCAACAGAGTAAACATCAGCTTGTAGCAAAGCATTTAATCAGTCCTGATTTGATTAAACGACCTGCTTCAGGTGTGATGTTGAATGATGATGAATCGTTAAGTATTATGTTGAACGAAGAAGACCACATTCGCATTCAAGCTATGGGTTCGAATTTAAAGCTCACTGAATTGTATGAGCAAGCCTCCAAAGTGGATGATCAACTTGATGAAGCTCTAGATATTAGTTACGATGAGCAACTTGGTTATTTGACGACGTGTCCTACAAATATAGGTACAGGCATGCGAGCAAGTGTGATGCTTCACTTACCAGGCTTGTCTATAATGAAACGTATGAATCGTATTGCTCAAACGATTAACCGCTTTGGTTTTACAATTCGCGGTATCTACGGTGAAGGCTCTCAAGTCTTCGGACACATTTACCAAGTTTCAAATCAGCTCACATTAGGTAGAACAGAAGGGGACATCATCGAAAGTCTTACAGAAGTGGTTCAACAAATTATTAACGAAGAATTACAAATACGAGAACGCCTCGATCGACACAATCACGTTGAGACGAAAGACCGTGTGTATCGCTCGTTAGGTATTCTCCAATATAGTAGATTGATTTCGATGGAGGAAGCCTCCTATCGATTGAGTGAAGTGAAATTAGGTATTGATTTAGGCTATATTGACATGCCAGAGTTTGATTTCAATACGTTAATGACAGAAATACAATCGCCTTTCTTAATTGATGAGAATGATGAGAAATCAATTAATGAAATGCGTGCAGATAGATTGAGAAAATATTTACATTAGGAGGTCAAGCTATGCTATTTGGTAGATTGACAGAACGTGCGCAGCGTGTACTCGCACATGCTCAAGAAGAAGCGATTCGCTTAAACCATTCTAATATCGGGACTGAGCACTTACTATTAGGACTTATGAGAGAGCCAGAAGGTATTGCAGCTAAAGTGCTCGAGTCATTCGGTATTACTGAAGATAAAGTGATTGAAGAAGTGGAGAAATTAATTGGACATGGCCAAGAACAAATGGGTGCGTTGCATTACACACCTAGAGCGAAGAAGGTTATCGAATTATCCATGGACGAAGCACGTAAATTACACCACAACTTCGTCGGTACAGAACACATTCTCCTCGGTTTAATCCGTGAGAACGAAGGTGTAGCCGCACGTGTCTTTGCCAACCTAGACCTTAATATTACGAAAGCACGTGCCCAAGTGGTTAAAGCGCTTGGTAGTCCTGATACAGGTAATAAAAATACACAAGCAAACAAATCGAATAACACACCTACGCTCGACAGTTTAGCACGTGACTTAACTGTCATTGCGAAAGATGGCACACTCGACCCAGTTATCGGTCGTAACCAAGAAATTACACGTGTTATTGAAGTGTTAAGTCGTCGAACTAAGAATAATCCAGTGCTCATCGGTGAACCTGGTGTCGGTAAGACTGCGATTGCAGAAGGTTTAGCTCAAGCGATCGTCAATAGTGAAGTGCCTGAAACGTTGAAGAATAAACGTGTGATGTCACTCGACATGGGTACAGTCGTAGCAGGTACGAAATATCGTGGTGAATTCGAAGAGCGCTTGAAGAAGGTCATGGAAGAGATTCACCATGCAGGTAACGTCATCCTCTTCATTGACGAGTTACACACACTCGTAGGTGCAGGTGGTGCTGAAGGTGCTATCGATGCGTCTAACATTTTAAAACCAGCCCTCGCACGTGGTGAACTACAATGTATCGGTGCGACAACGCTAGACGAATATCGTAAAAATATTGAAAAAGACGCTGCACTTGAACGTCGTTTCCAACCAATTCAAGTCGACGAACCTACTGTAGACGATACGGTAGAAATCTTAAAAGGCTTACGCGATCGCTACGAAGCACATCACCGCATCAACATTTCTGACGAAGCGTTAGAAGCGGCGGTGAAACTCAGCAATCGCTATGTTTCAGATCGTTTCTTACCAGACAAAGCCATCGACTTAATCGACGAAGCAAGCTCTAAAGTCAGACTTAAAAGTCATACCACACCACCAGATTTAAAAGAAATCGAACAAAAAATTGAACAAGTGAAGAACGAAAAAGATGCTGCAGTTCATGCGCAAGAATTCGAAAATGCAGCAAACCTTCGCGATAAACAAACGAAATTAGAAAAACAATACGAAGAAGCGAATAATAAATGGAAAAATGCCCAAAATGGCGATAACACAGCACTTTCTGAAGAAGACATTGCTGAAGTGATTGCAGGTTGGACAGGCATTCCATTAACTAAGATCAACGAAACTGAATCTGAACGCTTACTCAACCTTGAAGATACGTTACACAAGCGTGTTATTGGTCAGAAAGAAGCAGTGGACTCTATCAGTAAAGCTGTGCGCCGTGCACGTGCTGGCTTGAAAGATCCTAAACGTCCAATCGGTAGCTTTATCTTCTTAGGTCCTACAGGTGTCGGTAAGACGGAACTTGCTCGCGCATTAGCTGAATCTATGTTTGGTGAAGAAGATGCGATGATTCGCGTTGACATGAGTGAGTTTATGGAGAAACATGCTGTGAGCCGTTTAGTCGGAGCGCCTCCAGGCTATGTAGGTCACGATGACGGTGGTCAGTTAACTGAGAAAGTAAGACGTAAACCTTACTCAGTTATTCTCTTTGACGAGGTTGAAAAAGCACATCCAGATGTCTTCAACATCTTGTTACAAGTTCTTGATGATGGTCACTTAACAGATACGAAAGGTCGTACAGTCGACTTCCGTAACACAGTGATTATCATGACATCTAACGTAGGTGCACAAGAACTTCAAGATCAACGCTTTGCAGGATTTGGCGGTGCTTCTGAAAATAACGATTACGAAACAATTCGCAAGACAATGATGAAAGAACTTAAAAATGCTTTCCGTCCAGAATTCTTAAACCGTGTTGATGACATTATCGTCTTCCACAAACTTTCTCAAGAAGAGTTGAAAGAAATTGTAACGATGATGGTTAACAAACTTACAGATCGTCTCGCCGAACAAGATATTGTTATTAAAGTAACAGATGCAGCGAAAGCGAAGATCGCTGAAGAAGGATATGATCCTGAGTACGGTGCTAGACCGTTAATCCGTGCAATTCAGAAGACGGTTGAAGATAACTTAAGTGAACTTATCCTTGCAGGTAATCAACTTGAAGGTAAAGATGTCATCATCGACCACGATGGTAATGAGTTCCAATATAATATTGAAGAACGTCAAGAAGATGAACAAGATAATGCAGCAGAAGATGATGATAAAGAAACAACAGAATCATAGAAACGAGATTTTTCCTGCGAAGTAAAGGAAGACCATGACACAACTAGAATTATGAGATAAACATCCTGTTTAAGTCAGTGACGGCAATTTCTACGAGCCAAGTAGAAGTTGCCGTTTTTCAATAGCGGAAAAGTATTTCTCAGAATATCGCTCCGTATTAGCTGCTTGCACACTCAGTGACTTATGGGCTATTGATCATAATCATGTTAAGCATCCACGTGGGGGGTGAGACTACGAAATCAAATCGATTTCTGTCTCAATCCTCATCTCAATGAACTTTACTCACGCCATCGCGCTCTATTTGTCTTTGAAGAGTGATGGGTTTAGAATAGATTTATTACTATTTGATGGAGGTATGACCGTGGCGAAGAAGAAAGTCGTCTTTGAATGTATGGCATGTGGTTATCAATCAGCTAAATGGATGGGTAAATGCCCAAGTTGCGGTGCTTGGAACCAAATGGAAGAGGTCGTTGAACGCAAAGATACAAGTCCGAAACATGGCGTGCGCCGTCGTGAATCTCATTCTAAAGTACAGAAGTTAAATGAGGTTCATCATGAAACAACGCCTAGAATTAAGAGTAAATCAGAAGAGTTCAATCGCGTTCTCGGTGGTGGTATCGTCACTGGCTCTCTCGTGCTTATTGGCGGGGATCCAGGTATAGGTAAATCGACGCTCTTACTTCAAATTTGTGCTGCGTTATCGCAGTCTTACAGCGTACTTTATATTACAGGTGAGGAATCACTCAACCAAACGAAGATTCGTGCAGATCGTCTCGATGAAGATTCCAGTAACTTGAACGTCTTTGCTGAAACAGATTTAGAAATTATTCACGATACCGTGGTTAAATTGAAGCCTGATTTACTCGTCGTTGACTCTATTCAAACTGTCTTTCATCCAGACATCAGTTCAGCACCAGGTTCCGTTTCTCAAGTTCGCGAAAGTACGCAGAGCTTAATGAATATCGCGAAACAGAATAACATTGCTACATTCATCGTCGGTCACGTGACGAAAGAAGGACAAATTGCAGGACCACGCTTACTTGAGCACATGGTGGATACAGTACTTTACTTTGAAGGTGACGAGCACCATGCTTACCGTATCCTACGTGCAGTGAAGAATCGTTTCGGCTCAACGAACGAAATGGGGATTTTCGAGATGAAACAAAGTGGTCTGAAAGGAGTTAAGAATCCTTCAGAGATGTTTCTTGAAGAGCGCTCGACGAATGTACCAGGTTCAACCATTGTCTCCACTATGGAAGGTACGAGACCGTTGTTAATTGAAGTACAAGCACTCGTGACGCCAACGACTTTTAACAACCCAAGACGTATGGCTACAGGCATCGATCACAATCGTTTGAGCTTGCTCATGGCTGTGCTTGAGAAGAAAGAGAACTATCTCCTACAACAGCAAGATGCTTATATTAAAGTTGCAGGCGGGGTTAGACTGACAGAACCAGCCGTCGATTTAGGCGTGATTATTTCCACAGCTTCAAGCTTTAAAGACCAAGCTGTAGACGGGTTAGACTGTTTCGTTGGAGAGGTCGGTTTAACCGGTGAAGTGAGACGTGTATCACGTATCGAGCAACGTGTGCAGGAAGCGGCTAAACTTGGTTTCAAACGTATCATTATACCCGAGTCTAATATCGGAGGATGGACCTTCCCTGAATCGATTCAAGTTATCGGCGTGAAGAACGTGCACGAAGCCTTGAGCTTTGCTTTAGGCAGAGGTTAGAAGCGTAGATCAAAGTATCATAATAGAGTTGTGGTGCACCCATGAGTTGTTATATATTTAAAGAGATTCAGTTATTGAAATGATTGAGGTAGACATGGTTATCTATGAGATTAGAAGGGAGAAGTTACGTTGAACGCTATCCGATTTGTCGTCATCTTATGCTATATCGTGCTAGGCGCGAGTGTCGGCGTCTATTTGTTGCCGACCATTATCGTTGACTTAGGCCTAGGTGACATCAGCATACTACTTAACAAGTATATCGATGGTTTGCTCGGCATTCTATTATTCTTTGTCATCTTTGGTTGGTTTATCCGAGCAGTATCACGTGCGTTGAAGCGTTGTGAACATATGATTATGCGTCATAACGCGATTGAGATTATCTTTGCAGCTGTAGGTTTAATCATCGGCTTGCTCATCTCGGTAATGGTCTCTTTCATCTTTGAAATTATAGGTAACTCCGTGCTCAATCACTTCGTTCCCGTCATCATCACCATCTTGCTCAGCTATTTAGGCTTTCAGTTTGGTTTGCGTAAAAGGGACGAAATGCTCGTCTTTCTTCCAGAAAGTATGGCACGTTCCGTATCAATGAATGCACGTCACGCGGTGCCAAAGATTATCGATACAAGTGCGATTATTGATGGCCGTATCTTAGATATTATTAAATGTGGTTTTATCGACGGCGAAATTCTCGTTCCTCAAGGCGTAGTGAACGAGTTACAAATCATTGCAGATGCGAATGACAGCGTGAAGCGCGAGAAAGGTAAGCGGGGTCTGGATATACTTAACGCGTTATATGATACGGATTATCCAACTCAAATCATCCATCCGACTCGTTCACATAGTGAAATTGATACGATGCTCATTAAATTAGCGAAGCATTATCATGCACAGGTGATCACGACTGATTTTAACCTTAACAAAGTGTGTCATGTCCACGATGTGCAGGTCTTAAACGTTAATGACTTATCTGAGGCAATCAAGCCGACTGTGCATCAAGGTGACCGTTTCAACCTTTTATTGACTAAAATGGGGAAAGAAGCAGGCCAAGCAGTAGGTTATCTTGAAGACGGCACGATGGTCGTCGTAGATCATGCGAAGAAATATGTCGGCTCGCATGTAGATCTAGAAGTCATCAGTCTATTGCAGACATCATCTGGTCGGATTATCTTTGCGAAAATGATTAATTAAATAAACGTGTTGAAGAGGTTTCGTGTGGACGTTGTTTCACATGAAACCTTAACTATATGCGTATATCACGAGTTGGTGGACGCGTAAAATTACGTATGCAGGAGTGAGGAACAACAAGTTATAGGCGTTGACGCGTTGCGTTAGAGTTTTGAAAAGAAATATCTGAGCCTAGGGGTTATCATTACAGCATATTAAGTGCTACAATAATTATCGAATGTCTACTTTGTCCACAAATTAGACGTATGCTTTCTCAAATCAATAATCAACGACAATGTATTATGGAAATAGAAATTGTGAATCTTAGTTAGAAAGCATTTGGGACGTTAAATTAGATTAGTATATGATGTTTAAAACATCGCTATTGAAAAATGAGTATCGTTTAATATTGTCCCAGATTCATTACATGGTTTAAAAATCTTTTACAGGAGTGAATGGAATGAGTAATCGCGTAAGAGTTAGATACGCACCAAGTCCAACAGGTTACTTGCATATTGGTAATGCGAGAACTGCATTATTCAACTATTTGTTTGCCCGCCACTATGATGGTGATTTCGTGATTCGTATTGAAGATACGGACAGCAAACGTAATTTAGAAGATGGTGAATCATCTCAATTCGATAACTTAAAATGGTTAGGTATCGATTGGGACGAATCTGTAGATAAAGACAAAGGTCACGGTCCTTATCGTCAATCTGAACGTGCTGAAATTTACAACCCGCTCATCCAACAATTGTTAGATGAAGATAAAGCGTACAAATGTTACATGACTGAAGAAGAGTTAGAAGAAGAACGCCAAGCGCAAATCGCTCGCGGTGAAATGCCTCGTTACGGTGGTCAGCATGCACATTTAACTGAAGAGCAAAGACAACAGTTTGAAGCGGAAGGACGTCAACCTTCTATCCGTTTCCGTGTGCCAAAAGACCGTACTTTTAAATTTACAGATATGGTTAAAGGTGACATCGAATTTGATTCTAACAACATCGGTGACTGGGTTATCGTGAAGAAAGATGGCGTACCAACGTACAACTTTGCGGTAGCTATTGATGATCACTACATGGAAATTTCAGATGTCATTCGAGGTGACGACCACATTTCTAACACACCTAAACAATTGATGATTTATGATACTTTCGGTTGGGAACCACCACGTTTCGGTCACATGTCACTTATCGTTAATGAAGAACGTAAGAAGTTAAGTAAACGTGACGGCCAAATCTTGCAATTTATCGAGCAATATCGTGATTTAGGTTACTTACCTGAAGCATTATTCAACTTCATCACATTATTAGGTTGGTCTCCTGAAGGTGAAGAAGAAATTTTCTCTAAAGAAGAGTTTATTAAAATCTTTGATGAAAAACGCTTATCTAAATCACCTGCATTTTTCGACAAACAGAAATTAGCATGGGTGAACAACCAATATATGAAACAGAAAGACACTGAAACAGTCTTTGAATTGGCATTGCCACACCTGATCAAAGCTAACTTGCTTCCTGAAGAGCCATCAGAAGAAGATCTTGATTGGGGTCGCAAACTCGTAGCGCTTTACCAAAAAGAAATGAGTTACGCAGGCGAAATTGTGCCACTTTCTGAAATGTTCTTCCGTGACGAGCAAGAGTTGGGTGAAGAAGAACAAGAGGTAGTTAATGGTGAACAAGTTCCTGAATTGATGAGTCATTTATATGGTAAATTAGAAGAACTTGAACCGTTTGAAGCGGCTGACATTAAGAAATCAATCAAAGCTGTTCAGAAAGAAACAGGCATCAAAGGTAAACAACTCTTTATGCCAATTCGTGTTGCGGTAACTGGCCAAATGCATGGACCAGAATTACCAAATACGATGGAAGTACTAGGTAAAGATAAAGTATTGAATCGCTTAAAAGCTTATTTATAAGACGTGATGCTACAAGAGTGAGGTAACTCGCATAGATGGCTAAAAAGCTTCAAGAAGACCGATTATTCTTCTTGAAATTAAGTGCTAAATTACCTATGATTGTACTAAAGCTAGCAAATGTTTATAGAGATAAGACGATGTAAGTAGTCTCAGTAAACTTGTTAGTTGCTTTAAACAAGATATCAGCATCATTGAGCGTTTAACGTGCAGAGGCTAAGTACGCAAGTTAAGCAGTATGATACGAGTGTCCAGAGAGTATGCGGTTGCTGTGAGCATATCACTCGAACTTGACGGAATGCACCTCTGTGAATGAAACTAAATACCATTGAAGAGAGAAATTGTGAGTGAGCCTGGAACATTAATAGAACTTGGCATTTGAGATAGCCGAAAGTCACGCTTGAAATATCTTTTAGTCATGTCCAGACTCGTCATAGCTCACATTTAAAAAGAGTGGAACCGTGCATAGCACCTCTAACATATTTGTTAGGGGTGCTTTTCTTACAAGGGGAGGAATTTGACGTGTTTAAAGTTATAAAGAGAATGAGAGACGACGTGAAAATGGTTTTCGAACAAGACCCGGCTGCACGAACAACTTTTGAAGTAGTGATGTCTTATCCAGGACTGCATGCAGTGTGGAGCCATCTGGTTGCGCATTGGTTTTACAAAAAAGAGAAGTATGTCACAGCGCGCTTAATTTCGCAGATTTCACGCTTCTTTACAGGAATTGAAATCCATCCAGGCGCTCAAATAGGTCGACGCTTGTTTATCGACCATGGTATGGGTGTGATTATTGGTGAAACTTGCCGCATCGGTGACAACGTGACGATTTATCAAGGTGTTACGCTCGGTGGTACTGGTAAAGAGAAGGGGAAACGTCACCCTGACATCGGTGACAACGTACTTATTGCTGCAGGGGCTAAAGTATTAGGCAATATTAAAGTAGATTCTAACGTTAATATTGGTGCGAATTCCGTTGTACTTCGCCCTGTGCCAAGTTACTCTACAGTAGTAGGTATTCCGGGTCATGTAGTGAAACAAGATGGCCGTCGTATCGGTAAGACATTTGATCACCGCAACTTGCCTGACCCTATTTACGAGCAACTTAAGCAGTTAGAAAAGCAACTCGAGAAAACTAAAAATGGAGAGATACAAGATGATTACATTATATAATACGCTGACACGCCAGAAAGAGACATTCAAACCGATTGAACCAGGAAAAGTGAAGATGTACGTATGTGGTCCGACTGTTTACAACTACATTCATATCGGCAATGCACGTCCAGCAATTAACTATGACGTGGTGCGTCGTTATTTTGAATATCGTGGCTACGAAGTGGAGTACGTTTCAAACTTTACAGACGTAGACGACAAATTGATTAAACGTTCACACGAACTCAATGAACCTGTTCCGGTAATTGCAGATCGTTTCATCGATGCATTTTACGAAGATATCGGTGCTTTAAATGTTAAAAAAGCTACTTCTAATCCACGTGTCATGAATCACATGGACGATATCATTGAATTTATCCAACAACTCGTAGATGAAGGTTATGCCTACGAAAGTGATGGAGATGTGTACTTTAGAACACGTCAATTTAAAGATTATGGTAAGTTAAGCCATCAATCTATCGATGACTTGAAGGTCGGTGCGCGTATCGAGTCAGGTGAAGCGAAAGAAGACGCCTTAGACTTCACTTTATGGAAAGAAGCGAAACCAGGTGAAATCAGCTGGGATAGCCCATTCGGCAAAGGTCGTCCAGGCTGGCATATTGAATGTTCTGTAATGGCGTATCATGAGCTAGGCGCAACGATCGACATTCACGCAGGTGGAACAGATTTACAATTTCCTCACCATGAGAACGAAATTGCTCAATCTGAAGCACATAACCATGCGCCATTCGCTAATTATTGGATGCATAATGGTTTCATCAATATCAACAACGAGAAGATGAGTAAGTCTTTAGGCAACTTCGTACTCGTACACGATATCATCAAAGAGATTGATCCAGATGTGCTCCGTTTCTTCATGATTAGTGTGCATTACCGCAGTCCTATCAACTATGATTTAGAACTTGTAGATGCCGCGCGTAAAGGTTTAGAGCGTATTCGTAATAGTTACCAAGCACTTGAAGAACGTGCAGAATTGACGACGAATGTGGAAGATCAAGAACATTACTTAACTGAAATCGATGCCATTTTAAACAATTTCGAAACGGTCATGGATGACGACTTTAACACTGCCAATGCGATTACAGCTTGGTATGACTTGGCGAAATTAGCGAATAAATACCTACTTGAACAAACAACGTCTACACGTGTGATTGCACGTCTCATGGAGGTTAACGAAATATTTAGTGATGTGTTAGGCGTACCATTAAAAGGTAAAGAGTCAGAAGCATTGCTTGATGCAGATATCGAAGCGTTGATTGAAGAACGTGAGGAAGCACGTAAGGCTAAAAACTTTGCGCGCGCAGACGAGATTCGCGATGAATTGAAAGCTCAGAACATTATTCTTGAAGACACACCTCAAGGCGTACGTTATAAACGAGGTAAATGATGAAAGCTAAGCTACTCAATCCACTGACACTTGCGTATCTCGGTGATGCTGTACTCGATCAGCATGTGCGTACTTACATCGTACTCAAATTACAAAGTAAGCCACATCGTTTACACCAAGTAGCGAAACGCTATGTTTCAGCTAAGAGCCAAGCGCAAACGTTAGATTACTTAATGGAAGAAGATTATCTAACTGAAGAAGAACAAGATATTATGCGTAGAGGCCGTAATGCTAAAAGTCATACGAAAGCTAAGAATACAGATATTCAAACCTACCGTAAGAGTTCCGGGTTGGAAGCAGTGCTCGGCTACCTCTATTTAGAGCAAGAAGAAACACGACTCTCATCATTGCTTGACCACATTATAGACATCGTTAATGAAAGGAAGTGACGAGGTGGAAGAGATAGTCATTGTAGGTCGTCATGCCGTTAAAGAAGCAATCACTTCAGGCCATGCGATAAATAAAATATTGGTACAAGATAGTGCAAAGAAACAACAATTAAATGACATTTTAAAAAAAGCAAAATCTCATAAATTAGTAGTACAGCAAGTTCCTAAATCTAAATTAGACCAACTTGCAGATGCACCTCATCAAGGCGTCGCTGCAATCGTAGCACCATACGAATATACACCGCTCGATGATTTCTTAGCGCAACAAGCATCACGAGACGATTTATCTACTGTGCTCATACTCGATGGCTTAGAGGATCCACATAACTTAGGATCCATATTGAGAACAGCAGATGCGAGTGGCGTGGATGGTATCATCATCCCGAAACGCCGCTCTGTCTCGTTGACGCAAACTGTAGCTAAAGCCTCTACAGGAGCTATTCAACACGTGCCTGTCATACGTGTGACGAACTTGGCACAAACGATTGAAGTGTTGAAAGACCAAGGCTATTGGGTGGTTGGCACTGAAGCGGATAATGCTACCGATTATCGACAAATGGATGCGAACATGTCACTCGCAATCGTGATTGGCAGCGAAGGACAAGGGATGAGCCGATTAGTGAAGGACAAATGCGACTTCTATATCAAGATTCCGATGGTAGGCCACGTGAACAGTTTAAATGCATCAGTAGCAGCAAGCTTAATGATGTATGAGGTCTATCGTAAACGACACGATATCGGAGCAGACTCATGAAAGACCGCTACCTCATCATAGACGGCTACAACATGATCGGTTATTCGAAAGAGCTGAGTCGTTTAGCAAAAGAGAATCTTGAGGAAGCGCGTGAACAGTTGTTGATTGCCATTGCGAATTACAATGCAGTCGTGGCGGATGAGATTGTCTGTGTGTTCGATGCTTACGAGCAAGCAGGTGTTGAGAACGAGCACATCTATCATGGCGTGAAGACCGTGTTTACTAAAGAGAAAGAAACGGCTGATAGCTTTATTGAACGTTATGTGTATGACTTGTACGATAAACATACGCGCCATATTACAGTAGTGACGAGTGATATGAGTGAGCAACACGCAATCTTTGGTGCAGGTGCCTACCGTATATCCTCGAGAGAGATGTGGCGCAATCTGAAAGAGAACGAAATAGAGGTGTCTAAATCGCTCAAAGGCTATAGTGAAGAGAAGCCACGTACACGAATTCACCTCTCGAATGAAATTCTTGAAGAATTTGAGAAAATCAGACGTGGACACCGTGGAAATGACTGATTTTGTGGGATTGATTTTTTAAAAGGGAATCGGCTATCATAGCTTTACTTCAACGAAAGGACAGAGGCTATGACCCCAAGAAAGATTCCCCTTAAGACTTCCACAATTGATACGCCATTAACATTGAAAGAACAACAACAGTTTGAATTCTATTACCCACGCCTTCATGAAATCGTCCATGCACAACTGCGGTGTTATCGCATGCCTCAAGTGGACAAAGAGGATTTGTATCAAGAAACGATGCTCAAGTTATTGAGAGTGATTCCGCACTTTGAATTTAAAGATCGGCAGCCTCTCGATCACTATGTGAGGAAGGTTGTGAAGTCGGTAAAGAACGATTATCTACGCTACGCCCTTAAATGCGAAATAAGACAGGAAAGTTTAATCAACGACCGACGTATTGAATATCAAGAAGTGGCAACTCAGAATCCTGTCGTGACACTTATTACAGCTGGATCAGAGCGAGCAGAGCTTGTCCAACACATCGAAGCTTTGAGTCGCATCGAACGCGCTGTGATTTACTTCATACTTCAAGGTTTTGAGATCGCAGAAATAGCAAAGTTATTAAATAAAGACCATAAAGCGATTTACAACGCGATCCATCGGGCTAAGAGCAAGTTGAGAGAGGCGCTTGTAACAATGAGAGATAAAGTCTGAAAGTATAAGTGGATGGAGAATTCCTGCCGTTTAGAATAGATGTTTGAGAGTGGTAAAATAAGTGGTGTGAGGCTGTTATAATAGAGTTTAGAAGCATTTATAAGCTATGCGTTACAAGTTAGGTGAAGTTTGACAATTTCAATATTTCTTAGGTATAGTATACTGGTATTATAATGAGCAAGGTGAGATTATTGAATAAAGTTCCACTCAGTTGTGAAGTATGTGGTTCAAGGAACTACAACGTGCATAAGACGAGTGATCGACAAACTCGTTTAGAGTTGAAGAAATTCTGTCCTCGATGTAATGCACATACACTTCACAAAGAATCAAAGTGATGTTAAAGCGTGTTGTATACGAAAGATAAAGAGACGATATAGAACATGAATGATGGAGATTCTAAAGATGCGGAAGTAATCTCCGAGATGTGAGTCAATGTAACTACGCGATAATATAGTGGATATGGAGGTTTCGTTATGGCTAAAAAAGAGAATTTCTTCCAAGGCGTTAAGTCTGAAATGGAAAAAACGAGTTGGCCAACGAAAGAAGAATTGTTTAAATACACTGTCATCGTTGTTTCAACAGTAGTATTCTTCTTAGTGTTCTTCTTTGTATTAGATATTGGAATTAAACAAGTAATAGAGTTAATTAAATAGTTAGGAGTGACGACATGTCTGAAGAAGTTGGCGCAAAGCGTTGGTATGCAGTACATACTTATTCTGGTTATGAGAATAAAGTAAAGAAAAATTTAGAAAAACGTGTTGAATCGATGAATATGACAGAACAAATATTTAGAGTTGTCATACCTGAAGAAGAGGAAACACAAATCAAAGACGGTAAAGCGAAGACCCAAACGAAGAAGACATTCCCGGGTTATGTGCTCGTTGAACTTATCATGACGGATCGTTCATGGTATGTTGTGAGAAACACACCTGGTGTAACTGGCTTCGTCGGTTCTGCCGGTGCAGGTTCTAAGCCTAATCCGTTGCTACCAGAAGAAGCGCGTTTCATCTTGAAACAAATGGGCATGAACGAGAAGACAATCGATGTCGAAGTTGAAGTCGGCGAACAAGTTCGTATCACTTCAGGTCCATTTGCGAACCAATTAGGTGAAGTTGAAGAGGTTGAAGCGGACAAGTTTAAACTGACTGTGCTTGTAGACATGTTCGGAAGAGAGACGCCAGTTGAAGTCGAATTTGATCAAATTGAAAAGTTATAATATTTAAAGAGAACACATCAACACTAAATAGCTATTGATTTTTATTTAGTGTTGATGTTATAATACTGTGGTCGCGCTTTTAGAGCGCTACATTTCGTCACGAAATGTATAGAGTGGGAGGGCAAAACTCAGTCCTATGACCACATCACGATATCAAGGAGGTGCACATCGTGGCTAAAAAAGTAGAAAAAGTAGTTAAATTACAAATTCCTGCAGGTAAAGCAAACCCAGCACCACCAGTTGGTCCAGCATTAGGTCAAGCAGGTGTGAACATCATGGGATTCTGTAAGGAATTCAACGCACGTACGCAAGAGGACGCAGGATTAATTATTCCGGTAGAAATTACAGTGTATGAAGACCGTTCATTCACATTTGTAACTAAGACACCACCTGCGCCAGTACTACTTAAAAAAGCAGCTGGAATTGAAAAAGGTTCAGGCGAACCTAACAAAAACAAAGTTGCTACAGTAACTAAAGATCAAGTACGCGAAATTGCTAACACTAAAATGCAAGACTTAAACGCAGCTAGTGAAGAAGCAGCTATGCGTATTGTTGAAGGTACTGCCCGTAGTATGGGTATCGTAGTAGAATAATTATTGAAATGAAATTGATATGAAGATAGAAGCAGATGGCAGCTATCAGAAGAACACTATCCTTAAGTGAAAGGCATAGTGAGAGACACTAACCCGATAGCAAACACGCAGGTTAGCGCATAGATATGTAGCTTGTCGTCTGCTCTCAGATGTTTAGAACGAAACACTGAACATCACACGTTAGGTATGACCTATATGCGAAAGTTGTTCTCCTAGTGAACAACAACGAGAAACACGTCATCCTAACTAGAATGTGACAATCAACGCATGATAGATTGATTGCTCATTCTCAAATGTGGGAGGAAATTCCGCTAAAACCACTAAAGGAGGAAAACGAAATGGCTAAAAAAAGTAAAAAGTATCAAGAAGTAGCTGAAAAAGTAGATCGCCAAAAGCACTACAGTGTTGAAGAAGCGATTGAATTAGCTAAAGAAACGAACATTGCTAACTTCGATGCGTCAGTAGAAGTAGCGTTCCGTTTAGGTATTGATACACGTAAGAACGACCAACAAATCCGTGGCGCTGTTGTGCTTCCAAACGGAACTGGTAAATCTCAACGTGTATTAGTATTCGCAAAAGGTGACAAAGCAACAGAAGCTGAAGAAGCAGGTGCAGATTTCGTAGGTGAATCTGAATACGTAAGTAAGATCCAACAAGGTTGGTTTGACTTTGACGTAGTTGTTGCTACACCTGACATGATGGGCGAAGTTGGTAAATTAGGTCGTGTATTAGGACCTAAAGGCTTAATGCCAAACCCTAAAACAGGCACAGTAACTATGGATGTTAAAAAAGCCGTAGAAGAAATCAAAGCAGGTAAAGTTGAATACCGTGCTGAAAAAGCAGGTATCGTACATGCTTCAATCGGTAAAGCATCATTCGATACTGATAAATTAGTTGAGAACTTTAGAACTTTACAAGATGTGTTAACTAAAGCGAAACCATCTTCTTCTAAAGGTACTTACTTCAAATCAGTAAACGTTACAACAACTATGGGCCCTGGTATCAAAGTTGATACTTCAAGCTTCAAACTATAATTATAAATCATTACAACAGGCTAGTGCTTCCGTGCTTAGCCTGTTGTTTTTACGCTAAATACATTTTATGAAAATAATTATTGACAAACTATGTGCTAACCGTTATATTGGTTAGTGTGATTATTTTACCTAAGACAGTAGGAGTTAGAAATAACTTAAAAATTTATCCTACCGAGGCTAAAATTGACTTGAACGTGATTAATGAAAGTTTCAAGCACTTTTTGCCGTGGGTAGAAAGTGCTTTTTTTATTGAGTTTCTGTACATAACTCAAGATAAAAAAGCACCAAAACTTTTAAAAATGGAGGTGTCTGAATGTCTGCAATTATTGAAGCTAAAAAACAACATGTAACTGAGATTGCTGAACAATTGGAAAACTCAGTTTCAACTGTCTTCATCAACTACCGTGGATTAACTGTTGCAGAAGTAACTGAATTACGTAAACAATTACGTGAAGCAGGTGTTGAGTACAAAGTTTACAAAAACACTATGTTACGCCGTGCAGCAGAACAAGCTGGTATCGATGGTTTAGACGAGTTCTTAGTAGGACCAACTGCTGTAGCTACATCAACTGAAGATGTTGTTGCACCAGCGAAAGTTATCGCAGGTTTCGCTAAAGAACACGACGCTATCGAAATTAAGACAGGTATCATGGATGGAAGCTTAATCTCAGCAGATGAAGTTAAAACTGTTGGTTCTTTACCATCTCACGACGGTCTTGTATCTATGCTTCTTTCAGTATTACAAGCACCAGTACGCAACTTCGCTTATGCAGTTAAAGCTGTGGGTGAATCTCGCGAAGAAGAAGGAGAAAGCGCTGAATAATAGCGTTTCAAGCATAAACGTTTCAATTTAATCTAAGACGAAGAGACATATATCTTTTCGTGAAAAACTTTTAAAAATGGAGGAATAAAATAATGGCTAATCAAGAACAAATCATTGAAGCAATTAAAGAAATGTCAGTATTAGAATTAAACGATTTAGTTAAAGCAATTGAAGAAGAATTTGGTGTAACTGCAGCAGCTCCAGTAGCAGCTGGCGGTGCAGCAGGTGGCGGCGACGCTGCAGAAGAAAAAACAGAATTTGATGTTGAATTAACTTCTGCTGGTTCTTCTAAGATCAAAGTTGTTAAAGCTGTTAAAGAAGCAACTGGCTTAGGATTAAAAGACGCTAAAGAATTAGTAGACGGCGCTCCTAAAGTAATCAAAGAAGCTTTACCTAAAGAAGAAGCTGAAAAACTTAAAGAACAATTAGAAGAAGTAGGTGCTTCAGTAGAATTAAAATAATTCTGCTGCCCGTACGTCTTCGAAATCTCCTAAGAGATTTTAAATACGACTTAACAGAATTCGCAGAGTGCAGGCAAGAGATGCTTGCAAGCTGAGTAGTTCTACTCAATCTGAAACAAGAATATTTCTAGTCTGACACTTTGAGAAATGAAAACCCCGTTATTGAGATAACGGGGTTTTGTATTATTAGTAAACACTTGAGAAAGTACTAAAAGAGGTGCAACCATGAGCCATTATTATGATGAACGTCCTGATGTGAAGAGCGACATTACCCATTTTACCTATACTTATAAACGCTACAACTTGAAGTTAGTTACGGATTCCGGCGTCTTCTCGAAAGGGAAGATCGATTTCGGATCTGATTTACTCGTACGTACGTTTCTGAAAGATCATACACCGGGTCCGACGAAACGCATCGTGGATGTGGGTTGTGGTTATGGACCTATCGGGTTGATGCTTGCACAAGTCGCACCACATGATTCAGTTACACTCGTCGATGTTAATCAGCGTGCGCTTGAACTCGCGAAAAAGAATGCGCAGTCAAATCAACTAGACAACGTAACGGTGCATTATAGTGATGGGCTTTCTGATATTGCTGATGATAGTCAAGACTATGTCGTTACGAACCCGCCTATCCGTGCAGGTAAGACGGTTGTACATCGCATTCTCGAAGATGCAAATCGTACGTTAGTGACTGGTGGGGCGTTGTTTGTCGTGATTCAGAAAAAACAGGGAATGGCATCCGCTAAGAAGAAGATGAAAGCTGTATTTGGCAACGTCGAAGTGCTTGACAAAAGCAAGGGTTATTATATATTAAAGAGCTCAAAAGGTTGATTTAGACGCCTTGTTCTGATATAGTTATAGAATGTTAAAATTTATGTTCAATAAGTGTGTACTTTTACGTATAAAATAACAAAGTAAATTGCTAATAGGTTCAACAGAAAATGGTGTCATCAGAAATGCTACCGTTTTCTTTTTGTCTAATCATGTTAGCAAAGATATTGAACGTGGACACACAATTTTTGAGGGGTGAATCTGTTTGGCAGGTCAATTTGTCCAATATGGAAGACATCGTAAACGTAGAAACTACGCAAGAATATCAGAGGTACTCGAACTACCTAACTTAATCGAAATCCAAACGAAATCTTATGATTGGTTCTTACAAGAAGGGTTACTTGAAATGTTCCGCGACATTTCACCAATCGAAGACTTTACAGGTAATCTATCTCTCGAATTCGTAGATTATCGTCTTGGAGAACCTAAATACAATTTAGAAGAATCTAAGAACCGTGATGCAACATATGCCGCACCTCTTCGTGTTAAAGTGCGCTTGATTATCAAAGAAACAGGCGAAGTGAAAGAACAAGAAGTCTTCATGGGTGACTTCCCATTAATGACAGATACAGGTACGTTTATTATCAATGGTGCTGAACGTGTTATCGTATCTCAACTTGTTCGTTCACCATCCGTTTACTTTAATGAGAAGATTGATAAGAACGGACGCACAAACTACGATGCGACAATCATTCCTAACCGTGGTGCTTGGTTAGAGTATGAAACAGACGCGAAAGATGTCGTATACGTGCGTATCGACAGAACGAGAAAGCTTCCATTGACAGTACTATTACGTGCTATTGGATTCTCATCAGACCAAGAAATTATCGATTTACTTGGCGATAGTGAATACTTACGTAACACTTTAGAGAAAGATGGTACTGAGAACACAGACCAAGCGCTACTTGAAATTTATGAACGTTTACGCCCAGGTGAACCACCTACAGTTGAAAATGCTAAGAGTCTTCTTTACTCACGTTTCTTCGATCCGAAACGTTATGACTTAGCAAGCGTAGGACGTTATAAAGCTAACAAGAAATTACACTTAAAACATCGCTTATTTAATCAAAAATTAGCAGAACCTATCGTAGACACTGAATCTGGCGAAATCGTAGCAGAAGAAGGCACTGTCGTAGATCGTCGTAAATTAGAAGAAATTATGGACGTATTAGAATCTAATGCGAACAGTGAAGTTTACGATTTAGAAGATAGTATCGTAGATGAGCCAGTTGAAATTCAATCTATCAAAGTCTACGTACCTAATGATGAAGAAGGTCGTACAACGACATTAATCGGTAATGCGTTCCCTGACTCAGAAGTGAAATGCATTACGCCAGCTGACATCATTTCATCAATGTCATACTTCTTCAACTTATTGAATGGTATTGGTTTCACTGACGATATCGACCACTTAGGTAACCGTCGTCTACGTTCAGTAGGTGAACTACTACAGAACCAATTCCGTATCGGTCTATCAAGAATGGAACGTGTTGTACGTGAAAGAATGTCAATCCAAGATACAGATTCAATCACTCCACAACAACTCATCAACATCCGTCCAGTGATTGCATCTATCAAAGAATTCTTTGGTAGCTCTCAATTATCACAATTCATGGACCAAGCTAACCCATTAGCTGAGTTGACGCATAAACGTCGTCTTTCTGCTTTAGGACCTGGTGGTTTAACTCGTGAACGTGCTCAAATGGAAGTACGTGACGTACACTATTCTCACTACGGTCGTATGTGTCCAATCGAGACACCAGAGGGACCAAACATCGGTTTAATCAACTCATTATCTAGTTATGCGCGTGTGAATGAGTTTGGTTTCATTGAAACACCATACCGTAAAGTAGATATTGAAAAGAATGCGATTACTGATCAAATCGACTATCTCACTGCTGATGAAGAAGATAGCTATGTAGTGGCTCAAGCGAACTCTCGTACTGACGAAGAAGGTCGCTTCTTAGACGATGAAGTTGTTTGTCGTTTCCGCGGTAACAACACTGTTATGGCGAAAGAAAAAATGGACTACATGGACGTATCTCCTAAACAGGTTGTTTCAGCAGCTACAGCATGTATCCCATTCTTAGAGAACGACGACTCTAACCGTGCATTAATGGGTGCGAACATGCAACGTCAAGCGGTACCATTGATGAATCCTGAATCACCATTCGTTGGTACAGGTATGGAACACGTTGCTGCACGTGACTCTGGTGCTGCGATTATCGCAAGACATAGAGGTCGCGTAGAACATGTTGAATCTAACCAAGTACTCGTTCGTCGCTTAATCGAAGAAGACGGTCAAGAGTACGAAGGCGAAGTAGACCGTTATCCATTAGCGAAATTCAAACGTTCAAACTCAGGTACTTGCTATAACCAACGTCCAATTATCTCTACTGGAGATATCGTAGACAAAGGTGAAATCTTAGCTGATGGTCCATCTATGGAACTCGGTGAGATGGCACTTGGACGTAACGTCGTTGTAGGTTTCATGACTTGGGATGGTTATAACTACGAGGACGCCGTAATCATGAGTGAACGTTTAGTTAAAGATGACGTTTACACTTCTATCCACATTGAAGAATATGAATCTGAAGCACGCGATACGAAACTCGGACCTGAAGAGATTACTCGTGACATTCCAAACGTTTCAGAGAATGCACTTAAGAATCTCGACGAACGCGGTATCGTTTATGTTGGTGCAGAAGTTAAAGATGGAGATATCTTAGTAGGTAAAGTAACGCCTAAAGGTGTGACAGAACTTACTGCCGAAGAGCGCCTATTACACGCTATCTTTGGTGAAAAAGCACGTGAAGTTCGTGATACTTCATTACGTGTACCACACGGTGCAGGCGGTATCGTGTTAGATGTTAAAGTCTTTAACCGCGAAGAAGGAGATGACACATTATCTCCAGGTGTTAACCAACTCGTACGTGTTTATATCGTTCAGAAACGTAAGATTCACGTAGGTGACAAGATGTGTGGTCGTCACGGTAACAAAGGTGTTATTTCTAAGATTGTTCCTGAAGAAGATATGCCTTACTTACCTGATGGTCGTCCTATTGACATCATGTTAAACCCACTCGGTGTACCATCACGTATGAATATCGGACAAGTATTAGAGCTACACTTAGGTATGGCTGCTAAGAACTTAGGTATTCACGTTGCTTCACCAGTATTTGATGGTGCGAACGACGATGACGTGTGGTCAACAATTGAAGAAGCAGGTATGGCACGTGACGGTAAGACAGTGCTTTACGATGGTCGTACAGGTGAACCGTTCGACAACCGTATTTCTGTCGGTGTTATGTACATGCTTAAACTTGCTCACATGGTAGACGACAAACTTCATGCTCGTTCTACTGGACCTTACTCACTCGTTACGCAACAACCACTCGGTGGTAAAGCTCAATTCGGTGGTCAACGCTTTGGTGAGATGGAGGTATGGGCACTTGAAGCATACGGTGCTGCTTATACACTTCAAGAAATCTTGACTTACAAATCAGATGACACAGTAGGCCGTGTTAAGACATACGAGTCTATTGTAAAAGGTGAGAACATCACTAAACCAAGCGTTCCTGAATCATTCCGCGTATTGATGAAAGAATTACAAAGTTTAGGTCTTGATGTTAAGATTATGGATGAACAGAATAACGAAATCGACATGCATGACAACGAAGATGAAGAAGTTGCTGAACGCAAAGTCGATTTACAACAAAAATCTGCTCCAGAATCTCAAAAGCCTGATTAATTGTCACTTAAATAAGTTAAAGAAAGCTTCATTGACTAACCACTTTGACGTTAGAGCTAGCAAGCCTGATTTAACGACATCACTTGCTACTCTAGCGCATGGGTTAGAAATGAACGATCCGAGATAAATGAGGAATCAATCAATTTGCACAGCTAATCTATATTGAAGGAGGTAGGCTCCTTGATTGATGTAAATAATTTCCATTACATGAAAATAGGACTTGCTTCACCTGAAAAGATTCGTTCTTGGTCTTTCGGTGAAGTTAAAAAGCCAGAAACAATTAACTATCGTACTTTAAAACCAGAGAAAGACGGTCTATTCTGTGAGCGAATCTTCGGACCTACGAAAGACTGGGAATGTAGTTGTGGTAAGTACAAACGTGTACGCTACAAAGGTATGGTATGTGACCGCTGTGGTGTAGAAGTAACGAAATCTAAAGTTCGTCGTGAAAGAATGGGTCACATCGAACTTGCAGCACCTGTATCACATATTTGGTACTTCAAAGGTATTCCAAGTCGCATGGGTCTATTATTAGATATGTCTCCACGCGCACTTGAAGAAGTAATCTACTTTGCTTCATACGTTGTAGTAGACCCAGGTCCAACTGGTTTAGAGAAGAAATCTTTACTCTCTGAGGCAGAGTACAGAGAATATTACGATAAATATCCAGGTCAATTCGTAGCGAAAATGGGTGCTGAAGGTATCCAAGATCTACTTGACGAAATTGACTTAGACGGTGAACTTAAAGCATTACGTGACGAGTTAGAATCAGCTACAGGTCAACGTTTAACTCGTGCGATCAAACGTCTTGAAGTCGTTGAATCATTTAGAAACTCAGGCAATAATCCTGCATGGATGATCTTGGACGTTCTTCCAATTATTCCACCTGAAATTCGTCCAATGGTTCAATTAGATGGTGGTCGTTTCGCGACAAGTGACTTGAACGATTTATATCGTCGTGTCATCAACCGTAACAACCGTTTGAAACGTCTATTAGACTTAGGCGCACCTGGCATCATCGTTCAGAACGAGAAACGTATGCTACAAGAAGCTGTCGACGCACTTATCGACAACGGTCGTCGTGGCCGTCCAGTAACTGGTCCAGGTAACCGTCCATTGAAATCACTTTCACATATGCTTAAAGGTAAGCAAGGACGTTTCCGTCAGAACTTGCTCGGTAAACGTGTAGACTACTCAGGTCGTTCGGTTATCGCAGTAGGACCAAGCCTTAAGATGTATCAATGTGGTCTACCTAAAGAAATGGCACTTGAACTCTTCAAACCATTTGTGATGAAAGAGCTTGTTCAACGCGAAATCGCAACGAATATTAAAAATGCTAAAAGTAAGATTGAACGTATGGACGACGAAGTATGGGATGTCCTTGAAGATGTTATCAAAGAGCACCCAGTACTCTTAAACCGTGCGCCAACATTACACAGACTCGGTATCCAAGCGTTCGAACCAACATTAGTAGAAGGTCGTGCAATTCGTCTTCACCCACTCGCAACAACAGCTTATAACGCTGACTTCGACGGTGACCAAATGGCGGTTCACGTTCCATTATCTAAAGAAGCACAAGCCGAAGCACGTATGCTCATGCTTGCTGCTCAAAACATCCTAAACCCTAAAGATGGTAAACCAGTTGTTACACCATCTCAAGACATGGTATTAGGTAACTATTATATTACGTTAGAACGTAAAGAAGCAGTGAATACAGGTCAAATCTTTAATGACGCTAACGAAGTGCTTAAAGCATATGCTAACGGTTATGTACATCTACATTCACGTATCGGTGTACACGCTAGCTCATTCAACAACCCAACATTCACTGAAGAACAAAATAGAAAGATCTTAACTACTACAGTAGGTAAGATTATCTTTAACGAAATCATTCCAGATTCATTCGCTTACATTAACGAACCAAGTCAAGAGAACCTCGAAGTACGTACACCAGATAAATACTTCGTAGATCCAGCTCAACTTGGCGAAGGCGGATTGAAAGAATACTTCGATGATAAAGAACTCGTTGAACCATTCAACAAGAGCTTCTTAGGTAATATCATCGCTGAAGTCTTCAATCGTTTCAGCATCACTGATACATCTATGATGCTTGACCGAATGAAAGACCTTGGTTTCAAATTCTCTTCTAAAGCAGGTATTACTGTCGGTGTATCTGACATCGTGGTTCTTCCTGACAAACAAGAGATCTTGGACGAAAGTGAAGCGTTAGTTGAACGTGTAACAAAACAATATAACCGTGGTTTAATCACAGAAGATGAACGTTACAACGCCGTAGTTGAAATTTGGACAAATGCCAAAGACAAGATCCAAGGCGAATTAATGCAATCACTTGAAAAGACGAACCCTATCTTCATGATGAGTGACTCTGGTGCCCGTGGTAACGCATCTAACTTCACTCAGCTTGCAGGTATGCGTGGTCTGATGGCAGCACCATCTGGTAAGATCATCGAATTGCCTATCACATCATCATTCCGTGAAGGTTTAACCGTATTAGAATACTTCATTTCTACACACGGTGCGCGTAAAGGTCTTGCCGATACAGCGCTTAAGACTGCCGACTCAGGTTACCTCACTCGTCGTCTCGTTGACGTTGCACAAGACGTTATCGTACGTGAAGAAGATTGTGGTACTGACCGTGGTCTCCTCGTTTCAGATATCAAAGAAGGTACTGAAATGATCGAACCATTCGTAGAACGTATTGAAGGACGTTACTCTAAAGAAACAGTTCGTCATCCAGAAACAGATGAGATCTTAGTTCATCCTGACGAACTCATCACTTCTGATTTAGCTAAGAAGATTGTTGATGCAGGTATTACTGAAATGTACATCCGCTCAGCATTCACTTGTAATACACGTCACGGCGTGTGTGAACGTTGTTATGGTAAAAACCTTGCAACAGGTGAAAAAGTTGAAGTCGGAGAAGCAGTCGGTACCATCGCTGCACAATCCATCGGTGAACCAGGTACACAGCTTACAATGCGTACATTCCACACTGGTGGGGTAGCAGGTAGTGACATCACTCAAGGTTTACCTCGTATCCAAGAGATCTTCGAAGCACGTAATCCTAAAGGTCAAGCTGTGATTACAGAAATCGAAGGTGTCGTTGAAGAAATTAAACTTGCGAAAGATCGTCAACAAGAAATCGTGATTAAAGGTGCCAACGAAACAAGAAGCTACCTCGCTTCAGGTACTTCAAGATTGAAAGTCGAAGAAGGTCAAGAAGTAGCACGTGGTGAAGTATTAACAGAAGGTTCTATCGAGCCTAAACACTACCTCTCTGTAGCAGGTCTTAACGCTACTGAAAGCTACTTACTTAAAGAAGTTCAAAAAGTTTATCGTATGCAAGGTGTTGAAATCGACGACAAACACGTTGAGGTTATGGTACGTCAAATGTTACGTAAAGTTCGTATTATCGAAGCAGGTGACACAGGCTTATTACCAGGTTCACTTGTTGATATTCACAACTTTACTGACGCAAACCGTGCAGCATTCCAAGAACGTAAACGTCCAGCAACAGCTAAACCAGTACTTCTCGGTATTACGAAAGCGTCTCTTGAAACTGAAAGCTTCTTATCAGCAGCTTCATTCCAAGAAACAACGCGTGTACTTACAGATGCAGCAATCAAAGGTAAACGTGATAACTTACTCGGCTTGAAAGAGAACGTTATCATCGGTAAATTGATTCCAGCTGGTACAGGTATGAGACGTTACAGTGACGTTCATTACGATAAGACTTTATCTGAAGCAGACATGACAAGTGAAGATGTTCAATTCACTGAATAAGATATAAGAAAAACAGCAGCCCGTACGCGGGTTGCTGTTTTTACGTTTTAAAGGAATTGATAAGTAAATGATAAAAGCGAAAGGTCGGCGTTCGATTCTTTCGCTTTAATGCTTTCAGGATTATTTGATTTCAGTCAGTAAGTCATTCACATTATGAACGATAAATGTAGGATTTTGACTCATCAGCTCACGAGAAGAATGAGATCCCCAAGTGACAGCACAAGAAGCAATATCTGCAGCTTTAGCCATTTGAATGTCAAAAATAGCATCACCAATATAAATCGTTTCCATCTTATTCAACTGATGTGCACGCGCAATATAATTGACGCCTTCTGGATCAGGTTTATAGTTGTCCACCTTATCAGAGTCAACCACTTCCTCAAAATAATTTTTAATACCTAAGATTGTTAAGTTGCGATCAATCACTTCACTATGTTTACTTGATATCATAAACATATGAATATCTTGGTTGCGTAATTTGATTAAGATCTCTTCAATGCCTGGGAATAGCGTCAAATATTTATTTTCAACATTTTTATATTCAGCTCTGAAATCTTCGATGAGGTGAGTGAGTGCTTCTTCACTTAATTGCTGTTCGCTCATTTCTGGAAAGCTTTTTTCGATAGGGATACCCATATAGTGTTGAATCGTCGTCTTACTAGGAATATTGAGGTTATGCTTTTTAAAAGCATGTTGCGTAGCGATAACACCGCATTGACTTGAGTCAGCGATCGTTCCGTCGAAGTCGAAAATGTAGTTTTTATACATGATGATTAAATCTCCTTTTTCTGTTTGAGTTAGTGTAACACAAACGCCTGCATTTTAGACCAATCATTTTAAGATAAAAGAAAGGAATTTGATTAGTAGAAAATTGCTATAAGTGGTTTAATTTCATAAATGTATTTGATAACATAAATGGAGTATGACACAACGTAGCAACGATGCCAATATAATTCACTAATTGTGTTGACGGGACATGTAACTCATGTTATTATTGTTAAGGTTGATGCAAGCAGAACTTTGGAGGATATGTAAATGTCTAATGAAAAAGTTGCACGCTTTAACAAACAACGCTATGTTGTTGGTCTGAAACAAACGCTCAAAGCTTTGGATAAAGACCAAGTTACATCATTGATTATTGCGAAAGACGTCGAAGTTTATTTGCTGACGGACGTGTTGAACAGAATCAATCATAAAGCGATACCTATTGACTATTTCGAAAGTAAACATGCTTTAGGATCTCAAGTAGGTATCAACGTAGATGCTACAGTCGTGGCGCTACTGAAGTGAATTAGTAAGCTGAGTCTTACTAAATTTTCTTTAACTCAAAAATGAACCACCTGGATGTGTGGGATTATAAAACAAGAGAGGAGGACACATTCAATGCCAACTATTAACCAATTGGTGCGCAAACCAAGAAAAAGCAAATCTAAAGTATCAGATTCACCAGCATTGAATAAAGGTTTCAACAGTAAAAAGAAAAGATTTACTGACTTAAACTCACCACAAAAACGTGGCGTTTGTACTCGTGTTGGTACTATGACACCTAAAAAACCAAACTCCGCGTTACGTAAATATGCACGTGTGCGTTTATCTAACAATATCGAAGTTAACGCATACATCCCTGGTATCGGCCATAACTTACAAGAACACAGTGTTGTACTTGTACGTGGTGGACGTGTAAAAGACTTACCTGGTGTGCGTTACCATATCGTACGTGGTGCACTTGATACTTCAGGTGTTGATGGACGTAGACAAGGACGTTCATTATACGGAACTAAGAAACCTAAAGACGAAAAGAAAAAATAAGTTTAAGATTGCGTAAATCGTGATTATAAAAATGAAATTACGACTATACTAGGAAGGGAGGATTCTCAATATGCCTCGTAAAGGTTCAGTACCAAAAAGAGACGTGTTACCAGATCCAATTCATAATTCTAAATTAGTTACTAAATTAATTAACAAGATTATGTTAGATGGTAAACGCGGTACAGCACAAAAAATCTTATACTCTGCATTCGAAACAGTACAAGAACGTACTGGTCGTGATGCAATGGAAGTATTCGAAGAAGCTATCGACAATATCATGCCTGTATTAGAAGTTAAAGCTCGCCGTGTAGGTGGCTCTAACTACCAAGTACCAGTAGAAGTTCGCCCTGAGCGTCGTACTACATTAGGTTTACGTTGGTTAGTCAACTACGCTCGTCTTCGTGGTGAAAAAACGATGGAAGAGCGTTTAGCTAACGAAATCTTAGATGCTGCTAACAACACAGGTGGCGCTGTTAAGAAACGTGAAGACGTTCATAAGATGGCTGAAGCCAACAAAGCATTTGCTCATTATCGTTGGTAAGATAGTTAAATTGACCCTGAGCGACAGTTGTGAATATCACGAGTATATTCCTTCTTGTGCTTAGGGCATCGCCATATGGATAGTATTTATTCACAGTAATACTGGAAGGAGAAAAATACATGGCTAGAGATTTTAGTTTAAAAAAGACTCGTAATATCGGTATCATGGCTCACATCGATGCTGGTAAGACAACTGCGACTGAACGTATTCTTTACTATACTGGCCGTATCCACAAAATTGGTGAAACACACGAAGGTGCTTCACAAATGGACTGGATGGAACAAGAGCAAGACCGTGGTATTACAATCACATCAGCTGCCACTACTGCTCAATGGAATGACCACCGTGTAAACATCATCGACACACCTGGACACGTAGACTTCACAGTTGAAGTTGAACGTTCATTACGTGTGTTAGACGGTGCGGTTACAGTACTTGACGCTCAATCAGGTGTAGAACCTCAAACAGAAACAGTTTGGCGTCAGGCTACAACTTATAGCGTTCCTCGTATCGTGTTCGTAAACAAAATGGACAAATTAGGTGCAAACTTTGAATACTCAGTAAGCACTATCCATGATCGTTTACAAGCTAACGCTGCGCCAATTCAATTACCAATTGGTTCAGAAGACGACTTCGAAGCAATCATCGACTTAGTTAAGATGAAATGCTACAAATACAACAATGACTTAGGTACAGATGTTGAAGAAATCGACATCCCTGAAGATCATAAAGAAAGAGCTGAAGAAGCTCGTACTACATTAATCGAAGCTGTTGCAGAAGTCAGCGACGATTTAATGGAAAAATATCTTGGTGACGAAGAAATCTCAATCGACGAATTGAAAGAAGCAATTCGTTACGCAACGAACGAAGTAGAATTCTACCCAGTTCTTTGTGGTTCAGCGTTCAAGAACAAAGGTGTTCAACTTATGCTTGACGCTGTTATCGATTACCTACCATCACCATTAGATGTTAAACCAATCGTTGGTCACCGTGCTGAAGAACCAGACGAAGAAGTGGTTTGTAAAGCAGATGACGATGCAGAATTCGCTGCATTAGCATTCAAAGTTATGAGTGACCCTTACGTTGGTAAATTAACATTCTTCCGTGTGTACTCAGGTACACTCGACGCTGGTTCTTACGTGAAGAACTCTAGTAAGAACAAACGTGAACGTGTTGGTCGTTTACTTCAAATGCATGCGAACCACCGTGAAGAGTTAAACACAGTTTACTCTGGTGACATCGCTGCAGCTGTAGGTCTTAAAGAAACTGGTACAGGTGACACTTTATGTGGTGAGAAGAATGACATTATCTTAGAATCAATGGAATTCCCAGAACCAGTTATTCACTTATCAGTTGAACCTAAATCTAAAGCTGACCAAGATAAGATGACTCAAGCTTTAGTTAAATTACAAGAAGAAGACCCAACATTCCGTGCGCATACTGACGACGAAACTGGACAAGTTATCATCGGCGGTATGGGTGAGTTACACTTAGACATCTTAGTTGACCGTATGAAGAAAGAATTTAACGTTGAATGTAACGTAGGTGCGCCAATGGTTTCATACCGTGAAACATTCAAGACACAAGCGTCAGTTCAAGGTAAATTCGCGCGTCAATCTGGTGGTCGTGGTCAATACGGTGACGTTCAAATCGAATTCACACCAAACGAAACTGGTGCAGGTTTCGAATTCGAAAACGCTATCGTTGGTGGTGTAGTTCCACGTGAATACATTCCATCAGTTGAACAAGGTCTTCAAGATGCTATGGAAAATGGTGTCTTAGCTGGATACCCATTAATCGACGTTAAAGCGAAATTATTTGATGGTTCATACCACGATGTTGACTCATCTGAAATGGCCTTCAAGATCGCTGCGTCATTAGCACTTAAAGAAGCTGCTAAAAAATGTGATCCAGTTATCTTAGAACCAATGATGAAAGTTACAATCGAAATGCCAGAAGAATACATGGGCGACATCATGGGTGACGTTACAGCTCGTCGTGGCCGTGTAGATGGTATGGAACCACGTGGTAACGCACAAGTCGTTAACGCATTCGTACCACTTTCTGAAATGTTCGGTTACGCAACTTCATTACGTTCTAACACTCAAGGTCGTGGTACTTACACTATGTACTTCGATCACTATGCAGAAGTACCTAAATCAATCGCTGATGAAATCATCAAGAAAAACAGTGGTTCTGCAGAATAATAACTGAATACAACTGAATTAAGTCATATTTATTCCGAATTGTATTCGTTAGGCAGAGCAAAGTTTTATGCATTGATTTTTTGGTTAAAATGCATTATAAATGAACTGTATAGGTTTGTTTAAACTATGTTAGAAACAACAGTGAACTAGGAAGACTATCGTATGGTAGTTTCTTCCTAGGGAACTGATTCTCATGATGGTGAGAAACTGTCATGAGAGATAAATAATACAAACAATTTTCTATCGAAGAGGAGAGATTCTATAATGGCTAAAGAAAAATTCGATCGCTCAAAAGAACATGCCAATATCGGAACTATCGGTCACGTTGACCATGGTAAAACAACTTTAACAGCTGCAATCGCAACTGTATTAGCAAAAAATGGTGATACTGTAGCTCAATCTTACGACATGATTGACAACGCTCCAGAAGAAAAAGAACGTGGTATCACAATCAACACTGCTCACATCGAGTACCAAACTGACAAACGTCACTACGCTCACGTTGACTGCCCAGGACACGCTGACTATGTTAAAAACATGATCACTGGTGCAGCTCAAATGGACGGCGGTATCTTAGTTGTATCTGCAGCAGACGGTCCAATGCCACAAACTCGTGAACACATTCTTTTATCACGTAACGTTGGTGTACCAGCGCTTGTTGTATTCTTAAACAAAGTTGACCAAGTAGACGACGAAGAATTATTAGAATTAGTTGAAATGGAAGTTCGTGACTTATTAAGCGAATACGACTTCCCTGGTGACGATGTACCAGTAATCGCTGGATCTGCATTAAAAGCATTAGAAGGCGACGAAGAACAAGAAAACAAAATCTTAGAATTAATGCAAGCAGTTGACGACTTCATCCCAACTCCAGACCGTGACTCTGACAAACCATTCATGATGCCAGTTGAGGACGTATTCTCAATCACTGGTCGTGGTACTGTTGCTACAGGCCGTGTTGAACGTGGTCAAATCAAAGTTGGTGAAGAAGTTGAAATCATCGGTATGGCTGATGAATCACAAAAAACAACTGTTACTGGTGTAGAAATGTTCCGTAAGTTATTAGACTACGCTGAAGCTGGTGACAACATCGGTGCGTTATTACGTGGTATTGCACGTGAAGACGTTCAACGTGGTCAAGTATTAGCTGCTCCTGGTTCAATCACACCACACACTAAATTCAAAGCTGAAGTTTACGTATTATCTAAAGACGAAGGTGGACGTCACACTCCATTCTTCTCTAACTACCGTCCACAATTCTATTTCCGTACTACTGACGTAACTGGTGTAGTTAACTTACCAGAAGGTACAGAAATGGTTATGCCTGGTGACAACGTTGAAATGGACGTTGAATTAATTTCACCAATCGCTATCGAAGACGGTACTCGTTTCTCAATCCGTGAAGGTGGACGTACTGTAGGTTCAGGCGTTGTAACTGAAATCAAAGAATAATAACGAGTATATCTTTTTAGAGCTCCCTTTATGGGGGCTCTTTTTTTGGCTAAAAATAACTAAAAAGGCCCGGAACATTGCGTTCCGGACCTTTCACTCCTACCTACTATAAGGAGAGTGATGCTTATGAAAGCATTAACTTCATTCTTTGGAAAGGAGAACCTCCATGGTTCCTATCGGAGAAGTACTACATCTAATGATAGACTTTGGAATGTTAATTCTAGTCTTCATAGGATTAGTAGTGTCGATAGTTAATATTAAAGACAAATAATATTAAAAACCATTCCAGCTTTGGCTAGAATGGTAATATAATCATCAAAAGCCACCGTCTAAAAACGGGCTTATAGGGTGTAAGTGTTGCTGCACTTGCACCTTATTTAATTTAAAGATAGCACAGTTTGTCGATAAAGTCTATCTTATTCTTTTCTATTCACATAAACGTTCACAAGACAATCACGCTTACGCTTCATCGAACACATTTTCCAAATCAAGAATCTTTAAGAAAGTACTTAAAGCATATTTCAAAGCTGCCTCATCAATATCAAAGTAAGGACTGTGATGGGGATGCATTGTATCTTTCTGCTCGTTACCGCAACCAGTCAAGAAGAACCCGCCTGGTTTCACCGTTTGGTAGTAAGAGAAGTCTTCTCCAATCATCATCAAATCACTATCATGATAAATCAAGTTGAGATCTTGAGCTGCGTGTTTAATCATCTCATAACATTCGTGGTCGTTATCAACAGGGAGATATCCTCTAATGTATTCAAAGTCATACGTAATATCATTGGCTACTGCTAGTCCTTGCAATAGTTTCTCCATCTTATATTTAATATGCGCTTGGATGTCTGTATCAAAGACACGAACGGTTCCACGACAATATGCAGAATCTGGAATCACGTTATCTGCCGAACCAGCTTGAACCATACCAAAACTAATCACCGCATGTTTCACTGGGTCAATCGTACGTGTCACAATCTTCTGCGCGCTGAGAATAAATTCCGCCATCACAACGACAGGGTCAATCGTTTCGTGAGGTTTAGCACCATGCCCGCCACGACCATGAATTGCGATATTAAATTCATCAGGAGAAGCCATCATTGCGCCAGAGCGAGAATAAATCGTACCTGTGGGATAGCCAGACCATAAGTGATTACCATAAATACGGTCAACACCCTCAAGGCAACCAGCTTCGGTCATTTCTTGCGCGCCACCAGGCATTAATTCTTCGCCATGTTGGAAGATGAGCACGACGTTACCGTTAAGTTGATCTTTGTGCGCTTCTAGTATATCGGCAAGGGACAGTAAGATCGCTGTGTGACCATCGTGCCCACAAGCGTGACTCGCTCCATGATTACGAGACTGATAGTGGGATTCTCTCGCTTCTTCGATAGGCAAAGCATCGAAGTCTGCGCGCAAGGCAATCGTTGGTCCGTCACCGTGGCCTTTAAACGTTGCTACGATACCATTACGGCCTACCGGTTGTTGCACCTCACATGACAAATCACGCAGCTTATTCAAGATATACTCATGCGTATGATATTCTTCAAATGATAACTCTGGATATTGATGTAAGTAGCGACGTGTCTGTGTCATCGTCGTTTCATAGTCGCGTGCAAGTTCGAACCAATCTGTCATGTTTATCCTTCTCCTTACTTAATTTCACCTCATTATAACACGATTTGCGCCTCTGCAGTAAGGTCTGACCCCGCCTTTTAAACGTGGTAGTGTTACGTGTAAAATAGACCGAGGCTATCATGATAAAAGCGCTTTCTGAAATGACCGTATTCGCTTTTCACTCAATATAAAATAGGGTATGATAAAGATGAGGTTAGATTTATTATCATGTATAACATACGAAAGGTCAGCGAGTTGAAACAACTCACTCGCGCCTCGACTTTCATGGTTTGTTACACATAACAAAGGAGGACTATGAGTGGTACAATCACTACACGATTTCTTAGATGAAAATCTCAATTACTTGAAGGAGAACGGCTTATACAACGAGGTTGATACGATTGAAGGGGCAAACGGTCCTGAGATTCAAATCGACGGTAAACAATATATCAACCTGTCTTCAAATAACTATTTAGGTTTAGCTACAGACGAAGACTTGAAAGCTGCAGCTAAAGATGCGATTGATAACCGCGGTGTTGGTGCTGGTGCGGTACGTTCAATCAACGGTACACTCGACATCCACGACGAACTTGAACAAACACTTGCTGAATTCAAAGGTACAGAAGCAGCTATCGCATACCAATCAGGCTTTAACTGTAATATGGCAGCTATTTCTGCAGTGATGAACAAGAACGATGCAATCCTATCAGATGAGTTAAACCACGCTTCAATTATCGATGGTTGCCGCTTATCTAAAGCGAAGATTATCCGCGTGAACCACTCTGATATGGATGATTTAAGAAAGAAAGCGAAAGAAGCGGTTGAATCAGGCGAGTACAACAAAGTGATGTACATCACTGATGGCGTATTCAGCATGGACGGTGACGTTGCGAAGTTACCAGAAATCGTTGAAATCGCTGAAGAATACGGCTTACTCACTTACGTTGATGATGCGCACGGTTCAGGTGTTATGGGCAACGGTGCTGGTACAGTGAAACACTTCGGCTTACAAGATAAGATCGACTTCCAAATCGGTACATTATCTAAAGCGATTGGTGTTGTCGGCGGTTATGTTGCAGGTAGCCAACAACTTATCGATTGGTTGAAAGCACAATCTCGTCCATTCTTATTCTCAACATCACTTGCGCCTGGAGATACGAAAGCAGTTACTGCTGCTGTTAAAAAACTTATGGCATCAACAGAACTTCACGACAAACTTTGGGACAATGCGAAATATCTTAAAGAAGGCTTACAAAAACTTGGTTTCGACACTGGTGAATCCGAAACACCAATTACACCTGTAATTATCGGTGATGAAAAAGATACACAAGAATTCAGTAAACGCCTTAAAGACGAAGGTATCTACGTGAAATCTATCGTCTTCCCAACAGTGCCACGCGGTACAGGACGTGTACGTAACATGCCTACTGCAGCACATACGAAAGAAATGTTAGACAAAGCATTAGCTGCTTATGAAAAAATCGGTAAAGACATCGGTATTATTAAATAATAGACATGAAATATCCCCCGTTTGCTATTTGTAGCGAGCGGGGGATTTGTTGTGCTTTGATTTAGCGTTTCATCTTCTCTCGTGCTTCTCTTAACGCTTTACTTTGCATAAACGGAATCACGACCCAAATAATGTGTAACAATATCGTTAAGATGACGAGAAGAATAGGAATAAAGATTTCCATGATACTAATGTCCATGATAAATGAAATAATGATAAATGCCGTAATAAACGGTAATGCGCAGACCACGACAAGCACTAGCAAGACGAATTGTAGTACTTGCGTTGCGAAAGAATGAATTAAGTCTAATCCGATGATGGCTAGGTAAGCTAATGTAATAATAATCAGTAGAACGACCAGCCAACCTTCTGAAATACCATTTTGACTCTCAATATGTTTTTGATAAGGCGTTAAAGTAGGTAGAATAAATAAAAACATCGTTGATAGCCATGCCAATATACCAAAGAATACAAACATGATTTTTGAATTATTACTATTCATAATGAACAACCTCCATTCTGTTCTGTCTTTTCTGGAGTTGAATCGTAAGGTGGACTATCTTTCCTGTATATTACATAGCAAATTAATTTGTTCTCATTAGTAATAATACCCTTTTTCACAATGTTAATTCATTACATAGTTTGCTGAGAATTTAAATATTAGTCAATTTCTTTTGCATCACTGGAGTGTGTAATAAGATATTTTAAAATACAAGGAAATTAAATAAGGAAGTGTCAGCGGATACAAGAACTTACTTAAAAGGGTTGCATTTTACCTAAGAAAGTCTTAAGATGAGTTCGTTAGAATTAATGAGCTGTATGAAAATAAAAATTTCATAACGACTTAGCAGAAAGAGGGGTGTCAACATGGCTGAATTTAGAGAATTAACCATGGCGGATGAAGAATGTTATTGTGAATATATTAAAGAGTGGATCGATAATGACGAACTCGTTGTCCCACGTGTGACGGACATCGTGAAATACGATGACTTCGAAGATCTTGTGAAGTCGCTCGAAGCAAATAAGTCACATGATGAAAGTATCGATAATACGACGTATTTCCTCATCGTTGAAGGAACGATCATCGGTGCGGCAAATATTCGTCATGACTTAAACCACAAATTGAAGAAAGTGGGCGGTCATGTTGGCTATGGCGTGCGTCGCAGTTATCGCGGCCAAGGTTATGGAAGTAAGATCTTGAAGAAAGCGCTCGATTATCTATCACGTATTGATGTGAAAGAGGCGTTGGTGACTTGCGAGAAATCAAATACGTCTTCAGCTAAAGTCATCGAGAAGAATGGTGGCGAGGAAATCGAGCCGAGCGTGATGGAAGACGGGACTGAAGTACGTCGCTTTATCATTGAAATTGCATAAGATGATTTGAATTTGAAGAACCTAATGTGGGCTGAATCCTGTCATTAGGTTCTTTTTTTGATGGTAGGACAAGAAGGAATCATTGTTTTCGCGGTGCTGCCTCTACAACGTGGACTTTGTCATTCATCATTATCCACTTTGTTCTCTTCAATTAATTAATGTGATCATCGCTCATAAACTACCGTAAATTACTTTAAGAAGCGCAGTAGAGAGTTGGATTCATAAGGGTTTTCACTTTTATGAATCGTAGAGGGGAAAGACTACGAAACCATAGATTTCTGCCTTCTTTCTCCAAGAAAGCCCTTACATTAAATTTACTATTTACATCCTACCGTGACGGCGTTATTATAATTAGTGAACGAAACGTATCGTTTTATAATAGAAGGAAGAAGGATGTAAGATGTTTGGCATATCACTCGTTAGTTTAATCTTGAGATTTCTAATAGGTGGGCTTGCCGTAGCGGCCGCATCAGTGCTCGCGAAGAAAGTTGGAGGTAAGATCGGTGGCATCATTGCGACAATGCCAGCAGTTTATCTCGCAGCAGTGATTGCACTTGCGATTGACCATCGAGGACAAACGCTCGTCAACATGTCGATTCACTTAAGTTCAGGAGCGATTCTAGGTATTGTTGCATGTATCGTTACGGTATTTGTGACTGCCTATTATATTAAGAATAAAGGCTTCCAACGCGGAACCGTGTTTGCAGTCTTATTTTGGCTCGTATTATCTTGTGCATTTTTCGGAATCAAACATTTAATGTAAGGAGAGCGAATGTCAGTGAAATCACTTGTCATTAAATTTGTACTCGGCGGCTCAGCAGTTGCCTTAAGTTACATTATATCTATGGTCATACCCTGGAGAGAGTTTGGAGGTATCTTCGCAACATTCCCAGCAGTTTATCTCGTATCGATGTATCTCTCCGGCTACGAATTTGGCGATAAAGTAGCGATGCACGTGAGTCGTGGTGCAGTCTTTGGTATGATAGGTGTACTAGCCAATATATTAGTGACATGGATCATGTTGACTTACACAGGCATGTGGCTATTGAGCATCATCGTTGGATTTATCGCATGGTTTGTCACTGCAATGATTGTGTTTGAGCTAGTCGAGTTGATAGCACATAGAAGAGGTGGCGCACATGGCAGGGAGACCCAAAGATCCCACGGTTAATCAGAAAGTATTTAACGCAATAGACGATATTTTAAGTAAACAACATTATCATGATATGACCGTTGATCAGATTGCGAATCAGTCCGGTGTATCGAAGACAACGATTTATCGACGTTGGTCTGACAAGTCTTTTATCATCATCGACATGTTTCTTGAACAGACCGAGACTTACAAACCCCATCCTGTGAGTTTGTATGACGATTTGTATCAGTTTCTCATTCACGTCATGCACATCTATAAATCCAATTTAGGCATTGCAGTGATGGAAATCTTGATCAATCAGTACCATAAAGAGGCCAAGATGCGTTTCATGGAGGCTTACTTTAGCGAGAAACGTAGCGTGTTGAAAGATATCATTGAGACCTATACGACGATAGATGATGAAGATTTATTTATCGATTTAATCTTCTCGCCGATTTATTTCAATTTGATTATTAAGCCTGAAGTATTAGATGAGGCGTATATTGATAAAATGCTCAGATTGATACTGAAGATGTACGAACTTTATCATCAACAGTAGATGCTTTATGTAAAAGTGTTGAGCGTACTTTATAAGTTGGGTGTACTTTATAATAAGAAGAAACACGTTAAAAAAATGATTATGAATATAATAGCGAGCTGGAGTGTGATTACAGTCATACTTCAGCTTAATTTATGTTCATTTGTTATGATAGTGATAAGTTAAATTATATTTTGAAAAGGGTAGAAGTAGAAATAAGTTAAAAAGTGCGTAATCCAGACGGTAAAAGTACTTCGTAAGATTTTAAGGAAATCATTTTATACATAATAGCTCATATCACTACAAGATGATGAGAGAGATGACTAATAAGGAAAGGGAGCGAATACGATGAAATATATTAGTGCGCAAGAACAACGTGATGTACTAGATATGCGAGAAGTGGTGGAGGTCACAGGACAAGCGTTACAAGCCTATTCAGAAGGAAAGACAGAAACGCCACTCCGTTACACCTTACCATTTAACGACGATAACCGCTACTTAGTGATGCCTGCGATTTGTGATGAATTACAGGCAACAGGTGTGAAGATTGTCAGTTTCGTACCAGGCAATCCACAACGCGGTAAACAAACGATCGAAGGTTCCGTGATGCTGACAGATCACGAAACAGGGGAAACACTCGCTGTACTCGATGGGGCATTTTTAACTAAGATCAGAACGGGTGCAATCTCAGGCGTCGCAACGCAGTACATGGCACGCGAAGACGCTGACACGTTGTGCATCATTGGAACAGGTGAGCAAGCAGAGGGGTTAATTGAAGCGGTCCTTGCTGTGCGTGATATCAAACGTATCCATTTCTTCAACCGTACGCATGAGAAAGCCGTGCGCTTTGCGGATGAAATGAAAGCACGTTTCGATCACCTCGATACAGAAGTGTTTGAAGATGTGAATGACGCGATGAAAGGCGCTGACGTCGTAGTCACAGCAACGAATTCACCTAATCCTGTATTTGAAGGAAAGTTAGATGCCGGCGTTCACTTAAATGCGGTAGGTTCGTTCAAACCAGATATGCAAGAACTTCCAAGCGACGTCTTAGCTAACGCTGATAAAGTGGCTGTAGAGTCTGAAAACGCTGCACTAGAAGAGACAGGCGACTTTATTGAAGCGATAAAAGCTGGAAAATTTGAAGAAGATGCGCTTTACGGTGAACTCGGTCGCATTGTTAGTGGCGAACTTACAGGACGTGACAATGATGACGAAGTCACAGTCTTTAAATCAGTAGGACTCGCGATTGTAGATATCGTTGTGGCGCAGTATTTCTATAAGAAGTTGGCTGGAGAGAAATAAGGTTGGTTTAGGAATATAGAGAATGAACTGTTATTTGAAAGAAATACTAATTTCAACTTAAATACTTTAATAAAGGGATTTTGTGATTAATGAGAGTTGTTTCGTTAATACTGTTAATTATTGCTATTTTACTTAAGTTTGGAATGGTCCATTTATCTTTTATTAACAATGCGCAAATGAGATGCATCTTTATATTTGCTTTCGGTCTATTTGTCTATGCGTTTGTAAAACCACATATAGATATCATCTTTTCGAATAAGGAGAAGGTGAGTAATGAATTTATTGAAAGAATTGTGCCTGAATTAAAGGATAAAGATATCAAGATTATATCTGCGAATGTACCATTTAAAGCTAATTTATTCGCTCTGAAGAAAAGAAAATCTGCGATAATTATCGATAACCGTATTCTTAACCAACTATCAGATAAAGAGTTACGATTCTTTATTATGCATGAGTACAGTCATATTAAAGATAATGATCCTTTAAAAATGCAACTAGCCTCTTTGAGTGCGATTGCATTAGTACCACTCATTGTTTCAATATTACTGGATATCTTTTCATTACCAAACAACGCTATAGCTATTATTGCTTTTGTTGTGATATTCGTCATTGTCTATCTTTCAGGTTTAGCGGGGGCTTTTAGGTATAGAAGACATATCGAGTTGAAATGCGATAGTTACGGAGCTAAATACGTTGGTAAAGAGGATATCGAGCATGCATTTCAACAATTAGCCAAATTAGAACCCATTAACAATAAAAAACGAGGCGCCTTATCCTCTCATCCAAGTCTAAATGAGCGTTTAAAGAATTTAGATATAGTGTCTAAAGATGAGAAAAAGAATTAGAGTGATAGATTTACGGTTAAAAAAGTATGAAATTAAAAGAAACTAGAGCATCAAATTTTTACTGAACGTCCTCCAAAGTTGTGCTGAGATTAAGTAGGTAATTTTAAAGGCTTGTTCCTAGATGATTAGGATACAAGTCTTTTTAATTGCTTTTGAACTAAATATAAATACTAGGGGGGGATGAGTAGTTATAATTATGATATAACTAATATATCCTTTAATTATAAATATTTATTATATTTATAATTGTTGTCTTGATTTAAATGTATTATTTTGTGAATATATTTTTACTACTACAAACGTTAATCCAAAATGTTTAATCGGATATATAACATTAGAGCTACCAATCATTAAGAGGAGGAGTAATATGTCAGGTCATTATTTGATCGCAATTCTATTTATGATTATGTATTTAATCATTCATTTTATATTCTATAAAACGCATCAAATAGAAAATGATGCAGGTAGAGTATTCGCATTCGTATTCTTACCTTTTGTCATGCTTGTGATTATTATATTCACTATTATGATAGACACGGAAATTGGTTCATTTATATTAGAGAGAGGATGGGATTGGCAATGAGACGTTTTATATTAATGATTCTATTTGGCTTTCCTTTTAATTTCTTATATGTTGCATATATGTGTATTCCTTCAGTTTTAGAAAGTGATTTTTTATTTGATATTTCATATATATTGCTCTTTATTGTAGGGCTCATACCCGTACTTATAGCCATTCTCTATAAATGGGAGAGAGATTTTTGGTTATTTACGGGGTTACAGTGTGCTAATATATTTATTTCGTGTGCTTTAAGTCGACTATTCATTGATTTGAAAGCTTCAGCTGATATATTTGTTATCCAAGATGCTTCTGGTGCGGTCATTATGTGTTTCATGGCGCAATCACTCATCTTAGCATTTTTTGTAGGTTGGATATCAGCTGGCCGAGAGATTATTAAAATTATAAAGTCTAAAAAACAGAAGAATACTTAGTTCACTAGTACTAATAGGAATCTTTTCTATAATCATTTTTAGAAGTCTGGTGGAAAGTACAACACCAAAAATAACGGTCAGCAATTGTTAATCACTGACCGTTAGATATTTCTATTGATTTTGTATCGTTTCTTGATTACATTACTTAACCTGCATTCATCATTCCTATTGCAATAAGAACAATCAATGCAACGATAGCCCAAATAACTGCTGATTTTTTAGAAAGTTTAGCAGTAAAGTAATAATATAAACCAATTACATAAGCAGCTAAGAAATGTTGTAATTTAATTGCACCTAAGAAACCATTGCCTTTATCAAAGATATTAAGACTTGAAATGTTATATTCTCCCATATCAATTCCAGCAATGGCTTGAATGGCGTTAACTATGAGCACAAAAGTATAAACAATAATATTATAAGAAAGCGATGCAGAAAAGATACTTAATGCTGGAACATCCGATTTCATAATTTTGGAAATGACTAAAAAGATTAAGAAAGCAATTAATGTAAGCCAGATAAAGTTCCCTATTGTTACACCAATTATCATAGGCCAATGGAATTGATTATACGTATCTATGGCTTGCTGATCAGCCCCACTTTTTTTGAGCATTTTAGTCTGATCAGTAGCGATGCTTCCAAGCCAAGTTACAAAAAATGAAATAATTAAGAAAGCGATTAACTTAACCAACCACTTCGGATGCTCTCTTAGTTTAGCGAAATGATCGGCAAAGGGTAATTTCGAATTCTCCATGAACTAAGTCCTCCTCTATATGTAATCACTTTCACAGTAACATTAAAAGCTATTTATTGGAATATAATAATGGAATTTTATCGACAAAAGATATGAAATAGTTGTCTTTATTCGTCACAACTAATAAACGAAATCATATTTAAATAATCAATTTCGTAAAATTCCCGAAGAATAGTTTTTTTACAACTGTATATATGCTATAATCACAGTTGAAAAATCTTAAGGGAGGAGTTAGAACGTGAAGAACAAATGGTTATGGATCATTATTGCTATTATCATCGTAGTATTGCTAGGAATTGCTTTAATACTCAAACAGGTGAGTGGCAATAGCTCCAAAGACGATAGCAGTAAAGGTTACGATACATACAAGATGAAACATGAAGATGCGTTACATCTTGAAGGAAAGGCTGCCCCTAATGCAGTGAAGACATATACGAACAACAGTCAGATTGGTACTTTTACTAATGTGCAAGTGAAAGATGGCCAAGAGGTGAAACAAGGTGACCCGCTCATCAACTACGATACGAACCAAGGTAAGCGTCAACAGCTTGCGGATAAAGTGGATGACGCGCAAAGTGCGGTGAACGACGACTATCAGAAGATTAACCAAGAACCGAACAACAATGATTTACAGAAGAAATTAAATCAAGACCAAAGTGCGCTTAATGAAGCTCAACAACAATTGTCTAAACATGATAAACAAGTGAATGACAGTACGTATGCGTCATTCGATGGTAAAGTCGACATCAAGAGCAAGAACGACGCAAGTGAAGGTCAACCAATCTTGAAATTGATCTCTACTGAACCACAATTGAAATCAACTGTCTCTGAATTTGATCTCGATAAGATTAAGGAAGGCGACAAAGTGAATGTCAAAGTTGATAACAATGGTAAGACTGGTAAAGGTAAGATTACGAAGATTAGTGAATTACCAACAAGCTATGATAAATCAGATTCAGCAGGAGAATCTGCTGGTGGCGAAGGTGAAGGCGCTAGCGGTAATCCAGTAGATAACGACCCTAGTGGCGGTAGTTCTAACAATTCATCTAAATATTCAGTGATGATTGGTGACATCGATATTCCAGTCAGAGCTGGATTCTCAATGCAAGCGGATGTGCCACTTAAGACGATGAAATTACCTAAATCTGCGTTGACGAAAGATGATAAAGTCTTTGTTGTCGACAAGCATCATAAAGTGCATAAACGTGATATCCAAGTGAATAAAGCGAACGGTCAAGTTTACGTGAAGAAAGGCTTGAAACCAGGCGACAAAGTCTTGAAAGATCCTAAGAAAACTTTAAATGATGGAGACAAAGTTGAGGTGTCATCATGATTGAACTCAAAGATATCAATCGTTCTTTCAAGAATGGCGATCAGACCAATCACATCTTGAAAGATATCAGCCTCAATGTGCACGAAGGTGAGTTTGTTGCGATTATGGGTCCTTCTGGTTCCGGTAAAAGTACGCTCATCAACATATTAGGATTTATCGATCGTGGTTACGAAGGTGATTATCAGTTTAAAGGTGAAAGTTTTAAAAAGACGTCAGATAACCGTCTAGCTGAAATTCGAAACAAGACAGTCGGATTCGTCTTTCAAAACTTTAAGCTGATTCAGAACAATACCATCTTGGAGAATGTGAGCATCCCGCTCGTTTATGCGGGACTCTCATCTCAAGAACGTAAAAAGCGTGTGATGGAAAAACTTCATCAAGTTGGACTCTATGACAAAGAGAATCACGTTCCCAACAAGTTATCTGGTGGTCAGCAACAACGTGTCGCCATCGCGCGTGCAGTGATTAATAACCCTGAGTTCATCATTGCCGATGAGCCTACAGGTGCGCTGGATCAGAAGACTTCCGAAGATATTATTGATTTGTTTGAAGAGCTTAACAAAGAACTTAATACGACGATTATTGTAGTCACACACGAACGTGAAGTGGCTGAGAAAGCGGATCGTATCATCCATATTCTTGACGGTCGTATTCAGGAAGAAGAGGTGATGACATGAATAACTTACCGAACATCATCGCCGTTTCTTTTAAATCCATTATGAAGAATAAACGTCGTAACATTCTAACGATTATCGGTATTGTTATCGGTATCGCGGCAGTGATGACGATCATGTTCTTAGGTAATGGTTTTAAGCACACAGCTAATAAAGAATTTGAGGACACAGGTGCAGGTAAACATTCAGCAACGATCATGTATATGCCAAATTCGATGGATAGTAAGACGAAACCTTTTAAAAATGAAGATTTACAAACAGCTAAACAAGTAGATGGAGTGAAGTCAGCTAAAGTTAAAGAAGATGACGATATGGGATATAACGCAAAGCTGACTAATTCCAACAAAAATGGTGACCTTAGTGTCTTCAAAACGAAGAGCCAAACAACTACAGATGAAGGTAAAGGCTTTAGCGAAGATGCGAATGACACGAATGATAAAGTTGTCGTTATCGATCATAAGTTGGCGAAAGATGTCTTCCATAATGATGCAGTAGGTAAGACGCTGTTCATCGATAATCAAGGATTTAAAGTTGTAGGTGTTGCGGATAAAGGCGGCGGCATGTTCGGTGGCGGTGATAATGCCGTTCAAATGCCGACAGGTACGTTCAAAGCCTATATGAAAAATTTATCTACAGACATGCCGCAACTTCAATTGAAACTGACAGATGATGCGAATAAGAAAGATGTGGCCAAAAAAGTTGAGAAACAGCTCAGCAAGAAAGGTACAGCATCAGATAAAGGTCAATATTCTTATAACGATATGGAACAGAACATGAAATCATTTAATAAAATTTTTGATGGCATTACGTACTTCGTAGCCGCAGTCGCAGGTATTTCACTCTTCATCGCGGGTATCGGTGTGATGAACGTGATGTATATATCTGTCGCTGAACGAACAGAAGAAATCGCGATTCGTCGTGCGTTCGGTGCGAAGAGTCGAGATATTGAGATTCAGTTCCTTGTCGAAAGTGTTGTCCTTTGTCTACTCGGTGGAATTATCGGACTGATCCTCGGTATCTTGTTCTCATTCCTCGTCGATGCGGTAACACCTAAATACGTGTCACCGATGATTTCCTTTGGCCCTGTGCTTATCGCAGTCGGTGTATCTACACTCATCGGAGTGGTCTTCGGTTGGGTACCTGCACGTGCCGCTGCCAAGAAAGAACTCATCGATATTATCAAGTAAGCGTTATTAAATCTGGGCCTCACGTTCAGTGGGCGTCCAGATTTTCTTCTGGAAATTCAAATTTTAGGAGGGATAGTGATGCGATTTTTAGCTTCTTTCTTTGGGACGCTAGCCTCGATAGGCGGTATGCTCTTCTTTATTAACTTTCTTCTTCACATATATGATAACTGGCAAGGAACGCATTTAGCCTTTTTAAGCCGTCTGCCCTACGGTAAGACGAGTATTATTGTAGGAATAATTATCTGCGTTATATTAGAATCTTTTTTTGAAGGCGATGACGATGAAGAGGATGAAGAGACTGAGCGTGAAGGTAAAAGGGAGTAGCTGTTGAAACGGGTATATTATACTTTTAAATAGATCAGTTTGGCATGAGAACTGATTAGAGGCCCACCCCCAGCTATTATAATAGAAGAAACACGACATAAATAAGCGGAGGATCCTCATTTAACCAGAGGATGCTCCGCTTTTTTTAAGATTCAACACTGATTTTTCCGTTATGATAATGCACAGTCGCACCTTTTTGAACTTTATCGTAATCTTTCTTCGGCAAAGCAATCAGTCGTGGACCATGTTTCGTTTGAATCGTCACTGTATGCAAAGTTTCGCCTTTCTTCATTTGTTTACGTAACATATCTTTCTGGTGTTGGATAGAACGTGCTGCCGATTGCTTCTTCTGATGCGCATTGCTGTTATTTACAATGGCGTAATAGAAGAGCCAGTTATTATAAAAGCTCGTACCCATAAATTGATTATGATACGGTGTTGTGTCTTGATAACGTCGTGGCGGTGGTGTTAAAGATTTCGTGCGATTTAAAGACGCTTTCGCCCGTTGTCGACTCGCCGATGAACCTTTCTGACTCGCACTTCGAGAAGCGTTACGACTCGCTTGTCGTGCACTTTGACGACTCGCATTGAGCGCACTTTGGCGTGCCATTGAAGTGGAGTTAGTAGAACTTGTTGACGAGCTACGTGCAGCACTACTAGATGAGGCGCTACTACTTGAACTTGAACTAGAGCTGCCTCCCGAACTTCCGCCAGTGCTTCCCGCTGCATCTGCCCATTGCGGTGTAGTCAATCCAATCGCAAGTGCTGAGATAATTACCGTTTGTCCAATACGTTTCATGATCTTCATTCTCTATCACCTCACTTACTTCTTAACGTCACTTTTATCTTCTACTTTACCGCTAAAATCATCATCGCCGTAAGTCATGTAAGGTGGGCGATAAATAAAGAACTTCTTACCATCTTTAACGACATGCGGTTTCTTATCACCGTCATCAATGATGTGCTCATAAACATGATCGAGCGATGGGTGGTAATGCTTCACTTTCGATGACCCTTTCTCCTTATAAGCGACATCCGTTTTTGCATCTTCAGCGTCACCATTATTTAAGACTTCATAGTAGACGAGGTCATAAGTACTATTTTTGCTCGCGTCTGAGCTTGGTTTCTTAGAACCTTTATCGCTATCCTCACAAGCGCTTAAGAATACTGTAGTGCTGAGCACGAGTGTAAGAATCATTAAAATGCTTTTTTTCATAAAATATATAACTCCTTTGTATTATATTCATTATTTAAGATATCATAATAGAATTAATATATATAGGTATTTCCGAATACGATGATGAGATTTTCCTTAAGAGAGGATTAAATTGGATAGTATCATCTTTAGTGTACGCGTATAGTTTTGCACGACCCTCTTACCCTACATATAACCTGCTGAAATTATCTAGATTAGAGTAGGCGGAACCAGGGAATTTATAATTATGATTGGATTAATAGAGGAGGATGATCCTATGGATAATAAACAATTAGGTAACTCTGGATTAAGAGTGTCTCAATACGCATTAGGCTCAGTGCCATTCTCAGGTACGAATGGCTTCGAGAATGCTGGGGGTATTTCAAAGAAAGAACTCAATTATATGATTGACTATGCAATTGACCAAGGTATCAACCAATTTGATACGGCAAATTTATACGCGGAAGGGGATGCGGAACTCGCGTTAGGTAAGGCGATTCGTAACCACCGTGATGAGATGGTGATTAGTTCGAAGACAGGTTTCCCACTATCAGATAATCCGAATTTCCAAGGTGGCACGCGTTCAAATATTGAGAAGTCAATTGATGAGTCACTGCAAAGATTAGGAACTGACCATATTGATTTATATTATATGCATTTATGGGATGGTAATGTTCCAGTTGAAGAAACCATTCAAGCGATGAATGATTTAATACAGAAAGGCAAGATTCGTTATTGGGGCGTTTCGAATTACAGTGCTTGGTCACTGGCGCAAACGGTAACGAAAGCGACAGAGAACAACATGGCGCCTCCTGTAGCTCAACAAATTTATTATACACCAGAAGCGAGAGAAGCGGAGTATGAGTTGCTTCCGGCTGCACGCGAGCTTGGCGTGGGTAATAGCATTTGGTCCCCGCTTGGTGAAGGTCTCTTGACGGGTAAAATTACGCGTAATCACCCAGAAGGTGAATCAGGAACGCGTCAAGGTGACGGTTGGGCCGAGCCTTACGTCAAAGATTATAATTTATTATACGATTTAGTCGATGTGCTTCAAGAAATTGCGAACCATCACCAAGTTTCTGTGCCTCAAGTTACTTTAGCGTGGTTAAGAGAGCGTCCGAATGTGGATTCACTTGTCCTAGCGGCGCGTAATAAAGAGCAACTGATTGATAATATTGCTTCTTATCAACTTCAGTTGACGAAGGATGAGCAGGATAAAATTACTGAGCTTACGCAACCAGAACCATTATATCCGCATTGGCATCGTGCGATGAATTCGGCAAATCTTGGTTCTCCAGCTGAACAACCCTACTTGAAAGAATTTGGAGATTTAATGGAGCGTAAGCAACAGAAATGATGAGCTTTTCATTTTTCGTTAAAGTGTAGGGTATTAAAACGCGCAGTAATCGAGATTGAATCCTGGCATTTATCACTCTGTATTAATATACGATCCACGTATACAAATCGCCCGTACTATCCAAAAGTAGGTAGTGCGGGCGATTTCTATATTTATACCACTTGATTAAAGATTTTCCTGACCAAGTTGAATTGCAGATTGAATATAGTCTGCTGCATCTTTAACGCGTCGTGTTTCGTCTTCGTTAAGCTCGATTGCATAACGTTCCACGATACCATTTTTATCCACTAAAGTAGGTAGACTCATCGCACAGTGATTCAAATCATACTCACCGTGAAGTGGGGCAGTGATAGGTAAGATGGAGCGTTCGTTGAGTAATAAATGACGGATGAGAGAAGTTGTTGCACGAGAAACTGTACTGCTCGTCCACCCCTTGTTCTTCAAGACGTCAAATGCGACTTTATCCACCTGATTTGTAATGGCTTGTTGATCAATCGGTTCAACATTTGCCAATTTTTCATATTCTGCAATAGGCATACCAAAGATTGTCACTTTACTCCATACAGGGACAGCATTTTTACCATGTTCACCAATCACGAAAGCATTCACAGATTTCGGATCAATTTGGTAATGTTGCGCAATCAATGTTCTAAAACGCGCACTCTCTAACAAAGTACCTGTTCCCATAATCTTCTCTTTCGGATAATCCACGGCATCTTGAGCTAGATACGTCATCGCATCAACAGGATTTGTGATAAAGATGACTAGCGCACTTTGAGTCACTTGTGCGATACGTTGCATGATATCTGTTACGAGACTCGCGTTATCTTTCGTCAATGCGACACGGTCTGGCATGTTCGGATCCATAGGTGCACTTGCTGAGATAGCAATCACATCAGCATCTTGAAGGTCGGCATAATCTCCACGATGGATATCGATGTGATTAACGTCCTCTAACCCTTGCATATGTATATGGTCGAGCGCTTCACCGTAAGCGAGATTCTCATTGCTATCTATTACGGTTATCTCGGAGAATAAATTCTCATATTGAATATCTGTGAGTATTTGGCTTCCTACATGACCAATTCCGATAAGGCCCAATTTCATATTGCTTCACCTCATATAATTTGTAGATAATTTAACTTTATCACACTGTAGCTTGCGAAAGCTGAGTTATTGGCTTATAGGTGATGAGATTTTAGATAAAATTAAGGCAGAAGAATATATTTGTTCTATTTTGCATAAATATACAAAATGAAGAAATCGTGCTATGATTATAGAGTCATCTAATCGTGATGAATACTTCACGAGGAGGTGAAAAAGCATGCCTGACGTATTAATACAAGCGATACTAACTACAATTAGTAGTTGTATCGTAGTTGCGTTTAGATACTGGTTAGATAAGCGCAACAATAAAGATGACAAATAACCAGCACTAATAAACCCCCATGCTACTAGCACTAGCATGGGGGTTTGGTGAATAAGCATACCTGATATTCGCTTTTATTATACTTTAAGAAGAAGAATAAAGCAAATGAAATATTGATATATATTTAGAGGTATGCATCTGGATAATTATGTAAGGTGTCATAAGTATACATATCTTTAATGTTAGATTTAATTCATTTCTGAAGTGTAGATCTTTTCCATTATACACAAATCCCCATGTTATAACCAAAAACATGAGGATTTGTGTGTGACTTATTATAGAGCCGTCTAACCTTGACGCCGTTTTTGGTACAAGGAGGTGAACTGCCCTGTTTGAAGTAATAATAAATACTATACTAACTACTATCAGTAGTTGTATAGTTATTGCGTTTAAGCACTGGTTACAAGAACGCAATAAAAAAGATGACAAATAACCAACAATACACTCATCTTATACCATTAACATTGTGCGTCAGATAATAATAAGTGAATGAGTTATTTTTATTATACTTCGATTTAGCTCAATAAAGCAACAAAAAAGTGCGTTATTTTAAAAAATTTGACTAATGGCTTTTGGATTCAAGATTTCATGCTAGTTCACTCTATAAAAATTCATACTTCTCATCCGATGAATCTACTTCGTCGCTCGCTATACACAAATTAATGATAAATCTTACTTCCTTGTTCTTTAAACTCTTCAGCCTTTTCTTTCATACCTTCTAATTTCTCTTGATGTTCTTCTCTAATATTGTGAGAAATCTTCATTGAACAGAATTTTGGACCACACATACTGCAGAAGTGTGCGACTTTAGCAGCTTCAGCAGGTAAAGTTTGGTCATGGTATTCTCGTGCTTTTTCAGGGTCTAATGAAAGATTAAATTGATCGATCCATCTAAACTCAAAGCGTGCTTTACTAATCGCGTGGTCGCGTTCTTCAGCATTTTTAAGACCTTTAGCTAAATCGGCAGCATGGGCCGCAATCTTGTAAGTGACAACACCTTCGCGCACGTCGTCTTTATTCGGCAAACCAAGGTGTTCCTTAGGTGTCACGTAGCATAACATTGCAGTACCATGACTCGCGATGTTCGCAGCACCAATCGCTGAAGTGATGTGGTCATAAGCTGGAGCGATATCTGTCGTTAGCGGTCCTAAAGTGTAGAACGGCGCCTCTTTACAGTAGAAATCAGCTAAATCTTGGTTCTCTTTAATCTTATGCATAGGAATGTGGCCTGGGCCTTCGATCATCACTTGCACGCCGTGGTTCCAAGCTATGTCTGTCAATTCGCCTAACGTCTTGAGCTCTGCAATTTGGCTATCATCATTTGCGTCATAAATCGAACCTGGTCTCAAGCCATCTCCGAGTGATACTGCGATATCGTATTGAGCGAGGATGTCGCATATTTCACTAAAATGCTCGTATAAGAAGCTTTCTTCGTGATGAGCTAAACACCATTGCGCCATGATTGAACCTCCGCGAGATACGATACCTGTGAGACGATCGACTGTCATCGGTACGTATTGTAGACGAACGCCCGCGTGGATAGTAAAGTAGTCTACCCCTTGCTCAGCTTGTTCGATGAGCGTGTCGCGGTAGACCTCCCATGTTAAATCTTCAGCGACACCATCGACTTTTTCTAATGCTTGATAAATAGGAACTGTACCCACTGGGACAGGTGAGTTGCGTAACAGGTATTCTCGCGTCGCATGGATGTTCTTACCTGTTGAAAGGTCCATGATTGTGTCAGCACCCCAGTGAATTGCCCATACTAATTTCTCAATTTCTGCTTCGATAGATGAAGATACAGCAGAGTTACCGATATTCGCATTAATCTTTACTTGGAAGTTCTTACCGATAATCATCGGTTCAGATTCAGGGTGATTCACGTTATTTGGGATAATCGCACGTCCACGCGCAACTTCTTCACGAACAAATTCAGGTTCAACATCTTCGCGGCAAGCGATAAATTTCATTTCTTTCGTGATAATCCCTTGTTGCGCATAGTACATTTGAGTGACAGGTTTGTCGCTATTGGACTTTCTCGGTTCATACTCAAATGGATGTTCAACTAACTTTTTATGTCCTGCTTTTTTAAAGCCGTTATCAATGGACTGTACGCGGCGACCGGTATACGTTTGCGTATCTTGGCGATCTTCAATCCATTGTTCACGCGTCTTAGGAATCCCTTTAAAGACGTCGACTTCGTAATCTTTAGAGTGATAAGGTCCTGCAGTATCGTAGACATAGAGTGGTTCATTTGTGCGCGTTTCGTTCTCAAAGACAGTTTCGGAAAGGTTAATTTTTCTAAAAGGCACCTTGATATCGCTATCCATACCTTGTCTAAAAACACGTTCACTCGCAGGAAATGCTTTCTGAAGTTCAATATTTTCTTGTTTCATGAAATAAAAGTCCTCCTCCATTAAATTGCGCTAGGAGGGCTTAAGTGGAGAGGTTCAAGAGAAGCGGTTAAGAGAAACCAATTGATAGGCAGGTGAATTGTGGCAGTTAAGAATATAATCAATTTGATTTCTATAATTAAGTAGTAAATATTAAAAAAGCACATTCTCTAGGAGGAATGCGCAAAGAACGACATATAGAGACGTTTCATGTGTAAGTCAGTATATAGTATGCAAGCGCTCAATGATGGCAGACCTTGCACTAATCACGCGTTACTCATATGTATACCACGCGAATTCACTTACAACAACGATAGAGTAGAGCAACTGAGCCCTTTTATATTTACTACTCTTCGTACGTTCATTTGCTTCCCTACGCTAGTATTATCTAGTTCAGGTCCAAAGGGTTGAGGAATCCTCCTCTTTCAGCACTTTAAAGCACCCCTAGCAATGTAATATGAAATTACATTTATATCATAGCAATAATTAACAGAAGTTACAAACTTATATGGGAAGAATAACTTTACATTTACTTAGAAGAAAAAACACTTATTATAGTGAAGATAAAATAGATTCATAGCGGCAAATACAATATTCTTAGCGTAATGTATTTCCCAACTATTTATAAGAGAGGAGTTAAAGCGTTGATCCATGTTTCAACATCAGGGAAAAGTAGTAAACTATAATAGTAGAAACTCGTACATTTTCCCGAAAGAAGGTTTTACCATGTCTCCACAAATAATAGATATTCATCATCATATTATCCCTCAAATATATAAACATGCATTGAAGAAGATTGGCGTAACGACAGCAGGCGGTTACCCTATTAAAGATTGGAAGCCTGAAGATAGTCTACAAATGATGGATGAGTTAGGTATTGATGTGGGTGTGACGTCAATTTCAGAGCCTGCGACACTTCCTTTTAAGAAAAAGAAAGCAGCGAAAGTTGCACGTCAAGTAAACGAATATCAAGCTGAACTCAAGGCGAAGTATCCTGGACGTTTCAGAAGTTTCGCTTTACTCCCTATGCCTCATGTCAAAGAATCTATCGCAGAAGTGAGATATGCGCTTGAAGAATTAAAGTTAGATGGTATTGGTTTATTGTCTAACTATGGCGATGCGTATTTAGGTGATGATTGCTTCGATCCAGTGATGGCTGAGATTAACCGTCATCAAGGCATCATCTTCGTGCATCCAAGCTCAACGTCAGATAAAGTAGCGAAACCGCAATATGTCTTTGCAGATTTCCTCGAAGAATTTACGTTCAATACGACACGTGCAGCAACGAATCTTGTACTCAGTGGCACGATGGAACGTTATGATCAGTTGAAGTTTATTCTCGCACATGCAGGTGGAACGTTACCGTATCTGAAATGGCGTATTCATGAGGCGTTAGAGACGCAACGCTATATTATGGAAGATCCGAAATCACGTCTGCAATCGATGATGGGCAGCAAGAAGAAAGATCTCATGAAGACGGTCATCAAACATCCTGTGAAATATGCGAAGATGTTTAAGCAGTATAAACACGGCCTTGATGGCTGGAACACTTTAAACGCAACTGTTTCAGAATACTTGAGTCGATTCTACTACGATACAGCTTTATCGACAGGGGATGCGACCTTTGCGAGCTTAAATGAAACGACAGACGTGTCACATCTTCTTTTTGGCTCAGATGCACATTATGCGCCAGATTCCTGGATAGATAAAATGCAACAAGATATAAGTCGTACAAAATACTTCACTCAAGAAGAAAAAGAAGGTATATTTAACCGAAATAGCAAACAACTATTCTCATAAAAAAGAAGCTGGATTCCGTTGGCGTTCCCCATGTTAAAAGAAGTATATTTATACTTAAGTCTAACGATAGAGGTAAACGAAATCCAGCTTTTATATTAATTATTCAGGATATTTGTCTGATTTACTTATGTTTCCATTCTCATCAAGTAGGGGAGTGAGACCGCCACCTGTTGAAATCCAACTTGCTAAATACTGATTTCCAGTCACTTTGTCGGTTAGTATATAAGTTCTAACATTCTTATCACTCGAAGCTTTCTCCGTTACGAAACGGTCTTCATCTTTATCCTTACCAAAGATAGTATCATCTCACTTTCTAAATAATGATTCATACTTTCTATATTGTCTTTCGTCCTTCTTTGTATAATCAAAGAATGGTTTAAAAGCATGTAGTATTATTAATATCAGACTAAAGCATGTTAGTAAATGATGATGGCCAACTAGAGCTACTATAAATATAAGAATCGCTATAATTGTTATGAGTGATAAAATATACTTCACCGCTGCCTGCAAATTTGCCTAACACCCATATACATACAGAAAAACTGCGCCCTTATTACAGCGCAGTTTTTAATAATCACAAATCCTTATTCAATATGGTCTCTATCATCCTCGTGCGTAAAGTTCTTCTTATAATTAACGTATACTTTAAACAGTTGTAGAAGAATCAAAATTAACGCGAAGAAGGCTAAGACGGAATGATGACCGACTAAAGCCATGATGAGCATGATGATTGCCACAATCAACGTAACAATTGTCGCTAAAGGTGATAGCATACTGTTATCCATTACCTTCAACTCCTTTCGTTAGCGTTCTTAATCTTCTCTGGATCTTTGGCGATATTGAACATAATAGTAGATATTAATGATTATTCCCACAATACCAACAATCATAACAACGTAGTGGTGATTGATGAAACCACTCACAATTAACGTGATCCCAAGAATCCAGCCTATGATGATCAGTAATAACATCGTGATGTTTGAACGCAAGGATCTTCACTCCATTCTGGGTAGTTGTAGCGTAACATATTTCGAAGTGCCTTAATAACAAAGGCTATCTCTTTATATTCATTATATACGCTGGGTACAATTAAAGCTAAAATAATTGCGCTACAGCATCCACTAAGCTATAACCACCGAGAAAAGTAATGACCGCAACGACAAGTCCACCAATCACATTCCATTTCCAGTTATTCACATAGTTACCGAGTAGACGACGGCGATTGACGATAATAAAGATCACAATCGCAACAATCGGCAAGATCATTCCATTTAATGCTTGCGCGACAAGTACCACCTGAAGCGGTTCGAATCCTAAAGCAGAAGAAATAATACCGACGATGATGATGCATGCAAAGACGGTCTTATATTTCTTACTCGACATGCCACCTTTCCAACCAAGTAAACTGCTAATCGTAGCAGCTGCACCTGTCGGAGAAGCAAGAGCGGAAGAAAGACCTGCGGCAAACAAGCCAATACTCATCGCGTAGGGTGCTGCTTGACCTAGAATAGGTTCTAATGGTTTCGCAAGTTGAATAACACTAGACACCTCTTGTCCACGAATCAACGTTGCAGCTGAAATTAAGATCGCTGCTGAAATAATTCCACCAATCGTAATGGAGAGAACGGTATCCCAACGTGCGAAACGTAACGCTTTGATACTGTGAAAGCGTTCGTGAACTGCAGTAGAGTGAATAAAGAAATTGTAAGGTACTACCGTTGTTCCGATTAAAGCAATAACTGTCAACATAGAACCACTAGGGACAGTAGGGATAAATGCGCCTTTAAATACGGCACCTACATCAGGTTGAACGAGAATCATGGTAGTGATAAAGATGAGTCCCATAATTACCATCAGTACAATCATGACTTTTTCTAAAAAATCATAATTCCCTAGCACACCAATTAACAAAATAATAATACCGATAATAGGTGCGACGATATGTTTCGGTAAGTGTAACAGATAGGCAGCACCGAGTGACGTTCCAATTAAGTCACCACTAATATAGGCAGCACAACCGAGTGTTACGACAATTAAGATAAACCATACAAGAATGAGCTTACCCACTTTATGTTTCAACAATGACTGAATAGCTTCCCCAAGTCCTTCACGTGTCACTAAAGATAGGCGAATAATCATTTCTTGAACGACAATCGTCGCAATTACAGAGAAGACGACTGCCCAAAGTAAACTGTAACCAAAGCCAGCCCCGCTTTGTGTCATCGTAGTGACGGTACCAGGTCCGATAAAGGAAGCGGTGATAATCATACCTGGCCCCAATGCTTTCAAGATTTGAATCCCTTTAGACAACATACTCCCAACCCCTTGTGCGCATATGAGTTATAGTTGAATGCGCGATATTTAGTTATTATTCAAATAAGCGACGTGACCAGCGAGGACATATAATACAGCTGTAGATACGAAATGTGAAGAGTTCTGATTGGCGTCATTCATTGGATAGACTTCAACATAATCCATCCCACATAAACCGAGTTTGCCAAATTCGTGGATGAGTGTGAGTAATTCGAAAGAAGAGAGGCCATTGCCATCCACTGGACCACCTGGATTAAAGGCGAAATCTAAGACATCGCTACAAATCGTTAAGTACACGACATCGACATCTTGTTGTGCCTGTTCGTAAATGTCTCTAGCGAAAGCCTTTAAATCTTTAGCAGCACGAATATCATTAATCGTCAGTGTTTTCGCGCCAGCTTCCTCCGCATAGCGTCCCGTTTCAGGCTGATTGCGCGGACCATGAATCCCTGTGTGAATAATACTCTCATTACGCACGCCGTCCGTCTTATAAAGATGCATGAAAGGTGTGTTGCGTGCAAACTTCTCACCTTCGTAGTCAGGCATATTATCGTAATGTGCATCGAGATGGATGATGCCGACTTTCTTACCTGTATTCGTCAACGCTTTTAATATAGGATAGGTCACCCCATGTTCGCCGCCGAAACCGACGAGGAACTTACCACTTTCCCATAGGCTTTGGGTAAAATTCTCGATGTTGTGATAACTTTCTTCATTATTATGTGCTACGAACGGAACATCTCCAGCATCTCCCAGTGAAAGGTGTTCGCTCACATCAATATGATTGAGTTCTGGTAAATAACAACTATAGCGCGCAGAACTCAAACGAATTTGTTTCGGCCCGAGTTCAACGCCGGTGTAATCTCCCCAAGTACTTTCACCTTCGAACGGTGCGCCATAGAAGATGACATCAGTATCTAAAGTGCCAGATTGAACCAAGTTCTTACTATTTAAAAAGCACGGTGTATTACCGTAAATGTTATTTTTCATAAACTACCCACTCCTTTATTGTTAGTTATTATATAGTTATCTCTTTGCCTTTTCAAATAAATCTGAAAACTATACACTGAAATGATGACTAGATATGATGGATATTTAGAAATTATTGAATTAAAGTAGAGTGAAATTGCTTATCAAACAAGAAATCTTTGTCGCAGAGACTGCAGGACAGTTATGATAGAGATAACGCAAGAAAGGGAGTGTACGGATGACGGAAATTTGCCTCGTGAGACATGGTGAAACGGAATGGAATCAACTTGGGAAGCTCCAAGGGCGTACAGATACGGAACTTGATGCCAATGGTGTTCAACAAGCGAAAGAATGTGCGGAGGCTTTGAGCGAACAAGAGTGGACAGGGATCGTAAGCAGTCCTTTACGGCGCGCATATCGCACAGCTGAGCTGATTCAAGAACGTTTACAGGTTTCTCTACGGAAGATGGATGACTTTATCGAGCGCAGTTTCGGTACTGCAGAGGGGATGACAGTAGAGGAGCGACTGACAGCTTATCCTGATCGAATTTATCCGCAACAAGAAACAGAAGAGCAATTGGCACAACGCATACAGAGAGCGTTAGATGAGATTCAAACCCACTATCCGCAAGGTCGGGTCATTGTCGTCTCCCATGGAGCGGTGATCAATTATTTATTGAGAACGATGTGTACACATGATATGGAGATTCCACGCCACAGTTTAGTGAATGGAAGTATGAGTACGATTACTCTTCGCGATGGTACTTGGCACGTTCAAGAATTTAATATGACGCAACATCTTTCTCACTACAAAGAGATAGGTAAAATGTAAGGGCGATTCGAGCACGTTATATATGAAAGAACAGGTTAAGTTCGTAGATGTTTCGGTAACATCTGCGGACTTTTTTGATGAAAAAGTCCATTTGAAGGTGAGCAGATAAAGCGTAGATTTGAGTCTATGCTTCAATAGTATCAATGAAGCAGTAATCCATGTCTCAAACCGCCGTTGACACTATGTTGTGATTTCAGGGCGCTATGATGAAGTTAATATCAAAATGATGCAAAGCGTGGCAGATATAAATATTGAGAAACGAATGCCCGTAATAAGTAGCTAGAATTAAACTATAACCCAGTTGTAGCAAAAAAGTTTGAAAAAATTTTGCTTAATTAAGAAGTGCGCTAACTATTTTAAGGGCAAAAATACATTTTTGAAGTAAATAACTACTCATAAATCAACGGATTGGAATAATCAGCGTGTAATTTATGACCAAAATGTTACACTTAGGTACTCTATATGTACATCTAGGCACTCATTTACCACAGTTACATTCTATCCCTTACACTATAGTTAACAGTTCAGAAGACAACAGAAAGGGGTGAAAATCATGGAAGGTATCGTAAGTTCTATCTCAGACGCAGTAAAAGCTGGTCTTGATAAAGACTGGGCTACAATGGGAACAAGCATCGCTGAAGCAGTAGCTAAAGGCGTTGACTTCATCGCTGGTTTCTTCGGTTAATTCCGCAAGTGTGAAGAAGTTCCAACCTATGCATAGATGGTCGGGTTGGACAATTAAGCATTCATATCGGCCATCTAAGCATTTTGATTAGTAAATAATAACTTGATTATAAATAAATTTATTTGAAAGGATGAATTATTCATGGAAGGTATCGTAAGTGCAATTTCAGATGCAGTAAAAGCAGGATTAGACAAAGACTGGGCTACAATGGGTACAAGCATTGCAGAAGCTGCAGCTAAAGGTGTAGACTTCATCGCTGGCTTCTTTGGCTAATTTCAAGCTTTTCAATACAATGATTCGATAACTATAATAAAGTGGTGGGACTTCGTGTCCCACCACTTTTTACATATGATGAATAGTCGTTGCAAGCTCTCTGATATAGCAATCGCCTCGCGCCTCACTACTTTACATATATTATAAATAAGCCCGGCTCTAGTCCCTAAACTAAAGCCGGGCAAAGTAGTGTATTAGGTTAGGATGTTAATAGCTACGTTGTTGTGTAGCCTTTTTACCATGAAGGATAAAGTAAAGTAATGTCGCAAAGACGACGAGTATAGCCATGATGACGTAAAGAGAACGGTAACCTGTAAGCGGAATAATCAAGCCAAGTAATACTGGACCGATGCCTGCACCGAAGTCTGTGAACATGTAGAATGTAGAAGTGGCTAAACCAATCTTCTTCTTCGGTGATTGTTGAATCGCAATGGCTTGAGCACTTGGAATAATCGTACCGTAACCTAAACCAATAAAGATGGCTGAAATGAGTAACAATACGGCACCATGTGACATCGAAAGGATCAAGAATCCAAGTGCGAAACTGATTAATACAGGGTACATAATCTTATTCTCACCATAAGCGTCATAAACTTTACCTGTCACTGGACGTGTCACGAAAGTGGTAATCGCGTAAACCACGAAGAATAGTCCAGAGAATGACGCGAGATCGATGAGTTTCGTATAAATACTTAAATAAGAAAGTACACTTGAATATGCGATACCGATAAAGACGATGACGGTCGCAATCGGTAAGGCTTCTTTCTGAATAAACTTAGCTAACCCACTTGCAGGCGCAGCTTCTTCTGCCACTTCGTCCTCTTCTTTAGGTACTTTGTTGACTGTAAGTGCAAAGAGTAGAGACACGACGATAACGATGAGACAAACTAAGAAGTTAGATTGGAAACCTAAGTTACCACTGATTTCGAGTCCCACGAAAGGTCCCACCGCAGCGGCAATCGTTGTACTCAAGGCATAGTAACCAATGCCTTCACCTTTACGATCTTCTGGCACGATTGTTGAAGATATCGCACCTGTAGCTGTAGATGAAAAGCCAAATGCGACACCATGAAGTAAACGCACAATCATAATGATGAGTAAACTATTGATGGTGAAGTACAATGCGACGGTAATGATTGAAAAGATAATGCCGCCCAAGAGGAAGTACTTCGGTTGAAACAGGTCGATAAAGCGACCTGCGACTAAACGCCCAAATAACATACCGATAATAAAAATACCTGCTGCTAAACCGCCCATAGATTCAGAAGCATGGTATTGATGAATTGTGAAATCGGTAATGGTAACGATGAGTGTATAATGAATCATATACATTAAAAAATTGACGAAAGTAATAAAGATAAAGTCTTTCGTCCACAATTTATCATACATAATGATACCGCCCTTTTTCCTTTGAAGTTTCAATATATCTATTATAACTTCAGTGTTACTTATTGTATAATTAGAATTAATGATTATAATATAAGTAACGCTAATATAAAAAGGTGGCGACGAGAGACGATGAACTTTGAACAAATGCAGTATGTGAAGACCATTTATGAAACAGAATCCATGATTCGCTCAGCAGAATTATTACATATTAGTCAATCCGCATTGAGTCAATCTTTGGCGAATTTAGAACATGAACTGGGTTACAAAATATTTAAGCGTTCACGCAAAGGAACATATCCTACTGATATGGGGAACACACTACTTCCATATATTCTTGATATTTATGAAGCGCAACAGAAGTTAGAGACGAAAGTACGAGCGCTAGATTCTAAATTAACTGGAACGCTCAAGATTGCGACGATTCCTACATTGTTCCATCAAATTGTTCCACGTGCACTTTCTGAGTTTAAGAAAGATTATCCGCACATCGAAGTTCAAGTAGAGGAAGACGACCGCGATCACATTCTGCAACGGGTAGAGAATCAAGATGTGGATATTGGATTAGTAGCTAAAAGGGAGAGTGAGACTTTTAAATCCGCCATCGTCGATAATGACTTGAATTTAGCTACTGATTTCAAACTCATCGTGCCATTGAAATCGAAATTATCGTTTCAAAGCTCCGTTTCCTTACAACAAATTCAAAACTATCCGTTCGTCTTGTTTGATCGCAATCTTTATCAACATAGTATCAAACAGTTTGAAGCGCAACACGGACGTCTTCAAATCGTCTTTCGCACGAACAATCCTGGTGTGTTAATACGGACGGTTTCCGAAGGGTTAGGTCTGAGTATTATTTCCAGTCTGATGTTAGAGAACGATCCCTTTGTTGAACAAGATTTAATTGATGTGATACCGATGGGCGAACCGTTCAACTATCACGTATTTTTTACAGCGCTAACACATGCCAATCAGCCTAACGAGGCAATTGTAAAGACCTTTATTGAGTACTTGAGGCAGTGAGCGTAGGAAGGGGAAGTCCGAGTTCTTGATTTATAAGAAGCGCAACGTGATTATTGCTTTAATACTATTCATGCTAATTTAAAGGAAGGGGATAGTTATAGAATATATAGTATGTAGTCGTAGAAACTTAAACTGTTAATAAGTAATTTTTCAATGTAGACTCGACACACTTGAGGGATCAAGACCACAACGAAAATCCATTCCTTGAGCTGCGTAATGTAGACAAAACACATTAAGAGGTGCAGTTGAGTTCTGGTTTCATAAGTGTTTATAATCTTATGAATCCTAACTCTTCTTGTGAGGAGAAGACTACGAAATCATAGATTTTTGTTTATCTCTCAGCGAGAGGAATTAGTTGAGTGTGGTCCCCTAAGTAAACATATTAAGATAGGTAG
>NZ_JANSKK010000005.1 GCF_026659735.1 Staphylococcus pettenkoferi | reverse complement strand
TCACTATCGGAATCAGAGTCGCTGTCCGAATCTGAGTCGCTATCTGAGTCTGAGTCGCTGTCCGAATCGGAATCGCTGTCTGAGTCAGAATCACTATCGGAATCAGAGTCGCTGTCCGAATCTGAGTCGCTATCTGAGTCTGAGTCGCTGTCCGAATCGGAATCGCTGTCTGAATCTGAGTCGGAATCACTATCTGAGTCAGAGTCACTGTCTGAATCGGAGTCGCTGTCCGAATCGGAATCGCTATCTGAGTCTGAATCACTATCGGAATCAGAGTCACTATCTGAGTCTGAGTCGCTATCTGAATCTGAGTCGCTATCTGAGTCTGAATCGCTGTCGGAGTCTGAATCACTGTCTGAATCCGAGTCGCTATCTGAGTCGGAATCACTATCTGAGTCAGAGTCGCTATCTGAATCTGAGTCGCTGTCTGAGTCGGAATCACTATCGGAATCAGAGTCGCTGTCCGAATCTGAGTCGCTATCTGAGTCTGAGTCGCTGTCCGAATCGGAATCGCTATCTGAGTCGGAATCACTATCTGAGTCAGAGTCGCTATCTGAGTCAGAGTCACTGTCTGAATCGGAGTCGCTGTCTGAGTCGCTATCTGAGTCTGAGTCACTATCGGAATCAGAGTCACTATCTGAGTCTGAGTCGCTGTCGGAATCTGAGTCGCTGTCGGAGTCTGAATCACTGTCTGAATCCGAGTCACTATCTGAGTCAGAGTCACTATCTGAGTCAGAGTCACTGTCTGAGTCGGAATCGCTGTCTGAATCTGCATCGCTATCTGAATCTGCATCACTATCCGAATCTGCGTCGCTATCTGAATCCGCATCGCTATCAGCATCCGCATCTGATTCTTCAGGTTCGTCTACAATAACTTTCGCATTAACTTCATCTGTTGATCCGTCTGGATAATGTACTGTTATAGGAATTTCGATTTCAGTACCTGGTTGAATATCTTCAGGTGGCGTTACTGTTACTTCACCTGTATTTGGATCTACAGTTATAGTCCAACCTTCTGGAACATCTTTCGGTCCTTCAAATGTAGTATCAGGTGGTAAATCTGTATCTCCTGTTTGTGGTACAGTGACAGGTTGTCCCGGTTTTGTATGTCCATCATTATAACCTGGATTATTTTGACCTGCGTCCGTTTCACTTGGGTCCTTAGGAATTACTGTTACTTTCGCATTCGCATCATCAGTTGAGCCATCTGGATATTTAACTGTAACTGGAATGTTAATTTCCGTACCTGGATTTGCATCAGCAGGTGGCGTTACTGTTACTGTTCCTGTATTTGGATCTACGTCTACTGTCCAACCTGGTGGTACATCTTTAGGTCCTTCAAATTGTGTACCTGGTGGTAAGTCTGAATCTTTTGTTTGTGGTACTTCTACCGGTTGTCCTGGTTTCGTTGTTTTATCTTCGTAACCTGGGTCGTTTTGACCTGCATCAGTTTCACTTGGATCTTTAGGAATTACTGTTACCGTTGCATTCGTTGTTTCAGTAGAGCCATCTGGATATCTCACTGTAACCGGAATACCCACTTCTGTGCCAGGTTTAGCATTATTAGGTGGTGTTACGGTAACTGTTCCTGTATTCGGATCTACGTCCACTGTCCAACCATCTGGAACATCCTTAGGTCCTTCAAATTGTGTACCTGGTGGTAGATCTGAATCTTTTGTTTGTGGTACTTCTACTGGTTGACCTGGTTTTGTTGATTTAGGATCATAACCTGGATCGTGCTCTTGAGCATCTGGTGTTAACACAGTTACATTAGCATTTGTTGTATCAGTTGAACCATCCGGATACTTAACGGTTACTGGAATACCAACTTTAGTACCTGGTTTAGCATCTTTAGGAGGCGTCACAGTAACTGTTCCTGTGTTTGGATCTACATTCACAGTCCAACCATCTGGAATATTCTTAGGTCCTTCAAATTGTGTACCTGGTGGTAAATCTTTATCTTTTGTCTGAGGTACATCTACTGGTTGACCTGGCTTAGTTGATTTATCTTCGTATCCTGGATCATTTTCTTGTGCATCGTTTGGCGTTACTGTCACTTTCGCATTCGTAGTTTCAGTTGAGCCATCTGGATACTTAACTGTAACTGGAATGTCGACACTCGTGTTTGGATCTGCATCCGCTGGTGGTGTCGCTGTTACTTTACCTGTGTTTGGATCTACATCTACTGTCCAGCCTGTTGGTACATCTTTAGGGCCTTCGAATTGTGTACCCGTTGGAAGTTCTGGATCTTTTGTTTGTGGTACTTCTACTGGTTGACCTGGTTTAGTCGTTTTAGGGTCATAACCTGGGTTGTTATCTTGTGCATCATTTGGCGTCACTGTCACTTTCGCATTCGTAGTTTCAGTTGAGCCATCTGGATACTTAACTGTAACAGGAATATTAACACTTGTATTCGGATCTGCATCCGCTGGTGGTGTCGCTGTTACTTTACCTGTATTTGGATCTACATCTACTGTCCAGCCTGTTGGTACATCTTTAGGGCCTTCGAACTGTGTGCCCGTTGGAAGTTCTGGATCTTTTGTTTGTGGTACTTCTACAGGTTGACCTGGTTTAGTCGTTTTAGGGTCATAACCTGGGTCGTTATCTTGTGCATCATTTGGCGTTACTGTTACTTTCGCATTTGTAGTGTCAGTTGAACCATCTGGATACTTAACTGTTACTGGAATGTCGACACTTGTGTTTGGATCTGCATCTGCTGGTGGTGTTGCAGTTACCTTACCTGTATTTGGATCTACGTCTACCGTCCAACCCGTTGGTACATCTTTAGGGCCTTCGAATTGAGTGCCTGTTGGTAGATCTGAATCTTTCGTTTGTGGTACCTCTACTGGTTGACCTGGTTTTGTTGATTTAGGGTCATAACCTGGGTCGTTTGTTTGAGCATCTGTGGCGATAACAGTTACTTTTGCGTTTGCAGTATCCGTTGAACCATCTGGATATGTTACTTTAACTGGAACAAGAGCTACATCTCCTGAATTTGCATTTGCTGGTGGGGTAGCTGTTACTGTTCCTGTACTTGGATTTACATTGATTGTCCAACCTTCAGGTACATTACCTGAAACTTCAAATTGTGTACCACTAGGTATCGCTTTATCTGCTACTTGTGGTACGTCTACTGATTGACCCGGTTGTGTTGTTTTAGGTGTATAACCAGGATAATGTTTTTCAGCATCAGTAAGTTTTACTGTAACTCTAGCACGTACATTATCTACAGTGCCATCTGGATATGTTACATTTACTGGAACAAAAATGTATGAATTCTCATCACTATCTAATGGTGGTGTAGCTGTAATTCTACCTGTCGTTGGATCTACTGTAGCAGTCCAACCTGACACTAGATTAGGTGCATCTAATTCATATTTAGTTCCTTCTGGTATGTCCTTGTCTTTAGTCTGATCTACTGAAACTGCTACACCAGGATGTGTAAATGAATCTTCATAACCTGGATTATATTTTTGAGCGTCATTTGCAAGTACTGTAATACGTGCATTAGGACTATCTGTTGTTCCATCTGGATAAGTTACAAGAACTGTTACACCAATAGAAGTGTTTGGATTAATTATCTCAGGGGCAGTAGCAGTAATTTCACCGGTATGAGAATCTAAATCTATAGTCCAACCTTCTGGTATTTCATAACCTGGAGCTATAGAGTATACTGAGCCTTCTGGCATATTTGTATCATTTCCCTGAGATGACTTAACTGTCTTACCAGGATAAGTAAATACTTCCTTATAGCCTGGATCATGTGAAAGTGTATCATTAGCAATTACATGTACACGTGCACTAGTTTCATTAGTACTATTATCTGGATAGAATACTTTGAGAATGATATCAGCGTAATCTCCTGGGTTAGCTGATGCTGGAGGTGTAACAACTAGTTCACCTGTATGTTCATCAACTGTTGCTGTCCATGTACTTGGTAATTCTTTAATAGTGTATCTAGTTCCTTCAGGCACATTAGTATCTTTCGTTTGAGGAACTGTTACTGATACAGCTGGCGTCGTAGTTTTTTCTTCATATCCTGGATGATAAGTACGTGAATCATCAAATAATACTTTTACTCGAGGTGATAACGTTCTACTTTTAGATCCATCAGGATAAGTTACTATGACTTTAATAGGATAACTTTTATTTTGTTGTGCATCTAACGGAGGAGTAACAGTGATAGTTCCAGTTTCTTGATCTATCGAACCTGTCCATCCAGAAGGCAAACCATTTTTTGCAAAATCGTATTCAGAACCTTCTGGCATATCATTATCCCCAGTTTGATCAAGATCTACTGATACACCTGGTTTAGTAGTAGTACTTTCATAACCTGGGTTATGTGATTCAGCATCTGTTACTTCTACATAAATAGGCGCATCAACTACTGTATCATCTGGTGCAGCTCTAAATCCAGCATAACCACGTACAGCTACTGGATTTTGATTTTGCTCGTCGCTATATTTTTTAAGTGCTTCAAATAACACAGCTTGTTTAATTTCTTCAGCAGACGCTTTTGTTGTATCGATATTCAAATCATCGATAGCTTGTTCTGCTTCCTCATTTGACACACCAGTAGTCTTCGCATAGTAATCTACTGCTGAAGTGCGATCTTCAACTGCATTGATATCCGCATGTGTATCTTGAGTTTCTACTTTATTATTAGAAGATTGTGTTATTTCTTTATTATTCTCAACAGATTGAGCTGCCTCTTCAGTTTGAACTTGTTCAGTTTCTTTAGAAGCTTGCTCCGTAGATTGATCTTCTTTCTGTTGTGTAGATGGGTCTACTTGAGATGAAGAATTATCATCGTTAGATGCTTTCGTTTCATGTTGAGAAGGTTGTTCAGTTTGAGCATCAGTTGCTTCTTCTTGAGTTTGGTCATCTTGAACTGATTGTTCAGTTGAGGATGCTTCATCAGTTGCTTGAGATGCTTCTGTTTCTGTTGCTTGCGTGTCGTGTGACGTTGTATCAGTTGTTTCAGGGTTAGATACCGCTTCAGCCTCAGTTGATTCCTTAGCAGAACCTTCACCCTTATCATTATTACCTACTGAATGACTGCTGTTCGCTTCAGTATCTTCAGCAGCTTTGGCATCACTGTTTGCACCAAAGATAAGAGTGGCACCAATTAAGATTGATGCAGTCCCTACAGTGAAACGACGAATAGAGTATTTGTTCTGTCTATTCGGTAGGAAATCTAATCTCCCTTTTCTCTTCTTGTTTCTCAAAGAATGATCCTCCCTATAGTATAAAATGTGTTATTTCTTGAAGTCATTATCTGACGACTTAACTATACCACACAACTATAGTTTGCACTAGTCAATTCTATTTTGAATAATTTATTTATTCATCTATATAGTTTTAATACTTTGTTGCTTATATACAAGGTATATAAACATTTCTCTTATTTTAATGAAAACCTTATTTGAGTTCCTTAAACTTTAATAGCAAGAAGCAATTAATAATCATAATTATGTAGTCTAATTGAGAATTCCATTGATAACGCGCATGTTTATTGAGAAACTGTGCATAAAAAAATAAAGCATATCTTGTGCTTTAACAAATGAATGGGAACTTATTTTAATAATAATTATTGATAAACTGTTTTATTATAGGAGCAACGAACTTAAGTAACTAAATCTCGTACTTTCGTTCCGAAAATGTCTTACAAAAAATTTTCGTAAATTTTTCACAAATACACTTTATCAAGCTTTTGACATAGCAAAAACCCACAATCCTAACCATCAGTCAGAATTGTAGGTCTATCACAAAAATATTATTTATCGCGAGGATCTTTGACGTGTAAATCGTCACCTTTCTCTTGCAAATCTTCTTTCATATCCTCACTTGTATGTTCTTTACCGAAACGCGCTTCTTGATGTTCGTTACTATTAGCTTCAGTAAACCCTGTTCCAGTACGTTCTGAAGCATTATCCTCTAATTTCGTAGTTCCAAACTGTGTCGGTTCTTTCTGTTCCTCATTAGCTTCTGTGAAATCAGGGCGTCCATCATGTTGATGATCATCGCGACCACTATATTGTTTACCTGCTTCTTCATGATAAACACTATCTTGATTCTCTCTGTGCATATCATCTTGTTTATGGTTCTTCTTCTTTCTAACCAACATCATAATACCTGCAATTAAGAAGAGAATAGTACAAATCCAATTTGAGAAGAATGCAATAATACCTGCAATAATGAGTAATACGCCTGCAGCAATACGATTCTTCTTAATCAAGAAGACTGCTATCAATGCTAATATAAGTGCGATGATTGATGTCACTACTCCTGTAGTCATGGCCGCGGACATATTTTCAGCACCTTGTCGCGCTTGTTCAGCACTTTTACCAGCATTTACCGCATCAGTATCAACTTTATCTGGATTAAATAGTGGTTTAGCTAAGAAAAAGAATATAATTCCAAGTATTCCAAATACAATACCTATCCATGAAAGGACTTTTTCTGCTGTTCTTTTCATAAATATGTAACCTCCTTTCCTATTTCTATCCCCTATTTAAAAGTAATTAATCTCTAATTTCAAATATTAATAAAATATTTGTTGTTGTCATGATATTAATTTTTATATTTATCAAATACGCGTTGTGGAATGTGACAATAGTCATTTGGATGACGATCTAAATAGTCTTGATGTTCGTCTGCACTCGGAATATAGTTGGTTAACGGCAAGACTTCTGTCGCTATCAAATGATGATCTTCAAATTGATCAATAAAGTCTTGCGCCTCGCTTAGATGTGCTTTGGACTCGCTATAGAAACCTGTGCGATATTTCAATCCTACATCTTCACCTTGCTGATTCACGCTATAAGGGTCAATGATTTCAAATAGATATTCCATTAACTGTGACACAGTCACCTCATTAGGATCGAAAGTAACTTTCACCGCTTCAGCATAACCATCATACTCGCCGTCGAGTGTCGAAGTCGTTCCGTTCACTCGTCCTGCTTCCGTCTCTTTCACGCCCGGAATTATCTTCATAAAAGCCTGTACGCCCCATAAACAACCGCCTGCGATATACGCCGTATCCATCTTATCTCCTCCTTTGTATTCCTAGTTTCTTCAATAGTTAGTTCAAAGCTTACCATTATCAATGATATTGTCAAAGTCCGATGATTTTACTTGCAAAGCCAAATGGAGTAGTGAACAAATTATAAGTCTACACAAGTAAAATTTTTGTATTTTTAATAAAAAAGTCGTTATACTGACGGTAGAGAAAGGCTGCGTGAATAGGCACAATTACTGGCGGTCCCAATACTTATTGGGAGGATTGATAACGCATGTCTGAACAAGAGCATTTCGACATAGCCCTCGATCCTAAAGAACTCAACATTGACTGGGATAAGGCCACAGTTGACGAAGAGGAGTTACTCGAAGCAGGTTATCCTCTGGCCTTACTCGTCAATTGGATCGAGAACAATATCATTGCACCTTTCTCTGTTGAAAACAGTAAACGCCATTTCTACACTAAAGAAGTGTTTAAGGCGACTGTTTATCATGTCATGAGCCAAAAAGCTCAAGACGATGATAAGAAAGTAATGGACTAGTCTTTGGCTAGTCCATCTTTCTTATTTATAAGACGCCCCGCACATTCATTTTTACAAAAATAAGACGGCTTTCCCTCTAAAGTCGTTTGTACCGCAGAAAATGAAATTTCCTCATCAACTTCCCTATACAATATAAAAAAGCTCCTACACGAAATGACTTCGCATAGGAACTGAGTAAAGTCTTAAGACGTATGAGTATTGGGGTTCGTGTAACGATAGCGTCTTTGTACATAATAGTAGAGACACATAGCCAATAAGACGACGATAGCTATTGCAATATAGAGCCAACGATATCCAATGGCTGAAATAACGAAACCTAAGACGAACGGACCGATACCTGAGCCTAAGTCTAAACAGATAAAGAATGTAGATGTTGCTAATCCCATCTTATCTGCTGGTGATTGTTGAATCGCAATCGTCTGACTACTAGGAACGAGTGTACCGTAACCTAAGCCGACAAAAATAGCAGCAAGAATAATCAACCACGTGTTCACTGAGCTAGCTAATGTAATGAGCCCAAGCGCAAAGAGGATAAATGTTGGGAACATGATAAAGTTAGCCCCTTTGTGGTCGAATATTTTACCTGTGAAAGGACGGGAAATGAATGAAATCACCGCATAGAATATAAAGAATAAGCTAGATGCAGTAACCAGATCCATCGTCTCCGCAAAGCTTTTAATATAGGAAAGAATACTTGAGTAACAAATACCTATAATAAAGATAACGATTGAGATCGGTAGCGCTTCGGGTTGAAGGAATGCTTTCCACCCTTTAGGTTGATTCTGTTTATCGTTTGAACGTGCAACCGGAATGCGTTTAATAAATAATGATAGGATAAATGCAATAACGATAAAGATGAGCCCAAATAGAAAGATATGTTGGAAACTTGCTTGTTGAGAGATGAGTATTCCCACAAATGGTCCGATTGCTGATGCGAGAATATTACTTAATGAATAATAACCGATGCCTTCCCCTTTACGAGAGGCTGGCACAACTTTAGATGCCATAGAACTTGTTGCGTTAGATCCGATACCGAATGCGAGGCCATGGATGAAACGCACGACATAGAGTATTACGAGTGTTGCTGCGGTGTAGTAGAGTGCCACGGCAACGAATGAGAAGATGACGCCAAAGATCAGCATGTATTTCAGTTGAATCGAGTCGATGAAACGTCCGGCAACCAAACGTCCAAAGAGCATGCCGATGATAAAGATACCTGCCGCTAGCCCACCGAGACTCTCACTCGTGTGGAACGCATGTATCGTATAAGATGTCACTGTTACGAATAGCGCAAAGTGAACCATATACATCAGAAAGTTCACGACGGTAACGTTGATAAAGTCACGCGTCCATAAAGGCTCTTGTACTTGTGATTTGTGAGCCATATCCTTCACCTCACTATGAGTTAATCGTTGTGTACTTCAAATTGATTCACACATATTATTTATACTATTTGTTTAAGTTAAAACGTTCCGCGCTATTGATTAACTAAAGTAATGATTGGGAGTTGGGAATCCTTCATTATGTTTATCGGTAAAAACTAATGCGTTGTTATTTAAAAAGAGAGTATATTTAAGAAGAATAATAGAGGTTTAAATTGAAATTATGTTTAAATCCCACACAATTGAGCAATAGTTACTAATGAGAAAGGCTCACCTTTCTTCATTCCTTAATTAACGACAATGTAGAAGATCAATCTTAGGATTGTTTGCTCTGTGGAGAGGCTTGCTTTTTAGCGAGTCTCTCCGGGGCAAGCCTCTCCGCTAATTTGATTAGTGAGGAGGCTGATACATTGGCAAAATTTGAAGAAAATGACATCCAAATTGATCCGAAAGAGATTGATTTGGATTGGAGCCAGCTGATAACTGACGAACAAGAGATGTTAGAAGCTGGATACCCACTTGAGCTCATCGCTCATTGGGTCGACAACAACATTCTCGAGCCTTTCTCAGTCGATAATCAGCGCCAGTTCTACACACAAGATGTGTTCAAGGCGACTGTTTATCAAGCTATGGAACAACAATCCGTAGCTGATAATAAAGAAGTTATGGACTAATCCGTCCATAACTTCTCCCTTTTTATTTATTGAAATAAATCTTCAAACACTGATAGAGAGCGTTTCACTGTCTCGATGTACTGTTCTTTCACTAAAGGTTGCTCGTTAAAGTACTCCAATATATGTTCCGGTATGGTTTCTTCTTTGGGAAATTAACATCTTGTTCTACGTAGTCTGCAAGCTTTCCTAATGGCGTGTCATCTCCCACGAAACTTTGTAAAAATTCGTAAAAACTCATGACTTCACCTCAAAATCTTACAGCTGTCAAATTCGAATCCTGTTGCGAAGATAAAGTTTATTATTCCTTTCGCCAAACTCGGAATTCGTTTCCGCTTGTAATTCCTTATTTCCATTCTAACAGACAACTAATTACATTGTTAATAGTGACATTGTTACATTTTATTGCACGACAGATTTTTATAACTTATTAAAGAATAATGCAACAATCTATTGACTTTCACTAAATTGTATGTCCAAAAATGGTTTATGCTTACTCTTATTGCATCATCTACTAGTGTAACATTAAAAATAGTTGTTTTTATACCTAGTTTCAAAATTTTATTGAAAATACTTTTCTCTCTTATGTGATATATTTGCAACTTTCTTATGGATGTTGCGGTATGCCCCTTTATGACTTCAATATGTAGTCCCTCTTGTAACAAGACACTGACTTTTAAAGGCTGTATTGATAAAAAATACCTTTGCATGCCTGCTCAAATCCGAAATCTGATTAAACCTCTCTCTATCCTTTCATAAAGCTGTACCGAATTCAAAATATAGATTTGGAATTTACAAATTCCTAAAATTCCGCGCGCTCGCTTCAAATTTCAAAATTTGAAGCGAGCGCATTTTTCACGTCCTTTTTATATCTTTCTAATCTTTATAACTCCTTCTATTAAAAGAGCTGAAGAATGATGTCGACTGCTAAAGCAGACGACATCTAGAGACGAACGAAAAAAGGAAGGAGGTTTAGAGAGATGATGTATTCACAAATTAAGAACATTCTCCTTAGAAAGCAACAATCCATTCAAACTATCGTAGAGGTTTATGAGCAACACCAAGATACTGAAACGTCGTGCAAAATGCGTAAATTAGAGATGCTTTTCCAACAAATTTATGCAGAATTAAGCCATGAAACACACACAGCTCAAGAACTACAGGTCATCGCACCTACACCACAAGATTTACTCGAATGGTTTGTCCTTCAACATTATTATCACGAAACATTCTGACACATGCGACATATATCGTCGTTACACAACCATTCAAATTTCTACAAACAAACGTCACGCCTAACATTTTAATATTTTATTGTTTTCAAACTTTATTCTAAACGACCTTAACTGTCTAAGGTCGTTTTTTATAATGAATTTATAGAGGTTAAGAGGTGGTTATCATCGAACAGGCATACCGTTTACTTGAAATTTATACGAAATTATTGAATCACGACACAGTAAATACGGCACTGCTTGCTAAAGAATTTAAAGTTGATCGTCGTACTATTCAACGTGATATTAGCAATATTAAACATTACTTTTACGAGAAAAGTCTCATCAACGAGCTCGACTACGAAATCCATTTTAACTTTAGTGAAAATAGTTATTTCATTAAAAATAAGACTGACCTCTCACTAAATAATTTAGAAACGGTTAGCTATGAAATGACACATCAAACATATAAGAAGATTAAGCAGACTTACCAAACGCATATTCTTCATCAAGATGCACAACACATCCAAGTCGAAATCAAACTTTCAACGATTGAAGCCATCAATCTCTGCTTTCAATATCGTAAATCTTTAAGGTTAATAGCTCCAGAACCGCTCTACGCACAGTTCATCACAGAGCTCATTAAGCTTGAGATGATTTACTTAAAACACAAAATTTAATAATTGTTAGAAGGATGAACACTGAATATTAGATTGAGTGTCGTCCTTCTTCTATTGTAACTATCTTAGATACCTCGAAATTACAAAAAAGGAGTTAGAACAAACATGAAAAAGAGAATAATTTCAGCACTAAGTATTACTGCCCTGCTTCTCTCAGGATGTCAGGGTCATGATGACGACGAGAATCAATCAAAGGATAAGAAACAAACATCTAGCAGTAAATCTACTTCATCCTCTGACAATAAAAAGTCATCAGAAGATAAGTCAAAATCCGAAGATAAAAAGATGAAAAAAGTCACATTCGAAGATTTATTTAAAGATGGTAAAGGTCATATGCTTTATGATATCAAAGCAAAGTCTTATCACGTTAATGACTCAGTAGATTTCGATAATATCGAAGAAGAAAATAATGAATTACAGTCTATGTACTATGTTAAAGATAACAAAGGTCTCGAATATAACGTCGATTTCAATAAAGATGATTCTTATACTTTTAAAAACTTCACTAAATACGATACAGATACACAGAAATCGAAAATAGAAAAAGTTGAAAAACGTCAGATGAATGACCGACTACTTAATGAAGATAAGGGTAAAGTTAACTATCATGCTGATTTGTCGCCTTTTTATCGCTTCAATTACGTTAAAGACGGTAAGTTTGATGGGGTATCATATCTATTCTCAAAACACGATCTTAAAAAGAAAGATAGATTCGATCTTGATGAGCCTGAAAAATGGATGGAAGATCATACTACAGATAAAGATTTAGAACTATATAAAAAAGATGCTCAAAAAGAGTATAACCCATCATATAACATGGCCATCGAACCTTTTGAATACAAAGGTAAGATGTATGCAGGTTTAGCTGAGGGGACTGAACTCAACGACAGTGTGGACAAACAACAAGCAATACCTAGAGTACTTATCACTGAAGTACCGAAAAATACAAAAATAGTCGTAAATAAAGATCACAAGGACAAAAACACGACCGTCCTTGACTATCGAAAAAGCGATGATGGCTCTAGAGAAGCCAAAGAGAAAAAAGACAAAGAAGAGCGTGACTTAGATAATATTTAATAAAGGGGATTCTACATATGAAAAAACTGACTAGAAATTTATCGATTATTATCGCTTTCACATTACTTGTAAGCATGCTAAGTGGGTGTGGGAAGAGTATTCGAAACAAAGAAGAAGTGACAATTAAGGATATTATTGAGGATCCTGAGTTACACTTTATTTATACTTCTTCTAGTGACAGTGGCGGTGAAACACAAGGAGGCTTTTTTACTAAAGGTGGCAAAATTAAGCCTATCGGATTTAAGCATCCTGTAGAGATCTCTAAAGTTTCACGGACTAAAGCTAAAGATATCAAAAAGAAATTCAATGTTGAAAAACCTAAAGATAAAGATGTGAGCAAATGGCATAAAGTTAAATCGTATGGAGAGTATATTGGGCCAGATGGTACACCAGTAATGACAGGACTCTTTTCGAAAAAGATTTCTAAAAAAGAGTTAAAAAAAGATGGAATAGAATCTATGATGAATAATAAAAACGCACTACTCTTATATACTTCTACCGGGGCTCAACCTTCACAAGATCCAAGTAAGAAAACAATTACTTATGGTTCGTTTAATTTAAGTACAGATGATATTAAAAAGGCCGTGTATAAAGCTGAAGGTAAAGATGAAGAAGATTCTTATGATAATGACGAGGAAGATTTTGAAGGAGAAGACGACCTACGTGAAGTCATCAATTATAGTATTACACTACCTAAAAAAGTAAAAGAAATTAAAGATTTAGATCCTAAAGATAAAGATGTTCAAACAGTAAAATTCGAAGATATTTACGATAAATAAAATAAATCTTATGAATTAACTAAGAGGCTCAATCATAACTTCCTCTCGTTATGATTGAGCCTCTATTTTGACTTATTCGTCCTAAAACTCATACATATATTAAATTTGGCACAATGGCCACAGCACTTTTCCCAAATATAAGACGCCCGGCTGTCTTTAAATTTAAGAAATTGTTCCCCACATACTTCCCATTTGATCAGTATTGCGATTCCATGTACGAATTGGTAAGTAGCGACGACCGCCATTAGAATCATAGCCTAGCCATACATAACCATCTTGTTTCATAACCTCATCGTAATGAATCGTTTGACCTGCTTCTAATGTTCCACCGCGTTGCATATTAATAAATGGACCTGTTTTACGCGTAATAATAGAAGTATTTGGAGTAAATGACGCATGTTCTTCTTTGTATAATGTGCCGTATTGATTTTCTTGGAAACCAGGATGTGAAGCACTAGAGCTACTGCCACTCTGACCGCCGTTACCGTAGCCTAATGATTGTAAGAATGGTAATGGATTCTCAGCTGTTTCGTTACTTGGATAGCCATTCATACGTTGAAAGTGTAAATGCGGGCCTGTAGACGCACCTGTATTACCGGAATAACCGATAATTTGACCTGTCTGAATCGTTTGGCCAGCTGCTACATTAAAGCCACTAAGATGCATATAGAATTGTGAATGTTGTCCGTCTGGTTCTTGGACAGTAATCGTATTACCGCCGCCCATTTGATCCCAGCCTGCGTATTGAACTGTTCCTCCAGTAATCGCACGAACTGGTGTACCTTGAGGCATTGGCAAATCAACGCCGTAATGCATACCATTGTTATTCGGTAGAGGGTAACTACCAAAGCCGTATGAGACGTTATACGCATTTAACCATTCTGCTGAACCGTAACTTGGCATCGCAAAGAATGCTGTTTCAGGTGTACTGTCTTGAGCTTTCGTCTCGTTATCTGTGACTTGGCGTTGAGGTTGTTGCGTGGCTTGGGTTTCTACCTGATTAGAACCTCCAACATTGCTATTCGATTGCTCTTCTTCTGTTGAAACTACTCCTGAGCTATCTTGGTTAGACTGCGCGCTGTCTTCTACTTCTTGTTGTTCATCAACAGATGGCTCTTGTTGTGATGTAGAACTTTCATTTTCTGAAGGCACGTAATCTGTTTCAACGGCTGCATTTTGCTCAGCTGACGCTTGCTTATTTGAAAGATCTTGTTTGTCTTTTCCATCACCAGCTTCATTCAACTGTTGTGGCTGTGCTTGAGCTACAGTATCCGCTTCTTCTTGCTGGTGAGTAGTTGTATCAGCCGCTCCATTATTTTGAATTTCCTCAGCGTTAGTTGATTGAGTCGCTGCTTCTACTCCCCCGCCCTGTTCAGAGTTAGTTTGTTGAACTTGTTCAGCATTATCACTTTCTGCTGCTTCAGCGACACTATGATCGCCCATATGTATCCATAAACAAGTTCCCACTATCAGTGATCCTACGCCGACAGTGAGCTTGCGAATCGCATAGCGTTGGCGCGATGATTGCTTCCGTTTCATTTATGTAACACTCCTCAATTTAATTGCTTTTCCTATTGTTTCACGCCTTATAGTAAAAAGCCATTAAATTCAAATATCATTTACATTACATAAATGTAATATATAATTTTAAAGAAAATAACCATTATTGTGTCTATTATAGTTAACGATATACAAAAACGTTTGCATTCTTACGATATACCTACTACCTTCACACACCGTAAGATACAAACGTTTCTTAAATTATTTCTGTTTCGTCAAACGCCCGTCCACTAATTGGAAGACTTGGTCACAATAATCAGTCAAACGTTCATCATGCGTTACTATAATGCACGTTTTTTCCTGTTCTTTACTCATATCTCGAAGAACACGCATGACTTCCATCGCATTTTCAGTATCTAACGAGGCGGTCGGCTCATCCGCTAAGATCAGCGATGGGTTGGTATACAACGCTTTAAGGATGGCTACACGCTGTTTCTGACCTCCAGAAACTTGATCTGGAAGCTTATTCACGACTTGGCTTAAACCTAGGCGCTTTAACATATCCTGTAACGTTTCGTCTGACATGACATCTTTCTTTTCCTTTCTCAATAATTCAAATTGTTGTTTCACTGTGAGAAAAGGAACCAAGTTTGAGGTTTGTAAGATAAAACCTATTTCATTCATTCGAATATTTGATAACTGCTTTTGAGATAATTGAGTTATATCTTGGTCATTAATAACAATTCGACCTGATGATGGTGTTTGGAGTGCACCTGCCATGGTCAATAATGTACTTTTACCTGAACCTGAAGGGCCTACGATAGCAACAATCTCACCTTTACCGAGCTTCAAAGTGGTAGGTTTCACAGCCTCAATCGTCTGGTCTCCATCTCGAAAGTCTTTCGTCACTTGATCAAATTCAATCACTGTCACTGCCTCCTAACCTATCGCTTTCAACGGATCAATCTTGCGGATACTGAGTATTGAGAACACACTGCCTAACAGCGAAATCACGATGAGTGCTACGCCAAAGAGCAGCAACGTAAGTAGATCCAGTTTAATCGGCACCGCGTCTGGCAAGAATGCGCTCGTCAATAGCGTCAATCCAAAGCCAATCACTGTCCCTATCAACGCGAGAATAAAGGTTTGTGATAGGACCACTTTGCTGAGATAGCCGTTCGTAAAGCCTTGTGCCTTTAAGACGCCGAAGAGTTGCTTTTTCTGTAACGTCATTACGTATAGGAAGACGCCGATAACTGTCGCAGATATCACAAATAAGAACGTGATCATAAAGTTTAAAGTCAGATTCTGTGGTTTATAACCAGGAAGTTGTTCTATAAAGTTATCCATACTCACCGCTTCAAGCTTGCTATCGAGCGATTTGTCTTTCCAGTTCGCATCTTTCACCACGACAGCGTTCACTTTGTCGCCTTGTAGCTGTGGATTGACTTTTGCTACCGTTTGATTATTTGCGAAAATGACAGGTGAAGCGTTGTATTTCGCACTTTCTGTCACTCCGACGACTTTCAATTTCACGTCAGATTGTGACAAACTAAGTTGATCTCCAACCTTAAATCCTTTATTTGCTAGGGATTGGTCAATCATCACTTCTTTATCATTATGCGCTTTGTGACCTTTGACAATTTTCGGTACGAGGAACGAAGGTTGTTCTGTGCCGAACATGAGCGCATTCTCTTCATCGTTACCGTTTGAAGCGATGACGCCTGTCTGCTTGAGCGTCGCCTGTTTCTTATACTTGCCGTCCACTTTATCCTTGTCAACGATAGATTGCGCTACCGTTTGATTAGCATCTTTGTTCATGACAATCGCGTCTGCATTCCATTTCTTAATGCCTTCTGTATTCATATTAATTAGCCCTTTTGCTAACCCTGATAGTAAAAATAATAAATAACTGATGAGTATCAAGATACAAATAATTAAACTAAATTTGAGCTTATTTCTCTTAATTTCATTCCATGCTAGAAACATTGTTTTCCTCCATCATCCACGCATTTTACTGCAATATGCGGCTTTCTAATAAATAGTCTGATTCGTAACGTTGCGCCAGTTCTCTCAAATAAAGGCGCAAATCTGCTGCAGGACGCTTACCGTTTTTAAACCCCAGCTTCAACTGCTTGTAATGCTTTTTCTCTTCTGAAGTCGCTTCATTTTTAAAATAACCCCACATATGATCTGCAGAATTAATAATATTGTTCTTCTTGGGCTCATATTTCAACGCTTGAATGATGAGCTGCTCGATTTCTTTATACGATGGATCTCCTTTCAAACGCTCTCTAATTTCATCATAGGTACGGTGGCTGTACCATAACACACGGTACTTCTCTGTCCGCCACAGTAACTCAATACGACCGCGCTCTTTCATCATGTCATCTCCTTACTACGTCTTTATCTTTACATATTCCCGTTTTGAATACGAATTATTACAACTATCGGACATTCAAGTGTAGTCCAAACGGCTACCGGGTAAATAATTAGTGAGGTGATAATGCTATGAGTAAAGAACAAGTTAAGACAGAAATTGAGAAGATCCTTGAACAATCTAAAGTAGGTGTGCTATCTACTGCTCATAACAACGTGCCAAACAGTAGATATATGATTTTCTATAACGATGATTTCACACTTTATACTAAAACGAGCATCGAATCTGAAAAAATTCAAGAATTCAAAGATAATCCACGTGCGCATATCTTACTCGGTTTCGACGATACAAATAATCGCAGTTTCTTAGAAATTGATGCTGAAGTTGAAATCTTGAAAGACCAAGAAACGATTGACTGGTTATGGCAAAAACAAGATAAATCCTACTTCGATTCTAAAGACGACCCAGATTTATGTGTTATCAAGGCGACACCTAAACAAGTCAAAGTGATGAATGATGACAACGTAGATTCACCACGTACAATTGAAATGGACTAATTCAAGTAGATTACAACTCATCAACAACGCACTACGGTGACGGAAACGCCTCCCACCGTAGTGTTTTTTTATGGCACTAAAAAGCCACTTCTTGTAAGCTGGTACATCCAACCTCTTCAAGAAGTGGCCAATGATGAGTTTAATGTCCTGTCATCCAAGGACGAGCATTCTTATTCGGTTTCTTCTGTTGTTTCGGCAAATCTTTGCCTTTTACCAGACGTGGTTCCTGTCCGCATTCAATCCGTTTCTTCAATTTCGAATCCATACGTCCTGTTTGTGGGGCGATAAAGACACGCGTAGAGCGTTGTCCACACTTGGGACACTCTGCTTCGTCGTGATTGGCGTTCATTGACTGTCTAATCGTGAACTCTGCACAGTCAGGACATTTGTAAGTATAGTTTGGCATTAGTCTTCAGGATCCAATTTCGGCATAATATCGCCTTTAAAGATTTCACGTGGTAAGGCAATCGTACAACAAGAGTTTGGAACGTCAACAATACCTGCAACTGTGCCTTGAACGGGAGCTGAACCAAGTAACATGAAAGCTTGTTCACCAGTGAAACCACGTGTCTTCAAGAACTCAATCGCATTGAGACATGCATTACGATAAGCTGTATTCGCATTTAAGTATGTTTGTTCACCGCTAAATTCATCTACTGAAATACCTTCGAAGACGATGTAGTCATTGTAGTTCGGTAGCAATGGACTCGGTTTGAATGCCGGATTCTTCTTGATTTGATATTTGTCCATACCGCCTTTAATTACATTAACGCGTAAGTCGACCCAACCTGGCATTTCAATTCCACCACAGAAAGTGATTTCACCATCACCTTGTGAGAAGTGTAAGTCACCGATAGACAGTTTCGCACCGTCAACATGAACTGGGAAATAAACGCGTGAACCACGAGATAGGTTCTTGATATCACAGTTACCACCGTTTTCACGTGGAGGTACTGTACGAGCACCTTCTTTAGCTACTTTATCAAAGTCTTTACCTTTCAACGTTCCGGCAACGACTTGGTCTGTATCCGGTAAGTATGCGAATGGTGGCTCGCGATCGGGATCTTGTTCTACGAGTTTCTTCTCACGACGGTTCCATTCATCTAACATTTCTTGAGAAGGCGCTACACCAATCAGTCCAGGATGGATGACCCCTGCAAATTCAACGCCTGGTACGTGACGACTTGTCGCATAGACACCGTTAAAGTCCCAAATTGATTTCTGCGCATCTGGATAATGATCAACTAAGAAACTGCCGCCATTCGTTTTATCGAAAATACCATTGAAGCCCCATTCATGTTCTGGAAAAGCCCCAATGTCTAAAATATCTACCACAAGTAAGTCTCCCGGCTCAACGCCATTAACATGAACTGGACCACTGAGTACGTGTACACGGTTGAGGTTCGCGTACTTGATATCACTTGGATCATCGTTGTTACCGACTTGGCCATCTGTCCAGTCTAAACATTCCATACGGAAAGATTCCCCTGGATCTACTGAGAATGCCGCTGGGATGTCTGGATGCCATCGGTTATGTCCTGGATGATCTTGTTGGTCCATCTTTTTGTTTAAATCTACGTGAAATAATTTCTTCGGCATGATAATTCCCCCATTTATCATTTTTTCGTTTCTGCACGACATTGAAGATTAAAATGTCAAAGTTTTCTGACTGAAATTGAAGTTATGTAAACGGTAACACATTTTGCGGTAAAAGTTTATTATTTTCTCTTTTTGAGTAGGAAGGGAATCTTATATTTTAGGTACTGTTTTTCATTTATACGTAAGTAGTTGTTCGTGTTTAAAGATTTTTGCGCCAACCTGACACTTAGGCACCGGTTTCGTCGTTCTGATCATGGAACATTGTTTCATTATCTTATCCTTACATTACAGATAGGCATAGTATCTGAACATCTAGGCAAATTTTAAACAAATTTGTTGTTTCAAAATACGGTATTGTTTCATATTTAACTGTTCCTAAGTGTAATCAATTCTCCATTTCGTCTTTCATGTCAGACTTCTTTGTTTACTTAAAATGAAACATTTCAGACACTTAAGTATTCCGATTTAACAGATAGGCATAGTTTTTGAACAGTTAGGCATTATACCTACCTATTTTTGTTTCATTTTCACTGACTACTTACTATATATTTGTGAAATTGATAATCAATATCAATAAATGAACTCCAAACTTCTCTGTAAATTGAGTTAATTCGCAGAAAGATTATATTTCAATTATTTTATCTGAAAAGACAGTTAGGCATAGATAAGTACACTTACGCACTCAAATACGGTAAAAGTGAAACAACTTAGCCTCCATCTTTCCTAACCTATGATTGAGTTGACTACAAACGGGAAATGAAATAATGAAACAGACAAGGAGTGATATTGAATGAGTATGATTGATGAACGTATGGCGAAAGATATTGAAGACAAGCCGTCACGCGCAGAAGCTGAGGGCGCAGGCGATTGGAATTCTGAACAAGAAATGCAACAGAATGCATTCGAACGCTTAGGCAAAGACTCTGTCATCATTGAAACACTTGTGATTATGAACGTCGTATTTGCCGCAGCGACATTCGGATTAATCGGCGCTTTGATTTACGCTTTAAAGAAAGACTAAATGAAATAGACACGATCACACGTAACAACACAATCAATATGTAACGGGATGGGATGTATTTCTCATCCCTTTTTATATGTCTTGAGGCAAACACTTTAATTTGCGTTAGCAATAGTTTTTATTACATTTTAAAAAGCTAAAAATGATAAAATGACTTTGCATCAATTCATAAAAGGAGGAATCCCCTATGAGTAGCGTCTTGATGGTCAATGTTGGCTCAGAAGGTCATATCAACCCGACGATTTCAGTCGTACAGCGACTCGTGGAACAAGGCGAACATGTCGTTTACTATGCCTCTGAGAACTTCGCTGACAAACTCAAACAAACTGGTGCGGAAATTCGACCGATTTCGACAGAAGCGCTTATGACTGAATTTCGACATTATGGTAACGACAATCTCTTTAATGTGATTAACGGTCTGATGCGCATGGGAAATGTCGTGATTCCTGAAGTGCTGAACGGTATCCAAGGTGAGCATTACGACTATCTCATCTACGACTCTATGTTCAGTATGGGCTACTGCATTGCGCAACATCTCGACATCCCGTCCATCTCACTCTACGCCTCTTTCGCTGAAAATAAGACGACTTTCGATCAGAAGTTAGAAGGTATGGCACGTGCCCTAAGTGACGACGAAGTTGCGAAAGCCGATGATATCTTTAACGACTTGAAACAACATTTGGAACAGAAATACGACGTCGACATTCCTTCTCGCTACGTGGTGATGCAGAATCCTGCTGATCTCAATATCACTTTCGTTATGAAAGGCTTCCAATCCAATAAAGATCTCATACCTGATGACCAGTTTATTTATGCAGGCCCTTCCCTACGTCATGTCGAGCAAGATACTGAATTCCTACATGATATCGATAATTCACGACCACTTATTTACATTTCGCTCGGAACAGTATTTAACAGCAATCAGCGTTTCTTTGAACAATGTGTCGAGGCTTTCGGCGGTATCGATGCGACGGTACTCATGTCAATCAGCAATCCGGATGTGCTAAAAGCGTTGAATGACTTTCCTGACAACTTTATCGTGAAGTCTTACGTGCCACAGCTTGAAGTGTTGAAACGTGCAGATCTCTTTCTCACTCATGGCGGCATGAATAGCGCTAACGAAGGTATTTATTACCATGTCCCATTCATCGCCTTTCCTCAAGGTGCAGACCAACCGTTTGTGGCGAAACGTATCACAGAGCTTAACATAGGTACCCAAATGGATACAGCGCAGATTTCAGCTGAAGATATTAAAAGAGAAGCTACACACATTCTCGAACATCTTGACGAGTATCAAGCTAACGTGCGTAAAGTAGCAGAAGATCAACCTTATGATGAGCCAGGTTATGTCGTCGCTGCAGATAAAATAATGGCATTTGGACGACAATCTTAATAATCTAGTTAAGATAAAAATAATGAAGGCGACTCACATTTATACAAGTCGTCTTCATTTTAATTTGATTTAGATTTAGCATTCTTTGATATTTAGGAAACTTTATATTCTAGTAATCTCACTCATTATCCAACTGTACTGATTTTATTTTTGGAATTTCAGGAAGAAACCCATGTTTAATCTCCATCTCCAACATAGCCGGTTGACCATTCACCTCTACGCGATAATAACCTATGTGTCCACTTCCTTGATTATCAGCCTGTTTATCTACAGAAATATGCTTTTGGCTCTTTAAAAAGTGATATGTGCTATTATCTTTGGCCACTTTCTTCAACTTTTTAGCATCCTCATGCTTCACATATTGATTTAATTGCTTTTCAGCCGAATGCGTCGCCCAGTCATCAAAGAGGAAAAAGTTCGCAACAATATAAGCTATCGCTAAAATAATGAGAACACCTATAACATAAAATATTTTCTTCACTTTGAAACTCCTAATATTTCAAACTTATATTTTAATATAACATAAGTAATTTCACCTTTCCTCCCTCTGAAGTGTGATTTTATTTCAGAAACGATCCGACGTGCCTGGAAGATTTTATGACCGTAACATAAATTCAGTTTTAAAGCGCTTAGAGTGAAAAAACGAGCTAAACAGACCTTTTCGCCACCAAACGGAACACTATTTCCAACTTTCCTTTTACCATCAAAAAACGCTCACAGAAGCCAACTTGAGACTCCTATGAGCGTTCTATATTAACCTACAGCTTTAATATCATCTAAATTAACTAAGTTCTCAATCATCGCATTGTTATCGTAGCCTTTCGCTGCCACTTTACCTGTCACGTTCAGATAAATCATATCCCGATCTATTTTAAAAATATAGAAAGAAATACGTTCGATTCCGTGTGACTCCAACAACTCTACAATCTCGCGTTTCAACTGAGGTGTATAGGAAGCTTCGATCGTAAATTTAATCGTCTCTTTACGAATAATAATCTCATGAAGAAAACGCGCGCGCATAAAGTATTGGATAATCACTATGAGAATCGTCGTAACGATACCGATAAAGTACATGCCAGCACCGAGCGCCATACCAATACCTGACATGATCCATAATCCTGCTGCTGTCGTTAAGCCATTGATGTTCGAGTTCCGAATAAGAATCGTGCCGGCACCGATAAAGCTAATCCCGCTGACAACTTGAGCAGCGACACGTGATGGATCGAGCGCAATGTTCGTCTGACCTAACAAATCATCGAAACTGTATTTCGAAATGATGATAAAGAGTGCTGAAGCTGCACTGACGAGAATATGCGTACGTACACCCGCAGCTTTCATCCGCTGTGCACGTTCGTCACCCATCACCGAACCACAAACTGCTGCGACGAAGATTCTTAGAAAGAGGTCTAATTGAAACAACATATTATCCCTTCTTTCATGCCATGCATGATTTCAACTTCCTCTTAATTATTCTACTATAATTTCAATTTAAGCAGAATCAGATTGACCTTTCAATGCGGTCTCTGTAAGTTTCAATTTATAGTCATGAATCGTTTGAAGTGAACCGTCTTTACGCTTCAATATAATGTGATCGCGTGTGATTTGTGTAGGACTTGAAACCCCTACTGCAGCCGCAATCGTAAACAGACCTTCATGAAGACTCGTAATATAGTTCGTCACGCGATATTTCTTCTCATCAACAATCAGCGCACGTTCACGTTTAGGATCCGTTGTCGCAACTCCAACAGGACATGTATTCATATGACATTGTTGACTCATGATACAACCTACACTGATCATCATACCACGTGCGACATTGATTAAGTCTGCGCCAAGACCGAGCGCAATCGCAATCTTGTCTGGTGTGACGAGTTTACCTGAAGCGAAGATCTTCACTTTGTCACGCACGCCGTATTTTTCCAACATACCTGAAACGATTGGCAGTGCTGTGAAGAGTGGAAGTCCGACTCCGTCTTGTAATTCTTGGAACGTCGCACCTGTACCGCCTTCACCGCCATCGACAGTGATAAAGCTTGGGTACGTATCCGTTTCAACCATCGTCTTCACGAGCGCCTCGATTTCATGTACACGGCTTACTACAATCTTGAAACCAACTGGCTTCTGCCCGTGTGTTTCGAGTTTCTTCACCCAACTTAATAGCTCTTTATTATTATTGATATGTGCGAAACGGTTTGGAGAGTTAATCGTCTTCCAAGGTTCCACATTACGAATTTCCGCGATTTCTTCTGTCACTTTATTTCCTTCCATGTGACCACCACGCGTCTTCGCACCTTGAGCGAGTTTCACTTCAAAGGCACGGACCTTTTCACGACGCGCTTGTTTCAAGAACATGTCTAAATCGAAGTCACCTTCTTTATTGCGAACACCAAACATACCTGGTCCGATTTGGAAGATGATATCTGCGCCACCTTCGAGATGGTATTTAGATAGACCACCTTCACCTGTATTCATCCAAGTTCCGGCTTGACCAAGTCCCATTGATAATGCTGTAATCGCACGTCCACCTAGAGCGCCGTAACTCATACCTGACTGACCCACGAGCCTTTTAATAGTAAAAGGATGTTGAAGATGACTGCCTAAGACAATCGCGTCATCATCCGCGAGATAGAATGGATCAATTTCAGTCTTATGAATCTTCTCATCGCGGTTGAAGAGACGTTCGTTCTTGATCTTATAGATAAAAGTCGAAATCATACGAGATTGATCGACGTTAAGCTCAGATTCTTGTTTCGGATACATCGCGTTCTGAATAAAGAAGCCATCTTCATATGGATACAACGTACCGTAACTGGACATACGTGAATTATATTTCCCAGCGATAACGATGTTTTTATAATCGCTACGTGAGAAAGGTTTCCCTTGCGTATCTTCAGAGAACAAGTATTGACGCATCTCAGGACCAATCTTCTCTAAGAAATAACGGACACGCGCAAGTAATGGATAGTTTCTTAACACACTGTGATGTTTCTGCGTCTTGTCTTTAAAGTAGAAAGCAATGGCAGTGATAATGCCGAAAAGTAGAACTCCTACAACTAATACGTTGATGATTAGTTGTAGTATCGTAAGAAATGTCATGACTATATCCCCCAATATGTGAGTTTCATCGATTATACTGAGACACCGTGTAAGCTCCCCCGTGCTCATCCAATGATATTGTAAGCGCTTTATTAAGTGATATAACAAAAAAGCAATCATCGCCCTCTGACTGCTTTAAATGTTGTGTACCCTAGACAGTTCGTGTAGTCAATAAGTAACTTACAATATTTGGTTATCAATCGTTATGTTATCGTTTTATATTTTAAAACGAACTCAAAAAATTTAACCTATTCAACATTGTATTATTCTACATTTTCATTTGTTTTTCAAGGCGTAACAACGGGATTTTGTAAAAAGTGAAAAATCAAAAATAGTACGACAAATTTATGGGTTTTGAACGTAAAATAAGCCTCCACACTTATGAAGAATATGTGGAGACTAAAAATTAAATATTTACATTAAAATAATAATAGCTAATAAAAGAATAATTACTGGAATTATAACTTTTCAATTAACGTTGCTAATAAAGATGTTCTTTCTGATACATAGTCTGTATTTATATGTTCATTACGTGCGTGAGGACCTCCGCCTACACCACCAAGGCCATCTAATGTAGGCGTACCTTGGGCAGCAATAAAACTACCATCGCTACCTCCACCTACAGCTACTTCTTCAATGTCAAAGCCCAATTCATTTGCGTAATTTCGTGCTTTACTAAATAGTACTTCTGTTTCTTTTGTTCTTTTCATAACTGGTCGAACTTCACCGCCCGTAATTTCTATCTTAACTTTTTCATTAGACGAGGAAATACTTTTTATTTGTTCATCAATTTGTTGTCCTCTTTCATTTTCTGTAACGCGAACATCTACTTTGATTTCTGCATAGTCTGGCCGTACATTAATACCTTTACCTCCACTAATTAACCCGACATTGACTGTTATCCCTTGTTCATAGTCTGTTAACTCTTCTAATTTTTGAGTGAATATTGCTGCTTCTAAAATTGCACTTTCACCCTCTTCATGATCATTTCCTGCATGAGAACTTTTACCATGAAATTGAATAGCATATCGGTAGATACCTTTTCTAAATGTTTTTAATGCACCATGTTCTCCGGTCGCCGCTTCAGCCACTAGGCCGTATTTGCTATGACGGGCCGCTTCTTCAATATATGGACGAGATGTCGGTGAGGCAATACCTTCGTGATCTCCATTAAAGAATACTTTCACTCGCTTATCTAAGGTGATATTATTCTCCCTTAAAGCACGTAAACTCCATAGAATTTGAACAATGCCTGTCTTCATATCAATAACACCAGGTCCATATATTACGTTGTTTTCTTCGATTAATTCTAAATCACCACTATTCCAAACCGTATCAAAATGTCCACTAAGTAAAATTTGTTCATTCCCTTGTCCTATTTCAAAGGTAATATGATCTCCCGTTTCACTTTGTTTAATAACGTCCGGTGTTATTCCTAAGTAATTTTTTATAGCGTTTTGAATCCATTTTCCTGCCTGATCAACTGCTTTTTTATCTGAAGTTGGTGATTCAAGTTGAACTAATTGTTTAATATCACAAATAATTTCATTCATATGTGTCTCTATATACGATTGGATATCAGACATTATATCTCCTCCTTATTCGATTAAGTCACCAGAACTATCATTTAATTTTTCTAAACTTTGAATTCTCGAGTTTACTTCTTCTTTAAATCGTTCTCTATATCTTGTGACGATAACATTCAACAAACTAATTACTGGAGCGATTTCATTATAACCACTGATATCTCTATTAGTTTTTGCTAAAAATATTTTATCCGATATATCATAAATTGGTGAAAGTCGGCTATCCGTAATTCCAATAACATATGCCTTTTGCTTTTTAGCATTTTTAATAAAATGAACTGTATTTTTGTGATAACGAGGGAAAGATATAGCCACTACGCAATCTTTTTCTGAAACATCCATCAAATATTTATTCACTTGATCACGGTCTACAATGATCACATTAGATTTATAATTCGACATTACATGACTAAACCAGTGGGCTGCACCATATGCAGTATTATTTCCTATAACGTAGGTTGTCCGATCCTGATGTAGTATTGTTACAGCATCGTCTACACGCTTTAAATCTAACAGATTCGCCATCTCTTGAATGAGTTCTCTATCATGTTCCATAGTTTCAACAGTACTTTTAGAAACAGAAGGTGTTTTATTTTCACCATCGAAGACATATTCTCTAATCGCATTTTGCATATCAGTATAACCACCATAGCCTATCGTATAAGCAAAACGAATAATAGTAGCTTCACTGACTTCAGTCACTTCCTGTAATTTAGCTAAAGTTAAATAACTTGCTTCTCGTGAATGATTTAGAATATAGTTAGCTACTTTCTTCTTACCTGAGGTTAATGATGTAAATACTGATTCGATGTTTTCTATAATGTTATTCGTCATTACTTAATCTCCTTACATATTATTTTCTGCTAGCCTAACCATGCGTTCGCCTGAAAAACAATAGCGTGGACGATTAATTGCTGCAATATAACCATTAAATGGGGCTTGAACTTTGTCATTGCCTAACATTCCTAGGGTATCACCTTTTTTACAATGAGTACCAGCACTCATATAAGGATGAAAGAATGCGTGGCGATTTGATTTCAGAGTGGTCATCTTGTGATGAAATCGTACATGCTTATCTTCAACACTCGCATCACCTGAAATATTACTTGTATAGCGAAAAAGATCTTGTAGCTTTTTAAAAGTCGAATTAGCAGTTGGTAAATCTACCACCCCGTCTGGCTGTCCACCTTTCATTTCAATCAACATGGCTTGTTGTCCTTCATGACAAGCCTCCAAAAATAACTGTCCTCGTGCTCCACCAGTATGAACAACATTCTCAACACCAAGTTTACGCGCTAATTCATATTGATGATCATATTCACTATATAGTGACATGATATAGGTAGAACCATGTTCTCCACAGCAATGTAAATCAATAATGTAATCAGCATTTCTAGTCACTGTCCATACTTTATTAGCGAGTTGTTCAGTTTGAGTACCATTAGGATCTCCAGGGAAAATACGATTTAAATCCACTCGATCATACGGTGAAACACGATCGCGATTGAAATAAGCTGGTTGATTTACAATAGGTATAATCTTCACCGTACCTTTAGGTGGATGCTCTTTAAAATAATCTATAAATTGATATGCTGTGTAAATTGCAGTTTGTTCCACACCATGTATTCCGGCTGTAATGACGATTTCAGGCCCAATGTTGTCACCAAATGTATAGACCTCAAATTTCGAAAGACTTGGTTCATGATAAATAACACTTTCCATATACGTTCTCCTTTCTCTGATAATATTTATGCTGGTCCATAGTTTACAAAAATAGCTATTATTACAAATAGAATAGCTAAAATTGACCAAATAATCACAAGAGGTAATGCGAAACGTACCCACTTAGAAAAAGGTACACCACCAATCGCAAGTACGGCCATTAATGTTCCTGAAACAGGTGTAATCATGTTTGTTATCCCATCCCCCATCTTAAAAGCTATTACTGCCGTTTGACGCGTAATGTGTAAAACATCAGAGAGTGGTGTCATTAATGGCATTACTACTGCTGCTTGCCCACTTCCAGATGGAACTAGTAAATTAAACACTAAGTTAAACAAGAACATCATTACTCCACCAATTACTGTAGGCATATGACTTAAAGGTATAAACACACCATGCACGAGTGTATCTAGAATTTTCCCTTCCTCCATTAAAACTGTTATGGAACGAGCAACCCCAATTATTAATGCGCCAAATAAAATTTTTTTAGCTCCATCCATAAAGGTATGAATAAAATTATTAGGTCTAATACGCGCTACGATAGCAGTTAAAATACTATCTATTATAAATAAGGCAGATAATTCATTTACATTCCACCCTTTTTGCAAGGAACCATAAACGAATAAAAGTATAGTTAAAAAGAAGAGAATAATGATGATCTTGTGTTTCCATATAAATTCTACTCTCTTATTACTTTCTTCTTCATTTACATCTTCAGAAAATCGTTTTTCTCCCATTAAACTTTTAGCGGGATCTTTAGATATTTTGTGAACGTAATAAATTAAATAAGAAATAGTTGAAATCATAAATACACAGAAAGAAATTGCTCGAAAAACAGTTCCAGAAAAGATAGGAAGTTTAGCTATTTTCTGGGCTACACCTAATGCAATAGGATCAAAAATAGGTGAGACAGCACCAACATAATAAGAAAAATATATAATCCCTACACCGGCAATTGCATCTAAATTAAGTTTTCTAGCTAATATAACTCCTAATGGAATAAAAGCAATAACTGCATTCGCACTAACCCCAAAACCATGTATTAAGCCGAAAGTAATACCTATAAATATTATAAGCAGATATTTGTTACCGCTTGTTTTATCAACTAATTTTTGAACTGCAGCATTAAACGTCCCTTCTCCTTCTATAACTGCAACTGCTCCTCCCTAAGAAAATAAGATCTGCAGTATCTATAAGACCTTTAGGAATTGCTTTAAATAAATCAAGTACATTTAAGAAACCACTATCTATATATTTAAAGCTCCCTGGTATAACTGTATTACTACTCCCCTTTGTAGCAAATTCACCAGATGGAATAATAAAACTTAATAGCCAAACAATCAGTAGTAAACAAAATAAAATCACAAAAGTATTCGGCATTTTAAATCTCTTTTTCATCTGACCATCCCCTTTGTATAGTAAGCGCTTACATCACATATTAAAGTAAATACTTCTTAAAATATTTTTAAGAAGTATTTACTACAAACTAACACAATTACTTTTAAATTTCTAGAATATGAAACGGTTTTACGCTAATATCTTCATTTCAGCATACTAATAATTGTTTAATAACCCTACTTTGATACACTTTAACTAAAGACGATGAAAGGGAGATGTACGATGAACGAGAGATTATTTCATATACTTGAATTGTTAGTTAAGTATCAAACGGAAAGTCCACCCGCACGCAATACAGATCCGCTTCAAGACGAGATTCAACACTTCCTAGAAGAATTAGGATTTGAAGTTGACCGTTATCCGCTTTACGAGAACGACAGCGTCATTAATGCGACATTGAAAGGCAGTGACCCAACTGCACCTAAACTCATCCTTAATGGACACGTCGATGTCGCACATGTTGGAGACAGCTCAGATTGGACTTATCCACCTTTCGAACTGACGCAAGTAGATGATTACTTGTACGGCCGTGGTGTCGCAGATATGAAAGGTGGCGTCGCTTCCTTACTCTACGTGTTAGAGAAACTCCATCATGAGCATATCCAACCTCAAGGTGACATTATCGTGCAGTCTGTAGTTGGCGAGGAAGTCGGTGAAGCTGGAACGAAGACAGCCTGCGAACATGCGCCTCAAGCCGATTTAGGATTGGTTCTCGATACGAGTGAACAAGTTGCCCAAGGTCAAGGCGGTGTGATCACAGGTTGGATTACTGTAAAAAGCGCTAAGACGGTTCATGACGGTGCACGTCAACAAATGATTCATGCAGGTGGAGGTCTTTACGGCGCTAGTGCAATTGAGAAGATGTCCAAGGTGATTCAAGCATTGAACGAACTCGAACGACATTGGGCTGTGACGAAATCGTATCCAGAGATGCCAGCGGGTTCAACGACGATCAATCCAGCTTACATTGAAGGAGGCAGACACCCAGCTTTCGTGGCAGATGAATGCAAACTGTGGATTACCGTACATTATTTACCTAATGAGAATCACGACGAAATTGTTGCAGAAATTGAAGATTATCTCAATAAAGTAGCTGAAGCAGATGTGTGGTTACGTAACAATCCACTCCAATACGACTGGGGCGGTACATCTATGATTGAGGACAAGAATGAAGTCTTCCCAAGCTTTACCATTCCTACCGATCATCCTGGTTATGCGATGTTGCAAGATGCACATGAAAAAGTAATGCAGCAACCATTACAAGCGACTATGAGTACGACCGTAACAGATGGCGGTTGGCTTGAATATTTCGATATTCCAACGATTCTATATGGTCCTGGTGATTTAACAGAAGCACATAGCGTCGATGAGAAGATTAAGACTGAGGAGTTGGAACACTTCGCCCAAGTACTTGAAGTATTTTTAAAATCTTGGTACGCGGCTCCTCAAAAAAGTCAGTAATGTAGTGATGAAACTCGCAAAATCATAAATTTAAGACGCCCGGCATAGTACAAATGTGAAAAATAGTAAGAAACCCATCACGCCTAAAGTACCTCCGCAACAATATCATCTCAGCCCAATCACATAAAAAGAGGTCGGAAACGGGCTCCGACCTCTTTATATTATACGGTTATAGGAATGGGAATAAGAGAACTTCTCGTTGTTCTCTCGTTGTGCTTGCGTCTTTATATCTATAAGTATCATTTAATTACATTATAATGCCCTAGTCGTAACGTAGCGAAGTGACTTGCTACACTTCCTTCATGTATCTTATATCTCACGTTCTCCCATATCTTTGCTATGACGCGAAATCATTTGAAACTTTTATTGATAGTATTAAAGAGTGTCTTAACATCAGTGTCTTCTGTCAGACCATGCACGTTCATACGTCCATCTTTAAATAACGTAAGGGTATAATCTTCATAATGGATAATGGTAGCAAAATTATTTCTTTTCACAATCGTTCCTGGAAGTAATTCTGCATGGTCAAAGACTTGAGGCTTTAGACGAAATCGAATGGCATTGCCACACAAATCTTCTATCGGATGGTGTTCGTTATGATTCAATAACTGGTAATCGTGTTGGCTACACACACGACAGTCAGTATCTTTTAAAGCGTCAACATTCATCGTTTGATACTTGACTTGGAAGGTATCGATTGTCACAAGTTTTTTTGAAAAACCGTTACCACTGGCGTAACGTAATAACTCTGATACTTGCATACTTGCCACCTGTTGCACTACAGGTGGCAAGATGCCATTAATCGCACAACTTTCAGCTGTTTCAGGCATCTCCCCGAATAGACATTTTAAACAAGGGCCCGTAAAGTCAAACGCGTATACGCTGCCTTTACTTCCAACTACTGCGCCGTAAATCCAAGGAATTTGTGCTTCACAAGCCGCTTCATTAATTAAATAACGCATTTTAAAGTTATCCATACCGTCAATAATGACATCAGGTTGCGTCTCATGAATCAACTGACTTATGTTCGTCGGCGTTACTTCCATATATAATGTAGAAATCGGCACCTCAGAATTTACAGCACCCAATTTGTGCTTTAACGCCTCCACTTTAGGCAACATCTCGACAACGTCCTGCTCATTATATACGGCTTGCCGATGTAGGTTTGACATTTCAACGATATCCATATCAGCGATAGTCAATCTCCCTACGCCCATGCGCACGAGCATTTCAGCTGTATGACTTCCTAAAGCGCCGGCGCCAATAATGAGAACATGAAACGCTTCTAATTGCGCTTGCCCTTGTTCACCGAATGGACTAAAGCGCGCTTGTCGTGCATAGCGTGTCATTATAGATAGCCTAATCCTTCAGTTGGACTAGATGCTTGTGCTGTGTATTTCACAGGAATGCGCCCTGCTTCGTAACCTAAACGACCTGCATGAATACCTAGTTTCATAGCTTCAGCCATTTTAACTGGATCTTTCGCACTAGAGATTGCAGTATTTAATAAAATACCGTCTGCACCCAATTCCATCGCTTGTGCCACATCTTTCGGAGAGCCAATACCTGCATCCACAATGACCGGCACATTGGCTTGCTCGATAATATAGCGTAAGTTCAATGGATTGTTGATACCACGGCCTGTACCAATTGGAGAAGCAAGCGGCATTACTGCATGCACACCTAACTCTTCAAGGCGTCTCGCTAATACAAGGTCGTTAGAAATATATGGGCACACTGTGTACCCTTTCTCTAACAACACTTTACATGCTTCATACGTCTCAAATGGATCAGGAAGTAACGTTTCATCGTCCCCAATCACTTCTACTTTGATCATGTCACATACGCCTGCATGGTTTGCGATTTCAGCAATACGGATTGCTTCTTTAGCTGTCTTAGCTCCTGCTGTATTTGGAAAAGTTGTGAATTGACTCAAATCGACATTAGCTAATGGATTGGGTAAAGAGTTGTCATATAAATTCATTCGGCGCACTGCGAAAGTGAGCACTTCCGTTTCAGATGCTTCAATTGCTTTCGTTTGCGTCTCTTCATCTTCAAACTTTCCTGTTCCTAAAAATAGTCTTGATTTAAATTCGAAATTTCCAATTTTAAACATATTAACCGCCTCCTACGACTTCTAACAATTCTAATTTGTCCGCTTCTTTCACGATGGCTTGCTCATATTGATCTCGCTTAAGCAAATCTTCGTTGTACTCTACAATGACACGCTTCTCGTCTAACTCGAGTTGCTGAATCACGTCATGCACGGATAATTCACTATCGAAAGTGAACGTATCGCCATTAATCACACACTTCATTCAATTCACCTCTTACATATGCAAAGTCATTTAACGCGACAGGTTTCTGGCCTTCTACAAGCCAATCAGCCATTAGTTCCCCAATAACGGGTGATAGCAGAATGCCGTTACGATAATGTCCTGTGATGACGAACAGACCTTGTTCGATCTCATCCATGATGGGTTGTTCACCACGCGTATAAGGCCGAACACCTGACCAATGCTTCAATATCTTGCTATTACGCAACCCAGGGATCTTGTCACACGCTTCGTCAAACAACCACTTTTTACCTGCTTCAGAAACACCTACTGAATAGTCGTCTTTCAAGCTCGTCGCACCAATGAGAAAACGTGATTTATTCTTCGGCACCACGTAACACCCATTCGTCATAAAGACGGTTGTTTCAAGTTTGAGGTCAGGATTCTCGACGAGCAGCACTTCACCTTTCACACCCGTTACTTGACGTTTCAACGCATCATCCTCAAGTAAATCTGCACTCCAAGCACCACCTGCAACGATGACTTGTTCGGCCGTTAAACTTTCGCGATCCGTGTGTACCACATAACCTGAAGATGTACGTTCAATCGCTTGGGCCTCGGTCTGATACCAACGATGCACGTTGCGTTTATTCAACGACTTGAGCAATGCTTTCGTATACTTGTTCGCGTTGATTTGATGATCGTCTGGTATGAGAGCAGCGGCTAGTCCAGTGACATTAATCTCACCATGTGTATGGCGCTTTAATGCTTCACGATTTAAATCACGTACGAGCGGATTATACTTGCTTAGGAATTGAGATTGCGCTTCAACGAACTCATTATCCTCCGACTGTGCTGCTAATTTGATGAGCCCTGTTTGTTTATACTCAATATCGATGCCGACTTCTTCTCGTAAGCTCTCACTTAAGCCTTCAAATCGTTTCTGTGATTCTCTCGCTAATTCGTATAGCGGGCTATAGTACGTGAACTCATTCTGCGCACCAAGCATACCTCCTGCCTTGTAAGATGCATGTTTACCCGGTACATCACGGTCAAGCACCGCGACGTTCAATTGTTTCGCACTCAACTCACGTGCGATAGACATTCCCATGACTCCAGATCCTATGATGATGACATCATACATAATCGGACCATTCCTTTCTCAACGCCTCCATCTGTGACGCTGTGACATTTTCAAATAGTGAAATTGCTGCGATACCTGCAAATCCTTTCGGCAATTGCGAAATATTTGAGAGTGAAATTCCTCCTAGTGCAACCACTGGTATGTGTTTATCGACTGCAGCTCGTATCTCTTCGCAGGTTCTTGGTGCTAATCCTGGTTTAGACTTTGTTGGGAAAATGTGACCGAACAACACAAAATCGAGACCTAAGTTCGCCGCCCTTTGGATTATGGCTGCTGAATGCGTAGATTGACTGACACGAATGTTAGGGTGTGTGTAGACAAATGATTCTAGTTCTTCAGCACTTTCTTTAAAATGAATCGCACCTAAGTGTTGGCGTTCCAATAGCTGAATGTCATTATGCGCAATCAATTTATCCTTTGGAAAGCCACGTCGTACTATCTGTTCAATCCACTGTTCGAGTTGATCCATCGGCATAGTCGTACGTAGTATTAAACCGTCGATATCAGTAGCAATTGCACTATAGTGTTCTAGATCTTGTAAAGTTAAGTCACGATACGGTGTGATTGCAATAAACAAAGTCGTCACCCCAAATAAAAAAAGACGTTATTTCCCGGCTAGAAAAATAACGTCTACGCATCACAATTTATCAACTCGTTGAACGCCACTTTCCTACGCCAGTATGAACTGGATCAGGTTCTAGGAATTCTAAAGTCGATACTTTAATCTCAGCCTTTAACAAAAGCACTTCCAGTGGTTCACTACTCATTTCTATTCAGTTCGTAATTCAATTTTTATATTAACGCAAGCCGAGTCATCTTGCAAGCGGATTCAAGAGTGTAATTAGAAACTTTAATGTTTACGTGTGAGCTCTAATAAACCTTTTGTGATGTCTTTCGTTTTCGGATAAACTTGTTGATACAAGTTGTAGAACTGTTGATAACGTTGGTGTCGTTGCGCATCAGGTTGGTACACGGCGCCGTATTCAATAAATGCTTCAACACAATCTTCTAGTGAGTCGAACCAGCCTAGTCCATATGCCGCAATCATCGCAGCACCCATGCTTGGCCCTTCTGCGTTACGTAAACTTTTAATATCAGCATTAAAAATATCAGCTTGCAGTTGAAGCCAGAATTCACTTTGTGCGCCTCCACCAATCGCTACGATTTCTGAAATATTTTTACCCGTTTCACGCAAATAAGCAATTGAATCGTATAGCGAGAATGTAATACCTTCTAAGACTGCGCGCGCCATGTCCGCTTCCGTATGCATCCCGCTGAGACCTATGAAACTGCCCCGAATATTCGCGTCACCATGCGGCGTACGTTCACCTGATAGATAAGGAGCGAAGAGCAATCCATTACTACCAGGCTGAGATTGAGCAGCTAAATCTACAATTTCTGCAAAGTCTAAATCAGGAAAGACGGTACGTTTCAGCCAACTTAAACTATCGCCAGCTGCTAATGTAACTCCCATCGCGTATGACATGTGCATCTTCGCGTGCTTAAACATGTGAATATTGTGATACATCGTCTTGTCTTCCTCAGTTTCGCAAGATAGAACGACACCAGATGTACCGATACTGCAGAGTGTTTCGTTTGCATTCATCACGCCCGCACCTACAGCACCACAGGCATTGTCACCACCTCCTGCAAATACTGCTACATCGTCCTCTAAACCTAACTCTTGGGCGAGCGACGTCGTGACGCACCCTACCTTCGCTGTGGATGGAACCAACTCAGGGTAAATGTCTTTCATGCCGAAACGTTCACCCGTTTCTTTCGCCCACTCATTCGTTACCGGATCTAAGAGTAGCGTACTTGAGCCATCAGAATACTCCATGTTGATTTGATTCGTAAATTTAAAGCGTACATAGTCTTTCGGTAACATAAAGACATGCGCTTGCTCCCAGTGTTTAGGTTCATGCTCTTTGACCCACAATAGTTTCGTTAACGTAAAGCCTTCAAGAACTGGATTTCCAAGCACATAATTTCCTAATTGCTGAATAATTTGTTTACACTGCTCTGAAGAACGTGTATCATTCCAAAGTATTGCTCTACGGAGTGGTTTCAAATCCTTATTCAATAGCACTAAACCATGCATTTGTCCTGAGAATGACAACCCTTTGATAACGTAATCAGCCATCGCTTCGTCTTGGCGAAGTTGCTTCACACAAGAAGTCGCTGCTTCAAACCATTCATCAGGGTCTTGCTCACTGTAACCTGGAAAGTCATGATAAATATTCAAATCTTTTTTCGCTACAGCTATGACTAAGCCTTGTTTATCTACAGCAATCGCTTTTACAGAACTTGTTCCAATATCAATGCCCAACACTACTTCTTTCACTGTTCACACTCGTCCTTTACTTCAGAATTTTTTCTAGCTCTCTTATTATCTTTAAGATTTATCACACCTTTTCTAGAAAAACAACTCCTAAATAAATGGAAGCGATTGGATCAAAAATGTTGTACCTATGCGTTTTAATAGAGCGAGCAGTCTGCCCGACGTCTAAAAATACTATGTACCTAGCAGAACTCAGCTGAAACAAATGAGTATCGTTGACATCGTATTTTAAGGCATAATAGTGACGTGCTAAGACAGACGAAACGATTTATTTATTTTTATAGGCAAGTCGGTCATATAGGATTGACAAACATGTTAGAATATTACTGTTAAACAGTTTAATTCCCCTTAATGAGTAGTATTATCGCTTAGCCATCAATACAATCATTCACATCATAGCGATGGAGTTATCGTTAACATATAAAGTAACTATCAAATAAAAAGGAGAAGGTAAGTATGAGTATGGATTATAGAGTATTACTATATTACAAATACGTAACTATCGATGATCCAGAAACATTCGCACAAGAACATTTAGATTTCTGTAAATCACTTGGCTTGAAAGGACGTATTCTTGTTTCAACAGAAGGACTCAACGGTACGTTATCAGGTCCAGTCGAAGCCACAGAAAAATATAAGGAACATGTCCGTTCAGATGAGCGTTTCAAAGATATCGTATTTAAAGAAGATAAAGCTGAAGAACACGCATTCAAGAAAATGCACGTGCGTCCTAGAAAAGAGATTGTCGCATTTGATTTAGATGAAGATGTGAACCCGAAAGAACTCACAGGTAAATATTATTCACCAAGCGAATTTAAAGAAGCGTTATTGTCAGACGATACAATCATCCTCGACGCACGTAACGACTATGAATATGATTTAGGTCACTTCCGTGGTGCGGTACGTCCTGACATCACTCGTTTCAGAGATCTACCTGACTGGATCAGAAATCACAAAGATGAGCTTTCAGGTAAGAAGATTGTCACTTACTGCACAGGTGGTATCCGCTGTGAGAAATTCTCAGGTTGGCTCAAACGTGAAGGTTTCGAAGACGTAGGTCAACTTGAAGGCGGTATTGCGACTTACGGTAAAGATCCTGAAACTCAAGGTGAATACTGGGATGGTAAAATGTACGTGTTTGATGAACGTATCAGCGTCGACGTGAACCATGTGAACAAGACAGTTGTCGGTAAAGAGTGGTTCGACGGTACACCATGCGAACGCTACATCAACTGTAGTAACCCAGAATGTAACAAACAAATTCTCGTTTCAGAAGAGAACGAAGAACGTTATTTAGGCGCATGCAGTTACGAATGTGCAGCAGACGAGCGTAACCGTTACGTAAAACGCCACAACATTAGTGACGAAGAGAAACAACGCCGTCTCGAGAACTTTAAAGAACTTGCTAAACAGTAATCTCAACGTAATTAAGCTACTTCCCTCACGCAGTGGAAGTAGCTTTTTTAGTTGAATGATTTCACGATGTGTAAAAGTAACCTCGATTTTACGAAATTTGATTTTTTGCGAGCGTCTCCTAATTCATTTTTGTGAAAATTTCCGGTGGAGCTGAAATTCTGCTCCTCCCTTCCGTCTAAAAATTGAATAACTGTAATTTGCTTTGACGCTGCCCGACGACATATGATAAGTCCATCAAACGTCACATATGCCAAACGACAAATACATTTAATGCGTTTCGCCTAATGCAACTTTCTCATCTTGTTGGTCAATGATTCGAATAGCGGCAGTTAAACCTTTAACCATCGTTTCAAGAGACATTGACGGTTGATTCGGTTTATCTGTTACTTGTTCAGGTACGTAAGGTACATGAATGAAACCAAAGCGTATATTTGAGAAACGTGTTGCTTGTAAATACCCTAATTGATATAGAATATGATTACACACGAAAGTTCCTGCAGTGTTAGACAATCGCGCTGGTACGCCCGCTGCTTTGATTGATTCTACCATCCTTTTAACAGGCATATTAGAGAAGTAAGCTGCTTCACCTTCTGCTTGAATACTCTGATCAATGGGTTGATTCTTCTCATTATCGGGAATGCGTGCATCATCTACGTTAATTCCGATACGTTCAGGCGTGAGTTCAAATCTACCTCCAGCTTGTCCTATCACTAGCACTGCATCATAGTTCTGTTGTTCAAGTTCTTGTTCAATAACCTGTTTCGATTTATGGAATACTGTGGGAATCTCCAACTTTGCAATTTGATGGTCACCAATCGTGTCATCCAAAGACTTCACTGCTTCAAGAGCTGGATTAATGTCTTCTCCACCAAACGGATCAAATGCTGCGACTAGTATGTTCATAAGCAAGTCCTCCTATTATTAATTAGTTATATTAAAATGCCCAAAAGTACATTAAGGCAATGTGAGCAACGATAAGCAGTAGTGCTACAGGCAATTGTGCCTTTATCACTCCGAATTCGTCTTTCATTTCTAACAATGCTACTGGCAACGTATTAAAGTTCGCTGCCATAGGGGTAATCAGTGTGCCACAGAAACCACCTGTCATGGCTAGAGCACCAGCAATAACTGGATCGCCACCTTGAGCAATCACGAAAGGAATTCCTATGCTGGCAGTAATAACAGTGAAAGCCGCAAATGCATTCCCCATCAACATCGTGAAGAGCACCATTCCTAATATATAAGCGATAGACCCTACAAGGTGACTTCCTTCAGGTAGAAATGAAGATATACCATGAGAGATAACTTTACCCACACCACTCGCTGTAAATAGTACACCTAACGCAGCTAGAAATTGCGGTAGAATCCCTACTGCACCAACTTGTTGAGTTAAACGGTCGCTATCATACAAGATATACTTCGCTTTAGGTTTAATGACAAGTAATGCTGCGATTAAACCTACAACTGAAGATACACCTAAACCTATTGCACCGCCTAAAGGTGTCCAATTCGAAACGATGACTGCGACCACTGCAAGCACTAATGCAGGTATGAATAATTTATTCCCGTAACGACGCGCACCTTGTTCTACTTCACGCTCATTCACATCAATGATATTTTTAATCGTAACTTGCTTGAAGAGTGTGAGTACGCCCATTAGAACGATAAGTAAACCGTTTATAACGTTAGGCAAATATGGACCTGCAATAAATAATATTGCAAGTATTAGCCAGAAAAGTGCAGTTCCTACTCGTTTACCTTTGTCAGGCGCTTTCAAAGCACGATAAGCTGTGTAGATGAATTGTAAACCAGCTAGAATATAGAAGCATTCAAGAATTCGGTTAATTACTGTCTCACTCATCGTTACGCACCCCTTTGTGAGTTCGACCGTACTTTCTATCAAGATAGCGATCGAATAGGATGTTATTGAGCCAGACGATAACTATCGTCACCCCAGCGATAGGTAGTGAAGCTAAGACAAGATCAACTGCATTGACGTTAATATGTAACGACTTGAACGTTCCAGCCATCAATAATACACCTGCAGAACCAATGAATAAATTTTGTCCAAAGAAATTACCGTAATTCTCCATGGCAGAAGTTTGTGCTTTGATCTTATCGATATCTTTTGGATCTACGTCTTTTTGATTTAAGTTATAACGCGTGCGCAAAGCACTTTGTGTCATAGGATTAATGAGTGGACGCACAAATTGCGGGTGTCCATTAATACGAATAGAAGCTAACCCTGCGACCTTTCTCAGAATTAAATACAAGGTCATCAGTCTTCCACTCGTGACTTTTTGTACTTTACCAATCAAATTAGATGCTTGTTTCTTTAGTCCAAAGCGTTCAATGAGCCCTACCATTGGTAAGGTCAAGACGAATAATGTGACTAAACGCTGATCTACGAAAGCCTTTCCTAAAGTAGCTAATATTTGAGTAAAGTCCATCCCTGATACTAACCCAGTCGCTATCGCAGCGATTAAGATAACCGCAATCGTATCTATTTTGACTAAGAATCCGACGATGATAATCACAATGCCTATTAATTTAAGCCATTCCATAGTTTCAACTCCCCTTTGTTTAGTATGAAAAAATAATTGCATTAAAGATTATCATAATTCAGAATTTAATAATAGTCCTTCTTGTTAATTTACTGCACATAGAAAAAGAGTAGTACGGTTAGAAGAAAGTTATTCAAACCATACTACTCGAGAGTCTTACTTAGATAGATTCAACTATTACATGCTTAATGATGATAATGTCCGAGCACCACTAAAATAATGCCCAATAGGATGAAAGATCCTACCATGAACTTAGAAAGTAAATTCGTTTCAAAGAAAAATCGACGACGCTCTGTGCCTTTTGCTAGTAATATCGCGTTAGTTGCAACACTCGCAATAAAGATGATAAATAATATCAAAATAATGATTCCTACTAAGTTCATGAGGTCTCCTCCTTTATAGACAATCCATTAAATATATTGATGCTCTTCTAAATAATTTAGAATTTGTGTAACAGCGTCCTTAACATCTAATTGTTCAGTATCAATAGTAATTTCAGGATTACGTGGTTCTTCGTAAGGTGCACTAATTCCAGTGAATTCTGGGATTTCACCTGTTCTAGCTTTCTTATAAAGCCCTTTAGGATCACGACGTTCACACTCTTCAACACTACATTGGGTATAGATTTCGATAAATTCCTCGTCATCTAACATTGCTCTGACATTATCTCTATCTTCTCTGTAAGGAGAAATAAATGCAGTGATAGTAATGAGCCCTGCATCTACCATCAACTTACTTACTTCACCAATACGACGAATATTCTCTTGACGATCTTCAGGACTAAAGCCTAGATTCTTATTTAATCCGTGACGAACGTTATCGCCATCTAAACGAAAGGCATGTTTTTTGCGTTCAAATAAAGCTTTCTCTAACTCTACTGAGATCGTTGATTTACCGGATCCTGATAAACCAGTAAACCAAAGTGTAGCGCTCTTATGACCATGCAGTTGTTGGCGATCTTGCTTCGTTACTTCTGACTCATGCCAAGTAATATTTGTTGATTCACCCATTATTTCACTCCTCAAATATTAGTTTTCTTTAAGTCCTTTGATTAAGACTTCCGCAACCTCTGGACGAGAGAATTCTTTAGGTAATGATTCACCATTACGTAGTTTTTCGCGTACTTTCGTACCACTTAAGTGAAGATGTTTAAAACTGTCGTGTGGGCAAGTTTTTGCTGTTGCCATGTTGCCACATACTTCGCAGTAGAAAGCGTGCTCAAATTTTAATATTTGAATACCTAATTCATCTTCATATTGTGAAATGAGCTCTTGCGCTTCGTAAGTACCGTAGTAATCGCCGACACCAGCGTGGTCACGACCTACGATGAAGTGTGTACAACCATAGTTTTTACGTACAGTCGCATGCAGAATTGCTTCCTTAGGTCCTGCATAACGCATTGCTGCTGGATAGATCACTAAACGTGTTCTATTTTCCGGGAAATAGTTTTTGAGTATCGCTTGATAGCTTTCCATACGTACATCTGCAGGAATATCATCGGATTTCGTTTCACCAACGAGTGGATTTAACAGTAAGCCATCTACAATTTCTAAAGCTGACTTTTGAATATATTCATGTGCACGATGTACAGGGTTACGTGTTTGGAATCCTACAACTGTTTCCCAACCTAAGTCAGCGAACATTTGACGTGTTTCGGCTGGATCATAATGATAGTCAGAGAACTCATCATGTTTCGGACGGTTTAATAAATACACAGGTCCTGCGAGATAAATTGATCCTTTGTCGTATACTTTCTTAACGCCTGGATGATTATCGTCTGTAGTACCATAAACATTACGTGCTTCTTTTTCTTTGTCATAACTGAATTTCTCTTCTAAGTTTAAGACGCCGTAAAGTTCGCCATCTTCGCCATACAATGCGACACGATCGCCAACATTAAGCTCATCTGCTTTCGCTTCATCTACTGGTAGTGTGATTGGAATACTCCATACTAAACCATTAGCTAAGTGTGTGTCTTCTACTACCTTGTTGTAATCTGCTTCACCCATGAAACCAGTGAGTGGACTGAATCCACCAATACCTATGAGTTCAAGATCAGATAGACTCCAAGGGTTGAGCGTCACACTTGGAAAATCTTGAGCTTGTTGGATAAGTGTCTCACGCTCTTGGCCTTCTAGAGTACGATTAATTAACTCGCCTCCGTGCGGTTTAATTGTGTTATTGATAATGTCATTTGAAACTGCCATCTGTTTATACCTCAACTTTCTTTTTATTTTTAGTTCTCTTAAAAGACCGGTTTCTATTCACCACATAAAGAATGAGAATTACGAATAGAAAGACAATAATACCTTTAATCGTATTCGCAAGCGCTGCATTTGAAACGAGATATTGTAGCAACGCGTTGCTATTCGTAAAGATAATCAGTCCTCCTACGCATACCGCCAATACATTGACTGGAAGTATACGTACGAGAAAAGCTGAAATAGGTGCGGCAATCATGCCCCCTACACTTAATGCGATAACTAAACCCCAGTTAATTTGGCTTACACCTAGAAAGATAATAAAGCTTAGTGAGGCGGAAATTGTGACGAAAAACTCACTTGCCGAAACCGTCCCAATCGCATAGCGAGGTTCTAGCTTCTTACTTGAAAGAAGTAGTGGCGTATTGACGGGTCCCCAACCGCCACCTCCGATTGAATCTAATATTCCTGCAATTAAGCCTTGCGGAATAATTAATAAACTGTTTATCTTTCCGACTTTGTGTCCTTCAGATGGGTGATTTCTTTTAAATAAGAATTGGTACAAGATATAGAATCCCATCAAGAGCAAGAATGTCGCAATAAAGGGTTTGATGTTATCGCCTTTAATATGTGTGAGAAAGGCTGCACCTAGAAACGCGGCAATCGCTCCTGGAACCGCGAGTTTAATCATCGTCGGTTTGTGGACGTTCTTAAATTTAAGGTGAGACGTTCCGGATGCTGCTGTCGTAGCTATTTCTGAAAAGTGTACGGTTGCTGAGACGATGGCTGGAGTTATACCAAACGTTAATAATATAGAGGATGAGGAAGCACCAAACCCCATGCCTAAGGAGCCATCAATCAATTGTGCTACGAAGCCCGCTAAGGCAAATATTAGTAATTTCCGCATATCCTTTCCGCCCCCAGTTCTTAATTACGTTAATCTATCAAGATAATGAAGCATTTCTTGTTGTTGCATCTGTGAGAAATATTCTTCTGAAAGCAGAGATTTCAATAAACTTTGCTTTTCTGAAGTGTTGAGCGAAGTATGTTTTACTTTGATACGACACTGGTTAAGAAAGTCTATATAACTTTCATATGATTCGTCATACTTCGTCGCTAATTCTTTCTTTATCTGTTTCGTTAATTGTGGACTTGCTCCGTTTGTTGAGACGCTTAACGTCAATTTGCCTCTGTGAATGATACTTGGAAACGTAGCATTGCCCGCTTCTGCATTACTTGCCACATTCACTAAAGCAGAACTTGACGCTTCACGACTAATCGAATCGTTTAACTCGGAATTATCTGTAGCAATGATGATGAAATCTGCATTTTGTACATCATTACTTCGGTAGCGGCGCGCCTGCCAATGAATCGTTCCCTGTTCTATCAGAGTGCGAATATCATCATGTACTTCTGGACTTATAACAGTAATGTTATGGGTATAACGTACTACGACGTTAATGCGTCGTGCAGCTACCTTTCCGCCTCCGATTACGACTACGTCTTTATTATGCAAATCAACCATAATTGGCATGTGAGATGTCATCTTTTATACCTCTCTTTATCGTTCTACATTAGTTCACTTTGTATTTACTACTAGTGTACTAATTTAAAGTAACAGATGGTATGTTTTTAGCTAATGATATCTCCTTAAACCAACTGATCTTGTCTCGTAAGTTCACTACTTCGCCTACGATAATCATCGCAGGATTCTGAATGTCTTGCGCTTTAGTTACGATATCAGTCAAAGTCCCTACCACGGTTTCTTGTTGTGATGTGGTACCTAAACGAACAAGTGCTACTGGCGTGTCAGCAGCACGTCCGTTATTGACCAACATCTGACAGATATAGGATAACTTTCTAACACCCATATAGACACACAAAGTCTCAGGACCTTGGGCTAGATGTTCCCAGTGGATATTCTCTTCGATGTCATCTTTAGTCACTGCTGTAACGAAAGCGACAGAAGAACTATAGTCACGATGGGTCACTGGTATACCAGCATAAGCTGGTGCTGCGATACCTGAAGTAATTCCTGGTACAATTTCAAAATCGATATTGTTCTGTGCTAACACTTCCGCTTCTTCTCCTCCACGACCAAAGACGAAAGGATCGCCGCCTTTTAAACGTGTAATCGTATGATCTTTTTTCGCTAAAGCAACCATCGTCTTGTTCGTTTCAGATTGTGGTAAAGAATGTCGATTAGGATCTTTACCACAGTAGAGAAATTTCGTATTTGGTTTAGCGTACTCTAGAATTTCTCTATTTACTAATCGGTCATAAAGAATGACATCGGATTGTTGAATTGCTTTTAAAGCTTTAATTGTTAATAAGTCAGGGTCTCCAGGTCCAGCACCTACAAGAAACACTTTGCCCATCGTCTCACCACTTTTCTATTTAATATTTTTATGGAAGTCTGTACCATCTTCAGTCTTCTCAACGATACCTGCACGGATAACGTAATCACCGAAGTGTTCACCTTCCATCTTCTCTTTACCATAATCAATAAGAATAGGTCGAAGGCTATCGAGAATTTCTTTCTCATTAATATTCTCTTTGAACAATTTACTGAGTCGGTCACCTTTAAAGCCACCACCAAGATATAAGTTATACTTACCTGGTGCTTTACCTACTAAACCGATTTCAGCTAAGGCTGGTCTTGCACATCCATTTGGACAACCTGTAATACGGATTGTAATTTCTTCTTCGTCGATATTCGCTTCATCGAGTAAGTCTTCCATTTTATCTAGTAATGATGGAAGGTAACGCTCTGATTCGGCCATCGCTAAACCACATGTTGGGAAAGCTACACATGACATCGCATTACGTCTTAAACCTGAATAATGTTTACCATCAGTTAAGCCATATTTATCAATGATTTCTTGAATCATATCTTTATCTTCTGGCTTAACGTCAGAAATCACTAAGTTCTGGTTAGGTGTAAGTCTGAAATAACCTTTGTGTTTATGCGCAATTTCTTTGATTGCAGTCTTTAACTTGTAATCTTCTGTGTCTTTCACACGACCACTGAGGATAAATAAGGTATAGTGATACATTCCTTTACCTTCAACCCAACCTAATTGGTCTCCGTTGTCTTCAAATTCAAAGTCTCTTGGTTCTTCCATGTTCCAACCAAGGCGTTCATTAATCATGTCGACAACAGTGTCGACACCTAAACGGTCGATAGTATATTTAAAACGTGCTTGTTTACGATCTTCACGATCACCATAATCACGTTGTACTGTGACGATCTTTTCGCAAACATCGATGATTTCTTCTTTAGGCACGTAACCAACGAGTTTACCAATTTGAGGATACGTATGTTCTTCGCCGTGTGTCATACCCATTCCGCCGCCAATAAGCACGTTGAATCCGATGAGTTGTTCGTTCTCAACGATAGCGACGAGTCCAATATCTTGAGAGTACACATCAATATCATTAGACGGTGGTACAGCGATACCAATTTTAAATTTACGAGGTAAATACGTCTTACCATAAATCGGTTCTGCTTCTTCACTTTCGTCTTTAGAATTGGCAACTTTTTCGCCATCTAACCAGATTTCGTGATAAGCACCTGTCTTAGGTGTCATGTGATTACTGATATCATTTGCGAGTTGGTTCACTTCTTCATGAACATCAGACTGATTTGGATTAGAGTTACACATCACGTTACGATTGACGTCCCCACACGCCGCAATCGAATCAAGACATGCTTTATTTAAACCTTGCATTGAATTTTTTAAATTATGCTTTAATACACCATGGAATTGGAACGTCTGTCTCGTTGTCAGTTTTAAAGTACCATTCGCATAGTTATCAGCAATTTCGTCCATGGCTAACCATTGATCTGTTGTCGCTGTGCCCCCTGGCAGACGAACACGAATCATAAACATATAAGCGGGTTCAAGCTTTTGTTTACGACGTTCATCACGTAAATCACGATCATCTTGTTGGTAAGTACCATGGAATTTCGTGAGCTGAGTATCATCTTTAGATATGGAACCAGTTAAAGGATCATTAAGACCTTCTACAATTGTTCCACGTAGAAAGTTACTGTCATATTTAAGCTTTTCATTGGGATGTAGAACTTCAAAGTTCTCTTCCCCTACTTCAGCTTTAGTCTTAACCATGAAATCTATCCTTTCCTTTAGTATATGTCCCGTTGATATTTCTTATCGCGTTTGAGTTGTTTTAAGAATTCTTCTGCATCATCTTCGGAAATCTGACGTTCTTGACTGATGACTTGTTTGATCGCTTCATGTACATCTTTAGCCATATATTTTTCATCGCCACAGACATAAATAGAAGCGCCACGTTCTAACCATTCATTAAATAACTTCGCGTTCTCTTTAATCTTATGTTGCACGTATACCTTATCGTCAGTATCTCTTGAGAATGCGACATCCATACGTTCTAAATAACCATCTTCAAGCCAAGATTGCCACTCTGTTTGATACAAGAAGTCTGTTCTAAAGTGCTGATTACCGAAGAACAACCATGTGTTGCCTTCTAATTCAAGTTCTTCTCTTTCTTGCATATAGGATCTGAACGGTGCAACACCTGTCCCTGGTCCAATCATAATGACTGGCGTCTCTTCATCTTTAGGGAACTTAAAGTTAGGGTTATGTTTGAGATAAATCGGTACTGTATCACCTGGTTCTATACGCTCAGCAAGTTGTATAGAACATACGCCGGAGCGATTACGTCCATGTGCTTGGTAACGAACCGCGCCTACGGTAATATGCACTTCATCTGGCGCAGCTTGATAACTACTAGCGATAGAATACTCGCGTGGCGGTAATTTACGCAACATGCCATACAAATCATCTGGCTTGAGCCCGTCAGGTTTAAAGTCTTGAATTAGATCGATTAAATCTCGACCATCAATATAAGATTTAATCCAGTCAGAGTCCGTCTCTTTCTTAGCAAGTTCATCGTTATTGAATAATGTTGCCGCTTTCTGAACTAGTGGTTTAGTTAATCTTGTGATTTCGAAATGACGTGTTAACGCATCTTGTAATGTCATTTTATCTTCGTCTTCATTAATCACGATGTCTTGTTCTGGATCCCATTCCAATGTTTCAATGAGTTGCTTAACGAGTTCAGGATCATTCTCAGGAAGTACAACTAAACAATCGCCCGGCTCGTACTCTTCGTTGAAATCTTCTAACAATAATTCAATATGTCTTGTTTCTTTCGCTGAACCGCGGCCATTGAGATTAATATTCTCTAATACTTCTGCATAAAAAGGATTGGCTTTAGAATGCTTTTGTTGTTTCTCAGATTGAATTGTTTCACTCACGACTTCTTCTGCTTGAGCCGTGCTCCCTGTTTCTTCGTTTAGCGCGTCTATAACTTTCGCAATCCATTTCTCAGCATCTTCGTCGTAATCAACGTCACAGTCGATACGTTCATAAAGTCTTTCTGCACCTAATTCTTCAAGTTTCGCATCGAAGTCTTTACCAGTTTGACAGAAATGATCGTACGATTGATCTCCTAACGCAAGCACTGAGAATCTTACGCCTTCGAGTTTCGGCGCTTTACGTCCATGTAAGAATTCATGAAGTTCAATCGCATTGTCTGGTGGATCCCCTTCACCATGTGTAGCTGTAACAATAAATAAGTCTTCAACCTTTTTAATATTACGTGGTTTAATTTCGTCCATACCTTTAACTTCCACGGTATGACCTAGACCTTGTAGACGCTCGCCAAACATTTCAGCTACACCTTGCGCGTTTCCTGTCTCTGAACCATAGAGAACAGTGATATCTCGTGCTTTCGGTTGCGCAACATTACTTTGAGCTGAGCCTGATGGAAGATTTGCGGCACTGTCATTTGATGTAGCACCATCCATCGCTTCACCAGTCGTTGACCCGCTTATGTGTTGCGTTGCAGTAATGTACCCGCTGAACCACATCTTCTGTTCTGGTGTTAAAGATGCGAGTAATTCATTGGCTTTCGCTGCTTGTTCTTCAGTTAACGGACTGTTCGTCACATTTAAGTTCACTCAATGACACCTCTTATCTGCTATTTGTTGTAAAATTATTACAATTTAAGTTCGTAATTTATGTAGGATAGGAACACTGCCTTCCATTTCTAGAAAGCAATATATTCCTATCGCTATACTAAGGATTAGTTATAAAAAATTTTACCCTATTAAGGTTTGGTTGTGTGTAAACCACATTCTGTCTTACCGAAGTTGGACCATCTACCTGCACGTGGGTCGTCAGAATTAAATACTTGAGACGTACAAGGTATGCAACCAATACTTGGATAATTATGGTCATGTAGCTCATTGTATGGAAGATCTTTCGATTTGATGTAATCCCATACTTCATCTTCTTCCCAGTAAATCAATGGACACACTTTGATAGATTTAAAACGTTCATCTTTATTTACGAAGTCAGTATTTGCACGTGTAGGTGATTGCGCACGACGCAAACCAGAAATCCATGCTACTGCACCTGAAAGTTCTTCTTCGAGTGGCTTAATCTTACGGATATAGCAACATTGGTTAGGATCTTTCTTCCACAATGCAGCACCGTACTCTTCGGATTGTTGTTCGAGTGTGAGTTCTGGTTTCTTCATTTTGATACGTAACTCTGGATACTTCTCTTGAACACGGTCAATTAAATCGTACGTTTCTTGAAAGTGTAAATCTGTATCTAGAAAGACGATTTGTGCATTAGGTTTAACTTTATAAATTAAATCTATAAGCACCATGCTTTCGGCACCGAAACTGCATGAATAAACAATGTCATTACCATAAGTGTCGTATGCCCATTTCAACACATGGTAAGCACCTTTCGTCTCGTCATCTGGCTCGAAATCTTTAAACGGGTCAGATGTGAAGTTATCATACGTAATTACTTCTTCACTCATATTATAATGTTACCCCCTAACATTACGAGACCTATTCCATCCAACTCTTATCAACTTTGTCGGAATTATATGTTAATAAGGTAACTATTTTTTAATAGTAAGTCAAGCTTTTTTCTGAAAATTACTAATCGATAGCGTCTCTTTATTTTCCCTAATCGTTGCAATCTCGCCTTTCAAAATAATTTGTAGAATTTTACACCTATAGAGCTGAGTTACTTTTCTCCTTAGTAAAAAAGCCTGCGAGTTAGACTACCCGCAGACTTACCTATTAGATGATTCAATTTAAAACTTGTAAGGTTGATCATCTTGTTGATTATCTTCTTCACTTTTTTTAGGAGAAAAAGTCGAAGTACTTTCACTTTCATCTTCATCTTGATTGGGTTGAGAAGTTTGATTTCCTTTTGTAGTACTATTTTCATGTACTGTACTTGAATACTGAGCGTTAGCATACGACTGTTGAGTTTGTTCGTGATATAAATTGTTCTTTTCATCGTTAAGCATAACAAGTAATAGAATACCTGATATAAGCCAAAGCGCTCCGGTAATAACAGCTGAACTTAATAAACTCAAACCACCAATAACAATCAACATTATTCCAGCTGGCTTATCTTTCTTGCCTATCCACACTGTAGCAAGAATACTAACGACTAAACTTATAATGAAGAAGACAAATCCAATGACTAAAAAGAAATTAAAAACTAATAAAGCTACAGCATCTTCATCATCCATTACACTTGCACTAAACATTGAAGTAAAATTAATAAATATCCAAAAGAGTATCAAAAGAATAAGCGCTAATATTTTTAGACCATTTCCAATCCATGCTAAAGTTCTAACAGTTGTCCGATTCATCTCGTTCACTCCTTTACTCTGTCATACTTAGATTATAATAAAAAATTTACCATTTCAATATTATAAATAATTACTTTTAGAATTTTATACTTAATGATAGTTTTTCTTAAAAACTATCATACATGACAATCACGATAATATTAAACCTGATGCGCTAATAACAATGTATAAATCGTATCTAAGTATGGTGTATTGAGGTTATGAATTCGCGCCTTTTCATAGATATAACCCTGAATGTAGTCGACTTCAAGTGTCTTTCTATCCTTGATATCGTAATACATGCTTGTACCCATTTCGTCAGGGTAGCCGTCGTAAATACGCATTATGTCGTCAATGAGCTTTGTTTCAAATTGAATGCTTTCTGCCTGCGCAACTTGGAGGCCATCGTTAATTAAATTTCTAACTAATTCACGCATCCCATTTACTTTTAACACGCGCGCCGTATCGTTACCTAAAGCAGTTACTGAATTGATACCTAGATTTACCAATAATTTATACCAAATAGTCGTTTCAATATTGTCTTCAAGTTCTATATGCAATCCACTTCCATCAAGCTCATGTTTCAACTGATGGGTACGCGCATCTCTTTGTAGATGTAAGATTTCGTCTCGAAAATGCGTGACTGTATTACCATCTTTCTGTCCACTGATATACACCACCGCTTGATAAACGTGCTTGAGAGGCAAACAACTCAAGTTTCGATAACCGTTCTGGGTTAAGATAACAATGCCATTTTCATCTATTAGTTGTTCAAGATCATGCATTACAGCATCCAATTGATGCGCTTTTACTGCGACAAATAGTATATCAAAGGGAGCTTCTACTTTCTTAATATCCGTTACTCCAAGTGAAGTACGTGACTGATTATTCCCCGGGTCATATTCAACACTTTTATCTGAACGGCCAAGCAACTGAACCTCCTTACCAGCTTGGGAAAGTTCATACGCAATTGTTGTCCCTACCGCACCTGGTCCTACTACTCCGTATCGAGTCATCTCAACTTTCCTTTCCTTATAAAATTACCTATACTAATGGTAAGTATAACAAATATGGGGAGGGCTTAAATTGAAACGATTAAAAGATTTAATGACTATGAAAGAAGAAAAAGAGAAAATCACCATGGTTACGGCCTATGACTATCCTAGTGCGAAACAAGCAGAAGAAGCTGGGTTAGATACCATATTAGTCGGTGATTCTCTCGGCATGACTGTTCTAGGATATGAAAGTACGGTTCAAGTGACACTTGCCGACATGATTCACCATGCACGTGCCGTACGACGCGGTGCACCTAACACATTTATGGTCGTCGATATTCCGTTTGGAGAAGTTGGCGTTAGCGAATCTTATGATATTCAACAAGCAGTGAAGTTATATAGAGAAACCGATGCCAATGCGATTAAAGCTGAAGGTGCGCATCTTACTGATTTTATTAAAAATGTAACGCGTATGGGCATTCCTGTCGTTTCTCATCTCGGTTTAACACCGCAAAGTGTTGGCGTGACTGGATATAAACTTCAAGCGAGCACGAAAGAAGCAGCGCAACAACTGATTAAAGATGCTCAAGCAGTAGAACGCGCTGGTGCGATCATGCTGGTACTTGAAGCGATTCCTAGTGATTTGGCTAAAGTGATTAGTGAAACAGTAACCATTCCAGTGATAGGTATTGGTGCGGGTCGTCATACTGATGGTCAAGTGTTGGTCTATCACGATATCTTACAATATGGTACAGATCACAAACCGAAATTTGTGAAACCGTATGCCGACTTCTCTATCGGTGTGCCGGCACTTACACAATACCGCGAAGAAGTGAAGTCTCAAGCGTTCCCTTCTGATGAGCATACGTATAAGAAACAAATTATGAGCGAGGTAGAAGATCATGACTAAATGTATTACTACGGTTAAAGAAATGCAGGCGTTAACCTCCCAATTTAAACGTGAGGGTCAATCTATTGGTTTCGTCCCTACTATGGGTGCGCTCCATGATGGGCACCTCACAATGATGCGTCAATCTAGCGCCGAAAACGATATTTCAATTATTAGCGTCTTCGTTAACCCGCTTCAATTTGGCCCCAATGAAGATTACGAAGCTTATCCGAGACAGATAGAGCAAGATACACAAGCTGCAAGTCGTGCGGGTGTCGATTATGTCTTTGCTCCAAGTGTCGAGGAAATGTACCCCAACGCTTTAGGTATTACTTTGAAAGTCGGTCACATGGCTGAAGTGCTCGAGGGTGCGCAACGTCCGGGTCATTTCGAAGGTGTAGTGACTGTTGTTAATAAACTTTTTAATATTATTCAACCTGACCGTGCTTATTTCGGTAAAAAAGATGCGCAACAACTTGCAATTGTAGAGAAGATGGTTCAAGACTTTAATCATCCCATTGATATTCGTGGCATTGATATTGTTCGTGAAGACGATGGTTTAGCTAAAAGTTCTCGAAACGTCTATCTAACCGATCACGAACGTCAAGAAGCTGTTCATCTATCCAAAAGTCTAGCACTCGCCAAAGAAATGTATGATGATGGCGAAAGACAAAGTGCTCATATTATCAAAGCTGTCACAGATTATCTCCACAATCATACAAGTGGCGAAGTTCAAGAAGTGGCCGTTTATAGTTATCCAGAATTAGAGGAACAAGAAGTAATCAACGGACAAATCTTTATCTCACTTGCTGTGAAGTTCTCGAAAGCCCGCTTAATAGACAATATTATAATTTAGAACTATAGGCAGGGTTCCACGCTTCGGAATTCTGCCGAAATTTTTCTATCTTTATGTATCATTTTGTAATCCTTTTTAGTATTTCTCACTGCCCTTAGTTGAGCCATTTTAAAAATAACAAAGAAACTGCCAGCAAATCCTAAAGACTTGCTGACAGCTATAAAAATTCAAGTAAGATATTTAATTATCTCTTTGGCTTATTCTTCATCTTTCTTATCTTTACGACGTCTACCGAATAAGAAGATCGCGCCAAGTGCTGCGAATAATGTGCCAAAGATTGTACCTTTGTTAGATTCGCTGTTACCTGTATCAGGTAAATCGGCCTTATCTTGATCGTTACCTTGAGCTACGTGGTTATCTCCCACAACTACTGATGTGGTATTTGAAGTATGACCACTTGCATCTTGTTCAACCACTTGTACAGTGTCACCATTATTAAAATGCGTGTTTGCTGGTACAGTGATATTCCAAGTTCCATCATTATTCACTGTTGTCGTAGCAGTTGAACCGTCTGGGAACGTCGCGATGATTGTGTTTCCTGGTGTAGCGTCCTGACCAGAAATACCGTGATCATGTTGACCAATTGGATTTACTGCTGGTGTTGTTGGTTGGTTAGCGTTCGCTGAGTTAGAACCAGTGTTGTTATGATGGGCTGGTTGATCTGTATTGTTACCAGCTGAAGGATTGCCGTTATTAGAACCATTATTGTTATTACCACCGTTGTTTGTTGATGGGTCTGCAGGTTGGTCATCTGAACCATTGTTACCTGGATCTACAGGTTGTTCTCCTGAGCCATTATTGCCTGGATCCACATTGTTACCTTCTTGAACTGTTACTTCAGCTGAATCTGATGTGTTACCGTCTTCGTCTGTTGCTGTAACAGTTATTGTGTCACCTGGCTTCAAGTTCACATTGCTTGGAACATCAATGAGGTAGTGTCCTTGATCATCTGCTGTTCCTGTAGCAGTTGTGCCATCTGGGAACGTTACTGTCACTGTTGAGCCTGGCTCTGCTGTACCAGAAATTTGAGTATCTCCGTGATGGATATCATTAATAGATGGTGCTGTTGGCGCTGTTGTGTCCGCTACTGTTACAGATGTTGGATTAGAAGTGTTTCCATCTTGATCTGTCGCAGTTACTGATATTGTTTCCCCGCCATTAAGTTTAACGTTAGCAGGAATTTCAATAGTATAGTTACCATTGTCATCCGCTTTACCAGTGGCTGTTGTACCATCTGGGAACGTCACTGTCACTGTTGAACCTGGTTCTGCTTGACCAGTGATTTCTTTATCCGTACTGTTTACGCCATTTACTGTTGGCTCAGTAGGTGCTGTCGTATCAGTTACAGTGGTTTTAGCTGCTTTTGAAGTGTTGCCTGCTTGATCTGTTGCAGTCACTTCGAGCTCTTCGCCACCTTTTAGTGTCTTAGGTAACTCGATTGTGTAATTACCATTATCATCTGCCGTTCCAGTGACTCTTGTGCCATCAGGAAGCGTTACTGTTGAACCTGGCTCTGCTGTACCAGATACTGAATTATCGCTACTAGTTACATCGTTAATTGTTGGCGTGTTAGGCGCTGTTGTATCTTTAACAGTTTGTTTAGTTTCACCTGATACGTTGCCATCTTTATCAGTGGCTGTAATTGTTACTTCTTCGCCGCCTTGTAAATCTTTCGGTAAGTCGATTTCGTAATTACCATTGTCGTCTGCTGTTCCTGTGATTGAGTCGTGGCCTGGAATGTTTACAGTAATCGTTGAGCCTGGTTCTGCCTTACCTTTAACTGATGGATTTTCGCTTGTAATCTCATCTGCTGTTGGCGCGTCTGGGGCTGTCTTGTCGGATACTGTTGTTGTCGCTTTGTCTGAAGTGTTGCCTGCTTTGTCTTTCGCAGTTACTTCGAGTTCTTCGCCACCTTGAAGGTCTACAGTTTCTGGGATTTCCACTGTGTAATTACCATCTTTGTCTGCTTTGCCTGTTGATGTTGTGCCATCTGAGAACTTAACAGTTACTTCGGAACCTGGTTCTGCTTGACCAGTCACTACTTTATCCGTGCTATTTACACCGTTAACTGACGGTTTGTCTGGTGCTGTTTTATCTGAAACTGTTTTCTTAGTTTCTCCAGAAACGTTACCGTCTTTATCCTTGGCCGTAATAGTGATTTCTTCCCCACCTTGAAGGTCCTTAGGTAAGTCGATGCTGTAGTTACCGTCATCGTCAGCTGTTCCTGTGATTGGATCATGACCAGGAATATTAACTGTTACCTCTGAACCTGGTTCGGCTTTACCTTTAATAGCGTCATCTTCACTATTTACATCCTCAGCCGTTGGCGCATCTGGTGCTGTTTTATCTGCCACTGTTGTTGTCGCTTTGTCTGATGTGTTACCTGCTTTATCTATCGCAGTTACTTCGAGTTCTTCGCCACCTTGAAGGTCTACAGTTTCTGGGATTTCCACTGTGTAATTACCATCTTTGTCTGCTTTGCCTGTTGATGTTGTGCCATCTGAGAACTTAACAGTTACTTCGGAACCTGGTTCTGCTTGACCAGTCACTACTTTATCCGTGCTATTTACACCGTTAACTGACGGTTTGTCTGGTGCTGTTTTATCTGAAACTGTTTTCTTAGTTTCTCCAGAAACGTTACCGTCTTTATCCTTGGCCGTAACAGTGATTTCTTCCCCACCTTGAAGGTCCTTAGGTAAGTCGATGCTGTAGTTTCCGTCTTGATCCGTAGTACCTTTAATTGGGTCATGTCCAGGAATATTAACTGTTACCTCTGAGCCTGGTTCAGCTTTACCTTTAATAGCGTCGTCTTCACTATTTACATCGTCAGCCGTTGGCGCATCTGGTGCTGTCTTGTCAGCTACTGTTGTTGTCGCTTTATCTGAAGTATTACCTGCTTTATCTTTCGCAGTCACTTCAAGTTCTTCTCCACCTTGTAAGTCGATCTCGTCAGGAATTTTAACAGTGTAGTTACCGTCGTCATCCGCAGTAGCTGTACCTGTTCTATTTCCTGGGAAGTGAACAGTCACTTCGGAACCTGGCTCTGCTGTGCCAGTCACTTCTTTATCTGTACTGTTGACACCTTTAACCGATGGTTTTTCTGGTGCTGTTGCGTCAGTTACTGTTTTCTTAGTTTCGCCTGATACGTTGCCGTCTTTATCTTTAGCTGTAACTGTGATTTCTTCTCCACCTTGGAGGTCTTTTGGTAAATCGATACTGTAATTACCATTATCATCTGCTGTTCCTGTGATTGGATCGTGACCTGGGATATTTACTGTAACTTCAGAGCCTGGCTCTGCTTTACCTTTAATAGCGTCGTCTTCACTATTTACATCGTCAGCCGTTGGCGCGTCTGGGGCTGTCTTGTCCGCTACTGTTGTTGTCGCTTTGTCTGATGTGTTACCTGCTTTATCTGTCGCAGTGACTTCAAGTTCTTCTCCGCCTTGTAAGTCGACCTCGTCAGGAATTTTAACAGTGTAGTTACCGTCGTCATCCGCAGTAGCTGTACCTGTTTTATTTCCTGGGAATTTTACAGTTACTTCTGATCCTGGTTCTGCCTTACCTATAATCTCTTTATCAGTACTATTTACGCCTTCAACTGATGGTTTGTTAGGCGCTGTTTTATCTGAAACTGCTTTCTTAGTTTCTCCAGATACATTACCATCTTTATCTTTGGCTGTAACTGTGATTTCTTCTCCACCTTGAAGGTCCTTAGGCAAGTCGATGTTGTAGTTACCATCTTTGTCGGCTTTACCTGTGATCGGGTCATGACCTGGAATATTAACAGTCACTTCTGATCCTGGCTCTGCTTTTCCTGTAATTGCGTCATCTTCACTAGTAACGTCGCTCGCCGTTGGCGCATCCGGTGCTGTTTTATCCGCTACAGTTGTTGTTGTCTTGCCTGATATGTTACCTGCTTGGTCTGTCGCTGTTACTTCGAGTTCTTCTCCACCTTTGAGGTCTACTTTGTCAGGAATTTCAACAGTATAGTTGCCTTCGTCATCTGCTTTGCCTGTTGACGTTGTGCCATCTGGGAAGTGAACTGTTACTTCGGAACCTGGTTCTGCCTTACCTGTAACCTCTTTATCAGTACTGTTTACACCTTCTACTGATGGTTTAGATGGTGCTGTCTTATCTGAAACTGTTTTCTTAGTTTCTCCAGAAACGTTACCGTCTTTATCTTTGGCAGTTACTGTGATTTCTTCTCCACCTTGAAGATCTTTCGGTAAGTCAATGTTGTAGTTACCCTCATCGTCAGCTGTTCCTGTGATTGGATCATGACCTGGGATATTTACAGTCACCTCTGAACCTGGCTCGGCTTTACCTGTAATGGCGTCATCTTCGCTAGTGACATCGCTCGCCGTTGGCGCATCCGGTGCTGTTTTATCCGCTACAGTTGTTGTTGTCTTATCTGAAGTATTACCTGCTTTATCTTTCGCAGTCACTTCAAGTTCTTCGCCACCTTGAAGATCAACTTTGTCAGGAATTTCAACAGTATAGTTGCCATTGTCATCTGCTTTGCCTGTTGATGTTGTGCCATCTGGGAAGCGAACTGTTACGTCAGATCCTGCTTCGGCTTTACCTGTAATGGCGTCATCTTCACTATTTACGTCTTCAGCTGTTGGCGCGTCTGGAGCTGTCTTGTCCGCTACAGTTGTTGTTGTCTTATCTGAAGTATTACCTGCTTGGTCTGTCGCTGTTACTTCAAGTTCTTCTCCGCCTTGTAAGTCGACCTCGTTAGGAATTTTAACAGTGTAGTTACCGTCGTCATCTGCTTTGCCTGTTGATGTTGTGCCGTCTGGGAATTTTACAGTTACTTCAGATCCCGCTTCGGCTTTACCTGTAATTTCTTTATCTGTACTATTAACACCTTCAACTGATGGTTTCTCTGGCGCAGTTTTATCTGAAACAGGAAGTTTCGCAGGTGTTGATTCATTATCATGAGCATCAGTAGCTGTAACTGTTAACTCTTCGCCGCCTTTGAGATTTACTTTGCTTGGAATATCGACAGTGAAATTACCGTCTTTGTCCGTCTCACCTGTAGCAGTCGTACCATCTGGGAAAGAAACCTTCACATGTGAATTTGGTTCGGCTGTTCCTGTTATCTGTTTGTCAGCGCTTGTTACGCCATTTACTTTAGGTATCTCTGGCACTGTTGTATCTGTTACAGTCTTAGTCTCTGCTTGAGAAGTATTACCTGCTTTATCTGTCGCAGTAACACTTAGTTCTTCATCACCTTGAAGGTCAATAGTGTCAGGAATATCTACTGTATAGTGACCGCTATCATCTGTATCACCTGTCGCAGTTGTACCGTCAGGGAACGTTACAGTTACTGTAGATTTTGGCTCAGCTTGTCCTGTAATGTGTTTGCTATCACTTGTTACATCATCAACAGATGGTTTGTCCGGCGCTGTTGTGTCAGTAACTTTCACTGTCTTCGCATCTGAGGTATTACCGTCTTTATCTGCAGCAGTTACACTGATTTCATCATCACCATTTAACTCGACATTATCTGGTATATTCACTGTATAGTTTCCGTCTTTATCTGCAGTAGCTGTTTCTGTTTGATTGCCTGGGAAGTGAACTGTAACTGTTGAATTTGGTTCAGCACTACCTGTCACTTTTTTACTATCTGTAGTGATATCGTTCACTTGTGGAACGTCTGGTGCTGTTTCATCTTTAACAGTTACTTCAGTTGCATCAGAAGTATTACCATTCGCATCTTTAGCAGTAACTTGAAGTTCTTCGTCACCTTTAAGTGTGACACCTTTTGGTAAGCCTGCAGTAAAGTTACCATCTTTGTCTACTGTGGCTTTCGTTTGTTGTCCACCTGGGAATGTCACTGTCACTTCTGAATTTGGCTCAGCAGTTCCTGTGACCTTATCACTATTACTAGTTACTTTGTTGACTTTAGGCTTATCTGGCGCCGTTTTATCTTCTACTGTTGCGTGAGTAGCTTCAGATTCGTTGTCGTCTTTGTCTGTAGCTGTAACTGTGAGCTCTTCGCCCCCAGTTAATTCAACCTCGTCTGGAATATCGACAGTGTAATTACCTTGGTCATCTGCTGTTGCTGTGCCTGTCTTATTACCAGGGAAGGATACTTTCACTGTTGATCCTGGTTCAGCTGTGCCTGTGACTGTCTTATCTGTACTATTCACGTCTTCAACTGTTGGTGCGTCTGGCGCTGTCTTATCTCCTACTGTTACAGAAGTTGGTGCTGAAGTATTGTGATCATCGTCCACAGCTACAACGTTCAGTTGTTCGCCACCTTTGAGGTTAGCATCTTTAGGAATATCTACACTGAAGTTACCTTCATCATTAGCTTTACCTTCTGATTCTTTACCATTAGGGAACGTGACTTTCACTGTTGATCCTGGTTCGGCTGTACCAGTCACTGTATTATCGTTACTATTCACATCTCCTACTTCTGGTGCATCTGGCGCTGTCTTATCTGATACTACAGTATGCGCAGGTTCTGAAACGTTATCGTCTTTATCTTTGGCAGTCACATTAATGTTCTCGCCGCCTTTAAGCGTGACGTCGTTTGGAATCTTCACAGTGTAATTACCATCATCGTCTGCAGTCGCTGTACCTGTTTTATTATCAGGGAAATGAACCGTTACTTCTGAACCTGGTTCCGCAGTACCTATTACTTCTTTATCTGTACTATTCACACCTTTGACTGTTGGCGCATCTGGTGCAGTGTGGTCTTCTACTGTTGTAGAACCTTCTTTAGACACGTTGCCGTCAATATCTTTCGCTGTAGCCGTAATTTTTTCTCCGCCTTTAAGTTTCAAATCGCTTGGGATTTCGGCGTTATAACGGCCATCTTTACCTGCATGTGATTCAACAGTTGTACCATTTGGAAAATGCACGGTAACGATTGAGTTAGGTTCAGCTGTACCTTCTACAACTTTATCCTCACTGCCCACATCATCTACTGTAGGTGCATCAGGTGCTGTATCGTCCTTAACTACAGTTGTTGTAGCTGGTGAAGTATTGTCATCTTCTGTTGCAGTGACTTTCAATGTTTCGCGACCGTCTAATTTCTTGTCACCTAGCTCGATTGTGTAATTGCCTTGATCGTCTGCTTTTGTATCTAAAGTTGAGCCATCAGGGAATTCCACAGTTACAGTTGTATTTGCTTTCGCTGTACCTGTAAGCGAATCATCTTCACTTGAAACAGGTTTGATTGTTGGTGCTTCAGGTGCACGTTTATTGATAACTTTCGTGCTATTTGACTCAGATATGTTACCTGCGTCATCTTCAGAAGTAACCGTAATGTTGTCGCCACCGTTGAGTTCAAGATTATCAGGGATATCTATAGAGTATTTACCTTCGTCATTTGCTTCACCATTAATAGTGTCACCATTTGGCAATTTTACGTGCACAGTTGAACCTGCTTCTGCTTGTCCACTGATTGACGTGCTATTTGTTGTTACATCGTCGATTGTTGGTTGGTTTGGCGCAGTCTTATCATCAACTGTCACTGTATCTGAAGGATCACTTTCTTTTCCATTTTTACTTGCAGTAGAAGTTAATTCTGTACCTGCTTTCAATGGATTATCTAAGTGAATCGTACCTGAACTTTGTCCATCAGGAATCTCCACTGTACCCACTGTATTACCGTCTTTATCTCTAACTGTTACTGTAGAGCCACCTGTACCATTAACAATCACGTCATTATCTTTATCACTCACTGGATTAATTGTTGGTGCTGGTACTTTAGACGTGTCGACAATCTTGAACGTATTCGTTTCATCGTTCTCGTAGTCAGGTGAATCAATCGCAATTGTATATGTGCCTTCTGGTGATTTAGGAATGTTGACGCTAAATGATCCATCAGCGTTCACTGTACCTGTACCGATTGTGTCACCATCAGAATTGATAATCTTCGCAGTTTGAGTTGCTGCACCGTCTTTCAATGGTACAGAACCACTGACTACTGTATCTTCTGTAGTAATATCAGATGCTTTCGGTTGTCCTACGAGTGGAGATGTCTTGTAGTTCACTACTTCGTCGCCATCATTCTTACCATCACCATCAGTGTCAGGGTTGAATGGATCAGAATGTGTGTTTTGACGTTCATAGTTATCAAGTAAGCCATCTCTATCATAGTCTTGGATTGCAAGTGTTGATGTACCAAGTGTGTTATTGATGAGTTTGCCTTTGTTGTCAGTTAAGTAACCGTTGAAGTTGAAGAGTTCTTTCTGTTTCACGGATGAGATTTCCATCATCATCGTATTCTGCATCTTTAGTTAAAATGTTGTTAGGATTCTGATTGAATTTCAAGACGATACGAATACCGATTGGCTCAGGATTTGAGTTGTTAAATTCAATCAATCTGTTCATATTTCTATCTGTAATAGAACCTTTACCATCTTTATCAAAAGAAAGATCTGCTACTTTATCACGTTCGTGATACTCTTTATCAAATCCTGCTAGCCCTTTGTAGTCATGTAAATGGAGTTCGGCTCCTGAAATGTATGGTAAAAGGTCTTTATCGATTTGATAATTATAAGTCCATTGTTTATTACCAGCATATAAAATATAGTCAAAGATACTATTTTTCATGATTGTTTGGTCTACAGTTAAACCACCGTGTTCACCAATATTTTTATCATATTGTACAGCCCCTGAACTTCCTAAGAATGAACCCTTATTAGCAGTAGAAATATCTTTTTCTTTATCGGTCAATTCTTTGTCTACATCAGTTAAGAAGTAACCACTATTTTCTGCTGTACGGATAATTTTATTGGTTTCATTATTACGGACGTAGACGCGATAGTTTAGTTTATCTTTATCTAAATTCTCTTCTTTTATAATATTTTCAATCGAATCATCAAGTTCAATCTTACCATCTTCAGCTGTGTAAGTTGCTAGTATCTCAGCACCACCGAAGAGACCACCTTGCGCACGTATAAAGTTCACTTCCCAGATGTCTGATGGTTCACCATTTTCGTCTTTAAGTCGTTTGAATTCGACTGGCTTGTCTCCCCCTACTGGACGAGCTGATATCTTAGTAACGTGTTTTGCTAGTCGTGAGTCTAAATCCAAATCAATTTTATATCTATCTAAAGAATTATCGCCTGTTAGATAGCTATGAATTTTAAATGGAATCGTTGTTGATTTCTTAGCCTCATCGCTGTCTAGACTATCTGGATCAAACATGATTTGTGAGAAGGTATAGTTATTTTCATAACCTAATGATTTAGCGACTTTAGTATCTTTCGCTGCACGTGTCACAGCTTCTGTTGAATAAGCGCTAAAGAATGCTGAACCTGGACGAATCGCTTGTGGCGAATCTTTATCTTTTTGATTTGCAAATTGAATTAAAGCAGATTTCAATACTTTATCAGAAATTGTCGCATTGGAATCTTTGTCATAATCAATATCTGCATCTTTAAGCACAGACTTCGCTTGTTCGTCGCCAAGTTGATCTTTCAAGTAATCATTAACAGTATCTGCTTTATCTTCAGAATCTGTGTCGTCTAATTTAGATTGTAATTTATCTTTTTTCTCGCCAGAATCTGAACCTTTTGTATCTTTTGTTTCAGATTTTTCATTGTCAGATGTAGATTTATCTTCTGTAGGTTGAGTTGAATCTTCTTTATCTGATGTTCTTTCTTTGTCAGATGACTTATCTTCAGATTTGTCATCAGCTTGGTCTTGTTCGGATTTTTCGTCGTCAGACTGGCTTTCATCAGATTTATTATCGCTGTCAGTGTGTGCTTTATCTGAATCTTTTTCTGCTTGTCCTTCTTTGTGACTAGCTTTAGATGATTTGTCATCAGTTGAAGATTGGGCTTCATCTTTGGCTTTATTATCAGTTTTGTCTTTGCCCTCATCTTCTGATTGTTCTTTGTCAGAATCAGCAGTGTCGTCATCTGAAACGTTATCTTCTAATTTTGAATCTGATGCACCTTGTTCGTCTGTGTTATCATGAGCTGAATTATCGTCAGCTTGGTCTTTAGTTTCGTTCACTTGTGAATCATTATTACTTGTTTCGTCGTCAGTATCACTTTTATCAGTTGGTTCTTCGTCAGTAGTAGCTTGTTCAGTGTCTGACTTATGTACGTCATCAGCATCTGAGGCTGGCTGATCTACGTCACTTTCTGAAGGATTGGTTTGGTTATCTGAAGTTTGTGATTGAGAGGAAGAAGGTTGTGAAGTTTCGTTAGCATCTTGAGATGACTGAGTTGTTTCTTCAGTATTTGATTCCTGTGATGATGAATTATCTTGGTTTACGTCGTTATTTACTTGAGCATCATGAGCTGTCTCTTGTGATGATGTATCGTGAGATGTAGTTGAACTATTAGAATCGTCATTCGAACTTTGGTTATCATTCGTACTTATACTGCTTTGCGTATCGTTCGTTTCAGCCGCTTTCGCATCATTATTGATACCAAATACAAGTGTTGCACCAATTAAGATAGATGCTGTACCGACTGTGAAACGTCGTATAGAGTATTTGTTATTTTTGTTCGGAATGAAATCTAATTTCCCTTGTGGTTTTCTCTTTCTCAAATTAACTACCCCCGAAATTATTGGTAATGTAAAATGTTTATTCCCTAATGAAATAGAGACTATAATTTTATCTACCACAATGTACCACGAAATTAAACAGATATCTACACATTTATTTATGAATAGAATTACTTACATTTGTTAATGTTTTTCATAGTTAACTTTTTATATAAAATTGGAAATGGTTTATGTAAATATTCTTATTTCATTTGAATCTGTTGATATGTGTAAATCAATATACTTAGGTTTGCTAATTTGTTATCAATTTTATTCAAACTCAGTAAAATTCGGTGTTGCTAGGAAATGAAGAGTATTTTGTTACTCAAATTTATTAAATGTAATCGTAAAGCGTCGTTTTAGATATATAGACATTACTTAATTGAATACAATACGGTTTTGTAATATATAATGAAGCAACTCCTTTAGTCGAACTTTGATATCGGTCAACTATTCTTTCATTTGTTTTCATTGTTTCGAAAAAATTTTGAAAAAATTATTCCGACCTTAATTTGAGTGGGTCACTTTTCAAACTTGCGATACTGAATTGTGTACTTAGAGAAAAAAATCCAATTAAGAAACATGATTTATTTTCTCAAAAGAAAAAAGAGCTACGATAATTCACACTATCGTAACTCAATAATTTAACTTGTTTATTCTTTAATTAAAAACCTCACTGTCATCTTCGTTCCTTGTCCAAGTTCGCTTTCTACCTCTATACGCGCTCCTATTTGTTCAGCTAGTGATTGTGCAATATACAGACCCAGACCGGAGCCGCCTGTTTGGAGATTGCGAGATTGTTCTACACGATAGGTACGGTCAAAAATATGTGGGATGTCTTCTTGTGCAATACCTATTCCTTGATCGATAACAGAAATAGAGATTTCACGTGTGTCATATTGCTCAATTTCAACAATAATCGGCGTACCAGTATTTGAGAATTTCAATGCGTTATCTATTAAATTTGAAATTATTCGTTCTAAAGCGACCTTGTCTTGCTTGAAACGAGGTATCTGCTTAGGCATTTTAAGTTCTAACTGACGATACTCTTGTTCAATACGTTGTTGAAAGGCATCAAAGACAGGAATAAGGAGTTGATCCATCTGTATAGCTGATTGAGGTCTTGAAGCATCACTCAAGGTCATCACAGCAGTTAAGTCATCAAACATTTGACTCAGACGTTCACTCTGCGTAATCAACACCTGATGTGCGTGTTTTTCCGCTTCTTCTCCCCGAATGACACCGTCCTTCAATGCTTCGGAATATGATTTAATACTGGCCAGGGGCGTCTTCAAATCATGAGCCAAATTTTGAATCATATGCACCTTTTCCGTCTGTTCTTCTTGAATTTGCGTCATCTGATTCTGCACGCGTTTGACCATATAATGAAAGGAATCGTTAAGTTCACTCAATTCCCGAGGTGTGTGAATATCGATTTTTTCAATATTAAAATCTCCGTCAGACACTTTCTGAGTTTGTAGATTCAACTTTTCTAATCGATGAATGGTGGGTACGAGAAAAGTCATCGCAATCATCACAGTGATTAAACTGGAGATAAGTGAAAACGCGGTTAATACAAGCGTTTGATGTACATTGAACCACATCATTTTATAAAGTACGAGAAGAAAAAGTGTAGAAATGACGATGGAACTAATAAAAGATATGAATAACTGTTTACGTATCGTCATCTAACCCCTCCTCTGGAACTTGTAACCCAGTCCCCAAACTGTACTAATTTCGTAATCCTCGTAGTGATGTGCGTCTAATTTCTCACGAAGGCGATGAATGTGAACGTTGAGCGTATTCATGTCTTCATAATATTCATAGCCCCAGACTTGTTCGAGTAAGTCTGTCTTTGATAGTGCCTCATCTACGTGCGTTGCGAAGTACCAAAGCAATTCAAATTCTTTAACACGAAAATTAATAATTTCACCATCGACCGTTGCGGTTTTCGTCAGATTGTTTAATGTCAGTGAACCTAACGTTAACGTCTCTTGAGGACGTGCTGTTTTATTCACGCGCGCCAAGAGATTTTTAGCACGAATCACAAGTTCACGGGGGCTAAAAGGCTTTTTAATATAATCATCAGCGCCCAGCATCAGACCGTAAATTGTTTCAGATTCTGTCGTCTTGGCAGTGAGGTAAATATATGGAATATCGAGCTGCATTGCTTTCATTTCTTGAACAACTGCATAGCCGTCTTTCTCCGGCATCATAATATCGAGTATCAACAAATCAACCTCATTGGTCAATAACGCAATGGCTTCTTGACCATTCGCGGCCGTTGTCACCTGATAACCTTCAAATTCAAAGTACGTCTTACATATGTCGCGAATCGCCTCTTCATCATCAACGATTAGTATATGTTCCATCCTTATCAGTCCTTAGCTGTGATTTCTTAAAGAAGTGTGACAAACTCAACGTCTGTAACGTCTCTTTATTCATTAACAATATTATAAAGAAAAATAGCTGTAATGGGTACGTAAATATCATATCTGCGAGAAGATAATTTAACATGACGAATACACCAAAGAAACTTGCAGAATATGATAAAATGCCAAGAATCAATCCGAGTCCTATCGCAATTTCTCCTAAAGGAATCATCCAATGGAATAACTCCAATTGGTGCGCAACAACATGACTAAAGAAGAATTTATACCAGCTAGGTTAATCTTGGTTCGACTGGATAACAGGCACGAGCCCATCTACCGCAAATCCTCCAGTTAATTTCTCAAACCCTTGTTTCAGAATGACTATGCCTGAACCGAGTCGTATGAGTAAAACAACCACTTTCCATAATAATTTCAACATTAATACCCACGTCCTTCCTGTTATTAAAAAATGAGATAGAACTGATTGTAGTGTCATCACATCCTATCTCATATCTACCGCTTACTGAGGTCAAAGTTCAGTTTCTAAATATTTAACTGCTTTTGGGGAGCAATTTCTCATTTCTTATTTCAACATCGCATTACCGAAAACAACATGCGCTTTATCGCAATAAATCGTCACACTATCATAATCTTTCATATCGACATCTTTAAGATCGAAAGTTTGTTCTTTCTTGTCATACATTACTTTGTCGATTTTCTTACCATTTTTCACATCGCCATTTTTCGTTAAATACACGTGTAAGTCTGGACCTTTTGAAGATTTGAAATCTGTAAGCATGAGTTTGTCGTCTTTAATCATAGCTTTACCTTCGACCATTTGTTTATTTTCGCCTTTAAACATGCCCTCTTTCATCATCTTGTTAGATTTTGAATCTTTCATGTTGTCTTTGTTGTCCATTTTACTTTCCATCTTGCTGTCGTCAGATTTCTTCATATCTTTGCCATCGTCCATGTTACCGCATGCGCCAAGTAATAGAGATGTTGCAACAGTTGTAGAGATAAGTAGTGATTTAATTTTCATTGTGAGTTCCTTCTTTCGTTTAATTTTTACAATACTTATCTTAATCTGGATGGTCGCCGAATCCCATTAACTGTTTATTAATCATTCTTAACTAATTCTTAACTGTTCAATAACTCGATTTAAGTCGTTTAAACTGACGTCATTTCGCGGTTTTGTAAAATAATTTAAGCTCTATTTAACACAGTACCTTGCAATGTATAATAGTAAGTGCTATATTTAAAACATCACTACTATACAATGTTTAATACTGAACGATGTGGAGGTCTAAATATTGAACATACAATTTAAGAAAGGTGCCTTGGAATTTATTGTCTTGTTGATCATTCAGGGTGAAGATCAATATGGTTATTCCTTAGTGCAACGTATCACACCAAGAATTAGCATCTCAGAAGGCACAGTTTATCCATTATTGCGCCGCCTTGTTAAAGATGATTACCTCACGACATATTTCAAGGCGTCTACTGAAGGCCCGGCGCGTAAATACTACAGTATTACTGAAAGCGGCCAGGCACGTTTAGCAACGTTACTCGATGAATGGCGTAGTTTCACTGAAGCGATTGATTTATTTTTAGAGGAGAGTGAGATTGATGACTAAAAATGAATATTTGAAGCAGTTAAATCAACATCTTAAACATGTTTCCAAAGAAGACCGCCAAGATGTACTTGCTGAATACGAAACGCATTTCATTAGTGGTCAAGAAGATGGCAAATCTGAGGAAGAAATCGCACGTGAACTCGGCAACCCTAAGCAACTCGCACGTGAGTTGAATGCGACATTAGCTGTAGAAAGTGCGAAATCACAAGGCGGTTCTAAAAATATTGGAAAAGCGATTCTTGCGGTCATGGGCTTAAGTTTACTCAACTTTTTTATCGTGCTCGTTCCAGCATTTTTCTTACTAATGATTTTAGTCGGACTCGTAGCAATCGGCATCACCTTACTCATGTTCCCAGTCTTTTTAATCGTCAAAGCAGCAAACCCTGAACACGGGCCTGTAGAGCACGGCGACATCTACATCACCATCGCAAGCATCGGACTACTAATGATGCTCATCGTCGTACTTATCTTAGCTGTCAAATGGATTGGCATACTATTTATCAAATATCTTAAATGGAACATTCATGTCGTGAAAGGAAGTGCTTCAGCATGAGAAAGATACTAGGTATCGTCTTTGTACTCGGGTTCATCCTCGCCGTCGTGTTTGGAATTCTGGGGATAAAAGATATGAGAGAAGAGACAAAGCACACTAAAAGTTCTACTTTAGTAGATAAAAATATAGATGGCGAAGTTAAAAATTTAAATATCGAAAGTGGTTCTGGAGATGTAAAAATTAAAAAAGGCGAAAAGTTTCACGTGAAAATCGTCGGTCCTAAAGATAAGGTGAATGCTAAAGCGGATAATAATAAAGGTACTTTAAACATCTCAAATAGTATGAAGAAGAAGATCATTTCTTTCAATATTTTTAATAATAACGAAAATACGATTGAAGTCACTGTACCACATCAACTTAAGAATACTAAGTTAAACTCCTACTCTTTAGACACAACAATAACTGATTTAGATAGTGAGAATACTACACTTAATAATGACTCTGGAGATATAACAGTTAGAAATAGTAACTTAGGCAAACTTTCAGCTAATAATGATTCCGGAGGTATTAATATAGAGCGTTCTAAGTTCAAGAAAGGTCATTTTGATAACGACTCTGGAGATATTAATATTTCAAACACACCTATAGACCTCCCAATGGATATAAAAAATGACAGCGGTGATGTTAACTTCAGTTATGATAAAGCGCTCAAAGACACTAGAATAAACTCTAAAAACGATTCTGAAGACGTTAATATAGAAAGAAACGAACTGAAAAATGGTCGAGTTGGAAATGGAACGCATGTCATTAATGTTGATAACGATTCCGGTGATGTTACTTTTAATTAGGTAGAAAAAGTGAGACGAAAATTAGAATTCGTCTCACTTGTTTTTGATTCTATAACGATTGATGATTAATAGTATACCTAAAATAACGATACTACCAAGATAAAATATCGTCATTCCCACTCCATTAAATACGCCTGTATACATTTCACCAAAAGATAAAATAGATAAATTGTCAGGTGTTAGCACGTATTTTCCGATTTCTAAATGGAATAGATGGAAAAACATCGTTGCCCATATCGATTGAGTGTATGCTTTATAGAGCTGTAAAGCAATCACAAATAATATATATTGAGGTATATTTCTTAATATATTAAAGCTAATATCATTTGCTAACAAACCACTAAGAAGTGCCGCAAATACTGCTACTGCACAGAAGATAATAATATGTAAAACTAACGAACTAACAAATCTATATTTTTTCTTTAATTCAGTTAATATAAAACCCCTGAACATCACTTCTTCTGGAAATGCTTCAAAAAGAAAGGTACCTAAGATGTTAATTAAAAATCCTATCCAAATCACGCTATCTAATTTCAAATGAACATCTTTTATCAGTCCTGTAGATAAACCAATTAATAAAGTAAGGACAAATAATATTACAGGTATAGATAAACCAATGAAGAATTTTTTCAGATCCTCCACTTTACTCAACCCAATTAGAGCAGGTATACCTTTATAAACTTTCGAACAGTAAAATAGTACAACTAAAACACCAACAGTTAAGAAACTACCTGCTATAAGTATCTTTAAGTCGCCATTTCCTCCAATGCTTCCAGAAATATAAAAAGCAATAGTAAGTAGTACTAGCGTTACTAGTATAAATGACCATAGCCTTCTCCTACTGAAACTCCTGTAATTAATAATAACACCACCAAATTTTATAAGATTATCTTTTTCCTCTATTCAACTTATAATTTATCAATAAAGAAAACAAGCCCACTATTTTATGAGCTTGTCTTCATTCCACTTCAAATTTACTTATTTATCAATGTTTGTGTACTTATCTATCTTCTAACACAAAATTTAGTTTTCCTACTATACCCGCAGTCTTAAACTTCTAAAATTTATCGGTTGTCTCTAATAATTCACCTGTTTTGGCACTAATTCTAGAAATTCTGTATAGTCTTCAATATTTAGACTGTCCTCAACGAAAACGATACGTCCACCTGCACGACTATTATCTTCTTTAACGTTATACAATCGATGATATCCTGAACTTTTTGTCGCGAAGTAGCCAGTCGTATAGTGCATATCATCTGAAACACACAACTCACCATGTACGGCGTCATGATGTGTGAGAATCGTCGCTAGAGATAGAGAGTCTTGGACGCGTTCTTTCAACTCAACATGTTCACGTGTATTGTTGAAACAAAAGCGAGTGGCACGTACGCCACGCTTGCCGGCCTGATCTAGTCGTTTTCCCGTTTGAGCTGAAAGAATAAGCGCGCCTGTGTACCGTGTGTCGTTATGGATGTAATCCAGACCTCGTTCAAGCGCTTGTTTAGTGATGCCATTTTCTGTACATAATTTCATTAAATCAACATGCTGTTCATCAATAATTTGAAGAGCAGAAAGTTGAATTAGAGGCTCCTTTACCTGTTCTATTTTCAGATTCAGGAAATCACTTTTCCCATTTTGATGATTAAATCCTTTTCTAAAGAAATGTTGGATTGCCGCTTCAATATTTTGTTCTTCGCATATCGTTTCCGCACCACTAATATGTTCATTATCTTGGCTCGCGCGCATCTTCACACTAAACATCTGTTTTTTCATCTTCTTTCTGTTTTAAAATGATTTGAAATAATCGATCGATATCTGATTTTTGATGATAATAGGTTAACGAAAAGCGCAAAGTCGGATGACTCACTGTTGGATAGCGAAAATAACTTACGAGCATTCCAGCATCCATTAAAGCTTGGTAATAACTTTCTGCTTCTTCATAATCGTTAAATTCTATACTCTTAATCGGTGTCTGTAAGTCGCACTTTTTACCTAAACAAGCGTATAACTGTGTATTAAAGTAAAGACTTAACTGCTTTAAATGCTGCTTCCTATATGGTTCGTTCAACATAGCTTGAGTATTTCTTAAAATGAAGTAAAGGTTCGACGTTGGCATGCCGCTAGAGTAAATTAATGCGCGGCCAGTGTTCACAAGCAGTTCTTTAAACAGCTGGCTACATAGTATAATGCCACCGTGTGCACCTACACTTTTAGACAAACTGGCAGTGATTACATCTATATTCTGATAATCATCAAAGTAATTTAACCCAAGCCCATGCGAATCATCAACAATCAACCAAGTATTAGGAAAACGATGCTTGAGCTCTACCAAATATTCAATATCTGCAAGATTGCCATTAGTGGAAAATACACTATCTGTCACGATTAATTTCGTAGTATCTGGATATACCGCTAGTCGACGTTCTAAATCCTGATAATCCAAATGACGATATATTTCCTTGGAAATACGACTCAGTTTCAGCCCATCAATAATACTCGCGTGATTCTCACTATCTGAGAATACGACCACCTCTTCACCTTTAAAAGCATTAAACAATGCTAAATTGGCATCGTAGCCACTGTTCATAATGACTGCATCTTCAAAGTGGTAATAGCGACTCATCAATTCTTCAATTTCTGTATATAACACCGAGTTACCACTAACCAGACGAGAGCTGGCCAAGTTGATGCCGTACCGCTTTACAAACCTCATGAAATCCTCAACATCAAACGGCAATTGTGCTAATCCTAAGTAATCATTCGAAGTAAAATTAATATAATCATGTTCTCCCAAACGAATCGTCTTACCTTCGATATGATGTACTTCTTTCAAAGTTCTATAGCGCTGTTGTTGCTTCAACTGAGTCAATTTCTGAGTTATGTCCATTCTATCTCACTCACTTCTTTAAAATTCGTACTGCCCTAATTCCTCAAGCAATACTTCAGTGAAGATATCCGTCATTTTCTCAACTTCTTTTTTGCTCATACTTAAAATTGGAACGAAGGTAATAATATTTTCTAAATTGCGTATCATTAAGCCACGTTGTTTACATTCGTGAATGATACGTTCTACAGTTGGAATATTAAGAGGTTCGCTAGTCTCTTTAGATTCCACAAGCTCTACAGCATACATCAATCCTCGTCCTCGCACATCGCCTACATTAGGATGTGTACTCAATTTTCGTAATTTCTTACTCAAGATAGCTGAAGTTTGTTGAATTTGTTTTAACAGTTTTCGTTTCTCAAACAGACGAATATTTTCTAAAGCGACGGCACATACAATTTGATTTCCTGTATACGTATGACCATGGAAAAATGTCTTTTCAGCATGTGAATTACTGAGAAAAGCATCGTAAATTTTTTGCGAAGTGAGCGTCGCAGCTAATGGCAGATAACCTCCAGTAATCGCCTTACCTAGACACATGATATCGGGTTTCACGTCTTCGTGATAGCACGCAAACATTTGACCCGTACGACCGAAACCGACCGCGACTTCGTCTACGATTAATAAGATATTATGCTTACGACAGAGTTTCTCCACGCCTTTTAGAAAACCAGCAGGATGAACAAAAAGACCCGTCGCACCTTGAATCAACGGTTCCATCACAAAACCTACAATCTCATCTGCTCTTTCTTGCAGAATCGTATCAATATGCGTGAGAATCGATTCCACCATTTCCTCTTCAGATTCATAATCACTATGATAGAAAGATGGGCAATCGACTTGAATATTTTCAAAAATCAAGTCATTGAAAATCTTATGAAATGCGTCGATACCGCCTACACTTACAGAACCAATCGTGTCCCCGTGATATCCATTATGTAACGTAATGAACTTATTCTTTTTCGCATATTTGACTGGATCCAAATTTTTCCAATATTGATAAGCCATCTTAATCGCAATCTCAACAGCTGCACTTCCTGTATCCGAATAGAAGACCTTCTTCAGACTTTCCGGTGTAATACGAACGAGTTGTTCCGCAAGCTCAATAGAAGGAATATTTGAAGACCCCAACAAAGTGGAATGCGCAATATTGTCCAACTGCTTATGTATCGCTTTGTTCAATTTCTTATCATTGTGCCCATGCACATTCACCCACAGCGAAGCATAGCCATCTAAATATTTATTTCCTTTCGTATCATATAGATAGCTACCCTTCCCTTTTTCAATAATAATTGGGTCGTGTTTTGAATAAACTCCCATTTGCGTGAACGGATGCCACACATATTCTAAATTTTTATTAACTAAATCCTCATGCTTTTGAAGATTCATCATTTTTAACTCCTTTCAGGTGATCTAGTATAGATTTTGGTATTTCTGAGGCTGCCCCATTTTCCGGAAAAGTTTCAACGTTTTGATGCAATAACTCTTTAACTGTTAAACGATTATCCTGTTCGACATCAGTATTTGAATAACGATTCATGATAAGCGTGTTGGATGGTAAATTCTGCGACTCTAAGTAATACTGATGTACAACAATATCACCAATTGCTCCTAGTTTAGAAGGCACGATACTAATAATGTGATCAGCACCAGTATCCTTAATGAGATCAGCCGTCATGTACCATTCTTTCTCACTGTTATGTATTGGGACTGCTATACCACCCGCACCTTCGATTAGCACAATGTCATGTCTAGCTGCCAATTCTTCTGCACGGTCAATGATTACTTGTCTATCGAACATTTGATGCGGTTCTCTCTTAAATGCCAAATGCGGAGAAATAGGATCTTTAAATTTATACAGTGATGTGGTTTCGTAGCTCAATCCACACTCTGCCTTATACATTTCTAAATCTGGATAGGTTCCATCAGGCATTTCTTCAGTTTGAAAAGGTTTGAATATCGTGACGTTGTACCCTTCATGTTTCAGAAAGTGATACAGATTCACTGTAACGTAGGTCTTACCAACGTCCGTATTCGTACTTGTAATAAAAATATTCATTTTTCTCACCAGTTACTTTAAAAATTTAATAGGATATTTATATCTTAAATTGAAAATCGGTAATTGTAAACCTAATAAAAATATAAGTTAACATTAAAGGCGAAATTAATATTAGTTTATGAGAAATTTCGTGAAACTGGTGAAGAAAACAGAAAAAGCGAGACACCAAACTGTCTCGCTTCTCACAATGACCTTTAGCCATCTTATTTTTCTACCCCTGCATTAAAAACTTTTGAAGTAACACATTCTCATAACTCAAAATATCAATAGCAATAATCTCACTTTTATCAATGGGTACCTCTGTTCGAGTGAAATCTTCGAAGTTTATCGCGTTCAATAGTATCTCTTTTTCAAAAACTTCCTTAACATTACCGATCAAAATTTCTTCATCGTTGTCAGTAACGATAGTATAAATATCTCCTGAATTTCGCATTTGATGAAATGTACCTTCTAAACTACTATAGTCATCATAGTTTACTTCTAAACCTAAAGGATTATAGTTTCCATTTTCGACATTATAGTTCTTGGTAAACTCCATCAATTCAAGATATTTCGATGAACTGACTAACTTTCCAACTTTAGCTTTTGGACGCACTTGTAAGCTGTCCAATCTTCCTGTTTCATCAAGTGATTCAACTATATATAACTCCTCTGTTTCTGCCACTATACTGCCAACCGTAAAGGCTGTTTCATCATTTTCTAGATAAATTTCATATAACTGAGTCATCAACATCACTGCTTTCTATTTTTCGAGTTGTGTTGTACTTTATTTATCTAAATGTGTGAGAAAACCCTACTTCATTACTCACTCTTAATCTGATCTTCTGGAATTAAGTCATAATCAAACATGACTTCAGAACGGTTATCCAATAAGAGTTCACGGTCAATTTCTTTAGAAGTAGCCGCATCTTCAGTCACTTTATAAATTTTCGACTTACGATAATACTTACCGTTCTCTTTCACGAAACGATGATTCTCTTCTTCTAAATGATATTTCCAAGGAAAGGCCTCTTCACTTCTTAATTCACCATATAACGTTTCATCAGCAACCCATAAGCAGATTTGTATTTTCTGCGAAGTTGGATTTTTAAAACGATAGTCCACGTAGTTATAAGAAACTGACGTCCCATTCTGGAAAGGTTTACGCTCACCTTGATCAGGCGCGAGCGCATCAGAATGTGCATGAAATTCAGTAATTTGAAGTGGACTATGAATGACAAGTAAATGTAGATTATTAGCTAAATTACAAATTCCGCCACCCATGCCGGCTTGAACTTGATTATTCACGATAACTCGACCATCTTTATAACCATTTTTCTTATTAATTTTGCCTACTAGTTTCCAAAAAGAGAATTCTTCACCTGGGTTGATAACAATCCCATCAATTTTTGAAGCTGCTAAGTCGATATTGTCCGCTTTATTAGTCTGAAGCACAGGATCGATACCTGGTCCTTTTTTAATCAAATATGAAGAAACGGTATGAACCACATTCGGTAACTTCAATTTTTGTCGATGTTGCGCAAACTTCTTACGCCCTTTTAAATCTTGAATATGGCGTTTCGCTGTTTCTTTTTTAACTGCTAAATCATAAAGTTTCGGATATCTTTCGCTTAAAGGCTTACGTTCTGTCATGTCTGTCTCCTTAATTTGATGTTGTAGTGGTGAGCGTTGTTGAATTTTAAATATTTTACCCACCTTTAGTAAAATCTGTTCTACGCGACGTTTCTTACCTATCTTCGTCTCATCTTCATGCATCAAAAATTTCACTAATATATTCGCTAAACCACATTTATTCGCGCCATCAATATCTGTAAATAATTGGTCGCCGATCACGATGATTTGATCTTTTGAAAGGTCGAGTTGCTCAACGGCTTTATGAAAATTTCTCACATCTGGCTTATCTGCCATCGGAATAAATTGAGTTTGGATATGACGATTAAAATCACTAATACGTTCCTCGCTATTATTTGATAATAATAACGTTTTAAAGCCTATATTATGTATTTCAGTAAACAAAGCATCTACTTTCTCTGTAGTGTCCGCTCCGTGTGGAACTAATGTGCCATCAATATCAAAGATGAGTCCTCTGTAACCCACATCATATAGATTCTTGTAATTGATATCATAAACGCTCTCGCTCAAGGCGTCAGGCATATATCTTCGTAGTAAATTCATGTTTTTTATACCTCGCTGGAAAAGATTTTTATAAAAAAATACAATAAAACTATTGTTATATTCACTCTATAAGTGCAAACTGTCCACATAAGAAAATCAATAGTCTATGAAGTTACACATCAAAGGGAGAGAGAAACGTGCATCATAGTAATTTAATCGTTATGCTTACATATCAAGACTTTACAGTTCAGAATGCATATCAAATCTTCGAGGAATGCAAAGATACTGCAGCACAATATTGGGGATTTAAAGATAAAGGCTTACCAGAAATTGAAATGAAGGAATTGTTTAATTACATGAAGTCGTGTGGTAAAACCACAATTTTGGAAGTCGTTGAATATGATGAATCAAGCAGTTTAGAGGGTGCAGAACTTGCTAAAGCATGCGGCGCAGATATTCTCATGGGAACGACTTATTTCGACTCCGTCAACACGTTCTGTTTAGCCAATCACATCACTTACCTTCCATTCGCTGGAGAAGTAGTGGGTCGGCCTTCCGTATTGAAAGGTGACATCACACAAATTGTCGAACAAGCTCAAGATTTATTAGAGCGAGGTGTTAGCGGGTTCGATTTATTAGGTTATCGCCATGAGACGATGCCTGAAGCATTAATAGAGACGTTCGTAGAAGCGATTGATTTACCCGTATGCGTTGCAGGTAGTATCGATAGCTACGACAAACTTGATTTCATTAAACGTGTGAATCCTTGGGCATTTACGATAGGAAGTGCCTTTTTCGATCACAAATTTGATGGTTCCTTTAGTGAACAAATTGATAAAGTAGTACAATATATCAATCAAGAAGACGTCCTTCCTAGTTAATCAACGATATTAGATAAAAAACGTACCCTAACCGTTTTAAACTTCAACTTTCGGTTAGGGTACATTCATATTATTCAACTTTAAGACATCCGGCCTACTGCATTTTCATAAATCCGTTACCTAAGACATCCCGTACATCGTGGATGACTAAGAAAGCATTAGAATCATGCGCATTCACTATCTTTTTAATACGTGCCAGTTGGTTCTGAGGCACGACTACGTAAAGCACATTCGTTTGTTTGCGTTCGTAACCTCCTACACCATTGAGAAGCGTAGACCCACGACCTGTTTCGTAATGAATTTGGTCGCTAATTTCTCCATTATACTCAGAAATAATCGTAATCGCCTTCTTAGGATTGAAACCTTCAATAACGAATGCCATACATTTTTCCACAATAAAGAGCATTACAATGGTATAAAGCACATTCTCTATATCTATCGTAATTAAGAAAGAGAGGACAATGAGCGTATCTAAGACGAATAGCGCTTGCGACGTCTTCACTTCCGTATATTTATCGATAATCTTCGCGATGACTGACGTACCACCGAGCGTACTGCGAGCTGAAATAACGAAACCTGTACCAATGCCGATAAACGCACCACCAAAGATACTATTAATAAAGTCGGATTGGAGATGCAGATTGAAAGATTCTGTGAGCGCTAGCCAAACTGAACTCGCAATCACCGTGATCAGTGTATAAATCGCTGTCGTCTTGCTTAAATACTTCCACCCTACTGCGATGAGAATGATGTTGATGATGAATGACGTGAGCGCTGGTGAAAGACCAAGCGTGTACTTAAGGTTCAAGGAAATACCGACCGTACCGCCTTCACCGAGGTTTGCTGCGATGATAAAAGCGTTGACGCCCACCCCAATGAGGAACGTACCTAGCAAGCAGAAAATAATATTTTTAGTGTGAATTTGAATAGCTTTCTTACTCATATTCACTTGTCCTCCCTTCCTACTATAGAATCAATCTCCTTTAGTAATATTTTTTCTTAAATACTGGACAAAACAAAAAGAACCTTTTAGATTTTCGCTAAAAAGTTCCAAATATTCATTATTGTTATCGTTCTTGTCACACGCAATTTCTAATCATAATAAAGATTTCTTCCTTTTACAACACAAGCAGGTTAGGAAAATTTGACATTTCTATTAAGACAGATGAGGACGGAGGTTATGCACGTACTACGCTAAATAAAAAGCCACCCAAGTATCTATTTCGATAATTGAGTGACTGCTCATTAACATTATTTAATATTTATAAGGATCGTCTTTCACTTCATCAGTGTGACGACGTGAATCATTGTCTATAAAATCTTGATTGTTAGTGTGTGTTTGTTGGTTATTATTGTAATTATGGTAAGCGCCTTGATCAATCGGCTGTTTAGGCTTTCTCACTAATAGCATAATACCTGCGATAATCCAAAGTATTCCCGCTACAAAGTTAATAGAAAAGAAGTTGATAATACCACTAACAAGGAGAATAATTCCCGCAGCTTTCGTCTTCTTACCGATCCAAATTGCTGATAAGATGCTGAGAATTAAAAAGATAATAGCTAAGATAACTGAAATAATTGAAATAACTGACCAAGTACTAATATAAGTCTCTGCTTCGCTATTACTATATAAACCTGATTCAACTAATGCCTCTTTAGTACTATTAGCGAAAACAATGTAGTTAAAAATCCAATAGATAGTTACTAAGAAACTGAGCGCTGTAATTCCTACACCTATCCAAGAAAGCACGCGTTCTGCTGTACGTTTCATAATTATGTAATCTCCCTTCTTATTTTCTAGCCCATATTTTATCATAAAAACGCGTATAATTAATCGGTTATTCTGTAAAATTTACGTGAATTTAAATATTTTTTGTGATAAATCTTTGTTTTTCAATAAAAGCAGAGAATTAACACGTAGAAAAAGTCACTCTCCCATCGCTCGTTTAGACTGCGGGTAGAGTGACCTATCATTACAAATTATTAATATTTATACGGATCGTCTTTGACTTCTTTCGTATAACGACGAGCGTCATCTTCTAGAAAATCAGAGTGTTTATCTTGCTCGTTAGTATAATTTTGTTGTCTATCATATGTACCTTGTTGAGGTCCTTGACTAGTATGTGCTTTACGACGTTTTCGAAAAAGATTAATACTAACAATAATCCAAATCAGACCGATTGGCCAAAAGTTAAAGAATATTGATAGAATTCCAATAACCAAAAGCATAATCGCTGCTGCTTTCGTCTTCTTGCCAATCCAAATCGAACCAATAATACCAAAAATAATAAGAATAATAGATGAAATGAGGTACAGAACTGATACAGGTCCCCACAAAGTAATAAAATCATTAGCTTCACTATAACTAAATTCACCTGTAGCTATAAGTCCTTCTTTCGTTTGATTACCCATAATTGCGAAAAAGATAGTTCCTAGAAAGCACCCTAATAATGCGAGTCCCATTAATCCGACAGCAATCCAAGATGACACACGTTCTGATTTATATTTCATAATTATGTAAACTCCTTTCTGACTTAGCTCAAACATAGTTTCCCATGAAATAACATGAATTTAATTACTTATTTAAAAAATTCTAAACCTCTAATTTCTAATTTTGCGTAAATTATGTGCTTCCCCTTTTAATCAATCCAAAAATCATATAGCAATTCCTTTAACAATAAATTAAAATATGACTATACATAAAAAAATAAAGGTGGATGCTCATGCAATGTTCGAAATGTAATCAAAAAGTGAATCCCGAAGACAAATTCTGCATGTATTGCGGTAATAATTTAGAAAATGACGGCGCTACATATTCTGAAGAAGCACAAACCACTTCAGTCCTTCACTGCCCAAGTTGTCACGCAGAAGTCAATCCAGATGACAAATTCTGTATGCAGTGCGGATTCAACTTAGCGACCGCTTCAAATTCTAATTTTTCCAGCACAGAATCTCTCGAAAATCAAACTAAAGAAAATGTGAGTCTAACAGACGAAGCGAAACAATTATTCAATAATACGACGAAATCTATCGGTAAAATGGCAGGAAATGAAGAAAGTCTAAATCTCAATTTACGCGACATGTTCTCAGAAGTATTTAAATCTCATTCACGTGAAGAAGCTGATCGTATCTTTATTGCAGGTACTAAAGAAACGACGCCAGCCCTTAAAGATGTTTCCAATGAATGGGGCCGCCCATGGCTGTTTTCTCGAGTATTTGCGGCAATGGCTATAACATTTGTGCTTTTATGGGTTATGGCTGCATCATTTGGAAATGAGAACGCAATTCCTGGCCTTATCTTTATTGGAGCCTTAACTGTACCTTTATCAGGACTCTTCTTTTTCTATGAGACTAACGCTTTTAAAAATATCAGTATCTTCGAAGTTCTGAAATGGTTCTTTATTGGGGGCGTGTTCTCACTTTTAGTTACACTCTTCCTCTATAACTTTGTATCATTTAGCGAAGAGGAAGAAGTATTTGGATTAATGACGCTCACTGATGCCATCTCAACAGGGATTGTAGAGGAACTTGGTAAAGCAATTATCATTATCATAATTGTGAACATTAGTAAGACAAATAAAATTCTTAACGGTTTGCTCATAGGTGCGGCAATCGGAGCAGGTTTTGCCGTCTTCGAATCAGCAGGTTATATTTTAAAATTTGCTTTATATGCTCACGTTCCAGTAATGGATATGATCATCCTACGTGCTTGGACAGGCCTTGGAAGTCATCTTGTTTGGGCGGCGATTGTAGGTGCTGCCGTAGTTATTGCTAAAAGTGAAGCGAAATTCGAATTTAATAACATTGTAGATCCAAGATTTCTATTTTTCTTCTTCGCTTCAGTTATATTACATGCTATCTGGGACGTAGATATAACATTTTTAGGTAGTTATAACCTGAAAATCATTATTTTAATTGTTCTCGGTTGGCTATTAGTTTTCATTCTAATGAAAGCGGGATTAAATCAAGTTAATACACTACAGAATACCGTGAATGAAGAAATTTATGAAAATGAGAAGTAAATTAAATAGCGAGACTCACCATTCCAGTGAATCTCGCTATTTTTTACTGTGCTAATTCTTCTCGTCGATTATTCTCATCATATTCTGGTTTTTGTCCCATTTTGTTATATAACAGAATTCCTACTATAAGTAAGAACATGCCTGAAATAATGTTAAATATTAAATTAGCACAACCAACGATAATAAATAAATTCGCTTTTAAGAAATTAATACTTTTACCTTTAACTAAATAGATAATCAGCACTACTATCGCAATTACTGTAACTAATACTCCAGAGTATATGAAACTCGTATATAAAAATGATTTGTATATCATAGTTTGAGTATAACCATCTATGACACTTGGGTCGCGATAGAAAGTACGAGATGCCTCGGAATTTAGAATCATTGCATAAGGGATAGTTGCTAACGCGTAAATGATTATACAAAGAATACTAATAGACAAACTTGCTATAAGTAATCCTAATTCGAACCCATCCATTTCCTTATTTTTTGAAGTTTCGAATTCCCTCATTAGTTCGCTTCTACTATTTCTTTGATATGTATTTATCGTCTTAATACCAGCAATAATCCAAATTACGACAGCTGGCAAGCTCGTCACCAAACTTAAAAAAGCACAAATAAACATCAAAGTTATTGTGAGTTTGGGTCTATTTTTAAAATTTTTAGCAGCAATAAAAGCTAATATTATTGTAATAACACTCACTATCATTAGGATACATAACCAAAATAAAGTTTGATCCGAAGACTCTATTGGATAACCAATCATTTGGTCAGCAACCCCTTCAAGTTTCCTATTAATATAAATATGCATGCGCGTCTTATATAACGCATACGGCAGTAATACCGATATAGTCAACATCTGTAATCCTATACCGATCATATTTAACATTTTCTCTAACCGATAATTCATGGTAGTCCTCCCAATTTTTTCAATAATCTATTAATAACGTATCATAATCTGGAGTTGATTAGGAGATGAATTTTAAAAGTTTAGAACTTAAAACACGAACTTTAAAGTATTTTTGACAAAAATATCCTCTTACAAAATATGTACAGATTTCTTAATTTCAATCGATTATCGTGACGCTTTTTCATCTTCTCTCCTCCACCAAAACTCACTAATCTTGACTCTGACATGTAATAACCTTACATTTAGAGTATAACTTCATACATACACTAGGGGTGTCGTCGAACTGAGATGGGCCTGGCCCAAACCCTTTGAACCTGATCTAGTTTGCGCTAGCGGAGGAAAGTGTAGTATCGATTCACAATAATTAATCACGCTTATTATGATTATTTATAGATTCGTTTATGTCATTTACACAACTTTCCTCGTGAAGGTTGTGTATTTTTATTTACCAAAAAATTGAACTAGGGAGTGTTAAATATGACAAGAACAGTATTAGTAACAGGAAGCAGCAGAGGACTTGGAGCAACAATCGCCAAAACGCTACTCAAACAAGGATTTAACGTTGTTGTGAACTATCATCAAAGTAAACAAGAGACTGAAGCGCTGATTAAAGGATACGAACACCAAGCCATCGCTATCCAAGCCGACGTTACCGAACGCGAAGAGGTTGATACGATGGTTAAACAAGCCACTGAGCACTTTGGACAAATTGACGTTGTAATCAACAACGCACTCGTTGGTTTTAAATTTGATCCTAATACGCAAAAATCATTTAAAGATCTCAATTGGGAAGACTATCAACAACAAATTAACGGTACTTTGAAAGCGGCATTTAATGTTTCTCAAAGTGTCATTCCTCAATTTATGGAGCGTCAATCTGGCAGTATTATCAGTATTGGTACTAATTTGTATCAGAATCCAGTGGTGCCTTATCACGAATACACGACTGCCAAAGCGGGTCTCATTGGTTTCACACGTAACATTGCTTCTGAATTGGGTCAACACGGGATTACCGCGAACGTCGTTTCTGGCGGTTTGTTGAAGACGACAGATGCAAGTGCAGCTACGACGCCAGAAGTGTTTGATTTAATCGCTCAAACTACGCCGACTAGACAAGTGACGACGCCACAAGATGTAGCCAACATGGTCGCTCATTTAGCATCAGAACACGCGACCAACATTACAGGTCAGAATATTACGGTTGATGGCGGTTTAACGATGAATTAATGAGATATTGCTAAAGCTCGTTTCTTTAATATTAGCGGGCTTTAGCTTTTGCTTTTTTGTAAAACTGTTCCCTACGCAAGTTTTAAAAATATCCAATAAAGGTGGTTTCATAACATGCAAAATAAACATATACATATTGGTATTCTACTATTTGGTTGTGGTCACCATCAGGCTGCTTGGCTCATGAAGGACTCTTCTATTGAACAAATTGGTTCCATTTCTTACTATCAACATCTTGCCCAACTTGCTGAAAAAGGCTATTTCGATGCCGTATTCTTCGCAGATAACCAAGCATTTAATCCTAGTGACAATCGTTCCCTACCTGCATTCTGGTACGACCCACTCATCAATTTAACCGCAATTTCACAAGTTACAAAGCATGTGGGTCTCGTTTCAACAATTTCCAGTACATTCAGCAATCCTTTTACCGTGGCGCGTCAGCTCTTGAGTTTAGACCATATTACTGGAGGACGTGTCGGTTGGAACCTCGTTACTTCAATGACAGATCAAGAAGCGCAAAATCATAGTATGCCTAAATTACCAGAAAGAGAAGTGCGTTATGCGAAAGCAGACGAATTTGCGAAAGTGATGAATCAACTTCTCACTTCTTGGAATTCTGAGGCTTTTTCACCCAACCGCAAAAAACAAGAAATTGTTGATAGCCAGAAAATCAATTCGTTCGCTCATCAGGGGAAACATTTTCAAGTAAATGGTCCATCTACTACACCACAAAGTCCACAAGGTAAACCCGTCGCTATGCAAGCTGGAGCGTCTAAGCAAGGCATCGCTTTAGCCGCGAAATATGCCGATGCAGTCTACTCCGTTTCTTGGAACTTAGACCAAGCCAAAGCCTATCGTCGCAAGCTAGATCAGGCCATCACTGACAGTCATAGACCTAACGCCGAAATCAAAGTTTTCCCGGGACTCGTTACCTACGTCGCACCTACACACGAAGAGGCTGTAGCTAAAAAAGCCGAATTAGACGAACAATTACCTATCGATTCAGCATTGAAACAACTCAGTTTCTTCGTCCAACAAGACTGTTCAGATTGGGACTTAGACGCACCCGTTCCAGAGCTCCCACCAGTTGAAGCGTTCAAAGGTCCCGTGGGTCGATACGAAACGGTCTTAGAGATTATTAAAGATACTCAACCTACTGTGCGCGAACTTTTAGGTTATCTCAGTGCAGGTGGCGGTCATCTCACACTCATTGGTACACCTGAAGAAATTGTCGATACGATGGAAATGTGGGTAGATGAGGGTGTGGCCGACGGATTTAATTTGATGCCACCCACACTTCCTGGCAGTTTAGAAGATTTCGTAGACCTTATCGTGCCAGAAATGCAGAAACGTAATTTGTTCAGAAAATCATATTCTGACGAGACGTTTAGAGAGATGTTGGGGGTGTGACGATGAAATAATTTTATAACAAAAAAACGTGATTAAAAGTACCTCTTTAACTACTTCTGTGCTATATTTATATCAACTCACACAGTTTTAAGTTACGGAGGTGCTATATGTTAATCGATTTCACTTTTAAAAATTGCTTATCCTACAGAGATGAAACAAGCTTTTCTATGCTTACCGGAAAATTCTTAAAGAAGCATGCTTCTAATAAATTCTCCATCGATAAAACATCTTATACAGAAAACCTAAATCTTTTAAAAAATATTATTATCTTTGGACCAAATGGGTCAGGAAAATCGAACTTAATTATCGTTTTACGTCAGATGAAAAATAGAATATTCTCTAAACCAAAATTCTCTACTACAGAATTGACTCAATTTCCTTTCGCGTTAGATGAAAATTCAAACACCTCTCCGACTCACTTCAGTATAGAAATTATATCGAATAATAGACAGTATTTATATGAATTCGAATATAATAAAGAAGAAATTACTTTTGAAAGACTAAAGTATTATTATCGTGGTCATTATCATACTTATTTTGAACGAAATCACCAAAATTTCTCGTTATCTGAAGAGTTGAATATTCAATCCGATTCTATTCGTAAAAATGTACTCGTTCTCCAAGTAGCTCAAGACACCAATGATACACATGCGAAAAATATTTACGATTGGTTCGCAAATAAATTAGTAATTATTGACGATATCCTTGACTCTTCAGATATTCAACACATGCAAAAAGTGTTGAATAACCAAGACACCAAGGAAGAATTAATTAAGTTCTTAAACCTGTGTGACGTTAAAGTTAAAGATCTTGATACTACTATTCATAAAGAACCAGTCCCCAAATTTATTCAACAATATATAGAATTTCTAAATAATAATGACTCACTTGAAGGCGAAATTGAAGAAACAGCTGAATTCCATCAACTCAATTTAGTTTACGATAAATTTAATCAAGATAATAAGCCTGTTGGTCAACAAAGAATTTCTTTTGCTAACAAATCAAATGGAACAAAGAAACTAATAACGATTGCTTTCTATTTGCTAAATAATAGAAATAAAGACTGTGTTTTTTTAATGGATGAATTTGATGATTCATTACATTTAAATCTCGCCCAAATACTTGTGCAAGTGTTTAATAATTCAATTAATCAACAATTTATCTTAACTTCACACCAACTATATTTATTAGATTGTAACTTAAGAAAGGACCAAATTTATTTAACTGATAAGAAATTCAACGGAGCTAGCGAACTTTTTAGTGTCTTTGATTTTAATGATGATGACTTAAGTAAGAGAACAGATACGACGTACTTTAAGCGATATTTAAAAGGTATATATGGTGCTGTGCCAAATGTAGATTTTAGTGATTTTAAAAATTTGTTTAATACTAAAAATCAAGGAGATTAATCATGGCTCGGACTAGAAAAAAACGAAATAAGACTCTAAATAAGAAAACTCATATATATTGTGAAGGGTTCACCGAAAAACATTACTTTAACATGATTAAAAATAAACATCGAAAGGCTAACTTAACTATCGAATTAGACGCTCTCGGAAAAGGTCATAAAGCTCTAGTAGATAAAGCAATAAGTAAAGAAAAGACAAACAAGAGCGATACGGTAGTCGTAGTATTCGATTACGATAATAATCCTACTGAAGATATAGTTAGAGCTCTCAAATTAGCAAAAGATCATGGTTACTATGTCTTTTATAATAATTTTTCCTTTGAACTATGGTTGTTGCTCCACTTTCAGCAAGTTACTCCGTTCACACCTATTGAAAGTGGACAACTCAATCAAAAGCTTGCCCGTTACTGCAATGTAGACGAATGGTCAGAATATAAAAATGCAAAATTCAAAGAAGTAGAAGATGTCTTTAAATATAATCTAGAAGATGCTATTACGAATGCAAGCAAACTAAATTACGCCGACGTTTCTAAATCACTCGAACCTCATTTAATAACATTAAATCCTTACACAAATATCCATCACGATATTAAAACTATATTTAATATTACTGGCGACTTGTAATGTTTCATTAGATGATTATAGACTGTATACTAATCTATAATAAAACTGAAGTATAACCTAAGATATTATTTCTTTTAATTATTAAATAACATTAAAATAAATCATCTTCAATTCATGTTACACTTCATATGTAGTAAAAGAACTGCTAAAAAAGGAGTTACACTTATGCTAAAATTTTGTTTTATTGTATTCGCCGCACTTATCGGCTATTTTATAGCACTTAATACGAAGAAAAAGAAGAAAAATTAACTATTTAAAACTTAAGAAAAGAACTACTAAACTCCGAAAGTTGAACGCGCAAAACTTCAATTTTTGGAGTTTTTATTTCCACAAAACGATTCCACTATCCTTCCCCTTGATTTTCTCCAAATTTCTAGTACAATTTTAAATCGTAACGATTTCGTTTTATTAAAAACAAACAAACTTTAAACTTTTACTTACCATGGAGGGAATAGTATGTCAAAAATACCTGTGACAGTTCTGAGTGGTTATCTTGGATCTGGGAAGACAACGTTATTGAACCATATTTTGAATAATCGTGATAGACGCAGAATTGCAGTAATTGTAAACGATATGAGTGAAGTCAATATCGATAAGGATCTCGTAGCTGACGGTGGCGGTCTTTCACGTACAGATGAGAAACTTGTAGAGCTTTCAAACGGTTGTATTTGCTGTACTTTGCGTGATGATTTGCTTCAAGAAGTCGAACGCCTCGTTCAGAAAGGCAACATCGATTACATAGTGATTGAATCTACAGGAATTTCCGAGCCTGTGCCGGTCGCTCAAACTTTCTCCTACGTGGACGAGGATCTGGGCATCGATCTTACTTCAATATGCAGGTTAGATACGATGGTCACAGTCGTTGATGCCAACCGTTTCACACACGATATTCATTCTGAAGATCTGCTGACAGATCGTGGTCAAGGTGCTGACGCTACAGATGAGCGCACGATTGCAGATTTGTTGATCGATCAGGTAGAATTTTGTGATGTATTAGTTATTAATAAAACTGACCTCGTTACGCCTGAAGAATTAGAAAAGCTCGAACGCGTGTTGAAACAACTTCAACCTGAAGCTAAAATTATCAAAACGGTAAATGCTGAAGTTGAATTATCTGAAGTTCTGGATACACAACGTTTCGATTTTGAGAAAGCGAGTAATTCAGCGGGTTGGATTAAAGAATTAACTGAAGGTGGCCATGAAACACATACGCCGGAAACTGAAGAATATGGGATTTCTTCTTTCGTTTATTCAAGAAGACTTCCCTTCCATGCCGAAAGATTTCATCAATGGTTAGAACAACTTGATGAATCCATCGTCCGTTCTAAAGGCATTGTGTGGCTTGCCCAGTACAACCACGTCGCTTGCCTGCTATCTCAAGCTGGCTCTTCCTGCAACATCCACCCTGTCACGTACTGGGTAGCAGGATTAGCACCGGAGAAACGGGAAACTATCCTAGCACAACGCCCTGACGTAGCCGAAGATTGGGACATCGAATATGGTGATCGTAAAACGCAATTTGTCATTATCGGTCAAAACCTTGATACCAAACAAATTGAGCATGAACTCGATGCTTGTTTAGTGAATAGTGATGAGCTCGAAGCTGATTGGACTGCACTTTCAGACCCGTATGGCTGGGTAATTTCTGAAGCTTAGACGTGTAAAAAAGGCCTGCGTTCAACGCAAGCCTTTCTATCATTAATGGTTATCTAAAATTCACATTATCTCATCACTGATACCACAGATTTTCATTTTAAAATTGTCGCAGAAACTCACTTTCTTTCACGAATTGAGATTGAGCTGTTTTTGAGAAATGGTTAGCTAAGTCTCGATCCTCAGTGACCACAAAATCAACATTCCTTAAATTTACTTTCTTCAACATCGCCTTACTTTGAACTTGGGATAAGCTAGGACTAAGCCATACCGCAGTCTTACCTCTATCACTTATAGCTGGAAACAACGATGAATTTTCAGAAGTTACATAAGTAACGTAATAATCTATAGCAATATCGCCGAATAAGCGTTTTTGTTCTTCATTATATAGACAGCGCACCTTATTTTTCATAACTTTTTTCAACTGTGATTTCTTCATAACTAAACGATCTAAGAAATTACCATTTATATTTCCTAAAGTTGGATAGAACGTCACGTTGTCCGGCATGTTCATCAACTGTGGAAATTGTTCAACAGAAATCGTTTCTCTATCGAAATAAAGTATAAATTGGGCACTCGCACTTTCCAACGACTGCATTTTACCCAGTACTTCTTTTACGTTATTAGAATCTAAATGTATGGCAATAATTGGTTTTTTGTCCTCAAGACGATAACTTTTGATATTTTTTGAAGTACTACCATTTATCATTAATTGCACAATTTCTCTTGCACCTTCTCGATTATCGTAAGGAACCATTTTATCCTTAATGATAGTGTAATGCGCCTCAGAATCTAAATTTGTAATAGACTCTGCTAACTCCGATAATGTATAAACTGTAGTAAATGGATAGTCTGACGGAGACTGATAAAGTCCTCGCTCACGTTGATATTCGGCTAAGTCATATAAATATAAAATAATCGGCTTATCCATATTCAAATAATCAAACATGACTGAAGAATAGTCGGTAATTAACCCGTCAGTAGCTGTAAGAAATTCATAAATTTCATACTGATCCGGCACAAATTTAATATTACTGTAATTCATTTTCAGTTGACGCTTAACGAGATGATGCAATTTCACATATAGCACGGTATCTGCATCAAAATGTTGATTTAAGTACAATAACATTGTTTCTAACTGACGCGCATCACTCACGTCACCAATTTGGCCGCGCCACGTAGGCATGTAGCACAGCACTTTCTTGTCTTCTATATGCAGGTCGCGACGTATACTTTCTCTCAGCTGCTTTTCGTAAAAGACACTATTGCGCGGCATAGGCCCGACGACCATGTCACCGTTATACACATGGTTAAGATTATACGCTTCAGCCATAATTTTTTTCGAGTAGTCGTTGCTGACAATGACCTGGTCGGCCATGTAAAAGTTCCGTTGCACATTCGCCAAATCAAAAATATGAGCCGTATCTTTGCCCATTTTCTTTAAAGGCGTGCCATGCCAAATAATGAAATATTGCTGACCTTCTCTTTTATTAAAAAATGGATAAAACGTCGTGTCATTAATGAGATACTGAGCAGTTGCTAGTAATTCGAAATATTGTAAGGACATATGCTTCACTATCTTAAAATGAGAAAATCCCCTTTTTTTCAAAAACTGCGCATCTTCTTCAGGGTTTTGTGAAACGACAAATACCTTACTATGACGAAAGATATCTAGAATTTCTGGGATTAAATAATATATCTGTCCTGTAACAGCACCCCCATGCATTGATTCTAGGAGTACATAATTTTTCTTAATCCGCTTATGTCGACGCATATTCACATATTTATATAAACCACGATTATTACGATAATTGATAATCTTGCTTTTAATACTCAAAGTGTGACCCCTTTAATTTTTCTAGATTTGTACTACATTATATCAAATAATATGAGGTCTATTGCAGTGAGACAGTTAAGAAACGGGAGTTTACTTTTTTTGAGGAAATGGTCGAAGTTAAACTCATAAAGTGCATTACTGTAACAGTGATTTTAGAAGATAAAATGAGGATAGTTTACTAAACATCTATAAAGACGGAATGAGACGCTAAAACGTTAACGCTTTACGCCCCACTCCTTGGGGATAGTTAATTAAATACCAAACTACACTAAGTAGCTTGTAACTATATTATATTTATATCCATTGTATATGTAAAGATAAGTATTTTGATTTAAGTTACGCTTAACTAAGTTACACTTACATTAGAAAAAGTCTCTTATTTATCGTTAGTCCACTATGTATTCGGGTAAAACTTAAAAAGGTCACTATATTTATAACAATACTTTGATTTACAAATGTGATTAAAATCAATTTTACAATCATTCATTTTGAAATCAATTTATCTATAGTGGCCTTACATCTAGGGTGGTACATAATATTTAAGAAAGGGGCTTTGACTATGCGAAAAAATTCTCAACAATTTATGAAGAAAAAGCACAACTATTCCATACGTAAATTCACATTTGGAACAGCAAGCATCGTTGTAGGCGCAACGTTATTCTTTGGCGCGGGACAAGCACATGCCGCAGAACAAGGACAGCAATCTGACGACACAACTACGACGACAACGCAATCTTCAACAGATGGAGAAAATCAAGATTCTGAAGATGCCGCAAACAGCAGTGAGAAGTCTAACCAAACTGAACAAGACGCTTCAGAACAAGCTTCTAAAGACTCCCCTGACGCATCTGAAACAGAAACTCAAAATGCGCAAAATTCAAATTCTGACGACAATCAAAGCGAAAACGCTAATCATAATCAAGATGCTAATCCACAAAAAGAGGACAATACTCAGGCATCTGATAACGAACAAGATACTAATGCTTCTACGTCAACAGATGACTCAACTCCTGCTGACCCATCATCAAATGAAAATGATACAGACAATAATCAATCAACACAAAAACAAACACAACCATCTGATGATAACCAAAACTCAGAAAGCAAATCTTCAAATTCTGAACAAACGACTGACAATAAAGCAGACGACACTAACGATTCTGCTAACTCAAATGCAGAAAACTATAATGACCAAAACGTAAATTCTGACTCATCCCAACCACAATCCGCTAATAACACTACATCTGCAGACGCAAACATGAAACAAGCTCACACAAAAAATGACGATACAAAATCAAATTCTGCTCAAAATTCAGCTCACTCATCAGCGCAACAATCCTCCCAAGAACAAACATCTAAACAAGAGAACCAAGCTAAAAATACATCCGCTTCAACAGCACAAGATGCTACGCAATCAGGACAAGAGGCAAACGCACAACCATCTACAAAAGATGACAACGACAACACACAATCATCTCAAAACACTTTTTTCTCAATGCCACAAGCAGACGATAATGCAAATTCTAAACAAAACACAACAAATATCCAAAATCAATCAGATTTAGTGGATCACTACAAAGATCAAACAGGTAACCAAATGTCAGAATCTGACCTCAATGAAATCGCTGAGAATTCCGACATTGATTTCGACAAAGACGACCAAGCTACAATTCAACAAAAATTTTTAGAAAGTGCGGCTAAAGACTACTCAGATAAGAAAAATGCGACTACATTATTTGCGACACCTGTCAGTACAACTTCTGCCACAAATCAGAACGAATCTACAAGTTTCAGAGATGCAGAGCCAACGACTGAAGAAGCTGGAGATAGTGATGGTTCTGACGTGAGTGACAACGTGCACTTCTCAGACCTCAACCTTTCTGGCGTGAACCCTAACAATCCTGACAATAAAGATACGGTAGAAATCGGTAATAACGGTTATCTCAGATTCAAAGGGAACTACAAGCTAGACAATAATGTGAAATCTGGCGACTACTTCTACGTAGATTACGGCGATTACGTACGCCCTACTGGTTTGGAAGACCCTATCGTTCCTGAAGATTTGAAGTCTTATAATGACAATGGTTCACAAACTGTCGCAACTGCGAAGTACGATCCAGACACAAATAAAGTGAAATACACTTTCACAGATTTCGTGGATCAACATAAAGATGTGAAAGGTAGCTTTGACTTCGTTGCTTATCCAAATCGTAGAAATGCGACGGATTCTTTCAAAGATTATCCAATCGACATAGATGTGGCTGGTGAAAAATATTCTACAAAACTTCAATTTGATTACGTACATCAATCCGATTATGTATCTTCATTCTGGGATTCACGTAGTCAAGATCACAAACATCAATCACGCACAACATATCTTAACGAAGGTTACCATCCAATGAACCATTCTATCGTGACCATCTCTACACAAGGTTCTAACTTAAGTAACCTCCAAATTTATAAACCTTCATCAAAAGATCAAATGGTAGACAGTTATGTGCCTAATTATGAAGATTTGGAAGATGTTACAGATCAATACGATATTCAATATAATGATGATGGAACAGAAGCAACGATTGATTTCGGTTACGACCTTGATGGCCAAGGCTTTATCATCAACACGAAGAGTGATGCTTACGAAGATGCAGATAATATCACTGAAAACACAGCTATTGAAAATCAATTAGGTAACGGACTATCAGACTTTTACGACTATCACAACTATCTCAGTCGTTTCATGCAAGGTTCAGGTGCTGAGCCAGATGTGCCAACGAATCCTGACCAACCTGGTGAGCCGACTAACCCAGGTGAACCTACTAACCCAGGGGAGCCGACTGATCCAACAGAACCAGTTAATCCTGGCGAGCCAACTAACCCAGGTACACCAACGGATCCAACACAACCGGTAAATCCTGGTAACCCGACTAATCCTGGTACACCACCTGATCCAACACAACCTGGTCAACCGACTAACCCAGGCGAGCCAACGAATCCTGGTACGCCTACAGACCCTGGCACACCGGTAAACCCTAACAATCCTAACGAACCGGTTAACCCAAATAACCCAAACAATCCAGAGAATCCACAGAATCCTAATAATCCAACAAATCCTAACACACCTCAGAATCCGCAAAACCCTAATAATCCAAATCAACCAACACCAGGAACACCTACAACGCCTGAAGCAACACATGGTACGCCTGATACACCTGGTACGCTAACAAATCCTAACAGCCCAGAAACGCCGAACAATCCAAACACGCCGAACACACCGACTGTTAACCCCGTGACACATCACGATAATGGCGTAACGGGTCAGCATGGTACACCTGGCAACACAATCACAGTCACTTATCCGGACGGTACAATAACTCACGCGACTGTGAACCCAGACGGCACTTGGAACGCACCAACGCCTGAGCATGTGAACTTGAAATCAGGCGACACTGTTACAGTCGTTGAGCAAGACGCTCAAGGCCATACGACGCAAGTGACAGAAGTTGCAGTGGATCAAACGCAACAGCCTGTTCGAGGCACTACGCAAGGCCTTCCTGAGTCTGGTCAGCACGAGTCCAATAACGCTGGCATCTCAATCATGGCTGCGCTTGGCGGTATCCTCGCTTTCTTCGGTATCCGTCGTCGTAAAGCAGATAAGTAATTTCTGGTGAGTTTGATTTAATGTGAAAAAATTGAGGTTAAGCATTGCGCTTAGCCTCTTTTTTCGTGTTTTATAGGTAATTATTTAAATCCTGATTCTAATTATCCTACAGTTTTGGATAAAATGTTTCCCATAAAAGCGGATATTTCCCGTGCAATAATTGAGAAGCAAAAATTAAATTTTGATAACTCATATTCTGACCTTCAACCGCTTTACTTCTTGTGATTGTGTAAGGTTACCGTTATAATGCATGACACTGGCGTTTCGCACTCACTTATTGTCACTAGCCACGTCGAAATTTCACAACTAAATAATGAATCAATAGACCAATAAGGAATAAAGGAACAATCATCCAGCCTCCTATTCCAATGACTTGTGCTAACTTTCCGAATAAGAAAATGACAATTAAATACGGTATACAAACGACAAAAATCACAATTAACATCCCTATGCAGCCTGTTTCTTCTATTCCGAAGTGCGCTTCAGCCCAATCTCTCGTTACTGCGTAAAAACTCATAATCAATTGAAACGGCCAATAAAAACATATAAATGATGCCATTATTAAAATACATAGTAGTTCAAACGAAAATATCACAAAATCTTTAATAACCTCAAATGTTTCCAACACACCCACCCCAGTTTATCTCTTTCTATATAAGGTTTATGTTCATTGATTCAAAATATACTACATCCACTATTTTTAACAAAAACCATTCTAACCTTATTATTTATCTATATTATATCGTAAGCTCTCATCGAAGTGTGTATTACAATAAATAAACTTTTACCTTAGGAATCCGAGAACATTTTAAACAAATAACCTGACCCTACTCCCCTCACAAAAAAGCGACCACACAAATAATGTGTAGCCGCCGTGTTGGGTGTGTTTATAGTGAGTGTATCGATTGTGCTAAATTATCCGACAAACATATGCACGATATCTTCAATGATACCGCCAGCGTTAGTAACAATATTGATTACGCCCTTAGCGATTCCAGCGCCGTCAGCATTCTCAGACGCTGTAACAATATTGACAACTGCTTCACCAATGTTATTAAGGTGTTCCATGAAATTCATCCCTTCTTCCATAATTAACCATCCGGATAATTTCCATTAGTTGACACGTGTCAACTAATATATTGACACAGAATTTATTTATTATCAATTTCTATAAAAATCTTTACATAAATACAACAATTCATATAAGTTAACTTAAACATTTCAATAAAAATGCTATTATTCAATATGTCATGTTCTGTGTGGTACATAACGTTTATTCTTCCATAGCCTAATCACATCATTTCTTCCTCACTGAATCTATAACTATATGCGTAATTGTCGCTAGTCCGATACTAAAGAAGATTACAATAATCACATTGATCAAAATACTCAATACATTGGACATCGGTAAATATGCGAACAGGAAGAACATAGGTACTAAAAATATTAAATCATACCAACCTAAATGACTTATAGATTCTTTAAGGTTCATTGATGAAAGACCTCCGAAAAATATACTTTATATATAAATCATTAATTACTCTTTATTATAATATAGCACTGTCATATCATTATAAATAGAGATATCTTTAAGTACGGTAAGTTTTACAGAAAGAGGAGTTAAATTATGAAAGGTTTAAAATTGATAGCTACTGTCATGATGGGTTCTGTGTTACTAGTGGCTTGTGGAAATAATGATTCACATAACGCTGAGAAGAAGGATAATGATCATTCGCAAAAAGATGATAAGAAAACCACTACAAATAAAAATAAGAATACATCAAGTAAAGAAAACTCACAGCAAAATAGTCAACAAGAACCTATTTCAATAGAAAAAGCGAAAGATATCGCTATGGATTATTTTACAAAGGATAATCAAAACTTCTTCCAAAGAAATCAACTTGAATATAATCAAAATAAGAGTAACAATGAAGCAATATTTATTGAAACGCCCATGTACGGGGAAAATCAATCAACTAAAGGTTATGTCAAAATTAATCGTTATACGGGAGAAATCTTAGACACTAAAATACTGGGTGCCTATCCAGATATGGTAGGTCCTAGAGATGGGTATATTCCTCCGAAGGTTTACAACGCTGCTGTTGATTTTTACAATACCTTTGTCTCTCGGGGTGAAAATGACAAATTTAGCCATAGTCAGACCAAGGTAACTGAGGAAGAATACAATAAGGTCATGAAACCTATCGGAGAATATCAAGACCAGTATATGACTGCAACACAAAAAGATGCTGAGCCTGATGAAAATGCGGCGGAAGAGGATAATTCCGGAAATCAAGACTCACAAAGCGACAAAGATGATAATAAGGATATCGACGCTTCGTCTGAAAACTCAGATTCACAGGAACAAGATGATGAAAAAGAGGATAGTAAAATGAATGGTAATCATGGTGCTTCAAATCGTTCAGATGAGAATCAAGAGGATACCAATGAACAAGACGCTAAGTCGGTAGATGAAGATAATGAAAGTAATCAGTCCGCACAGGAAGAGAATAGTAACTCAGATAATAAAAATAATAACGTAGACGAATAAACTACAAACTAAAACGCACACTCATGCATGATGGGTGGGCGTTGTTAATGATGTTATACCTAATAATAAGAGTACTAAAACGCATTGATGTGCCGATAGGGGCGTCAGTAAGTAACAGTTATACCTAAAATTACAGAGTACTAAAACCTGCATAAATGTCGTAACCTGCATCAGTTTGTAACAGTTATACCTAAAATTACAGAGTACTAAAACTAACGTATTCCGATTCTACGAGATAGCCTTGTAACAGTTATACCTAAAATTACAGAGTACTAAAACTGTCTATAATCCGTTTGACTACAATCGGATGTAACAGTTATACCTAAAATTACAGAGTACTAAAACCGTCGAATGACATTTCGTACTCTTCTGTGTGTAACAGTTATACCTAAAATTACAGAGTACTAAAACTAATCGCCCGTGCAATGTGAAAGAATATGGGTAACAGTTATACCTAAAATTACAGAGTACTAAAACCACCAAACGCTGCATAATCTGCATCTGCACGTAACAGTTATACCTAAAATTACAGAGTACTAAAACACCACATCGCCAATCTTCGGTTCCGCTTCTGTAACAGTTATACCTAAAATTACAGAGTACTAAAACATATAGAATTTACATCTCGAAGTGAAATTGTAACAGTTATACCTAAAATTACAGAGTACTAAAACCTCTAGCTTAATTATAGCTATTCAAATTAAACAATAGCAACCTTTTATTCTGTATCATAAGTCATCAAATATGTCTGAATTGGCTTAGAAAGTTGATTATATTGAATATCCAACTCGAAATTTTGACGGATATGCGCCATAAATCTTACTCCTACATATAGATCAATCTCTTCAAATAACATAATTTCATGTAATCGATAATTGGAAATAGTAGGATTTAATTCAAATTTGGGTTGGTAGGTTCTAATAAATCTTTCAAGACTACCAATCACTTCTTCTCTTTCATAAATAAGCGGAGCCTCCCAAATGAGGTTATCAATAAATTCATCAGTAATCATTTGAGTACTTTCTCTAATATAATTCATTGTACTTAGGTTTTCGGAAAGAAACTGTGACGATCCTGTTAGTACAATAATCGTTACTGGAAGTGATTTTAAAAGGTTCGCAAACCTCACCTGTTCCTTTGGACTTAAGTTAGCTTCTGGATAGTAGTAAATAAGCAAAGTTTGATTATTTGTTTGCTTATTTAGTTCCTCTATTAATAAAGGAATCATTTGCTCTAACCTAACAATTAAACGACTATAGTCTTTCGCTAATTCGTATTCAAAGCTAAGCAACTTAATAAAAGCTTTATAATCGAAATATTTAGGACGTATGGGTAATTCACAATCCAACAAACCTATCATATCTTCTAGCATGACATTGATAGAATTAAAATACCCCTCTATTTCAACTGTATCTTTCATTAATCGATTTAACTTTTTGGCCATTATCGTACTCGCAGCCAAAGAATGTTCTTTTTCTATCATTTCGTGAGAAAATATAAAACTTTGATAGCTACTAAACGAAACGTCTTCTTGATTAATTTCGTCAAATATAGTAACTTCTTTTTTATTGGAATTACGTTTCTGAAAGTAACAGTTAATCACCTCTAAAATGTCTTCTTCTTGAGTGATGTATTCGTTGTAGATTGAACTATATTCACCAATATTCAAACTCACGTTTTCAATAATATCTGTCTTAATTTTCCAACGCATAGGTTCCATACTGTACTCCTTTAAAAAAGAATCGTTCGATTATCACCTAATAAAGCTATGTTTTGATCTTCGGCACCTAGTAATATGTGCATTTTTTCGTACTGTTTTTCAGTTATAACTAATGCCCTTACATGTCCATCTGGTGGCAAATATTTCTTAACATTATTAATCGTTAACTTTGCCGCATCTTTATTGATTACGCTCTTAATATAGATTGAATACTGCATCATTAGAAAGCCATCTTCCAATAAACGTTTCCTAAATTTAGAATAGATTCTTCTTTGTTTCTTCGTTTCTACAGGCAAATCAAACATTAGAAATACTCTCATAAACTTATAACTCATAGAACTCATATCTATTTAATTTAGGAAGTTTGAGCACAGTAACATCATCATTTCTGAAATAATCAATAACGGACTGAATCATAATTTCTATCGCTCGAATAACCGTTTGCATTTTACCATCTATTTCAACTCGAGCATGCATTAAGTTAACAAGTTTCAATCTATATTCTTTCGTTAAAAATTCTTCTGGTGGATGCTTTAACATAAATAAATCGACTAACGGCCGTAACGGTTCAAGTAAATCAGAGGCTAAATTGTAGTGATTTCGACCACCGATATGGAAGATACCAAGCGCAGGAATAAGCCCTTTAGCTACAATAGTCCGAGCTACTGCCGCATTTAATATTGTATAACCATAATTTAATACTGCATTTTCAATAAGTTCATCATTATCTCTTTTGAAATCGTAGAACAAACTATTAAAATAGTATTTAGCAGCTTGGCCTTCAACATTAAATTCATCAAAACGTTCTACAGAATCCTTGAGTTTTTGCATCTTAACTACTCTTTCCTCGTCAATTTCCATAAACTTTAAACAATGCGTTTGATTAGCGATCTTTTGTTTAATAATATTTTCCCATAACAAACTCTTGCGATAACTATCCCACTCTAATTGTTCTTTCATTTGAAGATACTGATTATAGTGTCCTGATATTGGCTGTAAGACGCATTCAGGCAAATGTTTCTGATTACAGAAAATAACTAAAATATTGTAACTTGATAATTCAACAAGTAAACGTGACGTAATCGTCACTGTTAAGTCTTCCACAACTACCGCAAAGATATCATTAAGGGGAATCTTGACCTCAAGATCCCCTTTATTTACTTTCAAACTATTCAAATTCAAGGCTAATTTATCTACTTCTGATGCATAAACAATTCGCCATGCCATTACTCTACACCCTTTTTGAAGATTAGTTGTGGTTTTTTAGGGCGTTCATTTTTATATAAATTACCTAGGATATCTGTGGAATACTTTTCGATAGTATTAATCTTTTTACCTATAGTAATAAAAATGCGTGGTGTACCTTTTTTATTATTTAGTTCTAAGTACTCTCTGTATCGAATATCTGGCATATCTACTTCAATAATATTTCTATCACTATTATTAACACCAATCACTCTATACTTTTCGCCATTAACCTTTATTAAATCATTTGTATAGAAACTACCAATAAATTCGTCGCCTTCATTTATTTTTTTCTTTTTCTTAAGCTCTTCGTAATACTCAGATGGTATGCGATAATACGCGTCTTTCTTTTCTACATCTAAATAGGATAAGCCTAACATCTTATATCCAGATTCTCCCTTATAAATATCGAACCTAAATGATTTCAATGAAAGTTTAACTAATTTATTTTTAGGATTTGGATACTTATCTGTAACATCAAAATGCGCATTCACTTTTTTACCGATATACTTCAGGCTCTTAATTGCTGGTCCATTACCTTTTTTAGCGTACTTCTTCAAGTATTCACCATGTTCTTCGTAATATTTAGCTAATGGATTCTTTTCTTCAGCATATTGATCCATAACTGTCTGTAACTTTTTAAAAGTTTTCGGATCATGTTGATACATTAGTAACTTTTCTGGCTTTTCGCTTACGATTTTCTTAACTTCTTTATTATCTTTATCATAAATGTTAGTTAACTTCTGAACTATATAATCATGATTATCAATATTCCGTGTAGAATAGAGGGTATCATTTAATAATTGACGGTTCGGTTTCTTGTCCACTCGATGTGAGAATTTGAAATCTTTAAAGTCTTTAATTTCATCTACGACGCTATTTTTAGCCATTAATTCTTTATACTGATTATCATTAAATACATCTATAGCACTTTCATCTTTACTTGCTGGATTGTTTAACACTTTTTCAGCTTCCTTGAGTGCTTTATGTTGTTTAAATAAGAAGTTCGCATTTGCTATGACTAATGCATCTTCAGCGTGATGTTTATACCCATGATTTCTTTCTTTACTAAATCTCCACACCTTACGTAAATAATTAGTGAAACCACCGTTGATTGTCTTAACTTTAGTATCAATGTTATTTATTTTAAAATAAGTTTTTAAGAAATTCGCTAATTCTCGCGTAGTATAACGGGTATCCACTAAATTTCGGTTTATAAACTCTTTTTGAACTTCGAATTTATTAATATCTCTCTCTTCGAGTAGATAATCTCGTTTCTTCTTAGACATTCTATCTTTTGACTTACTTAGATTCAGTACATGTTGTTTAAACTGATTATATGAAATAACTGCGTCACTAGAATTTAAATATTGATATGGAGTACGAGCACCTTTTTTACTATTTTCCTCCTGTCTAACTAACACTTTATTATTAAGTGAATTATCGAATGCTACTGATCGTGGAATAATGTGATCAACTTCATAATGATATGGATTACGCAATAAATCTTCTAAAGGAATATCTTTTAGAGAATAAAGACATTTACCTTCTTGCATATCATGCAATTTAATCTTTTCAAATAAATATTTCGCATTCTCATTATTGTATTGTTTCATAATTTCTTCAATACGGTGTCGTGTTTGATCATGTTGCTTTTGAAGTTTATTAATAAATTGACGTTGTTCCTTACTGTTATTTTCTCGCGCTAATTCAATAATTATATCCGTAGGTTGACCATATTTTTGAATTACTGCATCAACTACCTTAATAGATTGAATAAATGATCTTCTAACTACAGGTGAGAGTATAAATTCATCTACAATTTCTGTAGGAATGTGATTCTGATTCTTCAATTCCACTTTTTTAGGCTTCAAATTTAATTGAGTGAATAACTCCATCTGGTTATATGGCGTTTTCCATAAATCTGGAAGGACATAATTTATACATTTAAGTGATAAACGATGTGTCCCTGTGTAGCTCGATAATTGACTAATCGCTTCTTTTTCTTCTTCAGTAAATAATTCCGTCAACTTTTCTAGTTCTTCTTTAATGCTTTCTGAATCTTGATAAATAGTTAATATCTTCGCTATTTCATCCATTAAATCGTTATCTTCAAGATACTCTTTATGTGTGAGAATATCTTTCAAATCATGATATATTTTAAATTTAGTGAACTCAGACTTACCAGACTTTGTAACTCGATAACCTTTGATATCCTCAGGTGTGACATCAATCTCCTTAGCTATTTGTTTCAAAGTAGGTGTCTTTTTCTGTTTAAAAACATTTTCGATAATGTGGAATTTTTCAAAATACTCTAAGTAAGGAACGCCATCCCGTTGAATAACAAGATTATTTAAATCATTTAATGCATTAAATAAATCAGCTGAATATGCATACTTTACGCTACGTAATTCATCAGGAAAATATGTACAGTGACCCATTAGCATCTCATACCACTCTTTGAGATTGCCGCCCCATCCATAAGGACTTGGTTCGCCTGGGCCTTCATAATAAGCTCTTCGTTGTTGTACTAATTTAATATAATGATTAATAAATTCATCATCGAACGTATGATAATTTTTTTGAGTAGTGAGAAGTTGTTTCACTTCTTCTATTAAATCTTTAGTTTGAAATCTATTCTGTTCGCCTCTTACTTTACCTTCAGCTAAAAGTCGATCTAGTTGTAATTCACAAACATACTTGTGACTGAGCTCATTTGCATTTTTAGCTAGCACATCTTTAGTTGAGACACCATCACTTGGTGCGTCATCTTCGGCATCCACACTCATATTGTCTATTCCACGTCGTTTAGCTATATGCAGTAACGCTACAGCTAACTCAGCTTTACTTAATTCTTCTCTAAGACCTTTTACTCGAATTTGATATGGATTCGTGCTGTGAGGAGGATTTGATTCTTCCATTAGATGATAGTTTGACAACAAACGTTTGACTCTTTCAAGTCGGTGAATACGACGTCGTTTTAAACGTCTAGCACCACGTTGTGATCTACGACCTTCATTGTTCTCTACATTTGCTTCTGGAAACAATCTAACACCAGCATCAATAACTGACTTCGTATCTGTATCAATAAGACCATAACCTACAGAGGTGATACCGATGTCTAAACCTAAAGTATAATTCGTCAATTCTTCATACCTCTTTTCATATCGATTAAATTTATTATATATTAAGCCAACAAAAAAGCCCACCAATAAATTGATGGGCTAAACACGACATATTGTCTTGTTTTAGTAGATTCTGTAATTTTAGGTATAACTGCAATATCTATTGCAACCATAATATAGCATATACATAGTGCGTAAGTCAATGTAATTATCATCTTCTCTTTAAATTGGAATAAAAACACTAGGTAATTAAGGTTTTCTTACCCAATTAATATGAATTCAATGGTAGATCTTGAAATCTCTTGAGGGGTGTGCATCCTATCAGATTGGAAATAAAATTAGAGAATATGTACTTCATAAACTAATAAGAATACTTAACACCTTTTAACAATCGAAGCTAAATCTAATTTTAAGAAAACATATAAAGTGTAGATAGGTTCATAGTTTGAAAAGTAACAATACTATTCAATGTACTCTACAAATTAAATGTACTAAAATGCAGTTTAACAATTAGCTTACCAACTTCTAACCTTAAACCGCAGAATGCTAAAACTGGTTGGAATGGGCTATGTGTTAGCTAACTAATTCAAGTATACCTAAAATTACAGAGTACTAAAACCATCATACCAATCATCATCTTCGCTTAATTGTTACAGTTATACCTAAAATTACAGAGTACTAAAACCACGTAATTCTTCAATTTCTGTATCAATTAGTTACAGTTATACCTAAAATTACAGAGTACTAAAACTGACTAAACTTAAATTAGCTTTAACTATAGTTACAGTCATACCTAAAATTACAGAGTACTAAAACACTCTGCATGCGGGTCATCTACCCACGGAGTTACAGTCATACCTAAAATTACAGAGTACTAAAACAGAGTTGGATGTATTATGACAATAAACGAGTTACAGTCATACCTAAAATTACAGAGTACTAAAACTTGGTATCGATGTTTTAGCTTGTTTTTGCGTTACAGTCATACCTAAAATTACAGAGTACTAAAACTTTTTTCAGTGAGATAAAAAACTCGTAACAGTTACAGTCATACCTAAAATTACAGAGTACTAAAACCTCTAGCCTTATTATATAAGAACGCCCCTCATTAATAAACTAAAATAGCGAACTCCACCTAGTGTTGATTTGCTCTACTTTTTTCGCTCTATCCTGCCCAACTCCTCTAATGTGATATCTCTGATGCTAACCTTTATCAATGTACTTCCCTCTGACATACCCTCCGCCCGCCTACTGACGCATTTCTCCCCCATGTCTTCACAAACTCCAAACATTCCTTCCCCACACAAAAACTCCCCCCTACCTACTCGAACAATATTCAAGTAAATAGGGGGAGTCCACACATTAGAAACGAACTAAACTCAATTTTCCTTATGCATCTTTACGTTTTCTGAAACTAATTAAGCCTAAACCTGTCATTAATAGAGCAATTGCAGTGATAGTCATTCCTGAAGTTTCTTTACCTGTATCAGGTAAGGAATTAACTTTCTGATCACCTTGTTGTTGATTAGCATTTTGCTGTGTAGTTCCGTCATTCGCACTTTGATTTACTGATTGATTTTGTTGAGTGTTACCTGCTGCTTGGTTTTCGCTATTTTGTTTTGCTTCACCCGCTGTCTGTTCGCCACTGTTTTGTTGATTGTCCGCAGCTGTTTGACCGCCATTATTTTGCGTATCTTGTGCAGCTCCATTTTGTCCGTTAGCATCTTTTTTCTCAGCTAAATCATAATGACCAATTTTCTTGAAATCCTCTACCGCACCATAGCGATATTTAACGTCACCATTTTTATAAACATGGTAGTCCGCTGAACCATGCATAGATTTGTTAGCTGCAGGAACTTCGATATAGTCTCCTTCATCTTTAGGCTCTAAGAAGTTCTTCTCACTCGCGTTATGATTATTCTCTGCACCAATTTGGATTGCGATATCCGTCGCGTTGTCCTTTGTGACCGTGTCGTAGTTCGCAGCATGGGCCTCATGTGCACCCGCGCCTCCAAAGATTAATGCTCCTGTGAGTACTGTTGCTGAACTTATACCTAATTTCTTCATAAAATGACCCTCCATTTAGATAAATTTACACTTGCAGTATAACGAATAGAGGCGACATATTATGTCATTTACAGTAGAAATTATTAATTTCTGTAATTTATTCTTAATTCATTAGGTAAAATGTCCTATAATTTAAAACAAGAACACTAACAACATCGGCCCTATCAAACATAGATTCACGATATTAATAAACATGCTAACAAGACCTACATCTTTTCTCGCATAAAAATAATACCCCAGCGAAATCACCAACAACACGAGACTAGCTGTCATAAAATACGTGACGATATTTAGCCCACTATAACTCAGATTATGATAATTAACCACTAAAAGAACGACTAATATTACATAGTTAATAATGTTCACAGCGTAAAATATAGATTTCATATATTCGTCCTTTCATATTTTCTCAATAAATGTCAGATGTAGATCCACGCTTACCCAACTCACTTGTCCATTTTCTCAATTATTCCATTACGCACATCCACACTTACACTCACCTAACGCACATCCGCTCTTCAATCACTTTCTCAAATATCGCCTCGCACCTCCATACTTCATTTCAACAACTCGTTTTTTCACATTTTCTTAAATCATCGCCTATGGTTATTTAACATAGTCAATTCTTCTCCGTCCTTAAACAACTCACCCACCACTCCATCCTTACAGCACTAAGAAAGATCACACGTATGTGTGACCTCGTTAAATCCAAAGACGTTTTTCTTTCTCAACGTGCTCTCGCGTACCTAAACACATGTAGACAAAGAGCCATATACCTAAGACTAAATTTATAAAACCAAAGATAGTATCTAGTACCCAACCTTCTTTTGTAAAGGTCCCAACTATTTCTACTATCAGATATAAATAAACGAGAAACCCTTTACGATTAATATCATGTAATCGTCGCACTTGTACTGCAATTTGTGGAATAATCATCGCGATGACAAATATAAGAACAATTCCTGAGAGAATATTTACTAGCCAAACCAACTTAGAACTTGAACTGGCATAAATCAACACAAGCAATATAGCCATGATCACTATATTAACCAGCGTTGGCACCCAGTATTCTTTTCGCGTGGAATGCCCTTTAAAGTCAAAGTAGCGTCGCCAGAATGAGCGATATGCATTCATGGTACTCTCCCCACCTTTGTCGTTAATATATTGTTGCTACTTGATAGCTCTACCGCACATTATTACCTTCTTGCTATAAGCATTACATAACTTTTATATCCTTTTCAACTTAGATATTAAATGATAGTTAAAAACAATTCTTTCCATATCATTTCAAGTATTTCAGTTCTATCTTCATTTTTACAGTGATTTCTTTAAATTTTCACTATACTTTTACGGATAAAATGGTAAAATAAGGTTGAATCTGAGTTAAAAAATCACATTCTAAATGATTCAAAACGTAATATTTTCATTGTCTTTCTAAACTACTTCTTGAGAAGTTAAAATTATCATCATAATTACCACAAATTATTAACAAAATCTCCTTATAACCTAATAATTTCACTATTCAAGTAGTAAAATTGAACTATATGAATAGAATTAAAGTGAAAACTTTAAGTATTCGAAATTTTCCACCAAAATGATATAATAGCGCACTAAATTTACCATATTTCATTTATAAGTAAAATTGATACTATATTTTTAGCCAAGTTATTGTATTATAGACTTAAGGAATCAATCGAAAGGGTCCTATAAAGCGCAAAGCGTTTGATTTCTAATACATCACAGAAGGAGCTGAACTCCCCCATCTCAGAAAAAAATATATTAATAACTAGAGATAGTTGAAGTTGACTTCAAGAGAGAAGTTCTCCAAAGTGACATCGGAGAATAAAAAATTAATAGTTCTTAAGAAGATGATATGAGAATTTCTAACGATGAAGCTCATCTTTTTAAGAATCTATGTACCTCAACACTCTCAAACTTCAACTTACAAACATCTGAAGGATAATGTCACACTATCATCGAGATACCTCTTAAATAATCTAAACTATGTGAGCAAATAAATTGTTTAAATCTTCTAGATCTCGATATTTATAGTGGAAATTCCCCCTGTTAAAACATCATGTATATTCATCCTCAACTTTCCACTTTAACAACTTTCAGATGAACCGTCGCACTCAGCAAATAACGATTGATTTACCATTGAATAACTTTCTATGACAACTAGAATCAACATCATTAAGGAAAGCGTTTATTTATTCATCAATAACCTCATTAAGAAAAGAAAGAATGTATCTCTCGACAATACAGGAGAGTCCCGTTAAATATTCCTGTAGCGTTGGTTATTTAGAAGAGATACATGGATAAAGTGTTTTTAGTTTTGTCTTGTTGTATGTAAAAGTATGTATTAATAACTTAAGTTTCATTAAATGAAAAGGAGCGGATAGTCTATAACACTAGGCTATCCCCCCTCCTTAAAAATTACAGTTAACGTGTTTATAAATACTCGTCATTGAATATGTACCTCATGCTATATACTATGACTTATATTTGTGAAAGTTAACGTTAAGTAATTGTTCTTAATCCCGTATATTTAATGGTTGGGTTTATAAAAATAATTGTACAAAGTGCTTTTGATAACTAAAAGGAAGGATAGCCTGTTTCAATGGGCTACTTCCTTCCCTTATAAATACTATTAAAGTATTTATCAAAGCTATTTTTGTATTAAACCCTGATACTCTAACCTATCACTGATGGTAATTAATATTAAGTAATGTTTTTAAACCGATATATTTACCGGTCAGGTTTATAAAATTAATTGTGCAAAGCATTTCTAATCACTAACGTGTGAGACAGCCCTAATGTGTGGGGCTGTCTTTTTTAACAACACGTATTTTAAGGAACATTTTCCTTAAACGAACAGCTTTAGTAAAGGTCGCTCAAGATGAAATTAGTTATTCTTTAAACACAATTAATCATAAATCTAGAAAACATCTTAACAGAGATAATCAAATGTACTTTTAACTTTAATGGTGTGACTCTTAAGTGAAAAATCAACGTCTAAATTTAGAAATCTCAGCAAATGATAAGGGAGCAGATTAAAATGAAGAAAATCAAAATAGTAGATGTGGTACTAAAGTATATAAAGACAATTGTTTTCGAAAAAAATGCAGTACTTGACACAAAAGATGCAGTGGATATCGTACAAAATTATCTTGGAGAACGTGACAGAGAACATCTTTCAATAATATGCTTGAATGCGAGATGCGAACCCACTCATTTACAAATCGTCGCTATAGGAGATCTATGTCATAGTACTGTCCATCCGCGTGAACTAATGAAAGTCGCTATCCTTTCAAATGCGGCAAGTATTATTATTACGCACAATCACCCGAGTGGTTACGTAATCCCTTCTGTTGAAGATATAGAAATGACACATCTTATGAAGCAGGTATGTCATATCATGCAGATCAACTTATGGGATCATATCATATACAGTGGGGAGAACTATTACTCTATATTGCAAGAATCCCCTATCTTTAACCACGACCTCTTGCCAACAGATGAAGATGAATAGAATGGTAAATGGAGCTATATTGAGATTACTGTTCAGATAAAGGTTATATTTGACCGGTAATAGATTAACCCCATTTAGAAGACACTTTCGTTGAATTCAGTAAAGCGAATTATACGAAAGTGTTTTTTTCTATTCCCAGTGTGGCGTATTCAGTTGAAACAAAGTTTAAAGTTGTGTAGATGAAAGCAGAAGGGTTTACGACTAAAGAAATTAGGCGAAGAAAAAGGCTTTATCAGAAGTATGTCTTGCAAAAGCACACCTGCTGATAATGCCCCGATAGAATGTTTCCATTTCTCGCTAAAGTGTGAAACATGTTGTCTCAATAATGAGTTAAATAACTCTACTTTCATTGTAAAAGATATTCTCGAAAGTATATTGAAAACTATAATAATAATCGAGTTCAACAAAAATTAGGCTACTTATCTCCTGTGCAGTACAGAAAATGAGTAGCCTAATTCAAGTATTTTTATATGAGTCCTATATTAAGTGGGCAGTGCCGTTCATTTAGGGATATTTATTGTTTATTCATATTCGTTGAACTATTGACTTTTTTGATTAATTTTAAATATAATATAATAAAAAGGTAAAAAAATTATGAAACTAATGTTATCTTGCTTGCTAATTTTTAGTAGGAATCATAAACCTAAAAATAAAATTATGCAATACGGCAATTTTATACAAAGATTCTGTCATAGGTTCTCGTGCAGCTCATGCCGCTGAAAATAGAGTGCCTAATAAATCTTTAAAATTACAAAGACTTATGTTTTTCAAAACAACCTAATCATAAGAATAAAAGCATAACTAAAAAGTTATTCTATAAATAGATAAACAAATCAAATTTAACTAAGAGTAAAGCAAATAAAATCAAAAAAGATTATAGAACGAAAATAGCTAATCACGGAAGGATGCTAAAAGAGGTGTGAAATGATATAAAGATAAAAGTGTTAAACAAGCACCAACAGTTTATGTAAGTAGTAAGAAAATGAAAGAGCCATACAATTATAAGGAATATAAAAAACACCTAAAATAAATAAACTCTTAGGTATAAAGATTAAATTAACGGTTGTGTAGCAAGGCTAAAATAATGTTTTTAAAAAGTACGTTGTTTCTATATAGTATCAAGACAAAAAGAAACTCGTTTCAAAATATCAGCCTAAAGGAGATAATATGCTTAATATAAAAGATTCTAATTATTTAAAAAGAACATTGAAAATATTCATAATGACAACGATTTTGTTATTGATAACAATAGTTCTTGCTTTCTTTTTTCACCCTACAGAAGAATTCTTAAAACAATTAGGCTCTAAATCCCCCAAAAGAGTCAGCGAAACTCATGGCTTAACAAAAGTTTGGGGGTTTATACAAACTAATGGATTTTATGTACCAGTTCAAATGCTTTTATTAGCATTAATACCAATACCTTTTTTATATACTATAAATTTAATAGTCACTGTAATTATTCCTGGTATAATGTTTGGCTTTCTCATTAACTTTGATACATATAAAGGTTTAACCAACTTTATAGCATATATCCCCCATTATACTTTAGAAGTTATGAGTTATTGTGTGTTTGTTAGTGGCCTTTATATACTAAATAAATCAGTAACACAGAAAGTATATAATCTATTCAGAAAAGATAAAAAGGATAAATATTCTTTTAAAATAAGTTTACTTAACTTAGCAAAAATATATTTATTTATATCTATACCATTGGTTATATTAGCAGCATTCGCTGAAACATATATAGCCGATTTCCTCTCAAATTTAATGAATTAAAAATCAATAATTGCTTTATTAGTTCGAATCAACAGGTCTATTTAATGCTAGAGAGCGGGTTGGATTAAAATGGGTTTAATCTAACTCGCTCTATAATAAAGGCTGTACACTTTTAACGGTTGGCGATGAAAAAAATCACTAGCCGTTAATTTTCTTTATTCACCAAAAAAGGCACGAATATCTCTATAATAGTAAGTACCTCTACAAACTAAAAAGGAGAGATATTGTGCCTAAATGTAATGATATATCACATATTCTAGGAATTAAAGTGAAGAATTTAAGAATTACGAGAGATTTAGGTTTACACTTTTATAAATAAACGCACCTCAAACCATTCACAACGAAATGAAACCAGGCTGCACCTATCAGATCAAACAACGTCAAAAATATAAAGATACCGTCTATGAATATGGTACTTTTGATTACGAGCCTGAATGCGCGCATCTTCAATATGAACAAAATCAATTAAATTGTAGCCCTAAAGTGAGTCGTGCACAAAATCCTGGTTTTCTTGAATGGGCTGATATGAAGATGTTAGATGATCATTGGTCACCTGAAGCGCTTATTTTGGACGCGAAGCGTCACGATACTTTCGAAGATAAGCCAATTCCTTGTACAACGACTTTGTACGCGTGTATTGATAAAGGTCAGTTAAAGACGCGGAACATTCATCTTCAAGAGAAATGTCGTCGACGTTCTAAAAACGAGACATATCATCACTCTCATCAACGTGTATTAGGTATGAGTATTGAAGAACGACCTCAAGCAGTTGAAACGCGTGAAGACTTTAGACATTAGGAAGTTGGTACCGTTATTGGTTCGAAAGATAAATCAGAACCTGTACGCTTAACACTTGTTGAACGCAAGACACGTTTTGAAATACTTACCTTGATTGAAAACAAGCGTGCACAAGCTGTGACGCGAGTTATTCCCCGTCTTCAGACACAACTTGGGACTTATATGAACCCTATATTCAAATCGATAACGGCTGATAGTGGCTATGAATTTAGTTTATTAACGTTACTTCTTAAAGATCAGGTTTCAATCTATTTTACCCATCCGTTTGTCTCATGAGAAAGAGGAACGAGCGAAAATCAACATAAATTAATTCGTCGTTTCTTACCGAAAGGTATGCGATTAATCGATATTTCAGATCGCAAGGTTCAGACGATCCAACGATATATGAATAGTTATCCTAGAAAAGTTTAGAGGGTCAAACCCCGCTTGAGTGGTTTAGTCATGAACTTCAAAAGCTTAATCTAGGTGAATAACTTTTTAAGCCCTTTGACATGGAGCCTGCCGTCACAGCGTTTCTCCCCATAGGGAACAGAAGGGAAAAGCATCTGTTCACCTATAAGGTTAACGCTGTGCCTTCTCCATATAAAAGGTACGACATGAATAAAAATAACGACTTCGAAATAACATGAGCCAATCAAGAATAGGTGGCTAAGTTAAACTTGAAATTTACGACTATATTTCTCTGTATTTAAAGTGAAACAGATAATTATTTATTTCTTCTTGGTCTGAATACAAAGATTATACCTATAATTGCTAAAATTATAAGCTGAGACAAAATGCCCAAGAAGATAGCATAACCAGAAGCACCAAAAGGTTTGAAATATCCATTTGAAGCAAAAGTATTAATGAATAGTTGTGTACATACTACGGATATTATAGTTCCAATTATTCTACTTATTAATATCAAAATATATTGTTTATAATTTCTAGCGAAAAAACCAATAACAGCTGACATAATAAATAGGACTATATAGAAAAATGATATTTCTTTCTTGTAATCAAAGAACAAACAGAAAAACTCTATTGGGATTAGCGCAATCAAGCAAGCAACATATATCAAGTATTTATTCATTTATAAATCTCCTTTGTTATTATTAATATATTTATTCATGTCTTTTATTATTATTTTAATTGATGTATAGTATTATTGTAAATAGTTTATTTATAAGGAGAGGATTTATTTGAAGAAAGTTTTAATTTTCGTTTTCACTTTATTATTTACATTATCTTTTACATCAACAAGTTTCTTTGATACAGCAAAAGCTGACGAAAAGAATACAACAAATTACCAGGAATTACGAAGTGATGGAACGTTAGACAATTCTGTTACTCAAGAACAATGGAATCAATTTCTACAAGACTCTGAGCAAGGAAAAGAACAGATTGAAAATGAAACTGACAGTGATGTAGCGACTCGCTCAAAATTTCATTTAAAAGCAGGAGATGTTTTAATAACGAATGGTACTCCTTCATTTGGCTTAACTGGACATGCCGCAATAGCAATAAGTAGCAAAAAGATATTACATATATATGGTAATGGTCATCACCCAGCTACTCATTCTTTATCTTGGTTTAAAAAAAGATATAGTAAAAAAGGAAAATGGTTAAAAATATATCGATCTAAGAAACGCGGAGCTGGAGCTAAAGCGGCTAAATGGGCAAGAAAAAATTATGTAGGAAAAAAATATAGATACGGTATTAATGGCTATTTGTCTAAAAAAAATCCAACATACTGTTCTAAAATTGTCTATCAAGCATACAGATATGGTATTGGTAGAAAAGCAATGTCTTCCCCAACTCCAGTCGTCTCACCTTATACATTACCTAACTTTTCTTCTAACACTTATAAATTAAGAAGAGTAAAAACATATTAATGTTTACGAACAGCCTCCTTAGGCTCCTTGTCAATAATGGTTGGTGAGGATTAAACGCACTAAGCAACTTTAGTTTGTTGTTTGGTGCGTTTTTTATATTCACTTACGAACATCCTAGAAATAATGAGTATTCTAGCTTTGAAGCTTTCAAAGTTTCTATAACCGTAAGATACCCGTTTGATTAATTTTATTTTGTTATTAATACCTTCTAATGGACCGTTAGTTAATTGCGGATGATCAATTGTGTGTTCTATATACGGTAAATACTTGATTAAAGTATTCATCACACGCCTTAAGCCCTTAGAAATAGGCTTAGATTTTGAGTTTTTAAGTACATACGTTAATTGATTGATATCATTTAATCTTAATGCGTCGAGTATTTGATGACCTACCTTATAAGTTTCATGTAATAGATCATCTAAGTTTATTAAGTATTGAACGAGAGAGTGCTCACTCTGCGAAAAGTCGAATAGTCTGTAAGACTTATAATGAATTGGATCAAGATCTATAGGCGATATTAAAAGGCGCTTCCAATAACGTTTAAGCTTATTATATTTACGCTTTTCTGTGGTTCTGAATTGGTTCATTACTCTGACACGACACCGGTTAATTTCTCTGTTAACAGCTTGTACAATATGAAAACGATCGATAATTATTTTAGCGTTAGGAAACAGGTCTTCAACTAAATCCATATACGGTTGATACATATCCATCGTGACGGCTTTGACTCGCTTTCGTTCCTCTGGAGAAAACTTTAAAAAATGTTCTTCTAACTTGAACTTACGACGATCAGGTAAAATTTCAATAATATCATGATTGACGGCATCACAATAAATAAAGCTCATCGAACTCGCTACATCATTTGTTGATTTAAATTCGTCGAATGATAAATACTGAGGTAACTTATGATTTGGCTTAATTTCTTCGGCTAAATACTTAAGATGACGATGGACAGTAGATGGTGAAACAAAGTGATCTGAAGCAATATCCTTTTCAGATCTCATTTTAGCTAGCTTTTTCGTAATTACTAATTTAACGTCAGTAGAGATTCGACAACGTGAACGAATATAAGGTGTTTTCGCTGTATATGTTCGCTGACACGCCTTACAATAAAAGCGTTGCTTTTTTAGAGATAAATATGCAGGGCGTTCAAATACTAACCCCATATAAACTCTCGTCTTACGAGAACCATGTTTAATAACAGTTTCATTCTCATTTTGCGCTCCGCATAAATCACAACTTTTCGCCTTGTAGGTTAAATGACCTTCATAAAATATACACTGCGTCTGTTTATAAAAGTATAAACCTAGCTCTCTCGTAATTCTTAAATTCTTCACTTTAATTCCTAGAATATGTGATATATCATTACATTTAGGCACAATATCTCTCCTTTTTAGTTTGTATGGGAACTTACTATTATAGAGATATTCGTGCCTTTTTGGTGTATAAAGAAAATTAACGGCTAGTGATTTTTTCATCACCAACCGTTAAAAGTGTACAGCCTTCTAAACCTAAAAAAAGAGCTTAAGCGAAATCATATCGCTTAAGCTCGAATATAGGCTCACCAGTCCAATTTGACAAAGAGCCTTTTAAAAGAAACTGCCGACTATTATTTAATAAATTTGTTTTTTTTACACTTTTATTTATTGTGTTTTAAATAGAGGCTAGCCAGTGAAAAATAACTCCAGTTGTAAACAGATAAGAAATTACCGTTAATACTATTATGAGAACTAAGCATAAAACTGTTTTCTCACAACTTTGCGTTCTTTTAATAATAAACCTAGAAATTGAATTTGAATTTAGCTCTTCAATAGTTAGGGCTATAATTCTAAATATAAAACTCAATATAAATAAAAATGTTAAAAACAAAATTAATAGCCCTACTAGAGTATATGCAGTTAAGAGTAAGTCCTTCAATTTATGCAGACTTAAATCGTTGGGAATACGATTTACAATTTCGGGTAATAGATTATTGATATAATTAACATATAAAACATAAATACCACTAACTACCAAAAAATTAATTGTCGTTTTGTAAGTGTTCTTAGTTATAACTATCTTAAGGACTAATATGAAAATTATCAAAGCGATTATCTCTAAAATAATAAATAGTAAATTCTGTACGTATAAATAATTATCTTTTAATTCATTTCCTAAAAAGATAGTACCTAAAAGTCCAATAATAACATAAACAATTAAAACTCTATCATCATCATTTTCATTCTGTTTATACATTTTTTGGGTTCCATTAATTTTTTTATAATTCTCTTCGATTTTAGGTGGTTGTTTAATAAACAAAAATCTTTTATTTAGTTTATTGTGTGATAAAAAATTTAATTTAAACTTTTTTGTTATATTTTGAATTGTATTATATTTAGCGTATAACCAACTAAATATAGTTCTGAAAATTATCAATAGAAACGAAATGATAATTTCTGTAACATAACTTCTAGGGACATCTTTTAGGCACTCCCAGAACCACTTTAGAATTTCAATAATACTTCCTCCTTTAATTAAAATAACTATTAAACTTAAAGCTATAAACCTAATGATAAATTTTAAGTATTTTTATATATCATTTTTTAATAATAAAAATTAAAAGAATTTAATAATTTTCTATATACTAGATGATTAATTTTTGCAAAAAACTTCTTTTTCTCAACTTCAATACATTCATCTTCTGATTTTGTTTTTCAATAAGTTTATCTAGGTTACTGAAAAAACCTGCTATTTTTTCTTGTTCTTCTATACTAGGCAAGTTAATATCTAGATTTTTAATAATACTTGCTGATAAATTCCCTTGTCCACCTTGTATATAAGTTCTTAATATTTTGTCCTTTTTTATTTTTAAATAGCTATATAGATATCCAATAACTTCTTGTGAACGAATACATAAAACTGCTTGATTAATCGCTCCATTGATTTTACTGATAGCTACTTCTCCACTTGTCGCTCCGTATAGTGCATATAGTAAATCGCCTGCTTCTACCATTTTGGCAGATGAATGAAATATAGCTTGCTCATTTATCGTTAACTCTGTGGATTGTTTAGATATTTCACCTGAACGTATAAAGGGAATTTTACCATTATAAAAATTTTTGTTTGACGATTTTGGAGTACCTCCGCTAAATGTTGTTGCTATATTTCCAATACGTTGCTTTCTCCACTCTGGATAATCATTTCCATTCTCATCCTTAAACCGCAACTCTTGTGAGAAGATCTTCTGCATATATCCCTTCTTTAACTCCTCAAGCTTCTCTAGCTTTTGCTCTTCCAGCTCAATTTGTCTATCTAGCTTGCTGAAAAATTCACCGATTTTTTGTTGTTCATTTTTACTAGGAGAAGTATTTATTTTTATATCAAAGAAATCATTGACGCTAATATTTAACAATCCATGATTTCTTGCTCCTTCCACAGCTATTTTATAAATCTCATGATACCAATGAGTAGTTTCAAAGTAATATTTCATGAAGGTAGAATCAATTTTATTAAATTTAAAGCAAATGTATAACGTAGACAATGCACCTTTACTATACTTTTCGAGTCTTTTAATTGCACCATATGGCAATTCATTGGAATAACTTTTATTGTAGGCAAATTCATCTTGATAAATTAATGTATAATTTTCTAAATTTTTCGATGACACAGATCTTCCAAAATACACACGTTGATCAACTAAACCATGATGAGCTGATATCGTTAACGGCATAGTACTTTGTAAGGCTTTATTCTTTCTTCTCACTCTATTACTTACATCCCCCAACTTCTTCTCTTCCCATTCTCCACTAAACTCTGGGAAGCGCAGTTCGGGCACTTTTTTCTTTTCATCAGTCATGTTTATACACTCCTAATTCTTTTAGGTATCCGTTTATTTCTTCTTCGACTTCTGCGATTTCTTTATCAATTTGTGCTAGATCTTTTTGAACTTGATCGATATCGACGGGTTCTTCCTCTTCGAATGTGTCGACATATCTTGGAATGTTGAGGTTATAGTCGTTTTCTTCAATTTCTTCCAATTTAGCGTTATAACTATATTTATCGACTGTTTCTCGTTTTGTATACGTCTCTATAATTTTTTCTACGTTTTCGTCTGTTAAGTTGTTTTGATTTTTACCTTTTTCAAAGTCATTTGAAGCATCAATAAATAAGATATTATCATCTGCTTCACGGCATTTTTTAAAGACTAAGATACATGTAGGGATTCCAGTACCGTAGAAGATATTGGCTGGTAAACCGATCACGGCATCCAAGTAGTTCTTCTCTTGAATTAAATACTTTCTAATGGTTTCTTCTGCGGCACCACGGAAGAGTACACCGTGCGGAAGTACGACCGCCATTGTACCTTCGTCGTCTAAATAATGCACCATGTGTTGAATAAAAGCGAAGTCTGCTTTAGATTTAGGCGCAAGTTTACCGTAACCACTGAAACGTTCGTCATCGTTAAACTTACTATCAGCTGACCATTTCGCACTATACGGCGGGTTAGCAACGACCGCTTCGAATTGATCTCCTTCAAAGGCTGGATTCTCTAACGTGTCACCATTCTGAATGTCGAAGTTCTCGTAACGCACGTTATGTAGCAACATATTCATACGTGCCAAGTTGTACGTGGTATTGTTGCGTTCTTGGCCATAATAGTTGTAAACTTCCGCTTCTTTCCCTACACGTAATAACAGTGAACCTGAACCACATGTTGGGTCATAGACGTTACGTAACTTGTCACGACCATGAGTGACAATCTTCGCTAAGATCTTAGACACTTGTTGAGGCGTGTAGAATTCTCCTGCTTTTTTACCAGCGTTAGCCGCAAAACGACCGATCAAGAATTCGTATGCATCACCTAACATATCGATTTCCATATCGCTGTGTACGAATGGTAATTCAGATAAATGAACCATGACTTTCGCGATAAGGTTTGTGCGATCTTTAACCGTGTTACCAAGACGTGTTGAACCTAAGTCCATGTCACTGAAGAGACCAACGAAATCTTCTTCACTTTCTTGACCCAACGTAGACGTTTCAACTTTACGGATCGCGTTGGAAAGGTGTTCAATATCGAAAGTTTGGTTCTCAATCTCTTTAATCATGTGGCTAAATAAATCTTGAGGCTCGATAAAGTAACCCACGCTATCAAGCAGCTCTTCTTTAAGCGCATCTCGTAGATCTTCGTCTTCCCACGCTTCTTTGTACGTTAACTCTTCACCTGATAATGCTTCGTGCGCTTCTTGTTCTGCTTTCTCAGATAAAAATCTATAGAATATCAGTCCTAGAATGTAATTTCTAAATTCGCTTGCATCCATGCTTCCTCGTAAATCGTTTGCGATTGACCATAATCTTTTATGTAATTCAGCTTGTTGCTGACGTTGTTTTTCAGTTACTGACATAATTTATCCTCCATTTAGTTAAGTAATTGTGCTAACAAATACTGTTCCTGTAATTTATTTTTCTTTGATTCAAGTAGTCTTTTTTTGTAAAAGAGTTCAAAGACTTTTCCGACTCTCTGTTGCTCTTCGATAGGCGGAAAGTTAATTTCTAAATTTCTAAGGCTGTTGATTGATATTTTTTTGATCTGTGTTGCTGTTTGAACGTCTCTGTGAATTTGACGACGTGCCTCGTTTGAATGATTAAACCAATAGACGAAGTATCGGGCATCTAACTTCTCATTGAGCTTTACTTTACAGAAGTTAAAGGTCAGAAGGTATGTTTCTGTTGCGTCTTGAACGACTGCAGCTTTCTGAGCTGTGAGACTAATGACCACCTCTCCAGGCTGAATCAGTTCTTTTGAACTATCATTCGCCAACTTATAATATTTAGGTTTGCCACTCCCCTTACTTATTTCAAAGCTATCTCGATTAAAGTCTTGATTGTCATAAAGCTTATAAGTGGTGCCAGCTTCATCTTCCTTTAAACGGGAAGTTAATGTGCCTGCACTAATCGTCGCATAATCATGTAATTTCATCGCATCACCATCTCGTAATATGCTTTTATTTCTTTGTTACTAAACTTAGTATATCACAAAAAGGAGATAACGCAATAATAATTTATTACGAAATCTCCTTTTCTTATTTTAAACGCTATATTTCTCTGATACTTCTTCTACGAATGAAGTAATCGCATTCTTTGTATTTACTCTTGTCTTCAAGCGCATACCTTTCACCATCGCGTTGAGTTCGTCTTTATTCACGTCTCCACTGTATTGATATTCTAAAGTAAGATCGATGAGCTGATCTTCATTAATATCATGTGTATCGGCAAATTCTTCAAATTCGCGCTGTAATTTTTTATTCTCAAAATCAATATACACGCGATCGATATCTTCTTCCTCATGAAGATGCGGTACAACATCATCAATAAATTCGCGAATGAGATCGCGTTTCAAACGAAGTGTTGGATCATCAGCAGTATCTAAGATACGACGAATTTGTTCACGATTACGACGTTGTTCGGCACGGTTTTTCAAATCAATGTTACGAACAAGGTCAAGAATGTAAGAAACGTTAATCGTGTCATTTCTTAAAATTTCAATCTCAAAATCAATATCATTTAAGATAGAAACTTTATCTTTCTGACCTGCTTTCGGCTTCACTTCATCATAAATCGAAAAGTATTTACTCTTATAATCTTCAAACTCTTGTTCACTCATGCCTAACTCGTCTTCTGTGAAATTAAATTCATCAAAAGCTTTCAATCGCAAGACGAGTTTAGAAAGCAAACGATACGCTTCTACGAAAGATTTCTTGCCTTCCTCATCTTGTACTTGATCCATAAATTGAGGGTCTGGTGCGATTTGTTTCAATTCTTTCAAAGCATCTAAGAATTCCGATTTATATTCAGGATAACTGCGCATTAACACATGGTCTGTCTCATCCGTTTTTGAGAATATACGCAATGCCTCGTCAGTATTCTCTTTTAGGTTACGATAGTTCACGATTTTACCAAATGGTTTCGTCTCTTTCTCAACACGATTCGTACGTGAATATGCCTGAATCAAATCATGGTATTTCAAATTCTTGTCGACATATAACGTATTTAGCACTTTACTGTCGAAACCAGTTAAGAACATATTCACTACAATAAGAACATCTATTTTATTATCTTTAACACCTTTTTTCATATTTTTAGAAATATGGTTGAAATACTCTGAGAAAGTGTCAGTGTCAAAGTTCGTATTAAAGTTTCGGTTGTAATCGGCAATCATTTCTTCTAGTTTGTCACGAGAGTGGTACTTTTGTGCGCCCTCTTTATCATCTTCATTAGCTTGGTACGTATAGATGCCGGCCACTTTCAAAGGACGTTCCATCTCTTTATTAACTTTTTTAAACATCTCATAGTATTTAATCAAAGCTGGAATACTTTGAACCGCTAATATACTAGAATATTGGCGATTTCTTGTGTATTTATCATGATTCGCGCAAATATGACGCACAATCATCTCTATACGCTCATCTGCCATCCAAACTTCATCAGTATCAATCGCTTCGACTAGCTCATTGTTCTCATCTGTCGGCAGTTGGTCACTGCTAAAAGTGTTAATATAATCGACCGAAAAGCCGAGCACGTTTCCATCATGAATCGCATCCTTGATGAGGTACGTATGCAGACAACGACCAAAGATATCTGCCGTACTGCGCCCATCTTGACTTTGATTCTCTGCAAAACGCGGTGTTCCTGTGAAACCGAAGAATTGCGCATTGTTGAAATGCTGACGTACGATGCGATGCATATCACCAAATTGGCTACGGTGACACTCATCGATGATAAACACGACTTTGTCATTCTTATATTGTTCTAAAAGATGCGCATTGTTCTGAACAGCTTTGGACATTTTCTGAATAGTTGTGACGATCAACGGTAAACTTTTATCATTAAGCTGGCGAACAAGTTGATTAGTATTTTTCGTTTTATCTACTGCACCATGAGAGAATTTATTAAATTCCTCTTCCGTTTGATTATCCAAGTCCTTACGATCAACGAGGAAGATCACTTTTTTAATATCCTCCTGCTGGGCTAACACCTGACTCGCTTTGAACGACGTCAGCGTCTTCCCACTCCCTGTCGTATGCCAGATATAACCATTGTTATTCGTCTCCGTCGCTTGAGCCACTAATGCTTCAACCGCGTGAACCTGATACGGACGCATTGCCATGAGCAGCTTATCCGTCTCGTTAATGATCATGTAGCGTGAGACCATCTTCGCCAACTGACAAGGGCGTAGGAACGTTTCCGCAAAGTCTTTCAGTGTGTTTACACGATTGTTCTCTTTGTCGCTCCAGTAGAACATGTGACTCTTGTAAATTTCACCATCATTATTTGAAATATAACGCGTTTCTACCCCATTACTGATGACAAACAGCTGGATGTAGCGAAATAAACCTGTATAATTCTGTTTACGATAACGCATCACTTGATTAAATGCTACATTAATGTCGACACCGCGACGTTTTAGCTCAATTTGTACAAGTGGTAAGCCGTTTATGAGAATTGTGACATCATATCTCGCATTATATTTATCTTCCACCGCTACTTGATTCGTCACCTGAAACGTGTTTTTACACCACTTTTGTGTGTTTAAAAATGATAAATAAAGCTCACTTTCATCATCACGTTTGAGAAGAAACTTATCTCTCAAAATCTTCGCACTTTGGAAGATACTTTTACCGTTAATTTGAGTTAAAAGACGTTGAAATTCACGATCAGTGAGCGGCTGACCATTCAATTTATCTTTGTGACGTTCATTCAATATCTGCCTAAAGTTATTTAACAACTCTTTTTCATTATTTATCTTTACAGGCTCATATTTGAGACCTTTCAACTGTCCCATCAATTCCTGTTCCAATGCGTGTTCACTTTGATAAGCCATGACATTCACTCTTTCATACATACTTACTTCTAATGTATCATATTACGTGCCAATTTATTAATAAGATTAGGGGTTAGGTGGAGGTAAATTTGAGATTTTTGGAGCATAATCTACCTTTACTTTAAACGCATAAAATAAAGACACCTCAATATCAAGGTGCCTTAATTGCTAGGATCACTGTTCCCTATAGACAATGTTTTTAAAGGAATCTACATCTGATAATGCTTCCTGTAACTTGTTCTGTCTAGACAGCGAAACGAAAATCGAACAAGCCTCAGCCTGACAGTTAATAGACTTTTTAGGATTAAATTCAATATCTGTAAACGCGTCATATTCTAATATTTGTTGAGCTATTTCTTTATTTTGGGCTAGAGTGTTAACGTATAGCCAATTATAAAATAAGGTTGTAGGTTCTAACGGAAATGCTTGATTGAAACATTCAAACGCGATAATTTCGTCGTTCTTATTTATTTCTTTTAAAATCTTCTTCATCTCTCTAGAACTATAGCCTTTTGACAATAAGTGGTTCTGACTTCCCGCTTTCTTATATACCTTACTAGACTGAAAGACTTGCTCTAATGTATATTGCTTTCCTTGTTTCGTTTGCATAGTTAAATTAAAAGAACTTGCTTCTTTACCCAAAGGCAATTTAGACTTGCTGGAGACTTCTAATATATTATATCTGGGTTGCTTTTTAATAAAGTTCATATGCAGACTTTCAATACTTTTTTGTTTCTGTTCGATTGCAAATCCTGGATACCATTTAAATGCAACTTCTTCTTTCTCAAAAGCATCTGTTACTTCATCAACATAATAAACATATCTATAAGCCATATTCTTCCCTCTCTAATATTCTTTCTTCTGGAATTTCTCCCATTTCTAGATGACTAAGTAACTCTTTCTTATCAAACATTTCTTCCGAACAAATAATTTCATAGTTTTCAACATCTATGCCGCAAAGATCTAGTCTTACACACTCTTGAAACGCACGTGTTTCATTAGGAAAGATAATCCCTTTAATATAATCTTTGAGAACGCTCTCGTATATTAATACTTCAGCTTGGATATCCGTTGGCAGATTTGATGGCCTAAACATATTACGTTGTATTGTGCGTTTACCTTCTACCATTCCGGCAAAAAGACTTTCAAATCCTTCTTCTCCCGCTTCAATCAGACGTCCACCCTTGGTCGCTGCATTAACCGGACAAAATTTCGTCGTATCATTTATGACATTGGGATCAATTTCTAGTATAACCCATTCTCTAAATAAATCCTTCTTTCTTTTATTCTGCACGGTAGAGAAATATAAGCAGTTAGGATATTGAACTGACGTACAAATATAATCTTCATGTTGATCATAACGCTGTTCATCTATTTTTTGTAAAAACGATGTATCCTCTATAAAGTTATTGGCCACAATACCATTACTACTATCCTCTCCATTTCCAAGGATAAAGGGTAGATTTTTAGCTTTAGTAAAATGACAAAGTCTCGTTATACTTCTGTTCTCGATGATTTCTTTATACATTATTCTCACCCCGTCATTTGATGTATTGAATTAATTTTTCTTCTTGAAGTAAAGGATGCAGTTCTCCCGTATACGAGAGAATTAATTTATCTTTAGCTCTGGTAACCCCTACGTATAATTGAGCTAAATATTTTTCTAAAAGCTCATTCTCTATATCTTCTATGTCAAAATCTTCTGCAGTGATATCGAGTTCATTATTTTCATAGTTCAGTAACTCCACAAAATTATCTTTACTTAATAGTGGCATTAAAACAGTATCAAACTCTAAGCCTTTAACATTGTTATAACTTCCAAAATACTTTGTTTCAGAACTGTACTTATCATTAATATCTTTCACCTGTTTTAATCTAATATTATGCTTTTTACAGTTATATAACAGTAAACCGATTTTGTCAGGAGGTGTAATAACTAGAATTTCTTCCTCCTCAGGTGCTTCTTTAATATATTCCATTACACTATCTAATTCTCTATATTGACTAACGTGTTTAAGAATTTTAGGTTCTTCGCCTTCCCTTTTTCCATTTTTTGCTCGGATATATAGATCGCTATTTTTATCAAAGTAGGTAGATTGCGATAGAATTTCTGCAAACTCGCTTATTTGCTTACTATTGCGATAATTTTGATTAAGTATATGCTTTTCATACTTATTCATATTAATACCAACCGATTTAAAAGAAACGCGCTTTCCATAAATTCCTTGGTTTATATCACCTAATAGCGTTACGGTTCCCTCACTATGACAAAGTGCATTAATTGTTTTTAACATATCAGTCGTAAAGTCTTGGAATTCATCAATAAATATATATTTTAAATTAAGAACATCATTAATTTCCTTAGTATCCTCGATCTTATGTAGAATCTCTCGAACTAAAGTTCCTATATCTTCAAAGTCATAAAACCGTGGATTGTCGCCACTTTCCCTTAATTCTTTATATTTTTCAAAAACTGTATAAAAGTGCTTTCTTTTATCACGAGTTATACGTGTATCTTTACGACCGATTCTTTCGCTGTCATAATATTCTTCTTCATCTTTAATGGACATCTGTTGCATCCATTTTATTTCATTAACAAACGTCTGGACTGGTCTTTTATATGAAGATTCATCCGGATTTTCTTCTCTTAAACCTTCGATAATTTGAGAAACGAGTTTATCTCTCTCAGAATGATATAACCATAAACGATCATTTTGAGGATCGATATATTTTTCACTATCTTCAATTACATCGCTGTAATTCTTAACTAAATGAGTTAAAATCTTATAGAGAAAGCTATGATAAGTCAATATATGTAAATTCTGAGGATATTCCTCATTTCTTTTATTTAGAATTAGCTTTAGTTTTTTCTTCATATCTTCATTAACTGGCTTATTAAACGTTAATAACACGATTTTTTCTTCAGGATGAATCTTAGCTAACCAAAAAACTCGATATAGCGCTAATAAAGATTTTCCACTTCCTGCACTTCCAGTTATCATCATATTCTGCTTTTCGGGCACGTATAATATTTCTGTCTGGTGTCCTATAAGTGTTGGTAAGTTCATAGTATACTATCCCCTTCAACTATTAATTCTAAGAGACCTGTATTCTCTCAAAATGAGTTAGTACTCACTCTTAGTGTAACATTAAATTTTTCCGAATATGTGATATTTCCGAAATATTACGGTATAATTTTATTAATAATTCATTATTGGAGTGCTTATATGAGTACAAAAGAGAACCAGTTACATAATTTAAGCTATACGAACAAAAAATATGAATATTACTCAAGTCCTTCTAAAGAATATAGAACGATAAATAAAGGCGAAAGGGCCACCATTGTACACCTCAATTTAATCTTTAAAGCATTTTTAGAAAGTAAAATTATCACTAAATGTGATTTATTCAATGACTTAGTAGTTGTAGATGGAAATACTATTAGACAAATCGATCATCTAATATTAACAAACAGAGGAATTTTTATTATAGAAACTAAACATTGGCGAGGAGATATTTATTACAACTTCTCAAAAGAGGATTTGAAAAAAGTGGAATTATACGGATTAAGTAATTATTTATACAGTCCTGAAACAAACAACTATTTTACCTTTGTTCTGACAAATACAAACAATAATCTCATATTCAATAAATATGGTCATCCTTTCCAACAAGTACGCGACGCTCAAAATGTTATTACAAAAGTGTTGAACGGACAATACATTAATCTCATTGTTTACTTCAATCATCCTGAAAGTAACTTACACATAGGCACCAAGCATAGATATATTAAGTGTGCCGATTCCAAAGATGACCTAAAAAGACAATTACTCGATTGTATAGATTATTGTCGTTATGAAATAAATGATAGCATATATATTACAATAATTAATCAACTTGAGATTTATAGCTCGTATAATCATATATCGTTTAATACATGATGAATTATCAATTTAAGCGTGACACTTTTAATTCAAAGTCTAAGACCGTTTCTAAGGACTTAAATCACGTGATGAATACTTTAAACAATTATTTACTGTATATAGAGTACACAATTCAAATCTGTAATTAATGAATAGATCATTAGAGGGTATTATTAACAAAATAAAACTGATCAAACGGGTATCTTATAGTCATATAAACTTTGAAAACTTCAAAGCTAGAATACTCATTATTTCTAGGATGTTCGTAAGTGAATAAAAAAACGCACCAAACAACAAAATTAAGTTGCTTAGTGCGTTTGACCCTCACCAACCATTATTAACAAAGAGCCTTAAATTTAACAAGTGTCCACTCACAACCTTATGTGTCTTTATGTTTTCAACATTTACTGTTGATACTTTTAAGAGAAAGTTAGTCTATAGTACAAGTATATAAAGTATAAACAAAGAAAAGAAAAATCGAGATCGTATATATCGAAAGTATGACTTTCTCTTCATAATTAAATCCCCTAATGATATGTTTTATTTTTGTTTTTATATTTATCAAAAAAGGATATACATATTGTGTTTCACATAGTTGTTTTATTAAAGTTTTAGTAATAGTGTTTAAGATTAATATAGCTGATAAAAAAGTAACCCAGGTTATATCTAAATACTCTATTAGTAAGTGACGGTCTCCTTTTTCAATTATTGAAGAATCTGTTTTAATATAAGCTAAAACAAGGGTAAAAATAATCATGAACAAGTTTACCCAAATTATTATAGATCTGTATCCTCTTTTGAAATTCAAATTTAATATTCTAATTAATATGAGTCGAATTACAAAAAGTGCATAAGCAAGAGCGATGAAAAAGCATAGTATAATAAAATAAGTCTTTTTTATAGCTATAATCGACTCAATTGCATTAAAGTAAAAGATAGTTAAAACCATTAAAGGTAACGCTTTACTTATTAATATAATAAAATTAAGACTGATTTTTATTATTTTATTACATTTTATATATTGTTTGTATTTAATTAAAATAATATCAAGATTTATATATACTGATAAAATTATTACAGCAAGAATATAATTTGGTATCAAATTCAAAAGTTTATTTAATAGTTGCAAAAAATCCTCCTTGTAAAATTACTTTTATGATACGCTGTGAAATATGTATCCTCATTCTAACAAAAAATTAATAATTAAATTTCATTTGAAAAACCTTAGAAAACTGATAAAAAGTATACAAAAAACATGTGATCATCATATTATTGAAGTTATGTTACTAGCAATAAATGAAGTCACATGAAACATACTTACTATAACATGAGATCATGTAAAGTAACACACCCCACTTGCCGAGGAAGATTAAAAGTATTCCATGATCACAGATTATCAAACCTAAATTTTTTATTTTATTAGTCATACATCTCATAAGATTCATAAAAGAATCTGTGGATTCCGCCTATCGTACTACTCAACATCAAAACTATAAAGACTTAATCTATATGATACTTTTGATTACGGTGCTGAACTAGCATTCACTTAATTTGCACAAAATTAATTAAATTACAATATTTAAGATATTCATGTATACAATCCAAATTTTATTAGGTAGAAAATATCATATAAAATTCTTTTAAAACATCATTATGGTATATTTAAGAAATAGCTTCTTTATCTCTTTTGATATCTAACTAACGCCTTCTGACAAAAAGCATTCATGATATGCCATTCTCAACCACTTCATGTTATATAGCAATTATTATAAATGAGCCCGACAACTACTCTATAAAGTCATCAGGCTTATTCGCTATTGCGTATATCTTATATATTATTTTAAAACTTCACTCCTCACTATTCAGAACTGAATAACTAGAAAGGATTTTACCCCTTTCATTCTTAGGAAGGTATCAAAAAACATGCCTACCTCCTTTAAATATTTTAATTTTACAGTGAATAAAAATTATCACTTCTACTATTATTGTAAATCACTTATTTCCTATCTCAGTCCGACTTATTATTAGCTGACTCTATCTCAATAAACAATACAAGTTCTCCAATAATTAATATGATAAAGAAACTAGCTACAGTTATCACTTTAGTGAATAACAAAATTGCCAATACAATAAGTAATAATACTGGAATAAGGTACTTCCACTTTCCTCCTGCATAGCGAGAAATAAAATATTGAGCAGCGAGAATAGGTACAATTATTAATATTCCAATGATTTTATGTAGTATATAATGACCTACCATATATGTATCCTCCCATATATGTATCCTCCCGAAACGAATAATTATTATACTTTCACAATAACATTAAATTAATACAGAAAATAGTTCGTTATTGCTATTAATTATATATGCTTTGTTATAAACGAGGATACAAATAAAGAATAGAAAGATAATAGAAGTATTTGAAGCTACATCGAATAGTATTATAATAAATATTAGTAATTCAAACCATTTTTATTACTTCCCTTACCCCTATTATAATGAGGTAATATCTTAAATTTAGTTTTATCGCTAATTTTGGCACTACACTTCAAAAACATAGTTAGTCATCCAACGTTAAAAATTCACCACTTCTTATCCTGGTTCAAGTATACTCATTAGTTTAAAAAAGTGGTTTTAATATTTTCCAAGAAGTTGCTCTATGATTAAACTCCCCCACAACTGAAGTGCACCCCAAAAGTTGGACTTAAAAATCTAACTTTGAGGGGTGCACTTTTTTGGGTAAACATTATGAATTTGAAGTTAAATTAAAAATAGTACAAGAATATTTAAATGGTCCATTAGGTTATAAAGCTTTAACTAAAAAATATAATTTGGCACATCCATCATTATTAAAAAGATGGGTTAATCAGTACTTAGAGTTTGGTCCCAAAGGATTAGATAAAAAGCTGAAGAAGAAAGCATATACTAGAGATTTTAAAGTGTCTGTTTTAAAATTTAGACAAGAAAATAAGTTGTCTTACCGAGAAACAGCTAATCATTTTAAAATTTCTAATCCAGCTACGCTGGCTGCTTGGCAACGTAAATTTGATGAAGGGGGATTTCTCGGTTTAGACAACAAGCGGAGAGGAAGACCTTCTAAAATGAAAAGAAAGCAATCATCAATTAAACGAAATGACTTGCCATTAACAGAAAGTGAACGTGAAGAATTAAAAAGACTTAGAAATGAAAATGAAATGTTGAAAGCAGGTATAGCTTATCAAAAAAAGTTACAAAGCTTGACCCAACATTACGGAATAAAACCTCGGAAAAAGTAAAAATCATCAACGAACTACACGAAACCTTAAAATATGGGTTAAGCATCCTATTTAAAGTTGCAGAAATAGCTAAATCAGTCTATTACTATTGGATAAAACGTTTCAAAAAGCCAAATAAAAATAATAAGGTGATGAAAGCAATTAAAGAAATATGCGAGGAGAGTGATTATACTTATGGATATCGTCGAGTTACTCAAGCTCTGAAAAATAGAGGAATAATCGTCAATCATAAAAAAGTAAGAAAACTAATGAAAGAATTAGGATTGACATGTACAAAGTTTAATCATAAAAGTCGCAAATATAGTTCATATAAAGGAAAAATTGGCAAGATATCGGATAATTTATTAAAACGTCGTTTTAATACAGATCGTCCTTTCCAAAAAATTATAACTGATATCACAGAATTCAAACTCTCTGATAGTACTAAATTATATTTATCACCTTTTATGGATTTATACAATTGCGAAATTTTGAGTTACAGTATTTCTAACCGTCCCACATTAGACATTGTCATTGATGCTTTAAATAATATTTTAAATCAGCGGCCTAGTCTAAACTATCGTATGACGATACACTCAGACCAAGGCTGGCATTATCAACATAAAACGTATATTAATAAGCTTAAAGAAAATAAAATATTTCAAAGTATGTCTAGAAAAGCCAATTGTTTAGATAATTCGTTAATGGAAAACTTCTTCGGATTGTTAAAACAAGAGATGTTTTATGGAAAAACGTATGACTCATTCCAACAATTAGAAAGAGCAATACATGAATATGCAAATTTCTATAATAACACGAGAATAAAAACAAAATTAAAAGGCTTGTCTCCTACGGAATATAGAAGACAAACCTTTGGCATATTATACTAAACCAAAGTACAACTTTTGGGGTTCAGTACAAACCGATTAAAAGTTTAGGGGGAGTTTTGATCCACAAATGACTTCACATTTCTCATCTATACTTAGTATGATTTTCATATAAAATTTTTGTAAATATCCACAATGATAGAATTCCTTTATGCTTTTGAGTATAGGCCTCAGATTCTTTATTATTTATATCCTTTTAGAAGAATGTCTTTACTTTTTTAGTGCCTTTTATATTCTTAGGAAGATTATATGGAACAAAATAGTGATAGGCAGGTTGTTTATATACGGACTTTTTACCTGCACCGAAGCGATACGCTTGCCAAACAAGTTTTGAACAATATGTATCACGTTTATAATACGGATTTGCATTCATTCTGTATCTAATACTTTTTTTACCTGCTTGCTTTAATGCCCAATTTGCAGCTTTGTTTCTGCTTTTTTTCCTACTAGTTCGATAGACTTTCACCCAATATTTATCACGAGATTTAGCTTTTTTATGACTTATGAATTTTTTATAAGAATTTCTCGCTGGATGATGACCAGGGCCTCTAATTTCTACAATATATCCATGACCAGTATATATTGCTGCATGTCCTGGAATACCAAGTGAAGCAACCGATGCATTATTTGTTATTAGAATATCTCCGCGTCTTGGTTTAAATTTCTTCTTTCTTTTAAATGTTTGAAATTGCTGTTGTTTCATTTCTTGTTGTGCTTCTCGTTCCATCTGATCTTTAGCACGATAGCTGTCTTCTTGGAACTTTTTCCATTGTTCGTAAGTGGTAGATTCATCAATCAAATTTCTTTCTTCCAAATTATCATATTGTTGTCTATAATCATGTGGTTGAGTATTGTCTTCTTGTGCATGAGATTGTGCTGGTATAACTACAATTACTGATAATGTAATTAATAGAATTTTTACGAGAAAATTTTTCGTTTTATTCATTAGAATTTAACTCCTTTATGATAAAATATTCTATATATAAACATTATCATAAAAATTCATTTAAAAGGAGAGTTATACTAAAATGAATAAATTCTTAAAAATCTTAACAATTTCTTTTATTAGTATTATTTTTATCTTAGTAGTCCTATTCTTTAGTGTTATTACTTATCAGAAACATAAGAGCGAAGAAGTTATTGACCATGTTATAGAACGAAAAGGTTGGGATGAAAAAATAAAACATACAAAGATGAGTTATAATATTGCGATGGGATATGCTGAAAAAGATATTATCTTTAAAGATCAACCACATAGTGTTTACGAATATCACATAACACCATCACCAGCGCCATGGACGAATAATAAAGAATATAAAGTAACGGGTGAAACAGATTTAAAGAAAAAAGAATCTTATTATAAGTATCTTTTAGACGAAGAACTTTACAAAAAATAATATAATAAGAGTGTTAAAGTAATATACTGTTCTATTTCATCTGTTTACCGATCATTTGATACTTCTTAATAAACCTAAACAAAGGTAATTAATTGTTTTGATATCTTAATGGCTTTTACAACCGAAAAAGATAAAGCTTGATAATTACTATTTCATGATATTTATTCCATTATTGGTAATTGCTGGTTCGTTCCCCTCGTCAAGAAAATAGAAGCCAAAGAATAAAGAATAATGATGAAGTAATTAAATCTATTAGAATAATCGAAATCACCAAAAAATTAGGCTACTTATATACTGTGCAATACAGAAAATTAGCAGCCTAATTCAAGTTTTATGTGAGTTCTATATTAAGTACGCAGTGCCGTTAGATAACCTTTAATTTCATCGTGGTATCATTTATTAAGTGAATTTCTGATTAGAGTCTTTTATGAGTGAATCATAAAGGGCTCTTTTACTATCTTACATACTAAAAGCCTCCCTCTTTACTCTAAGAGAGAAGCTTCATCAAAATAACTGTAATATATCCCTAAATCTATCGCCGTGTTCCCAATATATGTTCTGCTCGCTAACGTGCCCGTAAGCGTTGTTGCGCTCAGAAGTTTCAAAGGTCGAGACAACATGTCATCCCGTAGCCTTTGTATCTCGAACTTATCACACATCATATTTCATCGCAATATATTTAGAAATCTAATTATAGACACGTCACTTATCATTGTTAATGCTTTTTTAACTTTGTATTATATTGCTTTAAAATTAATTTTAAAGCGTTAACCTACTGAAAAAACTAAACAATCCACTTCGTTAACGTTAGGATTAGTGGAATTGTGACGATGGAAAGTACCGTACTACAGAACAGCGTGGAGGCCATCTCTTTCTGCAACGTGTTGAATTTGATCGCCATAATTACTACTACAGAACCCACAGGAATACTGACCGCTAATGCTGTATAGTGAATCGTTTCATAAGAACAGTGGAGTATTTTTAACATAAAAATAACAATGAGTGGTGTAACGATATTTCGAATAATAACAGAAAGTATCACGTTAAAGTTAAAAGCAATTTTTTGTGTATAGAGAATAATTCCTGACGTAAACATCGCAATTGCAGGAATGGCCATCCCCATAATTTCACCCGTCTTTATGATGACGTGTGGCATCGGGAAACGTACTAAAAGTAAGATGACGGCCACAATAGGCGCCAATATCACAGGTTCCTTTAAAGTGATCAATAAATTTCTCATAAATGAGACGTTATGTTTATTATTCTGTGAAGCAAGCATGATGAAAGTCATCGGTTGTTGAACCAACGCAATAGCAAACGCTGCTGATACGATGAGCACGGTAGTAATGTCGTTACTCATGAAAGGTGCGAGAATCGGTTTCCCGATAAAAGGAACTGCTGCTGATGAGTAAGCTAAACTTCGTAAGGCCGTCTTTTCAGTCGGTAGTGAACATATGTAATGTAAGATCAGTGTGAAACAAATCATAAAGATGCTGAGTGAGAAAAATATGATAAAAAATAAATTCAAATTATGTAACAAAGTCTTGATAGGAATGGATAATATAGATGAAAATAAACTGAATGGTAAGAGATATTGAATCACAATGAGATTAAACGTGTTGCTATCACTGAGCGTAAAATGTTTTTTGACACTCGCATAATACCCAATAATTAAAAGTAGGACTATGGGCGTTATTGCAGAAATTGCAATAGAAAACATAACAATCCTTCTTTCTATCAATTTAAATAACTTAACCACTATATCACAAATAATTTAATTATTGGGGAGTACGTTTGGTGGTGAAAAGAGTTGTAATGAAATTATTTCCTACGATAAAATTAGTTATATTTTTTGCCTATCTTTCTCACGAAAAAAGAGCCTAAGCAAATTCACTTTGCTCAAGCTCAATAGTAGACTTTTCTACAAGCCATACATACTTTTCAATTCATGCAGTTCTATTTCAATATTTGCCTCCTTTAACTCCTCTTTTCTTTCAGAATAAAATATTTCTATCATCTTAGATTTTTGTTCATCCGTACCATAGTGAATCATTCTATGACATAAAGGGTTAAGACATATAATATTAGAAATCTGATCTATATCATAATCAAAGCCTTCTGCGTATTCTATAGGTATTAAATGATGTGCTTCCATATAATCTTTATTAGTATTTTTACTTTTAAACGTAGGAAATTCAGGGTGATATTCACAAGTATAATTAGCTCTTTCTAATGCCTTCATTCCCATTCTTTTATCTCTAGGGTATTGTTCTATTCCGCTTCTCTTCTTCACCATTTCTTTTCTTTTTCTAGGAGTGTTAGTTATTTCTTCTGTATTTATTTTAACTCCATTTTCTTGGTTTATAACTTTCTGATAGCTCTCCTCATCGTCATCGGTAAATTGATTATCTTCATTAAGTAATAACTCTTGGTTGAATTCAGCAAACGTTCTTTTTTCTCCAATTAAAGTAATAAGATTTTCATAAATTTCTAATAGCTCATTCAAATCATTGAATAACTTGTTATCGCCTTCTAAACTTTTTAATTCCTGCAAAGAATAATACTTACCGATAATATGCCCTGCTTCATAGCCTTTAGCATACGAAGAATTACTATGTAAATTAATATTTCGATCGAAATTCGTAGTCTTTAGCTGTAATTCTTTAATAACTTTATCTGAAATACTATTTATTCTAGTTAATCCAGTTTTAGAGCCGTATTTTTCTCTAAAATATGTCCACCCCTGATTCAGACTTAAGTATACGCCTCGCATTTCTGCATCAAATAAATATACAATATAGTATCCATTTTGGGTATCTTTATGGATGTTATTTTTTGAAGAAGCGATTTTAAACCAAGGAATTTCTGCCCATTTTCCCTGTCCAATTGATCCTTTTAAATTATATTGTTTATTTGTACTCAGTAAGTTGTTGTTTAATTCTTTCTTAAAATCATCTTTAAGCGCATTACCTAAATAGTTACCAGCAAATTTAGAAGCTTCTCTCGATTGATCTTTATAGTCTTCTAGAATTGTTATTAATATATCACTTAGTTCTCGTATCATCCTATCACCTTTATCTTTTTTTAGTGATTTCATATATTTATAATACTATATTTAGTTGCATATCAAAAAGATAACCTTTTCTCAAAATATTAAATCAATATATTTGAGATAACAACAAAGAAACTTTTCACTTAAACACTCCTTATTATTCTCTTAATAGAAAATGCCCCTTACTCAACGGCAAGGGACGCTCTTAACAGTCTTACTTCCTGTTATTATTCTGTTCTTCGGCTTTTTTATGCTCTTCAAATCTTCTCTTCTGTTCAAGTGTAGAGTTATCAAATGGTTTATCTACCTTTCCTGTTTCTTTATCTACCCATGTCGCAAGCGGTTCTGGAAAGTCATCACCATGCATACCAGGAAATTCTACAAAGTATTTATCTTTCGTACTTTTAGATTTATTGATGTGGTATTCGTCCTTTTTATGTCCACCAGTACCATGCTCCTGGTACACCTTATCTACTGCTCCTTTTCGGAAACCTCACCTTTCTCTTCGTCCTCATCATTAGAATCATCGTTCTCATCTTTATTCACGGAATTATCCTGTTCTTGATTCACATTATTTGAATTATCGTTGTCACCTTTATTTGTAGATTTATCATCATTCTGGTCGTTATGATCTGAGTTATTGTTTTGTTTTTTATCCACGGAATTGTCTTGTTTTTGTGAAGTATTGTTAGAATCTTTGTTTTCCGTCTTACCTACTGAATTATCTTGACTTTGTTGAACATTTTCTGATTTATCGTTACCTACATCATTTTGTTGGTTACTGTTATTGCTATTCTCTTCGTTAGTATTATTATGGCTACCTGACGAATTATCGTTTTTAGAGTTGTCTTGTGAATTATCTTGTTGGTAATTCGAATTCGTTTCTACTGAACTATTATCTTCTTTATCTCCACTGTCTACGTTATTGCTATCAGTGTTGTTGGTTTCTGTATTATTTGTCGTATTATATTCATTGTAAACATTGTGTGTTTCATTACCGCCATTATTACCATTATTCGCTTGACCTTGATCTTGATCACTTGTAGTGCCTACATCTTCAGAGTTATCACTATTTGAGTTATTGTCTTTGTCATCATTAGATTTCTTATCTTTATCATGCTGTTCTTTGTCTGGGTCGTTGGATTTTTTATCAGAATCCTCGTGATTTTCTACATTTCCGCATGCCCCTAAAAGTAACGTCGAGGCTGCCACACCTATCAATAATTTCTTAAATTCCATACATATCTTCCTTTTTCTCTATAATCGATATATAGTCTAACAATTATATGGTAACAAAATATTTATATTGTCTACAAACTGATAGTTACTATCTTTTATAGGGTGGAAATGTAAGAATCGAGATCTTATCCGTTATTCTCGGTTCTCTTATTCAACATTACTTGTATGTACAAAGCGATTAATACTTCATCTGGATATGTATTCTCATTATCCTTCTGAACCCTGATATTGTGTCGCTCTCCTCTTCTTTTAGTAACTTGACTTTTACTCATATCAAAAAAGCTTCTTTCAGCAGAAAATACTTCAACATTATCCTTTAAAATCACTGTCTTCATACTAAAGTAAGGATTGTTAAATTGATAAACACCTTTGTTTGAATCAAAGATGAAAGGAAGTTGCTGTTTCATCCCCTTCTCTTTAAATAACTTCTGCATTCTCAAAGATCCGATATAAGTATTATCTAAATAAACTTCATAATGTGCATGTAAAGACCAAAATTTTATTCGCTTTATCTTAACTGTATAATTGTCTGACTTAACAAACACTCCAAAGAGTGGAAAGAATCCAGTAATACTTATCCACTTTTGAATAATATTATTAAAGTTAGCAGTGTAATACATAGTCTTATGACCAAGTATCGGAATGTATTGCTTATCCATTGTCACATATGGTGCTTGATAGAAGTATTGCCCATCTTCAAAAGTTCGCAGATTATGAATTTTTTCGTCATTATATACTTTAGAGAATTGTTTTTGTGTATATCTTCTGTATAAAACAAAAACTATCATTACAATTAACGTAACAACCCATAATAAAATACATTGCCACAGATCTTTGATTGGGAACATTTCTCCCGTCTTTAAACTATGAATCCCTTAAATAATTAAAAGTAATGATATCCCAATCCATACTATAAACACGCCAAATATCCCCATTTTCTCTAACCTTCTAAATCGACAATTCATCATTCATAAAAAACCACTTCCACCTCAACATTATAGAAGAAACATCACTTGTTCTTCTACCAACATCGAAATGAAAGTGGTATTTATTGTATATATTTATCTAATTTCGACTATTATATCAACGCTTTACCTTATTCTATCGGCGTCGCATAACGCTCGTTCACCTCATTGAGTGCTTGTAGGTTGTGAAGTCCTTCTTCTGCGATCCATTGACGTGCAGCTGCTTCGCCTTCTTTGACGAATGCTTCGGTCGCACCTTTCCATGTTGCACGACCACATAACACGCCGTTAAACGTTGAGCCTGATTCTTTCGCGAAAGTTAATGTGCGTTGGAAGAGGTCTGCTGAGATGCCGCCACTTAAGAAGATGTACGGTAATGTTGTACTTTCAGCTTGTGCTTTGAAGTGTTCGGCTGCTTCTTCTTGCGTATAAACAGGTGTTTCGCCACCTAATCCTTCAACGAAATTCATATTTGTCGGTGTTTCGACTTTGAGTACATCCACTTTATAGCGTGGGTCACTAAAGACTTTCATCGAACGAATGACTTTCGATGGGCGCAATTTCGCATATTCTGCGCTTTTTTCATCCTGTAACTGGCTATCGTAAGTCAGGATTTCGAGTAAGTACGGCATTTGTTCCGCTTCACATTCACTACCGACACGCTCGACGAAAGCATGCTTGATCGCGTTCGTCTCCTCAGTATCGTCCACGTCGTAATACAGCAAGATCTTCACTGCATCTGCGCCCGCTTCTTTTAATCGTTGTACGGACTGATTCAACACCAAGCGAGGTAAGCGTCGGTCGTCACCTTTGTCATAACCTGTTTGTTCGTAAGATAGGATGAGGCCTGCATGCGCATCACGACGTTTGGATGCCGGCAAACCGTATTCTGGATCGAGCAAGATACTCGAACCATGCGGCGTGAGGATTTCAGATACGAGCCCTTTGAAGGCACTCATATTCTCGTCTGTAGCTTGATCTTGTAAGAGGCGTTTCAAAGCGCCACGTTGATCGATTGCGATTGCGGCGAAGATACCGCGCTCGTCTAGTAATGGGGTTAAATCTTTGCTTGTCATCTATACCATCTCCACTTGAATTTGTGTCGCAAAGTGTTCCACTTGCGCTATATTAATCTTTCCAGTTTCTTTCTGCAGTGCGTTCGACATGCCACATGCGAGGGCGTGTCGTATGAGTTGTTCAGGCTGTTGTTTAAAATGTGTCCTACCAAACGCGATGCCTGCCACGGTTGAATCTCCTGACCCTACTGCGTTGACAGCTTGAATCGTCGGTACGGTGGCACGGTAGATGTGATTGTCGAGTTTGATAATGGCGCCGCGTGCACCTAACGTTAGGAAAACATCGACGTCTTTGAGCGATGTATGCGTTTTCATGAGTCGGTAAAAATTTTTCTCCGTATCTGGATGTTCGCCTACTAATTGCGCAAACTCATCTTCATTCGGCTTGATACAGTGAATCGGAAGACCACTGTCGAGTGCAGTCTTTAAATCATCAGCACGTGTATCGAGAATCGTGTATTGGGCTTGGGCGGTAGAAAGTACCTCGCGTAAATGTTCAAGTGCCGTAGCACCTTCAAACTGCGGTGAACTTCCGCTGATGGTCATGACCTCTGGATGTGTGTGAGCCATCAACTGCTCTATATACTTCGCTTGTGCTTCCTGTGATATAACAGGTCCCTTTTCCAACACCTCCGTCTGATGCTGACCATCATTAATCGCCAAACACTGTCGCGTCTCGCCTTCAATCGTGACCGCAGACACCGTGATGTCTAAACCCTCCAGTTGGTCCGCTATCCATCGACCATTCGCACCACCGAGATAGGCAAATGCTTGTAGGTCCGCGCCTAGTTGTGCCAACACCTTTGAAACGTTGATGCCCTTGCCTCCCGCATTTTTAATCGTCTCAGTCGGACGGTGAACTTCGCCCAAGAGAAACTCGGGCACCGTGTATGTGATGTCGACAGAAGTGTTAAAGGTATGTGTCACTATCGTCATAGCGTGCCCTTACCCTTCGTACTCATAAATCGTCACGCCTTTCACGACGCGGTTAATAAAGCCATCCGGACTCGGGTCATCAGGGTTCAGACCGAAACTCACCGACTTCTTACTCGCCAAGAGCTGACCAAAGATGATATACGTCAACGCGAGCTCGAAATCATTGAAGTCCGTCACGAAGTCCAGCTCCGTCGCAAACTCAGAGTCCGACTCGTCGCGACCGAGAATCAGAATCTCATAATCTGTCTGGCCATCCTCAATCTCGTGAATGAGATCCGTCTCGTAACGGCGACGGTAAGCGTCATTACTACGCAGCATGATAAAGAGCGAATTATCGTTGAGACCCGCTTTCGGACCATGACGGAAACCGAGCGTCGTCTCACGTTGAATCTCGATACGACCACCCGTAAGCTCATTAAGTTTCAGCGCCACTTCACGCGTAATCTCGCCGATGAGCCCTGTACCGACGTAGAACACTTTGCGGAATTGAATATTTGAGGCCACTTGGTTAACGATAATTTCAAGTTCTGTAAAGTATTTCTCAATCGTGTCATAGAAGTGGTCGGTCACTTCGCCACCAAAGAGTAAGTACGCCGCCAGTAACATGCTTGAGAAACTCGACGTCATCGCGAGTGACTTGTCGTTCGTCTCTTCAGGAAGCACGATGCGGAAGACATTGTCCGCTTCATATTGCGCTAAGTACCCATCCTTGTTATTCGTGATAAAAATATGGAAGACGTGTGGCGTAGTTTGATTCGTCAACTCTACAGTGCCTTTCGTCTCAGGACTATTGCCTGAACGCGCGAAGGACACCACGACGTAAACTTTGTTAGATTCGATGTAAGATTGAGGGCTCGTTACGAAATGCGTTGTCGATACATTTTCAAACTCCCAATCTGGATGTAGCTGATTGATTTCTGATAGACGTAGCGTGTCTCCCACGTAGGCCGAAGAACCCGCACCAGTGAAGAGAACCTTGACCGGACGCCCATCAGCATAGTTGTTCACAAGCGACTTGAACGCGTTGAATGCCTCTTGGCGATCGGCCACGATATCACGCGTGCGACGCCACATCTCCGGTTGTTGCCGAATTTCTTTGTAAGTATGTGTTTCATGTAACATCCCTTACACCTCCGAAATTGGTTATGTTGTCATAACCAGTTAATTTAGTAGAAATGACGAGTCCGTATTGGGTTGAAATTGCGACTCGCCTCAGGTTATGCGTGTTCTGAATAGTTACGTTTGGTAAAATGCGATGGTGGTAGGCAGATTCTGGTATGGTTGTACTGCTTGACCTTATTCGAGAAAATGCGTCGATGGTAAGGCTATCCTACCTGGATCATTTAAGAATGAACGCTGATGGTAAGGTTGTGGCACCTGCCAAATTTGAAAAACCGGCACCTAGCTCTATCAAGCCAAAACGCATCTATTGCCTACTAAAATCAAAATGTGGTGCCCCACCTCATTAGATAAAACGCATTATTTTCGATTCTGAATCAACTTCACCGTATATTTGTAGTCTTGTGCTTTTGCTACAGATTCTGTAAATTCGACGATACGATTATCGACATAACTATGACGCTCGATAAACATACATACATCGTTCGGTTCCGTCTCAAGATACGTCGCTTCCGTCGTAGACATTTTACGCGAAGTTAACGTTTCATACGCATAATCGATTTCAATTTGATAGTAATCATGCAATGTCTCGTAGAGTGAGTGCTGGTTGAAGTCAAAGCGATCGAGACCTTCACACATGTGGAGCGGCAAATACGTCGTTTCGTAAATAAGCGGTTTCTCATTTGAAAGACGTAAACGACGCAATTTATACACTTTCTGAAATTCCGTCAATTGCATGTGTTGTTGCACATATGAGGGCGGTTCAATCGCTTCAATACTAAGCATAATCGTGCGTGGCGTATCCCCATTTTTAACAATTTCGTCCTTGAAACTATAGAGATTATCCAACATCTGGTTGTATTGGTTGCCCAAGACGTAAGAACCGCGACCGTGCTCAGTGCGGAGATACTGATGCTCCTCCAGATGCTTCAACGCCTCACGAATCGTAATCCGACTCACATCATACTCAAGTGACAATTGCCGTTCAGAAGGGAGCTTCTCCCCCTCTTTGTATATTCGATTCTTGATCTTATCTTTGAGATCCTCAAACACTTGAAGATACAAAGGCATTTGCAAATTACTCATAAGAACTCCTAACTGGTTATAACCACTTTTAGTTTATACTAGAAATTTTGATAAGTAAATAGATTTGTAAAAGGGAAGCGTTAAATAAGATTTATAAAAACTATTGTTTTCATTTTGACAGTTTTCTCTTGTCTAGGGGACCAATTTTAACTAAACAAAAAGTTACTACTATCTCATAATTTACTTTTGAATAACGCCACAGCCTTATTCTCTTTGGACAATTGCTAGTGATTCAGCTTATTCATGAAATTACTTCAATTTCTCTTTTATAATCTCTTCCATTCATTCTTTAGCTATTGCCCACTTTTTTCTTATAATACATAACTCCAAGTACTGCAATCCCTATAATGTAGAAACATACTGAGATTATAGAGGTATCCATACCATATTCACCGCCTGTTAAAGCAATGTTATTCGTTTTAATAGTATACTGTAGCACTCCTATTCCCTCATTGTGTGGGCTAATGTTAATTAAACCAAATAAATTCCACATCATATGTAAATAAATACTTGCCCATATATTATTAAAAGTAATTGTTGCTAAACTATATAATACGCCAGCCAAAGTTCCACTAATTATTAGTAAAAGTAGACTCATACCATTTAACATACCATTAAATAAATGAAAAGAAGCGAAAAGTATACTTGGAATCATTACTGCCACATATATGTTACTTTTCTTAGATATATAACTCAACATTACTCCTCTTACGGCCATCTCTTCTACTATAGGTGCAGCGATACTCCCTATAAATACACTATCTATAATTTGAGTGTACATTGTTTCATTATTATAATTCGGAAGCTCGAAATGACCATCTACAAAAAGTATATAAACAACGATAGTTAATGTCGGTATTAAGATTCCAAGTATCAGCATACTTGGATAAAATCGAAATGGCTTAATGTTATAATGTGATAATTTATCATTAAGTACCTTAGTAATAAATAACTTAATAAGTATGTACGTAGCAATAATATAAGTTATAGCATGCAGTATACTTTCAATTCGATACCAATGAAATAAATGCCATAATATACCTAAATTTTGAGCAATAACGGTAATGATAAAAGCACTAATAATGACACCTATGATTTTCAATGTCTTAACTATAAGCTTCATTACTATTCTCCTTATTCAATAGTTTACGATGCAAATATTTGTCCAAGTGTTCCGCAAATTATTATTAAAGCAATAATAATCACCCACCATCTTTTAATAAGAAAATCCCACATATTAGTTGGGTTAGTAATCTGTGTCTGTGAAGATTCACTTATGCTTTGCTCTCCTGTTATAAGTTCATCTGCAGTAACATCGAATAGTTGCGCTAATTGAATCAACATCTCTATATTCGGTTCGATAGTGCCTTGCTCCCACTTAGAAACTGTTTGTCTTGTTGTGTAAAGTTTTTCTGCTAATTCTGTTTGCGTCATTTCCGCATTCAGACGAAATTTTTTAATTTGACTACTTACTTTCATCTTCTCACCTCTTACTGCATAATATACCAATATCATTTTTAACATTGTGTAATGAATCTAGATCATTTTCTTTAAATCCACTTACATTCAATCCATTTTTCATAACATAGTAAAAAGGCTAGACTCCTGTAAGTCTAACCTCTATTGTAGTAGTGTTTACTGGTTGATATTAACTACCTGCCCCTGCCCTGCCGATGAGGCACTTTGACTTCGCTCAATATGCAAATTCATTATCGCTTGGGCATAAAGGGCGAGCCATAATTCTGGTGGATAGTCTGTGGCATGCTCAGTCATGTGAATACGATGCTGTTCACCGCGTTTTTGCGTCACTTTATTTTTACCTAAGTCGAAGAATGACCGCTTCGCCTCAAAGAACACTTTTTCATTTTCTGTAATTTCAATTTCTGTACTGAGATATGGATTAGAAAGCTCAAATTCGCGTTCGTCGATGAAGAGTTTATAGGCCAACTGTTTCTTAAACCCTTTCTCTTTAATAGGTTTCTGTTTACGGTATACGCCAATCTTCTCACCATCAAGGTAAACATCGTATTTCGCATTATACATAAACCAATTCGTCCGTTTGAGCCAAACTTGATGATGTTCGGAGTTAATCACAGCCCCTTGATAACTTCCGCCTCCCATATAGTAAATCCAACGATAAAATTTCGATTTAAACCAAGGGGTAAAAGTCATTTCTTCAGAATCTGCATTATAAATCGTAATCGGATCATCTTTCCAAATCATAAGGGGCGTTTGATAGAAATAGTCTCCTTCTCGCAAGTTCAACCCTTGAATGACTTCTTTGTTATCAAACTCTTGAGGTTTTGACTTTTTGAACATATCTACACTTCCTTTATTTAGAATTGGCTACCTATCAATTTCTCAATATCTCATCTATCTAAGCTTAATTTTCTAGAATCTTGGACCACTCATCGGTCCCATCGCTACGTTATTGAAGATTTTAAGTTCTTCTTCGCTATTTAGATTCGTTTGAACGTAGAGTGCAATTAATATTTCAATAGGTACAGGTAAATCACTGAGCGCTTTCTCTACTCTCAACTTTTGAGAAATTCCTCTTACCTGAATCGCATAGCGAATCTCATCTTGTTGACCTTTAAAAGCAGTGAGCAATTTATCGCGACCGTGCGTAATTTGGGTCACAGTACTTTCATAACCTTTATCCAACTCAATCATTTTATTATTATCTGTAATCAATTTATAGGCCATTTTACTAAAATACGCTTTCTCACTAATGAGCCGCTTCTTCCTATAAATTCCTACATATTGGTTATCTACATAAACATAATATCTTACCCGCAACGAAAACGGATTAATGCGTTTCAGTTCCACTCTATGGTCTGCAGATGTCAGCTCAATACTCGTGAGCGGCCATCCTACATAGATATAAAGCCAGTTCTGAAACTTACTTTCCGTATGAAGTTGAAAAGACATCTCAGGTTTGCCATGTACCGTAATCGTTTGATTAGCGAAAGCAAGTCTCGGCGCATGGTAGTAATATTCGTTGGCTGCTAAATTTAAGTCATAATTCTGCTCAGCTTTGTGATAATCATGCTTGTAAATCTTGTACATCATTCCCCGGGAAATAAGAAAGACAATAAATGCTATTCCAACCAATCCCCAGAGGGCAAGGCCAAACCAGAAAGTTGGAGTGATCAACGGCTGATTTGTAATTAAACGATAAAGTATGTAACCCACCATGGCTAAACTGCCGACAATGAGTAATAGAAAAGTGCTTAATGTACGCACAATTGTACCTCCGTATTGTGAATTTCAGTTATCTCTAGCCTAGCATAAATTAAGAAACGAGTGAGATTATCTTCTCAAATAAAATCTCCCCACTATTTGAAATAATGAAGAGATAAGATAGATAAGTACTATTAAACTGTTTCTTAGAATTGAGTAGGCATACTGGGCAAAATATTAATTTTCGCTAGACATTCCATTGTTGTTATTCTTCTGGACCAACACCATTATGTCCTGTACGTTCAGCGAAATCCCCTGGTAATTCACGATCACCAACTAAGTCATTGTAATGTTCTAAATCAGACGGTGTCATAGTCTCTTTATTTCTTAGGTAAGCTTCGTACTCCTCTATTTCTTGCATTTGTGAATCATTGGCATTTTGTTCATTTCCTGCTTGCTGACTGTCCCCACTACTCTGCTGTCCACTTCCCTCGCTTTGAGACTCATTAGTTTGGGTGTTACTCGCTGATTGATCGCTATCTTCATCTTCTTTAAATCCAAATTTTTGGTGGTCATCTTGATGTTGTGTCTCTTTATCTTCTTTAGCTGTTTTATGTGTTTTATGATCTTCATGATTATTTTTCTTAGATGTGTCTTTGTTCTCTCCGCATGCACTTAGTGTTAATACTGAAATAAGTACGAGTGTAATTAAGTATTTTTTCATTTTCTCTACTCCTTAATTAATTTCAACTTATTATACCACTTTTTTAATATATTTAGTTACAATATTTTAAAGTTATTGAACAACACGAAAGTCACAGAAACTTCATTACTTTCACCGTATAGAGCTGAAATTGTGAATAAAAGAGGGAATAGTAATAGTGAAGAAAGTAAGAGGGAGCGTGTTAATATGTTAGATTTAACGAATCAAGTTGCTTTAGTCACAGGTGGTGCGAATGGTATCGGTAAAGGTATTTCTGAATCACTCGCAGAAGCTGGTGCTAAAGTCATCATCGGCGACATAGATGAAGAACAAGGTCAAAAGACTGCAGAGGCGCTTAACGGTAAATTCTATAAAATGGATGTCACTGATAAACAAGCCGTTCAAGACATCGTGGATCAAATCGTTAAAGAGTTTGATAAAATTGATATTCTTGCCTCTAATACGGGTGTTTATCCACAAATTGAAATTGAAGATTTAACAGAGGAAGACTGGGATTATATTCAAAACATCAACTTAAAAGGTATGTTCTTCGTTACTCAAGCCGTTTTAAAAGAAATGAAAAAACAACAATATGGCCGTGTCATCATTACTTCTTCAGTAACTGGACCGATTACAGGTTATCCAGGATGGGCGCACTATGGTGCTACGAAAGCGGGTCAACTCGGTTACATGCGTAGTGCTGCGCTCGAATATGCGAAATACGGTATCACTGTTAATGCGGTTCAACCAGGTAACGTTCTCACAGCAGGACTTCAAGCTCAAGGTGAAGCCTATCTCGACGGTACTCGTAAGATTATCCCTACTCACGAATTAGGCGAACCAGCTGATATCGGTTACGCGGTAGCTTTCTTTGCGGCTAAAGAAGCGAAATTTATTACAGGACAAAGTCTCGTCGTTGATGGCGGTCAGCTCTTACCAGAAGAACCTGATGCCGTTAAAGATTAATTGAGTGTATACAAAGTGTTTTTCTGAATTTCTGTAAGACTTGATTTTCTGACACTTTTTAAAATACAGTTTCAGACCTTTCACATAAAACTTCTCTACAAATACTTTAAAGCTGTTAGCCTCCGCGCTAGCAGCTTTTCATTTAACTCACACGATATTTTTCTATCTATGAAAATCTTTTTCTGCAATAATTTGTGAAAATTTTAACAAAGTAATGAATTGTATCACATTTCTTAGTAAAATAGAGATGTAAAGAAAGGAAGCGTTAACATGGGAGAAAATACAAAAATTAAAAATCAGAAACAGACTACATTTAAGCCACTATGGTTAATTATTAGTATCATCGCGCTGGTCGTCGTTTTACTTTTACCAACACCAGAAAGCTTGCCATTCATGGCGAAAGGTGCGCTCGCAATACTCCTCTTTGCGGTCATCTTATGGGTGACTGAAGCTGTAACTTATCCCGTTTCGTCTACGATGGTCGTGGCGCTCATCATCTTGCTCGTGGGATTCAGTCCAGTCGGAGATTTAACTAAAGAGTTGGGTAATCCTCAAGCAAACGGTCACGTCTTAAAAGGCGACGACATCATGGGTACAGGTAATGCACTCAAACTTGCATTCAGCGGTTTCTCATCAAGTGCAGTCGCTTTGGTAGCAGCAGCGCTATTTTTAGCAACTGCGATGAAAATCACTAATTTACACAAACGTCTTGCACTTTTAGTGTTATCTGTAGTAGGAAATAAAACGAAAAATATCCTCATTGGAACAATATTAGTTGCGATTGCGCTGGCATTCTTCGTTCCTTCTGCAACAGCTCGTGCAGGTGCCGTCATCCCTATCTTGCTCGGAATGATTGCCGCATTTGGTGTTTCAAAGCAGAGTAAACTAGGCGGTTTGCTTGTCATGACAGCGGTTCAAGCCGTGTCCATATGGAACGTGGGTATCAAGACTGCCGCAGCTCAGAACATCGTTGCGATCAACTTTATCAACGCGAAACTCGGCGTCGATGTGTCATGGGGTCAATGGTTCTTATATGCCGCACCATGGTCCATCATCATGTCAATCGCGCTATACTTTATCATGTTAAAAGTCATGCCACCTGAACAGAAAGAAATTTCTGGCGGTAAAGAGTTAGTGAAAAAACAATTAAATGAGCTAGGCCCAATTACTGGAAAAGAATGGCGACTCATCGTTATTTCTTTATTACTGCTCATCTTCTGGGCGACTGAAAAAGTGTTACACCCTATCGACTCATCATCCATTATCTTAATCGCGTTAGCTATCATGTTAACGCCAAAAATTGGAATTATGTCTTGGAAAGAGGCTGAAAAACAAATTCCTTGGGGAACAGTCATCGTCTTCGGTGTTGGTATCTCGCTCGGTAACGTGCTACTACAAACTGGCGCGGCACAATGGCTCAGTGACAAGACATTTGGTCTCATCGGTTTAGACAACTATCCGATTGTAGTAACTATCGCACTTATTTCATTATTCAACATACTTATTCACCTAGGTTTTGCTAGTGCGACCAGCTTAGCATCCGCGTTGATCCCAGTGTTTATCTCACTCACTTCAACGCTACATCTCGGCGATCAATCTATCGGTTTCGTCTTGATTCAACAATTCGTCATCAGTTTCGGATTCTTGCTTCCAGTAAGTTCGCCACAAGCGATGTTGGCTTACGGTACAGAAACCTTTACAGTTAAGGATTTCTTAAAAACCGGCATACCTATCACAGTATTAGGCTACATTTTGGTAGTTGTCTTTAGTTTCACTTATTGGCACTGGTTAGGTCTCGTTTAATCACTTTCTGCATAAAAAATAGGAGTGAGGTGGTGTCGCCATCTCACTCCATAAAGACGACTGAAAGTTTGGCGCTTTCGTCGTCTTTTTTAATTTATTGACTAGTAACAGTATCTCCTAATATAGGTTCTGTACCATTACAAAATCTTATTTTTAGAGATTCACATGAATTCAAGCAAGGTCGATTCATAACTTGAAAATGAATATGGGGCTCTGAAGAATTACCAGAATTCCCACATTGCCCTAGTAGTTCTCCTTGTTTAACCTCATCTCCAATCGCTTTCACTATAGAATATTGCTTGAAATGCGCAATAAAGCTATATTCATCATTTCTATGTTTGATGACCACATAGTTGCCTCCAGGTTGATCTACATTCATAGTTCCTACTTCATTATCATACACTTCATTTTCCACATCGAGAATCGTGCCATCAGCGGGAGCAACCACATCTTTATTAAATGCGTAGTAATTATTGTTAGATTTGGGATTATTAGCATAAGTCTTTCCTTCATCATTCACAAATAGATCGTAAGCATAACGCTGATTTTTATAAACATAATGATAGTTTAGTAATTCATTATCTCCGCCCCAGAACACCATCCATCGATCATTAATTGGCATGGTATATTCAAGATTGGTTTCTTTAGCCTCTCCTGTAGATTCAAATATTTTAAATAGCAAACCTACAATTACTGATTCAGAATTGATATCTAGCCTTATGCCACCACCGTTATTTATATCTAGCCATATATAACGCTTTCCGCCATTCCAATCCATTTCACGACATAGAACGTGATTAAACTGATAACTGTTATAGCGTTTGAAGATCTTCTTCAAATTTCTTTTTTTCAACTTTTTCTTAAAAGACTTACTTAATAGTTTATAAATCGTTTTGTAGTTATTCTGCTCAATATCATTCAAGATTTCATGTGTCATAGTCATCCCCCACCTATATTGTATAAGAATTTATATAAAATAACTTACAACACAAATACTCTATCATATTCACAGAATTTACGACTCAAAATAGCAAAAAAAGTCCCTCACTATTCCAGTAGCAAGGGAACTTATTCATAGCAAACAACCGATTCACTTTCACAAAATCATATCGAAGCATTAGTTGATAATGAACATTATCTTTCTGAATAATAATAAAAATGTCGTCATATCTTCTGTGTTATTTCCAGTGCAGGAAAGAGGTGTATTGCAATGCTAATCGTGTCACTCAATATTATTGCTCTAGTCCTTAGTGGTTTTTCGTCGCGATTTTTACGCAATAGCTACGTAATAGTGAAAAGATGATAATGCTCCACCGTACCCTTAGGTTCTACGATTATAATACTGTGAAAGCTATTGTTTCCTATAAAGTATTTCTATTTAAACCCATTATACACTATCGTTTAAAAAATGTATAGTATAAAAAGTCTAGAAACAGTAATGTTCAGAGCTAAAACTTAAAAATATATGTAGAAACTGGCTAAAAATAGAGACTAAACACACTATTTCTAAATGTTTCTTAAAATACGCAGTGTACTTCTATATATAAATTCAATTTCTGTTATTTTTTATATTTATAGGTGTTTTGAATTATTCTAAAGTTAATTACTTGGTATAATATAGGCGTCGTCATATCTACTGTGATAAATAAAGACACAGAAAAGAGGTGTTTCCTCATGATAGAGCTTGTTATACAAGTTACAACCACAATAATTAGTGGTTGTATCGTTGCGATATTTGCACAATGGCTACGTAATCGCAATGATCGTAAAAAGTGACGACAGTAGCCATCACCGTATAAAACCCCTCACTATTGCCGTAGTGAGGGGTTTGGTGTTTCTATGATAGAGCTTTTACAATATAATTATATCCCAGTGCTCAACGAATTGCAAAGCATATATGCATTTGTTCCTTCTCTGTACAAACTTTAGGATAAATCAATGTATTAGAAACTACTTTATTCAATGAAAAACTCCTCACTACGTCACATAATAAGGAGAATTAACAATTGTGCAGCTAAGATTTTTACTAAGATTACAACCACAATCTTTAGCGGTTTAGCTGTTGCGTATTTTACTCATTGGCTAAGTAAGCGCAACAATAAAAATTGATGACATTAGTCATCACCACATAAAAACTGACACTATAGAAGTAGTGAAGCGTCTGGTGTGACTATCATTGAACTTTAGTTCCTTATATTATTATACACTATTTAAAAAGTGTATAATATAACCGCGATTAAAACGGTACTATTTAGAGCTAAATATGAAGAATATGTATAGGATACTAGCAATAAATAGAGCTTACGTACACTTATTCTCATTATTATTCAAAATACGAAATGTACTTCTATATAAAAAATTAATTTATATATTTTTTATAATCCTGAGTGTTATAAGTTATTCTCATAACAATTACTTGGTATAATATAGAAGTCGTCTCTGCTTCGGACGTCAAATATGACGTAGGAAGGAGGTGTATTGCGATGGTTGAGATACTTACTCAATTTATAGTCACTATTATTAGTGGCTGTATCGTTGCGACTTTTACGCAATGGTTACGTAGTCGCAACGACAAAAAAAGACGACGTTAACCATCACTACATAAAACCCCCTCACTACGGCCATAGTGAGGGGGTTTGGTGTATTAATGGTTGAAATACTTATTAACGTGATTATACATCAATGTCTCTCTAATTGCAAAACTTAAATGCATATTCAAACCAATAATACTCAGATCGTCAACCGCTTCTCAAATAGCCGTATTTTATATCCCCCTCTCCTATAATTTTAATTATTCTTTCCTTAATGCTACACTCAAGACATAAAATTATTAAAAGGTGAAATGATTAAATGAAATATTTTAGAATTATTGCATTTATTTTATCCCTATTCCCACTAGAGTTTATCGGCATGATGACTGACTATCAAACGGGTTCAACGATCGGCTATATTCCTTATCTCATCGTTGTTTTCTTAATTAGCATTACTTTTTTTAAAGTTAAACTCAAAACGCGAGTCAGTATGTTCATAAGTCGAGTTATTGGCATCTTCATTTCTTGGGTTTGTGTACAGCTTTTCATCGATATTGATAAAACGGTAGGTTATTTTAAACCTTTTACCGCTAATAGTTTCGCCATCGTTCTCAGCGTTATTCAATTTATCTTAATCTTGCTCGTAACTTTTGTTATTTTTGCTTTCTTTCCACGTAAAACTCAATAGGTTAAAATGTACCACTTTTGCTCAACCACATATTTGGTAATTTTAAATAAATTCAACTTACACTCATAAAGTTATTTCAATAAATTTAATTCTATCTATTTTCCAACTTAAACATATAGTAGAATGTAATTATGTAAGATAATTATTTAATGAGGTGACTTTATGAATCGTTTTACAAAATATGTATCGGCTGTCGCACTCGCGGGGGCTGTAACTGTATCTACGCCACTCACTACTCAGGCATCTGGTGGAGGTGCGCATCAAACGGCGCCAAGTCAAAGTACGCAAACTCAAACGCCTGCGAGTCAAACTGATCTCGGTGTTCAGAACTATATGGCAGTGTCATGGTATCAGAACTCGGCGGAAGCGAAAGCGTTATATGCGCAGGGTTATAATACTGCGAAGGCGAATTTAGATCGCGAAATCAAGAATAATAAAGGTAAGAAAAAGTTGGCGATTGCGCTCGATATTGACGAAACAGTATTAGACAATTCTCCTTATCAAGGCTACGCATCTTTAAATAATAAGTCTCATCCTGATGGTTGGCATGAGTGGGTTGAGTCTGCACAAGCGAAACCGGTGTACGGCGCGAAAGATTTCTTGAACTATGCTGATAAAAAAGGTGTCGATATTTATTACATATCTGATAGAGATCAGGATGAAGATTTTAAACCGACTCAAGAGAATTTGAAGAATCAAGGTCTTCCACAAGCAGATAAAGAACATATTATGTTAAAAGATAAAAACGAAAAAGACAAATCTGCGCGTCGTGACAAAGTACGCCAAAACCATAAATTAATCATGTTATTTGGTGATAATCTGTTAGATTTCGATAATCCGAAAGAAGCGACGCAAGAATCACGCGACGAGTTTCTTGATGAACATGCGGAAGATTTCGGTAAGAAGTACATCATCTTCCCTAATCCAATGTATGGTAGTTGGGAGACTACTGTTTATGGCAACCAACATGGCTTGAGCAATGAACAGAAAGATCAGTTGCGTAAACAATCTATTAACTATTTCGACCCTCAAACTTCTGAAGTTAAACATAACTAATGTCTTAAAAATGCACAATCTGGAATGCCGACCAGATTGTGCTTTTCTCTTATCAGACAACGCAACGTATCTAAGCCGATTGTTTCTGACTCAATATCAATGAAATAAAAACAATCACAATTCCAATCATTGCGTTCACTGACAGATGTTCATGTAAGAAAATGAGACCTAGCAATAATCCAACAACTGGGACCATGTAGTTTGCTAAAGATGCAAAAATGGGACTATATAAGTTAACCAACGTATTGTAAATTACATAGGCAAGCGCGGAGTGCACAATTCCGAGAATAATTAGACTTACCCACTGTCCTCCATTGAAATCAAAAGTAAATGCGTGCGGAACAATGATGAGTAGCATCAGCAACATCCCACTCGCGATATATAACACGTTCCTCATATGATGAAGTGGCGCCGGGTCTTTTAAACGTTGCATCAGCACAAGTGAAATGGCGAAACAAAACGTCGCGCTCACGAGTAAGACGAGCGACAAGATAGAGTCATAATCAAAGTGTTGCGGATCCCATGAAATGAAGACGACCCCAATAAAACCAAGTATGATCGCTATAGTTTCGAATAAATTAAGTTTCTTCGATGTCGCGATAAACATGATGAGTAATGTGAACACAGGCATAAGTGCCATAATCACGGAACTAATACCACTTGAAACGTGGCGTTGTCCTTGTGCGATGAAGATAAAGGGCAACACAACTTCAAATAATGCGATAAATATGTATAACAACCATTGCTTTCTGTAATTCCCTTTCTCCATCAACATCGTGACAATAGTTAAGAATGTGGCGCCCAATACTGCTTTGCCAAATGCGATGAATGTCGCACTGGCATCATTTGCGATGACCGCAGTAAATAAGAATTGTGAACCCCAAATTAGACTTAATAAAGCGAGCAAGCCGAATTTCTTCACAAAACCGCTCCTTTTCTTGAAAGATTTCTTCGTACTACTACCACTTTATCTAATCATCACAACAACCGTAAACAGAACTACTCATACTTCTCTGTGAACACGTCCATCTCCTCCCATTAAAAAACGAGTCGAGAAACTTCTCGACCCGCCATAACTTGATTATCACTATTCAAGCACCCGTTTAATGCCCTAACATGTGCGGTAGAAACGGAGCTGCAAACATTAAATGCTTCGCGAAACGCATAATCGCGAGTGCAGCTAACACAAGAATAACCAGGAATCCGACCGTCTTGTATTTCTTCTTTTCAGGTTCTTCCTCTTTGGATTCTTTACCATCTAAATACGCTAACAATTCTGCCTCAATTTCTTTATCGATGTCCGATTTCTCTTCATCCTTCTTCGCATCCACCTCGTCATCCTGTTTCGACGAAGCGCGCTCAATATTTTTACTATTATTAGACGTCTGGCTGTCTTCTTTTCTACTTTCTTCTGAACTTTGCTTTACATCTTCTGCTGAGATCTCGTTTACTTCAACCGCTTGATCTGATTGTGATGCATGTTCAGTTTGGCTTTCTACTGCCTGTTTCTCTATCGTCTTCTTATTCACGCTTAACACCTCTGTTTGTCTGGAATCGTCGTGTTGTCCACTACTTATTTTCAATTATACTACGAACACGTCTGTCCGAATAGTGATTCATCTACCTTATTCGCGAGCCGTTCTTTCCTATAGTAAAAGGCAGGACGGAATCCACGCTTGAATTCTCGCCCCGCCTCATTGGAATTGTTCTACATTATATTGTTTACTTCTATACTGAATGAAATGAATTACAGAAATGTACGATGTTATGCGGCGCTTACCTTCATTTTACAATTATTGGGGATAGTTGTTTCTTGAAAAATAAGACTGCCCGCATACTTCATTTCTTATTTATTCTCTTTAACTGTACCTTGAATTGTACCTTCTTTAGTTTCCTTAACTGTACCTGAGATTGTACCTTTGTTCTCTTTATTAGCCATCTTCGAACACCTCCTCACTCGATCAATACTTTCAAGTTAATCGTTAAACACTTTGCGATATTGAACTAAGCCTGAAATGTAATGCTCAATGTCGTCAATACGCACTCGATAGCCGTGGTGTTTAATAAAGAATGAATTGATGATTCGTGCTGGATTCTTGAAGTACATCGCAAGTTCAGGATAAAAGAATCCTACACGCTCATAGTTGGCGCGGATATGAATCGTTTCAATAAATTCTTCTTCGTCGATTAACTCTTCCACTAAATCAGCATAACCTGATTTCTTTGCTTTCTGTATCAAGTGATATGTGGCCATGAGCATTTCTAAAAATGTTGGGAATGTCGTTTCACGGTTTCTAATATAATTCAAATACGGCGCTACGTTCTGTATACCAAATTCGAAATATTTACGTTGTGGATCGATTTGAACGAGTTCGTTTGTACAATATCCAAGCCAGTGGTCGTGATATTGCCAATATTTCTCTGCGATGAACTTTTCAAATAAACCTTGAACTGCTTTGAGCCACGTCTCGTTATGGTCAATTTGATACAAGCGTAATAACGCTAAAGCAGCTTCACCATCATAGTACACAACTCTGAACTGCTCTTTCGTTGTGAGATCTGGATAGTTAATCACGTGTGTCGTCTGCGCATTGTCAGGGTCTATCATACTGAGAATTCCGTTAGCAACGAGTTGCGCTTTCTCAAGTAAGCCTTGCTCTTCGGGATGATAACGAAGATATTCACACACCGCGAAGACGAATGCAGCATTCTGACCAAGCTTAATCTCATTGATATTTTTCGTATCATCAAAGATATGACCTTTACCGTCTACTTCGTATAAATAATGCTCAATTAAATATTCTAATGGCTTCTTCGCTAACGTGACGTCCTTGTCACAGTATGCGAGTCCTTCGATTAAGGCATATGTTGATGATGAGTGTCTAAGGTTATTGTAAAAATTGATCTTTTTATCAAAATGAGGGAAATAACCGTAAATATACTTCCCATTTTCTTGAATTTCATTTCCTAAATAATCTGTAGCTTTGCAGATTAAATCATCAAGTTCTGGGGCAAGATGATCAACCTGTCTCAACCCTTTCATATAGCCATCTGCATGTAGGTCATAGACTTGATCATTCTCGATAAAGAAGCTCTTCGTTCTAAACTTGATCACATCAGCGCCGCGCATATTCGCATGACTATATTTGCCACGAATACGTTTATATTTATTTAAATATGTGTTGATATTCGTCTCAGATAGGATGAAACCTTTCTTGTCTTTCCCTGGACGAACAAACGCATTCACGTTGATTTCTTCAGGTAGGAAGACGGTATCCCAATCTTCATCTAACGCTATACCGTAGTCTACATAGTTGCGTCGCGTGTTGATTAAATCTGCTTTCACATCTTCAAAGCGTGCCTCTTCTGTATCTGTAACGAAATCGAGTTTGATCCACTGAGGACGCTTTCCTGATTTTTTACGATATTTTTCAAGAAACTTAATGATGTTATTCTTCAAATTTCTCTTATTTTTAAATAAATGCACTACAGCTTTACTGTTAGGATTTCCTACACTGAGGAAACTATAGTCATTATCAGGATAAGCACTAGCCATCTCCAGCGCTTGAGAAATACTGCTCTGTAATGTCATCTTGTTAACTCCTTAGTTTATAAATCTGATCTTGTTCTTAAATGTAATCCTACAATACATTATAACTCAGCTATAGGTAAAAGCACTACTTTCTAGGAAATTATACATTTTAATAATCAATAAGGTAGAGTGGCTAAGCTCAAAGCCTAACCACCCTATGGTTTAAGAAGATTATTTCTCTTCTTTAGAATCTTTGCGACGACGGAAGAATAGAAGTGAACCGAGACCAGCAAGCACTGTGCCTAATAATGTTGTGTTGGTGTTATCGCTACCAGTGTCAGGAAGTGCTTTGTCATGGTCTTTGTCAGAACCGTGATCTTTAGTGTGACTATCATGATTACCGTCTTGATTGTGGCCATCATGGTCTGCGTTTGGATCGTGTTCAGTGCCTTGGTCAGCGTCTGAGTCTGCATCTGAGTCTGCGTCGGCATCTGCGTCTGAGTCTGCATCTGCATCGGCATCTGCGTCTGAGTCAGCATCCGCATCTGAGTCAGCATCCGCATCGGCATCCGCGTCGGCGTCGGCATCTGAGTCAGAGTCTGCATCTGAGTCTGAATCCGCATCAGCGTCAGCGTCTGCATCTGAATCCGCATCGGCATCCGCGTCGGCGTCTGAATCCGCGTCTGAATCTGCATCTGCATCGGCATCTGCATCTGCATCGGCATCTGCGTCTGAGTCTGCATCTGAGTCTGCGTCAGCGTCAGCATCTGCATCAGCATCTGCGTCTGAGTCTGCATCTGCATCAGCATCTGCGTCTGAGTCTGCATCCGCATCGGAATCGCTGTCTGCATCTGAATCTGCGTCCGCATCGGAGTCTGCATCAGCGTCTGAGTCGGCATCACTATCTGCATCGGCATCTGCATCGGAATCTGCGTCTGAGTCTGCATCTGAGTCTGCGTCAGCGTCAGCATCTGCATCAGCATCTGCGTCTGAGTCTGCATCTGCATCAGCATCTGCGTCTGAGTCTGCATCCGCATCGGAGTCTGCATCGGAATCTGAATCTGCATCAGCATCGGCGTCGGCGTCTGAATCTGCGTCAGCATCTGAGTCTGCATCAGCGTCTGAGTCTGCATCCGCATCGGAATCCGCGTCTGCGTCTGCATCTGAGTCAGAGTCTGCATCTGAGTCTGCATCAGCATCAGCGTCTGCGTCTGCATCGGCATCGGAATCTGCATCTGCATCTGCGTCTGAGTCTGCATCAGCATCTGAGTCCGCATCACTATCTGCGTCTGCATCTGAATCTGAGTCTGCGTCGGCGTCCGCATCTGCATCGGAATCCGCGTCTGCATCTGAATCCGCGTCCGCATCAGAGTCTGCGTCGGCATCTGAGTCCGCATCGGAATCTGCATCTGCGTCGGCGTCAGCGTCTGAATCTGCGTCTGAGTCTGCATCCGCATCGGAGTCTGAATCTGCATCTGCGTCTGCATCCGCGTCTGAATCGGCATCTGAATCAGCGTCGGAGTCCGCGTCCGCATCTGCGTCTGAGTCTGCATCCGCATCTGAGTCCGCATCTGAGTCTGCATCGGCATCTGCATCTGCGTCTACGTCGGCATCTGAATCTGCATCCGCATCTGAATCTGAGTCTGCGTCCGCATCGGCATCTGCATCCGCGTCGGCATCTGCATCTGAGTCAGCATCGGCATCAGCATCTGCGTCTGAGTCTGCATCTGAGTCTGCGTCAGCGTCACTGTCTGCGTCGGAGTCCGCGTCGCTATCTGCATCTGAATCGCTATCCGCATCGGAGTCCGCGTCTGCATCGGCATCTGCATCTGCGTCAGCATCTGAATCCGCATCCGCGTCTGAGTCTGAGTCTGCATCCGCGTCTGAGTCCGCGTCAGCGTCTGAGTCTGCATCCGCGTCTGAATCCGCATCGGCATCAGAGTCTGCGTCGGCGTCCGCATCTGCATCAGAATCTGCGTCCGCATCTGCATCTGAGTCTGCGTCTGCGTCTGCATCCGCATCTGCATCGGCGTCTGAGTCAGCATCGGAATCAGCATCTGCGTCTGAGTCTGCGTCCGCATCAGCGTCGGCATCCGCATCCGCATCAGAATCTGCGTCTGAGTCTGCGTCGGCATCCGCATCTGCGTCCGCGTCACTATCTGCATCAGCGTCGGCGTCAGCATCTGCGTCTGAATCGGCATCGGCGTCTGAGTCTGCATCGGCGTCTGAGTCCGCATCTGCATCGGAATCGGCATCAGAGTCACTGTCTGCGTCGGAGTCCGCGTCCGCATCTGAGTCCGCGTCGGCATCTGAATCAGCATCCGCGTCTGAGTCTGCATCTGCGTCTGCATCAGAGTCACTGTCTGCGTCGGCATCTGAATCTGCGTCTGCATCCGCGTCAGCATCGGCATCTGAGTCCGCATCTGAATCAGCGTCTGAGTCTGCATCTGCGTCTGCATCCGCGTCAGCATCGGCATCTGCGTCCGCATCTGAATCGGCGTCAGCGTCGGCATCCGCGTCAGCATCTGAGTCTGCGTCTGCATCTGCGTCCGCATCCGCATCTGAGTCCGCGTCTGAATCGGCATCTGCGTCTGAATCGGCGTCTGAATCCGCATCAGCGTCCGCATCGGCATCTGCGTCGGCATCGCTGTCTGCATCTGCATCTGAATCTGCATCCGCATCAGCGTCCGCGTCCGCATCTGAATCTGCATCGGCGTCTGAGTCTGCATCGGCGTCTGCGTCAGAGTCTGCATCGGCGTCTGTATCATCTATTTCTTTGTAGAAACCACTATCAATAGTGTAATCATTCGCATTATTAATAGTTACTTCTACTGAGCTACCATCTGAGTCTAAGCTATCGTTACCAGCATTTTCTTTAGTAGGAACATAACCTTCTGGCGCTACAAATTCAACTGTATACTTACCATTTTTAAGTCCAGTAAATTTGTATTTACCATCTTGATCAGTTGTAGTACGAGAAATTTCTGCACCACTTTCATCTTTCAAGATAACTGTTACACCTTCGATACCTTTTTCTTCTTTATTTTGGATACCGTCTTTATTTGTATCTTCCCATACGTAGTCACCGAGTTCGTATGTGCTTTCTGGTTTCTCTGGTGTTTCTACTTTCTTATGGAATCCACTGTCGATAGAGTAATCATTATGATTATTTACTGTAACATGTACAGATGTACCGTTTGAGTCTAATTCAGGATTATTTCCTGCGTTAGGTTTCGTTGGCTCATAACCTTCTGGTGTCTCAAATTCAACTGTATAGTCACCGTTATGAAGACCTGTGAATTTGTAACCACCATCTTTATCTGTTGTTGTACGAGTAATTTCTTTACCTTCTTTATCTTTTAAGATAACCGTTACGCCTTCGATACCTTTTTCGTTTTTATTTTGGATACCGTCTTCATTGCTGTCTTCCCATACATAGTCACCAATTTCATAAGTGCCTTCTGGTTTCTCTGGTGTCTCTTCTGGTTTATGGAATCCACTGTCAATTGTGTAATCATTTGCATTGTTTACTGTAACTTCTACACGTTGACCATCGGAATCTAAACGATCATCTGAACCCGCATTCGCTTTCGTTGGTTCATAGCCTTCTGGTGTCTCAAATTCTACAGTGTATTTACCGTTAATTAAGTCAGTGAATAAGTACTTACCGTCCGTATCTGTAGTCGTACGTTTGATTTCGTTACCATCTTCACCTTTTAAGATAACTGTTACACCTTGGATTCCGCGTTCATTACTGTTTTGGATACCATCTTTATTTGAATCTTCCCATACGTAGTCACCGATTTCATATTTTGCTTCTTCTTTCGGTGGTTCTTGTTCGTCTGGTTTATGGAAACCACTGTCGATTGTGTAATCATTTGCATTGTTTACTGTAACTTCTACACGTTGACCATCGGAATCTAAATGATCATTACCCACATTCTCTTTAGTAGGAACGTAACCTTCTGGTGTTTCAAACTCTACAGTGTATTTACCGTTACTTAGGTCACTGAATAGGTATTTACCATTCGCATCTGTAGTTGTACGTTTAATTTCGTTACCATCTTCACCTTTTAAGATAACAGTAACACCTTGAATACCTTGTTCATTACTATTTTGAACGCCATCTTTGTTTGAGTCTTCCCATACATAGTCACCAATTTCGTATTTAGCTTCTACTTTTGGTGGCTCTTGTTCGTCTGGTTTATGGAAACCACTGTCAATTGTGTAATCATTCGCATTATTTACTGTTACATCAACGGTTTGACCATCTGAGTCTAAGCGATCGTCACCAACATTTGCTTTCGTTGGTTCATAACCTTCTGGTGTTTCAAATTCAACAGTATATTTACCATTACTTAATTCTGAGAACAAGTATTTACCTTCTGAATCTGTAGTTGTACGTTTAATTTCTTGACCGTTACTATTTTTCAAAATAACTGTTACGCCTTGAATTCCACGTTCATTACTATTTTGCACACCATCTTTATTTGAGTCTTCCCATACGTAGTCACCGATTTCGTATTTAGCTTCTTCTTTCGGTGGTTCTACTTCTTTCTTATGGAAACCACTATCAATTGTATAGTCACTACCGTCGTTAATTGTGACATTCACAGTACTACCATCTGAGTCGACCTCATCGTTATTTCCAGCATCTACAACTGTTGGTTCATAACCTTCTGGTGTACCAAATTCAACAGTATAACGACCATTTTCTAAACCAGTAAATAAGTATTTACCGTTTGAATCAGTAGTAGTACGCTTAATCTCTTGACCATTACTATTCTTCAAGACAACAGTAACACCTTGAATTCCGCGTTCGTTACTATTCTGAATGCCGTCTTTATTGGAGTCTTCCCATACATAGTCACCTAGTTCATAAGTTAATTTAGGTGTTGGTTTATTCTCACCACTTGCACTAGATACACTTCCGAAAGTACCAATATAAACTGTGTGATTATCACTATTACTTTCATTACCTAATTGATAAAGGTCTGTTCTCAACTCGCGTGAGCTTGGATCATCGTTAGTCGGTTTAGCCGTATATTGAACAATGTATTTTTGCCCACCAGCCATATTAAAGTCTGGATATTTGAATCTTGCAACTGTACCATCTTCTGAAATTGTTGGTGTTGTATTTACAAGTTGTAAATTGCTAACGTCTGGATTGTAATTGTCTGTAAAAGAACTATTATTTGTTACACGGTATAGTTTGATATTTGATACATTATCAAATTTCATGTTTTTAAGGCTAATTTTCAGACCGTAACCTGCTTTTTTAATACCACTTTGGTTAATGTAGTTAGTCATGTGATGGGTATTGTCTCTGCTATCAACATAGTTAACACCAGTAGTTAAAATTGCAGTTTTTGGATGACCATAATCAACAACAACATTTGAACTAAATGATTGTCCACCTAATCTAAAGTTCGTAGGGTAGGCTTGTTTATCGTTAGTATGAGAATCTTTATTTGTAAATCCTGTAGTTTCATAATGACCGTGGATATTTTGTAAACCACTATCGACATAATCTGTGAATACATATTTTGTAGTATTAGTAGTTGTATCGTACGTACCACGAGCTACAATGCGACCATCATCACTGTAGAGAAAATGTGGTCTCGGAGGTGTATGAATACCACCTTGACGGAAGTAATTACCCCATTCGAACGTGAAGTAATCACCACTATGAACATCGTTATCAATTGTATAGTCACCAGAAATTAATAAGTAGTCACCACTTGTAACCCAGAATTCGTTACGTGTTCCGCCACCTTTAGTCTTAACTTCTGTCTTGAGGTTAGTAAAGTTAACTTTATCATTAACGTTACGTCCTGTTTCTTCAACTGCTCGGAATGAAGTTCCGCCATTACCAGCAGTTTCGCTAATTGAGTTCGTTGTTGAAGTTGGAACTGTAGCGAACGTTTCTGGTAACTTATGTTTCTCGCTATATTGGATTGCTTCGTAGAATAATTTTTCTAATACTTTATCAGAAGAAAGATTATCTAAGTCACCATCTTTAATGTTGCTAAGAATTTCGGCGGATTCTTCATCGTTGAAGTTTTTATCTTTAAGCACTTTTGTAAGTACTTCTGATTTATCTTCTGCGGCTTTATAATCAGCATCAAATGAATCTAATTCTGCTTTTTGGTTCTCATCTAAGTTATCTTTATTGATAATAACAGAACGTTTAGGCTCTGATGATTCATTTGGTGCTTCGCTCTTTCTAACCTGTCCTTCTTCTTCGGTAGCATTCTCTTCTTTAGCTGAACCTTCTTTTTGCACGTTCTCATCTACAGTTGTTTTACTTTCTTCTTGTGTTGTTTGTTTTTCATTTCTAGACTCAGCTTGCTCTGTTTTAGACTTTTGTGATTCTACATTAGTATCTTCATCTTCAGTTTGAGATTGCTCTGTAGAATCTGTTTGTTCTTCTGATTGTTGTTTTTCATCTAATTTTGTTTCTTTATCACTATTTGTTTCGTCACTACTATTATCTTCTGAAGTTTGTTCGGTAGTTGCCTCAGTTTCATGTTCAGTTCCATTTTGCGAAGTTTGTTCTTGTTCGTTAGCTTGATTTATTGTCTCTTCTGCATTATTTGAACTATTCTCATCTGCTTGAGTGTCGTTGTTACTATTTTCTTTTTGTTTAGTCTGCGTATCAGCTTGATCATCACTTGAGTTAGAAGTATCATTACCTACTTCTTGTGAGTAACCATCTTCTTCAGCTGCTTTAGCATCTTGGCCTGCTCCAAATAGGAGTGTAGCACCAATAATGATACTCGCAGTACCAACCGTAAACTTACGGATGGAATATCGGTTCTTCCGATTTGTAAATGGATTTTTTGACATCTACATTACTCCCTTTTCTCTTGATAGTAGTTTGGCACATTTTAGTTGCGCGCATTTAATATTACCACCTTCCTTTTAAAAAATATATAATTAAATTTAATTTTTCGGTAAAAAGGCACTTTATAGACAGTAACAATATAGAGAGTCACCTTAAAATAATATAACTATATTTACCGATACCTTTATTTTAATATTCAAATTTGAATAAGCGACACTATGAATCATATATCTAATTTTGTATTATTTTTTAATAGTATTTTCGTCTTTGAATCTAATAATTATTAATATTGGGGTAACTTTATTTGTAAGGATACAGAAAATTTTATAGTTAATTTAAATTCCTACAATTTTGATGTGTTTTAAATGTTTTTATTTCTTGAGCATTTTCCACCCCCTCCCTTGACCCTCACGTTACGTTATCCTTTAACTTAAAGTTAGAGTTAATAAAGTACTTTTAATCACTTTGGCCAAAGACGACTCTTAAACTTACACAATGGAGGTCATCTGAAATGACGCAATATTATAGTATAAAAGAGGTTACACAGATTACGGGTATTACGAAACGCACGCTGCATTATTATGACGAGATTGGATTATTGTCGCCGTCTCATCGTGCAGAGAACCAATATCGTATGTATAGTCAACAGGATTTGATTGAGCTGCAAAAGATGCTCTTTCTAAAAGGATTAGGCGTTGCGCTCAAAGATATTGAAGAAATGATGCAACTTGAGGACGAGGAGTTGAGAAAAGCGCTAGCCTCTTATCAAGAAAAGCTACACGCTAAAATCGAGAAATTGCAGACGTTAAATCATCATTTAACAGAATTCTTGAATGGGGAATCTCTCATTAACTTGGATATCTTTAACCAACCGCTTCAAGACCAATACGCGAAGGAAGCTGAGATTAGATATGGAGAAACGCCTGAATATCAAAGTTATCAAGCGGGCACTGCTTCACGAACTAACGCAGATTTCAAGGAGGTGCAGCGCAGAATGGATACCGTGTTTGAAAAATTTAACGCCTTAGCTGAGCGACAAGCACCACACGACGAAACGCATTCTGTAGTTGATGAGTGGAAAGCGGTTATGCGTGAACAAGCTGATTTCTCAGATGAAGTGTTAGTGATGATTGCGCAAGGGTACGAGCAAGATCCACGTTTCAAAGATTACTTCAAGCAATTTGGCAATCCAAACCTTCCATCCTATATTACTAAACATGTTACACACCATTTAAGTGAATAATGATGAATTGATCCTAGCTAAACCTTTTCAGTAACCCAATCTAGGCTTCGAGAAGCATTGCACATGTTTTTCGGGGTCTAGTTATTATATGAACAAAATGATATTTTCATTCCCCATATCGACCTGACTTCACAGCTATCCTCATTATCACAACCCAACACTTCTACTTTTACCACCTAGCCATTGACAGTCCTCTCGATTCACTTTATCCTAGTAATTCATTCTATTTTAAAAATTCAAACAACTTTACTTTTACTTATATGAAAATTTCATCTATATACAGAAACAATAACGTCAATCTATTCAAACAAGGGGGAATTGGATGGCTTCAAACAAGCATTCACAAAATCAAGATTTGCGCATTCAAAGTAAGGTGATCAGCGAAGGAGTGAGTCGGACGCCGAATCGCTCTTACTTACGTGCACTTGGCTTTGAGGATGAGGACTTTCAGAATCCGATGATTGGTGTGGCGAGTACGTGGAGTGAGGTCACGCCTTGTAACGTACATATCGATGGTCTGGCACGTGATGTGAAGCATGGTATCGGAGAGATGGGGGCGAATCCGCTCATCTTCAATACGATTACGGTCTCCGATGGCATTTCAATGGGGACGCCGGGCATGCGTTACTCTCTACCGAGTCGTGAACTGATAGCTGATTCCATCGAGTCTGTCGTGAATGCGGAGAATCTCGATGGCGTAGTCGCGATCGGTGGTTGTGATAAAAATATGCCAGGCTGCATGATGGGTATCGCACGTCTCAATTTACCTGCCGTCTTCGTCTATGGTGGCACAACGTTACCTGGAAATCTGGAAGGTCAGAAATTAGATGCTGTTTCAGCGTTTGAAGGGGTAGGACAATATAATAATGGAGAAATTGACGACGAACGCCTTAATCAAATCGAATGTTCTGCTTGTCCTGGTGCGGGTTCATGTGGTGGCATGTTCACTGCAAATACGATGGCGTCTGCAATCGAAGCACTGGGTATGAGTTTACCAGGTAGTGCATCACACCCTGCCGTTTCTGCAGACAAATCTAAAGATAGTCGTGCTGCAGGACAGGCCGTTTATCGCTTGCTCGAACGTGGCATTTATCCTGAAGATATTATGACGAAACCCGCGTTTGAGAATGCGATTACCGTTGCGATGGCTTTAGGCGGTTCGACCAATGCGATTCTTCACCTTCTCGCAATTGCGCATTCCATGGACGTCGACCTTTCATTGGATGATTTCGAAGCGGTGCGCGCGCGTGTACCTCACATCGCTGATTTACGTCCAAGCGGTCAGTACGTTATGGCAGATTTGAATGACTACGGCGGTGTTCCGGGCGTGATGAAAGTTTTATACCAACATGGCTTGATTCACGGCGATTGCATGACGGTCACAGGTCAAACGGTTGCGGAGAACTTGGCTGAGGCGCCAGGTCTTTCCGATGAGGGTAAAATTATCGATTACGACCACCCGCAATATCCAACAGGTCCACTTGTTGTCTTGAAAGGTAATCTCGCTCCAGAAGGTGCCGTGGCGAAGATCTCTGGGTTAAGCGAAACGTATATTAAAGGCCCAGCGAAAGTGTTTGATACTGAAGAGGCTGCGACCAACGCGATTCTCAACGACCGTATCCACCCTGGCGATATCGTCGTCATCCGTTATGCAGGCCCTAAAGGCGGTCCGGGTATGCCTGAGATGCTTTCCGCTTCCTCTATTCTCGTAGGAAAAGGTTTAGGTGAATCGGTCGGATTATTAACAGACGGTCGTTTCTCTGGTGGTTCCCATGGTCTCGTCATCGGACATGCGGCACCAGAAGCACAAGTCGGCGGTCCAATAGCGTGGCTTGAAGAAGATGATATCATCACCATCGATGCCGAGAACCATCTTATCGACTTCGATGTTTCAGATGAAGAATTAGAACGACGTAAAGCGAAATGGACAGCGCCAGAATTAAAAGTCTCAAAAGGTGCACTTTATAAATACGCACGCTTAGTGAACTCCGCTTCAAAAGGAGCAACGACAGATTAAAGTGCAACGAATATCACCCGGGAAATAATTTAAGCATGACTAACCCCCCCAACTACGTGTATGGCGTAATTGGGGGTCTTTCTCTGAGAATATTAAAATAAGCTGCTTATCATTAACACAACGATATAGAGAATGATTGCTAGTCCAGCGCTAAAGCCACCTGAAATCAACATAATTTTAGGTCTGCTTTGAATATTTTTAGCCTTAATCACTTTATTCGCTAAAAATGAGCCAATGAGTACACTCACAAATATAATAATAACCTTCATTACACTTCCGTCCAGAACATTCACCTTCCCTCGTCTTAATCGCTACAATATATGCGTCGCTTCGTCAGCCCTATTAGCTATCGTTCACTCTGAGCTATGCTTTCCCCAATGACGCTTTCGTCGCAGTCAACAACATATCTATATTATTGAAATCGACTTTATCCAATAACTTGCGATACTGTTGCATCATCCGTTCAGCAACTTCAATTCCCTTGTTCGTGAGACAGATGATCGTCGCACGCTGATCCTCTACACACTCGTTACGGCAAACGTAAGGCGTCTCCCCACGTTCAAGTCGATTGACTAAACGTGACATCGCACTTTGGCTCAAACGCACAGACTGAATTAAATCGTTAATCTTACAGCGTTTCTCCGGCTGTTTATACAAATCGTAAAGCACGTAGAACTCTCTCAAACTCAGCCCGTACTGTTGTTTGAAATTCCGCTCAATCATCTGCTCGATATAGTGAAAGTATTCCGTACTCTCAATCCACTCATCTATTCCGCTCATTCGTTCCATCATTTCACCTTCTTCCCCTTCATGTACTCGCTTACATTCTTAATTGTTATTATACAAGTTTATCTCAGTTCTATAAATGGTAGATAGCAAAGTGCAAAGCAATTTCTTTTATCAAGCTGAACCGCTATACTTAACAATTAATTTTTAACTAAAGGATGGTTAATATGAGTAAAATATTCGTTACTGGCGCAACAGGTCTTATTGGCACACGTCTAACACGTCGTCTCGTTGAGGAAGGTTACGATGTGGCTGGCTTTACAACTTCTGATCATGGTCGAAAAAAACTCGAAGCCCAACAAGTGAAAGGTTACATTGGAGATGTTTTTAACTATGAAGATGTAGAACAAGCAATTGGTGACTTCAAACCTGACATCATTATTAATGAACTTACGGACTTGAAAGCCGTGGATATGTCAGCAAATACGCGCGTACGAGTTGAAGGAACGAAAAATCTGGTCAAGGCAGCACAAGAACACGGTGTTGAACATATGCAAGCGCAAAGCATCGCGTTTACGTACGCACCCGGTGAAGGGCTAGCTACTGAAGAAACGCCGCTCGATTACGACGCTGAAGGTGACCGCAAAGTGACAGTTGAAGGCGTGGAAGGTCTCGAGACTCAAACACAAGAAATCCCTCATCACGTCATCTTACGTTACGGTTATCTCTATGGTCCTGGCACATGGTTCGGCAAAGATGGCATGATTTACAATCAATTTATCGATGGCGAAGTGACGATGTCAGATGGCGAACAATCTTTCATTCATCTCGATGACGCGGTCGAAACTGCCATCCAAGCGCTTAACTTCGACAATGGCATCTATAATGTTGCAGATGACGAGCCAGTGACTGGTGGCAAATGGGCTGAGTGGTTTGCTGAGATGTTAGGTGTGAATCCTAAAATGAATATTCAACCCGCTGCCGATTATGAACGTGGCGTTTCGAACGAGAAGTTCAAAGCACAAGGTGGTAAATTGATTTACAACACTTGGCGTGACGGTATGAAAGAAGATAATTAATATGTTCAAGCGTAGGCTGGCGTTCACATTGTGTGGTCACACCTACGCTTTTTAATTTTTCACTCTATCCGCACGTCTTAAAATATATAAATTTGCCCACTATCCATATTATTGCTCACTATTTGAATGTCATCTTGCTATAATAATATAAAATACATCATCTTAGACTACCCTCGGAGGTCCTCATCATGCGCAATCAACTACGCCCCTTGAAGCATAAGACCGTCATCGTGACTGGTTATGTAACTGACTATGTCCTACGCTACAGCAGCACCTCGAATAATAACTATATCCGTAACTTACGTATTCTCTTAACTCACGTGTATATTAACGGTATTTTCGTTTCTCACATTTGGCTTATCGAACGACGTAGATTATTAAAAGACGTCAAAGCCTTGATGAATGAAAAAGTGAAATTTAAAGCGAAAGTGGTTTGTTATGTCAAAATCGGTGAACGAGGTATGGTAGAAGATTATGGTATTGAACGAAAGACGCGATTAGTACATGCAGATCATTATCAAGTAAAGTATGACTGAGTTGCAGTGTTGTCACACCATAATCATTCACTTAATCCTCGTACATGTTTAGACGTCCGGGACTCTTCCTTCAGACAACCCGCACTCTGCCCCATGAGCTACAAAACCCACGCCCACGCACTTTCACGCTAATCAAGAGAAAACCCACTCGTGCATATCAACTCGACTGCATGAGTGGGTTCGATTTATATGTTATACCGTTGTTTCAATCACTTGAGCCTTACCATTAACCTTCACGTGAACTTTGTCCCCTACTTCGTACTGACAAGCACCTAGAATACGTGTCTTCACTCGACCTATTCCTTTAATATCTAAATAGATGAGTGAATCATGTCCGAAGAAGTCCGTGTCTTGTACCGTTGCTTCAATCCCAGTGTCATCATCACTAATTTCCAGTTGCTCTGGACGAATCATAACTTTAGCTTCTGAACCTTCAGAGTGCGGCACTTCATTTACCTCAAGTCGTCCCATGTCTCCTCTGAAGTGGTCCTCTTCAATATGGCCATCTAAATAGACTGCATCGCCGACGAAGTCCGCGATCTTTTTACAATTAGGATAGTAATAAATTGTCGTAGGTGTCCCAACTTGAATGTTGCGGCCTTCTACGAGAATCATCGTTGAATCTGCCATAGACAGCGCTTCTTCTTGATCGTGTGTGACGAAGATGGAGGTCGCATTGACACGTTTCAACATGCGCTTAACCTCTGCTCGTAGCGTCGTTCTCAACCCTGCATCTAAGGCACTAAACGGTTCGTCTAACAGCACGAGCTTCGGATTCAGCGCAAGTGCACGAGCTAAGGCGATACGTTGCTGTTGTCCTCCTGATAGTTCGTTAGGCATACGGTTCTCGTACCCTTGCATATTCACGAGCGCAAGCATCTCTTGAACGCGATTGGACTTACGTTCTTTACGTGATAGTCCAAAAGCGATGTTCTGCTTAACAGTAAGATGTGGGAACAACATACCTTCTTGTTATATCGTCCCTCACAGTATTGATAATGGGCTTCATTTTAAGCTTTTTCGGTTCTGTATTAGGAATATTTATTGTGTTATGGGGGTTAAATGGTCTCTTTCAATCTGTAGGTGGTCCTGCAAGTTATTCCACGATTTCTAGATGGGCGCCACGAACAAAGCGCGGTCGTTATTTAGGTTTCTGGAATACTTCGCATAATATTGGTGGTGCTATTGCAGGAGCTATCGCTTTATGGGGTGCCAACACATTCTTCAACGGTAACGTTATCGGTATGTTTATCTTTCCTGCAGTTATAGCACTTATTATTGGTGTAGTTACATTATTTATTGGTAAAGACGATCCTGAAGAACTTGGATGGAATCGCGCTGAAGAAATATGGGAAGAACCTATCGACCAGGAAAATATTGATTCTGAGAATATGACTAAAGGTAGTATTTTTAAGAAATACATATTAAAGAATCCAGTTATTTGGATTTTGTGCGTGGCCAACGTCTTTGTCTATATTGTACGCATCGGTATTGATAACTGGGCCCCGCTTTACGTAACAGAACACTTACATTTTAATAAGTCTGATGCTGTTAACACTATCTTTTACTTTGAAATAGGTGCACTCGTCGCTAGTATGCTTTGGGGATACGTTTCAGACCTACTCAAAGGACGTCGTGCAGTTGTCGCTATTGGGTGTATGTTACTCATCACATTCGCAGTATTATTCTATACAAATGCAACAAGCGTGTTAATGGTAAACACGTCACTATTTGTTCTTGGAGCCCTTATCTTTGGACCTCAATTATTAATTGGTGTAGCTATTACGGGCTTTGTTCCTAAAAATGCAATCAGTGTCGCAAACGGTATGACAGGCTCATTCGCATATTTATTTGGAGATTCTATGGCTAAGGTAGGTTTAGCAGCTATCGCTGACCCTAGTGCTAAAGGGTTACACTTCCTTGGTATTCATTTACATGGTTGGTCAGATGTTTTTATTGTCTTCTATAGCGCTTTATTCATTGGGGTTATACTATTAGTTATCGTCGCTATATTTGAAGAGAAAAAGATTAGAAGTTTAAACTCATAACTGATTGATTTGGGAGAAGCGAAGAGCTTTAAGCTCTTCGTTTTTTCACTTGTGAAGCCCTTTATAACTTCACCAAAAAGTATGATAAATTTAAGTTTATACTACTAAAATTGGCTTGTTTCTTTTTGAATCATTCGTTTTGTTTAATAATATCTTTTCGCGCTTCTACACTTAATGGTGCATTTTTTCTTCGATGTATCATTCGATGGCAATTTGCACATAATGGCACCATATCTGTTTTAGGATTAACTTCTACTTTCTTTTTATTCTCATACATAGGTTTTAAGTGATGAATTTCAATATAACCTTTACCAAGATCACCGTAAAATTTTTCAAAATCAAAACCACAAACTTTACATTTTGTACCATGAATTTCAATAGCCTTTGCTCTTAAAGAAGGATTTCGTTCATAACGAACACCATATCGAACTACAGGACGCCCTTCTTCATAAATCGTATTTTCAAGTGAATTATCTACTTTTTTAATGTCCGCTTCTCTAGAATCATCATCCCTTTCTGAAATATATTCTTTTAGTTCACCATAAATACGACGAGGACCTTGAATCATTCCCTTTAGCCCATGTTGTTTAAGCACGTTATAATCTAACTTATTCGTATTAAATTCTTTCACATACTCTATTTCAATAAATGAATCTTTATTGTTTAAAGTAACTCCGTTTTTTATATATTTATTGTCATCTATTGTTAGCTTAGATTTATTCACTTCGGTCACACGACATTTATATCGAATAGCTTTAACAGGCGCAGAAAGATAAATATAAATAATATCGCCAACTTCAATCGATTTCATTTGTTGAGTCTGTGACCAATCAAGTTGAGTTAATTCCATAAATGCACGATTAATATCATAGTATTCAGTATTACAAGGTATTAACCACATTTGTGTCATAAAAAGTTCCTCCTAATTATTTACCTGTTTAACTATTGCAATTGTCCCCACACGCCGAAATTCATATCTCGGATGAAGGCAGCGTGGTGGTGTTTAGCCTCTTCGGTCATCTCTTGTTTGAACTGATCTAGGGTGAAATCATCGTCAACGATATGATGTGCGCGCATACGTTCTATCATAATCTCAGTTAACCATTGTAAATCATTATCTTCAGCTGTTTGCATGACCGCTTCTGCTTCAATGTGAGGCGCTTCTATACCTAAGCGTAGAAATAAATCATACAGTTTTTGTCCAATATGAATGTCTCCCCCTTCAGCCTGAACTGTCTGCCACACACGTTGAATCGCTTCCTGATGAAGTGGCAGCTTATCTCCACCTGTTCCTCCGTTAATCGCATCACTTTCTTGAAAGGCGATGATGCCATTTGGTTTGAGATGTGGTGATAAAAGCGTGAGTGCATGTTGAGGATCCGACAAATACATTAGTACGCGACGGCCTACAATCGCATCAAACTGTCCTAGATCTTCAGGCAAATCATAAATATCACAATGCTTAAACTGAACATTGGCATGCTTATTATTCTTAAGCGCCATTTCAATCATCTGAGAACTCGTATCGACTCCTACGACTTCTCCTGTTTCGCCCACCATTCCAGCGACGAGCTGTGAAACTTCTCCAGTCGCACACCCAACGTCGAGCACACGCATCCCTTTCTTGATACCTGCGTGTTCGAATAGCCGTGTCGTAAAATCATTTCGTTTCTGATGTTTCACGTGTAACATCCTTCCTTTACATTTTTTCTTCATTATATCGTTAAAAAACGCTCTACTATTTTAACCTGTTTAACTCCATTGAAATCATTTACTTACCAACCCAATTCCGCACGACCTAATAAATATTTTAAGTGAAAAAGATAGACAACCGGGTGAAACTGTGTATAATAGATTATAGTAATTACAAAGTAATAATTATTTTCAATTACATAGCACATGTTGACGTTTGCGTCTCATCCATCTAACCATGCTTTGAGATGACATCGACGGCATCAATCGTGAGTATGAAGGCAATGCAACGAATTCCACAGCAACTTAACGAGTTATTCAAATTCTCAATTTTACCATAACTGGATAAAAGATAATTTGAAATTATTCTAAATACAGCGACCTTCAGCTCAACACCAAAGGAGATATAACTATGAGTAAATTAACTGGTTTATTTGGCGCACCCGTATCAGACAGAGAGAATAGTATGACGGCTGGTCCACGTGGTCCACTGTTAATGCAAGATATTTATTTCTTGGAACAAATGGCACACTTCGATAGAGAAGTCATTCCTGAACGACGTATGCATGCGAAAGGTTCAGGTGCCTTTGGGACTTTTACCGTAACAAATGATATTACTCAATATACAAGTGCAAGCATCTTCTCTGAAGTAGGTAAGCAAACAGAGATGTTCGCTCGTTTCTCAACTGTAGCCGGCGAACGTGGTGCGGCAGACGCTGAACGTGATATCCGTGGTTTCGCGTTGAAATTCTATACGGATGAAGGAAACTGGGATCTCGTAGGTAACAATACGCCTGTGTTCTTCTTCAGAGATCCGAAGTTATTCGCAAGTTTAAACCACGTCGTGAAACGTGATCCGAAGACAAATATGCACAATCCTGAAGCGAACTGGGACTTCTGGACATCACTACCCGAAGCACTTCACCAAGTGACGATCCTCATGTCTGACCGTGGTATTCCAGATGGCTACCGTCACATGCATGGTTTCGGTTCTCACACGTACTCTATGTATAACACTAAAGGCGAACGTGTATGGGTAAAATTCCATCATGTGTGCCAACAAGGTATCAAGAACTTAACACCTGACGAAGCGACACGTATCGTTGGTCAAGACCGTGAATCTTCTCAAAGAGACTTGTTTAACGCGATTGAAGAAGGTAACTTCCCTAAATGGAAGATGTACATTCAAGTGATGACGGAAGAACAAGCGCGTAACCATAAAGATAATCCATTCGATTTAACGAAAGTGTGGTATAAAGATGAATATCCACTGATCGAAGTTGGTGAATTCGAGTTAAACCGTAACCCTGAGAACTACTTCCAAGACGTAGAACAAGCTGCATTCGCGCCTACAAATATCGTTCCAGGTATCGACTTCTCACCTGACAAGATGTTACAAGGCCGTCTCTTCTCTTACGGAGATGCGCAACGTTATCGTCTTGGCGTGAACCACTGGCAAATTCCAGTCAACCAACCTAAAGGTGTAGGTGTGGAAAATATTTGTCCGTTTAGCCGCGATGGTCAAATGCGTATTCTAGACGAGAACCAAGGTGCGAAGACGCATTATTATCCGAACCAACATGGCGAGTTAGAAAGTCAGCCGCAGTTTAAAAAGCCTGGTTTACCATTAGAAGGTACCGCTTACGAACATGATTATCGTGAAGATGATTCAAACTACTTCGAACAGCCGGGTAAACTTTTCCGTTTGCTATCTGAAGAAGAACAACAACGTTTATTCGAGAACACTGCGAACGAAATGGCACCAGTAAGTGACCACATTAAACACCGTCACATCCGTCACTGTTTCAAAGCGGATACTGCTTATGGTGAAGGTGTCGCAAAAGCGCTCGGTATTGATATTAAAGATGTCGAACTCGATATCGTAGATTAATGATAAATTTAGTGCCATTAATGGGTAAGTGAGGCATCCCCAAGTATAGATGAGAACATTGTTGATACTCTTTCTAAAATATGAAGCGACTCATCTGCACCACTTTCTTTAATGGCACTGCCCTATTGTATATTGTAGGGCGATTCTAAGCGCAAGGTCAGCACACTTGCGCTTAGCTCCTTTTTAAAAGACTTAGGCGAAACACGAAGCGATAAATATTAAGAAATAGATGAGGACTTAAGTAATGATATTAGATAATGTAAACCCAAATGACCTGTTCCCTACTGAACAGAAAGGGCCTACGCTACTCGGCGATATGGACTACCCTGTGCGTGGTGAAGTGAAGACCTTTGAAGCGGGATATGTAGCGACGAGCGAGCGTTTGATTCTAAATGTAGATATGGACGGCGAGTTCTACTACCGCAATATTAATTATAGTGAGATAGAAGCGATTACGTTAGAAGATACGACGTTAACGATTCGCTTTGCGGTTGGTGCGTTTCCGATGCGCAATGTGGATGTCGAGAAAGCAGAAGTATTTAAAGCTTATATTGAAGAACATATGGATTGATAATGATAGAAGAGTTTGGGATGAGATTAAAAGATATTTGTTTTTCAATGTATTGACTTTCCCTTACATGGGAGAAGCACAGAAATCTGTGATTTCGTTGTGCTACCCCCGCAAAGTTTACTAGAGTTCGAGAAAGCAGTAGCTATCTCGAATTCAGACAGCTACTGCGTAGGGCCACAAGTGTGTCAAGTCTACATTGAAAAACTTAAATTGAGAGTTAATATAACTCTTTTACCCTTTAATCTTCCAGACTCTTATATTATTAAATGTTTTTCATTTCATTAAATGCTTGTTTTATTTCTGTCTCGTTCTGAGGTAATATAGTTCTTGCCTGTATAGCACAAATTATTATCCTAATTACAAAACAAATAAGAATTGAAACTCCCCATATCCATTTAACAGTAGAGTTTTCATACCCTAAAAAATAAGTTAATCCAACGCCAAATATAATTATCACTATAGGAATGCTCCACCTTATAACTTCTAGAAACAGTAAATTTAATTTTTTTAATCTTCTGTATCTATCTTCATATAGAAAGGATTCCTGTATATACTCTGTCTTATTTGATATAAAAATCTGTCGTTCGATATTTTTGTCTATTCCATTTTTAGTCTTCGATCTTTTGATATCTCTAAGTGTTTTATACTCAATTAATAAGCCCTCATGAGTTTTCTTTAAACGTTTTCGCCACCCAATCAAATCTTCTATCTTAAACAATATAAACGAGTACTTAAGATGCCACTCTAAAATAATTTCCATTATAAACGATACTATCATTATCGTAAGTACAGCTATAAGTAATATTTTATCTAATAAGGTATATTCATTGAATAGTAGTACAGATTCTACATATATAAGTAATAAAACCATATATACAAAAAGATTTATGTAAAAAATAACAAAAACTGAAGATATTTTACTGATTTGTTGTCCCGAAATTTTATCATATATGCTTTTCAATATTCCTATTATAAAGAATCCAACAGTAGTTAAAAATCCTTTATTGGTTAATATTGACATTAGTAATTCTTTCATATTACATGATTTCTCCTCATCTTATACTGTTTAATTAAAGATTAAAGCAGATAAATATAAACCTCAACCCACAAACAACCCCACAGCCAACATCTGCTCGACCATGGGGTTCCCCCTCTTCTTATTCTTCTATATTTAAACCACGATAGCGATTAATTGTCGCGATAAATTCTTGTTTACGTGGGAGGGCTAAGTCGCCTGGATATCGGTTTTTCGGCGCAATGGCATCGAAACCTTCCTCAGCAATTTTACTATAGATCGTATCAGCCGCTTCAACAATACTCATCTTACGCCCTGCCAACTGATGTTGATAGTAGTCCAGCATCATTGCGATGCAGTTGGTCTGACTCGGGTCAGCGAGTTGTTCCAAACCTGAAATGTCAATCGGTTCTTTACCATACATAATCGCATGCTTACCTTTCGCTTTCAGACGGCTATCTTTGCCTTTCTTATTAAAGCTCGATTTAGACGGCACGCGTTTCGGAATGTCACCGAATGTGCGATCTGAAATATCATCACGCTGATATTCTGGCGCTTCAGCAATCGCTTTGGCGTCGTCTGTCACGTCTTTTAACTCATACTCGTCCATCATAAAGACTTGATCGGCAACATCGAAGTAGTCACCGGAACCACCGACGATGAGAATGGTAGACACTTGATAGTCGTCATAAAGTGGTTTGACCTTACTAGCGAACGGCGTAATCGGCTCTTTCTCCGGAGCTATCAATTTCTGCATACGATCATCGCGAATCATAAAGTTCGTCGCTGTCGTATCTTCGTCAATGAGCAGTAATGATGACCCCGCTTCGAGTGTCTCCATCGTATTTGCTGCTTGAGACGTACTACCACTCGCGTTCGTTGTAGAGAAGTGGGCAGTGTCTTTTTTACCTGGCAAGTTATCAATAAATGGCGTGATATTCACTTTCTCTACACTACGACCGTCTTCGGCACGAATCTTCATGCCATCCGCACGTGTGATGACGAACTCACGACCATCTTGCGCGATATGGTTATAAACACCGATTTCAAGCGCTTCAAGCAACGTCGATTTACCGTGGAAACCACCACCGACGATGAGCGTAATGCCAACCGGGATACCCATGCCTTTCAGTTGGCCACCATATGGTAAGTCGAGTGTGATTTCATAACTTTCTGGACTGGTAAAAGGCACCGCGTCTTGCAGTGGTAAGTCAGACACGCCATTTTTACGTGGAAGTATCGCCTCGTTACCTACAAATGCGACGAGGTCGCGACGATCCAACTCTTCACGAATAAATTGCTGGTTGAGGTAAAGTTCCACTTGCTCTTTCAAGCGATTTTGATCTAAATTACGATACATTAAGGCTTGCTCAACGACGTTCGGCATATGGTCAATCATAATTGTCGCAGCTTTTTTCCCTAAAATCTTGCGGCCTGCAGCTGGCATACCAATCTCGAAACGCACTTCAATCTCTTTGTCATCGATTTGCACGGCAGAACGGTCGAGGATCTCTTGACCACAACGGTCAATCACCATCTTACCTTTAGATCCTTTCGCACCTTTCTGCGCACGGTTAATTTCTTGACCGAACATGCGTGTTAAGAAGTCAGTTACCGCTACGACTTTATCGTGTGAATCGAGTAGGTCGTCTGGAATACCAGCTGTTTCACGATCCATAAGCACACGCACTTTACTTGGTGGCGCAAACGGATCCGCTTGCACATGTTCCACGACAAAGGTGAAATCATCGAAGCGGTAATGATTGCCATTTAAGCGTTTATACGCCCCATATTTACCTCCATCTATTGAATGTAACAGTTGTTTCAAATCTTTCGCAGTCTTCAACAGCATCCTCCTCGCTTCTATTGTCTTATTGATTGTTTACCCAACTCTCGTGGGCTAGGAAACTTCGCGCCACTCACTGTTTTTACAGATAAAATTTCAGAATTATTTGACTTAACGGTAAATTTTAAGTACTCTTTTTGTAAACGATTACAAAGGAAGTGTTATTATGTCCATCAATCTTCAACAGGTACCGGCTGTGGATGTCCATTGTCATCCCTTTGTCGCACCTGAGAAGCCACACACCGTAGAAAGTTTCTTGAATACATTATCACTTTCAGTCATACCCGATATGTTCACCAAACAAGATATTTCAGAGAACGGAATTGTTCCAGGCATGAATATGTATTTACAGCTCACTATTCGTCGCTTGGCTCAATTCTTTCAATGTGAGCCACATATCGAGGCTGTTGTGGAAGCACGTAATCAACACGCTGAAGATTATGCCAACTACACGCAAAGCTTATATCAAGATGCGAATATCACAGGCATGATTGTCGATTACGGCTATCCCGTACCACATATTCCGAAAGCAGACTTTGAACAAACGGCAGGCTTTCACACCTTTGAAATTTATCGCATTGAACCCGTGATGGAATATTACGGCGCGCAATGTAAGACTTTTACCGAATTCAAACAAGCCTACTACGACGATTTACTACAAACCTTGCAACGACCTGATGTTGTGGGTCTGAAATCGATCATCGCCTACCGTAGTGGTTTAGAAGTTCTGCCGAAAGATGAGGATAAAGCTGCAGATGCCTACGCGACGTTCCGCAATAATACACGGGCAGCTGTCAAACCGTTGCGCGACTACTGTATGCATTTGGCGATGGAAGCGTGTACGGAAACAAACAAAGTGATGCATATCCATACTGGTGTGGGCGATGGCGAAGTCGTCTTACCGAAAGCGAGTCCAAGTTTGTTGATTGATATGTTACGCACGCCGAAATACAGTCAGACGAAAGTCCATTTCGTGCATGGCGGTTATCCGTGGATGGAGGAAGCGGCGTTTATCACGAGTATCTTGCCTAACGTCTATATGGACATCTCACTTCAGATTCCGTTCGCGGGACACGGATCGAAACGGATTCTCTCTACCGTCTTCGAGTTCGCACCGTTCGACAAAGTGATGTTCGGCTCTGATTGTTTCAGTGCACCAGAGATGAACTGGTTAGCGGCGAAGTTGTTCCGTCAAGACTTGACCGAGGTCTTAGAGACATGGGTCGAACGTGATTACATGGACGAGAACATGGCACAAGAGATTGGCGAAATGGTGCTGTATCGCAACTTCGAGCGTGTGTATCAAGATGCCATTGCTGCTTGTAGTAATGAGTAAAAAAGTTTCGAGTAAAGGGGGTGGCCGTCGAGATAAACTTTCTATAACGGCACACCCTGTAAGCTAGCTAAAGGAGTGAGACGATGACGCAACCTGTAAAGTGGTCTTGGGATGAAACATTGAATGACACACTGTTTGAGATACGCAAACATTTACATCAACATCCTGAACTATCATTCCAAGAACATGAAACACAAAAATATATCGGAAAAGTCCTCGAAGAATGGGATATTCCATATAAAACGATAACGGATACTGGGCTTTATGTTGATATCGAAGGCGTCCAAGAAGGCCAACACATCGCTTTACGTGCAGATATCGATGCCCTTCCAATTACCGAGAAATCGGATGTCGATTTCCCTTCTCAAAATGAAGGTGTCATGCATGCATGTGGGCATGATGGTCATACGACAATCCTCTTAGGTGCGGTCTATCATTTATGGCAACACCGCGATCAATTGAAAGGTTCGGTGCGCTGCATTTTCCAACCTGGAGAAGAAGCGGATGGCGCTGCAGAACAGTTGATACAAGCCGGCGTACTGACCGACCCAGAGATTGAAAATATCATCGCGCTACATGTCTGGCCGAAACTGCCGCTTGGTACGATCGGCACGATTAAAGGACCTGTTACCGCTTCGTGCGACGACTTTGTACTCAAAGTTCACGGTAAAGGGGGACATGCAGCTCGACCTTACGAAGGCGTCGATGCCCTAGCGATTACACACGAAATTGTTCAAGCACTCAAGTTTCTTGAAACACGTGTACTGGATCCGGTAAAACCTCATCTGATTCATGTCGGTAAGATTGAAGGTGGACAGTCGAATAACTCGATTGCGGACGAAGTCTTAGTTGAAGGGTCTGTCCGTACTGTCGACCACGAGATGCGACAAGAGATTGAGGAACATTTTACCCGTCTCGTGAAACAGACCGCAGAACGCTTTGGCGGCAGCGTCGATATCGAGTACATCAACGGTCATCCACCAGTGATTAATGACGACACGATTACCGATCAGCTCGAACAGAGTGCCAGTCAAATTGTCGGCAGCGATCACATCATCGATCTAGGTCAACCGTCTATGGGAGCCGACGACTTCGGTTACTACTCTGAACAATTGCCGAGCACCTATTTCCGACTCGGGATTAGCGAAACGGATGAGACGACTTACGACTTACATCATCCGCAATTTAAATTTAACGAACAAGCCATCATTTATGGCGCGAAGATCTTTACACAATATGCATTAGATACACTCAGTTAATGAATTTCTGTAACGAACCTTAGCACTTCGACACGATTCAAGGAGGCGATAACTATGGTAAATAATCAGAATGACAAGATTCAAAGTGTACTTGATCGAGTACAAGAGGATAATATTGAATTTATTCGCATGGAGTTTCTCGACTATACCGGCGTGACGCGCGGACGTACGATTCGTAATGACAACTTGCGTGCAGCGATGGAAGACGGAGTTAACTTCAGTACAGCGATTATGAGTTTCGACATGTTCGATGAGTTTATCGAAGGTGGCGCGTATGGCTCTAACGACGGCGACTTCTTCGCGATTCCTGACCCTGATACGTATGCGGTCGTGCCTTTCCGCGAGAAGACTGCCCGCATGCTTTGTGACTTGTACGATGTGAATGGTGAACCTTGGGAAGGCTGTCCACGTAATGCTTTAAAACGCTTGTTGGAAAAAGTGGAAAAATTATTAGGCGGCAAACTCAACATGGCCTATGAACAAGAAGCTTATCTCTTAGATACAGATGAAAAAGGCAACATTCTTCCAGCTGACCAATCACATTGTTTCTCTACAGATGGGGTCGATATTCAAGATAGTTTCGTACAGTCATTCGTTCATGCTTTAGAAACGATGGGCGTAACGACTGAACAAATTTCCAGTGAATATGGTCCAGGTCAGCTTGAGGTCAACTTGAAATATGCCGATGCGTTGAAAGCGACAGATGACCAAGTGACGTTCACGCATTTATTTAAACAGATCGCTCGTCAGCATGACATGTTAGGTACGTTGATGGCGAAACCGTTTGAAGATCAGCCAGGAAGCGGTTTACACGTCCATATTAGTTTATATGACGAAGACGGTAATAACTTATTCGAAGATCCAGATGATAAGCGTGGCTTGCAGTTATCTCAGAACGCGTATTACTTTATCGGTGGCTTGTTGAAGCATGGACGTTCACTCGTAGGTATTGGTGCCCCAACGTTCAACTCTTACAAGCGTATGCAGCCAGGTTCTTGGGCACCTGCACATGTATGTTATGGTGATGCGAACCGTTCTGTACTCATCCGTGTGCCTGAAGTTCGTCGCGCACGTCGTTTCGAGTTCCGTGGCGCTGATGGCTCTTGTAACCCTTACTTATTGTCTACTTGCTTGTTAGCGGCAGGTCTTGATGGTATTCAGAATAAAATTGATCCAGGTGACCCGATGCAAGAAGATGTGGCTGAGTTTGATGATGAACAGTTGAAAGAACATGGCATTGAATGGGTGCCACGTGATTTATTAGAAGCGGTTCAAACGATTGAGAAAGATCCAGTGTTGGGAGAAACGATTGGGCAATCGATTTGGAAAGAGTTTATGAATGTGAAGCGGAGCGAATGGAAGAAATATACGCAACATATTAGTGGTTGGGAATTAGAGAGCATTTCGAAGATCTTCTAAGGAAGAAATACAGAAAATCCAGTCAATGCGTGAGGCACTGGCTGGATTTTTTAATGTTTTAGAGCTCTTGATTTTTAAAGATAGATAAAGAAACAAAGTAAGTGATAAATAACATAATAATTCCGAAGATACCGTAACTAGTAATAGTAACTAGCGCAGTTGAATCATGTAGTAGAGTAGTAAAACTTCCTCCCTCGATGATTGTAGGTTGAATAACTAAGAAATATACCGTGAAATAAGTTACTAACAGTATAATCGTAACTATAATTAAGATTGAATTTGAATTCTCTGGACCAAACTTAAAGGTAAATGGGAGGATTAAAGAGTAAACACCTACAGCTCCCAAACCAAATAAGATCGCAAGTCCAGCTAGTCCAAAGCTGTGATGTACGGCTAAAATAGAAATCAAACCAAGGATCAGGCCAATTCCCACGGCGATTAAGACGGAGATATAATATGAATTAACGTAACCTTTTCGTCCGTTAGGAAGTGTCGCTACAAAGTTCATCCAATGAGATTCTTTCTCTTGTTTGATGTTGTCAGTGATAGGACTTAATAAGAACACCATAGGTATAAAGCAACAAATCATTGGATTGACTAAACTGAAAAGGAATGTGGCAACAATAGAGATAATTAGATACATGATAAATGATTTCTTCGTCGCATAGAAATTCGCTAAAAATACACCTTTCATTAGATTTCACCTCGCATCAAGATTTTTGTCGCATCATCGATTGAGCTTAGAGATTCTGCACCCTCTACTTGCGCAACATCGTTCACTAGAGAAATGCGTTCTCCTCGATGTTCTCTCGTTGCAACGAGCACTTGGTTTGGTACGTTGAACTCTTCTACTGTTTGACGCACGATGCCGTATTGTTGTAATAACTTCTCTTTCTCTTCTGTTAAAATGATTCGACCATCTCTCATAAAGACAAGTTTCGTCGCAATGGTCTCAATATCTTCTGAAATATGGGAAGAAATCATAATTCCATTTTCTTCACTCACGTAATCTTCAAGTATATCAAGCACTTCTTCACGTCCTGAGACATCCATACCTGCTGTCGCTTCGTCGAGGATAAGCAGACGACTATCATGCGCAAGTGCCATTGAAATCGCCACTTTCATCTTCATTCCTCGTGAGAAGTCCTTTACCGGTCGATTGGTTGGTAACTCGAATTGTTGAATTAATTCGTTAAATTTATCGCTATCCCACGTTTGATAAATATGTGAAAATGCTTTTTCAATACGCTTAATATCTAACTTATGTGGAACACGCAAATCATCGAATACGACACCTAAATATTCTTTATACTGGTCATTCTGAGATGTTGCTTTTTGATCAAAGAATTCTATTTCTCCTGAGCTTGGAAAACGATTCCCGACAAGCGTGTTGATTAACGTAGATTTACCTGAACCGTTCTTCCCTACTAATCCGACCACCTCTCCTGGTCGAATCGTTAAATTAAGGTCAGATAATGTGAATTCACTATCTTTATAAGATTTATCGAGATCTTTCACATTTAATAAATAGTCCATTATATTCTCCCTTTCTTAGTTTTTATAGTATTTCGCAACTTTGAAAGTAAAAGTTAGTGAGTTATAGATGAAAATAATAATTAACACGAGCATGCCAATGCTTTGGTTGTCGCCTGTTATCATTGAATACGCGTATAAGAGGACAATCCCAAGAATTATCAAAGAAATAGTAACTACATTCACTTTAAAGAGTGACTTTAAAGTGATGTGACGCTCTCCCTCGTCCATGAGACTAAGTCGTTTCTCTGTGTAATTCTTTTCTCCTAATTTAGGCATTCGAGAATCTATCTTATGTATATAGATTCCATTAATAATATACATAATTGCTATTACACAAAAAGGTATTAACGCAATAAAATAAACATTAAGACTTCCATGCCCTAGTACGACAATAAATAAGTTCAAAAAAGCAATTACATAACTAATTATTATCAATATTTGTGCTCTATTAAAGTGGATATTATAGTTACGTTCGTATATATCTGCTTCTTCATCATAAATGTTCGACTCAAGCACTTTTTTATTTTTAAAAGCAGAGCGTAAATACACATAAGCAGTTAGAACTAAAATCAAAGTAAGAATTGTTGAAATCATTGAGATGGTAACTGAATTTTTAAAATCAGCAAAGAATAATAATCTTTTAATGTTAAAATTTTGAGCTACACCAATTATCTCTCCAATAATTCCACCAATAATACCACCAAGTATTAATAATCCTATGTATCTTCCGACTTTCACAATTCGTCCTCCTCAAATATAAAGATATCTTCTACTGGTTCGTTGAATATACGTGCGATTCTCACTGCAGTTAGAATGGACGGCATGAAGTCGTTTCGTTCAATCAAAGAGACAGTTTGTCTGGAAATTCCGGCTTTTCTAGCAAGCTGTGTCTGATTGTAGCCATCACGGGCACGTAATTCTTTAAGTCGATTGCGCAATTTCCCTCAACTCCTTAGTTCATAATATATAATACTTTGGTCATTTTGACAAGTATAGTTGTCAAAAAGAAATATATAGTAGTCAAATGTCGGTCGAAAAGTTCTGGATTATAAAGGAACGCTAAGGTGCTCTATTACTATTAAAGCAAGGTTATAGAAGTAAAGATTTTCATCGAAATATATTTTTGTATTTGAAGCGCGATTCTATCGATTTCATAAATTTTTACCTTCTAAAAAGACAATATTTGTCCATTTCTGGCTATATAATAAATGCAGGAGTTGAAATTTATGAACCGAACAGAACGTATTTTATATATTTTTTTAAAGCTCATTAACGGAAAGACGATTACAGTGCAGGAATTTGTTGAACAGACAGGCAAAGGCGCCAAGACACTCCAACGTGATGTTAAAGATATGAATCTGTTCTTCTATGAAAGTGACGAATGGCACGCGACTAATACCCAAATTAAACATAAGCGCGGCTCAGAAAGCACGTATTATTATCTCGATAATTACACATTTACCTATGATAGTTATGCCGTATTAGGCGTATTGTTGCAGATTAAGAGCTTAACGCCTTATTTACATACGAATGTCATTAAACTTTTTGAGAAATTGAAGCAAGGTTCACGAATTGAAGATGCAAATACGATTCAAGATGTCATCAATCATTTTAAACCGCGAGAAGGTGAAGTGCTGCCTGGTAAACAATTGATGACGATTCAAACGGCTATCCGTGAAGGTGTGCTGATCGATGTGACTTTCACAGACCAAAGCAAGAGTACGATTGTGCCGCATTCTCTCATCTATATGAATTACAATTATTGGCTCACGTATGAGGAGAATGACTCTCTGAAGAGCGTGGATGTACGTAAAATTGATCAGGTAGAATTTACAGATTTGCAGTTTAAGCAGTGTTATGCGCGGGATGTTGTTACCCTTGAAGTTCACAAAGATATTAAGAGCAGTTTATGTGAAATTTATACAGTTATTGATGAACGTCCATCATCTCATAATGATTATCTGATTATTGACTTGGCAGTGACAGAGCTTGATGCATATTACATTGCTTATCAACACACACCTCATGTGCGTATTCTTGGGCCAGCAAAGTATATTAATGGGTTCTTGGATCGTATGAAAGATATTATTGCGCATTATGAACGATGATTTTAACTAAACAAAGCCCTTTCTAAGCGAGTCTTATCTCATTTAGAAAGGGCATTCTATTATTACTCAAATTTCAATCTAAGCAGTTATTCCGCACGCTTCCGCCACAACTTCCACGATATGTTTAACAGCAATTTGGTCACTTAGCCCCTCGCGTTCGACACCTAACTGCATTTGAATGTGACAGCCAGGATTAGACGTGATGACTAAGTTTGGGTGTGCTGCCTCAACATTTTTCATCTTATTATTTAAGATTTTCATTGATTCATCATAATGTAGAATGTTGTATATCCCAGCTGAACCACAACATTGTGACTGACCTTCCATATCCACCACGTTTAGATTTTGAACTTGTTCTAAAACAGCTTGTGGTGAATGGAAAACTTGTTGAACATTTTCTAAATGACATGACGGTTGGTAGACTGCTTTATACGAAACGGGATATGACATATCTAGCTCTAATTGATCCATAATCTCAGATATATCTCTGACCTTTCTCACAAAACGTTTCGCACGTTGATGCCAATAGCTACCTTCTTTAAATAACTTATCGTACTCTTTGAGCGACGCACCACAGCCACCGATTGTGTTAACGACATAATCAACACCTGCATCATCAAACGCTGCAATATTTTTCTTTGCCAATTCAACCGTTTGACTTGTTTCTCCTGCATGATGTTGTAAAGCACCACAACATGTTTGTCCCTCAATGTTATCAACTTGCACTCCATGCTTTTTCATAATTTCTACCGCTAAATCATTAATTTTAGAGAAGAACGCATCCATGATACAACCTTCAAAGAAACCGACGCGCATGACGGGTTGTTCATGGTTAGCTCGGTCCTCCATTTGCTCACTATTTCGTTTTTCTTCCTGTGCCTTAGTCACTTTTTTAACATTCGGCAACGCTTGGTTCAACTCGCTCATTTTCGTCTTTTGACCTAATAAGTGGAATCGATTAATGAATTGTTTTAACCCTGTTTTCTCGTAATAATAAATCGCATGATTGAGAGTCTTAACACTACCTTTTTTAGGTAAGATATATTTGAAAGCTAAGTTCTGAATGACCTTACGTTTACGACCTAACTGACCATCTTCATTCAAGACTTCGACAGCAGACATTAGGATATCGCCATACTGTACATTCGTTGGACAAACGGTCTCACACGCGCGACAACCGAGACACAAGTCTATACTTTCGCGCATATCATCGAGTGAAACTTTACCTTCTGCCGCCATCTTAACTAAGTTAATTCGCCCCCGAGGAGAGTGTTTTTCTTTCTCAAAAGCCACATACGTAGGACAAGCTGGTAAACAATAACCACACTGCACACAATCAAATGTCGCTTCATAGTCTAATTGCTTCAATAAACGATTACTCATTGCGCAACACTAACCTTTCTTCTCCTTCTTCCGGAAAGATCTTGCCCGGATTCAAGATATTTTTAGGGTCGAGTGCTTGTTTAATTAGTTGTTGATAGCGAATACCTTGTTCGCCAACTTCTTTCTTCATAAACGCCTTTTTCATGATGCCGATACCATGTTCGCCAGATAGGGTCCCTCCTAGTTCGATCGCGTAGTTAAAGATTTCTTCTACTGCATCTTCTGTACGACGTACCTCCCCATCATCACGCATGTTAGTATTAATCGTTGGATGTAAATTTCCGTCGCCAGCATGACCGAACACCACAATATTTAGTCCGTACTTTTCTTTTACTTCGTCAATTTTCTTAAACATTTCTGGAATTTTACTTAACGGTACAGTCGCATCCTCAGAAATCTTAGTATAACCACTTTCCACAACGGCAGGTGAAACGAGTTTACGCACTTGCCATAATTTCGCTTCGTCCTCTTTAGACTGTGCAATTTCGATGTTCTCCACGCCAATCTCTTTCAATGCTGTGCGTACAATCTTCAATTCTTTATCCAAGTTATCAGGTTCTCCGTCTACTTCTACGAGTAAAATGGCTGCCGCTTCACGTGGTAAATCTAACTCTGCGTAATCTTCTACTTTATTTAAAGCATTGTGATCTAGAATTTCCATTTTAGACGGTCGGACGCCTGAAGTTAGTATTTGCGAGATGGATTTACCAGCTGTATAAAGATCATCAAAAATAATCATCGCTGTCTTCGTATCAATAGGTTTCGGAATTAAACGCAAAGTCGCCTCAGTAATAATCCCTAGCGTGCCCTCTGAACCGATAAGTAGTTTCGTTAAGTCATAACCCGTAACGTTCTTAATTGTCTGCCCTCCGGTACGAATGACTTCGCCGTCTGCCATCACGACTTCTAAACCAATAACGTAATCTTTGGTTACGCCATATTTAATGCCTCGTGGTCCCCCTGAGTTTTCAGCTAAATTACCACCAATCGTACATACAACAGAGGATGATGGATCAGGCGGGTACATGAGGTTATGTTGGTCTGCAAGTTGATGAATTTTATCAGTGCGAACGCCTGGACTCGCTTTAATCAATAAATCTTCTGGATAAATTTCTAAATCTTCCCATTGGGAGAAGTCGATAACGATGCCTCCCTTAACAGGTAATGCGCCGCCAGATAAACTTGTACTCGCACCTCTTGCATAAACTGGAACTTCAAACTCATTCGCGAGTTTAACCACATATTGTACTTCTTGTGTTGAAAATACTTGAACGACATATTCTGGATTATATTGACCAAATGATCCGTCATACCCGTAGGACACTAAATCAGCAATATCAGTCATCAGTCGTTCTCCAAACTGTTCTTTAAGTCGAGTTTCTACCTCATTTCTATTCAATTGTTATCCCCCCACAAATCAAACTCATTTTTATACTAAAAACATAAAAATGTTACTTATATTTTACTAAATATATCTATTACTCAAAAACGAAAGAGTGAGACCGAAATATATTCTGTCCCACTCTTGATGATTGTCGAGCATTCAACTCAACACGTTATTAAACGCTATAATCAACCTTCAGCTTTACTTCTCACGCTATTTAACGAATTGACTTAGGATTCAATGCGTCTTTCAATCCTTCTCCTATAAAGTTAATACATAAGATTGTAATCGTAATCGCGGCTGCAGGTGGCATCCAAATCCATGGTTTACCTCGTAAGATGTCTCCTTCTTGCGCGTCTGTCAGCATATTCCCCCATGTTGGAACGGTCTTATCAATACCGAAACCTAAGAAACTCAATCCCGCTTCAGCCACAATTTGAACCGCAAAAATAAGTGTGGCTTGTACGATAATAACGCTTAGAATATTAGGTAAAAGATGTTTGAAGAGTATCTTATATACAGGTGTTCCTATAGATTGAGCTGCTAGGAAATATTCGTTCTCTTTCTCTTGCATCACCTTACCACGAACGACACGTGCAACTCCGACCCAAGACAATACGATTAATACGAGTGCTAATATAATAGCTGAACCATATTTACTTTCAATTTTACCACTGAAAGTCGCATTAAGAACTACTGCAAATGGGATGAATGGGAAGAGCATCACAAACTCTGTGAAACGCATCAATAATGTATCTACCCATCCTCCGTAGTACCCTGAAATCATACCGATGAGTACACCGATAATCATTAGTCCTATAGTAGTAAAGAGTCCGAATAGTAAAGATACACGTCCAGCAAATAGTAATCGACTAAATATATCTCTACCACCTGAATCTGTACCCAGCCAATGTGTGCCTGTCATCTGGCCTTTAATCGTTGATAAATATTGCGTATTAGGATCATGTGGTGCAATTAAAGGAGAGAGTAAGGACAACACAAAGATCGTTAATAATACAATAGCTGAAATCATTGCGATCTTATTGCGACTAAACTTTCTTATTGCAATTTGAACGGGGGAAGCCCCTCTTGATTTACGTTTATTCTCCATACTATCCCTCCTTAGTTACTCTTAATTCTTGGATCCACAATACTGTATGCTATATCAGAAATAAGGTTCGCCAATAAACCTAAGAATGAGAAGAATAATAACAAGGCCATCATTAATGGGTAATCTTTACCACTAATAGATTCAATCAGTAACTTCCCTATTCCTGGATAGGAGAAGATCGTCTCGATAATGACTGCTCCACCAAATACTGAGACAACATCTGCACCAAAGAATGTCACGATAGGAATGATGGAGTTACGTAAAATATGTTTGTTATAAATCTTTGATTCAGATAACCCCTTGGATCTTGCTGTTCTAATATAGTCTTTACGCGAATTCTCTATAATATCGTTGCGCAAGAATTGAATATAACTTGCGATTGAAAGTAAGCCTAATACGATCGCAGGTAGAATTGTATGATAAACCTTACTTAAAAAGTACGGTAACGTTCCTGGCTCCACTCCGATAGCTACCGAACCTGAGAACGGGAACCATCCGAGTTGGAATCCGAAGATATAAATAGCGAAGACCCCTGCAACAAATGATGGGATAGCTAGGGTTAAATAGTTCGCAAATTGTATACCATAATCATATAGTGAGTAAGGCTTACGCCCTGAGAGAATACCCAGTGGAAAGGCGACTAAGTATGTGATAATTAAACTGATTGTTCCAAGCATAATTGTGTTCGTCATACGTTCTTTAACTAAATCCATAATAGGTCGTTTATATTTAATGGATTCACCTAAATCACCATGAACGACGTTATTCGCCCACGTTAAATACTGTTTATAAATCGGTTGATCTAATCCTAACTTTGCGCGTTGCTCATTGTAATAATCTGCCGAAATTCCGGGTCTCTTTTGACCTGTAAATGCGTCACCAGGTTGCATCTTAGCTACAAAGAATATAACGACGGACATCAATATGAGCATAGGTATCATGATTAACACACGACGTATAATTAAAGTAGTCATACCTTCTTCACCTCATCCTTCAAATGAATACAAGCTGCGACGTGACCATCACTAATCTTTCTATATTCTGGCGGTGCCTGTTTACATTCTTCAGTAACTAGTGGACACCGCGTGTGGAAAGGACAACCTTTCGGCGGATTGCTCGGTGAAGGGAGGTCTCCTTGTAGTATCACTCTTTCTCTACGTTTAGCTGGATCAATTTCAGGAATCGCTGAGATGAGCGATTGTGTATAAGGATGCTGAGGATTGCGATAAATTTCCTCTGCAGGCCCTTGTTCCACAATATGCCCTAAATACATGACACAGATATAATCACTCACGTGTTTCACTACGCTTAAATCGTGGGCAATAAATAAATAACTGAGTCCAAACTCTTCTTGAAGCTCATCCATAATATTAAGCACTTGCGATTGTACGGACACATCTAGTGCACTAACAGGTTCATCTGCAATAATCAACTTCGGCTTTAATGCTAATGCGCGTGCAATACCGACACGTTGACGCTGACCTCCTGAGAATTCGTGCGCATATTTGTAATACGCACTCTCATCTAGCCCTACACGTTCGAGTAACTCTATCACTTCATCTTTAATATCTTTCTGCTTCTTCTTATAGTAATTACGTATAGGTTCTCCGACAATATCCCCCACCATTTGCATAGGATTTAATGATGCATATGGATCTTGAAAGACCATTTGGAAACCTTTACGCGCTTCACGCAATGTCTTCCCTTTCGCTTTCGTAATATCTTGTCCGCAGAATTTAATTTCACCTGCCGTCGCATTTTGAAGACGTAGAATGGTGCGACCTGCAGAGGATTTACCACAACCGGATTCTCCTACCAGCCCTACAGTCTCACCTTTTTTTATTTTAAAAGATACGCCATCAACGGCTTTCACTTCACCTACTTTGCGTTGAAAAACGCCCCCACGTATTGGATAGTATTGTTTCAAATCGTTAACTTCTAAAATCGTATCTTTAGACATGTTTCGGCACCCCCTTGCCCTTCATTACTTCTTCATCAAATAAGTGACATGAAATACGATGTTTCTCATTGAGATAGATGGTCTTTAAAGAAACGTTCTGACACTCTGGCATAGCGAAAGGACATCTATTCGCGAAACTACAGCCCTCTCTAGTGAGTTCGGTTAATGAAGGAACGGTACCTTTGATTGTCTCTAATTTTTTATTGTTATCATCTAGTTTAGGAATAGCTTTTAATAATAATTGTGTGTAAGGGTGCTTCGGTTCACGGAATAATTCTTCAACTGGCGCGCGCTCTACAATTTCGCCCGCATACATAACAGCAACTGAATCACATATTTCCGCAATAACCCCTAAGTCATGTGAGATGAAGATAATGCCCATATCATTCTTCTCTTGGACTTGCTTTAATAAATCTAATATCTGGGCTTGCACCGTAACGTCTAGAGCGGTAGTAGGTTCGTCTGCGATGAGTAAACTTGGTTCACACGAAATTGCCATCGCAATCATCACACGTTGTCTCATCCCACCTGAGAGTTGATGTGGATATTGATTGACTACCTCATTCGCTCTAGGAATACCGACTTGTTCAAGTAGCTCAATTGCACGTTGCTTAGCTTCTTTTTTTGATATTTTGAGATGTAATCTCATCATTTCTATCATTTGGTTTCCAATCGTAAATACTGGATTGAGTGATGTCATGGGCTCTTGGAAGATCATCGCTAATTCTTTACCGCGAATCTTATTCAACTCTTCCGCTGAGCTTTGATCTAAACGTTGTCCCTTATACCAGACCTCACCTTCTGTAATCTTAGCTATTTTTTCTGGTAAAAGTTTCAACAGCGACGCACTAAATACAGATTTTCCAGAACCAGACTCCCCAACGATGCCCATAATTTCTCCTCTTCTCAGAGTCAGATTAATGTCTGAAATTGCGTTATAGAATTGATTATTTATCTCAAAGCCCGTGCTTAAACTTTTAACTTCTAATAAATGTTCCATCCTATTCCCCCTTGTCTATCCCCTGTTATTCATAGCTTTTTATTTATCGTCCACCGTCCATTCATAGATAGGATTTGAACCTTTAAGTGATACTTTCACGTTCTTCACACGGTCATTCACAGCCGTCATACTCTCCATTTCAGCTAATGGAATATAAGGTTCATCTTCGTTCATAATCTTTTGCCATTCTAGATATTTCTTCTTACGTTTCTCTTGGCTATCACCCACAACTTTAGGGTCTTTCGCTTCTTCTAATAACTTATCTGCTTTAGGGTTGTTATAACGTCCTTCATTCCATAAAGCAGTGGATTTATATAAATCAGAAGGGTCAGGATCGGCGCCAGCTGTCCATGTACGAACATAAGCTTCCATATCTTTCGATGCATCCTCTAAATCCTCATTATATTTACCAAATTCAACCATATCCGTCTTAGTTTTTATTCCGACATTTTCCCAGAAACCTTTGATTGCCGCAGTACGTGGCTCAAAGGTAGGATTGGATCCAGCGTAATGTTTCAAATTGACGACGAACTTGTTACCATTCGGATCCTCTCTCCAGCCGTCTCCATCTCTATCTTTATAGCCCGCTTCATCAAGTAATTTTTTAGCTTTCTTCGGATCGTAAGAATAATCTTTTAAGTCCCCTTTTTTAGCGCCATTCCAGAATGCGGATGGAACGAGTCCTTCGAGTGGTTTTGCATAACCGTACATAAAGGCGTTAATCCATTCTTTTCGATTGATAGCATATGTGAGTGCTTGTCTTAATTTTTTGTTCTGATATTTCGGTCTTTCCTTACCAATTTTTTGTTTCGTCTTATCATAATCATTGAGTACAAAGCCGATAATTGCGTAATCTGTACCCGGTGATCTTAGTATTTTCATATTTTTGTTTCCGTTATCTTTAACTTCCTTAGCAATTGGCGGTGAGACCGTAGCCATATCAATTTCCTCATTATCTAAAGCTTCTGTTAAAGATGTCTGTTCTACTACACGTAAATTGATTTTGTCCAAACCTGGTTTACCTTGATAGTAGTCGTTATTTCTTACTAACTCTACCGATTCCCCATCCGTAATACGTTTCACTTTATAGGGTCCAAAGCCGATCGGATGCTTACGTACTTCAGGCGATTTCCCCATCTCTTTAACTGGAATATGTTCAAATACTTTCTTACTAATTGGTGCACTCATCCATAATCTCTCTAAGTTATTTGATTGTGGTTTACTAAAAGTCAATTTCACTGTGTAATCATCAATTTTTTCAAGCCCACTAATTGATTTCGCTTTACCTGCGTGCTTCTCTTCAGCACCTTTAACATCTTGAACCCCGTCGTATCTGGGTCCATCATAATCAGGATCTGCTAAAGTTTCTAAAGTAAATATCCAATCATCAATTGTTAATGGATTGCCATCCTGCCATTTAATCCCCTTTTTCATTGTGAACTCATATGTAGTCTTATCTTTATTGAGTGATTTCCAAGAAAGAATTTTAGGCTGGATTTTGAAATTATCATCAAAATCAACGAGTGAATCATTAAAGTAATCAATCACTTCGCTATCACCTGATGATCCTGCAAAGATAGATTGAAACTCCCCTTCAGGTGCTTCAGAAATCCCTATGTTCAACGTTCCACCTTTAGATTTAGACTTAGCGGTATGATCTGTTTCTTTAACTTCTCCGTGGTCACCCCTTCCACAACCACTTAGAATTAAAATTAGGCTTAGCATACTCAATAATGCTAAGCGCCACCGTTTCTTCATATACATCCCCCCTGTATACTTTTCTATATTATTACAATTTTCACACAATTATGTCAACACTTTTCTGTTTGACGGAATATATTTCATTAACCAACCTTTAAATAAATTAACTTAGTAAAAGGTACTCATATTTAATAATAAAAGCTCCGAAAGTTCTCCACTTCCGAAGCTTTTACCAATAATTATATAACTATAGTATAGAAATCCATCAACAAAGCCCACCGTCCTCACAGGCGACGGACTTCCTTATACTTCTTTTACAACGCTGTATAACCACCATCGATTGTAAACACGCTTCCTTGTGCGAATGATGAGGCATCGGATGCGAGATAAACGACGATACCGCCCAATTCGTGTGGTGCACCTGGGCGTCCCATTGGTGTGAAGCCCATCCAATCGTCGATCATTGCGCCACCTTCATCGAAGAATGGTTTCGTCAATTCAGTCTTCATGTAACCTGGCGCAATGGTATTCACCTTAATTCCATACTTAGACCATTCCATCGCTAGACTTTTCGTCAACATAATCACGCCTGCTTTAGACGCGTTGTAAGAACATTGTTCTTGTGGTTTGTTTGCGATAAGGCCTGACATAGAAGACGTATTGATAATTGAACCATAGCCTTGTTTGATCATAATTTTACCTACAGTTTGAGCGACTAGGAAGATACCGTTCAAGTTTAAATCCATGACTTTCTTCCAGTTCTCGTAAGACATCTCCTCCGCTTTCTCGTTGATTGTCATGCCGGCGTTGTTCACGAGAATATCAATCTTACCGTATTCCTCTACGACTGTTTCTGCCATTTGATTGACAGCTTGCGGATCTGTCACATCTGTTTCGATCGCAGTCGTCTTCACACCTTCAGCCTCGCTAATCTTCTGCGCGGTCTTCTTCGCGAGTGGAAGGTTGATATCGGCGATGACGATGTCTGCACCTGCTTGCGCGAGTGCTTCAGCCATGGCTTGACCTAAGCCCATTGCACCTCCTGTGACGATGGCTACTTTACCGTTTAATTTAAATTGTTCAATAATATTAGTCATGTTCTGACACCTTTCTTTCTATAGTTTGTTGAGGTTGTTGGACTTTCATAAAGAAGGTCAATACGAACCCGATAATGTAGAATACCGCTAAAGCCCAGATGGCTGCGCGCGTGCCACCTAAAGGCAAGGCAGCTCTCGCAATCAATGGACCCATGAAGTTACTAAGACCGGCAGATAAATTGTGGATTGATACTGCCGCACCTTTATTCTCCGGCTCTAGTGTTGGGAAAATGGCTGACATCGGCACGAATGCTGCCACTGCGAAACCGAAGACGACAGCTGCGATGAGAGCAACCCAGAAATTCGGGCCGGTCCACAATGGTATGTAGTAAAACGCTAAAGTCGATAGCGCCATACCGATACACCCGAACCAACGTACCTGGCGAATCCAACCAATCTTGTCACCTACGACGCCCCAGAAGAGGTTCGTAAAGATGGTCACAATGTACATCACACCCCAGATTCTCAACCATTGTGCCATCGAGAAACCAACATGGTCTGTAAAGAAACTTGGCATGAAGACGACGAGACCAAAGAGTGAGAGTTGGTTAATGATTCGCACGAGACAAGCGATCGCCACTTGTGGATTGCGGAGTATCGTAATCCCTTTAACAAATTCGCCTAACATCTCTTTCTTAGTCAGCTGCTGTGCTTCACTTTGCGCACCTTGCTTGTCTTTTACCAAGAACATCGCGAGCAAACCACCGATAAGGATAAAGATAATTGATGACCATAACGTGCCCATGTAACCGAGCCACGGAATCGTAAAGCTCGGTAAGTACGTTCCTATCACGCCGATACCGATAGAATACATCGCCCAGAACCAACCCATTGCTGAGGCAAGTTTATAGCGTGGTGCAGAGTAGGTAATCCACACAACGAAACTGTAAATAAACATTGGATAGGCGAGTCCACGAATGCCGTACATAATGAGCATCATTGGGTAGCTTTGTTGCTCGAGGCCGAGAACGAGGAAGCCGACGTGAAAGATAATCCACATGATAAAGGCGAAGATCATCACGCGACGTGGGCTGAAGATTTCGGCCAGTACACCTGACATCCAAGACGCGATGGCAACGATGAAACCATAAATCGTCAAGACATTCCCTGCTTGCCCACTGTCAAAGCCAAGCATCCTAATGTATTTCGACAGGAAGGCTTGTTCAATGCCGTCTCCTGTCATGAAGATCGCAACCGCGACGTAACCCCAGAGTAAGATCATCGGTAAACCTAGAAACTGACGTTGACTATGTGTATTTAAATCCTTGCCCACTACTGATCCCGCTTTCTATCTTTATTTGAATTAAACTGCTGATCTGCCACGTGCTCGAGTGCCATTCCCGCTTTAAAGCGCTCTGTATAGTTTCGGAAACTCTCAATTTCCGCTTCGGTCGGTTCAATCGTGATGGCGTCTGACGCTTCGAATGCTGAGTCATTAAGGAACTGCGCTAGATCTTTGTGTTCTGTGACGAGATATCGTGCGAGCACTGCGATGCCCCATGCGCCACCTTCTGACGCTGTTTGCATCACACTTACCGGACTTTCGAGCGCAGCCGCCATGTACCGTTGTGCCACTTCTTTCGTGGTAAAAATGCCACCGTGACCTAACATGGAATCGATTTGAATCTGTTCGTTCTCTTTTAATAAATCGATACCGATTTTAAGCGTCGCAAAGGCACTATAAATTTGTGATTTCATAAAGTTCGCGAGATTGAAGTTGCTATCTAATGAACGAAGTAATAACGGGTAGCCTTGAGGGACATCCGTAATAAATTCACCAGAAACATAACCGATTGATAGTAATTGACCTAAATCGTCATCTCCGTCTAAAGCGCTTTCAAATAAGGTTGTAAAGAGTTGATTTTTATCATAATCCACACCTAAACGTTGAAGTAACTCTTCAAAGACCCCGACCCACGCGTTAATATCCGACGTGCAATTGTTAGCGTGAATCATCGCAACCTCGTAACCATCTGGAGTTGAGACGATATCCACCTCTGGATAGAGCTGCTGAATTTGTTTCTCCAGCACAATCATAGAGAAGATGCTCGTACCTGCCGACACATTTCCCGTGCGAGGCGCCACACTGTTCGTCGCGACCATGCCGGTTGCTGCATCTGCTTCGGGCGCACACATTGGGCATCCTGCTGCAAGCTCTTCGTTAGGGTCAATGAGCTTGGCTCCTATCTCAGTTAGACGTCCCGCAGACTGACCTGCCACGACCACTTCAGGTAGGATATCTTCAATTTGTTGTGTATATCCTGCTTCGTGAAAATGCGTGTTAAAACGTTGAAGCAAATCTGAACGATAAGTAAGTGTGTCGCTATCAATCGGGAACATACCTGAAGCATCTCCGATCCCCAGTACGCGTTCTCCAGATAGATACCAGTGAACGTAACCCGCCAGCGTCGTCATATAACGGACATGCGGTACGTGTGTTTCATGATCAATCGCAGACTGGTAGAGTTGCGCAATACTCCAGCGTTCAGGAATATTCACTTGGAAATCTTCGCGTAGTATACTTGCTGCTTCATTCGCATTATTATTACGCCAAGTTCGGAACGGCACAAGTAAATCATCATGCTCATCAAAGACGAGATAACCGTGCATCATTCCACTGATGCCTAATGATGCGATACGTTTCACTGTCGTGTCATAGTGCGCTTTAATGGCATCGGTCATCTCAGCATAGCTTCGCTGTAAGCCGACCCAGACATCGTTCATCGAATACGTCCAGTAACCCTGTTTGAATTGATTCTCCCACTCAAACGAACCTGTAGCTATCGTCCGACATTGAGGATCTATCGCTACAGTCTTGATACGTGTAGAACCAAATTCGATACCAATAGACAACTGACCTGCGTCAATCAGTTGCTTGATTTCAGAAGTAGTCATCTCAATACCTCACTATATGTATTTAAATTATGTAATCGTTTACAAAATAATTATCTTACAACATAGTTGCTATCGTCAATGAAATCATTTTGAAGAATAATTGTCTTTTCGGGGAAATAAGGACAGAAGGATGGTTTTGAGGGAGATCGTTGAAAGACGCCTTTTAAAAACAAAAAAGCTCATAAGACGCTAAAGGCATAGCTTCGTTTAGCCGAAAGTTCACTCCGGCTCAAATGCCTATGCACACGTCTTATGAGCAAAATACTATTATTATTTAGCACCTGTAAGTGCTTCTAAGACTGGCGTTTCACCTGATTGAATAAAGATGTGTTTATGTTCTACTTCTTCTGTTTCCAATGCATTCACAAGCACTGTTGCTACGTCTTCGCGTGGAATCTTGTAGCTGCTAGGATCGTCTTCTAATTCTGTTGATACTTCAATCTTACCTGTACCTTCGTCGTCTTGAAGTGGTCCAGGATGAACGATTGTGTAGTTGAGGCCTGAATCTTCAATGTATAAGTCTGAGAAGTGTTTAGCAACCGCATAAGGTTTCATCACTTCTGACTCTTCTTCAGGGTGAAGACTGTCTGTCGCACTGAGTTGCACGAAACGTTTAATATGATATTTATTCGCATAGTCAACTGCTTTCTTCGCACCCCATAGGTCAACCATCATTGTCTTGTCAGCACCTGTGCTGCCACCTGAACCTGCTGCGAAGATCACACCTTCCGCATCTTTAAAGGCATCAGAGAAATCTTCTTCAAGATCGCCAACCATTACACGGTCTGCACCAATTTCACGTAAATCTGATACTTGTTCTTCCTTGCGTACTAATGCGATAGAGTGATGTCCTGTTTCTTTAAGTTGCGCAATAACTTTTCTACCTACAGCGCCATTTGCACCGATAACTAAGATTTCCATCTTGTAAATCACTCCTTCTATAATATATGCATGTACATATTATTTAAGTACCACTTTTATATTGGAGTAAACATAGACCGATGTTTAAGGCGAGTTTAAACTATCTACAACCTCATCTTACTTCTGAACCAAAGTCTTATAATTAATGACGTTAGAATTAACTGGGGTTGGCTTATTATCATAACGCGTTAAATCGATTGATATGAGTCTCTTCAGAAATGCATTTTCTATTTTAAAATAATTAAATACGTATTCTGATGAAATAATGCCTCTTTTAATCATAAGATTTAAAAGACTTTTCATTTTTAAAGCTTGTCTCGCCCGTGGTTGTTTTTTACTTGAAAGTGTTCCATCGTGTATCTTACCTTCATAATAACAGTACTGCTTATAAGAGATAATACCCGCTTTTCTTGCGTGCAGTGTAACTAATGAGACAGGAACTTTCCATTTATGTGCTATTTTCTCCCATACGCGCCACGTAATTCTTTTATACAGCTGACACTCTTTGATTAATTCACTTTGAGGCAATAAAAAATGACGCGTGAAGTCAAAGGCATTCCTATTCAATCTTTCGAAGTCATCATCAGAAGCCATAGTTAATTCAGCATGTCTATTAAGTAATAGATATCCTAATTCATAAGCAAGATCTAAATTCTGATTTCCTACCGCTCTCTTCAGGTTGCACATTATTATATGAGGATGTCCTGCCAAATCCCAAAAACTATAGGATTTTACAATATCAAGTGAGCTTCTTTCATAGACCATTACTCCTGCTTTTTCAAAATCTAATAATAATTCTTCATTGAATTCTGCATTAGTGATGTGACTTCTAGCTATATGAGCCGCCTGTTTAATAAAATCTTCTCTACTGATTTCTTTCGAACGTGTTTTATCTATCTCAATAATTATCTTTTTCAAAATCGTTTCATAGTAGCGAAAGTAACTCATTATAAATTGAGTGAGCGTACTGAATGTATTTGCTTCGTAATATTGAGGGTCGATTTCTCTTGGTTTAATATATTCACTTTCCTTATAAGAATAAAAAATAGAATCTTTCTTAACTAAACCAAGCTGACCTATCATTGGTGAATCTGAAGAAAAATATTGTGTTTGTACATTAAATATACATGCCAAGGTAAAAACTTTACCTAGATTAGGTGTAAGGCGCCCCGTTTCATACTGCCATATTGTCTGTTCATTAACCTTTAATTCCTTAGCAATGTCACATCGACTTTTATTATTCAACAGTCTAATCGCTTCCAAATTTTCCCCGTAAAACATAAGTTCATCACACTTTCACTTATTCTTCCTCGTTTTGTTCTTTCTCCTCATCATCTAATATCACAGTAAATACACTTTCAGATTTTTCTGCTTTTATTGGTTCATCTTGAATAAATTTTAAAAACTCTATCTCTTCTTCACTAATATTATATCCTTTAATCTCTATTACTTTATTCATTATAGAAGTTAAATCTTCAATTAACTTAGCAGTATTTGTTTCTGGAATGGGCAACCATATTTTTATCGAAGAGGATTTTTCAGATGTTAACTCTATGTTATAAGTTATTATATAGAAATTTGCATTTCTTTCCTCTTTTCTCTCATTAAACAACAATTCATTAGCATCTAGTTGATAACTCTTCTTAAACTTACTTCTCACTCGCTCTGTATTTACACCTTTATTTTTGTTTATAAGCTCTTTTAAATATTTCTTTTCCTTAGTTTCCTCTTGGAAAGGGCTCTTACCATAAGAAACTCTATTTTCATTAAAGTACCTTTCGTTTTTCACAATAAATGAAAAAATATGATTATCACTATCATTAATTTTCATAAACTCTAGAAATTTCCAACTAAATCCTGCTTTCTTTTTAGAATGCTCAAATAAGTGTTCTAAATGAATAGCAATCTGATTCTCAATATGATTTCCCTTAACATAGCAATATGCATCACTGATTTTCAAAGTTTCGTTAGCTTTTTTACGAACTTGAATATAGTCTTTATAACCTTTAATTATTCCTTCAACTAATTCTTGTTTAAATCGATGTTCAAGCGTGTTCGTGGTGTCTGACCTGCCTTTCTGAATAAGTTTAGAGTTATCATACTCCATTCTTTTGAAGAAATCTATTATAAATTTATTGCTCAATACAACATCTCAAATCTTTTTATCTCACAGGTTGATATTGTCATCTATTGACTATGTATCAAATCTCGAAAGCAGTGATGCTTCACATTTTAAAAACCAGACCGCAGCATTCCCAACACTACGATCTAGACTTCAATGAACCATTCTATAACTCTATATGTCGTCCTTTCCACTCTACTTGTTTACGTAGCTTTGTGCTGTACCAAGACAAACCGTAAACGTAGAAGAAAAACAGCACATGTAGTGGAAACGTAACTATAGAACTGAGACGTGTTGAAATGACACGTCGGCTTAAAACAAAGAAACTCAAACCATAACATAGGAGAGCTGATAACCGACGTGACGCCACCGCAATCATACTTCCACTTAGCCACAGCATAACTAACGTCATTACCCATGGATGCGTTTGACTTGAACCGACTGCGATGTGCTTACGAAATCCTCGCACCATTTCTGAGAGACTGTGATACATACGGAAGTGAACATAACCTTTTCCTAAACGCAAATCGATAGGTATCCCGGCTCGTGCATATGCTCGATACAACGCCTCACCTTCCATCACTGCATCTTTCGCCACACGATGACCTCCGATACGCCAATAATCTTCTCGATGGGTCAACATGACTGGACCAAATAAACAAGACGTCTGCATATGAGGCAAGAGACTAAAGATATTCATACCGACAACCGTAACAATATTAAAAACAGAAGCGAGTCGCTCCAAGGCACCACCTGTTTCATGATAAGGTTGCACACTCAATACGCCCTGACTTTGACCATTTCCCAGGAAATCTTTCAATGCGTAGGGATGAGTGAAAAAGGTATCCGCATCCATAAATAATAAGCGTTCATGATGTGCTATTTGAACCCCGACGTAGCAAGCGTAACTTTTACCTGACCAAGTGTGAGGCTCAACATCGACAACATCTGTACCATATTCTTGCGCAATCGCTCGTGTGTTATCCGTCGACTGGTCATCCGCTACAATGACTTCTACCTCTACTTGTTGCTGACGACGAATCGACTTCAACAACCGAGGAAGACGATGTGCTTCGTTTCGTGCAGGAATGATAATCGACACCTGACGTCTGACACCTGAATGCGTAGACTGAATATAGCGCGCTCGACCCAGCAATATGAGTGGTAAACTGCAAAATATCAGAAAGAGTAATCGCTTCATTCGGGAATCATCTCACCGACTTGCTGACCGCTGAGCACGACCATCGGCATACCTCCACCAGGGTTAACAGTGCCACCTACAAAGTATAGATTATCGACCACTTCAGACCGCTTAGGATGCTTAAACCCTCGATTCAATCGACGATCTGACAGCGTGCCATAGATGGAACCCCCATCAGAATAATAGAGTGCGTGTAAGTCATCTGGCGTCAACGTATACTCTGAGACAATGTGCGACCGTAAACCTTCAAGTCCCATCGCCTCTAACTTGTCTAAGACACGTTCACGGAAACGTTGGTAACTCGCCTCAGTAAAGGATACTCCTGCAGGAATGTGAGGCAGGATCTTCAAGTTGTCAGAACCCTCAGGTGCTTGCGTCGCATCTGTCGTAGTTGTATGGACGAGGTAAATCGTCGGATCCGTCGGTAACATCTTGTCATGAAAGACTTGCTTGTAATTGCGCTTTGAATCTTTAGAGAAGAAGAAATTATGATGCGCAAGTTGCGAATATTGCTTATCCAAACCGAGATGCATGACGTAGCCAGAGCTAGCCGGTGGGAATTTGCGTTCCCACTTCTTAAGTTGTTTCGGCGTATAATCAAGGATATGACGGTAAAATGGTAGTACCTCCATATTCGAAATGAACACATCGGCACTCACAGTCTGACCATTGACTACGAGACTTTCAATACGCTCTTTCTCTGTCGTGGCATGGGTAATTTCAGCATTCAGTTCTATCTGCACACCAATATCACGCGCAAGTTGTTCCATTCCTTGTGCCAGTTTATGCAAACCACCTTGGACATACCAAACGCCTTGTTCATGTTGCATATGTGCCATCATGTTCAATACTGCTGGCGCATCGTAGGCACTGGAGCCGACGTATTTAATAAAATATCCCAACATATCTCGTAAATGTGCATTACTAATGTAGTGATTAATCGCTTGTTGCATCGTCCGAAAGACATCGAATTGTAGCGCTTTGAACGGTCCATAATAACGTATCACTTGGCGTAAGTTATCGAGACCATGTCGGAAATATCCTTGTTCCGTTAAACGATCTAATCGGCCGGCGTAGTTAAGAAATTGGCGATACTCAGACATATCACGCTCTGATAATTGCGAGGCCGTTTGCATACGTTCGAGATCTTGGTACAAATCAATCTTTGCACCATCAGGAAAGAAGGCACGCCATTGTATGGGGATTTCAGTAATGTCCACATAATCACGCATCTCTCTATCACTGCGCTTAAATAGCCGTTCCATCACTTTAGGCATCGTCAAGAGTGAAGGCCCTAAATCAAAACCGAAACCGTCCTGTTCACGACGATTAAGCTTGCCTCCGAGATGATCATTCTTCTCATATAACGTGACATCAAAGCCGCGTTGACGCAACGTAATCGCCGCAGAGATTCCGCCTAATCCGCCACCGATAACTACTACTTTGCTAGGCATGATCTCAACCTCCTACATTATGTTTCTCTTTACGATATAACGCTTGCTTACGACTGCGAGGTACGACATGTCGTTGAGAAAGTGAATCGTAATGATGTTCGCGAATCACATTGAGAATTTCTCCATACACGGTCGCCGATAAGCATACCGGCAGTCTCGCTTCCCTCTTATAATGTGACAACTCATCACGAAATTGCTTGTAACGTGTTTCCGCTTTAGCCGCCAGCGCTTCAAAGAGTTGCTTAAAGCCATTTGTCACTTGTCCTTGTGCAATTTGCATTTCCGTCACACCATAGTGTGCCATCATTTGACGTGGCAAATAGATACGCTGCAAATCACGATAGTCTTCTCCCACATCGCGCAATATATTCGTCAACTGCATCGCGACACCCAGACGACGCGCCTGAGCATAACGTTGCGCATCAACTTCATGGCTTAATATCGGCAGTAACATCCCGCCAACCGACGCAGCGACTTTCTCACAATACATCACTAGCGTTTCAAACGTCTCAGGTTGCTTGAACATCAAATCCATTCGTTGTCCTTCTATCTGCTCATCGTAAAAGTTAGTGTTGATCTCATAACGTTCGTGTACCCACGCAAGCGCTCTCCATACAGGATGATCAACTACCTTTCCTCGTTTAAAATGATCAAGTTCGCGTTGAATTTGATCAATCGACCCTTGTTCTTCATCTACCGCATCATCACACATGCGACAAAACGCATAAATCGCATACACGGCTAAACGGTCTTGTTTCGGCAATTGGGAGAAGGCGTAATAGAATGATTTCGAATGTTGTTTGATCACACGTTCACAGTAAGCCAAATCTCTATTTTTCATAATGACCTCCTCGTGCATCTTTTACTATCTCCTCTACAGCAATCTTCGCGGATAATAAGACGATCGGCACACCAGCGCCAGGATGTGTACTGCTCCCCGTGAAGTAAAGTCCACGCACGTTAGCCGACTTACTTTGAGGGCGTAAATGATTACTTTGCGCCAATGTCGGCATTAAACCAAATGTAGCGCCGTAATAGGCATTGAAGTCTTGTTCGAAATCTTTAGGCGTTGTTACACGCTCTGACTGAATATGTTGCGCAAAGTGTTCAAACTCTGGCAGCTCTGACATTTTATCCAATACTTTCTGACGATAATAGTCCGTCATTGCTTCCGTCCACTGATACTTCATTACTTGCGTATTCGACACTGGCATCAGCACATAAATACCGTCTTTCCCTTCAGGTGCAAGTGACGGATCTAATTGCGATGCGACATAAAAATATAGAGATGGATCAGTAATGACGTCGCCCTCGAATATTTGATGAATATTGCGGTCTAAATTCTCAGAGAAGACGAAGTTGTGAACAGTCGATAGCGCATTAAATTTCTGATCCATACCAAAATAGAACACTAGGCAAGAACAAGAGTAGTCCATGCGATCTATCTTCTTGTCTGGATAGTTCCCTTTGTGTTGGGGTTCCTCTAATAAATATTTCATCGCATATGGGAAGTCTGCATTACACAAGACAATGTCTGACGCCAATCTGCCTTCTGGGGTTTGGACACCTTGAACTGTGCCCTCTGACACGCAAATGTCTGTAACTGGTGTTTCGAGTTGAATATCGCCGCCCATCTCTTTAAACCGGCGTGCCATACTTTCAGCCATCGTACGCATGCCCCCTTGGATAAACCACACGCCATAAACAAATTCGATGAGAGGAATAATCGTATAGAGTGATGGCCCTTTATGTGGAGAAATACCAATATAAAGCGTTTGAAAGCTGATCATCTGACGCATACGTTGATCTGAAATATATTTTTGAAGCAACTTCTCTGCACTATTTAACGTTTTTAACTTCATGCCTTGATACAAAGTGGTAAAGTTGTAGAAATCTCTTTTACGATTAAAGGACCGTTGAAGAAAGTAATCCTTCGCTGTCAGAAAGCGTGAGTATAAATCACTGAGATAACGCAGAAAGCCTGCTGCATCCGCTTCGCTCACAGATTCGAACATCTCGCGCATCTTAACCAAATCATTCGAGACTTCGAAACGCGTTTGACCATGATCGAAGTAGCTACTATACATAGGATCTAAACGTCGCATCGGGATATAGTCGTCCGCATCTACGCCTGTGAGTTCAAAGATTTCACGATAAAGCTCAGGCATCATAACTATGGTGGGCCCTAAATCAAAGGTATAGCCATCAAAGTCCACGCGATTCATCTTTCCACCGACGTGAGATTGCTTCTCCACAATCGTGACTTGATAACCTTCGTTCTGCAGTCTTAGCGCACTAGCTAATCCTGCTACACCAGCGCCAATGACAATTACACGAGTCACATTATCACCCTTTCATTGCGAGATAGTCTTGTTAAAGCGTTGTTGCCGTATGTTGAACACGATTCACTTCAGTTACTTACGAGAGGTAAAATGACTAAGAAATATCGTAGGCTCCCACTTCACTCTATAACGATTTCAGTTATGGCGTCTTAGAGTGACGTTGGTTCATCTTCTTAAGCACACGTTCAAGTCGTATGCGATTATAACGTTGTACTAAAATAAATGGCAGATTGCTTATCACAGCGTAAACAACATGAATGGCGCGATAACGAGGCGGGTTCCACAAGAAGAAGAGCGGAAAAGGCGCCATCGAAAGCCAATGTGTCAGTTCTGCACGATTGACTTCGAGAAGAAAGCGTTCGATTAAATCCTCAGTATGTTCGTTAAAGTGAGATTTATCATAACTTAAGAAGAGAAATTGAGAACTTTCGGGTAATTGATCTTTCCATCGGCGAATATGTAGATAACGCTTTAGCACATCCGCTTCATTTCTAAAGTTGCGAAAGTAAGGACGTATGCGTCGAAGTTGCTGGGTCGGGATGAGTGCTACCCCTATCGATACAATCATATGTACGAGAAACCATCCTACTATATTTTTCAGCACTAATCGTTTCATCTTCCTCAACTCTCTTTAGCACAATTTAGTTCCTTTTGAGTGAAAAGGGACGAGTGATTAACTATTTGTCATCAAATAATTAATCACCTCGTCCCATTAACGTATGTGAATTAGTATCTAAATTAAGTTCTCTTATTCCACTTAGATATAGTATTACCCTATTTTGTTGAAAAATATCAGTTTGTCAAAAATCTTTTAAAAATTCTTGCAGTCCTCAAACATTTTACCGACATCCTCCTAGGCTCGAATCCCCTTACTCAAAACGTCTACTGTGCTTCACTACGCCTGCCATCAAACCTAGAAAGATGAAGTGGCCTACGCTCCATAACACATGCGCACCGAAGTGATATTGGAAAATCTCACGTTGGGATAACCATATCATTAATGGATAAAGGGCTACGAAAAATATAGCTAAGATAGCTAGCCAACCCTTGAAACTCCAGTCTCTGTGGCGGTCGACCCATAAACTCACCGCTAGAATCACGAGCGTAATGCATAAATGACACAACAGTTCTAACACAAATGGTGTAGCGTCAGGGTCTAATAAGAAATCTAAATTCAACAGCAATGCCGCAAGATGCATGTGAAAGAGATGATCCATTACTACAAAGATGACGTAAAGCATCAGTGTTAATGCAATGCCCCATAGCGCGTAATATAGATAGAAACGTTTATCGCGTGGCAAACTGCTACCTCCTTATCATGTGCTCAAATTAATTGATGTGTTTGATAATCTCAGTTGCCATCACTAAACAGAATAACGTTATACAATACAGTAACAGAATACTTTGAGAGTGATACTTCGTTTCTCGAATAAATGAGTTGATGACCGCTACGACTGCACCAATGACCACGAAGATGGCTGCCTTCAAGCACCAGGCTTTTAACAGAAAGATCATGAGCGGCATAAAGAACAATGCAATCAAATTAGCAAACAATAAGAGCAACACAGCGACGGTATAGATGACGAAGAGTATGCCGACAATGCCCATCCCTCTTCGCATAATATATTGAAGTCTAGTCATGATGCGCACCCTCTTTCTGCAGCTGTGCTAAAGCCTCACTCACAGACTGAGCGTGCATCGTGTTCACGATCTCATCTACAGTAACCAACTTTCGATAACGCTGCCATTTACGTAGCTCTGGACTACTCTCAGCCGACTTGCCATCAAAGGGTGTATCTTGCGTTAAATGTACATCTAAATAACGTTTCCAGCTGTGATTAACACGTACCTTCACTGTCAGAGATGGTGTCGCTTGACGATCTTGCAACTTTCCAAGTCGGATATCCAGATCGTCCACATGCTGGTAGTTATAACGGGTAAATAGCTCAATACGCTCATGCTGATCTTCTACGTATGACGTCCACGCTTGATCTTTATGATGATCTGTCAGATGGACCTTCACTAATTGCGTCACGAGCGCGATTGCTAAGGCAATGGTTGTGATTCTGAGTATGTTAATCTCGTCCCTCTCCTTGTCTTCGATGATATCTTACTTCTATGATTGGTTGAAATCATTGAGTTCTTGATACACAGCGTCTAGCTCTTCCAATGGATAGAGGAAGAACGCGTGAATCAGTTTTGGCATAACTTTCGTCGTTACAGCTACACCTTGGTCAGCCAATTGATGCCCAAATGTGACCCCTTCATCACAGAGTGGATCAAGTTCAGCAGCGTAAATGATGGTTGCTGGAAAAGCGGATAAATCCTGTGCTAATACAGGAGAAACGTACGGATGATGTACCTCTTGTGTTTCCTCAACATACATGTCATAACAACTTTGCATTGAACCACGTGAAATTTGCGGACCATCTTTGAAGCGATTCATACTTGGATAGTTCTCATCTGTGTCATTCGTCAACACACGTCCATCTAGCGCTGGGTAAAAGAGAACGACCTTATCAAATTGAAAGTCCGCATGTTCATCCTCAAGTTTTATCGCAACCGCAGTCACAAGATTCGCACCTGCACTTTCACCTATACCCATGAGATGTTTCGGATCAATATCGTACGCTTCCGCATGTTCAGCAATCCACAATGCAGCTTGATAACAATCCTCTAGACCTCGAGGGAATTTGTGTTCAGGCGCTAAACGATATGTCACAGAGAAGACTTTACAACCCAATCGTTCCGCAAGTTCTCGCGCAGGTAGTTCAATCGTATCGAGCGAACCTCCACGCCAACCTCCACCGTGATAGAGAATCACCGCACGTCTCGTCTGTAACGTTGTAGGTGTGTAGATACGCATATATATCGGCTGATTTCCAGTAGGATTAATCGTCCGAGCCTCCACATGTGCCACTTGGGGCAGAAATTGATGTACATACTTAAAGATACGTTGGCTTTCTTCCTTAGTGAAGCCGTGATCTAATATATCTAACCCTATCGCATCTTTCATCTGCGCACGATACGCAGCCAAACCTTTACTTAACTCCATTTATCTTTCACCTTGATTTCGAATCTGAATTTTCTAAACCTTTAACGTTTATTATACCCCATCCGCACCCCTCCCGCTATATTGGAATAGGCTTTGAGTAAAATTTTCCCGAGGCAAGTTATAACCCCTCTTTAACTTGGAAATACTGTAATAGAACAAGTAATAAAGTTGTTGTTAAAATGACTTCTACAAATTTTAAAAAAGCGTGAGCTACAACGCGCTCATTTTACATAAAATAGCGTAGTTTAGCGGAGGAGGAAAAGTAATGTTTACAGATATTGAAGATAAAGTGGTCGTCATCACAGGCGCAGGAAGTGGACTTGGCGCCGACATGGCACAAGCCTTTGGTAAAGAACAAGCGAAAGTCGTGATGAACGTGCGCAGTTCTAATCACGATGAGACAGTGCAACAAGCGATACAAACCATTGAAGAAGCAGGTGGACAAGCCATCCAAATCCAAGGCGACGTAACGAAAGAAGAAGACATGGCACATCTCGTTGAGGAAACAGTGAAGCAGTTTGGCACGTTGGACATCTTTATTAACAACGCAGGTTACGAGCAACCTATCCCAACGCATGAAATGTCACTCAAAGACTGGCAGAAAGTGACAGACGTCAATTTGACGGGTGCGTTCTTAGGTTCTCAAGCGGCGATCAAACAGTTCTTGAGTGAGGATAAGAAAGGTGTCATCATTAATATTTCTTCCGTTCACGACACGATTCCTTGGCCGAACTATGTCAGCTATGCCGCTAGTAAAGGTGGCGTGAAACTGATGATGGAGACGATGTCGATGGAATATGCGCAACACGGTATTCGCATCAATAATATTTCACCAGGTGCGATTATGACTGAGCGTACGCGTGAGAAATTTGAGGAACCAGAGACGCGCGAAGAAACGTTGAAGATGATTCCGGCACGTGAAATTGGTGAACCGCATCATATTTCTAACACTGCACTCTTCTTAGCTTCCGATTTAGCGAGCTATATTCACGGCACGACGATTTATGTGGATGGCGGTATGACCAACTATCCTGCCTTTATGGGTGGAAAAGGATAAAAGTTAAGTGCCTAAAGTATTTGTTTTCTTGACGACTCTTCCTTGCTGATGGGGCTACACTCAACTAATGCTTCTCGCTCAAAGCACTCCAAGAATGGATTATCATGTAGCCACGTTCCATCTTACGTGTTGAGTCGTCCTGGAAACAACTACAACGTTAATTTAAACCACTCTAAAGTTGTTATTCACCCATTAATTTAAACTAGAATATAACTTCTCACTCACCGTTTTCACTAGAGCTTCGTTATAACTCATTACTCCAACAGCTCTTTCCTTAGATTTAATCTTCAAATAATCTAAATTTAATTTATCAGCTTTATATCTTAGAGAGTCGGGCAGTATCGTATAACCATTCCCCATTCTTACATCGGCTAAAATTGAATCTAGATTATCTTTATATTCCATATTCACTCTATTAAAGTTGAAATTTTCCTTAATAAAATTCAAAGTGTCGCACGGAGGATTTAGTACAAAGAGTGTAGCTCCTTCTATTTCTTCAATACAAATTTCACTTTTTAATGCTTCAAATAAACTTCGAGAATAAATAAGATTATATCCCTCAGAGTATAAAGTCTTACAAATCAAATTATTGCTTTTAACTGACTCTAAATCCCCAATTACCGCATCAACCTTCGCTTCATGTAAGCCAGAAAGTAATATTTGAGTTGTACTTTCCACATTAATAGTTAAACCTTCATCTAAAAGTGGAGACGAATTCTTCTCTATTTGATATAAAAAATAACTAGGTAGTACACCTATCCTTAATTTTGAAGAAGTATCTTTATTAATATCGCGTTTTAAATTATGTATTTCCTTATGAATATCGTTTAACTTTCGTACCACTATCTCTCCCGCTTCAGTTAAATATATTCCTTTAGCGCTTCTATAAAACAGCTTACATTCAAAATAATCTTCTATACATTTAATTCTTTTACTCAACGCTGGTGTACTGATATTCAAATATCGCGCTGCCTTATTAATACTTTGCAATTCAGCTACTCTCTTCATATCCACAATATAATCTAAATGCATACGACGACCTCTCTTTTAACTTTTAGTTAAATCCCCATAGAACTAGATCATTATTCCTAACAATAGATTTTATTACTAGTCTTACATTATGAGCTCAATCTTAACATCAAGACCCACTACTTCATTAAGTACGAGTATTTCCTATAAAGAACCATAACACGATTATATTAAATTGAGAGGATAATGTGATATGAGAAAAATTTGGATTTTAACTTTAGGAATGTTTGCGTTAGGAATGGATACATATATTGTTGCAGGTTTATTACCAAACATTGGTCAAGCTTTTCGTAAATCAAGTGCCGAAGCAGGACAAGGTGTGACAGTATTTACCTTGTGCTTTGCTATATCTGCGCCTTTATTTTCAACTGTATTAGCTAAAGTATCAGTCAAGAAGAGTCTGATATTGGCATTAATACTGTTTAGTGGTGCAAATATATTAACTGTATTATCAACGAATTACATACTTTATATTATTTCACGTTGTATTGCTGGACTGGGAGCTGGCTTATTTTCTCCTATAGCTATTAGTTCAGCCGGTTTTTTAGTGCCGTCTCGTCATAAAGGTAAGGCACTCGCATTTACTGTAGGAGGTATGAGTGTAGGCACTGTTATCGGCGTGCCAACAGGATTACAATTAGCAAGGTTTTTTAACTGGCGAATCTCAATAGTCGTTATTATTCTTCTTGGAATCATAGCTTTGATAAGTATATCTTTTTTACTTCCCAATTTTAAAATGCCTGCACCTCCTAGTTTGAGTGCACGTCTTAAATTATTTATTCATCCGCATGTGTTGCGAGTTGTATCGGTTACAATTTGTGCCGCCATAGCTAGTTTAGGTCTTTATACCTATTTAGCAGATGTAATTACCACGTTTTTATCCCCTCTATACATCTCTTTATTTCTTACGAGTTGGGGTATCGGAGGACTTATCGGGAGTTTTGGTATTGGAGCTATTTTAGATAAATTTAAAAATACTAACGCTGTCATGGTTAGTATTATGGGAGTTTTGTCCTTGAGTATTATTTTAATTCCATTGTTGATTCACATACCATTACTTAATTTGCTTCCTTTTATTATATGGGGAGCTATGGGCTGGGCAACGCAAGCCCCTCAACAACATATTTTACTCGATAACCACCCAGAACACGGCGCCGCCTCTGTTGCATTAAATAGTTCTTTAAATTATCTAGGGAGTGCAATCGGATCTGCTTTAGGAGGGCTTGTGCTTGCGCAAACGCAGTCAATAAATATGTTAATCTACGGTGCTTGTATTATCGCTTTATTAGGTACACTCATACAATTAGTGAATATTAAATTAAGTGATTAGACTTTTACACGGAGGGCAGACTTCCTGCTCTCTATTTTTTAATATTTTCCGACCACATCAATTAAATTTTCTAGTAGTTGTGGAACGCAATAAATTGAACTCAATTCCTAGTATGTTATCGTAAGCACATCTGACTTTACATATTGGGAGGGTTTCATGTTGCAAGCGCAAAGTCGCAAGTTCTCGAATGTCTTTATTTATGCAGGGAGTGTTGTTGGCATTCTCGTCATTCTTGGTGCTGTATTCCCTGATCAATTTGGTCGCATTTCAAGTGCGATTGCTACGTGGATTTCACACACTTTCGGTTGGTACTACATGCTTCTTTATACTGTTATCTTAGGTTTCTTCGTCTTTCTAATCTTTAGCCCAATCGGCAAGCTTAAGCTAGGAAAGCCGGATGACAAACCTGATTTCAATAGAATTTCTTGGATTACGATGCTCTTCAGTGCAGGTATGGGTATCGGTCTCGTCTTCTACGGTGCGTCGGAACCGATTTCTGATTACTTGTCACCTGCAACTGCTGATCCTGAGACGAAGAAAGCAATGGCAGATGCGTTCAAGTATTCGTTCCTCGATTACGGTTTCCATCCTTGGGCCGTCTACGGCATCGTAGCTTTAGCTCTGGCTTACGCTCAGTTTAGAAAAGGCGAGAAAGGCTTGATATCACGTACACTCCGTCCTATTTTAGGCAACAGAGTAGAAGGTTGGATGGGCGACGTCATTGATGCGCTCTCTGTCTTCGCGACAATTATCGGTGTGGCAGTCTCACTCGGGGTAGGTGCCATGCAAATCAATGGTGGTTTGAACTATCTCTTTGGACTGCCAAATAATAAACTCGTTCAAGGTATCATCATCGCAATCGTGACCGTTCTGTTCTTATACAGTGCCTGGAGTGGTCTCAGCAAAGGGATTCAATATTTAAGTAACTTGAATATGTTCTTCGCAGCGCTGTTACTTATCGTAATCTTTATTGTGGGTCCAACTGTACTCATCTTAAATACGTTAACGAACGGCGTAGGACATTATCTCAATTCATTCTTCGAAATCAGTTTAGACAGTGCGCCATTAAACCATCAGAAATCGAAATGGCTACAGTTATGGACACTGAACTACTGGGGCTGGTGGATGAGTTGGAGTCCGTTCGTCGGTCTCTTTATTGCCCGTATTTCTAAAGGCCGCAGTATCCGCGAGTTCGCTATCGCTGTATTAGGTGCCCCATTCGTTGTGAGTGTCATTTGGTTTAGTGCATTCGGTACGACAGGCATTCATGTAGGACAAGCACATAAGAAGATCTTTGAAATGCCACCTGAGACACAACTCTTCGGTATCTTCAGTCACTTACCAATGAGTTTCATCTTATCGATGATTGCCTTACTATTGATATCATCATTCTTCATCACGTCCGCTGACTCAGCAACCTACGTGTTAGGTTCTCAAACGTCATTTGGTACGCTTTATCCATCTGGCTTCGTGAAAATTGTTTGGGGTATTGGCTTAGCTGCTATTGCTTACGTCTTACTCTTAGCTGGCGGAGACACAGGACTTGATGCCTTACAATCTGCCGCAATCATCTCAGCCTTACCATTCAGTGTGGTAGTGATCATGATGATGATTGCCTTTTACAAAGACGCCAATGCCGAACGGAAATTCCTAGGCTTGTCTCTACAGCCTAATGAGAAACAACACGAATTCTACGTTAAAGAACAAGAGAAACATATGAGCAAATAAGCTAAAAGCCTATGTCCATACGCAATTCAACGTATGTCGACATAGGCTTTCTTTCACTACAACGTATGAAAGATTTCGTTGAGAAACTTAAATAGCGTCTTCGTATCTTCTTCATATTTATTCTCTGTCCAATTGCGCAAGATCTCTATCAATCCGCTACTAATAAAGTCACAGAACATCTCAGGTTGACTCGATTCACGAATCTTTTGCGCTAAAGCATCATCATCTGTACGCGCCTCTTCCCTCAACAACTTACTATGAATCCGCTTCAACTCATTTAAGACCTCTACCGAACGTTCCGATGAGAGTACGTGTTTAAAGATGACTTTATTCTCTTCAAAGTAAGCAACAAAGGCATTTAATGTACTTTCATCATTATGTTTCTGCTTTCTTTTCTCAAATTCGCGACCAATAAACTGTGCTAAATAATACAATAGGTCATACTTATCTTCAAAGTAGCGGTAGAATGTGCTGCGGTTAATCTCCGCTTCTGCACATAGCTGTTGAACAGTTAACATGTCAAAGTAATGCGTGTTCAAGAGCTCATACGTCACTTGAATAATATGTTGAACCGTACGTTTCTGTACAGGGGATTGTGCGTTCACGGTCCTGCCTCCTCGTGCAATCATTCTTCAGTGTGTCGTTTAAACGTAATTTATCACACACAAACATGATTTACCAAGCCACAACCTTTCCCCACTCCCACTTGTAAAATGTTCAGCGCTTCACTTCTTCAGTTCTAACGCTACTTGCGCCTCTCATCCATTAAAACTCCTAACACTAAAAATCGCCCCTATCCAAATGGTTAATCGCTACACAAACCATTCAAATAGGGACGATGAATAAGGAGTTACATATTTTTATAGTTACTTATTGTATATTGGGAGAATTAAAATTACATCTGAATTCGTTATATCATTCTAATATTGTGGAATCTGGGACATTATAAGGGAGCGCTTTATGTTTGCTCAGAACTCCCTTTATTTTATCCCAGAAGTTTACATCAGTGAATTAGTCACCGATATCTTTCTTCCAATCATCGACTTTATTGTCGTGATCATCTACATAGTCCTTAGCAACTTGTTGTGGATTCTTGTTGTCTTTAAAGATTTTCTTCGCTAAGTCTTCTTCGTCTTTCTGACTCCAGTCATCAGCAATACGTGTCGCAATCGTGTACGCACCTGGATGATTCTGTTTGAAGTCTTTGTTGAAGACTAAGTCGATGTGTTGGTCATTAGAACCGTAAATCTTCTCTGGATCTTTCAACATCTTGAAGTCGAGTTCTTTGTTAATCCAGCTTGGATCCATCGCTGTAAAGACGAGGGGTTGTTGTTTCTTGTATGCTTCTTGAATCTTCTTGAATTGTTCTTGGTCTGAAGACTTGTGTAATTTGTATTTACTTAAGTCATTGTCACCAATTTCATCTTTCGTTTGCTTCATGACACCGTTACGTTTGTCTGTACCTTGGATGGTCCAGTCTACTTTGTCACCAAAGCTTTTCGCTTTCAAGTCACGCGTAGAGTCCACATCTTTCATGTACTTAGGTACTGCAAGACCGACTTTCACGTCATCGTTTAAGTGCTTTTTATCATAAACAGTTAAGTTATCTTTAAATTTGTTGTAATAACGTTTGTCTGTAGATGGGAAAATGCCTGATGCATGGAATTGATCTTTGTCCTGCGAAACGGACGCGTACATTGGACCGCTTGCTGGCATTGGTGTCGTCTTCACGTTATAGCCTGCTTTCTTCAACACTTCAGCAATGACGAGTGAGCGTGGTGACGAATTGTCAGACGCGATATAAGGGATTTCAACATCTTTGTCCCCTAATGACGTCGCTTTGTCATCTGAAGCACCGCCATTACCACACGCACTTAGCACGAGGGCTAAGGCGAGTGTGGCGATGAGGCCGAACGTCTTAAATAAACGTCGTTTGATCATCATTCGTTCCTCCTTATGCAATTAATCTAAGTCTCCGTATCCATTCGTACGATCATTTTTATACTTATCATAAATATCTTTATGATTCACACGTGCATAAAGCATCAATGCGTTGAAGACAATGTCTTGGTCTGAAGACTCTTGCGCAAGTGCTTCGTAAAGCTCAGTGGTCTTCTCAATCTTACGTTTCTGTTCTTCGTCTGACGGCGCTTGTTGTTCGTTATACTGACTGTAACGACTGTCTTCAGTATAAGCACGTTCATAGTCGATATCTTCGCTCGCATGCGCACCTGTGAAATAACTGTTGTACGCATTGTAGAAATGACTGCCTTCTGAATAGCCTGCACCTTCTGGACGACCTGATTCGTAAGTTGTGTAAGCAGGTTTATGGCTATCTGCATGTTGACGGTCTGGATCGACTTGATCTGAAGGTAAATCAGAATCAACTGTTTCTGAATCATCATGCATTGGCGTCATTTCATTTTTACCCTCTGCATGTGTACCTTCTGAATCATCTTCTTCTAAGGCCTTACCTTCAACGTCAATCTTAGGCAAGATCGCATCTAACCATTTCGGTAAGTACCATGATGCTTTGCCGAAAAGTTTCGTTAATGCTGGAATAATCATCATACGAACGATAAAGGCATCAAAGAGTACACCGAATGCGAGTGCGAGACCCACAGATTTGATCGCTGTGTCATCTTGGAAGACGAATGAGATAAACACACTGAACATGATGAGTGCAGCTGCTACGATGACTGGACCACTTTGCTTGATACCAACTAAGATCGCACGGTCGTTGTCACCTGTCTTACTGTATTCCTCGTGTACACGTGTCATCAAGAACAGTTCGTAGTCGATGGCGAGACCGAAGAGTATACCGATGACGATAACTGGTAAGAATGCCAGTATCGGTCCTGTCGCATCTACGCCAAAGAGTCCGCCTAAGAAACCGTCTTGCATAACGAGTGTTGTAAAGCCGAGTGTCGCTGCGAGAGAGAGTACGAAACCAAGTACGGCTTTCAACGGTACGACGATTGAACGGAAGACAAAGAGTAAGAGAACGAATGCAATCGCTACGATGACACCTGCGAATACAGGAATTGCATTATTGAGTTTTTCTGACATATCAATGTTGATGACACTTTGTCCTGAAATTTCTGTGTTGAAGTCATATTTTTCTTTCGCTTGACTGTGATAGTCACGTAATTCGTAAGTTAAATCTTGTGTTGATTTCGCATTAGGTCCTTCGTCTGGAACGATAGAGATTAATGCGTAGTGATTATTTTCATTGAGATGTGCTTTTTCAACTTTATCCACGTGATCTAAATCTTTAATATCATCGCGGATATTGTCTAAGTCATTCTCAATATCTTTCTTACTACCGCCATCTTTCGTATTTACGAGCATGACGATTTGACCATTGTAACCTTCACCAAAGTTATCAGAGATCATATTGTAAGCTTTATGCTCTGGTGAATTCTGTGGTTTCAAGCTGTCATCCGGCATACCTAAACGCATATGCGTTACCGGGATGAGTGCAATGATTAAGATGACTAAACCGATGATCGCTGCAATGAGCGGTTTACCAGTGATAAATCTGCCCCAACCATTGCCTTGTGCTTTCTTCGCTTCTTCATCTTGTGAGTGTTGCGCTGCTTGATGTTGTACACCATGTGCATCTTCTGTCGTAGAAGTTGTAGCTTGAGATTGTTGTTTCTCTTTCTTGCTTCTCAACTTGATATGTTTACGGAAAATGCTGATAAGCGCTGGTAAAAGAGTGAGCGCTGCAAGGACCGCAAAGAGCACACTAATTGCTGAAGCAAAGCCCATCACTGCTAAGAAATCGATGCCGACGAGTGATAGACCACAAACGGCAACCATTACAGTAATACCAGCAAAGATGACCGCACTACCTGCAGTACCTACTGCCAAGCCAATCGCTTCGATCGGATCTTTACCTTTCTTCGCAATTTCCTTATATCTAAATAGAATGAATAAGGAGTAGTCGATGCCGACTGCAAGGCCAATCATGACGGCAAGCGTTAATGTAAAGTTTGGAATGTCGAACGCATATGTTAAGAGTCCAATGATACCCACACTTGTACCAAGACCGATTAATGCGCTGACAATCGGCATACCTGCTGCGATGATAGAACCAAATGTGATGAGTAAGATAATGAAAGCAGCAATGATACCTACAATTTCAGAAGTACCGCCGACTTCAGTCTTCATAGACATTTGATTTGTCTTTTCAATCTTAAGGTTATGATCATCTTTCACATCATCAAGCTCTTTATTGATGATCTTCTTAGATTGATCTTGCATATTCGTTTGAGAAACGACATAGTTGATATCTGCAATCGCAGTATCTTTCTCTTTGTTTACCTGACCACTATCATATGGATCAGAAATATTCTGCACGTAGTCATCATCTTGCTTGATGTTGTCTAGTGCCTTCTGAATATCTTTCTTCGTATCTTTATCTGTAATGCCATTGTCTTTATCCGAATGGAAGACAATCCGCATCTTCGCTTTCTGACTATCTTGATGGAATTCTTTACTGATCTTGTCATTTGTATCGATGGATTTCAGACCATTCATCGTGATGTCATCGTCGAACTTCGGCGCGTTAACGACGAGCGTGCCGATGATGATGGCTAACACAATGATCCATACAAAGAGCGCTGACCACTTGTGCTTCGCGATGAACGAGCCCATTCTATACAGTAACTTTGCCAAGACACTACCTCCTATAACTTATTCTAAATTTGGAATTACTCCAACTTTTCCCTTTTCACGTAATTTTAAAAGTAATATTACGCCCTATTTTGGAACACATGCTACAGTTTACTCGCTTCATTTTTCATTGAACACCATTAGTTTGTTTATTGTGTTTAAAAATGCAACAGATACGCAAAATTGTTGGTATTTTCTCGTTTAACTCGCGTAGTTATCACTTTCTCTCTTACTTTAAAAATGCGACATAGCAATCTAATTCTCCCCTACCCTTTTATAATGAGGAGAACATAATTGTTGATTAATCGTGCGCGATTGTTTATAGTTGAATTAATCGCACGCGATTGAAAGGAGTAGATACATGGACCTATCAGATATGAAACTTGCGAATCAACTCTGTTTCTCCGCCTACAATGTAAATCGCTTATTCGGTCAATTTTACGAACAACAACTGAAACAGTTTGGACTGACATTCTCGCAATATTTAGTGCTATTGACACTATGGGAAAAAAGTCCCCAAACACTGAATTCAATCGGACAACAACTCGACCTATCCAGCAATACACTCACTCCCCTTTTAAAAAGGCTAGAACAAGCCGGCTGGGTCACACGACACAAATCAGACCAAGACAAACGGCAACTCGTCGTCTCCCTCACTGAGAAAGGCACACAAGAACAAGCTGCCGTCTTAGAAACCATCTCAGAATGCGTCTCATCAGAACTCGACCTCGAAAGCTATCAACAAGCGAAACAAACGTTAGAACAGTTGGAAGTGCACTTGAAACATCTCTTACAAGACAAAGAATAGGAAAGGATGAGGTACAATGACACAATCTATTTATGACATTGAAGTGAAGAAAAACACAGGTGAAACATACAAATTGGAAGACTACAAAGGCAAAGTTATGATCATCGTCAACACAGCGACAAAATGCGGTTTAAAAGGTCAATTTGAAGACCTAGAGGAAATCTATCAACGCTACAAAGATCAAGGCTTAGTGGTGCTCGGCTTCCCTTGTAACCAATTCGCAAACCAAGAACCCGAGACAGACGATACCGTTGCTCAAACATGTAAGATCAACTTTGGTGTGACCTTCCCACTTCACGCAAAGATTGACGTGAACGGCAAAAACGAACACCCCCTCTTCACATATCTAAAAGAACAACAAAACGGACTCTTCAACAGTAAGATTAAATGGAACTTCACCAAATTCCTCATCGATCGTGAAGGCAACGTCGTAAAACGCTTCGCACCCAAAGACAAACCACAAAATATGATAGAAGATATCGAAAAATTATTGTAGAACAAACTTTGTTGCAATAGAAAAAAGAGGTGCACCCTCATGAATTAGATCTTTCAAGTCTAATCGTAAGCGTGTACCTCTTATTTAATAGTGAAGAGATAATTAGAAATAAGAATATATCGACTTATATCATACGCTTTATTTATCAAGATATTTTAAATTAAGCCCAAACAAAACAAAAATGCAGTGATGGATTATAGAAAAAAATAATTAGAAATAGATTCCTCTATAGCTAGATTATTACACCTTTTTATTAGCATTTTTATCTAAACTCATATATATATTATTGTTTGCTTTAGTAGGTATTGCACCTTTTTCATATCTAATTATACTTGCTATACTAATCCCAGTTAATTCGGCAAATTCTCTTAGTGACAATCCATATTTATTTCTTATTTCTTTTATCTCATCTTTATTATATATATTATTTTGTTCTCTATATACATCAAAAGCTTTATTTATAGCTATATCATCTAATTTTTCGTTAAAAACCTTTTCATTTGTTTCTACATCAAAGCAAAAGTCTGATTCTACTTTAATCTCTTGATCTATTATCCTAAATGTCTCAGTTCCTTTTTTTATAAGAGTTCTCATTTTAGCCCCCTCCTACGGTTAAGTCTACGGTCTAGTAAATGAACCAGAAGATAATTTGAAACATAAAACTTTGTGCTCATTACTTTTAATCAACTTTTTACCCTCATACAACTGACTTCGATTGATACTAGTTTATTACTAATTAGTCCTATAGTAAACTTTTATACCTATCAATATAGACCAACTATAACTTGTGATAAACACTGATTTATTTTTAATTGTATGAGTTTAACAATGAGAACTTTCTCGTAAGATAACTATAGTAAGAACACTCTGATTCCTCGAAACACTAAATTAAGTCCCAAACCAAACAGGAGAGAGTGCGAGCTGGTGGTTGAGTGAAGTATTCATTAGAAAGAAACACTCTATTCAAACTAACTAAACAAAAAGAGAGTATGTGATGGGTAATGAATGTAGAAATAATTAGGTAGAAACACTTTATTCAAACTACCAAACAAACAGAGAGCGTGTGTGTTGGTGGATGTTTATACACATAATTAGAAAGAAGCTTAGTTATATCTAGAACAATTGCAATACGAAGAAAGGGAATGGCAAGACTCTTGAGGGATTAAGGACGTTGCGAAAATCCATTTTTTCGAGCTGAATAAGCAAGAAAAAATTAGTTGAGCTCGTCCCCCTAAGAACGCGCAGCTAATTCCCAATACGCAGTATTGCAAATTAAAAAGAAACACTCTATTCAACCTAACTAAACAAAGAGAGAGTATGTGGTGGTTGAAAGTTTCTTAAAAATTTAGAACGAATAATATTAAACTATCCATCACTTGCAATACAAGTAAAAAAGAGGTGGTGCGACTCCCGAGGTATCAAGGGCACAGTGAAAATCCATTCATAACGCGCTACAAGCGTTATGAATTAGTTGAACGTGCCCACCTGGGAAAGCGTCACCACCTCACAATACGAAGTATTGTAAATTAGAAAGAAACACTTTATTCAACCTAACTAAACAACAGAGAACGTGTGTTGGTGAAGGATTGTAGAAATGATTAGAAAGAAACTCTTATCTATAAGTAGAACAATTGCAACACAAGTAAAAGGTGGGAGTAGGCAAGACTCTTGAGGGATTATGGGCACAGCGAAAATCCAGTAATAACGCGCAACCAAGCGTTATTACTTAGTTGAGCGTGACCACCTAAGAACGCGAGCCGTCTCTCCCACCTAATACGCAGTATTGCAAATTAGTAGTAAACCCAATATTCCAAAGAATACAAATTAGTACAAATCACTATATTCCATCTATTTTCTACTTTTAATCAACAAATACATAAAGAAAGGAGAACCAATCAACGCCGTAAAGATACCCGCCGGCACCTCTTTCGGCAAGAACAACGTCCTACCAATCAAATCACTAACCAACAAAATCATCGCACCAATAAAAGCACTACTCCACATACGCCCCCTAAACTGATGCGCACCCATACGCATCGCAATATGCGGCGCAATCAATCCCACAAACTGAATACCACCAACATAACTCATAGAAATACCAATCAAGATACTCATCGAAATCAGCGCAAACACCGAAATAAATTGATAACGCACACCCAGCGCATCAGAAATATTTTTACCTAAATAATGAATATCCATCGAACGAGAGAAATACGTCAACGCAAACATCACGATCGCAAGCACAATCGTAATCAAGATCGCCTGATAATACTCAGCTTGATGGACAGAGCCCGTAATCCAAATCTGAGCCTGACCACTACGCTTGTTCGACGTCAGAATCAAGAACATGATAATCGCCTGACAGAGAATATTAAAGCTGACCCCTATCAAGATGAGACGATTACGCTTGTAATTCTTACGTAAAGCCAAGAGATACAACAATGCCGTAATCACAATCGCACCGAGCATAGAGAAGATCGGTTGGTATTGAATTGGCATCAATAAAGCTTCTGTACTCGTCGTCAATACGATGAGGAAGACGAGAGAGCCCACGTTCGCCCCTTGTGAAATACCGATAACATCTGGTGAAGCGAGTGGATTCTTCGTGATGAACTGCAGCACACACCCTGCTACACCGAGCGCTGCCCCAGTCACTATCGCTAAGAAGACCCTCGGCAGTCTTAAATCTGTCACTACCAAGTTCGTGTAAGCATCGGCACCGTTAAAGAGTCCACCGATAACATCTTGTGGCATGAGCACATGGTCACCAAGCATCAATGTGAGTAAGGTCGTCAACAACAATAGTACGGTTAAGATAATTAAACGCTTCATTCTGTTAACTCCTTACGTTTTAAGATGAGATAGATAAATACCGGTGTTCCGAGCAAGGCTGTCGTAATCCCTACTGGAATCTCGCGTGGCATTAATAGATAACGACTCAAGATATCGCTGAGCATCAACAGACAACCGCCGAGCAAGCCCGACATCGGTATGATGATAAAATGATTGTGCGTTCGACAGAGCAGTTTCGCTACGTGCGGTGTTATCAAGCCGACAAAGGCAATTGGACCTGCGAGCGCGACAGCCGAACCACTCAATAAGACGACCGCAATCATCGTGATGACTTTAATGGATAGAATCTTAGCACCTAAACCTTTTAAAGCATCCTCACTTAAAATATATAAGTTGAGTTGACGTGCCATATACATAGAAATGATGAGACCTACGACGATAAACGGCCAAATATACATTAAGACATTGAGATGCTTATTCGCCACAGAGCCGTTGAGCCAGCTAATAATTTCCTCAATCGCTGACTCATTGTAGACGAGTAAACCTTGCGTAACCGCCATACAGAATGCGCTGATACTCGCGCCAAAGAGGGTTAATTCCATTGCGGTAAAAGGACGTAACGGCAAGCTTGTCGCCAAGATAATCATCGTCGCAACGATAATCGTCCCGAGGAAAGCCATGAATGCGAGCTGGAACGAACCGTTGACGCCGAAGCCAATCAACATGATCACGACCATTAAACTCGCACCGCTGTTCACGCCCATGATACCTGGACTTGCAAATGGGTTACGTGTAATGGTTTGGATCATCACACCACTAATTCCCATTAAAACGCCGACAACCCCGCCCAATATTGCGCGAGGTAGTCGTAATTGCGTTAAGATACGTTGATCTTTGATCTCTTGACCTAAGATCAGATGTTTCCACACGTTTACGAATGAGAAGTGTTTATACCCCAACATCATACTCAAGACAAAGAGTACGATAAATAATCCAGTAAACGCGAGAAGCCACCAAATGTATCTATTTTTCATTTAATAGTTTGTCCTTCACTTCATCGATCATTTGATTTGCAGATAACACACCGCCAGAAGTGTTCCAAACTCCGTCATCTACTTTATAAACATGACCTTTCTTAGAAGCGTTCAGTTTCTTGAATTCTGGATCATTAACCCAATCTTTCTCTAGTTGTGATACTTTCTTATCTCCATCTTGGAAGGTGAAGTAGAAGAGGTAATCTCCATCCATCGCTTTAATACGTTCTTTTGATAAGCCTTTTTCAACAAAGTCATCTTTATTTTGACCTTTCGGACGTTTAATACCTAATTCTTTAAGCACGATACCTGTGAAAGTACGTTGATGGTAAATACGAACGTCGCCAGGCATGAAACGTACGATTGAAACAGATTGATTCTTCTTGTCGCCAAGTTCTTTCTTCGCTTTATTTACGTGGTCATCGTAATCTTTAAGTACTTCTTTACCTTTCTTCTCTTTACCTAAAGCTTTCGCGTAAAGGTTGAAGTTCTCTTTCCAGTCACCGCGGAATTCTTTAGAGAACACAGTTGGTGCAATCTTAGAAAGTTTTTTATATTGTGCTTCTTGTCTGAATTTATTACCGATAATTAAGTCTGGTTTCAACTTCGCAATCTTTTCTAAATCTAAGCTACTTTCGCCACCAACAGGTTTAATGCCTTTATATTTGTCTTTCAAGTGTGGGTACCAAGGATTACCTTCGTAAGAGTTCGCTGCGCCGACAGGTTTCACGTCCATTGCTACAGCTGCTTCTGTCCCTTCATTAGTTAACATCACTACGCGTTTCGGATGCTTAGGCACCTTAGTAGTCCCCATCGCATGTTTGATTTCACGTGTATCCTTATCCTTGCTTGAAGATTTACTATCATTGCCGCCACCACATGCAGCAAGCATTAATACGAGTATCAATAGTACAGGTATTAACCTTTTCATTATAACTCCCTCTTTCTATGTATAGTTATTTAAATAAAAAACAGATGATATTCATTCTCAATTATAGCTAAGTGAGAACTCTTGTCAACTGTAATTTAAATAAATTTTATTTTAGGGAGATTGTGGGATAAGAATTGTAAGTGACTAATGTCGTAAGCATAGCTTCCAGCTTTTTTAAAAATGACCCAATCCCCTGTCTTGAGCGACTTGATTGAATACGGTGGCCCGAAGACATCGTTAGGTGTACATAACTTACCTGCCAATGTGACTTGCTGATTCTCGATGGATTTCACACGCGAAGATGTTGTTTCAACATGCAGAATGTCTAATGGGTGATTGTGATACCACGCTTTTGGAAAACGAAAGTGATTCGTCCCGCCATTGAGTAAGACGAACGTTTCACCATGCATCGTTTTCATATCATAAACATTCGCTGCATAATAGCCGATCGGCGCTGTGATAAATCGACCGAGCTCAAACGTCAGCTGCGGGAAGTTTTCGATTTGGGATGCAAAGGTTTCAAAATCGAATTGCGTTTCACCTTCATAGTTGATGCCAATCCCTCCGCCAACATTAATCGCGTAGTCTGCCGGCAGTCTTAAACTGTATTTCTGAGCGAATGTGATAGCATTTTTAATAAAATCAACATGGGCTTGCTCATCTAAATTATTACTCATGGAATGGAAGTGAAAGCCTGAAAGTTGAAGTTCTGGCGTAGCCTCGCACATCTCAAAGGCCTCTTCTAAATCGTCGTAAGGAAGACCAAACTGTGTGGGCACACCCGCCATCTTGAGTTTGGCTGACGACTCGATATTGCTTAAATTAATGCGCAACATCACTTCAACTGAGCGTTCAGAGTCCGCTAATAAAGATTGCAGCGCATCAAGTTCGTACAGACTTTCCACTTGAATGGACTTCACATGATGCTCTAAGGCATAAGCGAGATTGCCTTTCGTCTTAACTGGCCCGCCGTAAATCATAGGCGCCGTCGCTGAAACGGCGCGTACTTTCTCAATTTCACCTGGTGAAGCGACTTCGAAACCCGCCACATAGGGCGCGAGCGTTTCTAGAATACGAGGGTGAGAATTGGCTTTGACCGCGTAATAAATGGAATGTTTCGTCGCGGAAGTGAGCCAGTGAATCCGTTGTTCTAACGTCGTTAAATCATAAATGTAATAATCTTGTTCTGGATCAGTAAGTAAATGTTTAATACGCTCCATAGTCATGCTCCTTTGTAAACATCAGTAAGACACATAAAAGTGTCAGTATTAATCCAATAATCATCGTCACGTAGACCACGTGAAGACCGAAGTGCTCAAAGATAAAGCTGAGCAAGATACCTCCGAGTGGGATAAATCCTTTGTCCATCATCGAAATGGATAATACAGAGCCACGATATTTCGGCTCCACCCATTTTTGTACGAGAATACGGTTCGTTGTACGGAATGCTTGGGAGGCAAAGCCCATTAAAACTAAGACAATCGCATATAGCCAAGCTTGGTGAATAAATATTAATGGCACAATTGAGACGATAAACAGTATCGACCATAAGCGCAGACTTCCGAGGCTCCCTTGGCGTTCAGAACGCATAAAGATGAGCAGAATCAGAATAGAGCCTGCCGCAATCATCGCTGTAAAAAGTGAATAAATCATCGTGTGACGACCGAATTGTGCATCGACAATACTTGGTAATACGATGGTATAAGAGAAGCCGAACAGCATCGCAAACACGCTTGAAACCATCAACAGTACGATGACCGGTTGAGACTTCAAGTAAGCGCCAATCTTGTGTCGTTCTTTCTTCTTACGATGCACTTCCGGTAATACGCGATTGAGTAAAATCACACAGATACTGCCTAAAATAGGTAACGCTAAGACGATGTATGAGCTGATAACACCCAGTAATAGGCCTCCGATAAACGGCCCGATTAAACGTGAGACATTGAGAATTAACGCGTTGAGACTAATCGCCTTATGCAACTTCTCTTCAGTAACAAAGCTCGGAATTAAGGCATTGCGTTGAATCGTATCGATCGCTTGGAAGAATGACCGAGCCATGATGATGACTAAGATCAAATAGATATTCCACTGTTGCCAGAACGCACCGACGACACCGATAGTTAGGACGATGTTCGCCAGATGAATCATATACATGAGTTTCGTCGAACTGATGCGATCAATCATTTTACCTATCACAAACGCAAAGACGAGTTGCGGAATTAAACGAGCAAAGTTGATGTACGCGATATAAATCGCACTTCCCGTGAGCTGCAGCGTAATCCAGTTCAATGCAATGATGTCGACCCAATCGATGGTCCGCGCAACACACTGAGCGCTGATGAAACGGACATACGGATTAAACTTGAACATTACGCGCCACCAACAACGGGTTCGCCCGCTTCACATAAATATCCTGACTCTCTTCCGCAATCCGCATCGTGAGTAGTGCTTTCTCGTTAATCGTCTCAGTGTAAAAGGCAGCGCGGTCTGCTTCGACATGCGTTAATCCTTGCGCTTCGAGATCATCAAAGGTCGCTTGGAAAATAGCGTTGATATATTGCCATAACGTTGACGCCGCATAACCATAATCTTGGCTAAAATGCGTGACCAATGTTTGGAGATGGTTGCTAATCAACGTGTTCTGTACTTTCTCGTACATCCCCTCCGTCGTTGCATTCGTTAAAGCTTGAGTGAGTTCTACCCATTCAGGAATGCGTGAGCTATCAATACGCAAACCACCAAAGTCACGGACGTGGAGACGCGTCGGCATCCCATGTTGAAATTCAAACGACATATTCTGAAGATGGGCTTCTAAACCTACTCCATATTTCGTCATTAAAGTCAGCGCTGTTTCTACAAGCAAGCGCGTATACTGTTTAAACCACGCTAATGGTTGATGGAGCGATTGCGCCATATCAACGAGCGTCGTATATACTTTCTCACCCGCTTCATTCCGCTCAAACAGACACGTAGCTGTATAGAGCGACGCATTGACCGGAATATATTGGGCGTTATTCTCACGCAAGATAAAGGACAGGTTACGCTGCTTATCTTCTTGTGAGTGACGATACGTCATGCCCCCGTATTCTTGAACAGGAAAGCTAATATCTGCTAAACGTGCGTCATTGTTGTAGATATAGTTAAAATACTCACCGATATTTCGTGAATTGATAATGCTGTTATTGCTAATAGAGCGAATCGTCGAAGTCATTTGTGAATTAACCGGTAATTTCAAGATTGGCGTAACGCCATCAATCGGACAGACCGTACGGAAAGACGACGTACTTTTGACGAGACCACCACGATGTTTGAGTAAAATGATGTCTTGGTTAGCAATCTCCTCAGCATAGACGTGTTCGAGTACATGTTCAAATTGATAAGGATGCACTGGAATTAAATCATAGTTGTGTGGAATTTCTGCTAAATAGCCGCTGAAGTCGACGAGTGTTTGCATTTCTGTTTCTGATAAATTGTTAAACAACAGCCCTCGTTTTACGAGAATCCAGTTCAATTTGAAAGCTTGATTATACTCTGGAGAATATTGCATCACTTCTTGAAAAGATAGCCCAAGTTTCGTCTTCGCACATGGATGAATATTGTGGCCTTGAATGACATACTGCTCTCCTTGGAGTAACGGATGGTCACTCTTCGGCATATTCTGGCAACATGTGATACTCATCGCTTGATTGATAAGATGATTCTCGATTTCGACTTTGAGTTGGTTATAGTCATAGTTGCCTTTGCTAAGTTGACTTAACCAATTGATAAGTTCTAATGGATCTTGTAAGACTTGCGTATCATCGTTGTGATAGAGTGTGAGCTTCTTCGTATCTTCCTCAAACTCTAAAAATATTTCCTGGGAAATGTAGAGCCGTTTCATTTGTGGATGCTGTTCTACTCGATGAATCGGCGGCGTTAACTCATCAAATAGACACTTCACTAACTTAGTAAACGTAATATCAATACTCTCTTGAATACAACTTTCTACGTAACTGCATTCATACCGGCACGTGTGCGCAAATACTTCATCTATCCATTGCATGTCGTTGTCGCTCCTTCCTCGTATAGCGGATTATTGACGTACGTATGTTGGTAATCATAGCCATCTTCATAAAGACGCATCTTTAAGAGTGATTTAATACGAAAAGTAGGTAGTTGTAATAAATCAATTTGTGGCTGATAACGGTCATTATATTTACGAAGTTGTTCACGAATGATGTAGTAGCCGATAGATGGTTCGTAACCATACTGTTCTAGTACACGGATAAGTTGGAACAAGTGATTGTAAAGCACAGAATGTGAGAATACTGCGAGTAGTTCATCAAAGTCATCTGTGATAAGGCCAGTAGAACCATCGATATCGACATCTCTATCGAAGAGTCGCACGCCTCCGAAATCGCGAACGTAAATCTTCGTCGGTAAGCCATCTTGAATTTCAATCGTACTATTCTGCATGTGCGCTTCGAGACTAATCCCCTCTTCTAAAAGTAAACGATATGTCGCTTCGAGTAGGATGGCAGTGTATTGTTCAAGAAATTGTGTGGTCGCCGTTTCAAAAGAGAGGTTTTGGCGCTCCATTAAACGTTCAATACATTCAATCAAGATGTGTTGATCAGTAATAAAGCTTTTCGTAATCAAGCTGGCACAAACGAGGTGATGTGTTTGGGACGCTTGAGTCGTTCCAGGAAGCCGTTCACGTATTAAATAACTCATTTTATTCGCATGTTCTGCGTTAATATTTAAAAACGCACCTGCTAGGTCCCTCTGAATCGCGCTATGATGATAGTCGCCTTCAGCATAGATTTGCGCTACCACTTCACTCAATGCAATACCGTTGCGAATGGAAGCTGGTGAAACATTACGCACGGCACTTGTCGCTTGGACATTGACCGCTGTCTTCACGATAGCGTTGAACTCAGGCACATCTAACGTTCTAAAAGACAATAATGGTCGTGCTGAAATAGCATGTTGGTAGAGCGGGATGAGCTGTTCTTGTTGTAGTAATTCCGGGTATTGTTGTCGAACGAAATGCTCCAGTTGCCATTCATGAAGAAAGAGCATCTCATAACGTGAAATATCGATATTCTGCGTTGATAAATCATTCTGTAGTTGTTCAAACCACTCCGTATATTCTGGGGTGAGCGTTGAGTGGGTAGGATGAATTTGTGTCACGAGTTCTGATGCACAGAGCACCGGAATAATCTGCGCTTGCTGTCTAAATTCTGGAGAGAAAGTGATGACCTGTTCGGGATTAAATCCTAACTTCGTCTTCGTCATCGGATGGAATGGATGCCCTTCAGTAACGCTCTGCTCAAAGAAAGTATCGTCTAAACTTTCCCCTTGCACGAAATCAAAGATGTCTTTATAGTGCGAACTGTAGCGCTCACGGTCTTGTTGATATTGAAGATAGCTGAGCGTGAGGTTCTGTTCTGAGTTAGCAAGTTCAGCTTGAATACGGTCATCCGATTCTAGCTGTGTGAGATCGAGTTGTTCGAAATCTGCAAGCTGACGGACACGTTGTTGGACTTCTTGTTGTGCTTCCGTTTCAGCTTTGTGCAACTGTTCTTCAGTTACTTTTGGAAAATGTTTATGTATATCGCTCAATTGAGCATTCCTTGTTAATTTCAAAAAATCACTATCCTTTGTCTATTTATGATAATGAGAATCGTTATCAATTATATAGAACTCATGCTATTTGTCAATGAACTTTTATAAATTTAGCAATTAAGTGGAATTTGTTTTTGAATTTTGAAGAATTAAAAAATGGAGCGAGACTAAAATCGACTTGATTTCGTAGTCTCACTCCTGAAAGTTTACTTATAGTTCCTTACTTTTCCCCCATGTCTTTTAATGCTTTGTAGAAAATCTCGCGTTGTTTTTCGAGTGAAATAGGGTCATTATATTGTGTTTCTGAAACATCGAATTCAATGACACGATGGTTTTTAACAGCATCTAAATTCTGCCAATAATTTGTGTTCTCAAATGAAGGTTGATGGTCACCTTGCTGTGCTATAACAGCAATGTCACCAATATAATCTTTGAATAATTCTGGTTTCAAAGGTGTCGCAAACTTACTTTTAGTCGCTTCAGCAAGCTTATCCGGCTGTTTCAAACCATAGCCCTCATAAATAATTTCTGTGCCACGGCCGAGATGGTTGCTAAATGCCATAATCCCTTTGGGCGTCTCTTGAACTACAGACGCTGTCTTACCTTTAATAAACGGCTCTAACTCTTTCTTATCTTTCGCTAATTGCGCGTCCCAATCTTTCAACCACTTGTCTGCTTTCTGCTCTTCACCTACAAGTTTCGCTAAGTTCTTCGTATTGTCTTTATACGTCGATTTCTGTGCATCAAATGTCACAGTTGGCGCGACTTTCTTGAGTTTCTTTAAATTCTTATCTTCAACAGTCGTAATAATTAAGTCTGGCTTCTCTTTAACAACCGCTTCAACATTGGAATTATCTATTCGCTTAATCCCTTTAGTTGCTTCGTTCAGGACCTTGTTCTGATCCACAAATTTCGGAACTGCCACAGGTTTATGACCAAATTTCACTAAAGCACCTACATAGGTTGGATGTAAAACGACGATACGTTTCGGATCAGTAGGCACTTTGACTTTATCGCCATTATCAGAAGTATAAGTTTGATGTGATGCGCCTTTATCTCCTTTTGATGATGAGTGACTTTGTTTGTTGTTTGTGCCACACGCCCCTACAAATAATATCAGACATAGCACTAGAATAATTAATTTTTTCATATTTCTCTCTCCCTTTGTCCAATAACGACAATTTTATTATTCAAACGATATTTCAAATAAGGTATCCATCTCAATATGCCTAACCCTTTCCACCGATGTGAATAATAGTCAAACAGGCTATGTTCTGAACTGACACGCAACGTTTGTGGAAGTATTTTTACGAAATCCGGCAAACGATTATAGCCAAATTTGAAACTTGGCCTTGAATCCAATCGAGAAACAGTGGGATGGTATTGCGTATGGTCGGCCATGAGCTGTGAACAACATTCAACAATCATCTGGCGTTGATGCTGGCTGAACTTCTGACTGACGAAATTGAAAAACTGCTGCACTTCGCTACGCTCAAAGTACATCAACACGCCTTCAACAATGATGAGAATTTCACTCTTCTTGGAATAGGAGGACCAAGTCATCACATCATCCATCCACGTCTCATCTAACATCGATTTCGCTATGAACCGATTGAGTTCCGTCTCTGTGAAGAACTGTTTCCTGAGTAAGATGACTTCCGGTACATCTAAATCAATCCACGGGATGTCTTCCAGATTCAAACGCTGTCTTCTCGTATCTAAACCGCACCCGATATTGATGATGAGCGGCCGTCTCGCTTGTTGAATAAAACGCAACACAAGTTGGTCGATTAACCATGTGCGCACACTGATACCGACTTGCGTCATCCATGAGCCCCTAAACTTATCAAAGTCATAATCTAATGAGGCCATGATCTTCTGAGATAACGAATCTTCGATAATGCCGCGAGGACGCTCGGTTTCGTAACTTCGTGCTGCTAGTGGAATCAATAACGATTCAGGTATACCTTGCAGTTGTGTCATAGCTGTTCTCTCCTTTGAGTTAGGTAAAATGAGTGTATGATATTGATAATCATTATCAATTATAGCATAATAGTAACTATCTACAAGTACTTATTTGGGAGGCTACGTAATGAAACAGTTTGTATTTCACTTCGACAAGGACGGTTATCACATTACTGTTAAGTTACCACGCAGTTATTATCAAGCATGCGATAGTCGTTATCCTGCATTAATCGTTCACGATGGCGACGATTTATTTAAAAAGTTAAAAAGTGAGATTATTTTTATTGGCATCACATCACCTGAGCGTGCACACGACTTTACACCCTGGGCAGCCCAAGTGAATGACCAAGAAACTAAGGGACAAGCGGATCAATACTTAGATTGGTTGGTGGAAAAATTAATTCCTGATTTACGCGCGCAATTTCGCATTTGCGATAAGCGAGAGAAACTGGGTATCAGTGGCGCTTCGTATGGGGCACTCGTCGCGTTATACGCGCTTTATCGCTATCCAGAAACCTTTGGGAAGTTCCTGCTGATCTCACCATCACTATGGTACCCTCACTTTATTGAATTTATGGAACGTGAAATGCCAATTTCCGCAGCGGTAGATATCTATTGGTACGTAGGTTTGAAAGAAGGTATTCGCCATACGCATCGCCTTAAAGAGATGGTGCCGAAGAGCTTAGAAGGTCAACGTCTGTTACAAGCATCTCTATTGAATCAAGATGCCTCGTTATACTTCGAAACATCCCGACGCGGTATTCATAGACCACGCTATTTTAAGAAATACTTTAAACGTGGCGTCGGACAGTTATTTTAGAATGATGCGCCACGCAGAAAAGCTTCAACCAGAACGACGATTAAGACTGACTTGTCTTTAGTGTTCCCGTTGAAGCTTTTATTTTAAGAAAGTGTGAGAGATTTGTTGTACTATTCCATATTTACTTATAAAATCGCACGATAAATCATTTTTAAGACTACCCGGCGTCTTAAATTATTATATTTTGACGTCGTATTTCCTCATTCATTTACGTAATGCTATTGCGCATTGACTTCATCTTTAAATTTCACATGTTTACGAGCTACTTCGTTACCGTTTTGATCATATTTAACAATCTGACCATCTTCCGCCGGTGAATATGAACCAAGCAACTCTCCATCTTGATTACGATATTTCATAGTCCAAACGTCTGGATGCTTTGGATCATCAAAACTCACGTTATCCCATAAGTATTGCTTATCAAGAGGATGCCCTTCAAAGTCTTGAATGAGTTGATAAATTTGAGATCGCATATGCGCCATCGTTGTAGGGAGAGCGGCAGCACTGTCCGTGTCAGGTTCTTTTTTCGCTTGTTTCACTTTTTCCGTCAGTTCAGGCCAAGCGCGATGATTTTTATATTTATCATATAGATCTTTAATCTTCACTTCTTCACCATTTTTGAGCAAATCATTGTAGGCCACGACCGTCGTTTATGTCACGCCAACAAATATTTTAGAATCATTTACCCCGATAATTGAAGCTCCGTCCTCTACACCTGGATATAGCGAATAGAACTTCATCCCTTCCGGCGCATTACTCACATTGAGTTCCTGTTTTAATATTAAATGATTAATAATATAATTCATTTTACCCGCAGGTGCATTTGCCGTGTAGAAGCCTGTAAGAACTTCATTTTTCGTCAATATATGTTTCTGCTTCGTTTGAGCGTAGAATGCCAAAGCAAGACGCTGATCTTCTGACAATTGAGAGAACGCATCCGCTTGTTCAGATTGCGCTTGCTTATCTTTATGGCCTTGGGATTTTTCTGCATCTTGATTATCTTTCTTTTTAAATTTTTGATGCGCTTTCTCTTCGTGCTGTTTGTGTGTTTCTTTATGTGCTTTCTCTTCTTTGTGTTCTTGACTCTCTTTCTTTGTGTGATGACCATCATGTTCATGACTCTGGCCACATGCCGCAAGTAATAGTAAAGCTGTACCACTCGTTAATAGAAGTTTTTTCATCGCTGTAACCTCCATACTTTTTCATTTATAGTAAAAAGAGATATTTTCTTTGTGTAAGCCCTTTCATGTTAATTATACACAACTCTACTCAAATTTGAGTATTCAATCTCAAAGCACAGAGGTGTCTTTAAATTACGGAACAAATACAGCAAGCTATCGATGGAGAATATTTATTGCTTTCTCGTGACTACTTTTTCAAATCACGAAATGCGTTACTTAATTCTCCTAACTTTATTACCGATCTTCACTTTTAATCTTTTTACTCTTCACTTTTTTACCATTCTTATCGTACTTCACAATTTTATTATCTTTAATCGTATAAGTACCTAACACTTCCCCGTCTTTATTACGGTAGCTCACTGTCCAATGGTCAGAATCATCAAAGCTGACATTATCCCATAAATATTTATCACTTAGCTCTTTTCCTTCAAATTCTGATATCTGATGATACATTTGTGAACGCATATGAGCCATCGTTGTAGTACCTGTGTCTGCATCTTCTACATCTGATTCTTTCTTCGCTTTCTTCACTTTATCAGTTAATTCAGGCCAAGCTCGGTGATTCTTGTGTTTCTTATATAAATCTTTCACTTTAATTTCTTTACCATTATTCAACATCTGTGAATAGTCTTGAAGTTGAGCCTGTGTACTTCCTATAAACAACTTCGTCTTACTTACGCCAATCACAGATTCTGCTTCTCTAGTTTGAGGATGAACTGTATAGAACTTCATCCCTTTCGGCGCATTATCCACATCTCCCACTTTTTGTAAAACGAGATGATTAATTTGTCGTTTCTCATCTCCATTTTGACCTTTATACGTGTAAAAACCAGTCAATATATCATTTTTAGACAACATATAATCTTTACTATTATTATCATAAAATGCGAGCGCAAGACGTTGATTCTCTGATAATTGAGAGACTTTTTCCTGTTGAGAATGTGCCTTGTTCCCATCTTCACCTTGACCTTGTCCGCATCCTGTAAGCAATAATAAAGCCGCTCCACTTGCTACAAACAACTTTTTCATCCCTATAACCTCCATAAACTTCAACCCAATCATGATGACCTACATTTTTAATTGAGCTACTATGATTTTATGTATTATTTATAGTCGTAAAAGAAATAATATTTGTATGTAAGCCCTTTCACATTTATTATACACAATATTAAAAATATTTAAAGTTCATTTGAAACTCAAAATAAGTAAAACACCAGACCAAGCTATAAGCGTACTTAGTCTAGTGTTGGTGTAAGTCTATTTCTTATTATAATTTCCATTATTTAATGTAATCGCATCAGCTTTGTTAACTAATGGATTGAGCGCGGGCTGATATACACTATGATGGTACTCTGTTCCTGCGAATCGACTAATATTCTCAATAAAATTACCGATATTTTCATCTAATTTACGTTTTGAATAAACGATAGCGTTACGATCAGTATGTTCAAAGTTGTTTGTGTAGATTTCAAATGCAATAGTTAACGTATTGAACTGTTTCTCTACAGGCTCATAATGTTGTAATAACTTTTGAATTTTATCATGTGGGTTATCGCTGTGATGACTGACTTTCAGAATCAGTTCTTGAAGCTGATCATCTAAGAGCTTAAAGTAATGCTTGGTTTCCGCGAAACGGTCGGTAGTAAAAGGCTGATTATAATTCGCATTTTTATAAGTAAATTCTGTATTTCTGACTTTTGCAGCTTTATATGTAACGAGATCAATCATACTAATAATTTCATTATCATAATCTTTATTACGTATGTCATCCTCTCGCTTAAATTGCCATTTCATCATAAATATTGTACCCACAAGGGATAAGATACCTCCGGCGATCGCTGCTAAAAACTCACTCATATCATTACTCCTCAAATGTTTGGTTTAAAAACAGCTTATCTCTATTTTCTGTTCAACTTTATTATAAAAATTTTAGAAAGCGGTTTCAATCATTGTTTATCTATACTATAATATAATTAAAATAATAAATATATAAGGGGTATACAACTATGAATATGAAAGTTCGCGAAAACGATATATTAGATTATTTATCTTTAAAGAGACCTGATCATACATTTAGATCTGGACGTATGTTGGTAGGTCAAAGGGGACAACATAATCTTGAAGTTTATTATTTTGATGATGATCTACTCGCTATTACAGAAGTAGGTTTTAAAGATTTTGAAATTAAAAGTGCAGATATATTAGATTACAGTCAACTTAAACGTGTTACTTTGAAAAAAGGATTCTTTTTCCGAAAAATGTTAGTTGAAAGTAAAGATAACGAAAGCATTCAGTATAAAACATCAAGAACGATACTTACTGATTTTAATAACAAGAACTTCGATGCGTTTATTAAAGGTGAGAAAGAACGCGTTATTTATGAGGACGGACAATTTGTTTAAGACTTCCCGCAGTCTATGGGAGGATTAAAATTCATATTTTAATACTTTAAGACGAGGATTGATGAAATTCAGTCCTCGTCGTTTTTTATATTTCCTGTGACAAAGGATTTCAACTATTGTTGAACTTCTACAAATTAGATAAAATATAAGTGAACAGAAGTTATTTATTTCACAAGCATATTAAATAACTTATTAAATAAAACTAAGGGGATGACGCAAAATGAAGCGTTTGTTGACTGCACTCGCTGCCAGTGTGCTCGTGCTATCTGCTTGTGGCACAACAGATAATTCTAAATCTGATAAACAGCATCCTGCCAAATCAGAGCAAGCAAAGAAAAATGAAGTGAAATATCCAAAAGATGGCGTTAAAGGGATTTATGTGACTCCGAATTCACTCAAAGGGGACAAGTTTGATGAACTGATTGACTTTATTAATGACACCGACTTAAATACGATGGTCATTGATGTGAAAGACGATAGCGGCAACATTACGATGAATTTGAATTCTGATAACAAGTTGATTCAGAAGAATACACAAGAAAGTGTTAATTTGAAGAAGTTAATGAAAACATTAAAACAGAATCATATTTATTCCATCGCGCGTATCGTGACTTTTAAAGATTCTAAGCTCGCTGAAGAACACCCTGACTGGTCCTTTAAGAAGAAAGATGGCGACGTTTGGGAAAGTGATGGTGGCGACAAATTTATCAATCCTTTTAGTGAAAAAGTCTGGGATTACAATATTAACGTCGCTAAAGCTGCCGCAAATGCCGGTTTCCAGGAAGTGCAATTCGACTATGTCCGCTTCCCTGAAGGCTTTGAGAACATGGATACTGAACTGTCCTACTCTAATGGTAAATATAAGGGCGACGACACAGACCATACTCAACAACGTGTGGAAACGATCACTAATTTCTTAAAAACTGCACGCAAATCGTTACATAAATTGGATGTGAAGACTGGTGCAGACGTGTTCGGTTATTCAGCAACTGTTGAAGAAGCGCCAGGTATTGGCCAAAGTTTCCCTAAAATTGCAGGTAATGTCGATGTGATTTCTTCAATGGTCTATCCATCTCACTGGAGCCCAAATGATTTCGGCATTGCCCATCCTGACCTCGAACCGTATAAAACCGTCGACAAATATTTGGATCGTGAACATGATGTGTTGAAAAAATCTGGAAAACACCAACCGCAATCTCGTCCTTGGTTACAAGATTTCACAGCAAGCTATCTTGGCGAAGGTAACTACAAAGAATACGATGCTCAAGCTGTACAAGATCAGATTCAAGCATTGAAAGATCACGGTATTAACGAATTCCTACTTTGGGATGCCTCTAATGAATATACGAAAGGCGTCGATTATTCCCCAGCTCAAAAAGAAGATAAAACACACAAAGACAAAGATAACAAAAAATAAGTATAAGAATATGCGCTAGGTGAAAGGGCTGTTCCCTCCACTAGCGCATTTTTGATGTTTTATATCATTTTCTGTTCTATTTTCAAACTCACAACACTTTATCATTTTTTAATTCTTGAATGACACGCTCAGTGTTGCGATTATCATTAAATTCGTTGATTTGACGGTAATTGTGACGTACTTTTTCCGGTAAATGATAATTTGTATTTATCGCTTTCTGCACTAATGCGACTAGTTCGTGCTCGTCATCTGCCACTACACCTGGCACGTTATCACGATTAGCCGGCGTCGTGCCTCCATGTTTTTCAATAATGTCATCAAATTCTTTCCAATAGAAGATTGGGAAAGCACCATGATTAATCGCATCAAAGATAATCGAAGAAATATCTGTGATATAAATCACGGAATTCTTCAATGTATCTGTCGGATCTTCCACGAATAAATCCGCATAGTCTTTAAATAAATCTTTCGCATAATGTGCAAATTTATTGTGCGCTGCGATTTGTAGACGATCTAGCAATCCAGCTTGTTCAAACGCTTGAATCACTTCTACCATAGATTGATAGTACGTCGTCTTCTTAATGTCACCGTTTACGACAGCCGATTCTTCCCACGGGCGCCAAGTTGGCATGTAAGTAATCTTATCAGCATTTGGCGCAAGATGAGCGTTGTCGAATTTTGCTAATCCTGTTTTCATCAATTCGAAGTCGTTGTATCCCAAACCATTAAAGATGGACGCTTCGACATTCGAACTCACAACAACCTTTTTAATATTATTCGTCATATTACGTTTATGGAAGCCCACATTTTTAGAATTCGTACTTGGCTTTAAGAATACAATACCATGTTGCAAGAAATACAGTGGTGTCGCTTGAATTTTACGATTTAAGCGATCATTAAAAATACGTGTGTTAATCGCATGATTACTCAATTCACTAGCGATAAAGTAATCTGCAAGAAAGACGTAGAGGTAGTTCTTAAAGCTAAAGCGCTCAACAATCTTCTTGCCCAACTTCTGCTTCATCTCTTTGTATTGCGGAGATGTGCGATCTAAGATAAAGCGGTTCGTCGCTTTCGTGCTACGATCACTAGCAGCCGCTTCAAACACATATTTACCGGATTCTACAGCTTTAGAGGCTTCTTTTTCAAAATACACATTAACGTTACGACGCCCCATCAAGAACTTAACCATAGGCGCCACTTTCGCAGCCATACTAATCTTCCACTTATGCCATGGCTGATAAATCTTCAATGCTGGGAGATTCCCCAGTGACAGATTGTTTGCCGCATTACGGCGAACGATTATCGCATGACCTTTATAGTTAAATGTACGTACGACTTTCGCCTGGTCATTGAGTTGTTTCATTTGATGCAGTGGGTGAACGATCTTACCGTTCAGTGCCATAAACACCGTGTTGTGAATTTGAGTGAGGTGCGGTAACTGCTTAATCTTCACTTTCGCCTCGAACTGACCTGAACGCGACCATTTCACCTTACCGAGCGACTCCCCAGCTTTCGTCACTAACTCCGTAGGTCGAATCGTCGCATGATAATCAATTTGACCACTAAAGATGAGATGTCGTAATGACTTCTGCACTTTAATCTCACTACGCTGATAAAGTAAATCATTCTCTTTATCTGTCTTGATACTAAGTTTGCCATTACGATAACTGATAATATACAGCTGATTATCTAACTTTAAATAAATTGGACGTGTTTGATGGCGTAAAAAATCATCGTCTAGACGTGCATCTTTATCTTTTTTCAAATTACTGAGACGAATTCGCTGTTGATGTGTCGACGTTCGTACTACGAGTTCATTCGCACTATTAAAGTCAAATTGTAATTCAGAATCTGAAATAACATCGATGTGATGTGTTTTAAAAGAAAAATCACGTTTCGCATGTGTATATTCTAAGAAAGTGAAGTCAGACGTGTATTGGATTTTAATAAAAATGGCAGGGTCTCCTTCACGATTGACCTCATCTGTAATCCATGGCTTACGCCCCACATCGAATAGCGTACTGTAATCAAGTTCTATAGCGACATCATTATACGTATCTTTAATCTGATAACTCAATGCTGTCGCCGTTACTTCAAAACGCTCATGTAATGCTTGAATTGAAACATTGAGACTGCCTTCCGTCTTATTATTCAAATATGGTGTACAATACACTTTTTGATCTTTCGCATGAACGTAATAAGTCATTTCTTGATATTCAAAGATTGCAATGAGTCCATCTGGGTACGCAGTCTTCCCCAACTTGAACTCGGACCCATCAAGTTGGGAAGATTGAATACGCCATGTCTTCTCATTACGTACAGTAAAGACGAGTTGTTGCGGTAATTGTTCTTGTATCGAACCGTAGTTCACATTAAATTTAACTAACTCTATCATCTCTCTAGCTCCTCTAATGTTCTTGTACCTTCGTCATAATCGCCTTATACACACGCTCGCAATTATGATGATCAATATGATTAAAAATCAGATTTCTATCGCCTATCGGGCCATGTGTGCGTTTTAACGCGGCCTCAATGTTATACACTAATTCATTTTCAGAATAAGCAATGTCCCCGATAAAGGTATCGTTAATCGGTCTTAAGATACCCGTTCTAAAGAAATGCGCCACATCAAAGTGGTAGAACAGTACAGGCTTATTCATATAAGAGAAATCAAAGCTTACAGAACTATAATCGGTAATGAGTAAATCGTGATTGATCAATAAATCCTGTACAGTTTCTTTACCGAGCTCAACGTAATTCACTCGTGACAACTCGTTGTCCTCTAAGTACATCTTAAAGAAACTTTGCGCGCGATAATGCGGATAGAAATTCAGTTCGAGTTGATACTGTTCACTCAGTTTCAACAGTTGTTCATTATTAATCAAGCTCATATAGCGTTTTAAATACTCGCTGTGAGTAAAGGCCTCAGTTGAATTCAACCAATCACGCCATGTCGGCATGATCAACACACGCTTAATCTCTTTACGTGGCTCTAATGGTAGACGATCAAAGCGTGGCAAACCTGTCACCGCAACTTCATCCTCTTTATAACTCATCTCTTGCATCACGACATCTCGTTTCTCATAGTCACTTGAGACGTTAAACAAATCAAACGGTGAATCATAATACTTACGATGATATTCCACATTTTTACGTCCGAGCACACCATGTTGTAAGAATATCTTAGTTGTGTCTTCATAACCCCAGAAACCCGGCGCTGCCTTGTATGGCATAATATTTTCGATATCATGCGTACACATGAGCACTTGTGCTTGTGGCGCGATACGAAGATGGTCTTCTGAACCGAAACGTAACACGTGATTGAGATGCTGAATGCCCGCATAGTCTTCAGACGTTTCATCAATGACGTAATACGCTTCCACATCAGTATGCGCTTGTAGCCACTTAAACATCTGAATACCACTTTCTTGCGCAGTATCCGTACGCTCGCCAATCATCCAAATATTATTGTTTTTAACATTATTCTCGTTCAATATTTGTAATTCACGTCCTGATAAATCGAAGGTTTCAAACTTGATATTTTTAAAAGGCGTAAGCGTCATCATAAAGTAGACGGTACGTTCTTCAATCGTTTGTTCGACCAACGTTTGCACTTTATCTTTCTTATAAATACCCGTCTTAAATTTAATCTTCTGCTTTCTCACTAACGTTGCGTCATCATAAACTGTGACGAAAACATCGATAATCGATTTCTTCTTAGTTAACAAGTCAGCTAAACGCTGATAATCAAGCGCGACACTCTGTTCACCACGTTCAATCGGTTGTGACCACGTCTGTTCAGACTCTCGCTCTTCAAACGTCAAATAGTAATGACAGTGTTGATATACCGGGTGCGGTTGAAAATAAATATTTAAATGCTTATCGTCATACGAATTGACGCCTACTTTAAACTTCGGTTTACGATATTTTAACGTCATACCGTTGCGACTATTGATATTCAATTGATAAATCTCATCTTCTAACGTGTGGAACGTCTTGAATTTCAACGACTCTGCCGTTAATAGATACGTATGTTCATTAATACAGATAAAGACTTTCTTCGTTGTGACGCTTTCTATCGTAGATAAATCTAATTTCGCAGATACCTTATTTAAGCCAATCGTCGTATCTAAGAACTGCACTTGACTATAGTTTACGTCGACGATACCGAGTTGAACATCATCGTCATCTCGTAACGTATATGGTGTTTCAAAGGCGATATTGAGATGATCTTCGTCAGCCAGTTGCGTAATTTGAACATCAGATACTTCGTAGTATACACGGTTGATCGTCAGTAAGTTGCGACTCAGGTGATACTGCATGAAATAACGTTTGAACGTCAACTGCATTGAAACTTCCACCGGATACAGCTCTAAACCTTTTACCGCATATAAATAGAAAGCCTCTTGTGCGACTTGCTCTTGAACGTAAGCAACGTTGACCTTGCCAGCGTGACAGTCTAATGTCTTCATGTGTTTAGAATTCAATAAGAGTAATGCTTCAATCGGCGTTGAATGATCTGAGCCGTCTGTCACTTCGAGCGCATCTCCAACCTTACTAAAATGCACCGGGCAAGGTTCGTTAATATACGTATAACCGAGCTGCAAGTGTTGAAGGACAATCTGTTGATCTACCTCAAGTTGATATAAACCTCCGTTAAGACCTTGCATCACCTCAAGGCGATCAGCTGCTTGTAACCATAAACGCTTGCCATTATGCGCTAAAGCGATATGTAGTTGTGACTGTGTGCTATGAAGAATATGCGTAGGTAGTTGAAGTACTAACGCATTACGTGAATGTGAGGTCACCTCGAACTCAACCGCTTGACCATTCACCGTAACCGTCAGTTGTTTCGCATTAAAACGTAGAAAGTGCTTATATGTACAATCAAGCGTGATATATTCCTCGCCTAGATAGATACTTTGAATGACAAATTGCTTCACTAGGCGTTGTTTAAGTTGTTGTAACACCCTCGCGTCCCTCCTGAAACGAATTTCATTTAATATTTAATGATGTAGAGACATAGGGCTTATATGGGGCTTCTAACGGTAATTGCAACTTCTCTGAGTGCAATACCTCACAAATGATTCCCTAATCAAAATCCCTACCACTTAACGTTGTATTGAATTTTGATGCTAGTTCATTAAATGTGACTGTTCTTATATTTATTGATTACTATATTATATTCTATATCTTTTGTCGGTAACAGTAAAAACAAACAACTTTTTCTCAAAAATACTAAAATATTTATTCGTTTAAACACTACTGTGATTTAAACAACTTTCTTTACGTTGCATTCGCAAAATAGCTCACTTCTTATAAAGTAGCTTTGAATTCCTAGTTCATTACTATTTAAAGTAGGTTTACTCTCAATAATTTTATTCAACCTCATAAATCGCACTTTAATTCCATAAGCAAAAGTTGAGAAATAAATTAATTACTAGTTAATATTATTATTGTTTTGCGTCACATCAATTTAATAGTTTATCGATTGTAATTTTGATTTAAGTGTATTACAATTCAATTGACTGATTAACGGAAGGTAGAACAGAACATGATGGACATCTTACTATTTCCACTGATGTATCCGCTCTTTATGTCCATTTATTGGATTGTAGGTACTGTGTACTATGTCGCTTGTTACGAGCGTAAGTTAAAGCGTAAAGTCGACAAGGATATCGGTGACATGGGTATCTCCTTTCTCATTCCTTGTTATAACGAAGAAACGACGATTAAAGATACGATATTGAATGTCTATAATCTAGAATTCCCTAATAAAGAGATTATCGTCATTAACGATGGGAGCTCAGATCATTCAGCTCGTATATTAGAACAACTCGCTCACGAAATTGATTTCAAATTCATTAATTTACGGGAGAACAAAGGGAAGGCAAATGCACTTAATGAAGGGATTAATCATGCGAAATTTGATTATGTAATGGTCATCGATGCAGATACGATTATCGATAATGATGGACCATATTACATGATTCAGCATTTTAAAAATGATAGTCAATTGGCAGCAGTCACAGGCAATCCGCGTATTCGTAACAAGAGATCGCTCCTCGGTAAGATTCAAGCGATCGAATACACGAGCATGGTCGGTGGTATTAAACGTGCCCAATCTGTCATAGGTAAGATCAATACGATTTCTGGGGTCTTTACCCTCTTTCGTAAAAGCGCGGTGGAACACGTCGGCAAATGGGATATTGACATGATCACAGAAGATATTGCGATCTCCTGGAAATTCCACTTACATAAATACACGATCAAATACGAACCACGCGCACTCTGTTGGATGTTGGTACCGGAAACGATCGGAGATTTATGGAAACAGCGTATCCGATGGGCACAAGGTGGACAGGAAGTATTGATTCGCGACTGGAAACGCGGGTTAAGAGCAATTAATATTCCACTCTTCACACTAATTGTTGAACAAACACTATCTTTGATATGGGTATATTGGATTGTCGGTGCCTTATGTTGGATGATTCTACATATCAACTTCTTAGACATTTACTACCTAGAATATCAATTTACGCTCATCTTATTACCGGCACTCGTGCTCACATTTATCAACGTCTTACAGTTCACCGTCTCCCTTCTCATCGACAGTCGCTATGAGAAACTCAATCTGATTACATTTATCTTTTTAAGTTGGTATCCCGTATTCTACTGGCTGCTCAATGCTTTAGTTGCCATCGTAGCGCTACCGAAAGCATTGCGTCGAAAGAAAGGAGCATTTGCAACATGGACAAGTCCGGAACGTCGAAACGAAGAATAACGCATCTCGGTTTAAATCTTCTACGTGAAAGTGTCATCTTAATATTCAGCTTAGGTTTCTGGCTCTACTGCATCATCGCTTTCATCCTCTTCGTAGGAACGATGGTACGGTCACACTCCCCTTCCGTCTTATTAACACGCGTTACTTTGAACTTGGAGGCGAGCGATATCGAACAACTCTTGCGCACGATGCTCTTGTTTTCACTCATAGCTATAGTGATATTTACGACTTGCTATATTGTACAAAGATTTGTGTGTGGTAAAAGAGGCTACTAACTTTGAAAAGTGTACATAAGCTCATCATTGTCTGTCTCACTCTACTCCTATGCTTATGCGAAACCGTGTGTGCAAGTCCAGCTAAAGCTTCGGACACACAATCAGAATTAAGTTCAAATCCTAACGCAGCGATAGCACTCACTTATCATCGTGTCCGAGATGGCAACTTGCTGGAACGCTTTATGCTATGGTTCTCCAATAGTAAAGAACTCAATACCTATAGTCTGACGAAACGAGAGTTTGAAGCGCAAATGGCGTGGCTTCACGCTCACGACGCACATTTTCTCACAGAAGCTGAACTGCTAAAGTACAAAGCGCAAGGTCACTTCCCTCCACGAAGCGTGTGGATTAGCTTTGATGACATGGATGAGACGACCCTATACAATGCGCAACCCATTCTTAAGAAATATGACATCCCGGCCACTGGATTTCTCATTACTGGCCATGTAGGCGATCACGATTTCCACAATCTTGACTTACTTACATTAGCAGAACTTAAAGAACTCCACTGTTCAGGTCGATGGAACTTTAGCTCTCACTCGCATGACTTACATGGGTTAAAAGGCAAGAACGCCAACATGACGTCCGTCTCAAAAGCCGTCTTAACTTCAGATATTCAAGCCAGCAATGCTTTTTTAAAGAAACATTTTAATGAAGATAATCATAGTGTAGCCTACCCATACGGCAAACTCAATGAACGTAACATCGCAGTACTCGAAGCAAACGGTATCCACTACGGCTTTACAGAAGTCGATAAAGCAATCGAACCGACATGCAATAATTACAAAATACCCCGAATATTAGTGAGCCGAGATTCATTTGAACGACTCATTAAGGGGTGGACAGGATTTCACTCATGACTCATTTCAAGACAGAATTAACTTATTTCCGAGCATTCATCTGTATCTTAATCGTTCTCGTACATATTCTCACTCAATACATGGGACATGTGGAAGACAGCGAGACATCAGAGCTCAAATTGCTTTACTATATACAAAATATCATTATCTTTGCTACACCTAGTTTTATTATCTTGTCTCAGCTACTCACAACTTTAAATTATAAGACGGTCGACCGTCACTATCTTTGGAAACGGGTACAGTACATCTTGTGTCCTTACTTACTCGTAGGTACTTTCTATGCTTATAGCGAGCATAAAATTACAGGTAATACGTTTACAGAAGAATGGTGGAAAAGTGTTATTTTAGGACACTGGCATGGCTATTTTATTCTGATTATCATGCAATTCTTCGTTCTTAGTTACTTACTGTACAAAGGGTCACCTCGCATTTTTGATAGTAAAACGGTATTGGTGCTGAGCTTTATTGTTCAATTTAGTTTCTTACATCTTTATAACGAGAATGCTGTTTTTGCTAAATATTTCACAGCTTTTTACCCTTTTAGTGAAAATACGTGCATCCTAGGCTGGATTTTCTTCTTTTTCATGGGAGGATATATCGGTCGCCATTATCATCAAATTATTCAATTTCTAAATTTACATATCTTTATCGTGTTGGGCGTGGCAATCCTCAGTTATTTAGGATTCGTCGCTTTAGGCCACCATATTTATTGGTATGTTACGAGTTTCAGCGCAGGTTTGATGTGCTATAGTTCAGTGATGTTCTTACTGCTCTTAGGTGTCGCTACCCATTTCAACACACTGTTCTATTCATCTGTACAACTCGTTAGCACGTTCTCGTTCTTTATTTACTTGTTGCATCCGATTATTATTGATTCGCTTTATCATTATTTCGCAGCGTTCACAGATATGACGCTCGTTTTCTTAGCAATCTCACTCTTATTTACACTAGGGATATGTATTGGTGTGGGGCTGTTGTTGAGACAGTTTCGGGTGTGTCGCTTCGTGGTGGGAAAACAGCCGTATAAGATGCATGTGGATTATGAGTAAAAAGGCATACTCCTTATCGCGGGGTATGCCTTAATTTGTACTATTTCATATAGAAGGTCTTTCCTATTCTCATAAATGGAAAGTCTTGATGTAGCAACCATTTATAAACTTTTGTACATAGAAGAACCCAGAATGATCCGAACGCGACGCCACTGACCACATCTGTTAGGAAGTGAGCGTGGAAGTAGAAGCGACTCATAATTATGCTCAACCATGTCGCTAAGACGGCGGGTAGTGTGACCGCTTGTGCGATTGGGCTTTTAATCACGGGTACGAGCACGAGTGTGATGAGCGAGAAGAAGACGCTGCTCGCAACGGCATGTCCGCTTGGGAAGGAATAGCCTGTATCTTGCACAAGATGTTGGAATGGACGTGAACGTTGAATTGTATTTTTCTGTATAAATCCTACAACACCCGCTGAACCTACAACGCCGAGCACCCACAGACTGACTACATAATATTTCTTGTAGAACATAAATGATGAAATGGCTCCCATAATCCCAAGAATCGAAGGAATATCAAAGTATTTCGCAAAGATGGTGTAATAACTGTTTAGCTTGCCATCTTTAAAGTTCATCTTCGGTCGACCATAACGTTGATACCACTTATCTCTAACTTTCTTATCTAATTGATGTAGTGCTTTCACTCCTGCTCCGAGACCTGCTGAAACTCCGATAAATGTCGCACCCGTTAAGACTAAGGCAGAAGAGGTCGCTGTTGACTTTAACTTTCCAAACATGATGAGTATCCCCTTTTCTTATGTATAGTTCAATATTAGCGATAATTGAGGTACAAGCGCAAGGGAATACGTTTTCTGCGCCTCACTTCTTTTTTAGATATTTTTCACATAATAAAGTTTTACACAACAATAGCTGTCATTGACATTTTAAGTAGGGTTGGCTAGTATTTTCTATGAAATAACTGGTCGTAAATTTGAGGAGTATGATGGGGAACAGCTCATACCAAATACGAGGATGTTAAACAGGGGGATGCATATGAGAAAGTTAACAGCTGTATTACTAGGTGCTGGCGATAGAGGAGCTTATGCGTATGGTCCGTACGCTTTAGACCATCCAAATGAAATCGAGTTCGTGGCTGTTGCTGATTCAGATAAAGTCCGGCGTAACCACTTTGCGAAGGAGCATCATATTGAAGAAAGTCACTGCTTTGAAGACTGGAGAGACGTCTTAGGTCAGTCTAAAATGGCTGACGTTATAATGATTTGTATGCAAGATCAATTACATTACGAACCGGCCATCGCAGCATTAAATAAGGGCTATCATGTGTTGTTAGAAAAACCGATGTCTCCCAATCGCGAAGAGTGTGTAGAAATGACGAAAGTGGCGGAAGAGAATAAGCGATTGTTAACAATCTGTCATGTTATGCGATATAGCCCTTTCTGGTCTGCAATTAAAGCACATATTGAGCGTGGCGATATAGGGAAAGTCATCTCAATTCAGCTCAATGAGAACATAGGGCATTTACATATGGCACATAGCTATGTGCGAGGTAATTGGCGCAATTCAGACTTAGCAAGCCCTATGATTTTACAAAAATCTTGTCATGATGTGGACATCATTTCTTGGTTAATCGATAGTGACTGTAAATCTATTAATTCGTATGGCGCACTCTCACTTTTTAAAGAGGAAAATGCACCTCAAGGCTCTACAGAATATTGCTTAGATGGCTGTGAAGTGGCTGACCAATGTCCTTATTACGCTCCAGATTTCTACTTGAGTGACGTTAACTGGGCGCGAAAAGTGACCAATGATCTTTCTAGAGAAGGTATCATTGCAGCTTTGAAAGATGGACCTTACGGTAAATGTGTGTATCATTCAGATAATAATGTTGTCGACCATCAAGTAGTCAATATGGCATTTGAAGGTGGGGAAACCGCTGTATTCTCGATGTGTGGCCTGACTCACGATAATACACGTGTCGTTCAAATTAACGGGACGAAAGGCGAAATTTCTGGAAAATGGATGACGAACCAATTCACGCTTTCTGACTTCGTAACAGGTGATCAGAAACAAGTTACCGTGAAAGTTTCGAATTCAGGGCACGGTGGCAGCGATTCAGAACTAATGAAACATTTCGTTCGTCAGGTTCATGCGTTTGAGGCAACGCACGAACAAGGATTGACCTCAGCGAGAGCATCACTCAAGAGTCATCTCATGGCCTTTACGGCTGAACAATCTAGGCTAAATGACGGTCAGCCTGTTAAAATTGAAGAAATGTATCAATAAAATAGCCGAATGAGCAACTTAAAAATTAGAGCTGTTCATTCGGCTGTTAACATATCCACCATTTTCACGCATTTTAACTTACAAACCCTACTTCTCATAATAATTATGAAAGAAATCTTGATATAACTGCTTCACTTTGGGCGAAAGTATTAATACAGCAATAACGTTAGGAATTAATAGACACGCAAGTGCTAAATCTAATAAATCCCATAGCTGGCGACCGACGCCTACTGCCCCTAGAATGATTGCGATGGTATAGATACCTTTGAGTGCCCATCCACCTGGTATGCCAAATAGAAACTCTGCCATTCGAGAACCATAGAAGATGACCACAATGAGCGTAGAGAAGACGAAGAAGAACATGGATAGAGTGATCAACGTACTTCCCCAGGAACCAAATACTTCGTGGTAGGCTCTAGCAGTAAGAGCTGAAGAATGAACTTTAGCGCCACTTTCTTTCCAAACGCCCGATAGCAATACGACCAATCCGGTAGTTGTACAAATGAGTACAGTATCTACGATAATTTCCGCAATCCCCCAGAACGCTTGTCGCACTGGATGATCGGTCTTAGCCGCTGCATGCGCTATGGGTGAAGAGCCGAGACCCGCTTCATTTGAATAGATCCCTCTCGCAAATCCCCATCTCATTGTGCTAGCCAAGGCTGCTCCTATACCTCCACCCGCTACAGATGTAGGATAGAATGCATCTTTGAATATTAGCCCTATCATGCTAGGTATAGCTTGAAAGTTCATCACAATGATTATAAAACCTAATATTAAATATAATCCCACCATAATCGGCACTAATCTTTCAGTAACATTAGCAATGCTCTTAATGCCACCAATAACCACGAGTGCAGTTAACATAGCTATAATAATTCCTGAGATGAGTGGGTTAATATGAAACGAATCTTTAATATTTGCTGTTACTGAATTCCCTTGGACCATTACACTCGCAATGATTTCGACCATAAAGATAAACGCAAATACGTACGCAAAGGTTTTTCCTAACTTCTTGTTTTTGAAACCTTTATACATGTAATATGTCGGTCCACCTACAAATTCCCCTTTTTTATTCTTTTCTCGATAAGCTATCCCTAAGACATTCTCGCTGAATTTAAGCGCCATTCCTAGAAAAGCAATGACTAACATCCAGAAGAGTGCACCAGGTCCTCCCATCATGATTGCGGTAGGTACGCCGACAATATTTGCTGCACCAACTGTCGAGGAGAGCGCTGAAGTTAACGCTTGTTTAGGCGTAATCGTTCCTTCTCCTTTAGCCTCTTTATTAAATCGGCCAAATGTTTGTTTCAGTATATAGATAAAATGCCTAAATTGAACAAAGTTTAAGTAGATCGTTAAAAATATACTTGCAATTAATAATAAAATAATAATCGGATATCCCCATAACCAATCAGTAAATGCCATAATGCGATTCATAACAATGGTCCCCCTCTATATGTCTGTCCATTGATTAAATGAAAAACAATCCCTATAATAAAAGAATTTATTGTAAGCGCTTACTTTGTCTAAATTATATACATATTAAACATTATTTGCAATTTTATTTATAGAGTAGTCACTTTTGAAATACAGGAAGGATCTTTTTAATAATGAGGTGCGCTATATTGGGTTGAGATTCAGGGATAATTATTACTAGATATTTTAAAATGAGTGACATTCATTTAATCATTCTCTTCTTTTACCAACGAAAAAAGTCCCCTCCGTATAGGGAGGGAACTCTAATGAATATTATTGCTCATCTTTGTCTTTGCGCTTTCTTCTAAACAAGAACAGTGAACCGATAAGGGCTGCCATTGAACCCAATATTGTGCCTCGACTTGTTGATTGCTCACCAGTGTCTGGTAACGCGTCTACATCTTGAGACGTTGTATGACTTGATGCTTGAGGCACCGTACCTGCTGGATGAGCACCAGTTGAAGGTAAATCGATATTTGTTACTGTATCAAGTTGGGCTTGCAATGCTGTCTGTTCTTGAGATGGTAGTTGATTGATTTGAGCTTGTGCCTGTTGCTTAGCTGCTATTACGGATTGTTGAGCTTGAGCTAAATCATGTTGCTCGTCTGTTGTGATGACTTGGTCGGCCATTGCTTGTTGAAGTTTCCCTTTCGCTCTGTGGTCTGCTTGTTCTGCTCGTTCTACTGCTTGTTGCGCTTGATTATTCTTGATCGTTGATGGTTGCTTACTTACATTATCTGTAGGTTGTTCTTGATGATTAGAATGATGTGCATGACCAGATTGATCTTGAGACGGCTGTGGCTGTGATGGTTGATCTGGGTTGTTTGGTTCTGGCTCTTCCGGTTCCTGCTCACTAACTTGAGGAACTTCAATGCCATGAAGCGCATCTAGTTCTGGTTGTAAAATGGCTTTCTGACCATCAGGTAACGCATCGACTTTAGTTTGTGCGTTCTGTTTAGCATCAGCTGCGACTTGGTTCGCTTTTTCTAATGCGTCGTGCTCTTCTGGCGTGATAATTCCATCTGCTTGGGCTTCCTTGAGTTTGTCTTGCGCTAATTGATCCGCACGTTTAGCTGCATCGATTGCTTGTTGCGCTTCATTACGTTGTTGGTCTATAGCATCGTCGACACCGTTCGCGTCAGAATCGTTTACGTCTGGGATGACGATACCGTGAAGTTTGTCTAAATCTGATGGCATATTGCCACGTTGATCACTTGGAAGTGCATCCACTTTACTTTGTGCATTCTGCTTAGCGTCCGCCGCATCTTGGTTTGCTTTTTCTAATGCGTCGTGCTCTTCTGGCGTGATGAGACCATCGGCATTTGCCTCTTTCAATTTATCTTGTGCCACTTTGTCCGCATGTTTAGCTGCGTCGACTGCCACTTGAGCCTCCTCACGTTGTTTATCAACATCGTCGGAAACGCCGTTTGAATCTGAGTCATTTACGTCCGGTACATCAATGCCGTGAAGTTTGTCTAACTCACTTGGCATGTCGCCACGCTGATCACTAGGCAACGCATCGACTTTGGCTTGTGCGTTCTTCTTGGCATCCTCTGCAGCTTGATTAGCTTTCTCAAGTGCTTCGTGCTCATTCGGTGTAATTAAGCCGTCCGCATTCGCTTCTTTCAATTTATCTTGTGCCACTTGATCTGCGTGTTTAGCTGCTTCTACAGCTGATTGCGCTTCTTCTCGTTGAGCGTCTACATCATCAGATACGCCATTAGAATCTGAGTCGTTCACATCTGGAACATTGATGCCATGAAGTTTATCTAACTCATCTGGCATATCTCCTCTTTGATCGCTAGGCAACGCATTGACTTTGGCTTGGGCGTTCTTCTTGGCATCCTCTGCATCCTGATTCGCTTTTTCTAAAGCATCATGTTCATCTGGCGTGATAAGTCCATCAGCATTCGCTTCTTTCAATTTATCTTGCGCGGCTTGGTCTGCATGTTTAGCTGCGTCGACTGCCGCTTGGGCTTCCTCACGTTGTTTATCTACGTCGTCGGAAACTCCATTTGAATCTGAATCGTTAACGTCTGGGATAACGATGCCGTGAAGTTTATCCAATTCACCTGGCATATCGCCTCGTTGATCACTTGGAAGTGCATCAACTTTCTCTTGTGCATTCTGCTTAGCGTCCGCCGCTTCTTGGTTCGCTTTTTCTAAAGCTTCATGTTCATCTGGCGTGATGAGTCCGTCGGCATTCGCCTCTTTCAACTTATCTTGTGCGACTTGGTCTGCGCTTTTGGCTGCATCGACTGCCGCTTGCGCCTCCTCACGTTGTTTATCTACGTCGTCGGCTACGCCGTTTGCGTCAGAATCGTTCACATCTGGAATATCGATGCCATTTAATTTTTCTAAGTCTGATGGCATGTTGTCTCTTTGGTCGCTAGGTAATGCATCAACTTTCTCTTGTGCATTCTGCTTGGCATCCGCTACATCCTGATTAGCTTTTTCTAATGCTTCGTGCTCATCTGGTGTAATTAAGCCATCTGCATTCGCTTCCTTCAACTTATCTTGCGCAGCTTGATTTGCATTCTTAGCAGCATCCACCGCTGCTTGCGCCTCTTCGCGTTGCGCATCGACTTCATCATTTACGCCGTTTGCATCAGAATCGTTCACATCTGGAATATCGATACCATGTAGTTTTTCTAAGTCTGATGGCATATCTCCTCGTTGGTCACTTGGTAATGCATCAACTTTGTCCTGTGCATTTTTCTTAGCTTCCGCCGCATCTTGATTTGCTTTTTCTAGCGCTTCGTGCTCATCTGGTGTAATTAAACCATCTGCGTTTACCTCTTTGAGCTTACCTTGGGCTGCTTGGTCTGCACTTTTAGCTGCGTTAACCGCTGCTTGTGCTTCCTCACGTTGTTGATCAATGTCATCAGAGACGCCGTTTGAATCTGAGTCGTTCACATCTGGAACATTGATGCCGTGGAGTTTGTCTAACTCACCTGGCATTTCTCCACGTTGATCGGACGGTAACGCATCCACTTTACTTTGTGCGTTCTGCTTAGCTTCTGCTGCTTCTTGATTCGCTTTTTCTAAAGCCTCATGTTCATCCGGCGTTATTAGACCGTCGGCATTCGCCTCTTTCAGCTTATCTTGCGCGGCTTGGTCTGCACGTTTAGCTGTATCTACGGCTGCTTGTGCTTCTTCTCGTTGTTTATCCACTTCGTCGGAAACGCCGTTTGCATCAGAGTCATTCACATCTGGCACATCAATACCATTTAACTTATCAAGTTCACTTGGCATGTCGCCTCTCTGATCACTAGGCAATGCATCCACTTTTTCTTGTGCATTCTTTTTAGCATCCGTCGCTTCCTGATTAGCTTTTTCTAATGCTTCATGCTCGTCAGGTGTGATTAAGCCATCTGCGTTGGCCTCTTTCAATTTATCTAGGGCTGCTTTGTCTGCACTCTTAGCGGCATCGACTGCAGCTTGCGCTTCTTCACGTTGTTTATCTATGTCGTCGGAAACGCCGTTTGCGTCAGAGTCATTCACATCTGGCACATCGATACCATGCAGTTTATCTAACTCATCTGGCATGTCGCCTCTCTGATCACTAGGCAATGCATCCACTTTTTCTTGCGCATTCTTCTTCGCATCTATCGCTTCTTGGTTCGCTTTTTCAAGCGCTTCATGCTCATCCGGTGTGATTAATCCGTCTGCATCTGCTTCTTTCAGTTTATCTTGTGCTGCTTTGTCTGCACTTTTAGCCGCATCAACCGCTGCTTGGGCTTCGTCACGTTGTTTATCTAATTCGTCAGACACGCCATTTGCGTCAGAATCGTTCACATCTGGAACGTCAATACCATGGAGTTGGTCTAACTCATCTGGCATGTCGCCTCGTTGATCTGAAGGCAACTCATCCACCTTATCCTGCGCATTTTTCTTGGCATCTGCAGCATCCTGGTTAGCTTTTTCAAGTGCCTTGTGCTCGTCTGGCGTAATTAAACCATCGGCATTTGCCTCTTTCAACTTGTCTTGCGCTGCTTTGTCCGCATTTTTAGCTGCGTCGACTGCCGCCTGCGCTTCTTCTCGTTGAGCATCTATATCATCACTGACACCATTTGAATCAGAGTCATTAACGTCCGGTACATCGATGCCATGCAGTTTATCTAATTCATCTGGCATGTCGTCTCGTTGATCGGACGGTAACGCATCCACTTTTTCCTGTGCATTTTGTTTAGCCTCTGCCGCATCTTGATTCGCTTTCTCTAAAACCTCATGTTCATCTGGTGTAATTAATCCGTCGGCATTCGCTTCTTTCAGCTTATCTTGGGCAGCTTGATCTGCATTTCTAGCTGCGTCGACTGCCGCTTGCGCTTCTTCGCGTTGTTCATCTATGTCGTCTGATACTCCGTTTGAATCTGAATCGTTCACATCAGGGACATCAATACCATGGAGTGGGTCTAACTCACTTGGCATATCGCCACGTTGATCACTAGGCAATGCATCGACTTTTTCTTTCGCATTCTGCTTAGCTTCCGTTGCGTCTTGGTTCGCTTTCTCTAAAGCCTCATGTTCATCTGGCGTAATTAGACCATCTGCGTTCGCTTCTTTCAACTTGTCTTGTGCGGCTTGATCTGCGTTTTTAGCAGCATCGACAGCGGCTTGAGCTTCTTCGCGTTGCGCATCTACATCATCAGAAACACCGTTCGAATCAGAATCGTTCACCTCAGGCACATCAATACCATGAAGTTTTTCCAATTCACCTGGCATGTCGCCTCGTTGATCGGACGGTAACGCATCAACTTTACTTTGTGCGTTCTGCTTAGCTTCCGCTGCGTCTTGGTTTGCCTTTTCAAGGGCTTCGTGCTCGTCTGGCGTAATTAAACCATCGGCATTTGCCTCTTTCAACTTATCTTGTACGGCTTGGTCTGCATGTTTAGCTGCATCAACCGCTGCTTGAGCTTCTTCGCGTTGTTTATCTACTTTGTCGGATACTCCGTTTGAATCAGAGTCATTCACGTCTGGTACATCGATGCCGTGAAGTTTTTCTAACTCATCTGGCATATCTCCACGCTGATCGCTAGGTAGTTCGTTTACTTTGACTTGCGCATTCTTCTTGGCATCCGCTGCGTCTTGATTCGCTTTTTCAAGCGCCTCGTGTTCATCTGGTGTGATTAAGCCATCTGCGTTCGCTTCTTTCAGTTTATCTTGAGCCGCTTGATCTGCGCTTTTGGCTGTATCTACGGCTGATTGAGCTTCCTCTCTTTGCTTATCAACATCATCAGATACACCATTTGAATCTGAATCATTTACATCTGGTATGTTGATTCCATGAAGTTTTTCTAGATCTGATGGCATGTCGCCACGTTGATCTGACGGTAACGCATCGACTTTTTCCTGCGCATTCTGCTTGGCATCAACTGCTTTTTGATTAGCCTGTTCTAAAGCATCATGTTCGTCTGGCGTAATCAATCCGTCCGCATTCGCTTCTTTCAACTTATCTTGTGCTGCTTGATCCGCACTTTTAGCTGCATCCACTGCGGCTTGTGCTTCTTCTCGTTGTTGATCAACATCGTCGGAGACTCCGTTTGAATCTGAGTCATTTACGTCAGGGATGTCGATTCCATGTAGCTTATCGAGTTCTTCTGGCATTTCTCCTTTTTGATCTGAAGGTAATGCATCCACTTTACTTTGTGCGTTTTGTTTAGCATCCGCTGCGTCTTGGTTTGCCTTTTCCAGAGCGTCATGCTCGTCTGGAGTAATCAATCCGTCTGCATTGGCTTCTTTTAACTTATCTTGAGCTGCCTGATCTGCACTTTTAGCTGCGTTAACCGCTGCTTGCGCTTCTTCTCGTTGTGCATCTACATCGTCGGAGACTCCATTTGAATCTGAGTCGTTCACATCAGGGATGTCGATTCCATGGAGTTTTTCTAAATCGCTCGGCATGTCGCCTCGTTGATCAGAAGGTAACGCATCTACTTTGGCTTGCGCATTCTTCTTGGCATCGGCTGCTTTTTGATTAGCCTGTTCTAAAGCTTCATGTTCGTCTGGTGTGATTAGACCATCCGCATTGGCTTCTGTCAACTTATCTTGCGCGGCTTGGTCTGCATTTTTAGCTGCGTTAACCGCTGCTTGCGCTTCTTCTCGTTGAGCGTCTACTTCATCAGATACACCATTTGAATCTGAATCATTTACATCTGGTATGTCGATTCCATGAAGTTTTTCTAAATCTGATGGCATGTCGCCACGTTGATCTGACGGTAACGCATCGACTTTGTCCTGTGCATTCTGCTTAGCATCTGCTGCTTCTTGATTCGCTTTTTCAAGCGCCTCGTGTTCATCTGGTGTGATTAAGCCATCTGCGTTCGCTTCTTTCAGTTTATCTTGAGCCGCTTGATCTGCGTTCTTAGCAGCGTCTACGGCTGATTGTGCCTCTTCGCGTTGCTTATCAACGTCATCGGATACTCCGTTTGAATCTGAATCATTCACGTCTGGTACATCGATGCCGTGAAGTTTATCCAATTCACCTGGCATATCTCCACGTTGGTCAGAAGGCAACGCATCTACTTTGTCTTGCGCATTTTTCTTAGCGTCTGCCGCATCTTGATTTGCTTTTTCTAACGCTTCGTGCTCATCTGGGGTAATTAAGCCATCGGCATTTGCTTCTTTTAACTTATCCTGTGCAGCTTTGTCCGCATTTTTAGCTACGTCGACTGCTGCTTGAGCTTCTTCGCGCTGTTTATCAACTTCGTCAGAAACTCCGTTCGCATCGGAATCGTTCACGTCTGGTACATCGATGCCGTGGAGTTTATTCAATTCATCTGGCATGTCGCCTCGCTGATCATCTGGCAATGCATCCACTTTTTCTTGTGCATTCTGCTTAGCATCTGCCGCATCTTGATTAGCCTTTTCTAACGCTTCATGCTCATCCGGTGTAATCAAGCCATCGGCATTTGCCTCTTTTAACTTATCTTGCGCGGCTTGGTCTGCGTTTTTAGCCGCTTCTACAGCGTTTTGAGCTTCCTCACGCTGCTTATCAATTTCGTCGGACACGCCGTTTGCGTCTGAATCGTTTACGTCCGGTACATCGATGCCATTTAATTTCTCTAAGTCTGATGGCATATCTCCACGTTGGTCAGAAGGTAACGCATCGACTTTTTCCTGCGCATTCTGCTTAGCTTCTGCCGCTTCTTGATTCGCTTTCTCTAAAGCGTCATGTTCATCTGGTGTAATGAGTCCGTCGGCATTCGCCTCTTTCAACTTATCTTGCGCAGCTTGATTTGCATTCTTAGCAGCATCCACCGCTGCTTGCGCCTCTTCGCGTTGCGCATCGACTTCATCATTTACGCCGTTTGCATCAGAATCGTTCACATCTGGAATATCGATACCATGTAGTTTTTCTAAGTCTGATGGCATATCTCCTCGTTGGTCACTTGGTAATGCATCAACTTTGTCCTGTGCATTTTTCTTAGCTTCCGCCGCATCTTGATTTGCTTTCTCAAGCGCCTCGTGTTCGTCTGGTGTAATTAAGCCATCAGCATTCGCTTCTTTCAGCTTATCTTGTGCAGCTTGGTCTGCGCTTTTGGCTACATCCACCGCTGATTGTGCTTCCTCGCGCTGCTGATCAATATCGTCACTGATGCCATTTGAATCAGAGTCATTCACATCTGGCACATCGATACCATTCAATTTATCTAATTCACCCGGCATGTCACCTTTCTGATCATCTGGCAACACATCCACTTTATTTTGCGCATTTCGCTTAGCATCGGCCGCATCTTGATTCGCTTTTTCTAACGCTTCGTGCTCATCCGGCGTAATTAGACCATCCGCATTCGCTTCTTTCAGCTTATCTTGTGCCGCTTGGTCCGCATTTTTAGCCGCTTCAACCGCATGTTCTGCCTCTTCACGTTGCGCATCAATCTTGTCGTCTACACCATTCTCGTTCGCATCATTCACATCAGGCACATCGATACCTGTGAGACGTGCGAGCTGATCTGGTAAATCTCTCTTCTGAGCCTGTGGTAGTGCATCGACTTTGCGTTGCGCTTCAGCTTTCTTATCACGCGCGTTATCACGAGCTTCAATCAACTTGTCATGTTCTCCTGGTGTAATGAGTTGATCTGAATTCGCATCTTGTAATTGATCTTTCGCCTCTTGGTCCGCACGTTTCGCTGCTTCAACAGCTTCCTCTGCGTCATTGATTTGATTGATTAAGGCTTTCACATCATCTGGCAATTTCAGATTCGCATGCGCGACATCTGTTTCCAAGTCATCCCAAGATTTGTCGCCGTTATTGAATGACCATTTTACAGGTACTTTCAACGTTTCACTGTCTTTATCGTAATAATCTTTGAGTTTCGTCCATTTGTCTGTGTTGTTTTCCACATCTGATAACGATAAGCCATGTGTCAACGTGAGTGTTAAGTTCTGGATAGTATCGTAGTATTTTTGTTTTTCTAAAAGGCTTAAATCCTTTTTACCATTCATACCTGGAACGATCGACAACTTATTCGCACTACTTTGAGAACTGTCTGACGTAAATAGTCCATCTGAATTCTCTTCTAAAGCCAGACGAATGCCCTCAGGCACTTCAACACCAATATTTAAATTGCTCGGTAATGTCGCTTTCTTATCCACATTTCGAGCCGGAATTTCTTGAGTGATATCAAGTTGCGCATCGCCTTTACTAGCAGAAGTACGTTGATCCGTATTATATGGCGGAATTTGTTTCAACAACAGACCTTTCACGTCAAAGGCTGGGCCACTTGAACCGCGACCAGTCATTGTGTAAGAGATGTCACTTTTATCTAGGTAAGACACCGTTACACGCTTGTTATTCTCATACGTGCCAGAAGCCGCTCCTGGACCTGAAGTAATCGTCACATCGTTGCCATCAAGCTCGAGGAGAGACGTCGCTTCCTTGCCTTTCTCGTTGCTGATGTATAAGTTATCTATCTCATCACGGTTAAAAGTAATAGATTTACGCACATCATTCGCTTTGTTCTTGTCATAATCGTCTAGGTCGTAAACATTGAATAGACCGCTGACTTTCGTCTTCTTGTTATTCATTGACGCTAAATCATCAAATAATTGATTCTTAGTCAATGATTTCGTATCGGCTTGGTTGTAGTAATCATCATATTTGGATTGATCCGCGTGTTGATAGAATGATAGATCAACGTGTGCGCCACCGCCACTGTCTGATAACAGTGATAGCACATCCGTACCTGAAGTCATAAAGTAACGCGTATTATTGCGATCACCATTCTCAGATGGGTTCATTCTCACGCGTGCGAGTGCATCGACAGTTTTACCGTTTGCTACACCGATATCACTGAAGTATACATAAGCTTCAGGATTGTCGTTATTTAGGCGAATGTAGTTCCCTTTATATGCACGAATATCATCGTTATTTCGAGTCGCTAGTTGCTTTTTAGACACCTTACCGTCTTTATCAATAATAAAGGCGTATGATTTACTTTTTCCTTCTTTAAAACGTGGTGAAAAGTTAATATCTGAAGGTGCTAAGGCAGTGTTCGGTTGGTCTACTTTTTTCACTAATGGGTCGTCAAAGTCGATAATTTTACCATTATATTTCTCATTAGAAGCTGTCGCTGCATACGCTTGACGGAATATTGGAGAACTTGATGCACGACTTTGCAGTGTAGCTAAAGCTTTCGATTTGTCCATGTCAGAAGATAGATTTTTAATCTTCTCGTAGAGCTCCTCTGGTGTTTGAGCATCTTCAGCTAATGTGTCTAGTTCATCTGAAGCTGCACTTACTTTCGCTTCTTCTTCGCGCGCATCGGATGCAGTTTTTGAACTATTTGATGCTTTATCTGACTTCTGATTTAAGACATCCTTCGCTACAGATTTCTCAGATTCTGCTGACTGATCTGATACAGCATGATCCTTTTTACTTGATGTCGCTTTGTCTTTAGATTGGTGTGTTGTTTTATCCGATTGCGCACCATCATCTTTTTGTGAGGCGTCAGTATCTTTTTTGTTGGATTCTACTTGTTCATCCTTGCTTGTTGACGCTTTGTCGCCTTGATTTTTGCCGTCAGCGTCATTTGAAGTCACATCGTCATCATGTGCTTTATCTTTGTTATCTTCCGAAGATGCATTATCATCCTGCGACTTATTCTCTACATCTTTTGTGGCCTCATCATTATCTTCATCTTGATGCGCTGATTCAGAAGTACTGTCATCCTTATTTTGTTGCGCTGCATTCTCATCTTCTTGTTTCTCATTCTGTGCTGAGTTGTCTTGTTGATGTGCTGATGCTTCTTTTTCATCGGACGATTCTGATGCTTCGTGTTGTGCAGGTTCCGATTCTAAATCGCTTTTATCTGAAGTGGCTTGACTATCAGCTGATTGAGTCTGCTCAGTAGTATCTGCATTATCTTCTTGAGCAGTTGTCTGTTCTTGAGCGTCCTGTGATGCTTCTGAGGATGGCGCATCATTTTGACCTGTTTCTTGATCTTGTGTATGCTCTGTCTCATCTTCACTCGTGGATGAGGCGTTCTCACCGTTATTATTACCATGTTCACTTGTCACATTTACTTCGTCGGCTTTCGCTTCGTTATTTAATCCGAAAAATAGGGTCGCACCTACGAGTATAGAGGCAATCCCCACTGAAAATTTACGTATAGAATATTTATTTAATCGATTGGGTATGAAGTCGAATCTTCTTTTGTCTTTCATCTGGTATGATACCTCCACTTTTTTAATCGATACATTAATTCAGTATATCCGAATTGTTCGCTTTTAAGACGCGAACAACCAAAGAGGTAAAATTTTTATAGTAAATCAGTAAATAAAGTCACGCTTTTTAATTGAATATTATTATACTAGCCCAATTATTTTCATTTGGATTACCTATGATTAGCGTATGAGAGTTAATTTATCTTCACTTAAGATTGAATGATATAAGCTCATACGAGAATTTAATTCAGAAACTTGTTAAAATACTAGGTATTAAACAAATTCTTTGAAATTTATAAATTTCTGTGTCTCTTTAAGGGATTGTTTTAGTCTAAAAAATACTATCTAAGGGGATTTTAATTTGAGTTATACACTTTCGTATCACACGCAATCTTTTAGCCAACAAGAATTCACGAGTTCACTCGATAGTATTTACATATATTTAATTGTTGAAGGTAGCGTTTTATTAAAATCAGATCAAGTGAGCGAGACTTATCATGCAGGAGAAATCATCATTACCAATTCACAAAGTACGCTCTACTTTGAGCTGAAACATGCGAGCGTGGCCGCACTCGTCGTTAATGCTTATACTTACAATCGCTTTACTTTTATCAATAGCGACTTGCAAGAAGCGCAACTCACAAAAGCTAAAGGTCATATTAAAGCTGCCTTTATCGCCTTGGTTAAAAATATCGTTAATGATGAGTCATTTGAAGCAGAAATCCAGTTAATTCGGCTCATTAACTGGATTCACAACACAGAGCTTGATATATACACACACGCAACACAGAAGAAACTTCCCGAAACGATTCAGCAAGTGATTGATTACATCAATATCCATTACAAATCACAACTTTCACTGAAGCAAATTGCGCAGGATTTCTATGTAAATCAAAGTTATCTGTCTCGGAAATTCTCCGAAAGCATGGACATTACGCTCATTAAGTATATTAAAAAGATTAAAATTCAACATATATGTAGAGATCTCTTTCAAGGTTACAAGATTACTGATATTTGGAAAGCCTATCACTTTCCGAGTTATTCCAGTTTCTTGAAAGCATTTACTGAAATTATTGGAACGACACCTGAAGCATTTCTTCAAGAACATCATGAAGAACAAAGTTCAACGCCTGTAATTTCAGCTGCTCTGCTTGAAAAAGTGAAAAAATTAGAAGAATAGTAGGTATAAGTTAAGAGTTTGAACCAAACAGATTCAACATCACTACACCTACGATGATTAAAATGAGAGAAATGACACTCACGAGATTCACCTGTTCTTTGAAAAACAAAATGGATACTAAAGTGGTAAGTACTAAACCAAGACCACACCAGCTCGCATAAGCTACGTTAAGTGGTAAATCGCGCATCATTAATCCTAGTAAATAAATACAGAATAAAAATGTCACAATTGTGCCCATCGTCGGCCATAATTTCGTGAAACCAGAGGAGAGCTTTAATAGGCTGGTTGCTAAGATTTCCATAACGATTGCAGCTAAAAGATATAAATATGCCATAAACTATACCTCCATTAGAAAAGCACCCCTTTCCTTTCGAAAAGAGATGCCAAATCATTTATCCTCTCATATTGTACTAGAAACAAGGATTTTTATGCAGAGGTCATGCTTACTTCAGACAACCCGGAGGCTTACCTGAGGGGTGGAAAGAAGATTATTTACTCTTTCTTTTCTGTTCTGTTATATACTCAACAGCTCTATTCAATAGTTCACAAGTTGGCTTACTTCGATAAGTATCTAATATAGCTTCATCAATCTGTTTATTAAAACTAGTGGAACAATATGGCTCGTTAAGTAATTGAGTTAATAACCAGGGATGTCTTTTAACTAATTTATATATAACGAGATCAACATCATTATTAAAACTTTGGAATTTTTCAAATTCCATTTCATCTTCATTACCTCTAACAACTCGATTAATTAAGTTTACTATTTCTATTATGTTGTCTCCGATATTTAAATACATCTCTTCCATATGTTGAGATATATCTAAATTGTCTATATCAATCTCATCTCTCCACAATAACAATGTTTCAATAATTTCTCGATCATTCATTTCAACTAAACCGTTATCAGTTTCTTTCTTCCAAAATGTTTTGTTTTTAATTAATTTAAAGATTAACGTTTTTATCAGTAAAAGAGTAATATTGTAATACTTCTGACTACCTTTACTATTTTGCAATTTCTCAAATGCTTCTTCATGTAATTCAGATATTAAATCTTTAAGCTGTCTTATACGTTTTAAGAAATTTTGCAATAAAAACGATGTGTTTGAGATAATAATTCTCCTTTCTCTAAATAAACTTTCAAGAAAAAGATAATGCATATTATATCTGTACTTCCACCTTAAACGACACACGTGCTCTATGATTCACATTTTCTATCTTAATTTCACTACCATACTGCTTTATGACTTCGTTTGCAAAATATAATCCTATTCCCGAACCATTCGAGTGAGCATCCTTAACACCCCATTCTTTAGCTGAAAGCAATTCATCCTCAGAGAAACATTTTCCGTCATTCTCTACTGCAAAATGCAACATGTAATTCTCTATATAAACCTCAATTATAATTAACGTTTCGACGTATTTAAGTGCATTATTTATTATATTGTCGATAACATGATAGAGGATTTGGTTATTAATGTATATCTCTTCATTTAGTGCGCTATAGTCAATTTTGTATTCTAGTTCTTTGTCGCCAAGAATATAATTCGTGCTATAACTATTTCTAATAGTAGATAATACTTTATCTAACGAAATTTCAGAGGTATCTTCTGGGAGCAAATTAATATTATTAATATGTATTCGCAATTGATTGTTAACTCTATCTAGTGATTCCATCACAATCTGCGTTTCTCTATCTATTTTTTCTTTGATTTCTCGTTGACTTAGCTCAGAATTATTAATTTTTTTCAATAATTCAATATGACCTTGTACTACAGTTAGAGGTGTCTTTAAATCATGTTCGAATATATCCAATTTCTTCTTAAAGTTGTTTTGAATCGTTAATTGTTTTTTGATTTTATCTTTTAAAAATGAATTAATAGCTTCAACTTCTTCAATGACTTCATTAAATTCTGTCACATTTGTAGAGGTAGTGTGAAATTCATCATTGTTCTTTAAATTTTGAATAACTTGATAAAGATGATTTATATTTTTAGCCAAATTCTTGTTATAAAAAGAACGAGTTAAGGAATAAATAACAATTAAAGGTATAAGAAGGTTAATACATATACTCGTAATTGAGAAAATGTAGTGAGGCTGATGCCAGAAATTAGGATATAAATATTTACCGATTCCAGAGAATTCCATTCTGTTTAGTAATATCTGTAATGCAAAAATAATAACTACACTTATGATAATAATTGCTATATTTAATCTTCTTACTTTACTTTTCAAGCCTTCTACTCTAGCCATTTATAGCCCACTCCCCATTTTGTCTCTATATATTCGTACTGACTATAGTCACTCAATTTCTTTCTAACCTTTCGAATATGTTCGGCGACAACCTGAGTACTGCCTTCTTTATTAAAATTTATTGCATCATAAATTTGATCTTTGCTGAAGTAAAAGTTCGAATTCAGAGAAAGTAACTTTATAATTTCGAATTCCCTTTTAGTCATCTCTATTTCAACGCCTTTTACCAAAACAGCTAAATTATCATAATTGATAACTAAGTCCTTACACTTTTTGATATTATCTCTCATAGCATTTCTTTCACTTTTACCTAGAGCATTCTTTAATCGTGCTGTTAACTCTTGCATATAAAACGGCTTCGCCACATAATCCATCGCACCTAGAGAAAAACACTTTAACCGTGTATCTAAATCGTCTTTAGCAGTTAGAAAAATAATGGGTATATCACTATCTTGTAAAATCTTAGCTACTTCATAACCATCAGAATAAGGCATTCTTATATCTAAAATGATTAAATGAATTGATTCATCTAACTTTTCTATCGCCTCTCTTCCATTGTAAGCAGTGATAGTGGTAAATCCTTCAAGATTTAAACTTTCGCTTATAAAGGAAATAATATCTTCTTCATCATCCACAATCATAATATTAGACACTTTATCACCTCACTTATCCATTATCATTATATATTATAACTTTACTTTAGTTTAATTATTTTTATTAAATGAATATTTTACTAAAAGTTCATAATCAGTAATTCCTATTTCTTAATATAATAATGAAGCTAAGTAAGCATATAGCTATAATAAATTGAATAACCTTAATATATGATGGATAGTTGAATGTTTCTGGGAAAAGATAAAGTATTCCTAAATTTCTATATCCTAAGCATACTAAAAAGTAACTCATCCCTACCATAAAACCGTTAATAGCGCTCTGTGTAACCTTACTAACGAACATGCAAATACTGCCAAGGAACATTGAACTAGTAAGACTTACAAAGAAATCTTGTATAAAATTCACTTCTGAATGGCCGAACATAAAAATAAGTAAACTACTTAGGATGAGTAGTAAAGTGTATACTATCGTTAAGAGTATTCTATTAATTAAAACAAACTTATAATCATACTCCTTTGAATCGATAACTGAGACATACACCGTATTATTATCAATATTCACTAAAGAGTTGAACGCTATCAGACCGACAATATTAAAAATAAGCTCTTCAAATTGAATGACTTTAGCGTGTGTTAAGTTTGATATTCCTAATACAACAAAGCCAAATATTACTAATAGAAAGCATGCTAAATGTATTTTTAATAAATTAGACTTTACTTCTATTTTTAAAAAGGCTAACACCAGAAATGACTCCCTTTCTTTTTAAACTGAAGCTAAGTGTCGTTAATGCTAGTAGCACCATTCCAACAACAAAATAGGAAATTCTATTAGCATAGATGTTCAATAAATTATCGTAAAAGTAAGAGGCATTAAATAGAGAATTGTGGCGTGGAATAAGTAAATAACCATAATTACCTTCAATATGCGTAGCTCCTATATTTAAATTAATGAACCATACTACAAACTGAACGATAATTCCAAGATAAGAATTAAATATAATAGTGCTTAACATCCCTAGAGCGCTTGTTACTAGTACAATAGGTATTAACCACATACTGAAAATCTTATAAAAAACGAGTAAGCCTTTCATAGAAAAGCCATGAATTATACTAACACCGACGTTAAAGTAAATAGAGAAAATAATTGCAGGTAACAGTGATAAAAGGCTAATAGCTAAAAGACGAATTGATACTAGTTTAAATGAGCTAAAACCTCTTGAATAAATCACCTTATAAGTGTCATTTTTATGGTCTAGAAACAATAGATACACACTTAAGAAAAAGGGTAAAATCCCGAGAATAATACCCATAACATCAGATATATATCTACTGTACGCCCCATAATATAAATCTCGATGTTGAATAATATATTGTTCTTTATTAAAGTCACTTTGACTCATGCTTTTCTCACCCAACATATGTAGGTCCCTCGCCGAATAGTACGATCCCCATCCAATCTCACGAGCCACCTTATCAGAATATGTTTTAAAAATTTGGAAGTCATTAGTGTTCTTCATTTTTGAAAGTAAATGCTTAACCGTTTCGACTTTTTCTTTTGATAGTCGCTTTTCTTTTAGAAAACCAAATTGATATGTTTTAAAGTTATTATTTTTAACTTCTTCTTCTAACTGAGTTGTGACGTTATCCATAATTGTCCTACTATCATTGGTATACACATTCATATTTTGCGATTGATAGATGCTAGAATTTAAATTTTTATTCAGTACTTGTTGGCAATTAAGAACCCCAAAAGCAATAATGAGAGCACTATAAACTATGAATAACTTACTAAACCCTACTTTCTTTATTTCATTCCATAACAAACTCATCTTACAGACTCCTTAAATATTTTTTATAAAATACATATAAGCATCTTCTAAATCTGGACGTACTTCATTTGCCGCTTCAAATGTTTCATCTGATACAAATCTTATAAGTAAACGTGATTCAACTTCACATATTTTTGTAATAATAAGATTTTGTTTTTTCATCTCAACAAGCTGAGAAGGTTCAATCATCAATTCAAATACTTTATGATTACTCTGCTGTCTTAATGCTGTGATACTTCCTGTATAAGCAAGTGAACCTTGTTCTAAAATCGCAATTTGCTCACATGTAGAGGCTATATCACTTACAATATGAGTAGAAATAATTACAATTCGATCCTTAGCTAAATGCGAAAATAAATTTCTCAACCGAACCCTTTCCTCTGGGTCAAGACCTGCAGTTGGTTCATCTACAATAATTATAGAAGGATTGTGTATTATTGCTTGCGCTATCCCAAGTCTTTTTCTCATTCCGCCTGATAGATTCTTAACTTTTTGTCGTTTGTATTTTATTAAATTAACTTGTCCAAGTACTTCGTTTATTCTATTTTTTAACTGACATTTTGGTATGTTTGATAATATTCCTAAATAGTAAAGTGATTCTTCAACTTTCATATTAGGATAAAAATCAAAATCTTGAGGTAAGTAGCCTATCATTCTTCTAATTGCTTTAGTCTCTTTTATAGAAATATTATTTATAGTAACTTTACCTTTAGTAGCGGGAATTAACGTTGCTAGTATATTCATCAATGTCGATTTACCTGAACCATTTCGCCCTAAAATACCAAACATACCATTGTGAATATGTAGATTGATGTTATTTAAAGCTTTCTTTTTCCTATTAAAAACTTTTTGTAAATGAGAAATTGCAATCGTATTCAATCTCATGACCTCCTCATCTTTCAATCTACCAAAAAGAAATCAATTAATTATCAAGAAAAGAAAAATATTAATATTCATATGAATTTCATCATTACTAACCGTCACCCCCACACAAAAAGCCCCAGCACGCGCCGCATGAGCACTCATCGACCTTGCTACCGCTCACACCGCGCTGTACTGGGACTTCAACCGTTTCAACTATTTAATTGTTTCATATTCTTCATCTATCGTCATTATTCTGGCTTACCATTTGGATAAACCATTACTTTAATGGAACCACTCTTATTTGTACGTGTGCGTTCCATCGCTTCTTTCGTGTCTTCTAAGTCATAGAAATCGGTAAACATTGTATCGAGGTCGCTGGTCGTATTTGAAAGTAGATCGATACCCATTTCGTACGTATTTTCATATCTGAAGACACCGACGATATTCAATTCGTGGTTTGCAATCCATGGCGCATTGAAGCCGACTTCATCTTGTTGGGTTAAACCCACAATTGCCAATGTACCGCCATTTTTCAATGCAATCACTGAATTTTTCAACGCTGTTGGATTGCCTGCTGTTTCGATCGCATAATCGACACCTTTGCCTCCTGTAATGGCTTCAATTCGTTCAAGCACGTCATCATCTTTAATATTAATCGTGTGTGTCGCACCTAGTTCTTTCGCTTTCTCTAAACGTTTTTCCTCTAAATCTGAGACGATAATGCGTGTGGCACCGAAAGATTTAGCTGCTAAGACCGTCATTAAGCCGACTGGACCCATGCCCATAATTACTACTGTAGATCCTGCCTTCACTTGTGCCCTTTTACAAGCTTGGATACCGACTGAGAACGGCTCGTTCAACGTCGCTTGCTCGTAAGTTAAGTCGTCCGGTATGTGATAGAGGAAGTCTGCCGGGTGGCTTAAATATTGACAGAATGCCCCATCAACAGGCGGCGTCGCTAGGAAGACGACGTGAGGACACAGGTTGTATTTACCTTCGCGACAGTGTTCACAACGACCACATGGCACGCCGGGCTCAATCGCTACACGGTCCCCTTCTTGAAAGTCTGTCACTTCAGAGCCCACTGCAACGACCTTTCCTGAACATTCATGCCCTAGGATTAACGGTTCTTTGACCACGAATTCTCCCACGCTACCGTGTGCGTAGTAGTGCACGTCTGAGCCACATACGCCAACAGCCATTACTTTCACGAGGACGTCCTCTGGTCCAATTTCAGGCACGTCGACCTCCTTGATTTCGATATCATACGGTTCGTTCAATAACGCGATGTTCATCTTCTCAGGTAGTTGATTTGTCATATTAACTCCTCCCTCATCAATCTCTCCACTTCATTTTCCTTTTATATGTAAAATGAAAGCGTTTTCTCTATTTTAGCATTTACAATGAATTGTTTGCTATATAATGGCTATAATTTTAAATAATCGTCACTTTCAGTCGATTGCTAAAATGCCCAGGCTCAAGTTGAGTTAAATTTTTAAAAATGCATTCCGGCAAGCGCATACCAACACACACTTCTCCCACGTTAAAAAACCTCCAAATTAGCTTGCGCTAACTCAGAGGTTATCGTCTGTCTCAGTGATTCACACGTTTCATTTTAACCAGATAAATAGGTATACCTAACAAGGTAATCACCACACCGACCAAGACGAGTATAGGTTGAGTGAATAAAGTATTAATCAGCACGAACACGCCTGCTACTAAAGCGATCAGCGGAATGACGGGATATAAAGGAACTTTGTACGGACGTGGCAAGTCAGGCTCTCGACGTCGAAGGATAAAGACTGCGAGGAAAGCCATGCAGTAGAACGCCCAAATCACAAAGATCAACATATTGGTAATCGTATCGAAGGCACCAACTGCCATCATAATTACCGCTATAATGACTTGCACGAGACCGCTTGTCCAAGGCGCTTTACTTGGTGTCAGACTCAAGAAGAATCGACGGAAAGGCAACTGATTATGTTCCGCCATCGCATACGGAATACGCATGCCTGTCATGATATAGCCATTCATTGTGCCATACACTGAAATGAGAATACCGATTGTGACAATCTTACCGCCATACGTACCGAATAAGATAGAAGAGGCATCACTCGCTGCATTGAGATTGCCTACAATTTGGTCAATCGGTAGTGTCATCAGGAACGTCGCATTAATGAGCAAGTAAACAATCATGATTAAACCGATACCTAGAGCGATAGCACCGGGTAAGTGCTTCTTCGGATTCTTCATTTCACCTGCGATATTGCCGACGTGAATCCAGCCGTCATACGCAAACATTGTCGCAAGTAAGCCGCTTCCTAACGCTGTAAACCATCCTGAATGTGTGCCGTTCGTAATAGGAAACAGGGAGAATTGAACATCGTTCTTCGCAAACAATCCAAAGATGACGATTAAAGCGATGGGTATCAACTTGATGACGAGTGTAATCGTTTGAAGATAGCCGCCTGCTTTCGAACCTAAACAGTTAATTAATAGAATGGAGAGTGCACTCACTACCGCAATGGGTAATAAGTAAATTGGACTCAGATGTAATAGATTGACGACTTGCGTTCCAAAGACGATGGCTAAAGCTGCGATGTTAGCTGGGAAGTATATAAAGGCTTGCGCCCAGCCAGAAAGGAAGCCCCAGAAATCGCCATACGTATACTTGATATATTTCGTTAAACCACCCGTCTCAGGTATCGCTGCCGCCAGTTCTGCACCGGTAAGGCCAGCACAGATGGTCATGATACCTCCGATAAACCACACGAATATCGCCATGCTTGTCGATCCAGTTACTTCGGTCACGCTCGATACTTTAAAGAAGACGCCGGCACCGATGACGGAGCCCATAACGAGAGAGAGCGCTGCGAAGAAACCGATGTTCTTTTTCAACCCTGTATCGTTACTCATTGTGAATCCTCCCTGTTCTTCATTATTTCAACTTAACCGACCACGCCCTCGCTCGTATCCGCAGGTTTCAATAAATGGTCGATAATATCGGATACGCGTGTGAGGTCAACATTCCCACCAGATACGAGTGCTACAATGTTCTTATCTTTTAAATAACAAGGGTTAATTTTACCACTAATCAAAGCGGCAGTTGGTAACGCGCCTGCACCTTCCGTAACGATCTTCGTACGTTGCATAAGGTGACGCATTGCACTAGAAATTTCGTCTTCGGAGACCAGTACAAATTCGTCGACGAGTTTATCGACCACTTCGAACGTCTTGTCGCCTGGAATCGCGACTTCAGTGCCGTCTGCAATCGTATGATCTGTGAATTGAGAGGTAATCTTGCCTGCTTCAATCGATGACGCCATACCGTGCACATTCTCAGACTGAACGCCGATAATGTGGATGTTCGGGTTAAAGGATTTCAAAGCCGTCGCAACGCCGGAAACCAGACCGCCGCCTCCCACGGGAAGCACAACTGTATCCACGTTCCATATCGCATCGAGAATCTCTAGACCAATCGTACCTTGGCCAGCCATCACCGCGCTGTCGTCGTAGGGATGGACGATCGTCTTACCTGTTTCTTTCGCCATTTGCTCCATGTAGAGTCTGGAATCATTAAAGGTATCACCCTCGAGAATCACTTCAGCACCGTAGCCACGTGTCGCCTCTTGTTTCGCAATAGGTGCTTCGTTCGGCATGATGACCGTCGTCTTGATGTCGAGGAGTTTACCGGTCAATGCAAGTCCTTGTGCGTGGTTGCCTGCAGAAGCTGTGATAATCCCTTTCTCTTTCTGCTCATCAGTTAAGTGCAGAATCTTGTTTAATGCACCTCGAAATTTAAATGAACCTGTAAACTGCATGTTCTCCAATTTCAAGAATACGTTGCCGCCGGTGACATTATTGCTTAAAAACATGGACTGAATCAAAGGTGTGTGACGGACGTAAGGTCGAATATAAGATTTCGCTTCTTTAATATCATGTATATCACAGAAAGATTCGGTTTGTAATACAATACTGTTTGTAGACATCATTCGCATCTTCTTTCTCTATTTATTTATTATGCTGAGTCACAAGTTAAGATAACAACGTACTGAGTGCTTCATACTTCATGTCATGAGAGTCGGCTAAGCCTTTATTCGTCACATGACCTCGATAGACATTGACGCCGGTTGCTAAGGCTTCAGATTCTTTAATCGCTTGATCGAGTCCTTTCGTACTAATGGCTTCGAGATATTCTAAGTTTCCTGCTGCTAGGGCCATGGTAGAAGTACGTGGCACAGCGCCGGGTTGGTTCGGTACGGCATAGTGCACAACGCCATCTTCTACGTAGACAGGATCGCTAATTGTGGTAGGACGAATGCCTTCGACCGTACCCCCTTGGTCAATCGCAATATCTACGAGAACGGAGCCTTCTTTCATTGATTTCACCATGTCTCGGGTCACGAGTTTCGGCGGTTTAGAGCCAGGAATCAGAATTGTGGAGATAAAGACATCTGCTTCTTTAATTTCTTTCGCTAGATTCTCTTCGTTCGATTTCACTACCCGTACATTTTGACCTTTAAAATGTTCTTCAAGCCACTTGATGCGTTCATCTTTCAATTCGATGATTGTAATCTCAGCTTGGAGGCCTAAACCAATCGTTGCGGCATTGACTGCTGCAGAACCTCCACCGAAGATAACGACCTTTCCAGAAGGGATACCAGAAATAACATCGATACCTGAAATCAATATACCTTCACCTTGATGTTGCGCTTCTAGATAATATGCCCCCATTAACATGGAACGTCGACCAGCAATCGCACTCATTGGCGCTAAAAGTGGGGCACCTCCGTCAATTTCGATTGTTTCGCCACCAATTGCTGTGACACCTGCTTCTTGCATCGCTTCAACTGTTTCTTTAGACGAAGCAAGATGTTGGAAGCCCCAAATAATTTGGCCATTTTTAAAGTATTTGAACTCTTTCTTATCCGGTTCTTTCACTTTAACAATGAGGTCAGACTGCCAGCCCTCTTCATGTGATACGATACGCGCGCCTGCAGATTCGTACTCTTCATTAGTGAAACCAGAGCCGACACCTGCGTCTCGTTCCACGAGTACTTCGTTGCCTGCATCAGTGAGTTTCTTAGCATTCTCAGGCGTACATGCGACACGTCCTTCACCAGGTTTTAATTCTTTAATGATTCCAATCTTCATTTCCAAACAACTCCTTGTGAATGTTTTCACATAAAACATAGCTCTCAAATTTATTTAAGTCAAATTTTTATCTATTGTAATTTTTCTTTTCTCCTTTTATAAAAGAGTTTTATTGTATTTTAAAATATAAGGAAACTTATAACGACGGGGATTATTCGATTTCAGAGCGGGCGTAAAATTCGTCCTCTGTCTCAGAAATGTCATAATTTAGGAAGGAAAATTGGGAGAATGGAAACTATGTAGAAGTATTAAATAGCACGAAAAAGTCATCATACTGACACAAGATTGTACGTAGAAAGTCAAAAATAATGAAGAAATGTTATTTAAGATACTAAACTATATGTATAAGGTGTAGTTGTTCTTATCTTTCAGTTAAACTCAATATGATTATAAAAAACACCTTACATCAACTCAGCATTTTTGAAAAATAGGAGATTTCAACGCTAAGTGGATAACAAGTGCTTAATTCATCAGTTTAATGAGTTTCTGTATCCAAAGACGTTAGGGTAACGCCGAAAGTGATTAAGAAAGGAGCCACTAACCATGACCAAAGAAATGAGTCATCTCAATCCACCAAGCCAATTTCAATATCGTGAGCGCAATGTGATACTGAATTTAAAATATGACTTTGTATGTGATAATCGAATTTACTTTACGCCCACGGTCCACAAAGATTTAATTCAACATGCATATCAGTTAGCAGTCCACGTTCAGTCTCCAGTGAATGAAATGGGATTAGCGCTAGACTTCAACGAGGTGGATGCAGTATTTAATCAACATGTGAAACCTTATTTGCATCAACAATTGCTTAACGAAACCTTCCCTGAAATGAATACGACGGCTGAGAATATTGCGATGTGGATTTGGGATCAATTTGAAGCACATTTGCCAGAAGGAAACACGCTTACCCAACTTGAACTGTGGGAAACGAAAGATCATAGCGTGATATTGCATAAAGAGGATTAATCTCAACAAAGAGAGAACAGGACGACGGAATCATAAAGATTTCTGCCCCATTCTCTCTTTTTCACTTAGTCTTACTTATGACTTATCATCAAGCTTCGGATAGACCACTTCGCCATCATCCTCGAGAATCGGCATTGCGCCCCACTTCCCTAATTCGTGCGGCACAATCTCAATCTCGCCCTTGTTGCTGACGATGATATGTTTCACCTCGACCTCATGCCCTACCAACCAATTACTGATGATGAGGCGATGACAACGGGAAGGATGACGTTCTGCACACATTAACGCTACAGTGTCCTCTTCCGCTTCAACAAACAAATACTGTATGCCTTCTTTAAATTCATTCGTTAATGTATAGTCTGCATAGTTGTGAAATGATTGATTCTGCCACCCCGCATTCAAATTCTCCCCTACTTCACCTGAACGCTGGCGACGTCCACCTAGCGCAGTGAGATGACGATAGCCAATATCATGCTCTTTCAACCACTTATGAAAAGGTTCCTGCTTGTACTGAGGATGACGCTTACTATTTGGGAATGAACGAACGTCGATAATCTTCGTTACCTTTGCCTGCTTTAACATGTCTAAAAACTGTTCTAAGTCATAATCGTAATGTCCGATTGTATAAATCGTCATATTCACACTTCTTTCTATATATCATTCATGTATTGCGAATTTTAATATTTAAGACTGCCGGCCTACTTATATTCTTCAAATTTGATATTGATGGATATATTCCCAGAGATAAAGGCAACCGATAGTCCCTTGTTCTCCCCACGTTGACTTACAATCTTTCAATAAAGCTTTACCCCGCGCATCGGGTTGATTGTATAAACGCTTTGCCGCACGTTGCAAGCCCACATCATCAACCGGCACAATATCCTCTCTCTGCATCGTAAAGATCAGAAACACTTCTGCGGTCCACTTACCTATGCCTTTCACGGCCGTGAGTTGTTTGATGATTTCTTCATTAGGTAGGCGGTCTAATTTTTCAAATTCTAGTTCTCCATTGTCGATATGTTCAATAAGATTAAAGATGTATTTCTGCTTAGACCGAGATAAACCAATTTGTTTACAATCTTCTTCGTTTAGCTTTTTAAAAGCAGCCACCGTCCAATTGTCATTAAGCTGCTCTGTTAAACGACCAAATATCGTTTCTGCTGCTTTAACAGAAATTTGTTGCCCAACGATTGAACGCACGAGCGATTTTAATGGATAGGGGCGTAACACTCGCTCTACATTACCAATACGCGCAATTAACTGACCCATCACTTTATCCTTTTCAGCTAGCTTCTGAACGCGTTGATCATCTTCCGAAATATGCCACAGTTTTTCCAAAAGTCTACCTCTCCTTCTACTCATCTTTTAAAAAACAGCGTTTAGCCTACCCTGAGACCTCCCGCTGTTTCACGTTAAACATTCGCTATTCATTTGTGCTCTGATTACCTTGACGTAATAGTAATAATAATGAAATTATCGCAAGAATCACGACGATGATACTAAAGACGATACCTGCCCACTGTACGTTAAGGCCTAATTCTAATAAACCTATACCTACGATAGGAATGGAAATTGCAATATAGGCAATGGTGAAGAACGTGGAAGTAATTTCTGCACGTTGATCGTCAGGCGCTGCACTATTAACGGTAGACAGACCTGCACGGAAACTGAATGCTTGACCAAGTCCCGAAACCATTGCTCCGATAAGCAACAGAATATAAGAATGGAGCAGTAATGCTATAGCTACTAATGCTACACCTACAATTAAGGTCATACTGCCGAGTTTTAATACACGGTAATCGGATTTCTGTTTAAATAAGAGCTGTCCTACTGTGGAAGCACAGAAGACTAAGAAGACGGTGATACCAACGACCGCCTTATTATTCATGTTTAAGATATCTCCTAAAAAGTTGGGTGAAATAGCGGTCATGAGTCCCAACATGGAGAAACCTACAAACACTGGAATTACCGCACTAATAAATGTGGACCGCATTTCAGCAGGTACACTTAATTTCTGAACTTGAATGCGGAAACTTTGTCGATCTTTCACCGGTTCAGGCATGAGCCAAATGGCGATAAAAGCAATGACTAAAGTCACAATATTAACGATAAATATGAGACGTGTAGGATAAGGTAAGTATTCTGCGAGAATACCGCAAACTAATGGCCCACATCCGAGACCCAACATGTTCACGCTACTTGCGATAGTAGACGCTTGGTTCTTCTTATCCTCTGGCGCGAGGTTCACTATCGTCGCTGTAGCAGTACTGGTGAACAGACCCGCAGAAAGTCCAGAAATAATACGTCCAATGATTAATAAAGTTAAATTCGTCGCAAATAGAAAGACGAGCGCGCTAATGATTGAGAGCAGCACGCCTGGTATCAATACATAACGTCGCCCTATGCGATCTGAAAGTTGACCAAACACTAATAGACCAAAGATCACACCGGCTGCATACACAGCGTAAATAATTGTAATGATTAACGGCGATAAATTGAATTCATCGCTATAAATTGGATATAGCGGCGTCGGCAAAGTCGTCCCCATCATCACGATGAGAAATGCATACGCCGCTCCTATTAACCCCCATTGTCCTCTTGTTGTCGAATTGCCTCTTTGTTGCACTTTCGTACACCTCACTTCAATTCACTACACTTTCTGACATACTGCGTGGTTCATATCGTTTAATCTAAATAATGATCAGCATGTTCGAGCGCGTAGTCGTTACCTTTTGCTTTTTCTTTTTGATATTTTCGTTTAGAAATCTTTTCCATATGTTCAATTTTGTAACTTACTTTTTTCGCAAATTGTTCTACTTCTTTTTTATTTTTCGCAAGTACATAGCAAGTTAACACATTATCGTCGACAATATCTTTGTAATGTTGATAACGTAATTTAAAGATTTTCATATTCTATTCCCCCATTGTTTAAAATACTTATGCCCCACATTGTAATTATTAAATTTATGCCCGTCTTTTAAGGGAATGAAACCTAGAGCCCTTGAGAATTGCCCTCTTTTTTTATACATAACGAAGAAAAAGCACTTAAGAAAGATAAACTTTCCTAAGCGCTTTGATAGCTTAACTAAATTGTGTTATGCATGTGCTCGCTTTCCACCTCGTAGCTTATACACAATTAAGCCGATGACAAATCCTACCACTGCAGGAACGATCCAACCCATGCCAATCGTGAAGAAAGGTATGTAGTGTTCGGCAAAGTGAATTAAACTTTGAGCAAATCCTGTCTTCGCGAATGATTCTGGACTGGCTTTGACTCCGTCGAAAAATGCGGCAATCATCGTGAAATAAGTCGTAAAGCGATAAACGATAGGTGAATGGTGGAACCATGCGCTGACGAGTGTTAATAGTATCAACGTAATCGCTAATGGATAGATGAACATTAGCACTGGCGTTGAGTACATGATAATCTTCGTTAAACCAACATTTGCGAAGATACATGCTAATAAACTTGCAGCCGTCGCAAATTGAAGATAACTGACTTTCGGGAACATTTTATTAAATGTTTCTGCAAAAGCTGTAATCAGACCAATTGTCGTTTTTAAACAAGCGACAATGATAATAAGTGATAAAATGATAATTCCATAATCACCGAGATAATATTGCGCGATTTGGGCTAAGGCAATACCGCCGTTCTCACTCACTTTAAAGTGACCTAGGCTCATCGCACCCATCAAGGCTAATAAAGCGTAGATGACAGCCATACCGACAATACTAATCGTTCCGGATTTCACTGTCTCTTTCGTAATGCCACTCGGTTCTTTGATACCTAGTTTCTTGATTGTTGCGACAATAATGACACCAAACGCTAACGCAGACAACGCATCAAGTGTGTTGTAACCTTCAATAAATCCTTTCAACGTCGCGCCGTGGTGATAGTCTGCACTGACTGGCGCATGACCCACGCTGCCCAATGGATGGATTAAAGCGAGCACTACGACGATCGCTAATAGGACGAGAAAGACCGGAGTTAGGAATTTACCTACATAGTCTAAAATCTTAGACGGTCTTCTCGCAAAGAACCATGCTACGACGAAGAATAAAATACTAAATATCGGTAAGACGACTTTGCCTGTACTAGAAGTGATAAAAGGCGAAAACGCTATCTCATAAGATGTAGTTGCGAGCCTTGGCAAAGCGAAAAATGGCCCGATAACTAAAAATAATGCAATCGTAAATAAGTACGCGTAAATTTTATTAACTCGCGTCGCAATTTCAAAGGTGCCATTCGTCTTTGAGACACCGATCGCAATAATTGCTAAGAATGGGAACCCGATAGCGGCGATTAAAAAGCCTATCGTTGCCGGCCACATGTTGGCACCCGCAATTTGTCCTAAATGAATTGGAAATATTAAATTTCCCGCACCAAAAAATAGACCGAATAACATCGATCCAATAAAGATAGTTTCTTTAATTGTAAGTTTGTGGTTGTTCATAGTATGCATTTCTCCTAATGCGAAGTGATATTTTTATTATACATTTTTTAACTACCTTGTGGGAGATGAATATTAAGATTTTTAAGAAATATCTATAAGTTTTTTTCTGAAATCCACTCATTAAGGCAACAATTGAGTGATTTGATTCATTAATCAAGCGCAATAAATGCTGTTATTCGCTTAAAGTGCGTTTCGAGTCGACATTGAAAAATAAAGTTATAATTCAATTAAATAGAAAATAGCTTTAATCCCATACTTTAATGCCTCAAACTACTTCTCTTTACAACTATAAAAATAACTGTGAAAATTTTTATAATCATAGATTCATCTTAGTAAGGTTTTATTGATCTTCAATTTGATATTTCGTTGTTCTCTCTTCTGTAACGTCATTTCCTGTATTTTTATCGTTAACCTCTGTCATCACATTATGTTTCTTATAGTGATAGAAAGGATTGATAAACTCTACGAACCCAGGTCGCTCCACTGTTTGATACAGATAGATATTACGCGGTTCGTCCTTATATATTATTTCTTTATGATAACCGTACTGCTTTGCATCGTAATGATTTTCTTCACTTTTTATATGTTTTTGAAAATGATGTTGTTGAAGTTCTAGATTTATCTCTTTATAGGAAATATGATTAAATCTCCAAAAACAGCACACAATACCCAAAACAATGAACAAGATAATACCTAGCGTAATTACGATTTTCTTCATGTTTAACCGCCGATTTATTAAATATCGCTTTCAAAGGTCAGACTGCCCGCCGTCTTCTTTAATCGATACGGGCTCCGCTTCTAACAAATATTTATAGTAAGATTCCTTTTTCTCTAAATCCGTTTCGCCCCATACCTTATACTCTTTAAAATCCGTCCACGGCGCTGGTGATGGTGTCACTGTATATGTATACACGCTGTGCGGCTGATCTTTATAAGTTATCTCTTTCTCCGCTTCACCCATTTTGATGTTAAAGTTCATTTCTTCATGATTTATCCTATTAGACCATCCTTTTTGAGCGATAACGTGATCAATAACAGCCTCGCTTTTGACTTTCTGATAGATAATGATAGTTGTTAAAACTGCCGACAGAATAAAAACGATGCTAATGATAGAAAGAATAATTATTTGTAGCAACTTTTTCATAATATATATCCATCTTTCTCGTATTTATTTTCATATGAGGCACCCGTCTTCTATTACCTTGGCCCTTTTACCATATCACGCTGCGCCTTTCTTACAAATCCGTAAGATAATAACTACAAATTGTAAGGTTAGATAAAAGCTGGAACGTCGCAATGCTCCTACAATAAAGATATAAGTTAAAGAAAGGAGCGCTAAGGCTATGAAAGCTTTAAAAATTTCATTAACGACAATTATCATACTCGTCCTACTTATTATCGGATTGTTATTTGGACTGAAAATATATGGTGAAAAGCATCCACACAACACTCAGGTACGAAGCTTAAATTTAGCTAATCCTGTAGTCCCTGCTAAAGAATATTATGTAAAAACGAACAAACCTTATAAGCAACCTGAGGATGACTTAACACAATATAAAACAACAGGCTACGATAAAGATGGACATAGTAAAAAAATTACGTACTCAGGTATGAAAAAGCTCAAAACCAATCACTACCTAAAAATTATTAAAAAGGCAGGCGTTGTGAAAAGTTATAAAGAAGTCGAGAAGAAAGATATTCCTCAAGATGCTCGCGAAAAACTCAAATAAATCGAAACATCCACGGCCTCACGCTCAGGTCGTGGATTTATTTTTACTCTCTAACACAACCTTACAAATCTGTAAGATACAGCCCTTTATTTGTAAGGTTAGATAAAGGCTAGGTGTCTCATCTCCTTTTACAATTGAACTATAAACAAACATTAGGAGTGAGATAATGACAATTCTAGAAGTAAATAATTTATCGAAAGTCTATGGTAATCAACAAAAATATCAAGCACTCAAAAATATCGATTTCAGTGTCGAAAAAGGAGAATTTGTCGCAATCATGGGGCCTTCGGGTTCAGGTAAGACGACGCTGCTCAATGTCATTAGTTCAATCGACACGATTTCAGAGGGATCAGTCATCATTGATGGTAAGGAAATTAATAAATTAAATGACAAAAAGCTCGCTGATTTCCGTAAAACGCAACTTGGCTTTATCTTCCAAGACTACAGTGTTCTCCCAACACTTACTGTTAAAGAGAATATTATGCTACCCCTATCAGTCCAAAAAATTAAAAAGTATGTCATGGAACAAAATTATAAAGAAGTTACTGATGCGCTCGGTATCAATGACTTAGGTCACAAGTATCCGAGTGAAATTTCAGGTGGTCAACAACAACGAACAGCGGCTGCGCGTGCATTCGTCCATAAGCCGTCCATCATCTTCGCCGACGAACCTACAGGTGCACTTGATTCTAAGAGTGCGCGAGACTTACTCAAACGTCTAGAAGATATGAACAATGAATTTACTACGACGATTATCATGGTGACGCATGATCCTTCTGCAGCGAGTTTCGCAGAGCGTGTCATCATGTTGAAAGACGGCAATATTCATTCAGAAATTCATCAAAATAGTAAATCTAAGCAAGACTTTTATCAAGAAATCATTAAACTACAATCCACATTGGGTGGTGTGACTCATGACGTTTAATCAAATTACGCTAAAAAATCTAAGACAGAATATCAAACATTATGGGATGTTCCTGTTCTCCCTACTCTTGAGTATTGTGATTTACTACAGTTTCACAACTTTAAAATACTCACATAGTATCAATAATTCAAATTCTGCTGAATTCCTTCAAAAAGGGGCAGCAATCGGCTCAACGACACTCTTTATTATCATTATCGTCTTCTTGATGTACGCAAATCATTTATTCGTGAAGCGACGCACGAAAGAATTTGCGTTATTCCAACTTATTGGACTATCAAGAGGCAATATTCTTAGAATGTTGGGTCTTGAACAATTCATGATTTTTATCGTTACAGGCATCATAGGCGTAATTATCGGCATCTTTGGTTCACAACTCGCGCTCAACATCGCAGTAAAGATGATGAAACTCAAGACACATATTGCGATTGGTTTCGAACCTAAAGCATTAATGTTAACGATCCTCATGCTTGCCATCGCATTTCTATTAATACTGATTCAGAACGCGATATTCTTGAAACGCCGTAGCATTCTCACGATGATGAAAGACAGCACGAAGACTGAGGCGACGAAAGCACGTATTACGCTTCCTGAAGTTATCAGTGGTATTTTAGGTATCGCGATGATTGCATTAGGTTATTACATGGCGACGGAAATGTTTGGCTTATTTAAAGATTTAACGATGACGATGGCCACTCCATTTATCGTTATTTTCTTAACTGTCGTCGGTGCCTATCTCTTCTTTAGAAGTTCAGTTTCTTTGATTTTTAAAACAGTTAAAAGAGCTAAAAATGGTCGCGTATCAATTACAGATGTCGTCAGCACTTCTTCAATTATGCATAGAATGAAGAAAAACGCGATGTCGCTCACAATTATTGCGGTGATTTCCGCTATCACGGTCACAATATTATGTTTCGCAGCCATCACAAAGTCACAAACCGATTACTCTATGGAGTCTATGACACCCCAAGATTTTAATATCTCAGAATCAAATCATGCAGAAAAATTTGAAGCTAAACTCCATAAAGCGCATATTCCGTTCGAGAAGAAAACTACTGAAACAATTAACCCTAAAAATGTGAAAGATGAAGTCATGACCGTCGGCAATGATACACATACTGCCAACACATCAACACTAGCCGCCAACTCTAAACTGAAAGGTAACGATGCGAAACTCACTAACACGAAGACGATGCCAGGTATGGTGCAAGTTCACAACAATAAAGAGATTACTGTTAAAGGAAAAGAGAAGAAAACTATAAAAGTCACACATATCGATAATGATAAAGTTTATCCAATCAGTGTGTCTTATAACGCACCTGTCGTGGAAGTAAGTCCTGAGGTTTACAATGCCGTGAAAACAGATGACAATACTCTGCACGATTACGGCTATAACTTAAAACATCATAGCGATATGAAAAAAGCTGAAAAATTAGGTATGAAGATTGATCCTTCTATCATGTCCAAAGAGACAATGAAGAAACAACTCGATGCATCTAACGGTGTCTTCATCTTCGTCACTTCATTCCTAGGCTTAGCATTCTTAATTGCGGCTGGCTGTATTATTTACATTAAGCAAGTCGACGAAACTGAGGATGAGAGTGATAACTTTAAGATTCTGCGTCGTATTGGCTTTACAAGTTCTGATATGGCAAAAGGCTTAGTATTAAAGATATTATTTAACTTCGGTTTACCTCTCGTCGTTGCGTTGTTACATGCATTCTTTGCGGCAACCGCATTTATGTATATTATGGGTAATGTGACGATGAAACCTGTATTTACCGTCATGATTATTTACACACTCGTTTACTGCATCTTCGCAATTATTGCCTTTATTCATTCCAACCGAGTGATTAAGAAGTCGATTTAAGTAGTGATGCGGTGCTGTAGGTTAAAAGTGAGGAAGAGTCATGCATGAGAAGTGCATGGCTCTTTTTAGTTTATAATCTAATTAAAAGACGCATCCTTTTAGATGCGCCTGATTTTAAATATATGTAAATTTATGATTTATTCAGCTACAACCTCATTTTCTTTCATTGGTGGACAACTACCACCCTGTCCGTAACGATTAGGTCGCTTTTTACCTAGCATTGCTAAGACAATAACAGTATATAACCAAATAAGACTCGTAATGGCAGAACCAAATAACCACGCAAAAGTAGCCGTACCAAAGAGGCGTGCATCATTATTAACAATCAAGTAAATAATACCTAATATAAACAAACATGCACCAATAGTTGAAATAATCCCACTCAAATGATGCAGAATCGCTAATATCATTGTACGACTTGTATCATGGAGACGGCGACAAGTTACTGTAAAAGTTGGGATAACTAACACGACCGCAAAGATCGAACCTAATGTCCCTGCCAAAACAATACCTAATAATGAAGTTATTAAGAAATTAATCCAAAACGGATGCCAATACTCAGCTCTTGTTGCTCTACCGTTGACTTTAGCGAACCTAGTCCAAAACTTTATGTAACAACCTATTGCTGATTGATTTAATTTAGCCATAAATTACCTCCTAACCCATTATATTATTAGTATACATAAACAGAATTATATATCAATTTCATTTTATACGACTACTTTATATAAAATCTATTAAAGGTGTTAACGATTACAAATTCTTCGTTTTTAGACCCCCAGCAGACTTCCCTCTTAACTTACTGAGTCGCATCGCTATACCTTTGTATATGTACGCGATTTGTGGTAGTATCATCATGGATAAATTTCGATATTACTAAACAAGAAGGTTTAATAGATTATGAAAGATAATTTTTGGAGTGAATTACCTCGCCCGTTCTTCATTCTGGCACCTATGGAAGACGTGACAGATATCGTCTTTCGCCATGTTGTCAGTGAAGCTGCGAGACCTGATGTGTATTTTACCGAATTCACTAACACAGAGAGTTTCTGCCACCCAGAAGGCATCCATAGTGTGCGTGGACGTCTGACTTTTAGTGAAGATGAGCAGCCTATGGTCGCGCATATCTGGGGCGACAAGCCGGAGCAATTCCGCGAGATGAGTATAGGCCTTGCTGAGATGGGCTTTAAAGGCGTGGACCTGAATATGGGCTGTCCTGTCGCTAACGTCGCAAGCAAGGGTAAAGGTTCAGGTCTGATTCTGCGTCCTGAAGTTGCAGCGGAGATTATTCAAGCAGCGAAAGCAGGTGGGCTTCCTGTCAGCGTTAAGACGCGTTTAGGTTATTATAAAATTGAAGAGTGGAAAGAATGGTTGAGACACGTCTTCAAGCAAGGTATTGCTAATCTATCTATTCATCTCCGTACACGCAAAGAGATGAGCAAAGTCGATGCGCATTGGGAGTTGATTGAAGCGATTAAAAGCTTACGTGACGAGATTGCTCCGGATACGTTGTTGACGATTAATGGCGATATTCCAGATAGACAGACCGGTCTTGAACTTGCCGAGAAATACGGTGTCGATGGTGTGATGATCGGTCGCGGTATCTTCCACAACCCATTTGCGTTTGAAAAAGAACCTCGTGAACATAGCACGAAAGAATTATTGGATTTATTAAGACTCCATCTTACATTATTTGATAAATATTCAGCAAACACTGGTCGCCCATTCAAGAGTTTGCGTAGATTCTTTAAGATTTACGTGCGTGGCATCAGAGGTGCGAGCGGTTTACGTCACGAATTAATGAGTACCAATTCGACTGATGAAGTACGTAAGTTGTTGGATGAGTTTGAAGGGCAAATGGATGGAGAGTAGAGAAGTTGTAAAGACGGAAACTTGAAATTCATTGTTAAGCGCACCCCAAAACTTGATTTTTGAGGTGCGTTTTTATTAGCCTTTCATTAATTCTAGTAGTTTATTATATTCATGCTCTTCCACATATTTAAAATTTTGTGTACCAGGATTTTTAATACCAAATATTTCTTCCATTTTTGATTCACCAATAATTGGAGGATTATCTAACTCCACGTGTATCTTTTTACAAATGTTAAATTGGGAATGCTCGCTTGCTTTACATTGATAATCCTCTTCTGCATCACAAATTTTTTCTTTAGGAATTGTTGTTTTATTAAATGAAAGTGGAGGATTATCTTCTACAAGACAGTTTTTAGGTAATTCATAATTATTATTTTTATACCAATCAGCAGCCTCTTCGTGTGTTTTCGTAACTTTAATGACCTCTAAAATTGCTACTAATCGCCAATGATTGAATTCTTGATGATACGTACTTTTTTTAGTGATATATATCATCTTATCCCCTACTTTTAATTTTGGAGCTAACTTTTCTCCACGACATAACGATGATATACCAGGATATTTTACATTTAATGATGGTTCAGTTCTAATAGAGGCATCTAAATACTCTGGAATATCATCATATTCACTTACAATTTTCACTCCCTCTTTTCTAAATATCATAGGCTCATAAGTTACCATTCTAATTTCACTCATATCTCATCTCTCCTATGTAATGATTATCAAACGGTCACATATTTTAAAAACCGCTTCACACACCTAGTTAAACAAATAAAGTGGACAACAAATGTCCGCTTAAAAATGCATAGGAGCACCAAAGATACATTCACTCAATTTCATACTGTCCTCCCTGAAAAGCAACTATCATCTCAACTCTCACCACATCTACAACCCCTCAACTTCATCAATCACAAGTTGGTTAATATCTTTATTCCAAGGATAGGGCTTTGTTAGTATATAAGTACCTAATTTTTCGATAGCGAACGGTGGCTCAATCACTTTTAACTCTTGAGACTCAACCTCTGCCTTTACCGTGCGATAAGGTAGGAAAGAAAATCCAATATTATCCTTCAATAATGATTTAATGACGCCAATACTCCACAGTTCTGTCGTTTTATCAATTTCTATGTGATAATCACGTACAATTTCTTCAAACATATTGCGATATACTGACCCTTTTTCATTAATCACGAAATGATTATACTGCTTGTCATTCAACAGTTCATCAAAGTAATCAGGAGCATCCTTATGTGCCACGATAACCACTTCTTCGTCGCAAATCTTTGTTGCCTCCAACTTCTCATGATGTACCCCATCATTAACCACGAAAGCAATGTCCACTTCATCTTCGAGTAATTTCCGATGATTCGTACTACAACTGTTATTTTGAAGATTGATATCAATATGTGGGTAAGAGTGAATCATATTTTTAATCACTTCGCTCAAGCCACTAATCATCAATGACTCTGGTGCAGCAATTCTCACTTTACGAATCGACGACTTATGTTTTGACGCTTGTTGGATAAGTTGAGACGCATCATCAATTTGATTGATCATCGGCATGATTTCTTTAAGAAATGACGTTGGACGTAGCTGTTTATGTTGATAATCGAATAACTTTTGATTTAAGTTTCTCTCCAATAACTTCACTTGTTGCGTCACGTTCGATTGCGTGTAGTTCAGTATTTCTGCCGTTTTGGTATAACTACCTGTTTCTATTAACGTTTTTATGATTTTGACTTGTCTCATTTCCATCGCATTATCACCTTCTAGAATTAGTAAAATTAATACTACTATTACTAACATTAATTTTACTTATAGTAACCTCCCCTCATATAATAACACAAGGAAGGTAGGTCGATAATGTGTTGTCTTTATTAATATATGTCTTTGTTACTTCAATCACACCGGGTCCTAGCAATTTATTTATGATGAACGCGACGAGAATTTATGGCTTTCGCGATGGTAAAAACTTTATTTTCGGCATTCTCTCAGGCTTTGTATTTCTAGGATTGATTTCTTATATTGCTGTGCTGTTATTCAGTGATTATATTCAATACATCGAGACGCCGCTTAAATACTTAGGGTTTATTTATCTTCTCTACTTATCTTATAAAATACTTACTTCAAATAATGGAAAAACCACTTCCAAAGCCTATAAGAGCTTCAAAAGCGGTTTCGTCCTTCAAGTACTCAATATGAAATCTCTACTGTTCTTTATTACTTTAGTGGGCGCTTTTATCATACCAATGGCCACACATTCCACATGGGTACTCACATATTTAATAATTAGTGTATTAATCGGTTGGATTTGTCTTTTAATTTGGGCATTTGCCGGCAGTGTACTTAACGAATGGCTCACACGTCATCAAACTGCTTTTAATATCGTCATGGCCCTACTCATTCTCTATTCTGCAATATCGATATTTATATAGCGTTTAGAGATTCTGGATAACTCAAGCCATTTTTTTACTTCATCACTTCTACAAAGTCTTTGTTGGCAGTGAGGAACAGTCCATCCTTAGTCACTAAACGAGGCGTGGAATTCTTAGTATAAATAATGTCCTTAATCGTCAATTTCTTACCGACTTTAAGCGTTTGAACCGCTTCACCTTTAAACGTGCGTGTCTCATACAGTTTACATGCTTTCGTAATCTTCACTTTCTGAGGCACGTCAGTGATATATTTATCCAAATTTGATGTATCAATCAACGCGACAAAGTCTTTGTTCGCCGTAATCACACTGCCGTCTTGCAAGATGAGACGGGGTGTCCCTTTCGACGTATGTTGGATATCCACCACTTCGACTCTCGTACCCACTTCCACGGTATCGATAGGTACTTTGAACGCCACATCTTCATACCGTTTCAATTTTTTCAGCGTCATGAGCGGCCCTGGAACTTTTGTAAAATATTTATCGCTCAAGTCCACATTTTGTTGTGCTTTCTCTTTATTCATCAATTCTACTTTGAAATTCTGACGTTTCATCTGGTATAGATCATTAAAGCTCGGATATGACGCATAAACAAGTGAGAATTCGCCCATTTCATACTCTACACTCATATTCACATCTACGGGTTCTAAATCTTTAAATGCTTCATGTGAAACATAAATACTTCCGTCTTTATATTCAAACGGCAACTCTACTTCATTCAGCATATTATTGATTTCAATTAGCTTCACTGCTTGAATTGTGACATTATCTGCCTTAAAGACTCGAATAACTTCATATTTTTTACCCTTAATAACGTGCGTACCTTCATAAACTGGGTAGCAATTCACCGGGAGAGGTTCAAACAATTCGTACGAATGCGTAAGATTGCGGTAAACCTTGCCATCTTGAATCGTAAATTTCCATCTTTTATACACAACATCAGTAACGAAATGGATAAATTCTTCCTCTTCCGCCTGATGGTAAAATGTATGCAGTATTTCAAATATTGGATCCGTAATCAGCGCCTTAACTTCAAAACCACAATCACTAATTTTGCGCTCTACTTCATCGAAAATCTCGTAAAAAGCTGGTTTATCCGGCGACTTTACAAAAGTTCGCGTACGTAGGAAACGTGCAATATAGTCCATCTCAATGACTCTAGATAACGCCATGCGCTTGAGCTCTGGAGACATCTCCATGTCGCAAGTTCGATTGAGAATCTCTAAATTTAATCTCGCTTTCTCTAACATAGACGTTTGTTTAATCAGCGAGACATTGTCGTCATAGCGATTGACGTGATACATCGGCGTCGTAGTCATCGTAACATCATGCACTTTAGAGAAGAGTTGGAAGAAGAATAATTTATCTTCTCCATACTTCATATGTTCAAATTTAATGTCATTATCAACAACAAGCGAACGTTTAAACAGCTTTCCAGGTGGCCCCACAGATCTAAAGATTTTATCAATATCTTGTGGCTTTAAATGAGATTCGTCCTTATAACTTGTGAACTTACCGTGATAGCCCACACCTTTAGACGTATGTTTAAAGCTCTGACCGATACCGAAATCAGCATCATCTGCATTTACTTTTTCAACTACCTTAGGAAAGCCCTCAGTATCTAACCAGTCATCTGCATCCAATAACGTAATATATTTACCCTGCGCCTCTTGAATTCCTACATTTCTTGGCTCAGCAGGACTCCCTGTATTCTCAGGTAATTCAATTAATCGAATAAAGTCATAGTCTTTTTCATAACTTTTAACCATCTCCACTGAACGATCTGTCGAACAGTCGTCCACAAAGATAGCCTCAATACGCGCTTTATCTATCTCTAAATTAATCAACGATTCTATACACTGCTTTAAAAAATTCTCCTTGTTATACACAGACACAATAATCGAAACGAGTTTAGTCATGTTGCTGTCCCTCCCAATATTAATCTACTAACCTTTGTTGATAGCTTTGATAATAGGTTTCGTGCGTTGTCTTCCCAATACCTCCAACAATATACTTTCCATATTTACTTAAATTTACTATATAGGCGATACATATTGAAAAAGTCACAGTTAATGTCCATGTAAAAACAACATTTAACAATGGGTTATCGCTTAATATACCTAATCTATGTACAAAGAAATAATGAATTAAATAAATTGAAAAGGAATAATTGCTAATAAATATGATAAATCTTGGAACATATTTGAAGTAAGAGGCGATTAAAAAGAATAATAATATAACCATCGTCACATAAATAGGTGTATCGAAACGTTTAGAATCCACTAAAGTTATGATGCCAAACTGAAAATTAAAAATAACAACGATCGTAACTATTATCGTCCCACTCACAATATGCGACGTATACCTTTGGATATGATTCATCAAACTCTCATAGTGGTATCCCATGTAGAAACCTAATAGAAAATAACTCAACCAACCAATAAAGATCATCCAACCCTCTCTTTGCCAAAGCCAATTAACATAAATAGATTCAGGTGCATCTACGAAGTTTCTCATAGCCCAAAACAGAGATGTAATGACTAATGAGTATATGATAATCTTTATCGGATTTAACTTCACTAAATACTTCGCTAGCAACATATGTAATAGATAAAACTGAAAAATGATGATAATAAAATAAGTCAGTGTGCCACCATGAAACATCATTGAATTTACTGATTTCAAATAGCCACTGAAATTCTCAGTATCCCCATATACATAAGCAAGTCCTAAATTAATTATAATATATGGAATGCCTAAAGTAAGTAGTTTTTGTACGAAAAAGCCGTCTTTAACTGTCGTCTTATAACGTTTAGCTAGTAAAAATTCTGATATAAACACAAACATCGGTGTAGCGTAGAGCAATATTAACTGAAAAATCCTTAATAGATAACCTTTATTGGGCATATCAAATTTATAAAATGTCGTCGTAATAGTATGTATCATTACAACGCTTAAACAAGCAATCGCCCTCATCCAAAAAATAACCGAAGTGTAACGCCCCATTTATATTCTCCCTTTTATATGCTTAACCATATTTGATTATTTGAGTTCTAAAAATATCGTAACCGACATTTATTATACGATATAAATTAAACATACAAAAGAGATATTAATTATTGGTTTTACAACTTACTTTTATCTAATTTATTTCATCATAAGTTTTCATCTAATTCTGTAGATATACTTTTAGTTTCATCTTTTAATACCTCTTTCAACTTATTCAAAAAGAGTTGCGCAGATAATGATAATGCGCGTTCTTTCTTCCAAATAACACTCAAACTTGAAGTAACCTTTTTTTCAAAGGGTATAAACTTCAAATCCGTACCTGTCGTATTAATGATGCCATCCAAACATATCGCATGACCAATGCCCGCTTCGACCATTAACGAAGCGTTATACAATAAGTTATAATTTGCGATAATTTCCATTTCTACTTCATCGATTTCTAAATAATTAGCAAGCATCGATTTCACACCGTGTTGTCTTGAAATAATAAGTGGTTGATGAAGTAATCGCTTTGTTGGTACAAAAGTTAACTCACTTAACTCTGAACCCTTTCGTGTTAGAATGCCCCAGACGTCCTGCTTATTTAACGGTAAACTCTCATAATTCACTTTATTAATAGGTTCTACAATAATTCCAAAGTCAATTAAGCCATTATCTAACTTTTCTAAGATTTGTTCTCCATTACCACTGAAAGTATCAAACTTCACTCCTTGTTCGTCTTGCGTCACTGCCTTAATGGCTTTCATTACACTTCGGTTGACTTCAGATTCTGCCATTCCAATCGCAACTTCTCCAACAATCTTTTTATTTGTGATATTTCTTGTCGTTTTGTCTACTAAATTAATAATGTCTCTCGCTTATAAGAATTTCTAGTATTAGTCGAATGAAACGGTTATTATTTACATTTTTATCTACGTTAAATCCATTGACAAATCGTTAAATAACGATTTATTATTTGGGTATGGAAAAACTAGAAGTCTTTAAAGCATTAGCAAGTCCTACAAGAATTCAAATACTAGAGTGGTTAAAGGACCCCAAAAGTCATTTCGATGACCAAAATGGCATTGATTTGGTAGAAATTGGGGTTTGTGTCAGTCAGATTAAAGATAAATTAAACATGACACAATCCACAGCTTCACAGCATCTATCTATACTAAACAAAGCTGGTCTTATCACTTATAAACGTTTAGGAAAATGGACGTATTATAAAAGAAATGAAAGTCTCATTAAAGATGTCGGTGAAGTGATAAAAAAAGAACTATAATTACTGCTTTTGTAGTTCTTTTTATTTTTACTCAAACACATCGTTGTTTAACGATATGACGAAATGTTTTTCCATAATCTAAATAAAAGGAGTCTTTAAAATGAAAGCTTGGCAATTAGAGAACTTTGGTTTAGATAATCTTAAACAAGTTGAAATAGAAAAACCAGAAATTAAAGAGGATCAAATTTTAATAAAAGTTAATTCTGCATCACTCAATTATAGAGATATCGCTATTGTCGAGGGCATTTATACGCCTGAATTATTGAACTTTCCTTTCATACCAGTTTCAGATGCTTCTGGAGAAGTTATAGAAATAGGCTCTAATGTTACTAAATTTAAAAAAGGTGATCGCGTCACTTCTCATATGTTTACGACATGGCTTGAAGGACAACCTACAGGAGATGAACCTTCACATGCCTTAGGTGCGACGGTTAATGGAGGTCTTTCAGAATACATGGTATTAAATGAAAATGCAGCTGTATTTTCTCCTGAAACGCTTACAGATAATCAATCATCAACTTTACCAGTAGCAGCATTTGTAAATTGGTTCTCATTGGTTGAATATGGAAATATTAAAGCGGGCGACAAAGTGCTTGTACAAGGAACAGGTGGCGTCTCTATATTTGCAATACAAATTGCCTCTGCATTAGGGGTAGAAGTCATTGTTACAAGTAGTAGTGACAAAAAGTTAGAAAAAGCTAAAGAACTTGGAGCTTCTCATTTTATTAACTATAAAGAACATCCAGATTGGGAAAATGAAGTACAAAAATTAACGCATGGCAAAGGTGTAGAACATGTAATTGAAGTCATTGGTGGCTCAAGCATTGCTAAATCTATAGAAGCTTTAGCTTTTCAAGGTCATATATATGTCATTGGTTTCCTTGAAGATATGGAAGCAAATGTTAATTTATTCTCACTACTTTCTAAACAAGCTAAAATACAAGGTATTAATGTAGGCCACCATAGAGCATTTGAAGATTTCACTAAGGCTTTAAATCAAATAAATATAGATCCGGTTATTGATACAGTATATTCATTTGATCAAGCTAAAGAAGCTTACGAACATCAAGCTAAAGGTGCATTCGGCAAAATTGTAATTGATTTTAATAAATAACTTAGCCTAATTTAATAACCATTTTATTACAAATTGCTTTCAAAGTACTTAATAAAACACTTCCGTTGGTTTCATTTTATATTGAATTCAGCGAAAGTGTTTTTATTAAGTTCCCACTAAATGAGGTTAGCCCACTAACTCATCCATTATTTCAGCATCAAGCAAATTCGAATTTAAAAGAAAGTCGTCTTGAAAAGCTGCTTTATATTTCATTATTTATATGCAATTTTACGAATGATTTCATTCGTAATCTCCTTCTTATTATTAATAACATCAAGAATTTGTTTCTGTTGTTCCTTTGTTAAATCCATACCTTCAAGTGAAAGATTTTTAGCAATTTGTTTGTTAACTTTTGAATCAATTGTAATCATATTATCGCCTCCTAATGCTAATAATATACAGTAGTCTCTTTTAAATTATCGACATCTTATACACATAAAAAACCTAAGTACTTTCTTACAAGATGAATAGTTTCTAGCATCACTTATGATAACTCTCTCCACGCATAATTTTGAATGCGCGATAAACTTGCTCAATTAACACGACCCGCATCATTTGATGTGGAAAGGTCATCTTGCTAAAGGAGAGTGCGTAATCACTGCGTTTTAAGACGTCCTGATGCAAGCCATTAGATCCCCCGATAACGAAAGTAAAGTCACTTTGGCCTTGTGTCATGCGTCGATCGAGTTCTTTCGCAAGTCCCTCTGATGTCAGCATTTTTCCTTCAATTTCTAAAGTAATGACTGTGGATTGGGGTTTAATCTTATTAAGGAGGCGCTCTCCTTCTTTCGCTTTCACTTGTTCGACTTCTTTGTCACTTAAGTTCTCAGGCGCTTTTTCGTCAGGTACCTCCACGATATCTATCTTCGTATAACTACCTAACCGTTTTTCATATTCTGCAATTGCTTGTTTCCAGTATTTTTCTTTCAGCTTTCCCACTGCGAGTATAGTAATTTTCACAATTTGACCTCCTACACATGTTGATAATACTTGAGTTATCCTAGTTATCCACAAGTTATTCACTTGTTCACAGTATTCCCTCTTAGTTATCTCCATTATACATCATGAATTTTACAAAATTTACGAGTTATACACAAAAATAAAGTCTAAAACTGTGGATTTGTGGATAAGTATGTGAATAATGTGGGTATGTGACTGTGAATTGTTCACAACTCTGGATAACTCTGCACAATTCAGTGGATAACTTGCCGTCTCTCTTACATTTTTATTCACAAGATTAACGTTATTTTTACATTATTAAGGTTGAAACCTTGTTATATCTCATTTCACCGTCATATTATCTTTATACAATAACGTTTTCACGTATGCAAAGCGGTCATACTACCTACCGTCTTAAAGTTAAAAGTTTAAATTAAACCTCTAAAATTCTTAATAAACTGAACCATTTTTATCCTCTAAGTGCATAAAAAAACACGCCCTTACCACTAAGGACGTGCCCTCCGTCAATTATATTGTATAAATCGGCGTCGCTTCCGCTTTATCTGTATCACAAAGCTTCACTTCGTTATCTGAATCAATATCGTGCTCTTTCAACACTTGACCAACACTCATACGTGCCAAATCTTTCATATTATTGTCTTGAGATAAGTGTGAAAGATAAATACGTTTCGTGTTATCTGTAATCACGTCTGTCATTGCGAGACCCGCGTCTTCATTCGAAACGTGACCCATATCACTCAAGATACGTTGTTTCGTCTTCCATGGATAGCGGCACATGCGCAACATATCCACATCGTGATTGCTTTCGAACATAAAGGCGTCACTACCTTTAATGATTCCTTTCATGCGGTCTGAAACGTAACCGGTGTCAGTGAGAATCGTAAATTTCTTACCGTTATTATGGAACACGTAGAATTGTGGATCAATCGCATCATGGGACACATTGAAAGATTCAATATCAAATCCTGCAATAGATTTCGTCTCATAAGGGTTAAAAATGAATTTCTGATCCATTGGGATGCGACTATCTTTCTTCTCAATCGCTGACCACGTCTTCTCATTCGCATAAATGGGTAAGCCGTATTTACGGGCCAATACACCTAAACCTTTAATGTGGTCTGCGTGTTCGTGTGTAACAAGAATCCCGTTGACGTTCTTAATCTCTTTATCAATCTGACCGAAAAGTCCTTCCATCTTCTTGCCAGTTAATCCTGCATCGACTAACAAACTTCCTTTATCACTTTCGACATAAGTGGCATTTCCAGTACTACCACTCGCTAAGACACTCATTCGTATCAAGCGATTCACCCTTTCTCATATTCCTAAATCTACCTACATCAATTTTTGAAATTTATACTGCGGGCATACTACCTGCAGTGATACGGCAGTCTAACCTTTCTATTTTAAAAATGCCTTAACCCTTTGTGTAGTCTGCGGTTAAAGCCTTATTAATAGTAAGTTCTGCTTTTGTTCTTTAAAGCTAACTATTGCTTCATTTACGTCCGTTTTTTAATTAACAATCACATTATACTATATCAGTTTAAAAACTGCTTGAGCAATCAACCTGTTTCTTGGAAACCTCTATTTTTCTTTTTAAATATCAATTTTCAAACTTTTTCTCACAATCCCCTTTTCTTTTTCATGAATTATCGTTAGACTAGAGTCATTATATTTTTAAAAATTCTTACTTTTTAGATAAATAATCATAAAGGGGGACGTTTTTATGAATAAACAAGCACAACTATGGAAAGATTGGAGACTTCATACATTAACTTTCATCGTTGTACTCATTTCAGAAGCGATCGGAACGCACAAATTTAATTTAGGACCCACGTCCCTCTTATTAATGCCCGTCGTCTACGCGGTTATCCTAGGTCTCATCGCGTATTTTACACCTCTCGTGAAGAAGAAACAGGCGAAACATTCAGAACCAATGGTATTTATCGCCGTCGCGCTACTCATCGCAAAGTTTGGTGTGGAAGCTGGGCCCGCACTACCTAAGATTATCGCTGCTGGACCAGCACTGATTCTGCAAGAACTTGGTAACCTAGCGACAATACTCATTTCACTGCCTATCGCAATCATGCTTGGCTTGAAACGTGAAACAATTGGAATGACTCATTCTATCGGTCGCGAAGTCAATCTCGCACTCATCACAGAAAGATACAAGACGAACTCACCCGAGTGGCAAGGTGTGATGTCTATGTATATCTTTGGCACGATATTTGGGGCAATCTTCTTTAGTGTCTTCTCTAGCGTGCTCATCTCAATCTTGCCGCTTCATCCACTGTCATTTGCTATGGCTACTGGCGTAGGAAGTGGCGTGATGACTACTGCAGCTCTAGGGCCATTGGTTGAAGCCTTTCCAAATCAAGCGAGTACCCTCGCGGCGTTCTCTGGTACAAGTAACTTGCTGACGTCTGTGACAGGATTATACATGGCAATCGTCTTTGCTTTACCATTAACTGAAAAATACTATGCACTCGTAACGAAATTGAAAGGGAAATTCTCTCAAGTAAAGGGGTGGGATAATGACTTCTCAAATTAAGAATTGGAGTATGACACTCGTCGTCGTAGGATTAATTTCACTCATCAACAACTGGTTCGGTTACCATCATGGACCATTTAAAGCTCTGCCAGGGATCGTCGCGCTCATGGCTATCGCGTTTATAGGCATGTTGTTAGGGCGTCTTATCCCTTTGAATATTCCAAGTATCGCCTACATCGGGGTGGTTGGATTGATCTTAACGATTCCTGGTGTGCCAGGTGCTGCTCACATCGCACATTGGACGAAACAAGTTGATTTGATGGCACTCGCTACACCCGTCGTTGCTTATGCCGGAATCTCTATCGGTAACTCTTGGTTAGCTTTCCTTAAACTTGGCTGGAGAACGATTATCGTAGGTATGGTGGTCTTGATTAGTACGTATGTAGGCTCAGCTGTCGTTGCAGAAATCGTCCTACGCCTACAAGGCATTGTTTAATTCATTGCGAGTAAAATGCGTTAACAATTCACAGCAGATGAATTCAAAATAACCCTTGCTATCTTGGGGATTAGTTATTTTGAATAAGAAGACCACGCATTCTTCTATATAACTAAGAAGGATGACAAGCGTGGCATTTTGATTAAAGTATTTTAGCTATTTTCGTAGATAATTCGATAACCTTAAGGAATCACGGTCGCAACGAAAATTCTTTAAAGTTTTGAAAACAATAGTTTTACATTTCTTCCAATCAAAAAAAAGCGTACACACCGTATCGTAGTGTGTACGCTTTCCTCATGTCGACGCATTAACCCTCAGCTATTCCTTAATAATCTTAGGATTATCGGAAATCGCCTCAACATAATACGTCTTCGTTTCATCTTTATGTTTCACTGTCACTTCCCAATTCGCTTGCAGAACCTGCACATTCGGCTCACGTACCACCGTGTAATAACCTAGACGAATCTGAGTGACTTCATCGTTCCGCTTCAAATAACGATTGAAGTACAATGCTTCAAGTGCTTTCTTCGCACTAATCACTTGTTTCGCATCATTGTTCTCACCTTTAGAAGGTGCAATCGTCTTCATCGCGGATTGTTGATAACTTTTTGCTTTATCATTATCAATGTTGAACGTCAAACGCGCTTTTTTATTATTCATAATCGGATAGCCGCCGTAAGTTTGTTCAAACGTAGCACTTTTACTATCCATATCACTAAGCTGATAATGCTTGCCATCATAAACGTTCTTATTCACGTAATCCTTGAGATCCGAGAAGTTGTCCGCACTCACAGGCACCTGCTTATCGACATCCACTTTAACTCGGGCGCCATCGTCCTCTGCATGCTTGTCAGAGTTGCCTTTCGCCGTTTGCGTAAAATCATTAGAACGTGCGGTCAATAGCTGCATCTTCACGCCATCGACATTGGGAATATCGTTCGGCAGTTTAATCTGTTCTTGTTTAAAGTTAACTTCATTCTCTTCTTTACTCTCATGAATATGAGATTTCTTTACTTTATCTACGTAAATGACGACGAGACTGATGTTCACTAGAATAAATACTAAGATAAATAATGTCTTCGCATATTTCCAATTCATTTATTCTAGCCCCCCATCATTGTCATAGGCATACCATTTGCCGTCATATTCGATGTACCAATGTGGTTTGAACTCACTGTTACGTTGCACTTCGATATCGTCCTTATCTGGTTGATCGATACGCTTGTAACCAATTGTGATGTTATTGACCTTTTCAAAATCGATATTAGGGTTATTGGCTAAAGCTGAACGGACTTTCTCTGCACCTTGCAGTTTCTCTTCTTTCTCACCACTATCAATCGTCACATTCGATTTCAGTAAGGCACGCGCGTAGCTATAAATACCACCCTCGCTCCAAGAAACTTTCATCGTATTTAAGTCTTCTGTATTAAATGTCGGACGTCCGTTAAGGAACATCTGATAAGTCAGTTGACCTGTCTTGTTGTCTGTGTGGAACAATCGGAAGTCATCTGTGAAACCGCCGTGCTCGTTAATATAATCGAACGTACCAGGAATCGTTTCATGCATATTCTTCGAAGTCGCCTTATCTTCAGACAAGTTATTATATTTATATTTCTCAGTCTTATTATCATAGTTAGCAACGCCCGTATTGTTGTTGTACGTGGTCGCTCCATTCTTCGCACTGCGCACGACGACGGAGTCATCAAAGAGGACGGAATTCATTTTATCCACGCTAATATGATTGTAAATTGTACGATATGACTTCAAATGTTTCGGTGATTTCGGCGCAAAGATATGCGTCGCACTATCGATCGTATCTTTATTCGTAATCATCTCTGAATAAGGTTCCATGTCTTTCTTCAAGGCTGCAACTGTCTTATTTACTGAGCTCGCTTTCGATGACAAGGTCATGCGAACGACATCGTGGCGATTTTTACTAATCGCATAAAGCTGAATCTTGTCGTCATGCGATTGATCAATCAATAAACGATTGAACTTAAAGTTGCTCGGTACTTTCGCACTGATATTCAACACATCCCCGAGATACGTCGCAAGCGGCATATCATAGGTAAAATCGAGTACGAGAAACTCATCGGTTAAATCTGGAATGATGAGATTGTGGTCGCTGTGCATCTGATCGGAGTGCGTTACGTGTTGATTCTTAATCGGCTCAAGCACGGTCGACACGTTCTGACGTGACGCGACCATGCCTTCTGGATGATCCGCCTTCGAATAGATGATTTGATAAGGCGTAATTACCTCGCTCATATCCACGTTGTTAGTTTTACCTATCGACTGGGAAGAATGTTCTTTGTTCGTATCTTTATCGACTGTTTCTAAATCGGGCGTGAACTTCCACGTCATGTAGGTCAGAACGAGACTCATCAGTACGAGTAAGGCGAGAATGACGGTCTTGATATGTTCTTTACTCCGCATCCCAATCACCATCTTCTATGACTTCACATGGAAGTGTGATAAAGACTGACGTACCTTGGCCTTCGACACTGTTAGCCCAAATGCGTCCGTTGTGTGCTTCCACAATTTCTTTGGAGATTGCGAGACCCAGACCTGTACCACCCATTTTACGCGTACGGGCTTTGTCCACACGGTAGAAGCGGTCAAAGATCTTATCTACTTTGTTGATTGGAATACCGATACCGTTATCTTTGATGCGGATTGTCATACGATGATAAACCGCATTCTGTTTCACGTGAAACTCAACTCGTTTATCGCCACGAGAATATTTCATCGCATTGGTAATGACATTGTCGAACACTTGCGTCATCTTGTCTGGATCGATTTCGGTGAAGATCGTTTCATTCGGAATTTCACGCACGAACGTCGTATCTTTCGCAGACATCTCATGACGATTAATAATCTTGTTGATAAACATGTTAAAGTCGACAATCTCTTTCGTAATTTGATCGGATTCGTTATCCATACGTGAGAGCTGTAGTAAATCATTAACGAGACGAATCATTCGCTCTGTCTCTTCACGCGTCACGTTTAAGAAACTTGGCGCAATCTCTTCGTCTCTCCAAGCACCTTCTTCAAGTGCTTCAATATAACTATTCATTGAGGTTAATGGCGTACGCAATTCGTGTGACACGTTAGCGACGAATTCACGACGTTCACGTTCGACTTGTTGTTGTTCAGTCACATCGTGTAGTACGGCAATGTACCCTGTCACGAAGCCTGTTTCTTGCACGATACGGCTAAAGTTAATTCGAGCGATAATACCTTCCGCTTCGTTGATATCGAGTAAGAAACTATCGTTATTCTCTTGGATTTCATCGAGTGAGAAATCTTCTTCTAGCTTTAAAATATTAAGCATATGCTGACCGATAATATCATCTTTCATCATGCCCATCATCTTCAACGCCATATCATTGACGATACGCACACGGCCTCGACGATCGGTCGCAATAATACCGTCACTCATGTGAGTGATAACGGAGTCCAGTCGACGTTTCTCACTTTCTGTATTCGCCTGCGCTTCTTGTACACGTTTCGATAAATTATTAAAGGCTAGCGCAAGCTCGCCGATTTCGTCATTACCGTAGATCTTCACACGTTGCGTATAATTACCTTTAGACATCTCGATCGTTTGATTACGCATATCCGTAATCGGTTTCGTAATCGTACGCGCAATAAAGAAACCGAGGACAATCGTGATGATGAGTGAAATCGCCGTACCGACGATAAAGATTTGATTGATATTGTTAAGTTGGTCGTAAACGTTATTAATGTCTGATTCGATATAGATATTTCCAATCGTACCCTTGCTCGTCTTCACAGGTAGATTGTAAACCCAGACACGTTGCTTACCATTACCGTAGTCTTTTAATACTGTATGGCTGTTCGATTCACCTAGAGATAGTGCTTTTTGAATCGAATTGTCATTCACTTTTTGATTTATTAGACTGCGGGTAGACTGCTTCGACGTCGCCACAATGATTTGATCTTTATCGATAAAGCGAATTTCTTCGATTTCTTGACGGTTCGCATACTCATTTAATAGATTCTGAACTTCCTTTTGACTGTTGACCGATTTGTCCTCTTGATAGACTTTCTCTATGCCAAGTTCAATCTGTTTCGCATATTGGGAAATATTACTTTTAAATGTTTGCGTCTGTTCTTTCTCCAAACTATTGGTAAAATACAATCCGATGATTTGCATACCAATAATGATGAGTAGGACATAGACGATGACAAGTTTAGTATGAAGTGATTGAAACTGTTTAAGCCATTTCATCTCAGACGACCTCTAGTCATGTTGTTGAAGGAAATATCCAACACCACGACGCGTCACAATATATTCTGGATGAGAAGGATCATCTTCAATTTTTTCACGTAAGCGACGAATCGTTACGTCTACAGTACGCACGTCACCAAAGTAATCATAGCCCCATACTGTTTGTAGCAAGTGTTCACGTGTCATCACTTGTCCCATGTGTTTAGAAAGATAATGGAATAACTCGAATTCACGGTGCGTTAACTCGATATTCTTACCACGCTTGCGAATAGAGTATGCATCTGGGTAAACCACGATGTCTTTGATTGAAATTTCGTTTGTCGCATTATCGTCTTCTTCTTGAGCAGGTTTAGAATAATGACGACGTAAGTTCGCTTTCACACGCGCAATGAGTTCACGTGTACTAAATGGTTTCGTTACGTAGTCATCTGCACCTAATTCCAAGCCCAAGACTTTATCAATTTCAGAGTCTTTCGCTGTTAGCATAATGATTGGCATTTCATATTTCTTACGGACTTCACGACATACTTCCATACCATCACGTCCAGGAAGCATGATGTCGAGTAAGACGATGTCCGGTTCTTCATCATAGATCAAGTCCACTGCGTCATTGCCGTCGTAGGCACAGTGCACTTCATAACCTTCTTTCTTCAAATTAAATTCTAAAATATCTGCAATTGGTTTTTCGTCATCAACTACTACAACTTTTCTAGCCATAATTTAAACCTCATTTCTCAATTGTAGTACGCATAGATTTATTATTTCATATGTCTCTACTTTATAATTTACCATTAAAGCTATACTAATTCTATGATTCAACGTAAGAAACATATAATAGTAGATTCTCTCATCATATCATCTCTGATGTCTTTTCAGAAAAGTTATGATTGATGGATAGGAATCTAAAATATAAAAATCTATAGTGTTTATTTGTTCTCCTTTTAGCAACTATAATGATTATTTTCAACACTCTGTGACAAAATAACTTTTATTTTCAATGTTTTGACTCTCGCTTGCATATGGGACCACACTCAACTAATTAATCTCGCTTAATAAGCTCGATTAATGGATTTTCGTTGTGGTCTAGCTCCATCATGCGTCTCGAGTCGACATTGAAAATATATATTTAATGAAATTGTAGTTTTATTCAATCATATACTCAATTTTTACTGTACAAGATCTATGGATTTCCAAGATTACCTTAATCTAATAAATATATAGTTGTTTTTGAAAACAATTATATTCCTGCTTATCAGTATCAACGGTTATTTCTCATACTCTTAATAAGGGAAATATATCTGAACTTTCCATAACAATTATTAAAAGTTTAACATTTGCTTTTACTATTCAATTATCTATTGTTGTATAATTTTGTCTCTCTATTTCATTACACTATGTTTAGAAACTCATGAATATGGTATACTATAAATTGTCTAACTAGTGTATTGGCATACGATAGCTCTTTATTTTTTCTGTATTAAATTTTTGTGAAAGAATTTTAAAAAAGTGCTTGTCATCTCGTTAGAGAGTTGCTATAATTTATCTTGTGCTTAAGAACGGCTCCTTGGTCAAGCGGTTAAGACACTGCCCTTTCACGGCAGTAACACGGGTTCGAGTCCCGTAGGAGTCACCATTGAGTTGGTCCCGTAGTGTAGCGGTTAACACGCCTGCCTGTCACGCAGGAGATCGCGGGTTCGATTCCCGTCGGGACCGTAGATGCTCACCCAATAGGGTGGGCATATTTTTTGCGCTTTTTTAACTTTAGATAGCGATCTCCTAAAGCTACATTATATAGTCTTCTTAAATCAACTCCTCATCACCTTATATTCACTCTCATTTTATAAAAGTAATTTAACTACATTTTGAAAAATCCTTCCTCTTTATTTGTATCTAATTAATAAATCAAAATATTTTATCAACAAAAGTATAATTTAAGGTTTAAATGACGTATTATGTCATATCCTATTCGCTAATATAGAGATAAATTCACATATGGGAGGAATTTATTATGAAAAAATTAGGAATAACTTCAGGAATTGTACTTAGTGGGGCGGTACTATTTGGAGGAATTGGTACATCTCAAGCACATGCAGAAAGTTACAGTTCTGTGGATGCAAGTAATGCAGAGAACATCGCGAAAGAAGTAGCTAAGGATAATGGAATGAAACCTTCAAGACAGAATTTCTTCGAACCAAAAAGTAATGGTGATTATTATCAAGTTGAAATTGGCAATAAATCTGGAGTAGGTGCAGGTGCTTATCGCGTGCATAAGGATGGGTTAGTTGAATATAGAGATGGTGGCGTGGAGTCTAACCCTTACCGTAAAGTAGGTAACTATCACTTCTCAGACGCGAATTCAAAGGCACAACATACCGATAAAAATAACTCAAATCAACAACAAGACGCTACAAACATGCAACAAAAGCAGAATGTTGCTCAACAGAACCAAGCAAATCCTAGCAACACTTCAGAACAACAAAACTCAATGCAATTCAACCAAAATAATGAGCAACAAGCACAAGCTCAAAACGTAAAACAATCAAATCAAAATGAGGCACAACAAGCTCAAACATTACCTAACACTGGTCAATCTTCTAATAGTGTCGCTTTAGGCGTACTTGCAGCAGTATTAGGTGTTAGCGTACTTGCTATGAGACGTTTCGTACGTCAATAATCCTTCTCTTCCTTGTATAAAGAAAATTGTAGTTTACACCTCAAGTGACATATATTGTCATACCTGATTCGCTATCATAAGACTAAATGCATAAATAGGAGGATTATTCATGAATAAAAAGGTTGAATTCGCGCTTTCAATCCTATTCTTCTGGGTGAAAGGTAGCGTAGCCGTAGACTCTAGATTCGTGAAAGTAAACACGGCTAATGCGATTCTCGGCATCTTTCCAGCGGGACGTGATGCGGAGACGATGCCATTAAAAAATATTAGTTCTACGAAACTTTCTAGTAAATATAAAATCTTTCCAATGATTATCGGAATATTGATTATGCTGATTGCATTATCTCGCTTAGGCACTTCATTCTTTGGTGCGCTTATCTTCTTCATTATCGGTGCACTTATCTTTGGAAGTGGCATGTTAACAACATTAATCATCCAAAGAGCTGGCAATGATTATGCGATTTCTGTGCCATTTTTTGAAAAGAATAAATTGCTCATCGCACAGAATTCTATTGAAGAAGCACTTGCACACGACACAGATAAGACAGATCTAAATCAATTTTTCGATAAAAAGGAATAACTTAGTTCAAACGACTAAAAACTTATCCTACACATCACTATCATCACCGTATTTCATCATTAAGCAACTCCTTGGAAGAGATACGCCTTTACAATAAGTTGACGAGAAAGTCAGCTTATAAGCGTGTACTTTCCTCTCATAGGGGTTGCTTTTACTATGCCTCAACAGCCGAAATATATCTTGACCTTAAATCTATAAAACGAGCTACTCATATTCAGTAAGGCCACCCTCTATCACTTTCACCTAACCTATCATCACTAGAAAAACATAATAAAAAGACCTCCGATGCATAACACCGAAAGTCTCGCTGGATATCAACTTACCACAAGTTAGATAATAAGTTTGTTTGGCTACGATCTGGACCTACAGAGAAGATAGAGATGTCCACACCGCAAATTTCAGAAATACGTTCTAAGTAACGACGTGCGTTATCAGGAAGCTCATCTAGAGAACGGCAACCTGTAATGTCTTCGTCCCAACCTGGAAGCTCTTCGTAAACAGGCTTACAACGTTTCACTTCGTCTAAGTTCGCTGGGTATTCAGTGATCGTTTCACCGTCTAACTCATAAGCTGTACAAATCTTCACAGTATCTAAACCTGTGAGGACGTCAATAGAATTGATTGAGAGGTCTGTAATACCGCTCACACGGCGCGCATGACGTACGACTACAGAGTCAAACCAGCCGACACGTCTTGGACGACCTGTCGTTGTACCGTATTCACGACCCACTTCGCGAATGTGATGACCGTCATCATCAAAGAGTTCTGTTGGGAATGGGCCATCGCCTACACGTGATGTGTAAGATTTACATACACCGATGACTTTAGATACAAATGTAGGACCTACACCGCCACCTACTGTCACGTTACCTGCAACTGGGTTACTAGATGTAACGAATGGATATGTACCATGGTCGATGTCGAGCATGACACCTTGGGCACCTTCGAATAATACTTTCTCATCTGCTACGAATGCGTCGTCCAATACTTTCGCAGTGTCTGTTACGTAAGGTGCTAAGCGTTGTCCAGCTTCATAATATGTCTCAAATATCTCATCAAATGTTGGGCATGGTTTATTGAACATACCTTTGAAATACGCATCTTTATATTCAATATTATCTTGTAGACGTTGTTTAAAGGATTCTTTGTTTAAGAGATCAGCCATGCGAATACCGATACGTTGTGCTTTATCCACGTATGCAGGACCGATACCTTTCTTCGTCGTACCAATCTTGTTGTCGCCACGACGTTCTTCTTCGTACTCATCTTGCTTCAAGTGATAAGGTAGGATGACTTGTGCACGGTTTGAGATGCGTAAGTTCTCCGTAGATACACCACGTTCGTTTAACGCATCTAACTCTTTTAAAAGTGCTACAGGGTCTACCACAACACCATTACCTATCACTGCGAGTTTATCTTTGTAGAAAATACCTGATGGTACGAGGTGTAATTTATAAGTTTCACCGCTAAATTTGATTGTGTGACCAGCATTATTACCACCTGAAAAACGTGTGATCACATCTGCTTGTTCTGCTAAGAAATCTGTAATCTTTCCTTTACCTTCGTCTCCCCATTGTGTCCCAACTACTACAATTGATGACATATGAGCACCTCCAAGTTTTTCTCATTTTACCATAGAGTATTTTACCAATATCACCTGGAGATTGCAAATAAAAATCGAACATTATTTCAAACTTGTGAGCAGCCATTAAAAATACTTAATATGGCGATAATATTGGATTAAAACGCGATGATATCAACGTTTGGCAATCATTCTCTAATAAAATATTAACCGTACTTCTATTGATTTAAATTACTTTTAAACAACTAAAAACCGTACGAAATTAACAAATAAGTTAAAATCGTACGGTTTGTAAACTCTAAAATTAATTTATCTTACATATCTGCATGCGCATAATCAATATCTGTGAATTTGTTGTACTGTTTCATGAAATGCAGTTTCACGGTACCTGTTGGGCCGTTACGCTGCTTCGCAATGATGATTTCAATCTCGCCATTATCATCATTGACTTGAGGCTCCATGCCCATATCACCATCGTCCTCGTCATCTTCACCGGCACGTTCATAATAGTCATCACGGTAAAGAAAGGCAACGATGTCGGCGTCTTGTTCGATGGAACCTGACTCACGGATATCACTCATCATCGGACGTTTGTCCTGACGTTGTTCGACACCACGAGAGAGCTGACTCAAGGCTATTACAGGACATTCAAGCTCTCGGGCAATCGCTTTAAGTGTACGTGAGATCTCTGACACTTCTTGTTGACGGTTATCAGAGAAGCGTGATCCACTACCTTGTAGCAATTGAAGATAGTCAATAACGACCATATCTAAACCATGTTCCTGTTTCAGACGACGACACTTCGAACGAACATCTGAGACACGAATACCTGGCGTATCATCGATAAACAGCTTCGTGTGGGAGAGTTTCCCGACGGACGTAGTGAAACGATTCCAATCCTCTTCTTCCATCATTCCTGTACGTAAGCGGTTGGAATCGACATTTCCGGTACTACAAATCATACGCGTTACGAGCTGATCCGCACCCATCTCTAGAGAGAAGATGCCTACGGTAAAGCCATCTTCATGTGTGGCCACCTTTTGCGCGATATTAAGAGCGAAGGCAGTCTTACCCACGGAAGGACGAGCGGCAATAATGATGAGATCATTACGGTTAAATCCTGCCGTCATGTTGTCTAAATCGCGATAACCCGTCGGAATGCCGGGTGTCTGACCGCTATTCTGATCAAGCAATTCAGCATTCTCATAGACCTCACCAAGCACGGTTACGATATCTTTAAAGCCTTCACTTTCACGCGAGGAAGAGATTTCAAGTATCCGGCGCTCAGCATCATTGAGAACCTCGTCTAATTCTATTTCACTATTATAACCGTCATTGGCGATACTTTCTGCAACTTGGATGAGCTTACGTTTCGTCGCTAGCTTTAAGACGATATCTGTATAGTATTGAATATTTCGCGTCGTCGGAACATTGTTCGCAAGTTCTGCGAGATATTGAGGGCCGCCCGCTTCGTTCAGTCGACCATCTTGAGAGAGCTGATCCATGAGCGTCACACTGTCGATATTCTTACTCTCCTCATGGATGTGCATCATCGCTCTGAAGATATGTTGATGGGCACTTCTATAAAATGACTCAGGAAGTAAGACTTCCTGAGTTGAGTTCATGAGTTCTGGATCGAGGAAAATGGCACCTAATACAGATTGTTCCGCTTCATTACTATGCGGCATTTGATTGCGTTCGTACATTCCGTCCATTTGTTCTCCACCTCATATCTCATTACTTAATATTAGTTCTGTTCTACTGTGTGTACACGAATTGTGCCTTCAACTTCTTTGTCGAGTTTCACTGGCACATTTGTATAACCTAAAGCGTGAATGCCGTGTGGTAAATCCATCTTACGTTTATCAATCTTAATATCGTGTTGATCTTTAAGTGCTTGCGCGATTTGTTTCGTACTGATTGAGCCGAATAACTTACCGCCTTCACCTGTCTTCGCACTGACTTCAACTTCGATGTCTTCGAGGCGTGCTTTAAGTTCTTTCGCGTCATCAATTTCTTTCTGTCTTTCTTGTTCTGCACGTTTATTTTGTTGTTGAAGCTGTTTCAAGTTTCCACTATTTGCTTCGACTGCTAAGTTCTTTTTAAAAAGGAAGTTGTTAGCGTAACCTACGGGTACATCTTTAACTTCGCCTTTCTTACCTTTACCTTTAACATCTTGTGTGAATATTACTTTCATGCGTCTTCACTCCTACTCATTTGTTCTGTTATTGCCTGTTGTAATTGTTCAATAGCTTCTTCGACGGTTAAGTCTTTCAACTGTGTAGCAGCATTCGTTAAATGTCCGCCACCTCCAAGTGCTTCCATCGTTAACTGAACATTGATTGCACCGAGAGAACGCGCTGACATTCCGATAAGGTTGTCTTCACGTCGTGCTACTACATATGAGGCTTCTACACCATCTAAACTTAACAACTCATCTGCTGCTTGTGCAACAGTAACGGGATGATAGATCTTGTCGTCTGGACCATGCGCAATCGCCACGCCATGATCTTGAAGTTCAACCGTACGAATTAATTCAGTTCGGTTGATGTACGTATCAATATCATCTTTCAAGAAGTGTTGCGTCAAGATGGTATCCGCACTATGTGCACGGAGATAACTTGCTGCGTCGAAAGTTCTTGAACCTGTGCGTAATGTAAAGTTACGTGTATCCACGATGATACCTGCAAACATCACGGTAGACTCAAGTCGTGTTAAGCGTTGTTCCGTTGGTTGATATTCTAGCAACTCTGTCACGAGCTCTGCGGTAGAGCTGGCGTATGGTTCCATGTAGACCAACAACGGACTAGATATAAAGCTTTCGCCACGACGATGATGGTCGATAACGACTTTACGATTAGATTTATTTAAGATGTTCTCATCTAAGACCATCTCTGGTTTATGCGTATCGACAACAACAAGGGTTGTCTTAGAAGTCATAATGTCCCATGCTTCGTCAGATGTAATGAAACGTTCTTTCAACTCTGGTTTCTCATCGACCGCATTCATCACACGTCGCAATGTCGGATCGATATCTGAATCGTTGAGTACCACATAGGCGTCTAAGTTATTCATCATCGCAAAGCGTGTCACACCGATGGCAGCACCGATAGCATCCAAGTCTGGGCGCTTATGTCCCATGACGATGACTTTGTCGCCTTCCATCAAGATATCTTTTAATGCGTGTGAAATGACGCGAGCACGTACACGCGTACGTTTCTCCATCGGGTCAGTCTTACCACCGTAGAAGCGGACATTACCATTAATATGTTTGATGGCAACTTGGTCACCACCACGACCGAGTGCTAAGTCTAATCCAGATTGTGAGAGCTCACCAAGATCGATGAGGTTCTCTGAGCCTTCCCCTACGCCGATACTCAGTGTGAGCTGGGCACGGTAACCTACACTCTTCTCACGTAATTGACTCAAGATATCAAAGTTACTGTCCTCAACTTCATTTAAGATACGCTGGTTCAAGTAAGCCACAAACTGGTCTGAGCTGTAACGTTTGAAATAGATATTATATTCCGAAGCCCAACGACTGATGACGCGTGTCACCATCGAGTTGATTTCTGAACGTTGCGTATCGTTCATATTTTGTGTAATTTCGTCGTAATTGTCGAGGAAGAGTGTCGCAATAATCGGCTTTGACTCTTCGTAGAGTTCATTCGTCTTCACTTCTTCTGTAATATCGAAGAAGTACAACACACCTTCCGCTTCAGCATAACGTACACGATAGTGATAGCCATTGTCTTCAATTTCTATTTCTTGCGTCTTTTCCAGCTGTTTTAAAATGTTTGGATAAACCTCATTAACAGGATCTGAAATCACGTTGCGTTCAGCGCGTTCAGACATAAATTTGTTCATCCATTCAATATTCTCATTGTCATCTAGGATAATCATGCCGATGGGCAGCTCTTTAATCGCAGTATTGCTGCTAGCTGAAATATGTCCACTTAAGTCATCGACATAATGATCCATCTTATTTAAAGCTTTACGTATTAGAATAATCGAGACGATTGCCATAACGACGAGTATGATAGCCGCTACAGTCGCGAAGATTTGATTGATCACAAACCACGCGATGACGATAGCAATACCCGTCAGCAACATTAAGACAAACGGCAAGATTAACGCTTGCTTAGTGGATTGCCGGTTCATTGTTCCACCTCAAATCATTTTTTAATGCGCGCTTTTAAGTTCAACATCATATCTGCCATACCTATTAAGACTACAATTGGCGCCATTGCAGATATGAGCGTTCCGATAACCATGAGTAGTATGGTCACGGCTAAAGGCATACTTTTCGCTTTACCAAAGAAATGAATTACACTTAATCCCTGAATATACATACATAATGATAACACAACTTGAAAGTTCAATACGATACTTTGGAACATAGATGGTTCACTATTTGAAGTGAACAGAAGACAGACAATCGTAATGATATAAACAATTAAGATAAACCGTGGCATTTGCCAAGCATATAACGGTCTAAAGATAGGCGTTGCCACTTTAAACTTACGTAAGATTGGGAAAGTGATTAATAAATTAAATAAGACGATAACAAAGATAGTGACGATGATATAACTTGGAAATTCCATCAACGCTTTATTTGTTAAATTATCTACTAATTGATTGTAACTTTCTATGACATTGTTACCATATTGTTGTAAATCAGACGGTTGTAGATAATTTAAGACTGATTTCATCGGTTGCACTAAAGTACTTCCAGTCGGCAAACGATGGGTCGCTTGTAAGATGAGTAGTGCAATTAAACTAAATAAACTTAAGTATGTCGTCGTAACATAGAAGATGCGTTCTTTAGTTGCACGCTCTTTTAATAATTGCCCAATGACGAAACTTGTGAGCAAGACCACAACAATAGCGCTTAACGTGGCTAAGTTGGTAAAGAGCGTCGTAAGAATAACTGTAATTAAGGCAGCTATTCCGAAACTTTCTTTCGATTTGTGCCACAAGACGATACCAGGAATGGTCGCGAAGAAACACAACACATATCCTATTAAAGACACAAAATATGTAACTAAAGCCACAATTATAAAGGTGATAACACCAAGTATCGTCGCTTTAGGATTCACTTTAGAAAACAAATTTGCCACTCCTATACTCAATTTGACTATAATGCCTATTTTAACCTCTTTGAAAGGTTTATACAATTATTGTCAATTAAGGCATGAACGTGTCTCTTCTATTTCATGCATACCCATTCTTCCTAGGTGTTACGTGTCTTAGCGTCGAACTTTAGACTTTTTCAAAAAATGATATAAATTTGGTGCCCAATCGTTGAAATTGAGTAAAAAACCATCATGACCTACGTTATCGGGCACGAAGAAGTGACGATGATATTGGAAGCGTGACCCCATCGCTCGAACTTGGTCATCTGGATAGAGCATATCATCGGTAAAGCCGAGGGTGAGTACTTTCGTATCTAACTGAGCTAAGGCTTCCGCCACGTCGGTACGTCCACGGTCGAGATTGTGGCTATCGAGCACGTCTAGTAACGTCTTATAACAATCCACATCAAAGCTTTCTTTAAACTTATCACCTTGATGATGCTGGTAAGACACTACTTGTTCAGGTGTAAAACGCGCTTCGTAACTCTTTGAAGACCGATAAGTTAAGAAACCGAGTTGGCGTGCAATACTCAAGCCTTCCTTTCCACCTAAGTGAATCGCTTGTCGTGCAATATCGTTAAATGCACGACTATAAGATGAAGTCTGATCCGTCGCTGCGAGAATGACAGCTTTCTCAACGTGAAATTGACGATTATAAAGCAGTTCCTGAACTTGCATACCACCTAGAGAACCACCGATGAGAATAGCGATACGCTTAAAGCCTAATGCTTTCACTCCACGTTCAATCGCTCGGACAATATCGCGTAACGTCAGCTGTTGAGGAAAGTTCGGATCGTTGCACGGTGAACTCGAACCAAACGGACTACCGATTACGTTAAACGTGAGAAACTGATAATCATGAATGGGCAAATAACCCCCATCGATAATTTCACGCCACCACCCTGGTTCTTCATCCGTGCCATATGTGAGATGATTTCCCGTTAATGCATGACAGACGAGTACGAGTGGTTGGCCTTGATACCCTACATGCTCGTAACGTAGTTTCAAATTCTCAATTAATTCCCCAGATTCCGTATAAAAGTTGCCTAATTCGAGTGTGTCTACAATATATTGCATTAGCTGTTTACCTCCTTGTTAGTGAACTTATCGCTAACCCTCCCCTACTCCGCTTTGTATAGAAAAAGTCTCCTACTCGACTAAAAGTAAGAGACTCACATTACCTTATTACTCGAGTTGCATCGTTGGTTGTAGCACCGTACTGATAAAGCCGGTTGCTGAAGTTTCACAGGGCCAAATCCCTCCACTTCTCTCAATAAGTTCAATATTTGATTTAAGTTTCGTTGACTAGATTAAGGTTAATTCTAATCGAATATTCCGATAATTACAACAGTTAATATGTCGCTACGAATCTCTAATGCGTTATCTAGCTCACTGCGCCTTGAAATAGGGCGATTAGTTATAAGAGGTAAGTCTGACGTTTGTCTGAAGTCAGACTGACGGAGGTGTTAATATTATTCTCTCATTCCTTGCCACTGTAGTCATACAAGCCTTTCCGATATTAAGCCTAAATATCTACTTCGACTATCTGTTCAGCATTCACAGTATTAAATATTTTACTGAAATAGCTTTCCCTTTATCTAAAAAAGGCAATCCCCACAATTAATGAGAATTGCCTTTTCAATATATTTCATCTTAACTTGTAACTCATTTAACCGATGATTATTTATCTAACGTAATCTTAGTCTTACCACCCATATATGGAACAAGCGCTTCAGGAATTGTAATTGAACCATCTTCGTTTTGGTAGTTCTCAACGATTGCTGCAAATGTACGACCTACAGCAAGACCACTACCATTTAACGTATGCACAAATTCTGGTTTCGCATCTTTATCGCGTTTGAAGCGAATGTTTGCACGACGCGCTTGGAAATCTGTCACGTTAGAGCAAGAGCTGATTTCTTTGTACTCATTGTAACTTGGTAACCAAACTTCAAGGTCATATGTTTTGCTTGCGCCGAAACCGATGTCTCCTGTACATAAGTTCACACGGCGATATGGTAATTCAAGTTCTTCAAGGATTGATTCCGCATTTTGAGTTAACTCTTCAAGTGCATCCCAAGAATCTTCTGGTTTTTCGTAACGTACCATTTCTACCTTATCGAACTGGTGAAGACGGATTAAACCACGAGTGTCACGGCCTGCAGATCCAGCTTCACTTCTGAAACAAGCCGTTTGTCCTGTGAATAAAGCAGGAAGTTGATCTTTATCAAGAATTTCATTACGGTAGAAGTTTGTGAATGGCACTTCTGCAGTTGGGATTGTGTAAAGTCCTTCTTTTTCAACTTTAAATAAATCTTCTTCAAATTTAGGAAGTTGACCTGTACCGTACATTGAATCAGCATTGACAAGTTGTGGTGCCATCATTTCAGTATAACCTTGTTGTGTTGTATGTTTCGTAATCATGTAGTTCATCAATGCACGTTCTAATAATGCGCCGTCACCAGTTAAGAAGACGAAACGCGCACCTGAAACTTTCGCTGCACGGTCGAAGTCAGCCATCTTCAATTCTTCAACTAAATCCCAGTGTGGTTTCGCCTCGAAGTCAAATTCTCTTGGCGTACCCCAACGTTTAAGTTCAACGTTGTCTTCGTCAGATTCACCTTCTGGCACGTCATCGTGGATTAAGTTTGGAATGCCCGCTAACGTATCGTGTAATTCTTGGTCTACGTCGTTAAGTGATGCATCGATTTCTTTAATCTTGTCACCTAATTCGCGCATTTCTTTAATAACGTCATCCGCATCTTCTTTATTGCGTTTCTTCTCAGCAATTTCACCACTCACACGGTTACGCTCTGCTTTCATTTCCTCAGTCTTGCTGATGTAGTCACGGCGTTTTTCATCTAGTTCTAAGACTTTGTCAACAACTGATGAATCCATACCACGCTTCGCAATCTTGTCTTTGACCATGTCTGGTTCTGTACGGAATAATCGAATATCTAACATCTGTCTATCTCCTTTGAAATATATTTAGGTTGAAGCGCATAAAAAAGACCACATCCCCGACAAGGGACGTGGTCTCTACGCGTTGCCACCCTATTTAACAGCTTAATTTTTGATAAATTAAGACTGCGCTCTCACTTAAATAACGGTAATTGCCGATTGTTCACATCAGTAGGTAGATTCATATTAAGGATCATTGCCTGTTCGCACCAACCACAAGCTCTCTGAAATCATCACATTAATACTACTTAGCCTACGAACAATAGTGATATTTGAATTATCTTAAATATAGCAAATTGTTTAAAAATTTTCAAGACAGTATAAGCTATTTATTTAAAATGACAAATTTCTAAACTTATTTTTCATCACTGCTATAAGCCTCATCACGTAAATATTGTGCAACCGCTTCGATATCTTGATGGAACTGACGATCTTCAGTAATTGAAGGTACGATGCTACGTAACGCTTCATATTTCGCTAAAGTACGTGGCGATAATTTTTCTACACCTTGATGTTCGACTGCTTGTAACGCAATAATACATTCGATTGCAAGTACTCGGCGGGCATTTTCCACAATTTGATAACCATGGCGAGATGCGATTGTTCCCATTGACACGTGGTCTTCTTGGTTAGCAGAAGAAGGAATAGAGTCTACGCTTGCAGGATGCGCCAACGTTTTATTCTCAGACACAAGACTCGCAGCAGCATACTGCATAATCATCGCGCCACTTTGAAGACCTGGTTCCGGACTTAAGAATGCGGGCATACCATTGTTAAGTTGTGGATTCACAAGACGTTCCAAACGGCGTTCTGCCACATTCGCAAGCTCTGACACCCCAATTTTTAAGAAATCAAGAGCGAAAGCAACGGGTTGACCGTGGAAGTTACCTCCAGAAATGACGAGCGTTTCATCATCCTCATCGAAGATCAATGGATTGTCATTCGCCGCATTCATCTCAAATTCGAGTTTCTCTTTCACATAATTAAACACTTGGAAGCTCGCACCGTGAATTTGTGGAATACAACGTAATGTATACGCGTCTTGTACACGTATTTCAGCTTGGCGTGTCGTCAATTGAGAGCCTGCTAACCAATCTCTCATACGCGCTGCGACATCGATCTGTTCTTGGTAATTACGTGCTTTGTGAACTTGCTCATTGTAAGCGTCTGTAATGCCATTGAGTGATTGATGTGTTAGCGCCGCAATCCATTCAGCTTGATAGCCTAAATCTTCCGCTTCGATGTACGAAATTACCCCTTGTGCCGTCATCGCTTGTGTACCGTTAATCAGCGCTAAACCTTCTTTCGCTTGGAGTGTGTGTGGTGCACGACCTAGCTCTTGTAACACATCTTGACTGTCACGTTCTTCCCCTTGATAAACGACTTTGCCTTCACCAATCAATGCTAATGCAAGATGTGAAAGTGGTGCTAAATCTCCTGATGCACCAAGAGAACCTTGTTGAGGAATAATCGGTACAATGCGGTGATTGATAAAGTAAATGAGTTGATCAATGAGCTCAACAGTCACGCCTGAATGACCTTTCAACAACGTGTTTAAGCGTAAGACCATCATAACTAACGCTACGTTGTCTGCGAAAGGTTCACCTACACCACATGCATGAGAACGTATCAGATTAACTTGTAATTGATTGTACTGCTTGTCATCGATACGCACATCACTAAATAAGCCGAAACCAGTAGTAATGCCGTAAATCGTCTCTTTATCTCGAATGATACGTTCCACTGTGGCACGACTGTCTTTCACACGCGACAATGCTTGCTCTGTAATTTCGACTGAATCGTTATTAGCTAGAAAGCGTTGAATGTCTCGAATCGTCAGTTGTTCACCATTTAATTGTAAAGTCATTATCCCATCTCCCTTTATATTTCTCTATTTCTTTAAAAGTATACGCTTACATACTGATTGCGACAATGCTTATCACGAAGTCCGTAATATGGTATTGAATTAGCATATTAACAGAATAAAGGAGGGTTGATGAGAATCAGGGTTATAGCCACCATTATTTTTACTCATTTCTATTGACGAACAAGAATACGAGGTATAGTATGTTCTATTGTATTTAGAAGATTAACGAATGAATCGACAGTAATGTCACAGAGCAAAAATATATTTCGTGACTCGAAGTCAAAGGGAGGTTGCCAATATGCAAACTTTAACAACACCTACTATTCCACGTCGTAACCCAGAGACACATAAAGGGGACTATGGCAGAATTCTACTCATCGGTGGGAACTCTAATATGGGTGGCGCAATTATGATGGCAGCAACAGCCTGTGTGTATAGTGGAAGCGGGCTGATCACTGTAGCCACACATCCAAATAACCACGCAGCATTACACTCACGCTGTCCAGAAGCAATGGTTATTGATATTAACGACACTAAAGCACTTACGCAGCACATTGAAAGCGTAGATTGTATCCTTATTGGTCCTGGCCTTGGCTGCGACTTTAAAGGTAACAACGCAATTACATTCTTGCTTCAGAATATCCAAGAGCATCAAACGCTCGTGATTGATGGAGATGCGATTACTATCTTCAGTAAGTTGAAACCGCAGCTTCCTAATTGTCGCATCGTCTTCACACCTCATCAGAAAGAATGGGAACGTTTGAGTGGTATCGAAATTGCTGATCAAACACCTGAACGTAATTTGGAAGCCGCTCAGAACTTAGGTGCGACGATTGTGTTGAAACAGCATGGAACTGAACTTTATTTCAAGAACGATACGTATAAATTAGATATTGGTACACCAGCCATGGCGACAGGCGGTATGGGTGATACGCTAGCTGGTATTATTACAAGCTTCGTCGGTCAGTTTGATGATTTAGAGGAAGCGGTTAAAAGTGCTACGTATCTACACAGCTATATCGGTGAGAACTTATCGAAATCTATGTATGTTGTACCTCCTACACAGATCATCAATCAAATTCCACATACGATGAAAGAATTAGAAGAGAAATAAGTGGGACTTACGGTAAGATATCTTGTTAAAAAGATAAGTATATAAGCGGAATCGTCCAATTAAGTTGAAGAAGTGATAGAACATCGTAACTTCGACTTAAGTTGGGCGATTTCTTTTTTACTAAGCCACAATAAATACAGTAGAGAATTCAATTTATTATTTGCCGAATTTTCTGAAATAATATAATATACCACTATATAACTTAAATGAAGAACTCAGAAAGGACACAACTTTATGATACAAGCAATTACACACGGTATATTACTCGCCTTGGGTCTTATCCTCCCATTAGGCGCACAGAATGTGTTTGTCTTTAACCAAGGGGCAAATCAACCTAAGTTGCGTAGAGCCTTACCAGTGATTATTACGGCAGGACTGTGCGATACCTTTCTCATCGTTATCGCGATACTTGGTGTCTCACTGGTACTGATTTCTCTGCCTATACTGCAGCTCGTCATCTATCTAATCGGTTTCGTCTTTCTGATTTACATGGCGTGGTCATTGTGGAAAGAACAACCGCCTCAACTCGAACACATCGAACCGATGAAGCCGAAGAAACAAATTGGCTTTGCCTTGTCCGTCTCACTCTTAAATCCACACGCAATTATGGATACAGTGGGTGTGATAGGAACGAGTGCTTCCGTTTACGATGGTGGTGAGAAGCTTGGTTTCGCACTTGCGACTATCTTTGTTTCATGGTTCTGGTTCGTCTTGCTGGCCGTCTTAGGTAAATTGCTCGGCACAGTCGATAAGACTGGTAAATACATCGTTATGTTAAACAAAGTTTCCAGTGTCATCGTCTTCGTCGTCAGCTTGATTATCTTAAAAAACATTTGGCACATTCTCTTTGGTTAGAATATGGAAGAGAGCGTAAAGGTTAGGCTGTCTGTACTACTCGTAACTCCGACCTTTACGCTCTATTTATATACTATTGATTATTCTTTAAAGGAACCTTAGCAATTTCTTCAAATGGTGGCGCTCCTGCTCCGTTATTTGAAACTTTTAATGTTCCATCTTTATATAAGCGATAATGTGTAGCAGTAGTATTACTATTAATCGCTGAAGCAGAAATATACTCTCCCTCATCAGTTGTACTGATACTTTTCTTTTCTCCTGCATATTGTTTAATAATCTCTGATGCATTATCTTGAGTCACTTGTGAATAATGTGTTTCCTCTGCATTAGCCTGACCTGCTTGCATGCCTGTAAATAATACGGCTCCAGTTAAAATTGTAGAGCCTAATACTTTTGAAACTAATTTCATAAATGTTAGTCCTCCTCAATTTTTTATGGAAGAAGCTTCTTCAAAAATAAAGTTATCATAAGATGAAAAGAATTAAAATACATTTTGTAATCTTTTTGAAATAATTTTGTATTATTTTAGTAATATTTATGTAAAATAGTAGTGTTTTTTGTAAAAAATAAGACCCCCTGCACATGCAAGGAGTCTAAATCTCATTTATTTATTCTTCCGTAGAATCATCGTCATTTTGAATATCTTCATTCACACGATCCATGAAGTCTTGACGTAATTCTTCAGGTTCATCACTTGAGTCGGTAGTGTCTGTCTCAGTTGAGTCATCTACTTCAGTATGGATAGCTTTGCCAGGTGCATCGCCTTCAATAACTTGTTCTTGTTGCTCAGAACTTTCGTCATTGGAAGCTGTTTCTTCACTCTCAGTATCTTCCGCTTCTTCCTCATTTACTTTAGCTACCGTAGCAACATGTTGGTTCTCACCAAGACGGATGAGTTTCACACCTTGAGCTGCACGGCCATTTTGAGAAATATCCTGAGCCTCCATACGGATAATTACACCGTGGTTAGTTACTACCATAATATCTTCGTCACCGGTTACCGTCGTAATACATACGATGTTACCGTTACGCTCTGTGATAGTTGCTGTCTTGATACCCATACCACCGCGGTTAGAGAGACGATAATCGCTAACTGGTGTACGTTTACCGAAGCCTTTTTCAGTAACGACTAGTACTTCATCTTCACTATTCTCATGAGCAACGTCTAGACCTACGACCTCGTCATTCTCACGCAAGGAGATACCTTTCACACCTGCAGCATTACGACCGAGTGGACGTAAACCACTTTCTTGGAAGCGGATTAATGATGCATGTGCTGTACCGATGAGAATATCTTCTGTACCATCTGTTAAGCGTACCGCAATCAGTTCGTCATCTTCTTTGAAACTGATCGCGATTTTACCGTTCTTGTTGATATGAGAGAAGTTACTTAACGCAGAACGTTTCACGATACCTCTCTTCGTCGCAAAGACTAAGAAGTGATCTTCTGTCGTTAAGTCTTTCACTGCAATCATCGTGCTGATGCTCTCATCGTTGTCGAGTTCAATCGCGTTGATAACAGGGATACCTTTAGACTGACGGGAGAGTTCCGGCACCTCATAGCCTTTCAGTTTGTATACGCGTCCTTTATTCGTGAAGAAGAGCACATGATCATGTGTGCTTAACGTCACGAGTTGACTGACGAAATCTTCTTCTAATGTGTTCATACCTTGTACACCACGTCCACCGCGATGTTGCGCGCGGTATGTAGACACAGGTAGACGTTTAATATAGTTATTATGACTTAACGTAATGACAATTTGTTCTTCAGGAATAAGGTCCTCATCTTCAATACTGTCGATGTTACCTAATTGGATTTCTGTTCTACGTTCATCGCCGTAACGGTCACGTATTTCGATGAGTTCGTCACGCACAATTTGTAGTAACAGTTCATCGTCAGCGAGAATCTCTTTCAACTCTTTGATATATTGCACTAACTCATTGTATTCAGATTCAACTTTATCGCGTTCTAAACCTGTGAGGCGACGCAAACGCATATCGAGAATCGCTTGCGCTTGTCTATCAGAGAGTTTGAAGCGCTCTTGTAAGCTTGCCATCGCAACTTTATCTGTTTCAGATTCACGGATAATGCTGATGATTTCGTCGATGTGATCGAGCGCAATTCTCAAGCCTTCGAGGATATGTGCACGATCTTGAGCTTTACGTAAGTTGTACTCAGTACGACGTCGAACGACAACTTTTTGATGTTCTAGATATTCGACTAAAGCTTCTTTCAAGTTGATGAGCTTAGGTCGACCATTCACTAAAGCAATGGTATTCACACCAAATGATGTTTGAAGTGGCGTTAATTTGTATAGATTATTTAAGATAACATTTGCATTGGCATCTTTACGAATATCGATAACGACACGTACGCCTGTACGTAAACTAGTTTCATCACGTAAATCTGTAATGCCGTCGACTTTCTTATCTCGTGCTAATTCAGCAATTTTCTCAATCATACGTGCTTTATTAACTTGATAAGGTACTTCTGTAACGACGATGCGTTGACGGCCTCCACCACGTTCTTCAATTTCAGCGCGTGCACGCATTTGAATAGAACCACGGCCTGTTTCATAAGCGCGTCGGATACCACTTTTACCCATGATCAAACCTGCAGTAGGGAAGTCTGGACCTTGAATGTCTTCCATCAGTTCAGCTACAGTGATGTCGGGATTGTGGCTTAAACTTAAGACACCGTTAATCACTTCTGTAAGGTTGTGAGGTGGGATGTTTGTCGCCATCCCTACAGCGATACCACTTGCGCCATTGACGAGCAAGTTAGGGAAACGAGACGGTAAGACTACCGGCTCTCTTTCAGTACCGTCGTAGTTATCGATAAAATCAATCGTGTCTTTGTTGATATCACGTAACATTTCAAGCGTGATCTTAGTCATCTTCGCTTCGGTATAACGCATGGCAGCTGCGCCATCGCCATCCATTGAACCGAAGTTACCTTGACCGTCTACTAACGGGTAGCGATAACTGAAGTTCTGCGCCATTCTCACCATCGCTTCATAGATGGATGAGTCACCGTGTGGGTGGTATTTACCCATTACGTCCCCAACGATACGTGCGGACTTCTTGTATGGCTTATCAGGTGTCATACCTTGTTCATTTAACCCGTATAAGATACGTCGATGTACTGGTTTCAGACCATCACGTACATCTGGCAATGCACGTGAGACGATGACACTCATCGCATAGTCTAAGAACGATTCCCGCATTTCACTGGTAATATTACGTTCATTAATTCTTGATTCCGGTATTTCAGACATCAAGGTGCCCTCCTTCAACATTTCAATTCATGGTTCTAGAAATCTAAGTTAGCGTATACAGCATTGTCTTCGATGAACTGTCTGCGGTTCTCTACTACGTCGCCCATTAGCATCTCGAAAGTTTGGTCTGCATCAATCGCATCATCGAGTGTAACTTGAAGCATTGAGCGATTGTCAGGATTCATCGTAGTCTCCCATAACTGATCTGCGTTCATTTCACCTAAACCTTTGTAACGAGAGATAGACCACTTAGGCGTCGGATTCAATTCTGCTTTGAGATTATCGAGCTCGCGGTCATTGAAGACATAATACTTCTCTTTACCTTGTGTGAGTTTGTATAAAGGTGGTTGGGCGATGTAAACATAGCCCGCTTCAATCAACGGTCTCATGTAGCGATAGAAGAATGTGAGTAAGAGGGTACGGATGTGCGCACCGTCTACATCGGCATCGGTCATAATAATAATCTTATGATAACGTGCCTTGCTCAATTCAAATTCGCCACCGATACCTGTGCCGAATGCTGTGATCATTGAACGAATTTCGTTGTTATTCAATATGCGATCAAGTCGAGATTTCTCAACGTTAAGAATCTTACCTCTTAGCGGCAGAATCGCTTGTGTCGCTGAGTCACGACCTTCTTTCGTAGACCCCCCGGCAGAGTCACCTTCGACGATGAAGATTTCACTTTCATCCGGATTCTTACTAGAACAATCCGCTAATTTACCAGGTAAGCTTGATACCTCTAGAGCAGATTTACGACGTGTAACTTCACGTGCTTTCTTCGCTGCGACACGTGCTCTTGAAGCCATAATCCCTTTATCTACAATCACACGACCGACTTGAGGGTGCTCATAAAGGAAACGCTCAAATTGTGCAGAGAATAATTTATCCACAATTTGACGTACTTCAGAGTTACCTAACTTCGTCTTCGTTTGTCCTTCGAATTGAGGATCACCATGCTTAATGGAGACGACAGCTGTTAGACCTTCTCGTGTATCTTCACCAGAAAGTTTGTCTTTATCATCTTTAATAATCTTACTTTGAAGGCCATAGCTATTTAAGATACGTGACAGCGCACGTTTAAAACCTTCTTCATGCGTACCGCCTTCGTATGTGTGGATATTGTTGGCATAAGTAAGAAGATTCGTCGCAAAACCGCTGTTGTATTGCAATGCGATTTCTACTTCGATATCGTCTTTCGTTTGATGAATGTAGATAGGCTCATCATGTAGAGGTTCTTTATTCTCATTCAACATTTCAACATAGGACTTGATACCACCCTCATAGTGATAATTGTCCTCTCTCACTTCGTCTTCATCTCTTTCATCGCGAAGTGTAATAGAGATGCCCTTATTTAAGAATGCTAATTCCTTGATACGCTGTTGAAGCGTTTCATAATCATAAACTGTTGTTTCAGTGAAGATTTCTGGATCTGCTTTAAAACGGATTTCAGTACCTGTATTGTCATCATCCGTTTCACCCACAACTTCTAGATCGAATTGAGGGACGCCACGTTCGTATGCTTGGTGATAAATCTTATTGTCTCTATGTACGTAAACTTCTAATCTTTCAGATAAAGCGTTTACGACAGAAGATCCTACTCCGTGTAAACCACCAGATACTTTGTAGCCGCCGCCACCAAATTTACCGCCGGCGTGAAGCACTGTGAGGATAACTTCGACTGCAGGTCTACCCATCTTCTCTTGTGTGTCTACAGGGATACCACGTCCATTATCAGTGATACGTATCCAGTTATCTTTCTCAATAATGACCTCAATTGTATCTGCATAGCCTGCTAAAGCTTCGTCGATACTGTTATCGACAATTTCCCAAACAAGGTGATGCAAACCCTTTTCTGAAGTAGATCCGATATACATACCTGGTCGTTTACGAACTGCTTCAAGTCCTTCTAATACTTGAATCTGACCAGCACCATAATTTTCCGTGTTGTTCACATCTGACAATGCTTCCACCTTCACTTTCTGTTACTTAGTAATTTCGCCTTGATTGATGCGATATAATTTAGCATTACTCATAATTTCATGATCAATACCGTCCACTGATGTCGTTGTCACAAAGGTTTGAACCTTGTGTTGTATCGTGCTTAATAAATGCGATTGACGAGAATCGTCGAGTTCACTTAACACGTCATCGAGCAAGAGAATAGGATATTCGCCCACCTCTTGTTTCATCAGTTCAATTTCTGCCAACTTAATGGATAAAGCGGTCGTACGTTGCTGCCCTTGAGAGCCATACGTTTGCGCGTCCATATCATTGACGTTGAAACCTAAATCATCTCGATGCGGGCCAAACAAGCAAACGCCGCGTTCTTTCTCACGCTCCATATTTTTATCGAGCGTCTCTAACACTTCTTCGAGCAAGACGGATTGATCTTTCGACAAGTCGTTCAACTTCAAACTGGGGAGATACTTCAAATTCAGTCGTTCTCGCTCATCCGTTATACCTGAGTGGATCGGTTGAGCCAGCGCTTCTAGTTCGTTAATAAAATGCGCTCTCCGCAAGGTCACTTTAAGCGCATATTCAGCAAACTGTTGATTTAAGACTTCCAGCATAGTGCTATCCGTCTTATCTCCGTATTGAAGCTGTTTGAGATAATTATTTTTTTGTTTAAGAATACGTTGGTATTGCGCTAAATCGTTGAGATACACTGCTGAAATTTGTCCGAGCTCCATGTCGATGAAGCGTCTGCGGATTTGGGGTGCCCCTTTGACAATGCTCAAATCTTCAGGTGCAAAGAGTACGACATTTAAATGACCAACATACTGTGTCAGTTTACTTTGTTCTAAGTGATTGACTTTAACTTGCTTGCCCTTCTTCGTAATTAACATCGTCAGTGGCATCTCACCATGACGATAACTTAGTCCTCCCTCTATCTTAGCATAGTCACTCTTGAAGCGAATGAGCTCTTTATCGTTAGACGTGCGATGACTCTTCGCAAGTGCTAAGACGTAGATAGATTCCAACAAGTTCGTCTTACCTTGCGCGTTCTCACCGATGAGAATATTCACCTCAGGATGACAATCAAGATAGATTGACTCGTAATTACGGTAGTTTTCAAGCTGGAGTGTATTTAATTTCATTCTTCACCTTGATAAGCAATGATGAATGAGTCAATTTCTGGAATTTCAGGTATATCAATGCGATCTTGGTGCGCCAATTTCTTACCGCGGCGTGTTTCCCGTTCGCCATTGAGTAAGACTTCGAAATCTTGTAAGAACCACTTTGCTTGGCCACCTGATTCGATGATGGCTTCATTCTTTAAAAATTGACCTAAAGTAATCTCGTTATCAACGACTACTGTCTCTACCAAATCAATCACTCCATTCCTTGTAGTCACTTATATATTATACCTTTTTTCACTAAAAATTTCATGCCCTAGACGGCGTAAAATCAACGAAGTTTCACGAAAATCAGAGAAATTTGCTACACTGCGTTCATTTTTTCGATTTCAGTAGCCATTCTTTAGCTAACTCATGTAGATTTTAAATACGAAAATAACCTATATTGAATTTTAAAGGGGTATTTAGAGCTAAATTATCTTTCAAGATAGATTTATCCTAGAAGAATATCTTAGCTTAAATTAAAAGGCTGAATAAGCTCTCACTTGATTTTCGAACTGTACTTCACTTATCTATTTCTTTTCTTAACGCCCTACTATTTTTACCTACTCACTTATATACACGTTAGATCCTCGAATTTTACTTTTAATCTAAACAAAAAGAGGCAAGAACGGGTACACTACCTCGTCCTAACCTCGATAAGCTTATTTGAAATGGTGACATGCCTAGTAAGTTCTGATTGGCAAGATAAGTTGTGTTACTGAATCATCATCTTTCGGTTTCAAGATAAATGGTTTCATCGTACCGAAGAACTCGACCTCTACCTCATCGTTATCAATCGCTTTAAGCGCGTCCATCATGTATTTAGAGTTGAAAGATATCTTTAAGTTGCCGCCTTCAACATCATTCGCTTCTACTTCCTCTTTCACAGTACCAATTTCAGGTGAAGTTGAAGAGAGCTCAACAATCTGATTACCTGTGCTCAATTTGATGACGTTGTTACCACCTTCGCGAGCGAGAAGTGAAGCACGATCAATCGCATGATAGAACTCGCCATTGTTTAAACCTAATTTAATTTCGTAGTTCTCAGGGAACAAGCGAGATGTATCTGGATAGTGACCTTCCAATAAGCGTGAAATAAAGTTGATATGACCCACGCGGAAGAGAACTTGGTTCGATGCGAAGAAGATATCGATAGTGTCATCGCTGTCAGAAACGATCTTGTTTAATTCAGCTAAAGCTTTACCAGGAATGATGACATTCTTATCTTCAGATTCATCTTCTAATGCTAACTTTCGCACAGCTAAGCGGTGTGAATCGGTAGCAGTGCATATTAATTCATTATCTTGTATAAGCCAGTTCACACCAGTGAGTACTGGGCGTGTTTCTGAGGTGGACACTGCGAAATTTGTTTGCGCAATCACGTTCTTCAAGACTTTAACAGGAATTTGAATTGCGTCATCACGAGAAACTTGTGGTAGCAATGGATATTGGTCTGGATCTAAACCACTTAAATTAAATTCCGAATGACCAGAAGTTATTAAAGTTTGGAACTGTTCGTTAGTTGATAATTTCACATCTTTACCTGGTAATTTCTTAACGATATCTACGAAGAAACGACCAGGAAGTACGACAGATCCGGCTTCTGAAATATTCACAATTTCCTCTCCATCAACTTGTTTAGGGATCGTAATTTCAATTGAGATTTCAGAGTCAGAGCCTGTAAGAATCACTTCGTCATCTTTAGCATCAATCTTGATACCTGTCAGTATAGGTAATGTAGTTCTAGGCGAAATTGCTTTAAGTGTGTCATTGAGTTGATTAATAAAGTAATCGCGTCTGATAGAGAATTCCATAATTATTCTTAACTCCTTCCAGTCGTTTATAATAATTATATAGGTTTTAAATTCGTAGTCATAGTAGTAGGCACTGTGAATTAGTGGATAACTTATGGCAAGTCTTGCGTGACAACGTTATTCACATGTGGATAACATGTGTGTAGTGTGTACAAATTGTCCACAATATCCACACTTCATATTTCACGATGCGCTTCTTACCACTTCAAATCATCCTCTTATTATTGCCAAATTATTATAAATTACGTACTTCTTTTTCTAGATTTTCTACTTCTTGTTTAAAAGTCGGATCGTCTTGCATATCTTTCGCAATCTTATCGTGTGCATGAATCACTGTCGTATGATCACGTCCACCGAATTCTTCACCGATTTTAGGTAAAGAGAAATCAGTTAACTCACGTGATAGATACATCGCGATTTGCCTAGGATAAGCGATGGATTTCGTCCGTTTCTTAGCGCTAAAGTCTTCGATACGCACACTGTAATAATCTCCAACTACCTTCTGAATATCTTGAATTGTAATCTTCTTCGTCTTAGGTGTAGAGATGAGATCTTTCAAAGCCGTTGCAGTAAGTTCAGTTGTGATAGGTTCGTTCTGCAATTTAGAGAAAGCATTCACTCTGTTAAGCGCACCTTCAAGTTCTCGGATGTTGGTTTGAATTTGATTTGCGATATAAGTGAGTGCTTCAGTTGGAATATCTAAGTTCTCTTCTTCCGTCTTTTTCTGCAAAATGGCCATTCGTGTTTCATAGTCAGGTGGCGTAATATCAACGATGAGACCCCACTCGAAACGTGAGCGCAAGCGGTCTTCGAGTTTCGAAATTTCTTTCGGTGGTCGATCACTAGAGATGACAATTTGTTTATTGGCTTGATGGAGTTCATTAAAAGTATGGAAGAACTCCTCTTGGGTTTGTTCTTTATTCTGAATGAATTGGATGTCATCAATTAATAAAATATCGATATTACGGTATTTTTCACGAAACTTATCAGACTCGTTCTGACGAATTGATTGGATAAACTCATTGGTGAACTTCTCACTTGAAGTGTAAAGTACTTTCATTTCAGGATTCGTTTCCAATACATTGTGACCGATTGCTTGCATCAAATGGGTCTTGCCTAAACCAACGCCTCCGTAGATAAAGAGCGGGTTGTAAGCTTCTGCTGGTGCTTCAGCTACGGCAAGGCTAGCCGCATGTGGGAAGCGGTTCCCTGGTCCAATGACAAAGGTTTCGAAGGTGTTATGATCGTTGAATTGTTCTTTACCAATAGAGGCCTCGTCTACGCTATGTGCCGTTTCTTTTTGCGGAGTTGGGCTAGCAGGACCTTCGTTGGTTTTTAATTTTGCGTACTGATCTTCTGAGTAGAATGTAGGCTTTACATCCACTTCTAAAGCTTGATATAGCACGTTTTGTACAACTTCTGTATATTTCTGACCTAACCAGTTTGCGACGAATTCATCGTCTGTCACTATAATGGCTTCATCTGGGGTCAGCTTTTCGAGTTGGGTATCTTTAAAAAAGGTATTGAAAGATGTAGCCGCCACATCTTCCTCAATCATGGAAAGGACTTTCTCCCAAATTTCTTGTTCTGACATAATCACTAACTCCATTTTCTTGTTATTTTTAAGTTATACACAAAACTCACAAGATATAATTTGAGAAAATCACACCTGTGAACAATTATCCACAACTTAATCACAATCAGTGGATAACTTTTCTCAGTTTCTAAGTTACTCACAAGGAATTTGAGTATAATTCTAGTAAATGATTCTAGGTGTATCAACACTTTAGATGACTTATCCACATAATTATACTTTTTCACAATCACAACTGTCAAATGCCTGTGAATAGTTCCGTAAATACTGGAAAAATCTGTGTATAACGCAAGCATTATCCACAAATTGTTAGATACTTGTTGTGTATAAAGTGGATAACTTCGGGGCTCGTGAAATTGAGTTTGGGAAATAATTTGCAAGCAATTCAGCAATTATGTATAAAACTGTTATAGTACAAAATGCTACAGTTTGTAGTTTTTCAGAGGATGACGTTACACAAATAGAAAATACAAACGGTCTGCAAAAAATGATAAACAGATAAAATTGAAAGAAAAAAGTTGAAAACAGAGCCATTAAGAGAAGGTCAATGTGTACGAGTTGATTCAATAGAACGACTAAAAATCTACTTGCTTTATAAATTGCAATTTGTTATATTGTAGTAGTTGCTTGAATTATAGATGGAATTCATTAAGATTAAATCAAGACATAAACGCTTAAGAGCTTATTACAAATATCTATAGCAAAGTAGATATTGGAATCACATACGGAGGTGTATTTGAATGGTCAAACGTACTTATCAACCAAATAAACGTAAACATAGTAAAGTTCATGGTTTCAGAAAACGCATGAGCACTAAAAACGGACGTAAAGTCTTAGCGCGCCGTCGTCGTAAAGGCCGCAAAGTATTATCAGCATAAGACTGATGGATCACTGACTTATCAGTGGTCTTTTTTTGATTAAAGCAGCTCTTTCTAGCGCTTTTATAAAAAGGAAAGAAAACTTAACGAGGTTGGAATGTCAAAAGTGATTGAAAAACAACATCATCTCATAATTAACCTTTGTATGAGTGAACCTACGAAATTATATAGATTTCTATGTCACTTCTTAGAATTAATTATCAATGACATCACATCCTATAGTATAATTAGGTAATCAGATTCTCACGTAAATAATTAGAGTGGGAAAATACTTAGTCAGAAGAGAGAAACGGTGAAGCTTGATGGAAAAAGCATATCGGATAAAAAGGAATAAAGACTTTCAGAACATCTATCGACGTGGTAAGTCAGTTGCCAACTGTCAATTTGTCGTTTACACACGCAAAGATGCTTCGCTTGAACACTTTCGACTTGGCATCAGCGTTTCAAAGAAATTAGGTAATGCCGTTCAACGTAATCGCATTAAACGTGCGATTCGTGAGAACTTTAAAGTACATAAAGATGATATCATCCCAATAGATCTGATCGTTATTGCTAGGCAACCTTCGAAACGTATGACGACGTTAGAAATACAAAGTAGTCTTGAACACGTGCTTAAAATAGCTAAAGTGTTTAATAAGAAAATAAAGTAAAAGGGTAGGGGATATTTAGACTACCCGCACACTAACTTCAGACAAACGGCAGTCTTACCTGTGATGTAATTAAACAAGTTATTCGCATTTTGTAAGTAAAGTCACTACAATACTATAATGAAATTTTGTCTGACAAGGAGGCGAGAAAGATGATGGACCTGGATACGATAACGAGTATTTCTACTCCAATGGGAGAGGGCGCGATAGGTATCGTTCGTCTATCAGGGAATGACGCGATTCCGATAGTAGATCAATTATATAAAGGAAAGCATCGACTTGAGGATGTAGATTCTCATACGATTAACTATGGACATATCATAGATCCAGAAACGCAAGAAGTAGTAGAAGAAGTCATGGTTTCAGTCTTGAGAGCACCGAAGACTTTTACACGAGAAGATATCGTCGAAATTAACTGCCACGGTGGAATATTGACGATTAACCGTGTGTTAGAACTCACAATGACACATGGTGCGCGTATGGCTGAACCAGGAGAATATACGAAACGTGCGTTCTTGAACGGTCGTATCGATTTGTCACAAGCAGAAGCGGTGATGGACTTTATTCGTTCTAAGACTGATCGCGCCTCTAAAGTAGCAATGAATCAGCTCGAAGGTCGTCTCAGCGATATGATTAAACGCCAGCGCCAGTCTATTCTCGAAATCCTTGCTCAAGTCGAGGTCAATATCGACTACCCAGAATATGATGATGCAGGAGATGCCACGACGGAATATCTATTAGAGAAGTCGAAAGAGATTCAGACGCAACTCGATCAGCTACTTCAAACGAGTACGCAAGGGAAGATTATGCGTGAAGGTCTCTCTACAGTCATCGTAGGTAAACCGAATGTCGGTAAGTCGTCTATGTTAAATAACTTGATTCAAGACAATAAAGCGATTGTTACTGAAGTGGCAGGTACGACACGTGATACGCTAGAGGAATATGTCAACGTCAGAGGTGTCCCTCTACGACTCGTTGATACAGCCGGCATACGTGATACGGAAGATATTGTTGAACGTATCGGTGTTGAGCGTTCACGTAAAGCATTGAGTGAAGCGGATTTGATTCTCTTCGTGCTCAACTACAATGAACCACTCTCTGAAGAGGATCGTCAACTTTACGAAGTCATTAAGAACGAAGATGCAATTGTGATTGTGAATAAAATGGACTTAGAACAGCACTTAGACTTAGATGAAGTGAGAGAAATGGTAGGCGAGCTGCCACTCATTGAAACATCTATGTTGAAACAAGAAGGTATAGATGAATTAGAGATGCAAATTCGTGATTTATTCTTCGGTGGAGAGGTTCAGAATCAAGATATGACGTATCTCTCTAATTCACGACACATCTCACTCATTAAACAAGCTAGTAATGCAATTCAAGATGCGATTGATGCAGCAGAAGCGGGTGTGCCGATGGACATGGTTCAAATCGATCTAACGCGTACTTGGGAAATCTTAGGCGAAGTCATCGGTGAATCAGCAAGTGACGAACTCATCGATCAACTCTTTAGTCAATTCTGTCTCGGTAAATAAGAAGGAGGTATCAAGATGGCTCAACATTATGATGTCGTGGTCATTGGAGCAGGCCACGCAGGTATTGAAGCAGGTCTAGCTTCAGCAAGACGCGGCGCAAAGACACTTATGTTAACAATTAACTTAGACAACATTGGTTTTATGCCTTGTAACCCATCAGTAGGGGGGCCAGCGAAAGGGATTGTCGTACGTGAACTCGACGCCTTAGGTGGTCAAATGGCTAAAACAATCGACCGTACACATATTCAAATGCGTATGCTCAATACAGGGAAAGGTCCAGCTGTAAGAGCATTGCGTGCACAAGCAGACAAAGTGCTTTATCAACAAGAGATGAAACGCGTACTTGAAGATCAAGATAATCTTACAGTCATGCAAGGTATGGTAGATGACCTCATCGTAGAAGATGACGAGATTAAAGGTGTACGCACAAACATCGGTACAGAATATTTAGCACAAGCTGTAGTCATTACGACAGGTACATTCCTACGCGGTGAAATCATCTTAGGTGAAGTGAAATATTCCAGTGGTCCAAACCATCAATTACCATCTGTTTCACTTGCAGATAACTTGAGAGATCTTGGTTTCGAAACAGTAAGATTCAAGACGGGTACACCGCCACGTGTCAATTCCAAAACGATTGATTACGATAAGACAGAAATTCAGCCAGGTGACGATGTCGGTCGTGCTTTCAGTTACGAAACTACGGAATACATTTTAGACCAACTTCCATGTTGGCTCACTTACACAAATGGTGATACACACAAAGTGATTGATGATAACTTACACTTATCACCGATGTATTCAGGTATGATTAAAGGTACAGGTCCGCGTTATTGTCCATCTATTGAAGATAAGTTTGTGCGTTTTAACGATAAACCACGTCATCAATTGTTCTTAGAGCCTGAAGGACGTTCTACGAATGAAGTGTATGTGCAAGGTTTATCTACAAGCTTGCCAGAAGACGTGCAACGTCAAATGCTTACAACGATTCCAGGTCTTGAGCATTCAGACATGATGCGTGCAGGTTATGCGATTGAGTATGATGCGCTTGTGCCTACGCAACTATGGCCTACGTTAGAGACGAAGAAGATTAAGAACCTCTACACAGCTGGCCAAATCAACGGTACATCGGGTTATGAAGAAGCGGCTGGACAAGGTATCATGGCAGGTATCAATGCTGCAGGACGCGTCTTAGGTCAAGATGAGAAGATCTTAAGCCGTTCTGATGCTTACATTGGTGTGCTTATCGATGACCTCGTCACGAAAGGTACGAACGAACCGTATCGTTTATTAACATCTAGAGCGGAATACCGTCTGTTGTTACGTCATGATAACGCGGATTTACGTTTAACAGATCTCGGTCACGAACTCGGTCTGATTTCAGATGAACGCTACCAACGTTTTAATGAAAAACGTGAAATGATTAAAGAAGAGCAAGAACGTTTAGGCCAAATCCGTATTAAGCCGAAAGAACGTGTTCAAGAAATTATTGAAGCGCACTGTGGCTCTAAGTTGAAAGATGGCGTGCTTGCGATCGATTTACTTCGTCGTCCAGAAATGTCTTACGATATTATCTTAGAGATGTTAGAGGAAGAACATCGACTACCGGCAGAAGTAGAAGAACAAGTTGAAATTCAAACGAAATATGAAGGTTATATCAATAAATCACTACAACAAGTAGAGAAAGTTAAACGAATGGAAGCGAAGAAGATTCCTGAAGATCTCGACTATAGTAAAGTGGATAGTCTTGCTTCAGAAGCTCGTGAGAAGTTGGCAGAACTGAAGCCGCTTAACATCGCTCAAGCTTCTCGTATCGCAGGTGTCAACCCAGCTGACATCTCTATCCTGCTCGTTTATCTTGAACAAGGACATATTCAGAGGGTGAATCAATAACATGAGTGTAGAATGGCTAACACGAGCTTTGAAAGAACATGATATTGAGTTAACTGAACAGCAACAAGACCAATTTAAGCAGTATTATGAGATGCTCGTTGAATGGAATGAGAAGATGAATTTGACGAGCATTACAGAAGAGTCAGAAGTGTATTTAAAGCACCTCTATGACTCGCTTACGCCAAGCTTCTTTCAAGATTTCAATCAACCATTGACGATTTGTGATGTCGGAGCAGGTGCAGGATTCCCAAGTATCCCATTGAAAATTGTGTTCCCAGAGTTGAAAGTCACGATTGTGGATTCATTGAACAAACGCATTCAATTTCTCAACCAACTCGCGGATCAGCTAGGCCTCACAGGCGTTAGCTTTGTGCATGATAGAGCAGAATCTTATGGTAAGGGAGACTACCGGGAGTCTTACGATATCGTGACAGCACGTGCTGTTGCGCGATTATCCGTATTGAGTGAATTGTGCTTACCTTTAGTTAAAAAAGGTGGCAAATTTATCGCGATGAAAGCATCGAAAGCGGAAGAAGAACTTGAAGACGCGCGTTTCGCAATAGGTATCCTAGGCGGTAAGTTCATATCGCTCGAAACATTTGAACTCCCTGAAGAAGCGGGTCAACGCGAAATGGTAATGATTGAAAAGAGAAGCAAGACGCCGAAGAAATATCCACGCAAACCAGGTAAGCCGAATAAATCTCCTTTAGTTGAATAATAAGCACTGAACAAATCATTTAGAGGGAGCGCAGAGTAATGAAGAAACCTTTTTCTAAGTTATTTGGTTTAAAAAATAAAGATGAAATCATGAATGATATAGAGGAAGATAAGAATAGTCAAGTCGAAGCGGTGCCGATCGAGCGTATCGTTCCCAATCGCTACCAGCCGAGACAAGTCTTCGAACCTGCAAAGATTAATGAACTCGCCGAATCGATTGAAGAGCATGGCTTGTTACAACCTATAGTTGTCAGACCGATTGAAGAAGGCATGTACGAAATCATTGCAGGAGAACGTCGCTTTCGTGCATTATCTTCACTCCATTACAAATACGCTGATGTAATTATTCGCCAACTCAACGATGAGGAAACCGCTGTGGTGGCACTCATCGAGAACATTCAGCGTGAGAATCTATCGGTAGTTGAAGAAGCCGAAGCGTACAAGAAGTTATTAGATATTGGTGATACGACGCAAGGTGAACTCGCGAAGAGTGTCGGTAAAAGTCAAAGCTTTATCGCGAATAAGTTACGCTTACTCAAACTTGCTCCCAAAGTGCTTACGAAATTGCGTGAAGGTAAGATTACAGAACGTCACGCTCGTGCATTATTGAGCTTATCGCACGATGAACAAGAATCTCTTCTCGAATTGATTATTGCTCAGAAGCTCAATGTGAAACAAACAGAAGCGCGCGTGAAAAACTTTACTGCTCCTGAAAAAGTGAAAGCGCAAACGTTCGGGTTCACTAAAGATTTAACACAGGCTAAAGAGAAGGTCGGAGAAAGTATCGCCCACATTGAAGATAGTGGTGTGCATGTGGAACGTCAGAACAGAGAGACGGACGATTATTACGAAATTAAGATTAAATTATATAAACGATAAATGCGCGTGTATCAGCACCCTCGCAAGTTGAATTTGACTTGTTAGGGTGCTTATTTTATTGGATTGAAAGTGGCCTCGTAAGAGATGAGCGAAATTGTTGTTAATCGCAAATTGATGTTTCACGTCAAACAGAGTGAGGAGTGCATACAAATGACGTGGCCTAGCTCTTCTGCATTTTACGCAACAACTACCCTTTGACATGCATCTCAGCAACAGAATGTGATAGATTTAAAGCAATTACATTAATGATTAGGGGAGGAATTGAGATGGCACAACGTGATTTACCGACATTAAAGTACGAAGGTGATGCGACACATGCGGTTCCGCTACTCGCACATGAGAAAGGGCTTCAAACCGTTACAGCAGAGCCGTGGGTCAAGATTTCAGATGAAGGTTTGCAACTAGAGGGATTATGCTTTGATAGAGAACATAATTTGTTCTTATGCGAGGTCTTTGGGGGTAAAATCTTCAAAGTGACGCTACCGGAGAAAGAAGTTGAGCACGTCTTTACTTCTGAAAAAGAAAATCCAGCTTCTGTTAAAATTCACAAAGATGGACGCTTATTCTTATCATGTTTAGGGGACTTTAAAGATTCCGGGAGCATCGTAGCGACACAAACAGATGGCTCAGCGTTAGAAGAAATCATTTCTGAAATTAACACAGAATATTGCGTCGATGATTTAGTATTTGATAGCAAAGGTGGCTTCTACTTCACAGACTTCCGCGGCTATTCAACGAACCCACTTGGCGGCGTTTACTACGTGGATCCAGATTATCAGACAGTGACGCCAATCATTCAGAACATCGCTGTAGCAAATGGCGTCGCATTGAGCACAGACGAAAGCATCTTATGGGTGACTGAAACGAACGCGAACCGTTTACATCGTATTGAACTCTTAGAAGACGGCAAGACGATTGCGCCATTCGGTGCGAAGATCCCGTATTACTTCACGGGTCACGAAGGTCCGGACTCTTGCTGTATCGATAGCGACGACAATCTTTATGTTGCAATGTATGGTCAAGGTCGTGTGCTCGTATTTAACAAATATGGTCATCCGATTGGACAAATCTTACTTCCTGGTAGAGAGAAAGGACATATGCTCCGTTCTACACACCCTGCTTTCATCCCAGGCACAGATCAATTGATTATTTGTTCAAATGATATGGATAATGACGGTGCTTCATGGCTCTTTACGGCGCGTGGGTTTGCTAAAGGCCACAACAGTTATCAGTTTCATTAGGTAGTGGTAGTTAAAAGTAGGGCGTTTGTGAAAAAGATGAAGCATGACTTACTGAATTGGAAGTACTAAATTTCCTTTGAGTTCTGGATAGTTCTGTGGAAAATTAGACACTTTCGTTTACATCGTAATGAACATTCACGGGTAAATAGAACATATAAGATATTTTTCTCCAGTTGAAAATTAGGGAATTCCCTATAAAAGTAAGAAAAATTACTATATCAAACTTTAGGGATTGCCCTATATTTAAAGCGTTCACATAATATTCAAGAAGATATAAATTTATCGCAATAAATAATATCTTATAATTGTAATTGAGCAACGTTAGGCAGATAATGGAAGTACAAAGTTAATAAGTGGAGGGAAATTAATATGTTAACTGAATCAGAAATGCAAACCATTAAAGATACAGTACCATTATTACAAGAAAAAGGGACTGAAATTACTTCAATATTTTACCCTAAAATGTTCAATAACCATCCAGAACTTCTCAATATGTTTAACCAAACGAACCAGAAAAAAGGTATGCAATCTACTGCACTCGCTCAAGCAGTATTAGCTGCAGCGATGAACATCGAGAACTTAGGTGCAATTGCTCCAGCGATCATGCCTGTTGCGTACAAACATTGTGCACTTCAAGTATATCCTGAACACTATCCAATCGTTGGTGAGAACTTACTCGCTGCAATTCAAGATGTAACAGGACTTTCTGAAGACGACCCAGTCATTCAAACTTGGGCGAAAGCTTACGGCGAAATTGCAGATGTATTCATCAAACTTGAAAAAGAAGTTTATGATGAAATGATGTGGATGGGCTTCAAACCATTCAAGATTACTAAAATTACTCAAGAGACATCAGATATTAAATCATTTACTGTTGAAACAAATGACTATGATTTAAGCCAATACAAACCTGGTCAATATATCACTGTTGACGTAACAAGCGACAAACTTCCTTACCGTGCTAAACGTCACTACTCAATCGTAAGCGGTGACGAACATCACCTTACATTTGGTGTACGCCGTGACGTTGTTGATGGTCACGAAGGTGAAGTTTCTACAATCTTACACGATGAGTTATCTGAAGGCGACACAATCAACTTATCAGCGCCTGTAGGTGGATTCTTACTCAATAACTTAGAACAACCACAACTCTTCATCGGTTCTGGTGTCGGTATCACACCACTCGTTTCTATGTTTGATGCTGCATCTAAAGAAGGTAGCCAATCTCAAATGATTCAAGTTGCGCCTTCTGAAGATCAAGTGCCATTCAAAGAAATGATTGAAGAAATCACTCAACGTGATAACGCAAACTTACACCTACACCTTAAAGATTCTGAAGGCTATTTAGAAAAAGATGAATTAACTCAATATCTATCTGAAAGCCCAGAAATCTACATTTGTGGTGGTACTTCATTCTTAAACTCAATTATGGAAGCTCTTAAAGAACTTGAATACGACATGTCTAAAGTACATTACGAAGTATTCGTTCCACGTTTAAGTGTTGAAGTTTAATTAAATTGCTTTTTTAAAATTTATAATATTACTGTGATTAAATAGATGATAAGTTATTATCGAAAATTTATTTGAGTAGAATAACGACTATTTACCCTACAAAAAGTTAGACTTAAAATCTAACATTTTGTAGGGTTTTTTATTGATTGATATGGAATAGTGATAACCGTTTAAGTGGTTTATTTATCACTAAATATAAACTATTATTACTAGACTTACAATATTGTAAGATTATATATAGAATATTGATATATATATAAATATGTGATTACATAAACTTAATAGAAGAAGAATTAAAAGAATAAAGATTTTTAAGTTTTTTTAGTAATAACTAATATATTTAAGGAGGTTTAATTATAATAAAGATTAGTATTATTTATCATTATATTTAAGTAGAAAGTAAAATGAAATTATTGTAATTATAAGAAAGGATGAGAAACATGAAAGGAAAGTCAATATTAGAAGTTGAGAATTTAACTAAAAAATTTGCGGAAGCTACACCAGTAAATAATGTGTCTTTACATATAAATGAAAAAGAGATTTATGGTTTTCTTGGACCTAATGGAGCAGGTAAAAGTACTACTATGAAAATGTTGTTAGGTATATTAAAAACAACAGATGGCGAGATTGAAATATTCGGGGAAAACTTAAAAAGTAATAAAGCAAATATACTGAAAAACATAGGAGCACTTATAGAAGAGCCCTCTTATTATTCTAACTTAACTGGAAAGGAAAATTTAAAAATTATTCAAGATTTATTAAATCTTCCTGACAGTAATGTGGAAGAAGCATTAAAAATAGTTCGTTTAACAAAACATCAAGATAAATTAGTAAAAAACTATTCATTAGGTATGAAACAACGCTTAGGTATTGCTTTAGCTATAGTTAAATTCCCACGTTTTTTAATATTGGATGAACCAACAAATGGACTCGATCCTTCAGGTATTCAAGAGATAAGAGAATTAATAAAGTCCTTTCCAAAAAAATATGGAATGACAGTTCTTATCTCCAGTCATTTACTTTCTGAAATTGAAAGTATGGCTACTAAAGTAGGTATTATAAGCGATGGTGAAATGTTATTTGAAGGAGATTTAAGCGAACTAGAATCTGAAAACAAAATTCTAATAGATACGAATAATAATAATAAGGCTAAAGAATTACTATCATTTTACGGATATGATTTAGAAGAAAATGAACAACCTATACTTATAAGACCTGAAAAAGAAAGAATAGCCGCGGCTATTGAATTATTAGTGGAAAGTAAATTAGATATTTATAAGGCTGAACCAATTAAAAAAACATTAGAACAAACTTTCTTGGAGATGACTACAAATGGGAAGGAAGTTTTATAAGTGCTGACAATGTTCAAATTAGAAATTTTAAAGTTAAAAAGAAGAAAATTTATTATACCTATAATATTAATAACTATAGTAGGTCTATTTTGGTTTTATGTCGTTTCTGTGAAAGAAGTAAATGCACATAAGACAGTAACGAGTATACTGTTACCAATTTTTGACTTAAATTTAGTGAATTGTATGATTTATCCTATATTAATAGCTTTACTATGCTCTCAACTTATTGATATAGAGCATAAAGGTAATACTTTAGGATTATTAAAAACGAGTAATCAAAGTATTTTAAAATTATTCATAGTAAAAACCTCATTAGCTTTTTTAATTATATTTATTTTATCTATAATTCAAGTATTATTTCTCTTTTTTATAAGTAATATTAACGAATTATCTATAAATTATAAAGGTTTAGCAGGATTCTTTATTGGATTTAATCTAAGTAGTGTAATATTAATTATACTTCATACATCACTATCTTTATTTATTGAAAAACAAGCAATTAGCATAGTAAGTGGTTTAATAGGTAGTTTTATTGGATTATTTACCGGAGGTATGTTGCCTATCTTTATAAAAGTGATTTTACCTTGGCAGTACTATGCTTTATTAAATCCAGTTAAGCGGAAAAACGTTAATCATAATTATATTTTTATAGAAAATCCGAACTTTTTATATTGTTTAATCTTTTCTTGTATTATTTTAATTTTAGAAATACTGTTAGTAAGAATTTTATTGAAAGGAAAAGAATTAAAATGATTACTTTATTAAAATATGAATTTCAAAAACTCAAAAAAAATCACATACTACCTTTTTTGATTGTATTTAGTCTTTTAGGGCTATTACTAGGTTCTTCTCTTTTCTTGGCAAATCGATCATTATTTGAGAATGAATCTAATGAAAGTTTAGTTCTATGGAGTCAGACGACTCTTTATTCTTCACAATTATTCTTCCCTATACTTATAGGAATCCTTTGTTCTATAAGTTGGCAGCTTGAAGAAGTAGGAAAAAATTGGTTAAGAATAAAGATATTACCCGTTAAAGTCTCAAAATTTATATTAGCAAAATTTATAAGTATATTAAGTGTTGTAGGATTAAATCAAATATTTTTTATTATATTGTTTACAGTAACTTCTATTATACTACAGACCCCTGATATTAAATTTTTAAATTTCTTATTATGGAGCTTTTTAGGTTGGATAGGAGCAGCTTCAATTATTAGTATTCAATTGTTTATTTCAATAAAACTAAAAGGATTTACTTTTCCTATTTTACTCAGTGCTATATTAAGTATTATAGGTTTAATGACTTTATTTGTATCACAATTTATTTTTGACCTTTTTCCATTTACGCAAATGACAGTAGGAATGAGATCTAGAATAGTTAACAATATGAATTCTAACGAATTGTTTTTATTCATTCTAAAAAATTTATTATATACTGCGATATTTTTATTTTTATCAAATATTTCACTAAAAAGAAAGGAAGGATAATAAATGAAACCGTCAAAATTCCAAGTTGCATTAAGTGTTATTTCTGTTTTACCTATAATAAGTTTAATACTTCAATTAACCTCTCCTGGTTTTGTTAATAGTTGTCAATTGATATTAAGTATCATAAATATATTATGTGTATTTGTAATTTTTATTTACTCAATCTTTAATATAAAATCTAGAAACAAAAAAAATATTTGGCAAAAATTTATATATACTATGACCATATTCTATATAATTATAATAATTGCAATAGCTCTTATTGCAATTATTAATAATACTTCTAATTAAGCATTAAGATAAAAGTGAATTCAGTTAAAATTTTTAAATCAATATTTTACATCTTTTTTGTTTCATGTTATTGTTCTATTGTAATCTTATTTATCAGAAAGGGGAAAAAATATGAAAAATTTAGAATCATTAAAAGAACTTAATTTATTAGAAGAGGTAAGTGAAGAAGAACTAGATGAAGTTTTAGGTGGTAAGAAAGGTGACGGTGTCTTTAAAACTGTTTCTAAGGAATGTAAGATGAATACTTGGCAATTTATTGCAACTTGCTGTTCATAATTAAAATTATTGAAAATTAAATAGTTTTTTATACCTCGAAATTGTTTTCAATCAATTTTGAGGTATATTTTTTGACTTACCTATATAGAGAGAAAAGGTGAAATGAATGGTTAATACATATAATCTTCAATTTAACGAATTTACAGAATACATTATAAAAAAAGAAAATATAAGAGAAAAATACCCGTTAGTTAATATCCAGTATTTAAAAAAGATTATTCTTGAAACATGTGGGAAAACATTAGTTCTTGCAATTAATGAAAAAAGAATTTCAAATGAGCTGAAAGGAAAAACACCAGAACAACGATATAAATACTTCGAAAATCATTATTGTAAAACCGGGATAATTTATAAAGAGATGTGTGAAGTATTTCCTATTATTATTAATAATCTGCATAAACAAATATCCAATTATGAAACTTTAATAAATAATGTTCAATCACTATTTATTAAAGATAGAGCAGAGCTTGTTGAAAATAAAATGCTACACAAAGAAGATGAGAAAATAAAAAATATTGATATTACTGGAGACTTACATAACGGAAATGCTGTATTAAAGTTAACTACTAGTGAGTCTCAACTTATATATAAACCAAGGTCTATAAAAAATGATATATTTTTTTCAAATATAATATCATTTTTGGGAGCTATAGATGAAAAAAGCTCGATTTATTCTAATCCTATTAACTTTTTAGATAAAAATAGTTATGGATGGGTAGAATATATAGTCAAAGAACCTTTAAAAAGCCCCTCATTAGCAGTAAATTATTACAAGCGTGTTGGATATCTATTATCAATAGCTTATTTCTTGAATATTTCAGATTTACATTTTGAGAACATAATTAGTTACAAAGACCTCCCAATTATTGTTGACTTAGAAACTATATTTAATATACCTATATTTGAACCAAATTATAAAAATAATTCTGTTAAAAAAATTGAAAGAAGAATAACTAATTCAGTTTATTCCACTGGTATGTTACCAATAGCTTCTAATAATAATCAATTTGGAGGGGATACAAGTGGTATATTAGGTGGTTCTTTTGTTAGAGAAGAACCTATGGTCAAGAATCCTTTTAGGGATGATATTAAACTAGAAAAAGAGATAATAAAAGAAAATAACAAATCACATATTCCCTTTTACATTAATGGAGAAAATGAGAAAGAATATTGTAATCCTGGTGAATATTTAAGCGATATTCTATACGGATTTGAATATTGTTATCATTTAGTTATGAAGAATAAGTGTGAATTTTTGAACTATGTTAAAGAGCATTCTAAAAGTGTTGAGGTAAGGATGCTAGCTCGAAATACTATTGAATATGCAACATTAATTAATGCTGCTAGATCACCAATATATGTTAATCGGGCACCTAAACTTTTTGAAAAGCTTCAAAAGTTTAACGATGGTTTAGATAAAAGGTTGGTTAACTCTGAGATAAAACAAATTAGTTCTTTTTCAATTCCATATTTTTCTTGTTCACTATTTTCAAGTAGTGTAAAAGATCCCTACAATAGTGAGGTAACAAACTTAAAAGAATCGCCATATTCAATATTTAGAAGTAAATTTGATTATTATGATAATAATGACTTAGAATTTCAGAAAAAATTAATTTCTTTTTCGATAAAAAGTCAAGATAAGTTATATAAAGACGGTAATGATTTTAATTATTATCAATACAAATCTGTGGACGATGATTATACTGAAAAAGCTATTCAAAGTTTAGTTGATATAATTATTACTAATGCTATTTATTCTGAAAGTGATAATTCTGTTAACTGGATGAGTTTAGGCATTTCATTTAACGAACAGATCGGTTTTGAAAGTTTAGATAACGATGTATATAAAGGTATTTCTGGAATAGGTATTTCTCTAATAGAATATGCAAAACATTATAAAAATAATCGTGTCGATAAACTTTTAGAAATTATTTATAATAGTATAAAAATGGATATAAAAACCTATGATATATCTAATGAGGATTATTCTTTTTATAATGGAATCTTTGGAGAAATCCATTTCTTATTAGAATATAGTGAATACAAAGATTTAAATCGAAAACCTATTTATAATTTAATGAAAGAGATATTAAACGGAATTACTGAAGAAAAATTCTCCACTACAGATATAATAGGTGGCCTCCCTGGTATCATTATATATTTATATAATAAAAAAATGTTTACATATGAAATAATAAATCTAGGAAGAAAAATGATTAATTTTATAAAATTTCAGGATAATGTAGCTAGTTATGCTCATGGAAATAGCGGTATTATGACATCTTTAGTATATTTATACGAACTAAGTAAAGAACAAAAATTTTTAGATTTATTTCTTGAGTTATGGGATAAAGAAAATGAATTGAAATTAGATTTAGGATGGCAAGACAATAGGAAAAATGTTGCAGATTATTCAGTTTATTGGTGTCATGGAGCTACAGGCCAACTTTTAGCTAGAGTGAATTGGTTAGAAATCGATGAAAAAATACACTTTTTATCACCATCGCAATTACATTATTTAAAATTGGAAATAAGAGAATTAAAAAGTTTAGTAGCAAGTAAAGGGCTAATTGAAGATAATTTTTGCTTATGCCATGGTATATCCGGAAATATATTAGTTTTAAATTATTATAACAAATGTTTTTCAAATAATACTATGAATAGTTTTATTCATAGAAATGTTAAATCTATAGTTGAATACGGACTAAATGAGGGTTGGCTTTGCGGTTTTGGTAATCAATTTTACTCTTATGGTCTCATGACTGGCATATCTGGAATTTTATATGCGTTAATAAAATATAAAAAAGATAAAGCAACGCTAGGTATCTTGCTACCAACATCTTAAAGCAAAAGGTGATCTATTTGAAAACAATTATTCAATCTAATAGTCAAGACTGCTTGATAGCTTGTTATTCTATGATACTTAGTTATTATAATATATATAATCCTTCACATAACTTAGTAAACGACGAAGAGATTTCATCTGATGGTTTATCTTTAAATTACTTAAAGAAGTTAAATAAGATATACAAATTAAATATGAAAGTTTATAAAATAGCCGCTAATGAAAATATAGGTTATTTAAAGAACTTTTCTAGTCCTTTAATAGCTTATTGGGATAGGGAGCATTTTATAGTAATCAAAAAAGTAAAAAAACGAAAAATTACTATTATAGATCCAGCTATCGGTAAAATAGATATAAGCAAAGAAGAATTTTTAGAACACTTTGCTGGGATAATTGTTCATTTCACCCCTCAAACGGAGTGGGAAGAAAAAAATCACTCTCTAAAATTTAGAAATGACAATTTGTTTAGTAATAAGTCTTTTTTGGTATATTTATGTTATTTGTTTTTATCTATTATTTGCTTGATTAGCTTATTCTATTGTTTACACACGTTCTTTTTCGACAAAAAACTAAGTTTTAAATATTTTATCGTGTTTTTTTGTATAATTATTTTAAATTTATTAAGAGTAGCTTTTTATCATTTCATATTATCCTTAAGCTTAAATGAATGTGAACAGAAAACTAGAAGATCACTATTTATCACATCCTTGAAAAATAATATTTTTTTCTTTAAGAATACTAATCCTGATAGTATTATAGCTAATATTAACGAGTGTATAAAAGATAGATATACTTATAAGTGCAAAATGTATGATCTTATTATATGTGTTACCTCGATTTTCGTAGCCTTTGTTTATATGGGTATAGTTTCCTTATGTGCAATGCTACTATTGCTCATAATATCAATACTTTTTATAAATACAAATATATATATTGTGAAATATAGAAAAAAAATAATGAATGAGTACGTTTACTATAGTAAAAGACTCAACTCAATTCTTAAAGATGATATATGTCAAATAGATTACATTAAAGCTAAAAATTTGGAAAGACTAAAGTTAGACAAATGGATGAAAATAAGTGAAGAAAAGCTTAACAAAAAAAGAAAGCTTCAGAAGAATTCAACGTTTATAAAATTAGCATATATATTATATAATTTTATATTTATACTAATAATTTTATTAGGTTTGTCTATTCGTCCTGACTATAATCTCCATAGTTCTATCTTATCAATAATTTTCATTGTATTTTTATTTATTAGTTATCAAACAAACAAAATATCTACATTTATGGTAGATTTAATAAAAATAAATCAAGAAAACACTAAAAAATTTAAAAGACCAAACTCATATTTCAAAAAAAATGACTTAATAGAATTTAATAATAATGCTATTTCAGTAAGAGATGTTTCGTTCACATCTCCTCTTGGTACGGAAGTTTTACGTAATGTAAACTTTGATATTAAAAAAGGTGAAAAAGTAGCAATAATAGGAGAAGGTGGCTCCGGAAAAACCACCTTACTAAATATTATCCTTGGTCTTTATAGATCGAAAGGAGAAATAATATACGGGTATAAAAATTTTAGAGAGAATTTAGGAGTTGTTTTTCAAAATAACTTTATTAAAGAAGAAAGTATGTTAGATAATTTAGATATTAAAAGTGAAAATATAGATTTTGGCGAATTAGAAGGTATTTTAAAAGATGTCGATTTATTAGATTTAGTAAACAAAAAGCCTAGAAAAATTCAAACTCAATTACTTCATCAAGCTAACAATCTCTCTAAAAGTGAGATACAACGTTTCCTAATAGCTAAATCGCTGTTAAATAATCAATTTATTTTGGGAGACGAGTTATTTGATAAATTTGATGATAAAAAGCAAATAGACTTATATAATAATATACTTAAAAACTCTAAATATTTAAATCATACTATTATATTTACATCGAATGACACTAAAGTGCTAGAATATGTAACTAAAATTATATACATCGACAATAATAGAGTGTATGTAGGTACTCATAACTATTTAATAAATACCAATAACAATTTTAAGAGATTTATTAATAATGATTAAAAGAAGCAACGAAATTTCTCTAATCATATAAGTACGTAAATTCAGGTTTAACTTAGCCATCTATTTTTGATAGGTTCATGTTTTTTTCATCTCGTACCTTTTATATAAAAAAGGAACCGCGTTATCTTATAGGTGAACAAACGTTTCTCCATACTGTTCCCTCTAGGGAGAAAAGCTGTAACGACATTCTCTATGTAAATGGCTTTGAAAAGTCATACATCTAGTTTAAGCTTTTCGAGTTCTCTCACAAAGCACTCAAGAGGAGTTTAGCCACCTAATTTTTTGAGTTCTATAATAAATTGGACTGGTGAAGTAAAAATGAATTTACTTCGGCAGTGCCCCCTTAATATGAGACTCACATAAAAACACTTGAATTAGGCTGCTAATTTTCTGTATTGTACAGGAGATAAGTAGCCTAATTTTTGTTGAATTCGATTATTATTATAGTTTTCAATGTACTTTTCGACAATATCCTTTACAATGAAGTTAGAGTTATTTAACTCATTGTTGAGATAAAATGTTTCACACTTTAGCGAGGAATGGAAACATTCTATCGGGGCGTTATCAGCAGGTGTACCTTTGCGAGACATGCTTCTGATAATGCCCTTTTCTTCGCATAATTGATAGTAAGAAGGCGATGTATAGACGCTTCCTTGGTCGCTATGAAGTAGACATCCCTCTGGAACATCGATTTGGTTTAATGTGTCATTCACTAAACTTTGATCTTGTGTATCGCCAATAGTATAAGCGACAATTTCACCATTATATAAATCGACGATTGAAGATAAATATAACATTGACTTACCGAAAGGAAGATACGTAATGTCTGTAGTCAGTACTTGTAGCGGTTGATTCGCTCTAAAATTACCATTCAGTTTATTGCTTGTAAGATAGTATGCTTTCCCTGGGCGTTTAGATTTCTTAACGCTAACTCTACAATTCAAATCATTTTCTCTCATAATTCTTTGGACACGTTCATGGTTAATAGGTTGTTTAGCGTCCTTATTCATCAAGGCAGTTATCTTGCGATAGCCATATGTGTAATGATTTTCTTCGCATAATTCCTTAACCTTTTTAACGGTTGTATCTTCAGTTTTTTCCTTATTTTTCCAACGATAGTAAGTTGATTTAGGTACATTCAACACTTCTAATATGAGCTTCACAGGGTGTTTGTGCTTTAACTCATCTACTAACTCTATGACTACTTCAGGTACCACTTCCTTTCTAATTCCTTGTACTTTTTTAAAATATCTAGTTCAGCCTGGTTCCTTCTATTCTCTAACTTTAATCGTTCCAATTCAGAAAGCTCATCTAATCCTTTATTATAGGTATATTGTTTGCCTACTTGTTGATTAAACCGATAGGTTTCATTTTTTCGATACCATCTACACCATGTATCTACCTGCGTTTTATTTTTAATATTTAATTCATACATAATTTCTTTAGTTGTATAACCTTCTGCTTTCATTTTCACTGCTTTAAATTTTTTTTCAACTGAATACGCCACTTTGCGCATAGAAAAAACACCTCCGTATGATTCATTTTAACTGAATTCAACGAAAGTGTTTTTATAAAGTTCCCACTTAATGGGGTCAACTCACCACATCATAATATTTCAAATTGACATTTTATGTCGATTATTTATTAAGTTACGGATACACGTTCGATAAAATCTATTGAACGTTCATGTGCTGTATCGATTACCACCGTTTCGCGTTACATTAATAAGTCAGCTCAGTTTTCCAATCTCAACCTTTTGATGCGTTGTCAAAGAATCTGATGATGGCTGATATATCTTATTTTTTAGGCGCATCGACGACACATTTCTTAAAGATAAATGTTACGTTTCTGTAATTGACCTTCATCAATCTTTGTGTACAATGCAACCATACAATATATCAACCTATATTCGAAGGTATCATGAAACTTCGAATATAAAAAAGTGCTTCAGCTAACCAATGATCATCTAACATTCTCTGGTTAATTCCCCTGAACAAATTCATAGTTATACATACTAATACTTTAGGAGTGTAATTTATTTTTTTCAAATTAAAGCTGTGCACGTTCAGGTTAGTGATTAAAAGGACAGTATCCATAGATTCTATCTTTACATTTTGATGTTGCTTGATCTGAGAGATGCATCCCCGTTTCATTTTATTGTGAATCATTTGTAGTGCAATCCTTAATTAACGTGCAAATTTCCGATTAGATAAACCAAAGTCAGGAAGTGCTTTGACTTGTTCCCTTTTCTTTTGAGTTAGATGTGTCCTTTGCGTGATTTCGTGTTGCAATGAGTCTGCGTTATGTGAATTCATTTCTTTATTGTTAGTTTGAGAACTTCAATAATAATATAAAATTCACATGTTGTTTTTTATCTTTTTAGGTGGTTAACTTAATATTAAAATCTAGCATATTATGAAGTAAGTCAATATCATAAAAATAATTTACAAAGCAGGACACTTGTCGAATTGTAGCGTGTTCGTCATCATATATTTATATATCAACTTCTTAGGGTATAATATAGCATCTATATAACTAGAAGTTGGCGCGAACTAAAAGTGTAAAACAAACCATAAACATAAAAATTGCATAAGTTTATGGTAAACGCGTAGAATGAAAAAGTTGGTTTTTACTAGATAAGAAAGAAAAACAGATATATTAAGCGCTAAGACGTCTACGTATACAACTTACCTAAATGAATAGGTCTAACAAAAATGATTGAGAGTCTTAGCCGCGTTTCGAGAAAAAGTCAAGAAGAAAGAAGGGTTATATGTGGCGGACAATTCAACTTCAAGTATGAAACAGAACATCCCATTGTTTATCGTCTTACTTTCAGGGGCGTTTATCACAATCTTAAACCAAACGCTCCTTGGTACAGCACTCCCGCCAATCATGAAAGATTTAAAGGTAGATGAGAATACAGCCCAATGGCTACAATCTATCTTCATGCTCGTCAACGGTATTATGATTCCAGTCACAGCGTTCTTAATTGAGCGTTTCACATCAAGACAACTCTTCCTATCAGCAATGGCCATCTTTGCGGTAGGTACGGTCTTCTGTGCAGTGGCACCTGAATTTACAACGATACTTATCGGTCGTATCTTACAAGCGGCTGGTGCAGGTATCATGATGCCACTCATGCAAACGTTACTCTTTATGTTGTTCCCTAAAGATAAACGCGGAACTGCGATGGGCTTATTCGGTCTAATCATCGCCTTTGCGCCAGCGATTGGTCCGACGTTATCAGGTATTCTTGTTGAACATCTCACATGGAGAAGTATCTTCTACATTATCTTACCAATCGCAGTGATCAACATTATCACAGCATATTTCTTATTACGTAATGTGACTGAGTTGAAACATCCGAAACTCGATAAACTCTCAGTGGTGTTATCTACACTCGGTTTCGGAGGCTTGTTATATAGCTTCAGTAGTGTGAGTGGTGCAGGTTGGCTCAGCGTTCAATTTATCCTACCACTTATTGTCGGTGTGGTTGCGCTTTACATCTTCATCACACGTCAGCTCAAGCTCAAACAACCGATGTTGGAATTCCGCGTCTTTCAACATAGTATCTTCACACTAGGTACCATCATGAGTATGATTGTGTTTGGTGTCATGATTTCAACGAACGTCATCCTGCCACTTTATATGCAGAACATGTTACAGTTCAGTGCGCTTGAATCCGGTCTCGCTCTTTTACCAGGTGCTGTGATTATGGGTGCGATGAACCCGCTCACAGGTTACATGTTTGATAAGTTTGGTGGAAAATGGCTAGCAAGAGTTGGACTATTTATCTTATTCGCTTCAAGTATGGCGTTTATTAACTTAGATAGTCATACAAGCTTTGCTTACCTAGCGACGATGAACGCGGTTCGAATGGTTTCTATCGCAATGGTTATGATGCCGATGACTACACTATCTATCAACCAATTACCAAATGAACTCATTCCACACGGTACAGCGATGAATAACACTTTCAGACAAATGGCCGGTGCGATTGGTACGGCAGTCTTTATTACGATTATGTCAGTCGGTGCAGATCCATCACGTGGTATGGATGGTGTTATCCACGGTGTTAACATGTCCTTCCTTGCGTCAGTCGTTTTAGCAGGTATTGCTTTCCTAATGTCATTTAAGTTAAAAGACGAGAATGATGATGGAAAACGTACACGTCGCAAATATGCCAATTAATGGCAAGTGAGGGAAGTCTGCCCGCAGTATAAAAGTGATTAAATGAGCAATAGGAAACGAAGAAATTGAATAATTAAAGTGAAGAAAAGTCGCTCCAACAACCTCATGTTGGAGCGACTTTTTAATATTTAAAGCTAATGCGTGTGCTTTGCAGATGTTACTTAGATTTAAAGTCATTAATAATAATACTTAAGAATTAAATTGAACTTTCTAGTCATCCTAAGATGATGTGTTGGTGAAAAGATAATACATTCAGTGATGAATAGTTTTACTAATAAGAATAGAAAGATATTATTTTCTTTTAATAATTAAATTTAAATTGTTTTCAATGTAGACTTGAGACGCTTGATGGAACTAGACCACAACGAAAATCCATTCCTAGAGCTCTTAGAGCGAAAGAAATTAGTTGAGTGTGGTCCTACGCAGTAGAGATCTGGATTCATAAGAGGTTCACTCTTATGAACCCTAGCTCTCCCAAGCAAGCGAAAGTTATAACATTGAAAACTATAGCGTTTCTAAAAATTCTACGATTTTTCTTGAAGATAAGTCTCAAACTGAAAGTGTAGAACTATCTTTCTTTTCGAAGAAAAATGTTTGAATAGTATTTCTACCAAGCATTACTACCATGGCTCATCATAGCGAAAAGAGAATTGAACGTGTATCATATGAATTAAGAATTATGATGAAAAGTCGAGTTCAAAGGAGTTCATCTCATGAAGATATTAATTATTGAAGATGACTTGGTCATCGCTGAAAGTTTACAAGCTGAATTAAATAAATGGCACTACGAGGTTGATATTGCACGAGATTTCAGTGCGATTATAGAAGAATTTGAACAAAGTAATCCACATCTTATCTTATTAGATATTAAACTACCGTCATTCAACGGTTTCCATTGGTGCCAAGAGATACGACGTCACTCTAATGTGCCAATTATCTTTATTAGCTCGCGTACGGATAATATGGATCAGATTATGGCAATTCAAATGGGCGGTGATGATTTTATTGAGAAACCCTTTGATATGTCATTGACGATAGCTAAGATTCACGCTCTGATGCGACGGACGTACAATTTTATCGCAGACTACCATTGTCTTGAAGTGCAGAACTGTCAGCTACTGATAGATGAAGCGAAGTTGAGCTATCAAGGACAATCTGAGAAATTATCATTTACCGAATTACAAATTATGCAATCACTATTTCAAAATGAAGGAAAGTATGTAAGTAAGACAGATTTAATTGAAAAATGTTGGGAATCTGAACATTTTATCGACGATAATACACTGGCAGTCAATATGACTCGCATTCGCAAGAAACTACAAAATATCGGCTTACCTCATTTTATTGAAACGAAGAAAAATGTTGGCTATCGGGTAAATTAAGAGGTGAAAGAGAATGAATTTCTTAAAAACCATCAGTAATGAAGCACTAATTATTTTACTCATATTAGTGTTATTCTTATTCATATTTTTTGTCTTTTCATTACCTATGATGCCGTTTCTGTTAGCCTTAGCGATTATCGTCTTTGTCTTCGCTATTTATGCATTTTACCGTTATATCAGCTATCAAAAGCACCAGCGTCTTGAGGAACAAGTAGAAGCGTTAGAGCAAAGTCTGCATAATGTACGAAATGAACAAATTGAATATAAGAAGGAGGTAGAAGCTTACTTTCTGACATGGGTGCACCAGATGAAGACGCCAATCACTGCATCTAAACTTCTGCTCGCTAGAAATGAAGAGGGTATGGTGAATCAACTGAGACAAGAAATACTTCAAATTGACAACTATTCCAACTTGGCGTTAAGCTATTTGAAATTATTGAATCATAATACGGATATGGTACTCGCACCTGTCACGATTGATGAGTTGATTCGTCCGCTTATTAAGAAATATTCAATACAATTTATCGAGAATCAAACGAAGATTCATTATGAGAAATCGACTGCTAAAGTAATTACTGATGCACGTTGGTGTTCTATTATGATTGAACAACTCTTGAATAACGCTTTAAAATACGCGCGAGGACAAGATATTTGGATTAATTATAATGAGAATGAACAGAAACTTGAAATAAGAGACAACGGCATTGGGATTAGTCGTGCAGATTTGCCGAAAATCTTTGACCAAGGTTATTCAGGGTACAATGGTCGTTTACATGAAAAATCAAGTGGAATTGGATTGTTTATTGTGAAGCGGATTTCCAAGCACTTGAATCACTCTGTAGAGGTAGAATCTGAACTAGGTGAAGGCGCTCAGTTTACCATTCAATTTCCTCAGTACGGTCAGCACGGAACAAAAAGGAGCTAACAAGAAAGAAGCGACTACACTTATAAGAAAGAGAGAGAAGTGTAGTCGCTAGACAAAAGATTTATGCTATTCTTGTGAGTCCAAAGGAGCAAGTTGAGCTCACTGTTCAGAGATTTTTAATTGTTAGAGATTGATTCCTGCATCTTAGAAGTGTGTTTAGCCATTAGTCTTAAATTTAAACTTGCACTTAAAAGTATCATTAATAATGTAATGTCAAAACAGATTTATAAAATTAAATGTACAAAGAATTTCTAATAACTAAAGTGTAATTTTCGAATTTTAATAATAGCTAATAACGATAAGCATTCGAATCTCATAAACTTAACCCTATTTCATTTAATTTAGAAAAGGTAAAGTTTCCAGTCACACAAAAATTCTGACTTTTATTTAAGTCCTCCTCCTTTGGACACTCTTATCATATAACATTTTTGTGATTTCGGCTATAGTCAATTTTATACTATTTTTATATTTCAATCGTATACTACTTAAATAATGTAAAAGGTTTTACTAAATGAGTTAAAATTTGAATGGTTAAAACAAGATAAATGGTATTGAACAAGAATACTTGTAATTATCATTAAAATTTTAACGATCTCAAACACCAACTATAATCATACAATTTTACTGGCTTCGACTTCCTAATTTCCAACTTTATGTCAAAAAAATCACCCCACAAGCGACCGAACTTGTAGAGTGATTCCTATTCTGCTCTATCTTATTTTCCTGTTCCATTTTCCACTATATTATCAATACACATCACGTTGATAACGCTGCTCTTTACGCATTTGCGTGACATATTTCTCGGCATCCTTCTCAGGAAAATGACCTTCTTTCTGTAATACCTCAATCAATGCATCATGGACGCCTGTAGCCATTTGATCTTTATCGCCACAAACGAAGAGTGCTGCGCCGTTAATAATCCAATTATAAATTGTTTCGCTATTCTCCAATAAACGATGTTGAACATAAACTTTTTCGTCTGTATCACGTGAAAAGGCTAAATCTAACTTACTTAAATAACCTTGTTCGCACCAACTTTCTAATTCTTCCTCATAAAGATAATCTGTTGCTTTGTATTGATTGCCAAAGATCAGCCAACTATCTTTCTTCAATTGTCGTTCTTCCGCTTCTTGTAAATAAGCACGATAAGGTGCAATTCCTGTCCCCGCGCCAATCATAATAATCGGCGTATCATCTTCAAATGGGAATTTGAAGTTCGGGTTTTTACGGAAATAAATTGGAATGTGATCGCCAGGTTGTAAGCGATCGGCAATTTGTACTGAACAAACACCTTCTCTAGAGCGACCATGGGCTTCATAACGCACTGCACTCACTGTAATATGAACCTCATTTGGCGTCTTCTGATTACTACTTGAAATAGAATACTCACGTGGTGGAAGTTTACGTAACAATTGTTGCAACATCTCAGGCTGCAATTGTTGAGGCGGATAATCCGTGAGTAAGTCGATTAAATCTCTGCCATATGCGTAGGATTTCGCCCAACCATCATCTAGTAAGTGCTCAGATAAATCTGGGTTATCAAACATATCTCCGGCAGTCGTCAACAAGGTAGGTGTTAATTTCGTAATTTCGAAATGATAAATCAAGGCTTCTCTAAGCGTAGCTGTCTCACCTTCGTGATTCACTGGTACTTCTACATCTTGTTTCCAACCGAGTTGCGCAATCAAGTCATCTACGAGTTCAGGATTGTTGGCAGGAATGATAGTTAAGATATCGCCAGGTTCGTATTGGGTTTGATTCCCGTCAATTTGCAACTCTAAATGGTGTACTTCCTTGTTAGATTCAGGTTGTGTTAATACCTCATTCTTGAGCACTGTGGACTGGAATGGATTCGCTTTCGTATATTGTTCAGAGGGTGTGGCAACATCGCCACGAGTCACTGAATCTTCTGGAGCTTGAGTAATGACACAAGCTGAACCGTTGGGGTCATGTACAGCCTCATTTGCTGTGTTGGTTGAAGCCGCTTTATTTTTATCATTAGCCGTCGCATCAGTTGTAGCTGACACCTTTGATTTCCCAGCACTTTCGTTGTTAGAAGACTCGTCTGCAACATTCTCATCAGTTTTATCAACAGAATCCGATTCAGTAGCCGTCTTGTCACTATCTACGGGATTAATCGCGTTGAGTACTTCAAGCATTTTATCCATCCACTGTTCTGCAGTTTCTTCAAAGTCGAAGTCGCAATCCACACGAGGAGCGATACGGTTACCGCCTAACTCTCCGAGAATGTGGTCGAAATCTTTCCCTGCCTGACAGAAATTATCGAAGTCCTGGTCACCTAGTGCGAGCACCGCAAAGTCTACAGCTTCCATGCTTGGTGCATCATCGCCGTGCAAGTATTCGTAAGTGTCCAACGCATTGATGGGTGGTTCACCTACACCTTGCGTAGAACAGATGACGAATAAGGGGGAAGTCTGCGGGAGGTCTTCCGTAGTGAATTCGTCCATCTCATAGAGTTCAGTATTAAAGTCATGGGCTTGTAATTTCTCTTCAAAGTCCTCCGCTACACATTCCGCGTTACCGGTCTCAGTCCCGAACAAGATCGTAATCTTCTCAGGTCGCTCTGAAAGTGAGCTGTGACGCTCACTTGCGCCTTCGCTCGCTTCTGCTGCCTCTTCTTTCGTATCCTCGTTTGAATCCGCACGCGTGTCGTTGGCCGTCTCAGTTTGCGCTTGTTGTTGCGCTGCATGGTCCTCTTCCACTTGCGCTTTCTCGGACTGGCTCAAGAGATAGCCACTTAACCAATTCTCCTGTTCTGGCGTGAGTGTAGGTAATATTTTATTTAAAAGTGTAAGTTGTTCTTCGCTAAAGGGACTATTTGTCGAATTGAGTTGCAATCCATATCACCTCTCATTGCTATTGTAATCCTATGATTGAGTGGGTTAAACTAATTCGTTCGCGTTCGATTGTAATTCGTTATACGTACTATCAGTATACATGATTGTGTGTCTTAGTTGGTTAAGTTAAAAGGGGTTGAAGTTTCGTTAAAAATATTTTATTCGCCTAACTTAATGATTTTTATAATAGTGAAATCTTACCTCTCACAATCTACATCATAGAGAAAGGCTTAGACGCGATTGCTATACGCACGTTTAAGCCTCATCTCGTATACTATTCTTTAATCGCAAAGGCGCGGACTGGGAAGCCTGGCGCATCTTTCGGCTTCGGACTGATCGTGTAAATAATAGCTCCACGCGTAGGAAGTTGATCTAAGTTCGTTAATAGTTCGACTTGGAACGTATCTTGACCGAGTACATAACGCTCACCAACGATATCGCCATTGCGAGCAGTATCGACAGAAGCGTCGGTATCAAACGTTTCATGGCCGATTGCTTTAACGCCACGTTCTTCAAGTAGGAACTTCAATGCGTCGAGTCCCCAACCAGGCAAGTGTTGATTGCCCTCCTCATCTTTATTCTCAAACGCTTCAGTATCCGGCCAACGTTTAGACCAATCTGTGCGTAAAGCTACGAACGTGCCACTCTCAATCGCACCGTGTTTAGACTCCCATTCGAGTAAATGGTCACGCGTGAGCACGAAATCGGCATCCTCTTGCGCTTCTTTAGCGTAATCTAACACGATAAGCGGCAAGACGAGTTCCTTTAAATCAAGGTCGTTTAAATAGCGTTTGTTCTCGACGAAATGAATAGGCGCATCAATATGTGTACCGTACTGAGTGACGATATTCCAACGTTGTACGAAGAAACCATGTTCTGGCACTGTGAATAGCGTTGACACTTCTGCCTTTTCAAAGTCGCTAAAGCGTGGAATCTCCTCGTCAAAGGTGTGGGTTAAATCGACCCACGTGTCAGACTTCAGTTGTTCAAGTTGTTTCCAAAGTGGATAGCTCATGTGTATCACCTTTCTTTTATTAAAATACGTAAATAATTACTGATAGGGTATTTCTTATCTAATCGTTGAATGTAGAGATGGTGAGGATTCATGAAACATTTTAACAATCATAAATCCTCATCAAGCTTGAAGAGCGGATTCACTCCATCTCAATCAAGACGTCTCCTCTCAATTATCTTCACGTAAATGACGTACTGCCTCTACTAGCACACTCAAGGCTTCTTTCACTTCTTCTTCCTTACGCGTCTTCAAGCCACAGTCCGGGTTCACCCAGAACAATGAACGGTCAATATTCTGTAAAGCACGTGTAATCGCCGTCGTAATTTCACTTTCTGTAGGAATACGTGGACTATGAATGTCGTAGACGCCAAGTCCAATTCCTAAATCATACGTAATATCTTCAAAGTCTTTGATCAAATCACCATGACTGCGTGATGTTTCAATAGAAATAACATCTGCGTCTAGCTCACGAATAGCGTGAATAATTTGTCCAAACTGAGAATAGCACATATGCGTATGAATTTGTGTCGCATCTGCCACTGATGATGTCGCTAAACGGAAGGAATGGACAGCTTTCTGTAAGTAATCTTCATGATATTCAAAACGGAGCGGTAAACCTTCACGCAAAGCAGGTTCATCGACTTGTATAATACGTATACCCGCTTCTTCCAATGCGAGCACTTCTTCATTAATCGCGAGCGCAATTTGATCTTGTACGCGTGAACGAGGAATGTCTACACGTTCAAATGACCAGTTCAAGATTGTTACAGGCCCTGTTAACATACCTTTGACCGGGTGAGCCGTGAGACTTTGCGCATACTTCGTTTCAGCTACCGTAATCGGTTCTGTCCATTTCACATCACCATAGATGATAGGTGGTTTCACAGCACGAGATCCGTAAGATTGCACCCAACCGTATTTCGTTACGAGGAAGCCTTGAAGACGCTCACCGAAGTATTCCACCATGTCGTTACGTTCGAACTCACCATGGACGAAGACGTCGAGTCCGATATCTTCTTGAATGCGAATCCAGCGGGCGATTTCTTGTTCTAAGAACGTGCGATATTCTGTGTCGGAAATGCGTTGATTCTTCCAATCCGCCCGTTGTTTACGCACCTCAGTGGATTGAGGGAATGAGCCAATCGTAGTCGTAGGTAGATCCGGCAACTGTAAGTGTTCTTGTTGTGCGACGCGGCGTATCTCAAATGGCGATTGGCGCGCCGTGCGTACAGCCTCGAAATCATACTCCGCATTTTTGAAATCTTGTTGGTTAAAGCGTTCATAACGCGCTTGTAATGTGTTGAACTTGTCCGCGTCGTTATCGTTGAAGAGGCGTTTTAATGCATCAAGTTCGTCGAGTTTTTCAGTCGCGAAGCTTAAGCCTTCTGCGATATCTTCTTCGAGTACTTCATCATCGAGTGATACAGGCACATGTAAAAGGGAAGATGACGGCTGAATCACGAGTTCGTCTGTATAGTTAAGTAACGTCTCAATCAAATGCTTTTTATCCTCTAAATCTGCAGCCCACACGTTGCGACCGTCGATAATTCCGGCATAAATCGCTTTCTCTTTATCGAGATAACCAGACTGAAGTTGCGCTAAGTTGTAATCATGATCGTGTACAAAGTCTAAACCATAACCTTTCACAGGTAAGGTGTTCAGAAATGCGATGTTTGCGCGTTCAAAGTATGTTTGAATGACGAGTTTGTCACCTAACCCTGCTTCGGCAAGGTCGTTATACGCACGTTGAGTGATCTCCTCATATGATGCACTATCGTCTGTCACGAGAATAGGTTCATCGATTTGAATATAAGGCGCACCTGCTTCAACGAGTTCTGTTAATACTTGTTGGTACAACGGAAGTAACGTTTCCACTTTCTCTTCAAATGACTGCGTACCCCCTTTCGATAATGCGACAAACGTAATAGGACCGAGAATCACAGGATGCGCCTCGACGTTAAGAGATTGCGCAAATTTATATCGCTCGAGCAATGTATTGGGCGTCACTTTAGGCTCGACGTTGTCCCACTCCGGCACGATGTAGTGGTAGTTCGTGTTAAACCACTTAATCAAAGCGCTTGCGACGTGCTCTTTATTACCACGCGCGATGTCGAAGAGTAAATCTGTGTCGACAGGGCGACCTTGGAAACGTTCAGGAATAATGTTGAAGAGTAGAGATGTATCTAACACGTGATCATAAAGTGAGAAGTCTCCTACAGGAATGCTGTCGAGATGATAGTGTTTCTGCAGTAAGAGGTTCTCCTTGTGTAACGCATTGAGCTGTTCGTGCAGTTCCTCGAGTGTAATGCGGTGTGCCCAGTAACTTTCAATGGCTTTCTTCCATTCTCTCTTTCTACCTAGTCTTGGGAATCCTAAATTTGATGTTGTAATTGTCATAATAATGCCTCCTGTTTCGTTGAAGTGATGGTTTGTGAATAGTGTGCGAGTTCAATGGTCAAGTCCACGCGTTGAAATGGTGTGATGAGATATAGGCCATTGAAGTAGCGATGGACAGTCTCAATCAATGCTTTCGAGAGTTTGAGACTCAGTGCTTTCGTCTGTGCTGCGTCGTCTTTTACCGCTTCAAACTGCTCCAAGATGTCGTCAGAGAGTGTGATGCCTGGGACTTCATTGTGTAAAAATAACGCATTGTTGTAGCTCGTTATCGGCATGATACCGATATAGAACGGCGTTTCTAAATGCTTTGTAGCTTCATAGATTTCTTGAATCTTGTCACTGCTGTAGACGGGTTGCGTAATAAAGTAATGTGTTCCGTGCTTAATCTTCTGTTCCGCCTTTTTAACTGCGTAGTCTAAGCGACGGACGTTAGGATCAAAGGCGCCAGCGATATTAAAATGCGTACGTTGTTTCAACTCCGCGCCGTCTGTATTAATACCTTGGTTAAAACGCACAGCCATTTCAGTGAGTCCTCGTGAATTGACGTCATACACGTTGGTAGCACCTGGGAGGTTGCCGATACGTGCAGGGTCACCGGTAATCGCTAATATTTCGGTGATATCGAGTAAAGACAGACCGAGAAGATGAGACTGTAAGCCAATTAAATTGCGGTCTCGACAGGCGATGTGTACTAAAGGTTCTAAGTTGTATTGCTGTTTGATAATGCTTGCCGCTGCGATGTTGCTGATACGCACAGTAGCGAGCGAATTGTCGGCTAAAGTAATGGCGTCGATACCCAGTTGGTCGAGTTGTTGGACGTTGTCGAAGAAAGTGGACGTATCCAAGTGCTTCGGTGTGTCTAATTCGACGATGATCGACGACCGTTGTTTGACGATGGACGTCAGGTTTTTCTTTCGTGTAGGCGTCGGCTGTGTGCGTTCACGTTGTTTGATAGGAATGACATTTTTACGTGTGACCGGTGACAAATCTTTGACGGCTTGCTTGATATAGCGCACATGTTCAGGTGTCGTGCCACAACATCCTCCAATAAGTCGAACGCCTTCGTTAATGAGTTTTTGCGCCATTTTACCGAAGTAAGCTGCATTATCGCTATAACGTATCTCTTGGTTCTCAATATCGAGCAGACTCGCGTTCGGATAACACGAGAGATACGCATCTTGTGGTAGATCTATGTGTGAGAAAGACTGCTGCATGTGATGTGGCCCGTGGTGACAGTTAAGTCCAACAACATTTGCGCCACACTTGATGACTTGCTGAATCGCTCGGTTAATTTCCGTGCTGTCCTTTAGATAATGCGTGTTGGAAGCGGTGAGTTGCGCGATAATCGGACGATCGGTCATCTCTCGGGAAAGCTTGACGACGGCGGTGAGTTCCTCTAAGTCGTAGTACGTTTCAAAGAGTAGCGCGTCGACACCAGCTTGGATTAAGGTCTCGATCTGTAGTTCGGTATGATAGAGAATCGTCGACAAGCTTAAATCTTCCTGCGTTACACTGCGAAAGCCTCCGACAGTACCGAGAATGATGGTCTCAGGTTGAGCTGCACGTTGAGCAATCGCTACTGCAGCTTGGTGGATGTGTTTCACTTTGTGCTCCAAGCCAAATGCTTTCAACTTCTCAAAGTTTGCGCCGTACGTGTTGGTTTGGATGACGTCCGCCCCAGCTTCAATGTACGAACGGTGAATCGCCTCAATCTTCTCAGGATGCGTGAGGTTGTAAGCTTCTGGGCAGGTATCCAACCCTTCTGTGAAGAGTATCGTGCCCATTGCGCCATCACCGACGAGAACTTGTGTCTGTAGTTTGTGTAAAAGTTTATCCATCACATCCCTCCTTGAATGCGTGATTGAGGTCGGCAATCAATTCGGTTGGATCTTCAAGACCAACGCTAAGTCGAAAGAGTCCCCATGTAATTTGCCTAGCCTCTCGAATATCCTGTGGAATCGCTGCATGTGACATCGTAGCTGGGTGAGACAAGATTGTTTCTACACCACCCAAACTGACTGAGACGAGTGGAAGTGTGAGCGCATCGACAAAGGCTTGTGCACGTGTTTCATCTTGAAGTCGAAATCCGAGTACTGCGCCACCATGGCGGGCTTGTGAAAGATGTAGATCGCTATAACCTGGATAGTACACTTCACGCACTGCAGGATGTTGTTCGAGAAATTGGACGACCTTGTGCGCGTTAGCCACAGATTGGTTGTAGCGGACGGGTAACGTTTTTAAATGTTTAGCCAAAGTCCAGCTATCTTGAGCAGATAATGCCGTTCCTGTTCCGTTTTGTAAAAGGTAAAGCTGCTCCGCTAAATCGTTGCGCTTAACGATGACAGCGCCTGCAATTAAATCACTGTGTCCGCTGAGAAATTTCGTCGCGCTGTGAATGACGATATCCGCGCCTAACTGAAGCGGGGATTGGCCTAAAGGTGTCATAAACGTATTATCTACAGCGACATCGATGTGATGCTGATGTGCGAGTTCTGTCGCACGACGAATGTCCGTAATCTTAAATTTCGGATTGGACGGTGTTTCCAAATAGAGTAGCCGTGTCTCTGGTCGAATTGCACGCTGAATATTTTTAATATCTGTCGTATCAACGGTTGTAAAGTGAAGGTTAAAACGATTCAGAATTTGACGTGTCAGTCGAAAGGTGCCGCCATAGACATCGTCAGGCAAGATTACGTGGTCTCCAGACTTCAGAGATAAGAAGATGGCTGTAATTGCGGCGATACCGGAAGCGAAAGCAAAGGCGTGTGTCCCACCTTCAAGTCGCGCAAGTTTCTCTTCCAACAGTTGGCGATTAGGGTTGCCACTGCGCGCATAATCAAATGCCGTGTGCCCACCTAATTGCGATTGATGAAACGTCGAAGAGTCATAGAGCGGTGGGTTAGCTGAATCGTAGGTGTGCCCTCTCTGTTGATCGAAGAGGACTTCTGTTTCTGGCGATAATGTCATGTGACCACTCCTTTCTGTGCTTGATTTAATGCTTGAATAATGTCGTGTTCAATGTCGTCATAATATTCAATGCCTACCGAGAGTCGTATTAAATATTCGTCAATACCGCGCTTGGCTTTTTCCTCATCAGGCATATCGACGTGCGTTTGCGTATAAGGGAACGTAATAAACGTCTCCGTGCCACCCAAACTTTCAGCGAAGATACAGGTTTTGAGATTTTTTAACAATAGCCCAACGTCGTATTGAGGATTCAGTCGTAAACTCAACATGCCCGTTCGGCCGCTATAGAGCACCTCGCTAATCGCTTCCAACTCCTCGCAACGCTCTGCTAAACGACGCGCGTTCGACGCTGCACGTTCCATGCGTAGGTGAAGGGTCTTCAAGCCACGTTGTAGTAGGTAGCTATCAAAGGGCGAAAGCGTGGCGCCTATCATGTTGTGATAACTCCCCAGTGTTTCTGCTAACCTGTCATCTTTCACCGTAACTACTCCTGCGAGGACATCGTTATGGCCGCCAATATACTTCGTCGCCGAGTGAAGCACGATATCTGCTCCGTCTGCTAAGGGTGTAGAGAGATACGGTGTTAAGAATGTGTTGTCGATAATCGTGAGCAAGTTATGTTGTCGTGCCAGTTCGTAATACGGTTGAGCGTCAATCGCAATCATCTGTGGATTGGAAATCGGTTCGATAAACAATGCACGTGTCTGGGGTGTAATCGCTCGTTGCACTTCCGTATAATTTGTGAAATCCACATAAGTAAAATGAATGTCGTAGTGCGTTTCGTAATGTGCGAAAAGTCGAAAGGTCCCGCCATATAAATCAAAGGACACGAGTACTTCGTCACCAGGTTGAAAGAGATGACAAATGAGTTGGATCGCAGCCATGCCACTTGATGTTGCGAAAGCGGATGTACCCTGTTCAAGGCGGGCAAACGCTTCTTCAAACGCTGAACGTGTCGGATTCTTAGTTCGCGTATAATCGTAGCCTGTCGATTCACCTAGATGTGGATGTTGATAGGCGGTAGATAGGTGAATAGGGTTTGCAATTGCACCGGTCGCGTCTTGAGTGAGCGCGATTTGAGCGAATTCAGTATCTTTCATGCGTGAACAACCTCCTTGTGAGTAAAATAAAAAAAGCTTCCGTCCTTTAAACCCGAATTGGATCGGATGTAAAGGACGAAAGCTTCAATTTCGTGGTACCACCTATATTTGTCACTTTATCGCTAAAGCAACCTCAACCAGTACGCCATCAGTTAAAGTCGTGAATGGTTGAACGAAGTAACCTCTCACCGAGTGCAAAATAAAAACCCATTTCGTCTATACAAAATGAGTATCAACACGGTTGAGGACGTGGGAATCCAGTACGCCATTTAACAAATGTTAATACTGTCTCGCTATAACGGGCGAACCCGTTGACACCTCATATTGGCATCAACACTCAAAGGCCATTTTCAAACTTTCTTTCTGGATCTTCTTTCAGCAAACGAAGACTCTCTGTGCCAGCAGTGTAAGTTCTACTTTCCTTATTGCTGTGTTTCAATGCGTTGTGAACTTGTTATCATTAAGTTTATAGAGCGGGATTTTATTTGTCAACTACTTTTTCTGAAAATTGTGATTTGGTGTAATTCGAAAATGATGGAGAAGTCTTGCTGTATCTAGGATAAATACTTGTTTAGTAAGAGAGAAATTTTTTACAATAAAGAGTAATGAATCACACATGAGGGAGTGCAAAGCATGGCGTTATCCAACGACCAACGTATCGCGCAACAAGCAGACGAGAAAGTTCAATCTATACCTATTCAGCAAATTAAACCGAACCCTTATCAACCTCGCAAAACGTTCGATGAAACGAAGTTAAATGACCTCGCTGATTCGATTCGTCAACATGGCATCTTGCAACCTATCGTGCTAAGCGAAAGCGTTCAAGGCTATTATATCGTCGTGGGTGAGCGACGTTATCGTGCTTCGCAACTTGCTGGTTTGACTGAAATGCCAGCGATTGTGAAAGCTCTGACTGAGACAGATATGATGGAGTTGGCGATTATTGAGAATTTGCAGCGTGAAGATTTGAATGCGATGGAAGAAGCGGAAAGTTATCAGAAGCTGATGGATGATTTACATATTACGCAACAAGATGTCGCGAAACGTTTGAGTAAGTCTCGACCATATGTCGCGAATATGTTGCGTTTGTTGAACTTGCCTAAATCAGTGGCAGATATGGTGAGAAAAGGTGAGATTTCTGGTGGTCATGGACGCACATTGCTTGCGGTTAAGGACGCGCAAGCGATGAAGCGGTTAGCCAACCGGGTGTCTAAAGAACATTGGAGCGTCCGGTATTTAGAAAGTTATTTAGCTGACAATGAACCTAAAAAGCAAACCTCTCAGAAAGCGACTAAGCAAACGAAACCGCGTTTTATTCAAAAACAAGAACGCCAGCTCAAAGAACATTACGGCACGGATGTGACGATTTCGACACGAAAACAGAAAGGGCAGATTACTTTCGAATTCACCTCAGAAGAAGAATTTAAGCGTCTTATTCGTCAACTCAATCGAGAATGATGAGACATTCTTGTTGCAGCTGTTCGCCCAAGAAGAATCGCTTGTCTAAGTAAGAGTGGAGTGAGCCTTCTGAGACTGCTCTTACATTCATAGACAAGCGATATTGATGTTATCTTCTTTGATTTAAAGCACGATTGATTTCTGCGACAGATTTTTTATTTCGCTGATACTGAATGATCCAAATAATACTATAAATGACGATGTAGATAATGACAAAGCTAATAATAGGAGCGACTTTGAGTGGGAACCATCCTGCTAAAATGGCTAAAGGGAAGAATCCACCGAACATCAATATGAAATGAGCGATAGTAATCTTCCATAGTGACCACTCTGCACGTTCGTATAACAGTCCGCCTACAAAGAATAATAGTCCAATGAGTGCCCAGATAATGATGGAAAACAACATAATTGTAGGTTCATTCAAGTGTGCATAGTAAAGGTGACCCATCGTTGAAACAGGTGATTGAGGATAATAGTGTCCGTGCCCAAAGATAAAGCTAAAGACGAGCGACAAGGCAAGACCGATTATGATACCTAACATACTACTTCTAAAGATTCCTCTCATAGTGACAACCTCTCCTTAATTAATTTAAGATAACGACGCGATGAATGCGTATAATCTACATTATTGAAATAAATGCGAATTAACCCGTTGGCTTGAAGCTGTAACTTATAAATCGCATCGATGTTCACAATTTCAGATTTTGAAATACGTACGAACTGTGTAGGAAGTGCAGATTCAAGTTCGTATAAACGATAAGTAACCCTATATTCTGTGTCACGCGTGCATGCATAAACTTTTTTATTCAGTGACATAAATGAGCGAATGTCCTTGATGTCGAGAAAGTAAATATCACCCTCAATGCTTCCTTTGATTTCTGTTAACCTTCCTAAGTCATCGACATACGAGACGAGCTGTTGAATCTCTTCTGTCATCTCAGGTCCCTCAATTGAGATCTGTTCTTCGGGATGGGCTCTTCCGATATTGAGTTTAAGTTTCACATTCACCTCTCCTTTGTCAAAGTGCTAAGTATAGTAAAACACATTTTTAGAGCTGATAGCGGCTTTTCAGACAACTGGTAGAACAGACGAGATAAGTGGTCGTTTTAAACAGCCCTTAACATGTGGTGGGGGTCGAAGCATGATAGGACACACTTATTGACTATGCAGGTGAGTTATTTTATATTGAATTCTTGATAAGTTACGCTAAGAGTAAGGGTTAAGCCCAATTTGAACATTCTAACGTACGTCAGACTCATTGAGTTAGCAGGATCTCCGCTCATTTCGACCTCAAGGTGGAGGGCAAAGTTTGAGTGAAGGTGTAAACTGATGAGTAGATATTAGAGGAGGTCTTTCTTTGAATCAGGTATTAAGCATCTTAAAGTCCATCGCTGAACCGTTAACGAAACCTGAGACGTACCAACACTTCGCTTCTAAAGCGATTATGGTTATCGTCTATCTTATCGTCGCATGGATTGTCATCAGAATCTTAAATAAGATTATTCAGCAGTTCTTTAAATTGCAGAACAGAGGTAATAAAGGAAATAAGAAACGTTCGAAGACGCTTATTTCGCTCGTTCAGAACATCGTCAGTTACGTCGTATGGTTTATCGTCATTACGACCATCTTGAAGAAATTTGGTATTAGTGTCGAAGGTATCATCGCCAGTGCAGGTGTTGTAGGTCTGGCTGTTGGTTTCGGTGCTCAGACAGTTGTGAAAGACATCATCACAGGTTTCTTCATTATCTTTGAAAATCAATTCGATGTCGGTGATTACGTGAAGATTAATAGTGGCGGTACGACTGTCGCAGAAGGTACTGTGAAGTCTATCGGTTTACGCTCTACACGTATTAATACAATCAGTGGTGAGCTCACGGTCTTACCAAATGGTAGTATGGGCGAAATCACTAACTATTCAGTGACGAACGGCACATCTATTATAGATATTCCAGTTTCACCAGAAGAGAATATCGATAAAGTGGAAAAACAACTCAGCGAATATTTAGTGTCCATCCGTTCTAAATACTACTTATTCGTTTCTGATCCCACTGTCATCGGTATTAACTCGCTCAATCGTGATGAAATTGTGCTCGGTATTACGGCTGAAACGATTCCTGGAGAAGGCACAGCAGGTGGCCGTATCTTGCGTAAAGAGATTTATAATTTCTTTAAAGTAAAAGGGATTAAAATGCCTAAACCGCTTATGGTACAATATGACCCGGATAAAGAATAATTCCGCTCGCGAATTCGGAGGAGTGACAGCTTAATGAATAACTACGGTTTAAATGATATTATAGAAATGAAGAAGCAACATGCATGTGGAACAAACCGTTTTAAGATTATTAGAATGGGCGCAGATATCCGAATCAAATGTGAACATTGTCATAGAAGTATTATGCTTCCACGTCAGACTTTTAATAAAAAAATCAAAAAAGTACTTGAATCTCATCAAGATACTGAAGAATAAGGAGAATGAAACATGGCTTTAACAGCAGGTATCGTAGGCTTGCCTAACGTCGGGAAGTCTACCCTTTTCAATGCAATAACTAAAGCAGGGGCGCTAGCAGCGAACTATCCTTTCGCAACGATCGACCCAAACGTGGGTATCGTTGAAGTGCCTGACAGTCGCTTAGGCGTCTTGACGGACATGGTAGAACCTAAGAAGACCGTTCCAACGACTTTCGAATTCACTGATATTGCAGGTATCGTGAAAGGGGCTTCTAAAGGTGAAGGTCTCGGAAACAAATTCCTCTCTCATATCCGTGAAGTCGACGCAATTTGCCAAGTTGTGCGTGCGTTTGATGATGATAATGTGACGCACGTTTCAGGTAAAGTCGATCCAATTGATGACATTGAAGTAATCAATATGGAGCTCGTGTTAGCAGATTTAGAGTCTGTTGAAAAACGTTTACCGAAACTTGAAAAGATGGCACGTCAAAAAGATAAAAATGCCGAAAATGAAGTACGCATTTTAACACGTATTAAAGAGACGCTTGAAGCAGGTCAACCCGTACGCAGTTTAGAATTCGATGCAGAAGATCAAAAATTTGTAAATCAAGCACAATTACTGACGTCTAAACAAATGTTGTACATCGCAAACGTTGGCGAAGATGAAATTGGCGACGACGATAACGAGAAAGTCAAAGCGATTCGCGAATATGCAGAAAACGAAGGCTCTACAGTCATCGTGATCAGTGCGAAAGTGGAAGAAGAAATCGCAACATTAGACGATGAAGATCGCGACATGTTCTTAGAGGACTTAGGTCTAGAAGAGCCTGGACTCAACCGCTTAATTCGCACAACATATGACTTGCTCGGTTTAGCGACGTACTTTACTGCAGGTGTGCAAGAGGTACGCGCATGGACATTTAGAAAAGGCATGACCGCACCACAATGTGCCGGTGTCATCCATACAGACTTCGAACGTGGCTTTATCCGTGCCGAAGTAACCAGCTATGAAGATTACGTAGAATACAATGGCGAGAACGGTGCGAAAGAAGCAGGTAAGCAACGTTTAGAAGGTAAAGACTACATCATGCAAGATGGCGACGTTGTCCACTTCAGATTTAACGTGTAAGTCTTGCGGAGTGGTGTAATTCGATTGCTACAGAAGCTCACTTTCCGTATATGGAAGGTGGGCTTTTTTGTGTGCGGTAGTAGATTTTATGGAAAAGAAGACGGTCGGGCGTCTAAAAATTTGAGAATTTCGCGAGTATTTGAATTGCTTATAAGCAGTGTGTAGACGCACTTTAGGATATAATAGGTTTATTAGTTAACACAATAATCAGAAAATAAGGGGTGGGCAACATGATGAGCGATTGGTTTATGTACATATTGATTATTGGAATGATGTTGCCAGAAATTATTATTGGAGCGAAGAAATTGTACCAATGGTATCATTCACATGGAGCTGATAGTAAATAATATGAGAAAGAGCCTGGAACATTAAAAGAAATTTGTATCTGATGTGAGGGGAATGATACTTAAATTGAATAAAATTTAATGTCGTTCCAGGCCCTATTTCAATCTTAACTTATGAAGTGAACCATTGTGCATTCACGTTAGAATCTAGGTAGTTCGCATCCACATTCTGTTGTAATTCAGGTGAATAGTAGCTATCTGTGTACTGCCATAACACTTTCTCACGTGACGGTTCTTGGTTCGTGTAAGACGCCATCCAGTAGCCATCGTAGTCACCTACTGAGTTCGCTGCGTTCTGTAACATGAAGTTCTCATAAGAGTAGAAGAGGACTTTCTTATTACCAGCTAGGCTCTTCATTTCGTCATACCAAGCAGAAGTTGCTTCATCTGTCGTACCTGAAGTGACTGAGTTCTGTTCGAAGTCATTCACGTAGAAGCTTGCTTTAGGTGCGCGATTGTAAAGTGTTTGCGCTTCGTAGCGTGCATCTTGCGCATTCTCGTACATACTGTATGAGTACACGCCGAATTTCATTCCTGCTTGGTCGAGGAGTGCAGAGTTGTGTTCTAACGTCTTGTCGACATATTCAGAGCCGTATTGACCGCGGATGATGATGAAGTCATAGTTCTTCTTCAATTGATTGACTTGCGCTTGAGTGAGCTGTCCTTGCCATTCGGAGATGTCTAACACACGCTCACCTGAAGCGGTTTGACCACTTTCTGCTGAACGGAATGGTGAGCCGTTTTGATCATTAGAGTCAGGTTTTTGAGCTTTTTCAGGGTGTTTTTGTAAGTATTCTTGATAACCAGAGCCCATTGTCCCTTTATGCTGTTCCGCTGCGTGTGATGTTGAAGTCATTGCGAGCGTCGATACGCCGAGGATACCTGCCGTGACTAGTCCTTTTTTGAGTGATGAAACCATGTATGATGCTCCTTTATATTTATTTTTGGATAAAATTAAAGTAAAGCTAGTCTTATATATAAGTGAGAACATATTTAAATTCCAAATATAATAGTAATCGTAAAAGATTAAATAACGTTTGACAACCGTCAGCCCCAATTTTATAACAACTCGTAATACCTGTAATCACATTGTAAATAGTTGGAGTAGAAAAATCGTCTCAAATCAAGGTGAATAGGATTGTAAAAAGTGAAAGTGTCTGATATAATTCTAGATTGGAATTAATGAAAATTATTCCTTGGGATGAAATGACTGAAGTAAGGCACTTCGGTGTCTGAATTGAGTCACGAGATTCCCCGCATAGACCATAAGGAGGTGCAATACACATGGCAGCAACATACGAAGTAATGTACATCGTTCGTCCTAACATTGAAGAAGATGCGAAGAAATCAGTTGTAGAACGTTTCAACGGCATCTTAGCTTCACACGGATCAGAGGTTTTAGAAACTAAAGATTGGGGCAAACATCGTTTAGCTTACGAAATCAATGACTTTAAAGAAGGATACTACAACATCGTACGTATCAAGACTGATAACAACGAAGCTACTGACGAATTCCAACGTTTAGCTAAAATCAGCGATGATATCATCCGTTACATTGTTATCAACGAAGACGATGACAAGACAAGAAAATAATATGGGGGCGCTTAAATGATCAATAGAGTTGTTTTAGTAGGTCGCTTAACGAAAGATCCAGATTACAGAACAACACCCTCAGGCGTGAGTGTAGCGACATTCACTCTTGCCGTCAATCGTACTTTTACCAATGCGCAAGGTGAACGCGAAGCTGATTTCATTAACTGCGTTGTCTTCCGTAAACAAGCAGAGAATGTAAGCAACTATCTCTTTAAAGGTAGTTTAGCTGGCGTTGACGGTCGTATTCAATCACGTAGCTATGAAAACCAAGAAGGTCGACGTATCTTTGTGACTGAAGTGGTTTGTGACAGCGTTCAATTCCTTGAACCTAAAGGTCAGAACCAACGTCACCAACAATCCAACAACAATTTCCAAGACTTCGGTCAAGGACAAGGATTTGGTGGCCAACAGTCAGGTCAGAATACGTCGTACAACAATAACTCATCCAACAATAATCAATCTGACAATCCATTTGCGAATGCGAATGGTCCGATTGATATTAGTGATGATGATTTACCATTCTAAAGTAAACGAACGGATATAAATAACAAATATGAATAAGGGAGGCAGTTAACCATGGCAGGTCCAAGAAGAGGCGGACGTCGTCGTAAAAAAGTATGCTACTTCACAGCGAATGGCATTACTCACATCGACTACAAAGACACTGAATTATTAAAACGCTTCATCTCAGAACGTGGTAAGATCTTACCACGTCGTGTGACAGGCACTTCTGCTAAATATCAACGTATGTTGACTACAGCAATCAAACGTGCACGTCAAATGGCGTTATTACCTTACGTTAAAGAAGAAAACTAATACTGAGATAGATGAACCTCGTAGGCATGTGCTTGCGAGGTTCTTCGCTTATTATTGGAGAATGAGGTGGCTTAGGTTTGAGTGCGGGCCGAGTAGTAGAGCAATGAGGGAACGTGCCGAAATAAGTTAGCGTGTGGCGTAGGTGAGTTAGTGGGGGAAAAGCATGGTGTAGACGAGCGCCACATTCATACTAGTGTGCAGAATAAGCGCTCCGCGAAGTGGGAAACCATTGTACCATTACTAGAAAAAGCGTCACTAATACATACAGAATAAGGAATATCACACTCGCTATTCACGAGTGGCCGCGCGTTATGCTATGTTAAACCTAAGCACGTGAAGTGAAATTAATGTTATATTGAGAGTGAGAAAGATAAAGAAGGTGAAAGAATGAAATCTTATGCGAAAATCACTGCACAAGGGGCATATGTACCTGAAAAAGTGATGACGAACGAAGATTTTGAAGAAATCGTAGAGACCTCCGATGAGTGGATCCAGCAACGTACAGGGATGAAAGAGCGACGTATTGCTGCGGAGGACGAATACTCTAGTGATATGAGCTATCAAGCTGTATTGGACTTACAGGAGAAATATGACGTAGATTTATCCGATGTGGATATGGTCATCAACGCGACGCTCACACCGGACTACAAGACGCCGAGTGTAGCCTCATACGTTCAAGCGAGACTTGGCTTAGAACATGCAGGTGCGTTTGATGTCAATGCGGCATGTGCAGGCTTTACTTACGCTTTAAACCTAGCGAATGGCTTGATTTCGTCAGGTCAGAACAAGAAGATTCTCGTGATTGCTTCGGAAGTGTTGTCTAAAATCACAGATTATACTGACCGCACAACATGTATCCTCTTCGGCGATGGTGCAGGCGCATTCCTCGTTGAATATACTGAAGATGAGCCAAGCTTTATCGCAAGTACCTTTGGCTCAGATGGTGCTAAAGCGCCAAACTTATATTGCACTGAACATAATCAGACGATGTTCGACGAAGATTTAGAGAACCCTGGTAAGATTGTTCAGAATGGCCGGGGTGTGTACAAATGGGCAGTAGGTAAAGTGCCTAAGATTATCGAAGAAACACTCGCGAAGACAGATTATACGACGGATGATTTAGCTTGGTTCGTGCCTCATAGTGCCAACGCACGTATGGACGAGTCTATTTGCGAACGTGCAGGTCTCGATAAAGAGAAGTTATTGATGAGTTTAGAGTACTTCGGTAACACGTCTTCAGCTACGATTCCACTCGCGATTGATTTAGCGATGCAGCGTGGTCAAATGAAGAAAGGTGACTTAACGTTACTCGTCGGCTTTGGCGGCGGACTTGCTTATTCTTCAACGTTGATTAAGTGGGATTTATAAGCGAATATGGATTTTATGCGCGTTTTAAGTAGATTTGAGTGTGATGAACTCACTGCTTAAGGCGCGTATTTTTATAAAATGAAAGGGGAAAATGGGATGACGAAAGAAGAAATTCAACAACGTATCAGAGCGATTTATCAAGATATACTCATCGATTTGAAGGTGGAATGTATCGATGATTACTTTGCGACGGATTACACGCAAGTAACCGATCACGATAAAGTAGATTTAGCTGGATTTAAAGCGCATTTGCGTAAGTTGAAGGAAGTCGTGGAGAAGTTGATGGTTCAGTCATTTAAGGATGAGTTGGTTGATGAAAGCCAGCGCAGTGTATTTCTAAGATATGATGTAGAAGTATTGAAAAAGGACGGCTCAGAAGGTGTCGTCGAAGTGTATGCACTCTTTAAGTTTAATGAAGATGGGAAATTGGTATCCTGTCGTGAGCTGACACAAGAGAGCAATCGAGATGTTCAAGGTCTTGGAAGTATTTCATAAGTATAGTAAAAAGCGCGTGTTTACTTGGTACTGAGTGAAATCAAGTAGACACGCGCTTTTAATTAGGGTTGAGGATGGAATGATTACATAGAATATTGGACCACATCCTCAAAGTCGTATTTTTTAAGTAATGTACAGCCTAGTGGGTGTTGACCTTGGTCCACATGCATATTGATGTCTTCAAGTACGTCTAAGATTTCGTATTCCGGTGTAGTAATGTCGAATGTGTATTGAAACAAGTGGCCTTGCGTAGACATGACTGTAGCAACGAGCTCTTGGCCTTCCATGTTATAGTCTAACAATTTCATACATAACCCTCCTGTTGAATTGTAGTATGTGCTTTCAGATTAGAATTATTATAATCTATAAGCTATTGTACTGTACTATACCACGAAATTAAAGGGTTATGCATAAATTTTGGGGATTAATTTAAAATTATTCTAATCTAGTGAGACTGGTTATCAGTTAAAACGTTTTCTAGAAGTGAAAGTAAATATAAGTGTAAGTATTTTTCACTGTTTTACCTCTCGCTTCTTACGGGAAT
>NZ_JANSKK010000004.1 GCF_026659735.1 Staphylococcus pettenkoferi | reverse complement strand
ACCACACTCAACTAATTCCTCTCGCTTTTACAGCTTGAGGAATGGATTTTCGTTGTGGTCTAGCTCCATCAAGCGTCTCGAGGTCACATTGAAAAATTGATATATATTTCATTTTAATAAAGGTTTACTTCGACTTCATAATGTTTTTTACTAAGGTATCAAATTTTTTAATTAGAATTACTATGAAATTTTCACTTTTTGTTTCCTATATAAAAAAGGTGGCTACGAGAGCCACCCTAAGAGTAATATGTTCATGAATATAAAAGACTAGTAGTTAAACTAACTACACTTTCATTCTAGCATAAAATTGATATCGACACCACGTTTGATTCTATAACTTCTCATATTTAATACAATCCAAATTGTAATATTGCCAAAATTAGAACTTAAAGGTATAAGTGTAATTTTAGACTAATTATATTGGTTATAGAGTTCATTATTGATAGAATGTAATGCGTGTGGAGGTGAAATAATATGGAAGAATTAGGTTCATTTATTATTATCAGTTTGTTGATTATTATTGTTCCTGGTCCTGACTTTTTTATCGTAATGAAAAACTCAATTTCAGCAGGGAAGCGTAACGGCTTAACAGCAGCAACAGGTATTGCGACAGGACACCTAGCTTATTCACTACTCGCAGTGTGTGGTCTTATCGTGATTGTCAGTAAATTTCACTGGCTCTTTGTGACAGTGAAATTATTTGGTGTAGCTTATTTAGTTTATTTAGGCGTACGCAGTATTATTAGTGCACGTCAAAGCATGAACTTTTCAACACGAGGCATCGAACAACATGAGACGAAGTATTTCACTTCTTTCCGTCAAGGCTTTCTCAGTACGACCTTGAATCCGAAAGCGTTACTTTATTATCTCAGTATCTTACCTCAATTTATTGATACAGGTGAGGGCTTGAGTCTGCATATTTTAATATTATTAGGTAGTTTAATTATTTCGATTTGGGTATGGTTTATCTTCTGTGTTTATGTCTTTCAGTACATCAAACGCTTCTTCGCCAATCGCGTATTTAAAGCGATCTTTGACTACGCAGTCGGCTTTATCTTAATCGGTTTATCTATTAAGTTACTTATCGGCTAATGACTGATGTGTTTTATCGTAAAAGTAGTTAAAGTAGACTCAAGAAAGCGAGAATAATGAAATTTTAAGTAGAAGATTCTAGAAAGCGCGAGATGCTTTTTAGAATCTCAAAGCTCGCCGTGGACGTCGCTTTTATAAAACGAATGCATTGATACATATTATTTATTAAAAACGCTCCGTTTCGAGATTTACCTCTTGAAACGGAGCGTTTTATCATTATTTGTTATTAATTAATTGCACGATACCACTGATAAACATTACTAGCGCGGTTAAACCTGCGACAAGTCCAGGAATATAGTTTCCAGTGAAGATCATTATGATTGGTAGCAAGACGAGTAATATCGCACATAGAAAATGCCAAATTGCTGAAATAATGCGGCAAGGTAAATTTTTAAAATAAGCTAAAACCACGGCAGGTAAGAAAAAGATAATAAACGTAATGACATTTGCGACGAGCTCTTTGGGTTGATCTAAGTTTACTGAAGCGCCACCAGGTGGGTTAGAAGCGGCTGTCACCACCTGAGTGACTACGATAAGGACGAGAGCTAATAGTGCCCAAGATATGCGTGAAATCACGTTAAACCTCCTCTAAATAATAAAAGACTATTTATATTCTTACTTAATGAAACACGTTTGTCAAAATGATTTAAAAATAATACTTTGAGAGATAAAAAAGTTTGAGTCAAAAAGAAGCAAACTAAATTTGCATTTACCACATCTATGTATCGATTGATTGCTTTGTAGTTAGCGCATTTTAGCCACAAATTAAAAGAGCAGGACAGAAATCCAACTGATTTCTATCCTGCCCCTTATGACTATCGTAAATCCCTATAAGTGCAATATTTAAATCAACAAGTGAATGCATTAGAGCATCTTAGGAAAGGTGAAAGAGATAATTGAGATTATCTAAGAAACTTCCTAATAGTACTGCTAGAATCACTGTAATGACGCTTAGGAACACATGTAGTGGTCGCATTTCATTCTTCTCTTGTTTGTCGAATAGTACAAAAGCGATGAAGACAGCAGTAATTGCTCCAATGAGAACCGTTAAGACCATAAATCTGCCTCCTCAGTACTAACGTAAGCCCTTGTTGTTAGTTATTGTATCAAAGCAGATCTATAGGAATAAAGCGAATTTGAGACAAAAAACCTTACAATCATGTAAGGTTTTTTACACATATTTAACAATGGTGACAGACCTAAAAATAATAATTCTTTCATCACAAGGTTTCATACGACATTATAGTCTGTCATATTTGTAATATTTGATGATAGCTGGTTGGATTTTTGAGAACGAAATTTTGTAGCATTAAACTTATTTATCTACTGCATCGGTTTTAATATCTTTAGATTTTAAGAATTTCTTGATCTTTTTCTGTTGTTTACCATTCACATCGCCCGCATATTTCGTAGACACATCGACAACATTGAGCTCGTTCTGTGGTTGATAATCAAGTTCTTCGATATCTTTATCTGCGTCTTTAATCGTACTGTTCAGCGCTGTGAAATATTTAATAATACGGTCTACGTTATCTTTATAACCAGCTGGGAGCGTGTTGTTTTTCATATATTTCTCGAAACGTACATCGTTTTTAATAGAAAGGTGAGATAATTTAGTAAGACGGTCTGCCTGCTTATCAGTAATCTTTTGGTCAGAACCATACTGTCTATCTAATTTATATTGCATCAAGTATTTATTATCAAGAATATCGGAGTTTACATCCACATATTTTTGAATTGCTTGATTAGCTTCTTTCTCTGATAACTTTTTACCTTTCGTCTGGTCTTGGAAGATGTCCTTTTCTGATAGTTCTTTTACGTTCTTAGGCGCATTTTTAGAACTATGATCTTGATGATCTTCGTCTTTGTTGTTACATGCTGCGAGAGTGAGTGTAAGTATCATTATTAATCCGAGAATCAGACTTTTCTTCATTGTACAAGAATCTCCTTTAGTGTCCGTAATTACATAACATTTGCACCTTTAAGGGTACCATGATTTAGAGAGTAAGAACATTAATTTTAACTGTAGATTCATGACATCTTCTTGAACGAAGAGGTTAGCCAGAATCAAAATTTCACACATAAATAAGACGTATAGAAGAAACTCGCATTTTCCTATACGCCTTTGTGCAATTCTTTTAAAATAAGACTGCCGGACGTCTTATTTTCTAAACTCATCAAATTGAATGACGTTACTTTTATGTTTAGCTTTCTCCTCAAGCTGTTGGCGAGAGTACCCTTTAAATAACCAAGTATGAACATATGGACTCACTTGTTTAAGTACTTTAATAAAAGCTTGGGGTGCACCTTTCTTAAATTTTAAGTCTGGATTACCTGTAATATCTTTAACCATGTAATCGATAGACTTCTCATCTGGCATGAGTTTAAGCATTGCGACCATTTCACTTAATAAATCATCGGTATCTAACATAGTACTGCCTTTAAAATAGCGTTGTAATGTACGCTGTAAGTTCTTAACGTGTGGATTTCTTTCTGGATCAGCTTCATAATCTATCATGTCAAACATTGCGTCGAGAGATTCAGGCACATAATAGTCTTTGACAAGCTCTGAGATGCTTATCATTTCATCTCCGACGGTATTATGATATAGAGGGTGAATAACGTAATTATTCTTAATCACATATCTATTATCAAGTTCTTTACGACACTCGAGTTCTACTTGTTTCGCACTCATGTTCTCATTGAAGTATTTCTTCCAGAGTTTCGCTAGATGTTGTGTACTCACTATGCCATAGAACCACACTGTTAGGTGGCAGAAGTAGTGAGCTTGGTTATCTATCATTGAGGGTTCGTCATTCAATAACGTCTCTCTTAACTCTTCTGGAACGTCAGTTTCGTCTGAGAAAAGAAGTCGCTTGATTGTTTCCTCATCGTCATTTTTAAGTGCTTCTAACATCTCAAGTACTTCTTGTCCTTCTTTAGAATTAGCTATCTCAGGATCTGCTTTGAGTTCGTCTAGAAGTCTTTTATTTTCCTCAAGCATGTTTTGATCTAATAACTCAAGTTCTTCTTCGTCCATTTCATCATCATCATCAAAGAAATCTTCAGCTGCAGCGTCTAACCACTCATTTTCAAGTTGAATCATACGATCGTATAAATTTTGTGGAATGACTAGAACGTTCATGAAAGGGTGATGATAGAAGATGATTTCTTCAAGTGGATAGGGATCTACAATATCTTGCAGACTGTTTCTCATCTGTCCAATCATTATTTCCATATAGTCCTTATTCTTCTTAGTAAGTCCTGCTAAGAGCGTGTTGAGCAAGTCATCATCCGTCATGATATGTTTTTGAATCAATTCCGCTAGTTGTTTTTTATTTTTTTGAGAAAAGCCTTTAATATCGTATGTTCTACAGAAATCTTTCAGTTCATCAACTGTAAAGTGTTCTGTTAAATGTTCATAGAGTGTCATTTGTTCGTGCTCTACACGAGTGTGATAGATCAGCTGTTGCTTTCTTACTAACGTTGACTGTTCATCAGAAAGATCATCAATTTCTGGATATTTGTTATCAAAGACCTGCTGATTAAATAAATTTAAATCCGAAGGAGAAATAAAATATTCATCAACGGTATAATATTGTAAAATATTAAAGCCTATAAGAAGACGTAGATTATTAGTTTCTTGGAAAGGTAAGATTGTAAGTGGTTTACCAGCTTTAATCAAATCTTCTATTTGTTTCTGACCTTCTTTGTTTAAGTCGTTATAGAGTGTTTTGAAGCCTTCTTCATACATATAATTCGCTAATTCCATAGGAAAATTATCTCGATCTTGAATATTAAAGTAGTCGTATAAATCAAGTGCTTCTTTTTTGCTCATCTTTAAAAATTCAAACATAGCGCACCTCAATTATTTAAAGTATTTACTGCTAATATAACATGAGATAGCTTTATATTTTGTTTATCACTTACGAATATCTCTATCAGGCAAAACTTCGCTCTGATTCTACTTATTATTACTATAAATTAAATTCGAAAATAATAAAAATAAAAAGAGAGCCTCAATCTCTTTGAGACTCTCTTTATCAATCGCGCAAATTCGTTTTAATAAATGATAGGTAGAATATGCATTAATTACGGATAATATAATCGAATGCGTTGAGTGCAGCGTTTGCGCCTGCGCCCATAGAAATAATGATTTGTTTGTTGCGATCGTCTGTCACGTCACCAGCTGCAAAGATACCTGGTACGCTTGTAGCATTCTTACGATCGATCATTACTTCGTTACCTTGGTTCAACTCAACATAGTTGTCGAGCCATTCAGTATTAGGGAGTAAACCGATTTGAACAAAGATTCCGTCGAGTTGAATCTCGTGTTCTTCACCTGTTTCTTTGTCTTGATATTGAATACCTGTCACGCTATCTTCGCCTAATACTTCAGTAGTTTGGGCATTTTTAACAATCGTTACGTTTGGTAATTCTCTTAAGCGTTCTTGTAACACGTTGTCTGCTTTCAATTCAGGATTACGTTCGAGTAATGTTACATTTTTAACAATACCTGCTAAATCGATTGCAGCTTCAACACCTGAGTTACCTCCGCCGACAACTGCGACATCTTTGCCTTCAAATAAAGGACCGTCACAGTGTGGACAGAACGCAACACCTTTGTTGAGCAAACGATCTTCGCCAGGAATTTGTAATTTACGCCAACGTGCACCTGTCGCAATAATCACTGTCTTACTCATTAACTTCGCATCGTTGTCTAATGTGACTTCGATACCGTCGTCTGTCTTCTCGATACCTTTAGCTTGAATACCTTTCATCACATCGACATCGTACTGGTTGATGTGATCTTCAAGTGCAGATGAGAACTGAGGTCCTTCAGTTTCTTTCACAGTGACAAAGTTCTCGATCGTAGCTGTATCGTTAACTTGGCCACCGATACGATCAGCGACGATACCTGTGCGTAAACCTTTACGTGCTGTGTAAATCGCTGCAGTACCGCTCGCAGGACCACCGCCCACGATAAGTACATCGTAAGGGTCTTTGTCATTGAATTCAGAAGGGTCAGCTTTACTGCCGAGTTGGTTAAGAATATCTTGGACAGACATACGTCCGTTACCGAATTCCTCGCCGTTTAAAAAGACAGCAGGTACAGCCATGATATCTTCGGATTCGTCTTTGAAGACTGCACCGTCAATCATAGTGTGTGTGATGTTAGGGTTCACGACACTCATCAAGTTGAGTGCTTGAACGACATCTGGACATTTCTGACAAGTCAAACTGACGAATGTCTCAAAGTGAAGTGGACCTTCTAAAGATTTAATTTGGTTGAGCACACTTTGCTCTTCTTTAGGTGGACGACCACTTACTTGTAGCAGTGCGAGCACGAAAGAGTTAAACTCATGACCCATTGGGATACCGGCGAAAGTAATGCCAGTATCCTCATCAGGTCGATTGACAGTGAAACTTGGTGTACGTTTAAGGGATGCCTCTTCAACTTGGATTTGAGATGACATCGCTGATACTTCGTCTAAGAGCGCTTTAAGTTCTTCAGATTTGTCATCAGAACCTAAACTTGCGCGTAAGACAACGTCACCTTCCATGAGTTGAAGTAATTGTTGTAATTGTGACTTTAACTCATCATTAAGCATTTAAATCAATGCCTCCTTAGATTTTACCAACTAAATCAAGGCCTGGTTGTAATGTTTCAGAACCTTCTTCCCATTTAGCTGGGCAAACTTCGCCTGGGTTCTTACGTACGTATTGAGCAGCTTTGATCTTACGTACTAATGTGCTTGCGTCACGGCCGATACCTTCAGCATTGATTTCAGCAGCTTGTACAACGCCGTCTGGGTCGATGATGAATGTACCGCGGTTAGCCACGCCACCTTCTTCGTCTAATACGTCGAAGTTACGAGTGATAGTTTGAGAAGGGTCACCGATCATTGGGTATTGTACTTTGTTGATCGCTTCTGAATGATCGTGCCAAGCTTTGTGTACGAAATGCGTATCTGTTGATACAGAGTAAACATTTACGCCAAGTTCTTGTAATTTGTCGTATTGATTTTGTAAATCTTCTAATTCTGTAGGACATACGAATGAGAAGTCAGCTGGGTAGAAGCAAAGGATACTCCAAGAACCTTTTAAATCTTCATCTGATACTTCGAAGAATTCGTCTTTCTTAGGATCATAAGCGTTTGCAGTGAATGGTAAGATTTCTTTATTGATTAAAGACATAGATAAACATCCTCCTGTTTCGTAATCTGTTTTTTTGAATTAGAATTATTTAGCTATCTCGGTAGCTTGTTTATAATAATTCTAATCTCTTAAGTCTAATTATCACATGGCATTATCAATTCGTCAATATAAGCGCTTTTGAGTAAAAGTGCTGAGATGATAGGAATTTTAAATGCATCTTAACAGAATTTAACCTCGTTTAACAAAATTATCATAAATTCTAAGAGAAATCGTGATGATTGAGACAGAATTTCAATTAGAGATATTGATTCTCAACTGACAGGCGTGTTAAATCTCCCAATGGTATTTAAAATACTCAGTAAAGTAACTCCCTCTTTCCTTTGTAGAGTAACTTCTTATCTTCCAAAAATAACCTCAGTGTAAAAAAAACACGACAACCTCATCTATGGGCTGCCGTGTTTCATTATCATTTCACTTATCTTTCTCGATCCCAATAACGTACGCGTTCGAATGCTTGAACGATAGCTGTTGGATCATCTGAAGTGATGACACCTGGCGCGTCAAAGTTCACTTTACTATTAGCCATTTGTTCTTTCGCTTTCTCATTTACAACGATAGGTTTGTTGTGTTTGTAAGCGAGTTCCGCAAACTCTTCAGCTGCAGGATGCATATCTGAGCCATCTGAGATAACGATTAAGCTATCGAAGAGTGTTGGATGTGCAGTGTCATACGTTTCCGTGATACCGAAGTCTTCTGAAATTGCTTTAGGATGCGCGCCGACAAAGGCATAGTTAAGATGTTTGTCTGCGAAGACTTGTGCATAAGATTTCAACGTCTCTTCACTGATATCACCGTTTGTCGCTACTGCTACAGAGTGACCTTCGAGTGGAATATTGTATTTCGTCATTGTAAGCTGACTGTCTTTCGCGTCAGTTTGAACTTCTTCGTTCTCGTCAGGAAGTTCAACGCCGACATTCTCTGCCACACGTTCTGCGAGTTCACGGTCTACTTTATTCAATTGATTTACCGCATTTTGCTTAACGCCAATATCTTTACATTTACCGATTTCGAATGAGAAACCATCGACAGTGTGGTCGAATTCAGGTTGGGTTAAACTGTTGAGATACAATTTCGCTTGAGTGTAGTAATCCTTAAAGCTTTCACTACGTTTGCGAATCTTACGACCTTCCACTTTTTCTTGATAGTGCTCATAACCGCCTTCTTCACGTGGCGTTGTATGAGGGTCGTTGTTGTTAAGGTAGTTTTTATGATAAGCCGTTTGACCTTCATGCTTGTTCATTTGATGCATACCATCGCGTTGGTTGTTATGCACTTCGTTCACTGGGCGGTTGATAGGGATTTGGTTAAAATTAGGTCCGCCAAGTCTTGAAATTTGAGTATCTGTATATGAGAATAAACGACCTTGTAATAATGGGTCATTTGAGAAGTCGATACCCGGAACGATATGACCAGGATGGAAAGCCGCTTGTTCTGTTTCATCAAAAACGTTTGTAACGTTTTGATTTAACGTCATTTTACCTACAATCTTCACAGGAACTTGATCTTCTGGCCAAATCTTAGTTGGGTCTAAGATATCAAAGTCGAAATCAAATTCTTGCTCTGGACGGATGATTTGTAAGCCCAATTCCCATTCAGGATAGTCGCCTTTCTCGATAGATTCGTATAAGTCTTTACGGTGGAAGTCGACATCTTTACCGTGAAGAATTTGCGCTTCGTCCCAAACGAGAGATTCAAGACCTTGTTTCGGTTTCCAGTGGAATTTCACGAAGTAAGATTGATCTTCTTTATTCACTAAGCGGAATGTGTGAATGCCGAAACCTTCCATTTGTCTAAAGTTCTTCGGAATACCGCGGTCACTCATTGCCCACACTGCAGTATGTGTTGACTCTGGATTCTGAGCGAAGAAATCCCAGAATGTATCGTGTGCTGAACCACCTTGAGGTACTTCGTTATGAGGTTCAGGTTTAACCGCATGAATTAAATCAGGGAATTTAATTGCATCTTGGATAAAGAAGACTGGAATGTTGTTACCTACGAGGTCAAAGATACCTTCGTCAGTGTAGAATTTCGTTGCGAACCCGCGTACGTCACGAACCGTATCAGGTGAACCTTTAGAACCTTGAACAGTTGAGAATCTTACGAAGACAGGTGCTGTTTTTTCAGGATGTGTTAAGAAATCAGCTGATGTATATTTGGATAAATCTTCATATACTTGGAACTCACCGTGTGCACCGAACCCACGTGCGTGCACGATACGTTCAGGAATACGTTCGTGGTCGAAATGCATAATTTTTTCTCTGAAATGGAAGTCTTCAAGTAGACTTGGACCACGATCGCCCACTGTTAACGTGTTTTCATCTTCACTAATTTTCACGCCATTGTTCGTTGTCATGGCTTGTTGATCATTGTTTTTTCGAAATTGTTGCATTTGTTCTTGCTTTTTATTAGACATACTATTCCCCCACTTTCTTACTGCTTTTATTCCACGATTATTAAAAACAAAACGTTATTCAAAGCGCTAGTGAATTGAAATAACGTGTTATTTATTGTGTATTTAAAAGTGTTGTTTGCTAGTTGTCGAATACTTTTACAATTGATATAAAAATACCCAGCTAAAACTGCAATAGCTGAGTACTAAAGAATATAGTATATTTTGTTTTTTTGACGAGCTTTCGCTTGCTTAGGGGGGCTGCATTCAACTAATTCTTATCGCTCAACGAGCTCTAAGAATGGATTTTCATTGCAGCCTTAATCCCTCAAGCGTCTCAAGCCGTCTTTAAAACAAAGGTTAATATAGTTATTTAATGAAATATTAATAGTTTTTGCTTAGTAGTATTACAAGAATAAAATTGCCTAGAAAATCTACTCAATTCAAAAAATTAACTTACTTCATTACAATCACAATGAATTAAATTCAACCTTTTCTTTTTATTTAAGAGTGATAAAAGAGAATGAAATAAAAATCTATTTAATTTCATTGTTTCATTCTCTCAAAAACATTATTTAAACGTCACTTTCACACTACCAACGTCTGAATAAGAGGCTTCATAAGTGCCTTTTTTAACCGGAATTGGAGAGATAAAGGTACCAGAAGAAATCACTTGTCCTGCTTTCAATTGCTTGCCGTGATCAGCAAGTTTCTTCGCTAACCACTGTACAGATTTCACTGGGTTGCCAAGAACTTCAGTTGAATCTCCAGTTTCTATTTCTTCGCCATTGAATGACAGAGATAATTGAATATCAGCGAATTTATCGTAAGAGAGGGGTGCGACTTCTTCTCCTACGACGATTAAACCTGTAGCTGTATTGTCGGCAAGTAAGTCACCGAGTGTGAAGTTAGGGAACCAGTCTTGATAGCGTGCGTCTGGTACTTCGATACCTGGTGCGATGCGTACGCTATCTAACACTTCTTCGGCACTTGGGTCTTGAGGTAAGTCTGCCGTCAGTATAAACATGATTTCTGGTTCAATGAGTGGGTCAAATAACTCAGAAACTGCAATTTCACTCTCATGCTTAAAGACCTTGTTCGATAGTATCGTGCCATATGCAGGCTCATGTGTGTTGGCGATGCTTTGCGTATCGGCGCTCGTCATGCTGACTTTATAGCCCGCCACCTCAACGTTCTGTGCATCTTTAAGTTGCTCGATGAGTAAGTCTTGTGTTGCGTACGCTTCAGGTTCAGATAGTTCTACACTTTTACTGATAAAAGGGATGGGTTCGTGATCCTGAAAAGCTTTGAATAATTGTTGTGCAACCGTTTGATTGCCTTGTGTCATATAACATCTCTCCCGATTTAGAATTCTGAAAATTGTTACTAATATCTTAACGATAAATACACAATTATGCAACGGAAGAGCCGAAATTGACCGTGCAATATTGAATTGAGCTCACATTTTACCGGAAGAAGAATTCGCTTTCGCAGTTTGTATAGCGGCTAAAAGGGGTAAAATAATATCAATCATTACCTGATAGAAATTGGATGCATAAAGGAGTGAAAGCATGGGGGACTATGTTTACAACTTATTAACACAACATCACTCAGTTAGACGGTTCAAAGACCAACCGCTCCCTGAATCTGATGTTCAACACATCGTGGAAGCAGGCCAAGCCGCATCTACTTCCAGCTACCTACAAACATACTCTGTTATCGGTATAGACGACTTACAAGTCAAAGAGAGCTTGAAAGAAGTTTCAGGTCAACCGTATGTAGAAGAGAATGGCTATCTATTCGTCTTCATCATGGACTATTATAGACATTCCGTCATGGACGATGAACGTCAAGAAGACTTGGAAGAGGCATTTGGCTCTACTGAGAACCTACTCGTAGGGTCTATCGATGTCGCGTTACTGGCTCAGAATATGGCAGTTACTGCTGAAGATATGGGATATGGCATCGTCTATCTTGGCTCATTGCGTAATGATGTTGCGCGTGTGAAAGAAATCTTAGACCTCCCTGACTATACCTTCCCACTATTTGGTATGGCAGTAGGTGTGCCGGCAGATAACGAGAATGGTTCACCTAAACCGAGACTTCCTTTCGAAGCGGTCTTCCATAAAAACAAATATATTCATGATAAGACCCAACATCGTCAGTTGTTGAGACGTTATGATCAAACAGTTAGTGATTACTATCGTCAACGTACGAATGGTAAAAGAACTGAGACTTGGTCTGACCAAGTGATTAACTTTATGAGTACGAAACAACGTCTTGATATGTTAGATGAGTTGAATAAATCAGGATTTGTGAAGAAGTAAGGAGATAGAGGACTCTGTGTAGACGTTTGATAAAGTGAAATAGAAACGGATACGCTGAGTCCTTTTTAAACATCTAAACCCCCTAGAAAGATTGACGCTGTGCCTCTACAGTGATTGTAATTCAATCTTCATCACTGCTTAAGCTATATTCAACGTAAGGAGTTGAGCCTCATGTCGCTATTACAACAACTCTATCGAAAGCTACACGACGCCTTAAATGGCTCTGTGACACGCAACCCGTTTGCGGATTATACAGAACCTAAGATTAGTACGGAAGATTTAGAAGAAGGGTGGAAGAAGTATACGCGTAAGGTCGCGATTAGTGTCAGTACTTGCGTGGATAACACGGCTGAGCGTATCTTTATCCTCATTTCCTTTAAAAAGCACCAACCGAATATGGATATCTTCTTTCAAATGAATGGGCGACTGATGATGTGGAATGATTTAGATGATCCGACGTATAAGCAGCGATTGTATGATCAAGTGATTTCACAAGCACCGAAACTGGTAGGATTAGTTCAGAAAGCCTATCGACGTTCTCATGCGACGCCGCTCACTTATACCCAAATCCAATACGAATTTGAATCTGGAACGATTTATTCACGTGACGTCACGTCAAAGTGTGTCGAAAGTCACCTCGATCGTACGCCTGCGTTTCTACAATGGTTTGACGATGTGGAGGAAGAATCTAGACGTTTAACGTTGGATAGTCAGAAAGAAATGACGTGGGGCCCATTCCAATCACATTATAAATAACAAGCACTCTAACAAAGGGAGTATTGTCTTAAGACGATCACCTAAGTTAGAGTGCTTTAATTTATTCTTTAAGGCTTATGAGTTTTGAGAAGTCAATTCGTCGTAGTGACGACTATTGTAAGTCTCTTTGTCTAAGTGATTTGTTAATTTCGCTGTACCTGCACCTGCAAGCATAGAGTCATTTACGTTTAATGCGGTACGACCCATGTCGATGAGTGGTTCAACTGAGATGAGTACCCCAGCAAGTGCTACTGGGAGGTTTAAAGCAGATAGGACGATGATAGATGCGAATGTTGCGCCACCGCCGACACCTGCAACGCCAAATGAACTAATGATCACGATACCGATGACACTCAAGATAAATTGAGGTGTGATATCGACGTTTGCTACTGGTGCTACCATGACTGCGAGCATTGCTGGATAAATACCTGCACAACCATTTTGACCGATAGATAAGCCGAATGATGCAGAGAAGTTTGCGATACCATCAGGGACACCTAAACGCGCTTTCTGAGTTTGGATGTTAAGTGGTAAAGCACCGGCACTTGAACGAGAAGTAAACGCGAACAAGAGCACTTCTGCAGTCTTTTTAACAAATGTGGCAGGGTTTAAACCAAGAAGTGACACGATGAGTAAGTGAATGAGGTACATCACTATCAACGCTGCATAAGATGCGATGACGAATTTACCTAACGTCCAAATCGCACCAAAGTCACTCGTCATAATCGTATTCGCAATAATTGCCAAGATACCGTATGGTGTAAGGCGCAATACGAAAGTTACGATAGACATCACGATAGAATAAACTGCGTCGATACCGCGTTTGAGTAAGTTACCGTGCTCAGGTTGTTTACGCATCACACGTAAGAACGCAAAGCCGATAAATGCCGCAAAGATTACAACTGCGATCGTAGACGTAGTACGTTGACCTGTGAAGTCTAAGAATGGATTAGATGGCAGTAACTCTAAGATTTGTTGAGGTAACGTATTTGCCGTCATATCTTTCGCTTGTTTAGCGATTTCGCTACCACGAGAATGTTCAGCACTACCGAGATCGATACTAGATGCATCAAGGTGGAAGATAAGCGCTGATAAGATTCCGATAATTGCAGCGATGGCTACGGTACCAATTAAGAAGATAAAGATAAATGTACCGATCTTCGCGAATTTCTCGCCAATCTTGATCTTCGTAAAAGCAGAAACGATAGAAATAAAGATCAGTGGCATAACGATCATTTGAAGTAACGCCACATAGCCGTCACCAATGATGCTAAACCAATCTGAAGTTTGTTTAGTAACGTGAGAATCCGCACCGTAAATTAAATGTAGAATGATACCAAAGATGATACCAATTGCTAACGCAGAAAAAACACGTTTAGGGAATGAAACGTGCTTTCTTGCCATTACATTTAAACCGATAAGGAAAGCCACGAGTATAATAATGTTAATAATAATTAATAACGTATTCATTATTAATCAACCCACGCTTTCTATTTATATTGTGTTTAAAGGGGTAATTCCGATATACATACTAAGGATAATACTTTGCATATTGTAAATCAAGGAGAAATTTTGTAAGAGAGTCTAAGCCTGTGATTTCATAGTCATGGTCTTCGTGAGGTTGACATGAACACAAGAAAGGATGCGTTCTTTTTGAATCTATCCAAATACCGCATTTCTCTCGGGCAATTTTTGTCCTGTACTAACTACAATTCATGTCGCTTACTAAATGAACATAAATTTGTACATATATTGAGACAAGATACAAAAGCCATTCTGTGGAATGTTTCGCGTAAGAATATCGGATGGAGCGCAAAACAACGCAGAATGGCTTATTGTAAATTTGAGAAGATACATTTCATTGTGAAACAGAAATTGAAATTAAGGCTTAGTTATTTGGCAAACATATCTTCTCATCATATTGAAGTTAATTTACTTCCTCACCGCATGCACGATATAGTTCATATCTTTTTTATATCGTTTCATCGTTCTAAACATCGTAAAGAACATGTTGCGATTCTCTTTCTTCAGTGCATTTTTAACAATCTTCAGCGTGCCAAAGAGACCTTCGTCATACAACATGCCTGCAGGTGTCATAAGTGTAAGTTCGCCGATGTGAGATTCAATTTGACTGAAGCGGCTATCTTTAAAGAGTTGATACCACTCTGCGGTAGGGAGCGGTGTAACTTTCACATTGATCGCAGAACTCAAATTCTCGACAATTTCTTCTTTCTGAGCGAGATTTATAATAGCGATATCATGTGTTAAGAGAATACCGCCTGGTTTCAACACACGATAGTATTCTCTCAGTGCTTGAACTTTCGCCTTTAGCGGTAACATCGTCAACATTGCTTCATTAAGAATAATGTCGAACTGCTCGTCTTCGAAAGGCAGATTCATCGCATTCGCTTTCTGTACGTGTATCAGATGCGATAAGTTCGCTGCCTGTACGTTCTTCTGACCTTGCTGTAACGCTTTCGCATTGAGATCGATGCCTTCGATGTTACAACCATACGTCTTAGCTAGTTGGATTGCTGTCGTACACATGTTACATCCCAATTCTAAGACACGTTTATCTTTTGTAAAATGCCCTTTCTTAATGAGCCAGTCGGTAGCTTTGCGACCACCAGGTCTAAGACGTTTTTTACCTAATTTGGCTAAAAATGTATGGCCAGCTTCTTTCTTCATTGTGCATCATTCCTCGTTAGTCATTTGCTAATGGTTGATATTTCTTAAACAAGATGTGGTTTTCTAAGTGAACATGTTCGTGCGTTTCGTGTTCTAAATGCTCTAAGCGGTGATAGACGAGTCGCCATGTACCACACGCTTCAACAGGCGGATGATAATCGTTAGTGATTGAACGAATATCTTGTAATAATTGACCTACTTCTTGATGCTCATCGACTAATTCGTTGATAATTTTTGAAGGATCAGCTACCTCTTCCCCGGCGGATAAAGCGCGTAGTTGAGGGAATGATTCTTGATCTTCCTCCTCAATATGGCCTAACAGCGCTTCTTTGAGTTGTGTATAGAGTGATTTTAACTCCACGAGATATGGGTGATTTGGCCCATGTACTTTCGCTAATTTCGTAACGTAAGGGGTTAAATTCTTAAATTCCTCTCTAAGTGGTTGGTGGAAGCGGGCTTGAATATATTGAATGAGAGATGAGCCGTCTAAATATTTCACATTAATCGTACCCGGCTCTTCAGTTTGATCAATACTGTTTAACTCTTGTAACAACGTGTCTAAATCGACCCTCTTGTTATTGCGTGCAGCTTCTTCAATAGGAATGTCGCCACCACAACAGAAATCGATACCATAACGACGAAAGATGTCAGCGCTCTTAGGAACTTCTGTAACGACATCTGCAACGTGCTGTGTTTGTTGTATCATGTTTTGTCCTCCTCACTAGATTATGGGTTCTTTCTATAACTTAAGTATATTATATGAGAATGATTATCAATATTAGGGAAAACCATAATTATAGTGGGGAAATGACCTTAACAGTTCAGGACTAATACTGTTTTTATACAAATGAGTAAGGGTAAAAGCGCATTGGAGGTATAGGCGAAGGTTTGCTCAAAGAAAAAATTTGAGCCAAAGATAAAAATAAAACGAGCCACAGACATCAATCAATGTCTGAGACTCGTTACTACTTCGAAATAAGGATTACAAACCAAATAAGCGAGCGAAGAATCCTTTATTCTCTTGTTTAGGTTGCTCTTCAAGCAATTTAGACGTATTTTTAGCTAATTCGCCTTGTTCTTTCTGGAGTTTCTGCATGTCAGATTGTGTAGATTGAATATCTGATGCAGATGTTTGTAATTCTTTTAATGATTTCGTATTATCATCCAACTTAGACGTCATTTGATCTTGGAGCTCTTTCAATTCGTTCTGTTGTTGATGGACTTGATTAATCATTTGTCCAAGCATGTGACGTTCCTCACGCATTTGTTGGATTTCAGTACGGAGTTCGCTCATTAAATTAGAAACGTTAGGGTCAGCCGGTAGCTGTTCGTCTTCATCTTTAACGAGGACTTGGAGGAAGTCTTTCTCCTGTTCTAATTCATCAAATGCGAGCTCATAGCTATTCGTCTGCTTTACTTTCTCAGCAATTTCATTGAATAATTCAATATCTTCTTCGGTAAAATCGGTAGCTTCTCTACCACGATATTCCGTTTTGTTAAGATGGTAACCACGTTCTTCTAAATGTTGTACAATTTTACGGACTTGTTTTTCACTGAGATCGACGCGTTGAGCGAATTCTTTCGTTAACATAGATACAATTCCTTTCATTAGATAAGAGGATGAATTATTAAGACTGGCGTCTGTCTGCGGTCAGTGATACGTCAGTCTAACCTCTATGTTAGTTTAAACCGTTTAGCGCCGTATTTCAAGTGTGTTAGGCAACTTAAGAGGAGTGGGGTGCTTTGCGCAAGTTCATGGCTTCTAACAATGCGTAAATATATGAGCGAGATAATTTATTTGCGAAGACATATTTGAGAATATAATTTGACTTCACGCTGGTACCATAAATATCTTTGGTGAGTTCGAGATTCGGTTTGATATATAAATCTTTAGGAATGCCTGATGATTGACCATCAAAGTCAGGTCGAAGATAAGGGATTTCATGTTGCTTTTCAAAACCATGACGGTTCAAGAAAGTTTGACGATCACGAATAATTTGATCTGTATCTTCGTCTAATTCTTCAGGCTCTTTTGGGACTTCAAACATAATGAAGTTCACATCACGTTCGTGGACACGATTAGCTAATTTATTAATTTCTGACTTCACTTCTTCTAAAGTGAGATCCATTAATGTGTCATGATTGTCAGTATTACGCGCGATTAAATAGATGAGAAATGATGAGTTCGTCGTTGCTTCATAATGCGCTGTCGCTAAGCTGACAACTTCACCTTTCTCAAGTCCTACGAGAAAGATATAGTCATCTTTCGTATGTTTATTCTCTAACGATTGTCTAAAGATACGTTCATCTTCGTAAAGTGAAATATCTAATTTTTCATCATACAAGGATAAAGCTTCTCGATATAATGGCTCCTGGCTCGATTTTACAACCGTAAATTCCATAATATTCCCCCTAGTATTAACAGTGCGTCATTCAATAATCCGTAAATTCAATAGTGATACTTAAAATAAATGATAATCTATTTTAACTCGCTCGCCAACCAGATTTTTTGTAAAAAAAGTCCCAACACACTCATCAACGTATGTAAGAGGTGTTGGGACGGGCTTTAAAATAGACGCAATATCTCATATTGGTATCTAACTAGAGACGCCTTAATCAATATGGATATTCGTTGAGTTCAATTAAGACTTAGGGCCTTCTGATTCTTCAGCATAATGTTCATCTTTGTCTTGATCATTCACTTCTTCGTTAGTGTAAGCTGCATTGTTATCTTCTACTTCTTTGTGATTAGATTCATCTTTAGAAGCAACTAAGATTAACTTGTCATTAAGAATTTCTTGTTTATAGCGTTCTTGTTCTTCTTCAGTTAAGTCGTAGTTAGCTAGTACTGTACCTTCAGAATCTTCACCAGTTAACATTTTAGCCATAGCATCACTGAATGTACCGCTAGTAACAATTAAGCTAATTTCAGAATCGTGAATGCGCTCATCTTTTAACTTTGTGCGGCTTAACACTGTTAATTCGTAGTTCTCGTAGCCTTCAGAACGTTTCTTGTCAATTTCTTTAAATAATTCATCTGTGTTATCAACGATAGTAAATTGTGTCATTGTGATTTCCCTCCATCTTTTTGAGCGACATATATTATTATTTCTATACCCTATGTAAAGAGTTTAGAAACGATTCAATTTAATTATATTACTTTTTCAAATTTCTGACAAACTCGCTCAGTAATAGTATTTATAGAATGTCTACATATTTTATTCAATCCCTCCAAATTGTTGAAGAGAATCTATATTTAGGGGTTTGAACATATTGAAAAATCCGTCTAAATTTGCTATCATCAGTAAATAATTTTATTTAACTCATATAATCTAAAGAATAGGGCTTTAGAAGTTTCTACCATGTTGCCATAAACAACATGACTATGAGTAGCAATTCAATACATAAACAAAGCAATTCGCTTTAAACAAGCCTGCTTAGACGACGCGCACACTTCCCGCGACATACCTACCCCAATGTGTGCACAGGACTTACAGTCGTCACATGATTAGAGAGGTGTACCGTGCTAAGACGGATGCTTAATTGTATTGCATGTTTACTCATAGTTCCTAACTTGCGAAAGTTTAGGAATTTTTTTGTATCAAAAATAGGAGGGCTAGAAGTGGATTTGTTAAAGCAAAAAGTTAAAGAAGATGGTGTCGTTATCGACGAGCGCATTCTCAAAGTCGATGGGTTCTTGAACCACCAAATCGATGCCGAATTGATGTGGGAAGTAGGAGAAACATTCTACAATCAATTCAAGGACGAAGGCATCACTAAGATTCTGACAATCGAAGCGTCAGGGATTGCTCCGGCAATTATGGTGGCGAAACGATTCGGGGTACCTTGTCTTTTCGCGAAGAAAGCGAAACCGAACACATTGAACCAAGATGCTTATACGACAGATATACACTCATTTACTAAGAATAAAACATCTCATGTCATGATTTCTAAAGAATTCTTAGATGAGAATGACCGCATCTTAATCATTGATGATTTCTTAGCGAATGGAGATGCTTCTCTAGGCTTGAACAATCTTGTAGAGCAGGCGAAAGCACAAACAGTTGGTATCGGTATCTTAGTTGAGAAATCATTCCAACCTGGACGTCAGAAATTGAACGAAGCAGGACTCAAAGTTTCATCATTATGTGAAGTGGCGTCACTCGCTGGTAATAAGGTCACTTTAGTAGGGGAAGAATAACTGATGAGAACATTTATCCTTAGCGTTCAACACCTCTTAGCGATGTATGCTGGAGCGATTCTCGTTCCAATCATCGTGGGCACAAGCTTGAAATTCTCTGCTGAAGAGATTGCTTTCTTAGTTACCGTCGACATCTTTATGTGTGGGGTGGCGACATTCCTACAAGTTTGGAAAGGTACAGGGACAGGCTTGCCTATCGTACTCGGTTGTACCTTTACCGCAGTGGCACCGATGATCTTGATCGGACAGACGAAAGGCATTTCAGACCTGTACGGTTCACTCTTCCTATCCGGGATTCTTGTCGTGCTTATTGCGCCGTTCTTCTCATACTTAGTGAAACTCTTTCCACCAGTCGTTACAGGCAGTGTAGTCACGATTATTGGAATTAACCTTATGCCTGTGGCGATGAACTATCTCGCAGGGGGTGAGGGAGCGAAAGACTATGGTGATGGTAAAAATATTCTTCTCGGTTTAATCACGTTAGTCATCATCTTAGTCATTCAACGTTTTACGAGAGGGTTCTTAAAATCGATTGCGATTCTCATCGGACTCGTACTCGGAACAGTGATTGCAGCTTGGTTTGGCATCGTAGACGTGAAACAAGTAGGGACAGCACATTGGTTCTCTTTACCGCACCCATTCAGATTTGCACACTTTAGTTTCGACTTTGGTGCGACACTCGTCTTCTTTATCGTGGCCTTAGTCAGCCTGATTGAATCGACAGGGGTGTATCACGCGTTGAGTGAAATTACTGGCAAGCAGCTAGAGCGTAAGGATTTCCGTAAAGGTTACACTGCGGAAGGTCTAGCGATTATTCTCGGTGCAATCTTCAACGCCTTTCCTTACACAGCATATTCTCAGAATGTCGGCTTAGTCTCACTTTCCGGCGCGAAGAAGAATAAGGTGATTTACGGGATGGTCATCTTGCTCATCATTTGTGGCTGTATTCCGAAACTAGGCGCTTTAGCAAACATGATTCCGTTACCGGTGCTTGGTGGCGCGATGATTGCTATGTTCGGTATGGTCATGGCTTATGGAGTGAGTATTTTAGGGACAAGTGATTTTAAAAATCAAAACAACTTACTCGTCATCGCCATCTCAGTCGGACTCGGCGCAGGTATCAGTGCCGTACCAGATGCATTTAAGTCGCTTGGAGACCACTTCTCTTGGCTTACGCAAAACGGAATTGTTATCGGCACAATCTCAGCAATTCTCTTGAATTTCTTTTTTAATGGTATAAAGTATCAACAAAAGCAAGAAGATATGAAATAATGTAACTAACAATTAACAATAGGAGGCTGTAATTATGTGGGAAAATAAATTTGAAAAAGAATCTTTGACGTTCGACGACGTGCTACTCATGCCAGCAGAATCTGATGTCTTACCGCATCAAGTGGATTTAAGTGTTCAACTTTCAGAACGCATTAAATTAAATATTCCACTCATCTCAGCAGGTATGGATACAGTAACAGAATCTAAGATGGCGATTGCTATGGCACGTCAAGGTGGACTTGGTGTTATCCATAAAAACATGAACATCGAAGATCAAGCAGATGAAGTACAGAAAGTGAAACGTTCAGAGAATGGGGTTATCACTAATCCGTTCTTCTTAACTCCAGATGAGAAAGTATTTGAAGCTGAAGCGTTAATGAGCAAATACAGAATCTCTGGTGTACCTATCGTTGAAGATGCAGAAACACGCAAATTCGCAGGTATTATTACAAACCGTGACTTACGCTTTATCGAAGATTTCTCTATTAAAATTTCTGACGTGATGACGAAAGAAGATTTAGTGACTGCACCTGTAGGCACTACGCTTTCTGAAGCGGAAGAGCTTTTACAAAAACACAAAATCGAGAAATTACCATTGGTTGAAGATGGCCGTTTAGAAGGCTTAATCACAATCAAAGATATTGAGAAAGTATTAGAATTCCCTCATTCAGCTAAAGATGAAAGTGGTCGCTTGCTCGTAGCTGCAGCCATCGGTATCGCGAAAGATACAGACATCCGTGCTGAAAAACTCGTCGAAGCAGGTGTAGACGCACTCGTTATCGACACAGCACACGGTCACTCTAAAGGTGTGCTCGACCAAGTATCACACATTAAAGAGAAATTCCCACAAGTTACACTCATCGCGGGTAACGTAGCGACAGCAGAAGCAACGAAAGCACTTTACGAAGCAGGTGCGGACGTAGTTAAAGTTGGTATCGGACCTGGTTCAATCTGTACAACTCGTGTCGTTGCAGGTGTCGGTGTACCTCAAATTACAGCAGTATACGACTGTGCAACAGAAGCACGTAAACATGGTAAAGCCATCATCGCTGACGGTGGTATCAAATTCTCAGGTGATATCATCAAAGCATTGGCAGCAGGTGGCCACGCAGTCATGTTAGGTAGCCTCTTAGCAGGTACTGAAGAAAGCCCTGGCGCAACTGAAGTCTTCCAAGGTAGACAATACAAAGTATATCGCGGTATGGGTTCACTTGGCGCTATGGAAAGAGGTTCAAACGACCGTTACTTCCAAGAAGACAAAGCGCCGAAGAAATTCGTTCCAGAAGGTATCGAAGGTCGTATCGCATATAAAGGGCCTTTACAAGACACAGTTTATCAACTCATGGGCGGTGTAAGATCTGGTATGGGTTACACTGGCTCAAGAAACTTAGAAGAATTGAGAGAAGAATCTCGATTCACACGCATGGGTCCTGCAGGTCTTGCAGAAAGTCACCCACACGATGTTCAAATTACGAAAGAATCACCAAACTATTCATTCTAAGCTAGACACTAAAAGGAGATTTAAGAGTTATGGAAATGGCGAACGAGCAAGAGCTCATACTTGTCCTTGACTTTGGTAGTCAATACAACCAACTCATCACACGCCGTATCCGTGAGATGGGTGTCTACAGTGAGCTTCACGATCACGAACTCTCTATTGAAGAGATTAAAGAGATGAATCCAAAGGGTATCATCTTATCTGGTGGACCGAACTCTGTATACGCAGAAGATTCATTTACAATTGATCCGGCAATTTATGACTTAGGCGTACCTATTCTAGGTATCTGCTACGGTATGCAATTGACGACGAAATTACTCGGCGGCAAGGTAGAACGTGCGAACCAACGTGAATATGGTAAAGCGACGATCAACGCGAAATCCGACGAACTCTTCTTCGGTTTACCTGAAGAACAAACAGTTTGGATGAGCCACTCTGACAAAGTCATCGAAATCCCAGAAGGCTTTGAAGTGATTGCAGATAGTCCAAGTACGAATTACGCAGCAATTGAAGATAAAGAACGTCGTATTTACGGCGTTCAATTCCATCCAGAAGTCCGTCATACTGAATTCGGTAATGATTTACTTCGCAACTTCGTCCGTCGCGTCTGTGAATGTACAGGTGAATGGACGATGGAGAATTTCATCGAGCTTGAAATTGAGAAGATTCGCGAACAAGTCGGTGACCGCAAAGTCTTATGTGCGATGAGCGGTGGCGTAGATTCTTCAGTCGTTGCTGTACTATTGCACAAAGCGATTGGTGATCAATTAACATGTATCTTTGTGGATCATGGCCTGCTACGTAAAGGAGAAGGCGACATGGTCATGGAACAGTTCGGTGAAGGATTCAACATGAATATCATTCGCGTGAATGCGCAAGAACGTTTCATGAACAAACTTGAAGGCGTTTCAGATCCAGAGAAGAAACGTAAGATTATCGGAAACGAATTCGTCTACGTATTTGATGATGAAGCGGCTAAATTGAAAGATGTCGACTTCCTCGCACAAGGTACGCTTTACACAGACGTTATCGAATCTGGTACTAAGACAGCACAAACAATCAAGTCTCACCACAATGTGGGCGGTTTACCAGAAGATATGGAATTCGAACTCATTGAACCGATCAACACATTATTTAAAGACGAAGTTCGTGAACTCGGTATCGAATTGGGTATCCCTGAACATCTGGTTTGGAGACAACCATTCCCTGGTCCAGGACTAGGTATCCGCGTACTCGGTGAAATCACAGAAGATAAACTAGAAATCGTGCGTGAATCAGACGCTATCCTTCGCGAAGTCATCCGCGAAGAAGGCCTAGAACGTGATATCTGGCAATACTTCACAGTGCTTCCAGGCATCCAATCTGTAGGTGTAATGGGTGACTACCGTACGTACGATCACACAGTAGGTATCCGTGCTGTAACGTCAATTGACGGCATGACAAGTGACTTCGCACGTATCGATTGGGAAGTACTACAAAAGATTTCCAGTCGAATCGTTAACGAAGTCGATCACGTGAACCGCGTTGTTTATGATGTGACATCTAAGCCACCAAGTACTATTGAGTGGGAATAAGAGAATAGATACAATGATACAACCCCTTGGGCTAATAGGCCTGAGGGGTTGTTTGTGTGTGGGGGAGGGCTTGGGATGTAGAGTGGAGCTGGGTAGGTGTGGGAAGTGCGCTTATCTAGGGGAGAAGTGGGCATATAGGGATGGAGGTAATCTGAGAGTTGTTAAAATATGGGGCAAGTAAAGAAATCGCATGATATAAGGATTTTCAGAAGGATGAGTGAAAGGTGTGCAAGTAACGGACAAGTGAAAAAGCGCGTGAGTGAGAGAAAGAAGATAAAGTACAAAACGTTTAAGTTTATATCTTTGTGTTGATTACTATTGAGAATTAATCTATGTATAAATGATAAGAGCAAAAGGTTAACTTCGAAATATTAATAAGAAAATTAAAGGGATGATAGAGCTAAACTTGATATTAAGATGTAATCTAATTTATATTATGTGTAAATATACCGTGATTATAGGAGTATTTAGATGATAAAATCAATAAATCATGTAACTTACTCTGTTTCCAATATAAAAAATTCTATTGATTTTTATAAAAACATACTAAAAGCTAAAATTTTGTTAGAAGGTAAAAACACGGCGTATTTTACTGTTGGCGGCGTATGGTTAGCCCTTAATGAAGAAAGTGATATACCTCGAAATGAAATTCAGTATTCTTATACTCATATAGCATTTTCAATAGATGAAAAAGACTTTGATGATTGGTATAAATGGTTGGAAGAAAATCATGTGAACATACTTAAGGGGCGTCAAAGAGATGTTAGAGATAAGAAATCAATATATTTTACTGATCCAGATGGCCATAAATTAGAATTGCACACTGGTACTTTGGAGGATAGATTAAAGTATTATAAAGATGAAAAGAAGCATATGAAATTTTATTATTAATATTTTCTCAACGGGCAAGTATGTAAGGTGAGAATAGCAGCATGAATTATCTAATTTTATTAGTTGACGGATTGTAATATTAGGTGCAACACCCAAAAAATCTCATAAAATATGCCCATAATTGGCACTTTGTTGTAGGATGTTAATACACCACTAAAAACAAATACAAGGGAGTGCCAATATGAGCTATTTACATCGTACTATATATGAGTGTTCAAGTATAGAGACACTAAAAAAGAAAACTATTCTATGAGAGCGATTGCTAAACATCTTAATCGTTCAGTCTCTACAGTTTTTCGTGAGATTAAGTGTCGTATAACTATAGCCGTGATAAAGGATTCTCATGCCATAAAGATATTGAAGCACAATTCACTGTTGATATTTTATTCATGAATCCTTATTATACACAACAAAGAGATACGAATAAAAACTCAAACGGTTTACTTAGGAAACTTTTCCCTAAAAGAACTGACTTAGCAAAAGTAAATCAGGAAGGATGAAACTATGTTTTAAATATAATTAATCTTAGACCTAGAAAGTGCTATAATTAGGAAATTCTTATGAAATTTTAAAATTAGAAGTATTATGCTTAAATAGATAATTCATCTTATGGATAAGCGATGAATATACATAAATATCAACTTCGAAATGAAAAAAGAAATATAAAGTAATGCTTAAGGTAGGACTGTGTTTTAGTATAAGTGAATTTAAATCATATTAATTCCCTTTTCTTTTTATTAAATTCTTCCTGTGTGATTAGTTCAGCATCTAGAAGTTGTTTATACTTTAGCAATTCATCTGCTGCTGAAAAATTATTATGATTCTGATTGTTATTTTTATCTTTATTCTTATGCGTTTCTATTTGAAACTGAATAGCGTTAGCCATAACTGAAACTGTTTCTTTTAGAATAGAATTTATAGTAATATATGATGAGCCATGATATACTAATATTTGACCAAACATGATTCCTTTTTTATAAGATACAGAATTAATTTTATCAAAAGGAAACTCATGGAATTTTAAACCATAAATCATACCTTTATCCAAGAATAATAGTCTTTTATCAGTGCAAATAATTAAATAAGTATTCCCCTCGAACAAACCTGATGTAGCATACATTATCTTCTCATTTTCTTTTAGTAATAATGGTAACTCTTTTACTTCTTTTTTTGTTCCAAATAGATCGTGTACTCCAATTTCATTAAACCGTTTATATATTTTAGACAGTTCGGTATTTTCGTTTTGTATTTCCTTTTGAAAGTTAATTTGTTTCTGAGGTTGGTTTTTAAAGCTATTTAAGCGTTCTCTTTTTTCTTCTATAGATAACTTTTTATATTCTTTTTTCTGAGTGCTATCTAATAGTTTTAAATAATCTACTTCAACCCATAACTCTTTAAAAGTTAATCTATTTTTCGGTAACTCTTTCATGTATCGTTCCCCTTCTATTATCTAATATATTTAGAAATTTCCAAATTCGCTACTAATATAAATTCTTTGTATATTATTTCGAAGTTGTTAATCCAATTATATCGCATTTCTTATATAAAATAGTAGAGAATTTTATCACACTTCGCCTTTAAGTAGTTGTTTTGGTTGAGTTGCAGATATTTTAATGAATTAATTGAATAAAATTATTTTCCCTTCACTCACACATCCATACCTAAATACTTCTCAAAGGCTTCCTTTCCTTTTCGAGTTACCTTAAGACATCGATTTGTATCAGTTTCACAAATCCAAGAAAGTTCGAGTAATTTTCTAGTGATTTGTAAAGCTACAGGACCGGCGATATGATATTTTCGTTCGGTCCAGTCAATGTGCTTTGGAATAAGTTTGGCATACTTACTTGTTTCAGTTTCGATTCCTATTAACTTAAACCAATCTTTGCCTTCTTGAGTTAATATATAATATTCTTCAAATTCTTTAAGATAACCATTTTCTAATAAAGATTCAGTGAATCTTACGCCTATCTTTCCCGCAAGATGTCCATAACATGAGCGCATATAAGATAACTTTTCTTTTTTAGTCGTTTCCCTTAAAGAACTACTTTTTATCGAAGGAGAAATAACTGCTAAAGCATTTATCGCATTTATAATCTTGTCGTTGGTAATTTTGTAGTATCTGTGTCGCCCCCATGACTCTACTGAAATTAAATCAGCTTTTACTAATTTCGAGAGATGCTCGCTTGCCGTTTGTGGTTTGACATGTGCTAATCTCGCTAATTCTCCAGCAGGAAGTGCTTTTCCACTTGAGAGCTCTATTAACATAGTAAGTCGTGTCTTATGACCTATTAGTAAAATGTTCTCTGCAAAATCTGAATACATCAACTCATCCTCTCTGCTTTCACTCTTTATCATAACTGATTATTATTTCGACACTAACCGAAATGTTATAACGATATGCTTAAAGTAGTGAATAGGGAGGGTTGATAGATGAACGTTGTTTCTAATTATTTTGAACGAATCGTTGTTTTTACCGCTGGAATGGGTATGTTTTTATCAACTTTAGATACCGGCATCATTAATGTTGCATTACCTACTTTAGTTAAAAGGTTTCACGTGGATACAACGACTATAACTTGGACTGTTACGTTGTATACTTTGTTATTAACCGGCACAATTATTGCGTTTGGAAGACTGAGTGATCGATATAATCGGCTTAATATCTATAGCATTGGACTACTCTTGTTTTTGATAGCCTCTGTTTTATGCGGAATTTCTAATCATATTTTACAATTAATCATTTTTCGTGGTTTACAAGGTATAGGGGCAGCAATGTTACAAGGGACGGCCACTGCTATAATTACTACTAATGTTTCAGAAGAACGAAAAGGATCTGCATTTGGAACTTTAAGTATCATATTGGGTATAGGCCCTGTACTAGGGCCGAGTTTGGGAGGGGTATTACTATCGATTGCGAATTGGCGGTGGATATTTTGGATCAATATCCCATTTGTGTGCGTAGGATTAGTAGGTTGTTGGTTACTGAAAAAGCGTATAATACAAGAACAGAATACTTCTCTCAATTTAGATTTACGCGGCAACACATTATTATTTGTATCGGTTTGTTGTTTGTTACAAGGTTTGACTTCGTGGGCTCATCAATCTATAACGAAATTTTCGGTGTATGGATTTATACTCATTAGTATTATAGCTTTTTGTGTATTTATTAAATGGGAGCTAAAAGGTCAGCATCCTATTCTGAACTTACGGTTATTTAAAGACTTCTCATTTTCAGTTTCGATGTTGGCTATACTTGTATTTGGTGGTGCTACATCTTTAGGGTTTATTGTACCTCCCTATATTTTAGGAAAAATATGTTATCTCTCGTCATGGCAAATAGGGATAGTTAATTTAGCTTCTCCTTTAGGATTAGTTCTTATTTCAAAAACGGCAGGTAAATTAATGAATCGGATTAATAACATCGTATTAATGTCTGTTGGATTAGGCGTTATGGCTATAGCGTATGGTAGTTTAGGGCTGTTTCAAAGCAGTTTAACACCATTATTGTTCTTTATATTTTTATTCATTTATGGGGTAGGAGGAGGTTTGTTTCTCCCGTCTAACACTTCGGTAATAATGAACTCTGTATCTCGAAGTATGCAAGGAACTGTCGGGTCAGCGCAGAGAATGGTTCAAAATATAGGTATAGCATTATATACGGCTATCACCTCATTATTTATCAACCATTCCGCGTCCAAAACTACATTGATATTGGGCGCTAGGGAAGCATGGTTGTTTGCATCTCTAACAATTTTATTGATCTTTATGCCGTTTATAGTAAGATATTTAAAAGAAAAATATTAAGATACTGATTAGTATAAAATGCGGAGGAAGTTAAATATATGAGTATAAAGGAGATCTGGAATTATTTATTAAATAAGAAGTGGGATTCTAATGAACTCTTGAGGCTAACATTATACGTGATAATAGCTAGTATACTTACTACACCTTTACTTGGCATACCTATTGGGGTCATTGCTTATTTGTACTTGAGCGATGACGAATTTGAATAAGTTTTGAAAAAGAGTTATATAAAACTTCATAAACCATTATGAATGCATGCCTTTATTGACAACCCTTACCTGTTGATAAAGACGTAAAATATATATTCGAGACCTCTCAAAAGAGTAGATACATCTAGTGAAATAAATTATATTATAATAAAACAAAGCATTTAGGTAAATATTGAAAGATAAGTGATTAGAACAACTTCTTGTAAAATATAGTAAGTTTAGTTCACACTTTTACAGCAGATTTATGCTGTTATTTTATATGAGCTTATGTGCTTGTAATGAAGGCATATCATATGACGAACCAATATGATGTTTTTGACATTGCCAATTGGTTTTATAACAACAATTTGAAGATTCAGGAGAACACGTATGAGAGTAACCTAACATTAAATCAGTTATTGTACTTCGCTGACTCTTTTAATTACGTAATAAATGGAAGAAAGTTAATAAACCAAGAAATAGTCGGTTATATGAATAGTCCCGTTTATCAAGATATTTATATTGATTTTAAAGATAATGGTATGAAGTTAATTAAAGAAAATCATGATAGTCTAGATGATGACACAGTAAAATTACTAAAGATTATTAATTTTATGTTTGGACAAAGTGATAATTATAAATATCTAAGTGATATTACACATAAACAGAGTCCATGGGTAAATAAAAAAGAAGATTGTGAAAAGGTAAATTATAATCCTGGATTAGATTTAGCTGACTTTAATAAAGAAGAAAGAACTAATATTATTGAAGTATTTAACTCTTATAAATCGCTAGATCTAGATAATTTGTTAGTAGCTAAGATAGGTAACAATACCATTATTTATTCACGTGATACAAAACTAACAGATGAAGATTTCTTAAAATTAGAAGCGTTAGAGAAAGAGGAAGACAGTTTATTTGTTGAAAAAATAGACGGAGAGCTCGTTTATGGATAAAGATAGTGTATTTATCGTTAAAAGTAAATTATTTATCTAATATTTTTCTCATATTTGTCACCTACTTAACGTTATAGTATATAATGAAAAGACATTTTAATAATTTGATAATCTATATATTTAATATAGCAAACTTCACACACTTAATAAATGTTAATCAGAATCTACAAATGCCATACATATTGTTATAAACTCACCTAACCCTATACAGGAAGTACATATGCAACTTACTAAAGAAAAATTAGAGACGAAAGACTATAATCAAGCTTTAGAACTATGGGAAAGATCTGTTCTAGCAACTCATGATTTTTTAGCTGAAAAAGATAGACAAGAATTGAAAAGAGAAATCCCAACTTATTTGAACTATGTAAATGCTTATTTGTGGTATAAAGAGCAAGAACTAGTTGGTTTTTCAGGTACAAATGATAAAAACTTAGAAATGTTATTTCTCGATCCGCAGTATTTTAATAAAGGATATGGGACAGAAATACTACAGTATCTCATACATGAAGAAAATGTGTGCTACGTAGATGTGAATAAAGATAATACTTCAGCAATGCAGTTTTATCTGAAAAATGGATTTGAACAGTATAGCGAATCTCCACTAGATGGTCAGGGCAGGGAATATCCTATTTGTCATCTGAAGCTAAAATAACTAATAAACTCCATGGTTAACTGTAGGGAAATTAAGAAATAAGACGTCGGGTAGGCTTAACTTAAAAAGAGAGGGATTACTTATGATATTCGTTATGGATGTGGATGGTACGATTTGTTTCAATGGTACCTATATAGAAGCGTCATTACGCGATAAAATTAAAAAACTAGCCTCAAAACACCAAGTTATCTTTGCTTCTGCGAGACCTATTCGTGATTTGCTTCCAGTTGTACAAAGTTTTGAAAATCATACATTAATTGGAGGAAATGGTTCGATTATTTCTCAAGATAATCAAATTTCAGTTGTGAAAAGTATTTCACAGGAGCCATTTAATCATATTAAAGCTCTGATACGCACGCATCATTTACAATATATTATTGATGATTCGTTTGATTATACGGCTAATATTAGTTCTGACAATGCGATATTTAAACAACTCGATCCAGCCCATTTAGCTCATCGTCTTTCTATAGAAGATATTGAAAAGCCAATTAAAGTGATACTCGTTGATCTTAATGAGCAAATGTTTCAATTAGTCCAACACGAATTGGAAAAGTACGCGTCGTTACTCTCAATTCATTATCATCGTCACGAGAATAATATCGATATTACGGCGGAAAATATTGATAAATACACGACATTAAGAAAGATTATTGGTGAATCACCTTACATTGCTTATGGTAATGATGTTAATGATTATGAGTTACTTAAACATGCTGAGAAAGCCTACCTTGTTCGCGAAGATGATAAGGGTATGCGATTGACCGATGTTGAATATTTAGATAGTCAGGCGCAAGCAGTAATAGAATCGTTAAAGGACTATTAGTTTGTCGCAGTACGAGTTCGTTATACATATCAATTAATAGTAATTATCGTGAAATATCTGGACGTTGTTCACAACTTCGAATTGTGGTTTAATTACTATGGTATCTCAAAGAAATATAGAAATAGGAGATCGATTAAACATGTATAGAACTATGATGCATTCGAAGATTCATCGCGCGCGTGTAACAGAATCAGATTTGAATTATGTCGGTAGTATTACGATAGATTCTGATATTCTGGATGCGGTGGATATTTTGCCTAACGAGAAAGTGGAGATTGTTAATAATAATAATGGTGAACGCTTTGCGACTTACGTCATTGCTGGTGAGCGAGGCAGTGGTAAAATTTGCTTAAACGGTGCAGCCGCACGTCTCGTTCAAGTTGGCGATATCGTAATTATCATGACTTATGTGCAATTAGAAGAGTCAGAACTTCAAGGTCACTCTCCTAAAGTAGCCGTGTTGAACGAAAATAACGAAATCGAAGAAATGATATTAGAAAAAGAAAATATGACATTGAATTAAATGTGAGACTCCCATCTGTGAAGGTGGGAGATTTTTAATGGCTCTTTGTCAGATATATAGGCTGACAAAGAGCCGATTATTATCAATAACTATTGACAAAAAAAGAAAATAAATGGTATATTATTAACCGGTTAACTAAAGGAGAGTTGAATATGAATACACAAAAAAAGGTTATATTAATGCTACAACAATTTATAATAGAAAGAGAAAATGCTGATAAAAGAAGACGTTATAGAAAAGAAAATGAGAATCTTAATTTATCGTTAACTCAATTTCATATCATAGATTTAATAGATAAAAATGAAAAGGTTAACAATAAATTCCTTGCAAAACATTTAAATATATCTAAACCAGCAATAACTAAATCTGTTAAAAAACTTTTATCTAAAGAGTTAGTAATTGAATTGAAAGATCCATCAAATAAAAGAGAAGTTCACTATGATTTAACTGAAAGTGGAGAAAATCTCTCTTTTATACATGATGATTTGCATAATAGAGCAGTTAAGAAATATGAAAAAGTATTAAAGGTTTTTAATGAAAATGAAATGGAAACAATCATAAAATTTTTAAAAAGAAGTATTGAAGAATTAAAAAAAGACGGAAGTGACGCTAGTGATTAAAGCTTTAAATAATTTTAAATTACATATACTAGGTTTTTTAGCATTTTTTGCTTCCTTAATACAAAATATATATACTCCTATCATTCCAGAATTACAAGAAGAATTTCAGGTCTCATTGTTTTGGGTCAATGTAACAGTAGGGGGGTTTATATTTATAGTTGCAATTATACAAATAATATTGGGAAAAGATATAGATTTTAAGGATTCGAAAAAAGTTCTTTTGATAGGTTTAGGAATTGTCATTGCCTCCAGTTTTATTTGTGCTATAACTAATAATTTTATTTTATTTGCTTTGTCTAGATTATTACAAGCTATTGGTTGTGGTATTATACCACTTGTGACATTAACTTTATTAGCTAAGTTAAGTGAAGGTAGTCATAGAGCAGCTGCTATGGCAAATTATCAAATATTTCTATCATGTGCGCCCGCTATAGCACCTATATTAGGTGGAAGTCTAGGTGCAAAATGGAACTATACTGGCATTTTTAATTTTTTATTACTTATATCAATTGTATTATTTTTAATAATTTTTATTACTAATATTCCAAATGTTGAAAAAGGGGTAGCAAAACTACCTAAAAAGATAAATAATAAGTTTTTATCTGATGGAGTGTTTATTGCCTTAGTTACTTTAGGATTTTTAGTATTTTTCACTTATTTTTCTATACTAGTGAACTTACCTACATTATTGAATGATGTATATAACATAAGCGAAGGTATATACGGTTTTTTATTTTTACCTATTACTGTTAGCGTTATATTAGGCAGTATGTTTTATAAAAAAATTGTAAAAAAATATGATGATTTATTGATACTCAGATCTACTGTGGTGATTTTTTTGGTGTTTAGCTTTTTGTATGGTTATTTTAGTGCTACAAATCTAATGATTTTATCGCTTATTATTTTCGTATTAGGCTTTTTTGTAGGTATTGTTCCTGCATTATTATCAACGCTTATATCACAACGTTATGAAGACATAAAAGGTAAAGTACTAGGGGTGTTTAATTTTGTTAGATACATAGGTATGACTATAGGTGCAATCTTAATCGGATTAGTATCTCAATCATTTATCCCTTATTACTTTACTATCACTTCTTTACTTTTAATATTATTATTTATAATATTTAATTTTAAAAAGTTCCATGATAATTTTTATTTGCGAAATAACACTGATTAGACATAGTGAATCTGATAAATATGATTTTGTTTAAATTTATCATGACTTATGTGCAATTAGAAGAGTCAGAACTTCAAGCTCACTCCCCAAAAGTAGCAGTGTTGAACGAAAATAACGAAATCGAAGAAATGATATTAGAAAAAGAAAATATGACATTGAATTAAGTGTGAAACTCCCATCTGTGTAGGTGGGAGATTTTTTTAATGATAAGGTAGAACATTACTCTGCTTGAGTCAGCGAAAAGGTGGTATACACACAGTAGTAACGCAAAGTGAGGAATGTGTATGCAAATCTTTAGGATTACTTCGGATCACTATCAAAGTGCGCAATTTCTTGATAATCGCCGGTTGTCGAAGCAGGTGCTCGAGCTTTATCAAATTATCAGGGTGTGTCTTGCTGAAATGGACATTATTGAGGGCAACACGCGCTATTTGTCTCACCCGATTGTGAAGCATGTGTATCATGATGGCGAGCCGTATCTGTTAGATGCGTACGCGTTGCTGCGAGCGATGGATGAGGAGCACCAACAACGAGGTGGAAAACGTTCATCGGAGTTTCGCGAAGATTTAAGGCACTTAGGCCACATCATAACGCAGCATCAATCGCGATTTTCTGCCGAGTCTTTACCACCCATTTTCATTTATGGAGATGAGAAGGTCTATGGGGAAGCGGCTTACATACAGTATCAGAAATTATTGTATGAAAAGTGGTCGACAGATCGCATTCCTCCACGATGCAATGTTCATAAAACACAAATTTAAGTGTGCCCGACTACTAAAAAAGTAAGGAAGTGTAGAAATGAATGTTATACGCCGTATTGTAGAGCTATTTACTCCACTAGCAGGTGGTAGTTTAATTGGAAAGATGACTGCTAAAGAAGCGCCGAAAGACTTCAAGAAGTTTAAGAAACCGCCTTTTTCACCGCCGAAGAAAGCCTTTCCTATTGTGTGGCCGATTCTTTATTTAATGATGGGTGTAGCGTATGTGCTTGTGAAAGTGAGAAGAGGCAAACATATGGCGGAAACAATTGCTCATTATGTACAACTTGGACTCAACTTCGCATGGTCGCTGCTCTATTTCAAAGAGAAAGCACGTCGACTTGCGTTAGTGGATAGCTTTCTATTGTTAGGAGCGGTGATTGCGACGACGGTGATTTACTTGAAGAAACGTCCACTCGCTGGTTTCCTCATGTTGCCGTACGTAATTTGGTCTGCTTATGCGAGCTATTTAACGACAGGAAATTATGTGTTAAACAAAGATAATCCAAATTATATGGATTAATTATTACCTTATTATTGATATTGTTTAACATCACTCGCTCAAACGTAGGTATATGCGTTCATCACGTTTATAAATTCTATGTACTAAAACAACAAATGTAACGCTGAAATGAATAAAATGTGAGTTTAAATGTTTAATCTATCAACGGACGGTTATAAATAAATTAAGAAGACGATGTGTCTTTTTAAAATAAGATGAACTGTGACACAATTCCATGAGCTAATTTAATTCGTGTCTCAGACAATACTCAAATGGAGGTATTTAACATGGCTGAAGGTAAATTTGATCAAGTTAAAGGCGACGTTAAGAAAAAAGCAGGAGAAGTAGCAGACGACCAAAACTTAAAAGACAAAGGTGACGCTGACAAAGGCGAAGGTAAAGCTAAAGAAACTGTAGAAAAAGCAAAAGATAAAGCTACAGATGCTATTGATAAAGTAAAAGATAAATTCAGTAAATAAGATATATTAAAAGGCTTGGGTCTTTCGACTCAAGCCTTTACTTATGTCTTAATGTTTGGCATGTTAAAATGCAGCGCAAATCGGCTACCGCTATGATTTAGCACCTTATAGGCTTCTAGCGTGTCACAAACCATTGCCGACACTTCTACCAGCGACTCCGCTGACACCCCACCACGTTCAACACTTTGACCATCGCTGCCGCCTTACTCTTCAATTTTACCACTTTGAGTGACAGTAGGTTCTCCATATCTATTGGCAGAAACATTGCCTCTCCGCAGACAAACAATCAACGAATAGATAAGCAATAAATAATAAATTGCGGTCAAAACATACGCCAGAATATCTGTGTAATCAATAATCGGATCGTTGCGATAGAACAGATTATCGATAAAGTCATTGATGTCTAAAAATAAGAAAAAGACAAATAGAATAAGTGGGAAAGCTAAACTCTTATCGACATCGTGATAGCGACGCGCCATCAGAGTGAGTTGAGGGATAAAGAGTACCCACTTAAACACGGATAGCACAATCACGCCAGTTCTAGACAAATCGCCTAGAAGCAGACTCAAGATTGCGGAAAGAAGTATGTATAGGGCAAAGTGTATCAAGGTCGGCACCCAGAAGTCTTGTCGACTTGCTCGACCCTTGTAATCAAACGCGTAACGCCAAAAACGGATATAACTTTGATGCATGAAATAGTCGTCCTTTCTCTAGTTGTTAACGGATCTAGGTTATTCCTCTTACTTCGAATCTCTTTAAGCTTATACGAAACGCTACGGCATTTCAATCTTGTTTAGTGGACAATTTTATCGTGAAATACTTAACGTATTTAGGTAAAATGACTCACTTTCTCTTCTTCGTATTTTTATAAAATGCACATAGCTCTCACTTCATCTAATTAATCTACGAAAAGTTCCTCTTAAAGCATGAAACGCTCACCGACTTTCGTTCTTAAACACACAAAAAACGCACCCTCAAGCCTGAGGGCGCGCTATTTATCAATCTATTCACTTAAATCTCGCGTGCGTTCTCGTGTTCATGCGTCTGTTTTGTTCTAATTAATAAAGTAAGGATAAAGCCAATCACGATCAGAATTGTTGTAAAAGCAAACGCCGCATCAACACCTACGATTGTCGCATGTTTCAATGTAGCAGCTTGCGATTCGCCATGTGCACCATGATAAGACGTGCGAACAATTGCCATAATCGTAATCATGATTGCTGTACCCATCGCACCTGCGATAATACGTAAGGAGTTGATAATCGCCGTACCATGTGAGATGTTTTTCGGCTCTAAAGCATTAATACCAATCGTGTTGAGTGGCATGATGATGAGCGCGACGGCAAACATCCGAACTGCGTAAATAATTACGACGTACCAGTATGGTGTATCGGCAGTTAAGAAGCAGTGTAGAATTGTCATGACAATCAGTAAGATAAATCCTGGAATGGCTAAGACTTTCAAGCCATATTTATCATAAATTTTACCTGTATAAACAGACATAATCGCGTTGACTACAGCCCCTGGCAAGATGACGAGACCTGATAGTATCGCTGACAGACCTAAGCCGGTTTGGATATACATCGGAATGAGTAATGCAGGGCCTACGATTCCGATGAAGAGTAGCATAGAGCCAAATGCGGATAGGGCAAATGTACGGTTAGCGAAGACACGCATGTTCAATAACGGCGTGTCGAGTTTGATTTGACGTGTCACGAAGATCGCCACAATGATAATACCGATGATCAATGAGCCTATAACAATCGGTGAACCGAAGCCTAAGTTACCCGCGCTACTGAAGCCGTAAAGCATCAAGCCGAAACCTAATGTAGAGTAGACGACGGAAGTCTTATCGAGCTTGTTCGGTTTCGTTGCATTGTGACTATCAACGAAGATAATGCCGACGATAAAGGCGATAATCGCGATGATTGCCACTACGAGGAACGGTGCACGCCAGCCGAATGTGTCAATCAAGAGTCCTGTGAGTGTAGGACCTATGGCTGGAGCCGCTTGAGCTACAATTCCTGTAAGCCCCATCGCAAAGCCACGTTTCTCTGATGGGAAGAGTGTGAATACAGTAAATTGCATAAGTGGCATAAGTATACCGGCACCAATCGCTTGAATTACGCGTGCAACCATCAGTATGGTGAACGACGGTGAAAGTGCTGCGATGATGGAACCGATTAAGAACGCACTCATTGAGAAGATGTATAAGGGTCGTGTGTGATAACGATCCATTAAGAATGCAGTGAGTGGAATCATAATCCCGTTGACGAGCATAAATCCGGTGATGAGCCACTGTGCGGTCGTTTCTGTTATTTCTAAACCTGTGATAATCGCAGGTAAGGCTGTATTTAATAACGTTTGATTGAGTAACGCAACAAAGGCACTACTCAACATCACTATGATAATAGCATTTCTCTTTCTTAGTGATATATCCTTCATACGATTACCTCTCTTTTCTAACATCCCAATAACAAATTTTAGTGAGAGATAGTTAGCAAAGCAAATCATTCGGTTTATGAATTTAATTTTATAAAAGTCTTTATTAACCACGCTTAATGAATAGTGAACCAAGCGCAATAGATCACGTTACGTTTTAAAAGTTGCCTCCTGTCTACTCGTATTATTTGTGATAGAATAGACTGCATACATAAATAGAAAGAAATCGTAACGTTCATAGATTTAAACGTCTGAAATAGTAGAGAAGGGAGTGTTTGGAAAGATGCAAGAAGATTTGTATAGTCGTAAACTCACGGGTCGGTGGGGCATCCTCTTTGCGATTATCTTTGTAGCCTCTACACTGCGATCGCCTTTGACTTCAGTAGGGCCGGTGATTGAACAGATTAAAGCGGCTCTAGCACTTAATAACAGCTTAGCAGGCTCGCTGACGACCATTCCGCTGTTAATCTTCGCAGTCGTGTCACCTTTCGTCTCACGTATAGCGAAACGCCTCACTGTCCCACGTACGGTACTTTGGGCGATGATCTTACTCATCGTTGCACTCTTTATCCGTGTGTTAGGCGGTACGTCGCTCTTTATTATAGGAACGATATTGATGGGGATAGCCATCGCTTTCGGTAACGTGTTGATGCCAAGCTTTGTAAAATGGATGTTTCCGCTCCAAATTGGTTTAGTGACAGGTTTATATACAGCGACGATGAACCTTACAGCTGGCTTTGGCGCAGGGTTCAGCTATCCACTATCACAAATGACCCACTTCGGTTATCGCTTTGCGCTATTATTCTGGGTCATCTTTGCGATGATTGCTGTCATTCTATGGATAACGAATATTAAACCTACTCGCCGTGAAACGCAAACTGAAACCGCAGACACACAACAAGAACAAGCCACAGATCGCCCTGCTCCTTCATTTAATATTATGAAGTCGAAGTTAGCATGGGCTGTAGCACTTTTGATGGGGCTCCAGTCTATGATCTTCTACACCATCGTGACCTGGTTGCCTACGATTCTGATAGCAAGAGGGATTTCTCCATCAACATCAGGTTATCTATTGATGCTCAATCAGTTCTGTCAGGTACCGTTAACGCTCATCTTTCCGATATTAGCTGGAAAGATTAACAACCAACGTATCTTGATTTATGTGATCAGTTTATTCTATTTAGTTGGTTTCGCATTGTTCTTCTCTCACGTCTACACGTTACTGATTATCGGTATTATTCTCGTAGGCGCAGCAACAGGTGCATGCTTTAGTATGTGTATGGCACTCTTCTCCTTCCGTGCGCGTACACACGAGGGCAGTGTGACATTATCTGGTTTTGGTCAATCTGTCGGTTACATTATCGCTGCGGTCGGACCGTTCCTCATCGGTCTACTGCACGACGTGACACATACTTGGTTAGCTGCGATCATCGCATTCTTCTTGATGGCTATTGGCGTGTTGCTTGCCGGTATTAAAGCTGCGTCGAATGACGTGGTAGAAGATACGTAATCGTTTTTAGACATGTCGTTCGTTTTGACTTTTCGTATGAGAGGTCAGACTGCGGCATGTCTTTTTTTGGATAAAATGCGAGAAAAAGGTAGAATTATTTTACTTTACAATTATTATGTGTTAACACTATTACTAAGTTAATACAGGTAAGTTGTGATACAAATATTTGCTTGATTAACTTAAATACCAGATAGTTGATATACTATCGAGGAGAGTGGCAAATATGAAATTTAAAATGTCCGCACTACTACTGTCTTCTGCAGTATTGTTAGGTGCATGTGGTAGTAATGGTTCAGCAGATAACAGTGACGATAATAGTAAAAGCAACAATACAGATAACGCACATAAATCATCTATTGCATTAAAAGATGTCAGCACAGACCCTAAAGATGCGATTAAAAAAGCGCAAAACATCTATAAAGATGAAAAATTGAAGAAAATCTCGTTCGAAAAAGAACATGGAGATTGGGCTTATAAAGTTGAACAACAAAATGCGCAAAAACGTGAAGAATCTGAAGTAGTCATCAATGACAAAGATAAAAAGGTTGCATCTAAAGAAAAAGAAACAGATGAATCAAATAGCACAAATAAAGAATTTGATTACAACGACATGAAGAGCTATAAAGATGCCATCAAAGCAGGTCAGAAGAAATTTGATGGGGAAATTGGCGAATGGTCACTTCATCGCTCTAAAGATAGAGGCAAATTCGTCTACGATATGGACTTGAAAAAAGGTAAAGAGAAACATGAAATTACTGTAGACGCGAAGACAGGTAAAGTTCTTAGCGATGAAAGAGACGACTAAAGTTTAGAAAATAAGTATGCGCGCAGACTTAAAAATCTAAAATAGTAATAAAGAGAGTGGACACTCGATGTATATTCCGATGGTCTAAAGCTACGGATTTATATCTGAGTGTCACTCTTTTTGAGTTTGTGCACTCGCAATATGGCTCAAATCCGTTACAATATGAAGAGAAATACATTTATTGGAGTGACCAAGATGATTAATGTGAAATCACCAAATCCTATATTTTTAGAGAACGAAGAAGCAACTTCTGCAGTATTACTCCTCCATTCATTTACTGGAACAGTGAGAGATGTAAAGCTCTTAGCGAATAAATTACATAAAGCTGGCTATACGTGTCTAGTACCACCTTACCGTGGACATGGCTTACTGCTCCCTGAACTCATGTCATATGACACAGACGATTGGTGGGAAGACGTTCAGGCAGCATACCAACAGTTAAGAGATAAAGGGTATCAACACATTCACGTGATGGGCGTCTCACTTGGTGGGCTATATTCCTTGAAACTTGCAGAGCATTTCGATGTGACGTCACTTGTGGTCATGTCTACGCCTCACAAGAAAGGGGATGCTGGTTTACAAGGTCGTCTCAAACATTACGGACAACGCATGGGAGATTTAATTGGGTTAGATGAGGGAACGATTCAAGCACACTTGGCTGAAATTGAGGACTATGATGAGAGTTTGGAGCTTTTCCAAGCTATGGTGAATGATATTATGACAAATTTAGACCGAATTCAAGCACCGATTGCGATTAAATACGGCGAGCAAGATGAAACGGCGTACGAGCACAGTGCGAATTACATTTATGACCATATCACGCATTCTCAGAAAGAAATTCAAAGTTATAGTCAGGCAGGTCACTTGATGACACAAGGCAAAGATCATCAAGCTGTAGAACAAGATGTCATTGATTTTTTAGCTAAAATTGAAGCGGGACTTTAAAGAGAAGAGCAACAGCGCTCTTCTTTTTATTTGGCCAACGCATTTTACAGGAAAAGGTATGAAAAATTACTCTATTGTGTTTGTGCACTAAACATGTTATAGTAAATACTATAATAATTAAACGCTTTAACGCGTCAAAGCAATTAAGTAAAATCATGAGGATGTTATATATGAAGAAACAATCACAATGGAAATCATCAACAGGCTTTATACTCGCGAGTGCAGGTTCCGCAATCGGATTAGGTGCGATGTGGAAATTCCCATATATGGCAGGCATTTATGGTGGTGGTGCCTTCCTACTCATGTTCCTCTTATTTACGATTATCGTAGGTTTACCGTTACTTATTATGGAATTTGCGGTAGGTAAAATGGGACAAACTTATACGACGAAGATTTATGAAAAGTTAACGCAAAAGAAATGGTTAAATATTATCGGTTGGAATGGGAACTTAGCCGTCTTCATTCTCTTCGGTTTCTACAGCGTAATTGGCGGATGGATTATCATTTACATTCTGAAAGTGGTCGGCCAACTCATTGGATTGAGTTCAGGCAATTTGAGCAGTATTCAATTTGAGTCCATCATTACGAATCCGTGGTTAACGATTATGGGTCAAGGCATCTTTATTCTCATCACCATGTTGATTGTGATGATGGGTGTGGAGAAAGGTTTAGAGAAAGCATCTAAGATCATGATGCCGTTATTATTTATCTTTTTGATTGTTATTGTGGTAAGATCTTTATCTTTAGAGGGTGCGCAGTCTGGCCTCCGTTACATTTTACAACCACGTATGGAAGATTTATCTGTGAAAGGAACATTGTTTGCGTTAGGTCAGTCATTCTTTACACTTTCTCTCGGTACGACAGGCATGATTACGTACGCAAGTTACGCGTCTAAAGAAATGACGATTAAGACGTCTGCATTAAGTATCGTGATCATGAACATTGTGGTATCCTTGCTTGCTGGGTTAGCCATCTTCCCAGCGACAGAAGCTTTCGGTTTCAAACCAGCAGACGGACCAGGGCTACTGTTTAAAGTGCTACCGCAAGTGTTTGATCAGATGGCTGCGGGAAGTTTATTCTACTTTATCTTCCTCATCCTATTCTTATTTGCGGCATTAACGTCTTCGATTTCACTATTGGAATTGAACGTTTCAAACTTTACGAAGAATAACAACGAGCATCGTGCTCGTGTTGCGTTCATCGCTAGTGTGCTCGTCTTCATTATTAGTGTGCCAGCGACTTTATCATTCGGTAGCTTAAACGATATTCGCATCTTCGGATTAACGATTTTTGATGCGATGGACTTCCTCGTGTCGAACATACTGATGCCATTAGGTGCGCTAGGTACGACGCTTGTGGTAGGTCAGTTGTTGGATAAAAATGCTTTAAAAGAGAGTTTCGGGCGCGATCGCTTCAAACTCTTTAGCCCATGGTACTACCTTGTGAAGTTTGTACTTCCACTTGTGATTATCTTGGTATTTATCATGCAATTAGTTTAGTGAGAGCAGGTTAGAATTTTGAAATTCTGTTGATTCCCTCTTTGGGAAAATGAATATATGTTAATTCATCAGACCCTTCCATAGAAGCCAGTATGGGAGGGTTTTTGTAGTTCCGAAAATATGTAGATAGGGTTAGGGAAAGGCTGAACTGGTTAAAAAGAATGACATCTAGGATTGAAAAATCATAATTAAAAAGACATAATCTATCTTCCAAAAACACAAAAAAGACCGGATATAGGACAACGTAGAGAACATATGCTTGAGGTGTTGTCCTACACCGGTCACAAAAGTTTAATGACACTTATTTTGTATTTTTTTTGATCGCTTCAACGATTTGTTTGATGATATCTACGATTGCACTCATTTTCGTCACCTCGCTTTTAATTTGTAACTCTACTATAGTATGAATAGACAGAATAGTGGGCATAATTCCCTAAGTCGTTATATTCTTATCCAAAGTGTTCGGCTCCGAATCTCTGATAACGCTTACGCACTCAAAAGTGTCTTTTATCTTCACAAAAGAAATATTACCTTACCAAACCCTTAATTTTTTAAAAAGTAGAACTAAACCCAATTTCAGAATAAATTGATTATTACAGAAATGTAATGAGAATGAAATATAAAAGCGCTATTTAAAGTATGTGGACAGGTGTATAATGAAGGTGTAATTAAACTGTTTACGAAATGTTAAAGAGAGAGAGGGAGGCTGACGAAATGCGCAAGAAGTTAATAGCGTCAGTGATAGGAACAAGCGCTGTAGCTGCTTTGTCTGGAGTACATGCAGATGCTGCTACAACACATACCGTAAAAAGTGGTGATTCGTTGTGGTCTATCGCTCATAAGTACAACATGACTGTAGCGAAATTAAAGACGATGAATAACTTGAGCTCAAACATGATCTTTCCTAATCAAACTTTACGTGTGGCAGGGTCTCAAACGAACACGTCTTATACGAACAACACAACGACTGCAAATAACAATGGAAGTTCGTACACGGTAAAACGTGGTGACACACTATTTGGTATCGCGAGAAGATACGGTGTGAATTACCAACAATTAATGAGAAATAATAATTTATCTAACACGTTGATTTATCCTGGACAGAACTTGAAAGTGTCTGGCAGAGCGATAAGTTCAACACCAAATCAAACAACAACTAACCGTACACCAGTGGCTAACAACAATAGCTCTGTGTACACAGTTCAACGTGGCGATTCATTATATGGCATCGCATCACGCCATGGAATGAACTTACAACGTTTAATGGCGTTAAATGGGTTATCCAACTACTTTATTTATCCAGGCCAGAAACTTAAAGTCAGTGGTTCGGTTTCAACTCCAGCAACAAACAATGCGCGTCCAAACACGGCAAATACGCAAACGAATGCTTACAATTCTCCAGTATTTAATCACGCCAACTTATATGACTGGGGTCAATGTACTTGGCATGCGTTCAACCGCCGTGCGCAAATTGGTAAAGGTATTAGTACATATTGGTGGAACGCCAATAACTGGGATGATGCAGCAGTGCGTGATGGTTACGTAGTAAATAACCGCCCAGCTGTAGGCGCAATCCTTCAATCTGATGCAGGTTACTATGGTCACGTGGCTTTCGTTGAGCGCGTGAACGGTGACGGTAGCATTTTAGTTTCTGAAATGAACTACAGCGCTGCACCCGGTGTGACAACATATCGCACTATTCCTGCATATCAAACTGGCTATTTTAAATATATTCATTAGTTCATGATGGACATCGCTTCATAGTGAGTGTAACGCACACGCGTCTTTGCTCACTGTGGAGCTTTTTTAGTTTTAGCTAATGATAAAATACAGCATCGCCCCGCTATCTTAGCTAAAGCGAAACCAAACCTATCATCTCCTGTCATGTTGAAAGTACGGTTTATTTGTAAAACCTTTTTAGACGTGAAAAGTTACTCAAACCAGGGTCAAAGCGCTAAGACAAATGATGTGTAGTGTGTTACAGTACTTATGCTTGCTATTTTTTGAACTTGAAAATATATGTCCTACAAATAAAACAGAGACATAATAAAAACTAAAATAGGAGGTTGAAGTCGTGAATCAGATCAGAAAGGTCTTACGTGATCTCATAGATCCACTTCTACATGTGGATTTCTATCAAAATATCTTAACTAAGATACTAATCGCAGCAATCTACATCATCTTAGCGGTGGTTATCATTGCTGTAGCGAGAAGAGTAGTAGAGAAATTCTTTAAGGCGAATGCTAAGAAGAAGAACCATTATAAGATCAAGCGTAGCGAGACGTTATCGACACTCGTACAGAACGTCATTAGCTATATCGTATGGTTTATCGTTATTACAACGATTCTATCTCACTTTGGCGTGAAAGTTTCTGCCATCCTAGCCGGTGCTGGAGTTGTCGGTTTGGCTGTTGGTTTCGGTGCCCAAACGATCGTTAAAGACTTGCTCACAGGTTTCTTTATCATCTTCGAAGGACAATTCGACGTCAGCGATTACGTGAAGATTAACGCATCTGGCGTAACGATTGCAGAAGGGACTGTGCGTGCGATTGGCTTACGTTCTACACGCATTCAATCCGATACTGGAGAAATCTATACGGTTCCTAATGGGGCGATCAGTGAGATCGTCAACTACTCTGCAACGAACGTGGCGTCTCTCGTCTGCATCCCTGTAGCGCCTAACGAGGACTACGATAAGATTGAAGAAAAATTAGTGAAATTCTTACCAACGATTGCAGACAAACATGAAGAATTCGTGCGTGCACCAGAATTGCTCGGGTTAGATAGCGTGGAAAGTAATGAAATGGTCATTAAATTACTCGCACACGTGAAACCAGGTATGCATTTCCCTGGTGAACGTCAACTTCGTAAAGAGGTTAAACGTTTCTTAGATGAAGAAGGCATTCAAACGCCATTACCAACACTTGTGAAATTTGATCCAGAAGAGGAAGAATAAATAATAAAAAGGTCGAGATGCCCCAGTTGTGGAGAGCATCTCGACCTTAATTACATGTGAGTTACGCGTTACGATTACGACGTTGATTGATTAAATATAGCACATTGCGTGCCACAGAGATGCCTGCAGATGCAAGCGTCACTACCTTAGTGAGTTTACGTGGTGATTTGATTGCGAGATAGAAGTCTACAATAGAGCTGACTGTAGAAATCGCAACACTCGCGATATTTAACTTTTTATTCTCGCTACGGTAAGCAAATTTGTTGTAAGTGTCGATTGCAATAGTAGACATGTTTAATAGCGTAGATAAACGATACATTTTAGACTTTTTAGCCATAATATAACCTCCAGTAAATGGTTTGATAGGTGTACAGTGATTATAGCATGTTCACCATGTACATCACTGTATTTCTTGTAGGCGATTGCTTTATTATTTTATACAAATCAGTATATTAACATAATTGTGTGTCAGTCAGAAATAATTTGTTTGAGTGAAGAAAGGATAGATTCAATGATTAAATGTGTGTGTTTAGTGGTCTGGAAGGCGGATAAATTGTTGCTCGTACAATCACGCAACCGTCAGAAATATTACTTTCCAGGTGGTAAGATCGATGCAGGCGAATCTCAACAAGAAGCCCTAGTCAGAGAGATTGACGAAGAGCTAGGCGTACATTTGAAGCCTGATCAGTTGCACTATCACAGTACTGTAGTCGGGCCGGCTTATCCGCAGAAAGATATGGAGACGGAACTCAATTGTTATACGACGACCGAGGATGTGGAGTGGGAAGCGATTCATCCACAAAGTGAGATTACAGATTTAGAGTGGATGGCCGTGGATGATACTGAGCGAATTGCGCCTGCTGTGTTAAAATGGCTTGAACATATCGATGCAATAGGAGAGAAACGATGATGAAGTTAGTACCTTACAATCCAGAGTTAAAATCGGTCGTTGAAAATATCGAAGTAAAAGCGGAAGATCGCAAGTTCACACGCACCCCTCTACATAATATTGAACTTGCGCAAGAAGATGAAGAGCGCCATTCCATCGTGGTATTGGATGACGAAGAGCGCTGCGTCGGTTTCTTCGTCTTACATGAGGGTTCAGGCGTAGCACCGTATAGTTCTAATCCCAAGGCGCTCTTCTTCCGTTCATTCAGTATTGATGCGCGTTATCGCGGACAAGGATATGGAACGGCGACGATGCGTGAATTGCCACAGTTTGTGAAAAATCATTACCCCGAAGTAAATGAAATATGCTTAACGGTCAATACAGATAACGACATTGCTCAAAGATTGTATCAACGATTAAATTATACGATACAAGGTGAGACCACACTTGAAGGGCGGCCAGTCCTTATTATGAGTTTGAGAATATAGTATAGGAATATAACCAAAACAAAGCCCCCCTAACAGCCAATGCTGCTAGGGGGTGCGTTACGTATAGAGAAGTATGTGGGTATAGCTACGTTAGAAATGTAAATACTATGCAGGGAGTGCTAAAATGATAGTTTTCGAACCCTCTTCTCGCTACCACTACTTCGTATAATGGCCTGTCTTGTTATGATGAGACTCTGATCTATGTCCCATACCCGTTCTTTTAATCAATAAAGCTGTAATCCATGCCGTAATTGGAATACTGATCGCGACGGCAATTCCACCGAGTAAGATCGAAATAAATTCTTGCGCGAATAACTTTGAATTAATAATGTGCGCAAACGAATAATTCAATTTAAAGAACCAGAAGAAGATTGTGAGCTGACCTCCGAAGTAGGCGAGATAAATCGTGTTGGCAGATGTCGCCAGAATTTCGCGACCCACTCTTAAACCAGATTGCATCAATTCGGCACGTGTCAGTTCAGGTTTCGTCGTATGAAGTTCGTACATCGGCGAACTGATCGTAATCGCCAAGTCAATCACAGCAGCAATGACGGCTAGCACTGTAGTGAAGACCATGAACTTAACCATGTCGATGCCGATATTCATGGAGAAGACGTACGTCTCATCTTGTTGTTCTGTCGTAAAGCCTTGTAAATGTCCGAGTGACACGCACAGATAGATTGCGACGATGAGTATAAGTGTCGTAATGAGCGTTGAGATAAAAGCCGCACGTGTCTTAGTATTATAGCTGTTGAGCACGAACAAATTAATCGCAGCAATCGCAATACAGAACAGTATGGTGACGAGATAAATCGGTGCACCGAAAAGTATCACTACGATGGTGATTACGAGAATAATAAAGTTTAAAAACAATGTCATGAAGGACACGAGGCCCTTTTTACCACCAAAAATAATCATCAATATCAGTAAGATAATACCTAGAATCGTTGTCACACTCATCGTTTAACACCTCGCATTCTCCACCAGAACTGCATGAGCAGAATCGTAATTGGAATCGTTAAGACAATACCGATACCCCCTGTAATTGCCCGGGAAATTTCGAGCGACCAGTTCATGGAAACGGAATAAGTAATCGTGTTCTCGTTAGTGAGATAGATGAGAAACATGGGTAGGGCGCCGGACAGATATGAGAAGAGTAAGATGTTCGTCATCGTGCCCATGATATCTTGTCCGATATGGCGTCCAGCGAGTGCCCAGCGTGTGAGTGAAATGTCAGGTTTCCGTCGCAGAATTTCAGCCATCCCACTCGAAATTGTAATTGCCACATCCATCACTGCACCGAGAGAACCAATCATGACAGAAGCGAGGAAGACTTCAGTCGGTGGTAACGTGAGAAAGCCCATCGTTTCGAATTTCAGACCGTTGCCTCCTGTGAGAGAAATGATGAGTTGCATTAACCCTACACAGAAAAATGTGCCGAGCAACGTACTCACAATAGTAACGCCAGTCCGTAAATTCCAACCGATGACGAGTAATAGGGTGATGATCGTGCCCAGGATGACCGCGACACTCATCAGACCAAAGAGATTGATGCTCGGGTATGCATTGTGAATTGCAATCGCAGCCAGCACGGCAATCGAGTTAACGACGAGCGACAAGATAGAGTGAATGCCGATGCGTTTACCTGCCCAAAGCACCGTTAAGATAAAGATACCTGTGAGCGTCACCACGAGTGTGTCGCGTTTCTTCTCAATAATATACATATCTTTCAAATTCTTACCTACGTGAAGCAGAACCTTATTATGTGTAGAGAATTTCTCACTATCTGCTTGGGATTCGGCATAGGTATTATGTAGCGTTGTCGTACGCCCCTCATACTTGCCATTAAGCATCTTAAGCGTTAGGCGTTGTGTGTGTTTCGTATCGCGATTATGATGATCATCTGTGATATGTTTCGTATGCACCTCTTTCACATCCGTCACCTGAGCGAGAGGGATACGATAGAATTTGTCATTCACTAAGGTAAAAATAATTAAAATAATGAAGATAAGACAACATATTGTGAAGAGCCAAGTGAATGGACGTTGCCAGATAGGTTTCTCTGCCATGATTTCAACCTCACTTCGTAAAGCATGTGATAACACTGTGATTATACGCTTGTCATACAAGTAATTCAAAGATTTCTAGGTTCTAAGTGGCGAGTGGTAAGGGATTGAGAGAAAATATGGTTAGTTGTAGGAAAAGAGGAAGAGATATGTCTTGAAGAATGACAGTTTGAATTTAATCGTTACACGAGGAATTTTAATTATGGATTGACTTTTAAAAAGATTAACTATATAATAATGAATGTTCAATTGGAGGAATACCCAAGTCCGGCTGAAGGGATCGGTCTTGAAAACCGACAGGAGCTTAACGGCTCGCGGGGGTTCGAATCCCTCTTCCTCCGCCATTATATTTGAATTCCAAGACTAATTGATATAGAAGGCAAGTACTCAATTGAGTTTGAGTGTTTGCCTTTTTTATTAGGTCTTCATCTTTTGGTTCTATAATAAATTGGACTGGTGAAGTAAGAATGAATTTACTTCCCAGCCCAATTTTTTGTCTTTAATACAAAAATGGCGCAATTATCTCTATAATTATAAGTGCCTAAACCAATAAAAAGGAGATAATGCGCCTATGTCTGATTCTATATCACATATTTTAAAAATTAAAGTACTTAATATCGTAATAAACAGATACGTGTTACCTCCGATGCGCGTCCACTATAGAATAATAAACAACGTTACACCTGACAACACAACAGCCATCACGAGCGATAAAATGAGTATTGTCACGCATTTCTCAACAAGTGAAACGTTGCGATACATAATAAATACAGAAGCTGTAAAAATAAGTAGTCCCGCAATAAAATAAATGAGAAAGCACACCATGCTAAACGCATACGGATGATGGGTGATGCCTTCTAGTTGATTCGTGAATTGATCCATACAACGCCTCCTCTATTCAAAGATAATCTACCTCGACGTGTTTAGTCGTGTCACAAAGCTCAATCGCAATAAAGCTAATTTGCGCATTTCTATAGGTGGTCACCTTATAAACAATCATTTAAAAAGGAGGGTAAGACTGAGTGCAGTCTTAAACCTCCCAAATGTCTGATTATCTGCGATGATTATTGATAAATTGTTGTGCTTGCGGTGTTAAAGCCTCGCCACCTGCCACTTCTTGTTGTGAATATTTATCCGTACTATTGCCTCTTAAATTCCAACCGTAAGTACGTAAACCATAAACTTGATATTTGTTATTAACTATCGGAGAACCAGAAGCACCTGCACGGAATTTATCTTTAAACATCAATTCAGTGTGATTAGATGAATATTGCAAGAATCTAAATTTATTCCAGTATGCTTTCGTATTATCGTTATTTTGCCAAGGATAACCTAAAGAGTAGAGACGATCTTTATATTTCAAACCTTGAATTTGTTTCTGAGATGCAAGCTTCAACGGTTGAGCGGCCTTAGACATATCTTCTTTCGTATTCACTACGGCAATATCTTGCCCATTAACCTTTGAAATACGATTAGCATGGAATTTGTAAGGGCGCTTGTTGCCGTCGCGGTTCATTTCAAATGTTACATTTTTAGCGGCTACAGCTTTACCATTTGGATTATCGATCACGTGACCATTCGTTAAGAACGTATGTTTATCAATCATAAAGCCCGTACCCATGCTGTCTTTGCCTTTACCTTTCCAACCATCAACGTTGCTGACACGACCTACAGCTTTGTACTTCGTCTTGTTCGCATAGCCATAATGTTTAATCGTTACATCATTATTGTTAATTTTCGTCGCTTTTTGATAAGCACTATTGGCATTGCTTGGGTACATACCATCGTAGTCGTAATGGCCTTCCACAGCTTGAGATGTATTCATTTCAGCACCAAGTCCGACTGTTAAGAGGCCTGTCGCAATGAGTGCTGCGCTTGTCTTTTTAATCACATTTTTCATTTTATAAACCCCTTTAGTTGTAAAAGTTAGAATCGCTTACATTCTACCATATTGATTTAAAGATAAAATGCTTTTTAAGAAATTCTTTCCAAACATTTAAAAATGGTCATTTATGCTGTTTTCAATAAATCACTACATAGTGCTCTCATTTTACGCAAAAACAAGTCATTGACAATTATAGAAACGCGCTTTATAATTATTTAGGTAGCCTAACTAAATAAAATTAAGAAATGAGGAACTCAGACGATGGATAAAGTGCAACAGTTATTCGAAGAATATTTAAAGATTCATAAAAGATACTATCAAGTATCGACCAATGCGTTCGTGCCGATCAATATTTCACTTACACAATGGAATGTGCTCAAATACATTCATTTTAACCAAGATAAGCTCACTGTTTCAGATTTAGCGAACAAAGCAGAGGTGCGTGTGCCGACAATGACGGAAACAGTGAAGCATCTCTTGGACGAGAAGATTCTTGAAGCGGAAACGGATGCGCAGGATAAGCGTAAGAAATATTATCATCTCACACCATCAGGGGAGCAGTTATTTGAAAAGGCGAATGACATTGGTCTCACTGTTCAGAATGATTTGCTACAAGATTGCACAGAGGAAGAAATTGAGACGACAATCAAAGTCTTAAATTCAATTTCGAAACGTCTGACTCACTATTAAGTTGAAATAATTAGAAAGGAAGGTTCTTAACTTGGAACACAGTTCAATATCGCAGCGTCGACAAATACTCATCGTCAGTATGATTCTATTAGGCGCATTTATCGCAGTGTTGAACCAAACGATTCTCACCAGCGTCTTGCCAGATATTATGCAAGATTTCAATCTCTCAAGTACTACAGCGCAATGGCTGACCACCATATTTATGTTAATTTCTGGGATTCTCATCCCCGTTTCAGCATTTCTACTGAACAAATTTACGATTCGCCAACTCTTCTTTACCGCTATGACTTGCCTAGTGGTTGGCTCGCTCATCAGCTTTCTTTCATTTAACTTTACTTCTTTATTGATAGGACGAATTATACAAGCGCTCGGTGCAGGGATACTCCTCCCTCTATCACAAACCGTACTATTCTTACTCTTTTCAGTTGAAAAACGCGGGGTCGCAATGGGCGTCTTCGGTCTCGTCATCGGGTTTGCGCCAGCGATTGCACCCGTCTTGTCAGGTTATATCGTGAACATTATGACCTGGAAAGTACTCTTCTTAATTATTCTTGCCGTTTCTCTTTTAGACTTCGTTATCAGTCTTTTCTTTATGGAAAATGTGTCTGAGGTTAACCCAATGCGCCTCGACATCTTCTCAGTGGTACTTTCAACATTAGGTTTCGGCGGTATTCTCTTTAGCGTAAGTATCGCAGGGGAAATCGGCTGGTTACACCCGATTTCAATCGGCTCAATCATTGTCTTCGCATTAATCTTAACGGCGTTTATCTTAAGACAACTCAAACTTGCACAACCTGTATTAGAATTTAGGGTGTATAAATACGTTAACTTTACGATTTCAACAGTGCTCATTGTATTTATGATTGTGATCTTCATGGGTAGTATGAGTATTTTACCGCTTTATTTAGAAAGTATTCACCATAAGACTGCGTTTGGCGTTGGCCTCGTCTTGTTACCTGGAGGTATATTACTCGGTATTCTATCTCCAGTAGGTGGACGAATTTATGACATTTTAGGTCCGAAATTGCTCAGTATCTGTAGTATGATCTTTATCTTTATCGGTGGTCTCGTACTTGCTTTCACAACAATTTCGACTTCCATCCCACAAATTATCATTGGTTTCTCCTTGATTTCTGTAGGAAGTGCAGGCATTATGACGCCGATGACGACGGCAGCAATCAATGCGTTGCCGCCACATCTCATTACGCACGGTACGGCGATGAATAATACCATTCGTCAAGTCGCTTCAGCCATTGGTACAGCGCTACTCATCACATTGATGTCCACAGTTTCTAAAGCATCTACACACGGACATCTTCTGGCGATGATCTCAGGCTTCAAAGCAGTCTATATTGCCGTAAGTTTCATCGCTTTACTAGGTATTATCTTGTCGTTCTTCATTGAACAGAATAAATATACAGAAGGAGAGTAGCGGGTTATTTTCTAGTTGACCCATCTACCTCATCGCGCTTGTAAAATGAATGAGTGGAGCGAGGCACCCTAAGCCAGCGAAAATAGCCTGCCACACAATCTTTTTTAAAGTTTCATATTTGAGCTATGAACACTTCATAAAGTGAAGCACACACTCACTTTATGGAGTGTTTTTTATGCAATGTGAAAGCCATTTTACCTCTCACTCCAAAGTTAAGTGCATGTAAAGTTGAAAACGTTTCCTAAAATTTCTGTAAAAAGGTTGAATGGTATCAATTTGTTATATATAATACTAATAAATAAATTATAAAAAATGGACAAACTTGTTATTGGCAATATAAAATATTATCTCTAAAAAACTAGTGTGATTCATAATAACGAGTGTTGGGAGTGTCTGCTTTTTATAATGAAGAAGGAGGAGGACAAATGACAGCTAAAGCATTCTTTATTAAAATTCTAGAACTCATTCCACGCGCAATCGTCAATATTTTTATCTAAGGATCTATTCGCAACTAAAAAATTAAAGAGGTGTTGAATATGAAACAAAGAAGAAATAAGTACAGTATTCGCAAATTTAGCGTAGGTGCATTGTCCATCCTAATCGCTTCACTCCTATTCTTAGGTGGCGGAAGTGCCCACGCTGCAGAGAAAGCAGAACAACAAGGGGATAGTACGACAGGTTCAACGACACAGACAACTGGGGAACAAGCTGTGCAAGATAGTGAATCAACACCGAATACATCGCAATCTTCTCAACAAGAGACACCACAAGATTCAGATGCAACAGATCATGATGATAGCCTACATAATAATACACCACAAACTGACGATGCTCACACATCTTCTCAAGACACTCCTGACAACGCTTCAACTGACCAACCTAAAGATAACGATGCTTCAAACGATGCCACTCAAAATGATGCTTCACAATCTACAGATGACGCATCTCGCACTAACGATCACGCAAATCAAACGCCATCACAAGGTCAATCTAACGACGACGCCGATATGAGAGCCGATAACGATGACACACAAGTTCAATCCGATAACAATGATGTAGCGCAAGACGATCAAGCGGATGAGAATGAAGGTCAAGCGGATGCGAGTGACGATCATCAAGATAAGATGCAACAAGACGACCAAGAAAACACAGACGCCAACGCTAAAGACGATGACGTTCCAGCTAAACAACACAGCCAAGATACGCAAGATGGTGACAAAGTAGATCATACTGCTGACCAATCCGATGACGATGCTGAGACGCAACAAGCGGATGATGCTAAGCGCGACGTGGATACAACAGACAAAGCATCTGCTACTTCATCACATTCATCTGACCAAGCTATGACATCTACACGAGATGACGCACAATCAGATGATGAGAAACACGCAACAGACGACCACAACCAAGATAGTGCTAAGCATGCCAGTGACGACCAAGCTCAGAATACGCATGCGACTGAACCTTCTGATCAATCTGCGCAAACAACGCAAGATAAAGACGATGACACAAATGATGCCGCTCAAGCTACGAGTAAAATGACTGCACATCAAGACACTGATGATGCTGATAAAAAGAAACAAATTGATCCTGATTTTTCAGCAGTAGATAGTGAAACACTAGACAAACAAGATCAATCAGAAGATGAGAAGAAAGATAAAGATGACAAAGAAGGTTTAAAAACACTTAAAGACAACGCTGTAGCAACACAATCGAACAACAAGACGAAGACAAGAGATGCGGAAGAAGTAAAAGACCAACCGGATAAAAAAGCAGATCAACAACATTACAAGAACAAAGAACCGATTGTGCTCGTACACGGTTTAAGTGGTTACACAGATGATATCAAGCCAGATGTACTCGAGCATTACTGGGGCGGAGATAAAGCAGATATCACGCAAGATTTAGAACAACATGGTTATAAGACCTATGAAGCGAGCGTAAGCGCATTTGGCAGTAACTATGATAGAGCAGTTGAGCTTTACTACTACCTTAAAGGCGGTACAGTAGACTACGGAGCTGCACACGCAGAAAAATACGGTCATGAACGCTACGGTAAGACTTACGAAGGTGTATACAAAGACTGGGAACCAGGTAAGAAAGTGCACTTAGTCGGCCACAGTATGGGTGGACAAACGATTCGCCAACTTGAAGAACTATTACGTAATGGTAATAAAGAGGAACAAGAATATCAGAAAGAACACGGTGGCGATATTTCACCACTATACCAAGGTGACCATGACAACATGATTTCTTCAATTACTACACTAGCGACGCCACACAATGGTTCACATGGTTCTGATAAGTTAGGTAACGAAGCTTTAATTCGCCAAGTAGTGTATGACTATGCGAAATGGACTGGCGGCAAAGATACGAAGCAAGATCTCGGTCTTGGTCAATGGGGTCTTAAACAGCGCGATGGTGAATCATTCAACGACTATCTTAAACGCGTGAAACAGAACGATAAATTATGGAAGTCTAAAGACAACGCTTTCTACGATTTATCTCTCGCAGGTGCGTCTAAGATTAACCAGAACACATCAATGAACCCGAATATCTCATACAAAACGTACACAGGTTCTGCGTCACATCGTAGCTTAGGTGGCCGTTACAAGTCAGACCTTAACATGATGTTCTTGCTCTCTATCACAGGTAATGTGATTGGTAAGGTGAATGAAAAAGAATGGCGCGACAACGATGGCCTCGTTTCAGTCATTTCAGGTCTTCACCCATTCAACCAACCACACGTTGATGCATCAGACAAAGATAAGAAAGGTGTATGGCAAGTAACACCTGTCATGAAAGGTTGGGACCACGCTGACTTCGTTGGACAAGACTACTCAGATACGAAACGTTCAGCGCAAGAATTGAAAGAATTCTATAGAGGTATCGCAGACGACCTCGTAAGTATTGAAGAATAATAAGCGAAAGGAGCGTACACCATGTCAGGAAACGTTGTAGAACTCTTCAGTTCTTTACTTAGACTCTTAAAAAACTTATTTGGTTAATACTAGGTGCACTATACAGCAGCATCTAAAATAGTAAGAGCGCTAGGGCACATGCAATATTGCATGTGTGTTAGTGCTTTTTTTCGTGCGAGAAATGAGCATGAGACATAAATGTGAATTGTCTTCTGAGATAAATAAAAAGCAAGCTTAAAATAAATTCTTGAGCAAATTTTCAATGTGTATTCGAGACGCTTGATGGATCTAGACCACAACGAAAATCCATTCTTAGAGCTCTTTGAGCGAAAAGAATTAGTTGAGTGTGGTCCTACGCAGTAGAGATCTGGATTCATAAGAGATTCAACTCTTATGAACCCTAGCTCTCCTTACGGGGGGAAGCACTACGAAATCATAGATTTCTGTGCTTCTCCCAAGCAAGCGAGAGTTAAAACATTGAAAATTAATAAGTTTTAATTTTGTCCCACGCTCTTTAAGCCCTCAGTCACTTCGATCTATCGATGGGGCCGTCTTTTCCAATATGACCACCCCTGTTAACTAATGACGGATGCGATAAAAGTAAATTCAATTCATTGTCTAAATGTAAGCCTTTACATAACTTGTCTAGACAAGTTATACTTTGGTTAATTGACTAGGAATGGGGTGTCCAATTTGGGAGTTAAGAAAAAAGACGTGAAAGACATCGTAGAAGCTATTGGTGGCAAAGATAATGTGAATAAAGCCACACATTGTATTACGCGACTGCGACTTGTGCTCAATGATGATAGCAAAGTAGATACTGAGCGTTTACAGAACAATGATTTAGTTAAAGGACAATTTAAAGCAGAACATCAGTATCAAATCGTTATAGGACCCGGCACCGTGGACGAAGTATATAAGCAATTTATTCAAGAAACGGGCACTTCGGAATCGACGAAAGATGAAGTTAAGGCAGCCGCAGGTAAGAAAGCGAATCCCTTCCAACGATTGATTAAATTGTTGGGAGATATCTTCATTCCAATCTTACCAGCCATCGTAACTGCGGGTTTGCTGCTAGGGTTAAATAATTTACTTACGATGGATCACCTCTTTGGTGAACAATCGTTAGTGAAGCAACATCCACAACTGGGAGACATTTCTGATATTGTTAACGTAATTGCGAATACCGCATTTATCTTCCTTCCCGCATTAGTAGGTTGGAGTAGTATGCGTGTGTTCGGCGGTAATCCGGTTCTCGGACTTGTCTTAGGGCTTGTATTGATGAACCCTCAATTAGTATCTCAGTACGATATTGCGAAAGGTCATATTCCTACATGGAATCTCTTCGGGTTAGAAGTGAAACAGTTGAACTACCAAGGTCAAGTCTTACCAATCTTATTGGCTACATACGTGCTATCGTTAATCGAACGTGGTCTAAATAAGGTGGTTCACGATTCGATTAAAATGCTTGTCGTTGGACCTTTGGCACTCTTAATCACAGGCTTCTTATCCTTTGTAGTCATCGGGCCGCTTGCTTTATGGATAGGTACAGGTATTACGAGTGGTGTAACTTATATCTTCCATCATGCAGGTTGGCTTGGCGGTGCTTTATATGGCTTCTTCTATGCACCATTGGTTATTACAGGGCTACATCATATGTTCTTAGCTGTCGATATTCAGTTGATGGGTAGCGACTTGTATTACACTTATTTATGGCCGATTGTTGCGATCTCCAATATCTGTCAAGGTTCAGCAGCATTTGGCGCATGGTATGTGTATTGGAGAAGAAAGATGAAGAAAGAACAAGGTTTAGCGATTACTTCAGGTGTTTCAGGTCTACTCGGTGTGACAGAACCGGCGATGTTTGGTGTGAACTTACCACTGAAATATCCATTCTTCGCATCGATTATTACGTCAGCCTTTTTAGGTGCAATTATCGGAGGTAACGAAGTCCTTGCGAAGGTCGGTGTCGGCGGCGTACCTGCATTTTTATCTGTAAAAAGTGAGTATTGGCCTGTATATTTAATTTGTACAGTAGCAGCAATGATTATTCCATTTATACTGACAGTTCTCTTCTCTAAAATGAGTAAAGATAAAGCGAAGAAAATGGTGGATAATAAATAAACTCTGAGAAAGTAGTGAAAAGGTGGGTTAATATGTCTCAAATGGATTGGCGCAAATCAGTCGTGTATCAAATTTATCCGAAATCTTTTAATGACACGACCGGAAATGGCCAGGGTGATATTAATGGGATTACAGAGAAGTTAGATTATTTAGCGTATTTAGGTGTAGATTATCTCTGGTTGACACCTGTTTATCAATCACCGATGAATGATAATGGCTATGATATTAGTGATTATTATCAAGTGAATGAACTTTTTGGTAGTTTAGATGACTTGCGAACGCTCATCTCAGAAGCGCATCAACGTGACTTGAAAATCATGATGGACATCGTGATTAATCACACTTCAACTGAACATCAGTGGTTCAAAGATGCTTATAACCATCCTGAAAGTCCGTATCGGGATTTCTACATTTTTAAAAAATCAAAAGATGAAGGTCCTCCGACGAATTGGCAGTCGAAATTTGGAGGCAATGCTTGGCAACAAGAGTCTGAGACCGATGATTACTACCTTCACTTATTCGATGTATCCCAAGCAGATTTGAACTGGGATAATCCTCAAGTGCGTGCTGAATTGCATCGCATCGTAAAGTATTGGATGGATTTCGGTGTCGACGGCTTTCGCTTTGATGTAATTAACCTTATTTCGAAGGGAGCGTTCAAAGATTCTAAACGTACAGGTAAAGAATTCTATACTGATGGCCCCCGTGTACATGAGTATATCCATGAGCTCAATAAGGCAACTTTCGGGGACACTGATCTTATGACGGTTGGCGAAATGTCCTCCACAACATTGGATCATTGCCTTAAATATACGCGCCCGGAACGTCAAGAATTGCATAGTGTCTTTAACTTTCATCCTTTGAAAGTTGATTATGCAAACGGAGACAAATGGACCAATGCTTCTATGGACTTTCTACAGTTAAAAGAAATTCTGATGAAATGGCAAGTGGGCATTTATGAAGGTGGTGGCTGGAACGCGATATTCTGGTGTAATCACGACCAACCACGCATCGTATCTCGCTTTGGAGATGATTCAACAGAGGCATTAAGAGTTCAAAGTGGTAAAATGTTGGGGATTGTTCTACATATGCTGCAAGGCACACCGTATATCTACCAAGGTGAAGAAATTGGGATGACCAACCCTGGTTTCACGTCTATAAATCAATATCAAGACATTGAAGCGATTAATGCATATAAGACATTGATAGAACAAGGTATGTCTGAAGCGGAAGCGCTAACCATTTTAAATCAGAAATCGCGCGACAATTCACGAACGCCGATGTTGTGGAATGATGAACGTCATGCAGGATTTACAGAAGGCGAACCATGGATGCCAATCAATGATAACTATCGAAATATTAACGTAGCGCGAGCTATGGAGGATTCACAATCGATACTGCATACATATCGTGAACTGATTAAGTTGAGACATCAGCATGATATCGTAACTTATGGCGATATTGAACCTCTATACATGACACATCCAGAGCTGTTTGTTTATCGCCGCAATTATCAAGGTGAAAGCTGGCTTGTGATTGCGAACTTTGCATCATACGCTGTAGAACTGCCAGAGACGTTGAGTATAGAAGGTCAAATTGTGATTGCGAACTGTGAGTTAAATCATAGAACAATCGAAGGTTATGGTGCAATAGTGATTGCTCAAGAAGAGAAGTATGACAAGGATAGTGAATAAAGGATGGCACAGCGAAAATTTATAACGATCTATGAAAAGTTAAAGGAGGCAATAATGAGAGGGGCCTACCCTTATCAAGCGGTGCTTCCGTCTGAACATGAGCTAATGACGATGTTCGATACTTCGCGTGAAACGGTGCGTAAAGCTCTGGCGCTACTCATGGATAACGGATTGATTCAGAAGATTAAGGGTAAAGGGTCGGTCGTAATCTTTCAAGAGACGACAACTTTGCCTTTTAACGATCTACAAAGCTTTCAAGAAATCAATGCACGACAAGGTCAGCGTTATCAAACCGTTGTTGAACTTTTTGAGGAAGTTGAAGCGGGCGACGTCCCACGGGTAAAAGAAGCTTTAGATCTTAAGATGAGCGATGTGCTATGGCACGTCATTCGTACACGCTGTTTACATGGGCAAGTTAAAATTATTGATGAAGACTATTTCATACAGAAGTACTTGCCTGGGTTAAATATTAACATTGCTTCTCAATCGATTTATCACTATTTGGAAGAAACGCTAAATACTAAGGTAGGATACGCGCACAAAGAAATTTCGTTTGAACCATTTGGTGAACTTGAATTAGCAATGTTTAATCCAGATGCCACGCCGTACACTGCTACAGTGAGAGGTGTAGTACATTTAAATGATACGACGAAGTTTCAATATAATATTTCAAAACATATTGCGACTGAGTTTAAATTTCGAGAATTTTCACGTCGCCACTAAACATTATTAGTGAAGTTTGTGTCCAATAGATGGCATTTGCGGGTCGATAGGTAGACCTTTCGAGCGCTTTGAGATTTTCAAGCTTGCATTTTAACTATGAATTATAGTAAGATAACATTTGCCGTGCTAGGTGGGGAGGTAGCGGTTCCCTGTACTTGAAAGCCGCTTATGCAAGACTTAACCCCTTTGCCGAGGGTGTATCTTTGTAAAGTCTGCCCAAAATACGTAGTGTTTGAAGATTTCGGTCCTATGCAATACGAACCCATGAATCATGTCAGGTCCTGACGGAAGCAGCATTAAGTGGATCCTCGTATGTGCCGTAGGGTAGCCGAAATTTAGCTAACGACTTTGGTAACGTTTATGAGATACACTCGACGCGAAGGTGCACGGTTATTTTTATGTTTAAAATGACTCGTGTAGCTGAGTTTCGACCAGCTTAAATACATTCAAATACAATACCGACTTACATAGATGAGTGTACTGCCTTGAAATCGTGCAGACACTCTTTTTTTATTATAGAATAGACTTAAATTTATCCTTTTGTGACGAACCTACAAAGTTAAATGGTCATTGCGACTTGTAAGAAGGCAACTCATTTTAACCTCACACGGATTGGGGATTTGACCATGAATGAGAGAGTGCGTTGTTAACATTTGCCATGCTTCTACATTAACAGCGTGCAGGCCTTTTACCATGAACGAAGAAAGGACGAGAAGATCACTCGTGCTCACGCATTGGACTAGGAACGTGTTATGATTGAAAGTAACTGATAAAAATTGTATACAAAGGATTTCGAAAGACAGACGAATGGGAGGACCTCATGCAAATCTATTTAAGTACTTTAACTGAGAATGACTATGCCGAAAGTTTAGACATGATTGAAGCGGCGTTCAGAGACGTACCACATTCAAACCACGATGAACACAATTTGGTTGCACAATTGCGCAAAGCACCGGAATATCGCTACGAACTCGAAGTTGTAGCGAAATTAGAAACCGGTGACATCATCGGACATGCGATGCTATCTGAGGTAAAGATTGTTAACGGAGAAGACACGTACACAGCGTTGGCTTTAGCCCCAGTGTCTGTGTTGCCAGAATACCAACAACAAGGGATTGGCAAAGCGCTGATACAAGCTGTGGAAGAACGTGCGAAAGCGGACGATTATACGACAGTCATCGTACTTGGCGATCCAGGATACTACCATCAACTTGGCTATCAAACTGCTGCTGATTACGACATCACCGCACCGTTTGAGATCGCGCCAGAATACTTTATGGTGAAATTCCTGTGGGATCAGTTAGAGGCGTATCCACATGGTGAAGTGGTATATCCTGAGTCTTTCAATTAATCAATGAAACCATTAGAATGTAAAGGGTAGAGAAGAATTGCGAGCGGAGGTGCAGAGTTGGATTATCAAGCATTGTACAGAATGTTCAGACCCCAAAGTTTCGACGATGTGGTGGGTCAGTCTCATGTCACGAAGACTTTACGTAATGCCATATCTAAAGGTAAACAATCCCACGCCTATATATTCAGCGGGCCTCGAGGTACAGGGAAGACGAGTATCGCTAAAGTCTTTGCTAAAGCGATTAATTGCGAACGTTCTACGGACGGCGAGCCTTGTAATGAATGTCCGATATGTAAAGGGATTACTCAAGGTACAAACTCAGATGTGATTGAAATTGACGCGGCGAGTAACAACGGTGTAGATGAGATTCGTAATATACGTGATAAAGTGAAATATGCACCGAGTGAGTCTAAATACAAAGTTTACATTATTGACGAGGTCCATATGCTCACGACGGGCGCTTTCAACGCACTGTTAAAGACGTTAGAAGAACCGCCCGCACATGCGGTGTTTATTCTGGCGACGACAGAACCTCATAAGATTCCACCAACGATTATTTCACGTGCGCAACGTTTCGATTTCAAGGCGATAGGGCACGACCAAATCGTTGACCGTTTGCGTTACGTAGCTGAATCGCAAGAACTTGATTACGAAGATGCTGCGTTAGACTTTATTGCTAAAGCTTCCGAAGGTGGTATGCGTGATGCTTTAAGTATTATGGATCAAGCGATTGCTTTCGGTGACGACCACCTCACATTACAGGACGCGTTAGACGTGACAGGAAGTGTAGACGAAGAATCGATTAACCGTCTGTTCGAAGAGGTCGCGGAGAGTGATGTGCGTGCTGCGTTCGAAACGTACCATCAATTTGTAGCGGATGGGAAAGAGGTCAACCGTCTTATCAACGATATGATTTACTTCGTTCGCGATACGATTATGGCTAAGACGTCTGACACGCATTTTAACTATACAGCCTTGGAGAACTTTGACCTGGACACGTTATATAAAATGATCGACGTAATCAATGATACGCTCGTCTCCATCCGTTTCAGTGTGAATCAGAATGTGCACTTTGAGGTCTTACTGGTTAAAATGGCTGAGATGATTAAAGCGCAACCTGAAACAGTGCAGAACGTGGCAACAGCGAGTGTTGCCCAAGAGCCTAACAACGACGTGCTCCTCCAGCGTATGGAACAACTTGAGAATGAATTGAAGACGTTGAAATCTCAAGGTGTACCGCAAGGAGGTGGCCCATCCCAACAACGTCAACGCTCCGCAAGACGTAGTGGTGGACGTCAGAAAGCGTATTCTAAGCAAATGATCTACAAAGTGCTAGATAATGCGAATAAAGAAGATATCAAATTGCTACAAGATAACTGGAAAAAGGTCATTGCCCACGCGCAGAACAATGATCAGAAAGCATTAGTGAGCTTGCTTCAGAACTCTACGCCTGTTGCGGCAAGCTCAGAACAAGTCCTCGTGCAATTTGAGGAGGAAATCCATTGCGGCATCGTCAATAAAGATGAGAGCAAACGAGCAAGTATTGAAGATGTCGTCTCCAGCATTATTAATAAGAAGGTTCGTGTTGTAGGTGTACCTTCAAGTCAATGGTTGCAAGTGCGTGCGGATTATCTTCAAGATCGTCATAGAGGTACAGGTAGAGAAGCGGCGCAAGAGAGTGGTACTTCTCAGTCTGAAAATGCGCCGTCTGGTGACAATGCGCAGGCAGAAGTCGATGTCGCTCAGAAAGCACGAGATTTATTCGGAGAAGAGACTGTGAATGTCATTGATGAAGAGTAAACATTTTACCTAAGGAAGAATAGGTGAGAGAGTGCGGACATGATACATGCGAACGAGTAAGACATGACAATGATTCTCTCGCCATGTATAATGAAACAAAAGCATAATAACTATAGATAAACACATATAAGGAGGATATCAATTATGCGCGGTGGCGGAAATATGCAACAAATGATGAAACAAATGCAGAAGATGCAGAAGAAAATGGGTCAAGAGCAAGAGAAGCTCAAAGAAGAACGCGTAGAAGGTACTGCAGGTGGCGGCATGGTGACTGTAACTGTGTCAGGTCATAAAGAAGTGCTCGACGTTCAAATTAAAGAAGAAGCAGTAGACCCAGACGATATCGAAATGCTTCAAGACTTAGTGCTTGCTGCGACTAACGAAGCGATGAACAAAGCAGACGAGCTTACACAAGAACGCTTAGGTAAGCATACTAAAGGCTTGAACATTCCAGGAATGTGATGCTATGCATTATCCAGAACCAATTTCGAAACTGATAGACAGTTTCATGAAATTGCCAGGCATTGGACCGAAGACGGCTCAACGTCTGGCGTTTCATGTATTAGATATGAAAGAAGACGACGTAGTACAGTTTGCGAAAGCGCTCGTCGATGTGAAACGCGAGCTCACATATTGTAGCGAGTGCGGACATATTACCGAACAAGACCCATGTTATATATGCCAAGACAAGAATCGAGATCGCTCAGTGATTTGTGTAGTTGAGGATGACAAGGACGTTATCGCTATGGAGAAGATGCGTGAGTACAATGGATTGTATCATGTACTCCACGGTGCGATTTCACCGATGGACGGCATTGGGCCGGAAGACATCAATATCCCTACGTTAGTTGAGCGTTTGAAAGACGAGGGTGTCAAAGAGATTATTCTCGCGATGAATCCTAATCTTGAAGGCGAATCAACATCGATGTATATTTCTCGTTTGGTTAAACCTATTGGTATTAAGGTGACGCGCTTAGCACAAGGTCTCTCAGTCGGTGGCGATCTAGAATACGCTGACGAAGTGACGCTTTCGAAAGCCATCGCAGGAAGAACAGAGATGTAGGTTGAGTGTTTAGGTGGTTGTGTTGCTACACAATTCCATGCTCATGCGGATACGGTTGGTCTCGTGTGAGAGTTAGACAGGATTGAGTGTCTGTGTGGGCGTGCTGGCTCATGTAGCTGTGTAGCCAAGATGCGGATTATCTGCGGTGATGGAAACATATGTGGCGTAGTGCGGTTTGCTATTAAAAGCGCGACCATGCTCGAGTGAATACGTAATTACGTGGTCTCATATGGCTGTGTGGCCGGGATACGTATAGAGAAGAAGGCCTCCACAGTGGGAGGTTAAGTGAATATAAGTAAGTGAAGCGGCAGGCCGAAGTGGTCTGTCGTTTTTTGTTTAGGTGAGGGATAGAATGGTTCATTACTTCTACATATAATTAAGGCAAGGGTGGTGATTGCTGTCTTTTTATATGTAGCAGGAAGTTAAGTGGTAATTTGAAATAGCTCATTTAGTCTATATGTAAGAAAGATGTGGATGGTGGAGTGAGAGAATGAGGAGTGGAAGTTGTTACGTTTGTGGTAATGGGGCTAGATAGCTGTTGAGATGGGAGTGGTGCTTGCACGACGGGAGGGCGAATAGTGATTGATTAACGAAATATTTTAATGACGTAAAAAAGTTTAAAGAAATTTGTAGTTTGGTTTATAGATGTGTAAAGTGTTGATAAAGGCTGATTCTAAGGAGTTCACACTCTATAAACGAATTTTAAAGTAAAATACAGTTAAATAGTTTGGTTTTAGGTACGTTTAGAGGATAGCAAATTGGGTAAGGTGTAATTTTTACTGTTGTTCAAATCCTTGGAAGCGTGTATAGTATTTACTTGTCGGACGAAGTTGTTAAAACGAACATTCGATAACGACAAAAATTAATTTAAACTTTTTGTTGACATTAGATAACAAAGAGCGTATAATAAATTCTTGTCGGTGAAAGAAAAGAACGACGAAATGAACATTGAAAACTAAATGACAATATGTCAACGTTAATTCCAATAAACACAACGTGTTATTGATAACACTTATTTTTACGAGCTAATCAAACGCTTTTT
>NZ_JANSKK010000003.1 GCF_026659735.1 Staphylococcus pettenkoferi | reverse complement strand
TGCATTCCCGTAAGAAGGGAATCATCATCTCAAGAATTGAATGCGTCACAAAATAACACCTCTAAAGCGAGTATTAGAATCAACTTTAGAGGTGTATTTAATCGATTAACCTTTTGTTTTCACTTTTGAAATGTAAGTGGATGGTTTGTCTTTATCGTAAATCGTCAAACCGGTAATATCTTTGGTTTTAACTGGTGTGAACAAGCTCACAACATAAGATATGATAAATGCGATCGTGAATGACATGATTGATACGTAGAATGGTGCGCTTGGATTACTTTTATCATTAAGTAAGTAAGCGACTAAGATACCTGCAATCAAGCCGACGATAACGCCGAACGTGTTTGTGCGTTTTGTAAAGATACCTACTGCAAAGATACCTGCGAGTGGTACACCGAAGAGACCTGTGATGAGTAGGAATAAGTCCCAAAGGTTGTTTGACTTCGCAAAGATGAGATACATGGACATGCCGTAACCGAAGAGGCCGGCAATGATGATCATCAAACGTGCGAATTGTACTTCATCTTTCTCTTTACCTTTACCGAAGAAACGGTGTTTGATATCGACTGAGATACAAGCTGAAATTGAGTTTAAGCTTGAGGAAATTGTCGATTGGGCTGCCGCAAAGATAGCCGCAACGAGTAAACCGCCTACAAATGGTGGCATTTGAGTCAAGATAAAGTATGGTACTACGGAAGATGTGTTGAAATCTTTCGGTAATGTACCGGCATGTTGATAGAAAGAGTAGAGCATTGTACCCATACCGTAGAATAATGGTGCGGATAGAATGGCTAATAGTCCGTTTGTCCAAAGGGATTTACGTGTCTCTTTCATGGATTCAGAAGCTTGGTAACGTTGAACGACGTCTTGGCTTGCTGTGTATTGATGTAAGTTGTTAAAAATGTTCCCAATAAAGATAATTGGAAAGGCTGCGCTTGCTGAGTTAATGACGAAGTTGTCTGCACTCAAGATCTTCTTGTGTTCCATTGCGTCGTGCCAAATTGTGCCGAAGTTACCGTGAATTTGAAGTGCGCCGAGTAAGATGATGAAGAAGGCGCCACCAAGGAGGATGACACCTTGGATAAAGTCACTCCATACGACCCCTTCGAATCCACCTAGGAATGTATATAGAATACAGAGTACGCCGACGAGTGTTGCGACGATGTACGGGTTCATGTCTGAAACTGATGTAATCGCAAGTGTCGGTAAGTAAATAACGATAGCGACACGTCCTAAATGGAAGAGGACGAATAATAGTGAACCAATTAAACGAATACTTGGGCCAAAGCGTGCTTCTAAATATTCGTAAGCTGAAGTTACTTTTAACTTTTTAAAGAAAGGTACATAGAAGTAATTCAGAATTGGTACGATAGCGATAATCGTAATTGTACCTGCAACATAAGCCCAGTCAGTCAAGAAAGCTTTCTCTGGCGTGGACATAAATGTAATCGCGCTTAACGTTGTTGCGTAAATCGAGAAACCAACTACCCATGAAGGCAACTTACCTCCGGCGGTAAAGAAGCTATCTGTATCTTTACTCGCACGTTTCGTGAAGTAAGACCCAATTAATAACATTGCCACCAAGTAGACGATGACTGCTACCCAGTTCCATAACCCAAAACCAACTTGATGCATATTCCCAACCCCTTAATCTTATAAATGATATTGTTGTATTAATTTGTTCAAACGTTCTCTCTTATCGTCACTGAGTGGTTTCAATGGTCGTTTAGGCATGCCACTCTCAATACCTCTTGAACTGAGGATTTCTTTCAGCGCTGGGTAGATACCAAGTTCTAACACTGTGCTGATAATATCGTTTGTTTCGTTTTGAATGCGTAATGCTTCTTGTACTTGACCTTGTTGAACAAGCTCGAAGATTTGACGTGCACGTTTACCGTTGACGTTGTATGTAGAACCAATGGCCCCGTCTACGCCTGTAACTGCTGCTTGAATCAACATTTCGTCGAAGCCTGAGAAGATGAGTTTGTCAGGGTACGTGTGACGTAAACGTTCAAGTAAGAAGAAATCTGGTGCTGTGTATTTTACGCCGATAATCTTGTCGTGAGTAAAAAGCTCATCGAATTGTTCGTTCGTAATGTTCACGCCTGTTGAGCCAGGGTTCGCATAGATAATGAAATTATTTTGCGTTTCTTCAATCAATTTGAAGTAGTATTCTTTAATTTCTTCAAAACTGAATGGATAGTAAAACGGTGTTACAGCTGAAATCGCGTCATAGCCGAGTTCTGTCGCATATTTACCTAACTCAATCGCTTCGTTCATATCGAGTGCACCGATTTGTGCGATGAGTTTCACGTCGTCACTAACCGCTTCTTTCGCTACCTTGAAGATTTGTTTCTTCTGTTCTTTACTAATGAGGAAGTTCTCACCTGAGCTTCCGTTAACATAAAGTCCGTCCATACCTTCTGTTTCAATCGCATTACGTGCAATTTGTTTCAAACCTTCTTCAAGCACTTGACCTTGTTCGTCGAAAGGTACGAGTAAAGCTGCATATAATCCTTTAAATCGTTCGTCCATCATTAATAACCTCCAGTATGATCTCAACTTCACAATATTCACAAATTCGTTGTTGTAGTTCTTTCGGCTGCTTTATACAATAAGAAAGTGATTTACAATTCAAATTGTAAACGCTACCATAAGGAGTATCAATATTATTTTGAAAATAAAAGTCATATTCATGACGATTCTGTGAAAATATTTTTCATTAAAACCAAATGGAGATGGAGGACATACCATGGAGCGAATTGCGATAGATGTCGGCGGAACACATATCAAGGGAGGAATCATCGATACGAATCTCACGTTGAAGGACAAGATGAAGATTGCCACGCCTAACAATATCGATGCAAAGATTACGGATGCAGTCTTTGAACTTGTGCAACGTTACATTGACAAACACCATTTAACCCACCCACAAATCGGCATTTCAACAGCAGGTGTCGTCGATGAATCAGCGGGTCGCATCGTCTATACAGGTCCGACGATTCCCAACTTTAATGGTACGAATTTCAAGGCGTTGCTCGCCCGTTTCAGCAAGGATGTTCATGTATACAATGATGTGAACGCCGCATTACTTGGCGAATTGAGTTTGTATGATTATGACGCTAAGAATATCTTCTGTCTCACTTTAGGCACTGGGATTGGGGGCGCTTTCTACGATCAGCACTCAGGTTTATATAATGGCGCGAGAAACCGTGCCAATGAGATTGGATACTTACTCTATCGCTCTACTGATGAGACGACGTATGAGTTGCGAGGATCTGTGCGTGCTTTGAAACAACGTATGCAAGCACAGCACTTTGAGCATGGTGATGATGTTATTAAGTTATTTGAACTTGCGATTGATGAGGGAGATTCGAAGGCACAAGACATCTTAAATGCGTGGAGCGAGGATGTTGCCGAGGGAATTGCGCAAATTCAAATCCTTTATGATCCTGAGCTCATCCTGATTGGTGGAGGAATTTCATCTCAAGGTGAACGTCTCTTACGCTACATTACGCCTAAGATTGCGCACTATCTGCCACCTGAATATGGCCATGCACGCATTCAGACGATGCAGACGCGGAACGATGCCGCATTATATGGTGCGGTGTCACAATTTCATTAAGATATAAATTAACGCACGACAGTGGAACGCGTTTTATTCCACCTCGTGCGTTTTAGGTTGATAGTTAAAATGTAGCCAATCAAGGCTATACGTCACCCTTTTTATCCGCTAAAATCACTTCCGTCGTTTGACGATACAAACCACGTAAATAATCATCCTCGAGAAGTAAATAACTGACGATGTCGACTAAGAACGACGTCGCAATTTGCGTATTCACAAAGTATGGATCATTAATGCGTTTCTGGTCTGTCGTTAACAGAACTAAGTCGGCAGATTGCGTGAGTGTACTCCCCTCGTAGTTGGTAATTGCGACGACAAAGGCACCCCGTGCTTTCGCGATATTCGCTGCTGCTATCAGCTCTTTCGTCTCACCACTATTTGAGATGGCAACGAAAGTATCCGACTTCGATAATAATGACGCGTGAATCTTCATCTGATGCGCATCTGTAGAGACATTTCCTTTCATGCCCATACGCATCGTACGATAATAGAATTCGGTTGCTGACAAACCTGAACTTCCTAAACCAGAATAAATAATTTGGCGACTGCGCTTTAACTGATTGACGAAACGCTGAATCTGTTTCTCCGAGACGAACTCACCCGTCTGTTGAATCACGTTCTGATGATAGTTATGTATACGTTGAATAAGTGGACTATTCTCAATCGGTTTCACCGTCTTCTCCTGTTGAAGACTGAATTTCATATCTTGAAAGTTCTCGTAATTGAGTTTATGCGCAAAGCGAGTGATTGTGGCCGGAGATGTATCGATGGCACTCGCAAGCGAATTAATCGTTGAGAAATCATCTGTGAATTCCGTTTCTTCAATAAATGCGACAATATCTTTATCCTTCTTCGTCAGTAAATGTCGATAACGTTGAATACGATTCGCAAATTTCATTGCTTACTCTCCCCTTTGCATAATTCAGTGACATATTGATCCTCATTTTTATATTTTGAACCATTGTTAGAAATGAGACAAAAAACTACTTGATTTAGTTGTCCTATTTCCACGAGGATAACTAAATTTTAATAGCAGATAGCTACTGTAAAAATCAATAGTAACTTTCTATAATTCCTTAAAATTAGCACAATAATAAATTCATATGAGTCTGGGATATTAATAGGAAATAATATATCGAGTGATTCAAAATCACTTTAATAATTAATTATGAGTAAATTTTCAATGTGTACTCGAGACGCATGATGGAACTAGACCACAACTAAAATCCATTTCTAGAGCTCTTTCAGCGAGAGAAATTAGTTGAGTGTGGTCCTACGCAGTAGCTGTCTGAATTCGAGATAGCTAACACTTTCCCGAACTCTAGTCAGCTTTACGGGGGGTAGCACAACGAAATCAAAGATTTCTGTGCTTCTCCCATGCAAGCGAGAGTCTTCACATTGAAAATTAGATATTTTAAATGTTGACTCAACTTCTTACAATGATATTGCAGAGTATGTCATTACGGATGTCTTCTCAGTATATATGAAAATATTTTTCACAACAACTAAAAGTATTGATTATTATTTTCCGAGTGTTATATTGAAAACAATGAGATAATCGGCTCACGCACCACCTCACAGGACGGACTATAAACTAGGGCGATCATCATCTAACTATACAAACTGGAGTGAAGAATTATGTTACCACAAGGGTTAATCGTTTCATGTCAGGCCTTACCTGACGAGCCATTACACTCTTCATTTATCATGTCTAAAATGGCACTTGCTGCTTACCAAGGGGGCGCAGTAGGTATTCGTGCCAACACAAAAGAAGATATTCAAGCGATTCAACAAGAAGTCGACTTACCGATTATCGGGATTGTGAAACGTGATTACGAAGGTTCAAAGGTCTTTATCACTGCGACTTCTCAAGAGGTAGACGAATTGATTGAAAGTGGTTGTGAAGTAATTGCACTCGATGCGACGACACAAACGCGTCCGAAAGAATCATTGTCTGAGCTCGTAGCATATATCCGCGAACATGCTCCAAACGTAGAAATCATGGCTGACATTTCTACTTTAGAAGAAGCGAAACAAGCGGACGAGCTTGGCTTTGATTACATCGGTACTACATTACGTGGCTACACTGACTATACGAAAGGTCACATTCTTTACGAAGATAACTTCCAATTCTTGAAAGATGTGCTTGACGCTGTGGATGCGAAAGTCATTGCGGAAGGTAACGTGATCACACCTGAGATGTTTGAAACCGTCTCTAACTTAGGTGTTCACTGTACTGTAGTAGGCGGTGCGATTACACGTCCGAAAGAGATTACGCAACGCTTCGTGAACGCACTTAAATCTTAAGAAACGTGCGATGTTACTGAAGTTAAAAGGGTCATCACCTTGACTACTTAGGACCACTCAAATCAGTGACATTAAACAAGCCACTTCAATACTTATATTAAAAGACCTCTCAAATTAAGGTGATGCACGACGTATCGCCCTAATTTGAGAGGTCTAACTTATTTCATGTTGAAAGTCTACATACGTAAATCAACATTATGCAGCCTGTGCTTCAAAGATTTTACGTTTCTCCCACTGACCCGTTTGCTGATTATATTTATCGCACGTGATCAACGTTAATTGTTGTTTATCAGATTTATGCTCATCCAACACTTTTACATCGTCCGGATTCACATCGTAAATCTTCGAAATCTTATACGTCCGCTTCTGCCCATCAATTGTCAAATACACTTTGCTGCCTTTATGTGCAGCAGGTAAATTCGTGAACTGATAGTGATCGCGGTCTGTAAAGGTATGCCCTGCAATCGCCACATTCTGATCAGACATCGATTCATCTTTTTCTGCAAAGCTGACACCACGATTAAGTTGTTCAGGTGTCGCAGGCCCTGGATACACAGGCGTCTTAATTTCTGCATCCGGTACAGAAATATACCCTGCCATCTTGGACGGATCTTTAGGTATTTGTGGTGTCGACTCCGATTTCTTCTCTTTGTGTTGCTTTTGATTATTTTTATCATAATGCTCAATCTTGTCTTCGTTATCTTTTTGAGTAAAATAATTATCGATATGTGGTTTCATAAACATGTAAATGGCCGCTAATATGAGAATGACACCCACAAGTGTTAATAAACGGCTACCCCATTTCTTCATAGCTTTCCTCCGTTATGACAGATAGTAATTTAAGTCATAGTATATCATGTTATCCACCCTATTGTACGCAATAGTTACTTACACTTTGCTAATTTATCTTGTGCTACACTGTAGTTATTATATGTAAAAGTCATCGGGGATTCCGAAGTTATTATACCCCAACTATAAATTTGAAAGAAGGTTAGACCTATATGATTCGCCTAATGACACAAGATGATTTGTTTGACGTAGTAGATATTTATAACTACGCAATTGAACACACGACGGCTGTCTATAGCTATGAACCTGTTGATGAGATAGAACGACTGATTTGGTATGTCGAAAAAGAGAAGAAAGAAGAACCTATTATTGTTTATGAATTAGATGGGCGTGTCTTTGGATTCGCGACATATGGAAGTTTCCGTAATTGGCCGGCCTATCGCTATACGGTTGAACATTCTGTTTATGTCGATCCGAACTATCATGGACGTGGTGTGGCAACTCAGTTACTGACTGAGCTGATTCGTCTCGCACGTGAGTCTGGCTATCACACGATGGTCGCGGGTATTGATGCAGACAACGTTGCGAGTATCGCACTCCATGAGAAGTTGAACTTCCGTCATTGTGGCACGGTTACAGAAGTTGGTCACAAGTTTGGACGCTGGCTCGACTTAGCGTTCTATCAGCTACATTTGGAAGGATGAGGATTTTTCTGTGAGTACTGATTTAGCAATTACACGGTACTTGTCTGCATTTGAGTTGGCTAGCGCTTACTCAAACGCTAGTCATCCTCGCGGGGGCAAGACGACGAAATTATTCTAATTTCTGTCTATTGTATTGTTTTCAACGAATAATATAAATTCCCTCCCTTTTACTTCTAATTCAACAATGACGCGGTAGCTGTCTGCATTTGAGTTGGCTAGCGCTTACTCAAACGCTAGTCATCCTCGCGGGGGCAAGACGACGAAATCAATAAATTGATTTCTGTCTTGCTCCCCCAAGTTAGGAAATCGCAGAAAAGTGGTATAACATAATGTATCACAATATTTTAACAATAAGGAGCATCACAATATGAGTGTATTTACTAACGAGGAGAAAGTACAGATTTTATCTGATGTCGTCGAAATTGAATCGGTGAATGACCATGAGAAAGATGTCGCTGAATACTTACAGAAACTTTTTAACAAACATGATATCCACTCTGAAATCATCAGTGTTAACGGCTCAGATTCTCGTGCTAATCTCGTAGCTGAAATTGGTAGTGGTAGCCCAGTACTAGGCGTTTCAGGACATATGGATGTAGTAACAACAGGTGATTTAGATAGCTGGAATTATGAACCGTTTAAACTTACAGAAGATGATGACGGTCGCCTTCACGGACGTGGTGCTGCTGATATGAAATCAGGTACAGTAGCACTCGCGCTCGCATTAATCGAGATTAAAGAAGCTGGCACGTTGAAGCAAGGCACGATTCGCTTCATGGCTACTGCGGGAGAAGAAATTACGAGTGCTGGTGCGAAAGATCTATATGAGAAAGGTTACATGGATGATGTAGACGCCCTACTTATCGCTGAACCATCTCAAGATGGGCTCGTTTATACACATAAAGGTACGATGGATATTCGCGTGACATCTAAAGGTAAATCTGCCCATAGTTCTATGCCAGAACTTGGCTTTAACGCGATTAACCCACTCGCTGATTTCATTCATTACTTAAACAAAGCTTATAGTAAAGTTGATGTTAAAAGTGACGTTCTCGGTACACCAACAATGAACGGTACAGTGATTAATGGTGGCGACCAAGTGAACTCTATTCCAGATTGCGCGAAAGCGTTATTCAATATGCGTACGATTCCAGAATATGATAATAAACGTTTCGAATCTTTATTTAATGAGGTCAAAGACCAAGTGGAAGAAACGAAAGGCGTCGATTTAACTGTTGAACCTTACGTTAATCGCGATCCAATCTCTACTACTGGTGACAGTGAATTTATTAAAATGACGCAATCATTAGCTGAATCTCATTTCAATCGTTCATTTGACTTAACTTCAACAACGGCGACAACTGACGCATCCTTCTTGATGAAAGATAAAGATGAACAATTTAGCTTTATCATGTTTGGTCCAGGTGAATCAGGTCAAGCTCATCAAGTCGATGAATACGTATCTAAAGACGTTTATACTCAATTTGTTGATTTCTATGCGCAACTCTTCCCAAAATATTTAAATCAGTAAAAAATAATGGTAGATGAGTGTCGAAATTTTTGACCTCGAAATCATATGAGAGCTGAAATTTTGTCATTTGAAAATATGAGTTAGTTTTAGTCGATATATTGAAAAGATAAAGCGCGATAGCCAAGCTTTTGCTAAATAACGAATAAGTAGAACCGTGGACATAAATGAATCGCGGTTCTACTTTTTTGTTTAATTGTGGCATTTTACTACCCTTGTATTAAGAAATTGACGCTTTTAAATATTTAAGAAATTTATTAAGAGAATAAAATTTTATTAATTTTCTGAATTTTGTGTTGTCAATTAACTTCTCCAGCTATATAATTAACTCATATAATGAGGGGGTTGCTTCTTCCGTTACTTACTTCATCACAGTTAAGTCATTCATACATTCACTTTATACGACTTCACTTAGGAATGAGCGACCATTCATTATGCGAGACGTCTGTGAAAGCCAGGGTCATTTTCAATGCTCTGGCTGATTAGACGCTCAACTTCCATAAACAGTTAATATTTTAAAATTTGATGCCTCTTTTGCGACGCATAGTTATGACTTTTCAAAATTTAACTCTCGAAAAAGAACACCTTCATTTTTTCACTCTAACCTTTCATTATTTTAAAAACACAAACCTCTCACCTCGAAAACTATAAAAATTTGAGCGTTACAAACACCTTACCTCGTAAATTTATCACGTATGAGATGATTTCCACATATCTCGTTTTTCCTACTATAAAATGACTTGTAATACGTATTACAGGGGGATATACCATGCAAAAACCTACGTTGAGCATTCACGAACTACTTTCAACTGAGTTAGAACGTTGTATAAATGAAGTCATTATCTTATTCCCTTTAGCAGATCCATTAGCCCTTCACCTTAACGGAGCAAGAACGAATATTTATTCCGGAATTATCATTAACAATGGCGATATATATCAAGTAATAGAAGGCGTTAATGTAGTAGAGGTCCGTATTCCACTCTCTATGCTATTGAAGAGAGAAGAGTCCACTTCACACTGCTACTTTGATTACAATAAGATTTCATCACCTCGAGAGCTCAAATCTTTAATCTTACGTGATGTTGAGCAAAATACTGTTAACCGTGTGATTACTACTACGGCAGTCTTGAAGCTACTCGATTTCTTACTACTAGAAGCAAAAGTGAACATCAATTCACCGTATTTACCAGAAATTACAACAGACTTACCTTTATTAAATAAGATACTTGAATTTACGAACGACCATATTTATGAAAGTGTTTCACCGAAGATGATTGCGAAAGAATTCTTTATTTCACAATCTTACATTTCAATTATCTTTGCGAAACATTTGAATATGAACTTTAAAACGTATGCGAATTCTTTAAAAATTGCACTCTCACTCAGAGATTTAATTGAGCCTGATATGCAAATTAGTGAGGTCGCAACGAAATATAATTTCCAAAACATCGCGACGTTTTCAAAGCAGTTTAAATACTTTTTACATGAACCACCGAAACAGTTTGTCTTCCGCTACAAAGTGCTCGTCATCAGAACGAAGAACCCACTGATCGTAAAGGTAGCGAATTACGCGAGATTTGTCACGCTCATAGAGAGTTTCTCTCAGCATTCACAATCCAGTAACGTTGAAGAAATTGATCTCGACAACCTAGTAGAGAGCCGTTACATTCATCCGATAGACATGATGATTAAGGTGGATAATCTACACAAGCTGAAGTACTACGCACAACGTATTGAGACAGGTTTAGATGCTGAAATCTTCCAACGACCTCATTTCATCATTCAAAACTTCAACGTTGAAGATGCCAATCACTTTAATACCTATGACAATATTCAAAGTTTAATTCGGCTATCCTCTAAACAAGGTCATGTGATACTCAAGATCAGTAAAGTGAATACGTACTATAGACTTGAAGAGAAATTGAAACAACTCATTTGGGGCGGCACTTTATCTAGTGAAGTGCTACGTCATCTCGTCATTCTCTTTGATAGTGAGAGTTTATCAGTGAAGACGATTTCGGTCATGCGTCGTCGAGCGATCGAATTATTCCCAGATTTACAATTTGCGATGGTCATTGATTATTATTTATTCCATCACACGCAACAGGAATACTTTATAGATACATTGAAATCATTGGATTTGAAGTATTACTTTGTTGATTCAGATTTGAAGACGTTACATGACAAGCTTATTGAAATAGATGACAATTTCCATGTTGGCGATTCATTACGAGAGGCATTAATCCAATTTATTAACTTATTTGGTAAGGATAAAAGGAAAATGGTCTTCAGCCGGCTCACACATAGTACTCTAAGAGCTTATTTCCAATCGAAAGCAGAATCATCTTATACACTACCTGCTAAATTCTATATAGATCTCTGTCAGTATATTGGAGGCTTAGCATTTGATATGCAAAGCACAGAGCGAGATGCAGTTAACTTACTCAATGCGTTTGAAAGCTATCGCCCTATCTTGCACATCTATAGTTTGCTCACACCATTTATCGGTAAACAAGTCATGTCTTTACCATATGGTATAATGTACCAAAGCGATCAGAAATATCACGTTCTACTGTTTGGTGGTTATCGCTTTGATGAAGAATCCGATGTGTCACTCGTCGTCAAGATTCATCACGCATTTACACGTGACTTCTTACTGTTTACTCGTACGTTAAATAATACTTACGGTACGATTGATACGATCATTCAACCCCATCTACAAACGATGGAGCTTGATCCACAAATTGCGAAACACGTACACGAGTCAAACCACCCTAAAACTGAATTCGTGCGGTACGAGTGGGCAAAACCGCTTGAGATTCAACTCTCTTATCAAACATTAAAATATTTATCGATAACGACAATGACTTAAATACTAAGGGTCGAAAAGGTGTAATTGCCTTTTCGACCCTTAATTTGTTTATAGTATCACAAAATTGTTTAATCGTTTATAACTTCTCTTTCAAAAGTCTTCTTCCACTGTTCAATAAGATGAGATGTCTGATAGCGTTCAATCATCATCTTTCTTGCCTTTTTACCCATATCACGAGTGAGGGTAGCGTCATTAAGCAACGTTACGATACGTTGTGCCATCGTTTGCATATCAAGATTATCAATGAGATAGCCATTTACGCCATCTTTAATTAAATCTTTCGGCCCATACTTCACATTAAATGCGAGAACTGGACGTTGATGTAGCATCGCTTCAATCATACTTAAACCTTGCCCCTCATTTTGAGATGTTGAAAGAAAACAGCCAAAGTTATTGAGTTTCGATGACACATCATTGGTGTAGCCATGAACTTGAATCATATCTTGAAGCTGATGCTCTTCTATCGCTTCTAGGAGTGGCTTTTCTTTCGGCCCTTTACCATAAATATGAAATTCAATTTCTGAATCGCGTTTCTGTACCTCTTTAGCAATATCTATAATATACGGAACGCCTTTACCCTCGACTAAACGTGAAATAAAGCCTACAACCTTAGGATAATGCATCTCGTTAGGTAATCTTGGAATATTCACAAAGTTACTGATTGGCGTCACATTATTAATGTGAAATTCTTCTTGAATATCGCGGCTCTGCGCTTCAGTAAGCGTAATAATTCGGTCAATTCGCGATGCACGGTCTAATATGTACGCCATCTCAGATTTTAAGGTGTCTTTCCCATCAATTTTTTCATAATGATTTGCATGTAGGACTACAGTTTTCTTCACTTTTCGATGATGTGTACTCAACATTTTAGGAAAGTTACCAGGACCATCACAAATCATAAGACGGTTCTCTTTATCTTTAATCAGTTGATTTAAGTAGTAAGCACAGAATTCAACATTATTTTTAAATTGTTTTTGTTCATTGATTAAATACACTTTTCCAATCTTATCACCATCAACTTGACGATATAAATAGAGATAGCCTTTCCGATCAAAAAAACGTTCAGCAATACGCTTATTCTTTTCATTGAAGACATCGACTTTATGAACATTTTTATTCTTAACATACATTCTTTGATAGCGTTTATTATTGTGAAATAAATCGTAAAAACTATCAAATTGTCGTTGACGTCGATAAGCTACATATTCTCCGGTTTGAATATCGAAGAAGCGTGATTGCGTATCAGAGGCTTTAATTTCTACCGTATGCTTTAACGACGCTTTCAAATTATGAATCAAACGTTTATTCGGTCGTCTTAATTTCTGATTGGATTGATGTCTAAAGTGACGGAAAGGATTGTACATCTTCGTACGTGCATCCATTCTTCCCTCTTTAACGAGCGTCTTCAGTATTTCTGGGTAGTTCTGTTTATAATCAAACGTCACAATATCTCCTTTAATATGATGATTATAGAATGCCTTACTTCTTGTTAGCATGGCAGTAGTCATACCACCTTTATTCACATCTAACTCATGCACAAGCATGTACGCACGTTTCATTATATAACCCCTTTCTGTCCCAACATCACATTCACTTAAATTATCGGTAAATTTTAGAATTTAATTCGAATTAACAACTTGGTGAATTTATAGTAATTAACATTAATTCCAATTGTTGATTAAGTGTATATTTGTTATAATGCAATGTGTTGTTATTTAATGCTTAATTTATATTTTCAATCTATTTTAATCTTAAAAAATGTATATTGTTACTATAAATAACAGTTCACATATGCGCAAATAAACGACTTCTCAATATACTAGTATATCATTCAATGAGTGCTGTAAACATCAATAAATTTAGTGATTAAGGGTGATAAAGTGATTTATGCAGGCATCTTAGCAGGCGGAATTGGTTCAAGAATGGGTAACGTACCACTGCCAAAACAATTTTTAAATATAGACAACAAACCGATTATTCTACATACAATTGAGAAATTTATACTTACAAGTGAATTTGACAAGATTATCATCGCTACGCCAACTGAGTGGTTGAGTCATATCAAAGATTTACTCAAGAAATACAATATTATAGATTCACGTGTCGAAATTATCGCAGGCGGTCAAGACCGCAATGATACGATTATGAATATTATTCAACATATTCACGAAACGAATGGTCAGAACAATGACGACATTATTGTCACACATGATGCGGTGCGTCCTTTCGTCACACGCCGTATCCTCAAAGAGAATATTGAAGGTGCGTTACAACATGGTGCGGTCGACACTGTCATTTCAGCTACTGACACAATAATTTCTTCTCAAGACGGTGAAACGATTGACACGATTCCACTGCGTAAAGAGATGTATCAAGGTCAAACGCCACAATCATTTAATATCACTCAATTAAATGATGCGTATCATTCTCTAACTGACGAAGAGAAAGCGAAATTTACAGATGCATGTAACATCTTTATTTCTTCAGGATTGAACGTGCACTTAGTTAAAGGCGAGCTATTCAATATTAAAATCACTACGCCGTATGATTTGAAGATCGCAAATTCAATTATCAAAGGAGGCAATCCTATTGATTAATCAAGTTTATCAATTGGTGTCACCTCGTCAATTTGAAGTTGCCTATAAGAATGAGGATATCTATCAAGACCAAGTCGTCATTCGCCCACTACGTATGGCCGTATGTGCTGCTGACCAACGATATTATACAGGCAGTCGTGACAAGAACGCATTAGACAAGAAATTACCGATGGCGCTAACGCACGAGGGTGTCGGTGAAGTGGCTTTCGACAATACCAATACTTTCGAATTAGGAACAAAAGTCTTAATGGTACCGAATACACCTGTTGAAGAAGATGAGACCGTGAGCGAAAACTATTTGAAATCAAGCCAATTTAGATCTAGCGGTTTAGATGGTTTCATGCAAGATTACGTGCTAATGGAACCTGACCGCCTCGTAGAAATTCCCGAATCTGTTGATTTAGATGTCATGGCTTATTCTGAACTTGTCAGTGTAAGCTGGCATGCGATTCAGCGTTTCAATGCTAAAGCAATTGCAAAACGGGACACTTTCGGCATCTGGGGTGACGGCAACCTAGGTTACATTACATCCGTTCTGTTGCGTCAGCTCTATCCTGAAGCACGCATATACGTCTTTGGTAAAACGGATTTTAAGCTCAATCACTTTTCATTCGCAGACGAAACGTTCGATATCAATCATATTCCTGACGATTTAACGATTGATCATGGTTTCGAATGTGCAGGTGGCAAAGGAAGCCAAGCTGCTTTAGAACAAATCGTCGACCATATCAACCCTGAAGGTGCAGTGGCTTTACTTGGCGTTAGTGAGTATCCTATCGAGGTTAACACACGTCTCGTGTTAGAAAAAGGACTAACTTTAATTGGGAGCAGTCGAAGCAGTGCGCAAGACTTCGCTGATGTAGTAGACCTATATCAACAATATCCTGAAGTATTAGAGAAACTCTCAATTCTGAAAGGCAAAGTCTTTGAGATCAAACAAATAGAAGATATATCCAAAGTATTTGAAGAAGACCTCAATAGCACTTGGGGCAAGACAGTAGTGAAATGGACATTATAATCTAAACATAAGAGGTTGTTAATATTGGCTAAGGAAAGTTTAATCATAGATGACATATACTGGGAACGTGTCCAACTCTATATCGAAGGGCACACCGACCACTGGACGATTAAAGATCAGAATATTTACTTACAGAACTTAACTGAAACAACGATTCTCCAAGCGAATCATGTGAGTGTTGACGGCAGTCATTTCAAAGCACGTTTTAACGTAGCTATCTTAAATGATGGTTCTTACTTGCCATCTGACGACTATTTGATTTGCTACAAAGGACAATATAATTACATTGCTCAAATCAATCCTGAGTTACTCGAGCGTGATGCATACGAGCTCACTGAAGAAGATGACGAGGCGCTTGAAGAGATGGAAACTGAGAATCAGCGCAACAATTACCTATTGAAGTATTATAGTAAGACTTTTAAAAAAGGCGGAAATTCAAAGAAAACGCAATACTCCGTCACACCTAAGATTTCAAGCGAAGTTAACGAGTTTGTCTTACACGTGAAATTCAAACAACCTGCACCGAAAAAGAAAGATACGCCTCTTTCTAAACTCATCCAGAAATATCGTAAATTTTCTTATAATGTACGATTGAGAACATTTAAATCAATCTTTAACATCGTTAAATTCTTCCGCTTAAGAAAAGGTAATACGATTCTCTTTACATCTGATTCAAGAAGCAACATGTCAGGTAACTTTAAATTTGTCTATGACGAGCTACTCAGACAACATTTAGATGACAAATATCACATCCATTCCGTATTTAAATCTAATATTGCTCAACGTAGAAGTGTCATCGATAAATTCAGATTCCCATACTTATTAGGTAAAGCTGATTATATTTTTGTCGATGATTTTCATCCATTACTTTATAAATTGAAGTTCAGACGTAATCAAGAAATCATCCAGTTATGGCATGCAGTTGGTGCATTCAAGACAGTTGGCTTTAGCCGTGCAGGCAAGAAAGGCGGCCCGATGTTCAATTCACCTAACCACCGTAACTACACCAAAGCGACTGTTTCATCAGAGAACGATATTCCTTTCTACGGCGAAGCGTTTGGAATTAAAGAGCGCAACATTCTACCGACGGGTATTCCGAGAACAGACATCTTCTTTAACGAAGCGTACAAAGAAGACACTGTCGCACAAATTGAGGACGAGATTCCGCAAGTTAAAGGTAAACAAGTTATTCTCTTCGCCCCTACCTTTAGAGGGAATGGTCATCGCTCAGCACACTATCCATTCTTTAAAATTGATTTCAAACGTCTCGCAGATTACTGTGAATCACACAATGCAGTCGTGTTGTTCAAGATGCATCCATTCGTGAAGAACAAATTAACGATTCCACATCAATACCAAGATTACTTTATTGATGTGTCAGATTATCGAGAAGTTAATGATATCTTATTTATCACAGATATCCTCATCAGTGATTACTCATCACTCGTTTACGAATTTGCATTATTTGAAAAACCAATGCTCTTCTACGCTTTCGATTTAGAAGACTATATTCAATCACGTGACTTCTACGAGCCTTATAAAGACTTCGTGCCAGGTAAGATTGTGACGACTTTCGATCAACTCTTAAGCGCACTTTACAACAAAGACTTCGAACAAGAAAAAGTGCCCCGCTTCGTAGACAAACACTTTAAAGATACAGATGGTCGTTCAAGTGAACGTGTCGTACGTAGTATCTTTGGTACTTGATTATGGATAGAAATAATTAAATATATGAAGAGCCCTAGCTCTTACGTATCTCGTAAGAACTAGGGCTCATTTCATATTATAATGTTGGTTTGAATATTAGTGGTCACCAAGTAGTTGTTAAGAACTAAATGATCTTAAGAGTGTCTCATTGAATAATATAACTTCTACTCTTTACCTTCAATATCTTTCGCAATCATGTCACCGATAATTTGAGAAGCGTTACCTTTTTCAATTGAGCAGAAACGGTCGTAGAATGCATCAATTTTCTCTTGATAATCTTTTTGTACTTTATCAAGATCTTTCAAATTCTCTGTGAGCTCATGGGCATCTGTGTGAATTGGTCCAGGTAAGTCTGATTTATAATCCATATAGAATCCACGAAGACCTTTGTCATATTTTTCAATATCATAAGCAAAGAAGAATTGGGGACGCTTTAAGATACCATAATCAAACATGACTGAAGAGTAATCTGTAATCAATGCATCACTGATTAAGAAGAGTTCAGAGACGTCATCGTAGTCAGATACGTCTATCGCAAAGTCTTCATAACCGGCTAAGTCCAACGCATTAGCGATGAGGTAATGCATGCGTAATAAGATAACAGTGTCATCTCCAAGTTCTTTATATAAATTCTCTAAATCTATCTTAAGATTAAATAAATATTGACCTTTCTTCACAAATTCGTCGTCTCGCCATGTCGGCGCATACATGATTACTTTCTTACCTTCAGGAATATTGACTTTCTCGCGAATATGATTGATGAGTTCTTTATCATTCTGACGATTAACCAAGATATCATTACGAGGATAACCTGTTTCTATAATACGATCTCGATCCATCCAGAACGCAGATTGGAAGATATCTGTTGAATAGCGGTTTGGAGACACGAGATAGTCCCAGCGATCTGTTTCTGTACGGAAATTCACTTTATATTTGGCCGTTGTTGTACCTGGCATACGCACATACTTCTGGTCACCCGCTAGGCGTTTCAATGGCGTACCATGCCAAGTTTGGTAATAGAGTTGATTAGATTTCTTATTAATCGACAGCGGTATACGTGCGTTAGATACCCAGTGACTCGCTTGAGAGTAAGCTTCATAGTATTCACGTGAATTCTTCTTCACTTTTTCAGCGGGTCCAGGCACTTCTGTCTTATCCGGTTTCTTCACTACCCATTTATAGTTAAAATAAGGATAATGTTTTGCCATGTACTCATAAATATACTTCGGACTATCGCTGTAATTCTTACCACCAAAGGCTTCGAAGACAATCGTCTTGTCATCTACGTTCTCAGGTTTATCCGTTAACTTATAGCGTGATAAGTCCTGATCTTTATTACGCAAGATCACATTCTTCAAATGTCTCGTGATGTAACGGAAATGATTGAATTTCTGAGCAGAATCATTTTTACCTAAGGCAGTTAAGGCCATCTCCACTCCAAATAAGAACTTTTTACTTTTCAGAATAGATGTAAGTAAATCTTTACTTACTTTAGATAAAAGATTGCGATGATCTAGGTAACGCTCGTGTACGTCTGGATGAGACGGATCAAAGCTTGAGATAAGCGTGTTGACCATTTTCGTTTTTAAGAATTGTTTATTCTCTCTGTTATCAGTAAGTTGAATACTTTTGTAAAAGCTTTTCACATAGTCATTAAAACGCAGACTAAACGCTCTCTCTGATAGTTGTAGTGTATTAAACGGATCTAATAACTCACCACGGAAGTAGAACGGGAACCCGTAGATACGAACGAAGCGATCTACATGTTGAACATATTGAAGTAAGAATGTCTGATCCGCATAGATTTGAATATCTTCATCGAAGCGTAGGTTATTACCGCGAACAATTCCAGTACGTAGCACCATATTACATACAGAATTCTTACGAAGGAAAGAATTCGCATTACCTTTACCATGATAATGACGTACTTTCACTTTATTTAAGTCAACATATTGTGGTGTACGTACCGCAAACTTATGAATAGGCGCAATTAATGCATCTGATTGATTTAAATTCTGACTGTAGAATCTCAGAGCATAGGAAGCTAACATATCGTCTGCATCGGCAAACATAAAGTAAGGCGTATTGACCGCTTCCATACCCTTATTACGTGCATGTGCATGCCCATGATTCTCTTCAAGTATAATATGTTGCACGCGTTCAGCATCGACATTTGCCATTTCACGTTCGACAATTTGTTCCGATGCATCTGTGGAACCATCATTAATAAAGATGTAGTTAAATTGTTGGTAACGTTGGCCTTTCAAGCTGTTGATACAAGCTTCTAATGTCTCTTCATTATTAAAGTAAGGAACTATTACTGTTAAGTTATTCATCAATATTGTCCATCCTTTTAAATGTATCTATTTTTCTTAAAATCTTTAATATTAATCTACTTCTATATAAATTAGAATTCAATCTCAAAAGAAACAGTTAATCACTTCAATCTTAGAGATTAGCTAAAGTTTTTTCAACTAATTTTGCGCTTTATAATTGAAGTTAAATATCTATTCGTTTACTTTGCTAATATTTTGATAAATGATATATTGTAAAACAAGATAATTACATGGTGACATCTACGGGTATAGTATTCAATACTACTTGCGAGGGATATGTTTTATGATTTATTCAATAACTACAACGTTACCACCTCAACATGGTGGACGTACAAAATCGTTACTTAAGCGTAACAAACTCATCACAGAACACCTCAGCACTGAAGCTACGATCATCACGACGAATTACAACGCAGATTATCCTACTATTATTAAAGGATTTAGAGATAAAAAACTGATTAACTCATCAATTTATCATGAAAACATGTACGATTGGCTCTCCAATCACATGCTCTTTCATGTACCAACACGTAAATTCTCCAATCAACCTCATTTTACAAAAACGAGTCTAAAGATTAGAGGTTTGCGAAGAGTTCAAACGAAAGCGAACCATTTCAAATATTACGATGCGCAAAATCGGCTTATATGTCATCGTGTTTACTATAAGAATAGTCGTGTACTTAAAGCTGAAAACAGATTCGACAGTATGAGCGGTGCTTTAGTTGAAAGACAATTATTTAATCGTTATGGACGTCTACATAAACGTATTGCTTTCGACATTGACACAGAGCTCACCTTACATGAATCATTCTTCGACACAGCAGATCATCTTTATTGTGAAAAATTCTATGACTGCGATGAAAATAATACCTTACATCTTATAAAGGTGCATCGTCCAAATCAATATCCGAAATACTTTAAGACAGAGAAACAACTGATGGAATATTATTACGAGTGTCGATTTACAGAGAATGACATCGTCTTTAATGATGCACGGCTTTTAGATAAACCACTCATGCATAAATCTAACAAAACGTACAATGTCATCGTTCTTCATAGCACACATTTGAAGGACAACGGTAAACTTAAAGGTTCATACAAATATGCATTAAAGCACCCGGAACAACTTTCAGTGATTATGGTCTTCACTGAAAAGCAGAAAGAAGATATCCTTCAACGTTATCAAATAGAAGAAGACAAGATTAAAGTGATTCCGCATTACATTGATGATTACAGTCAATATTACAGACCATTCGAACAGAAATCGCACTTTATATATATTGGTCGATTCAGTCATGAGAAACAACTTGATCATTTACTAAGTGCGTACCAACAATTTCTATCTAAAGGCTATCAGACGCCACTCGTACTCTTCGGTGGGAGTGATAAACAACAAGTTAAACAAGTTCAAGCGTGGATTGATAAATTCAATATCAACGATTATGTAACGATAGAGTCGTTTACGAATCAACCATTAATTGAGTTTAGTAAAGCAATCGCTTCTCTTTCTACAAGTCAGTTCGAAGGTTTCGGTCTGTCTATCATGGAAAGTCTTGCGGTTGGCACGCCAGTCGTTTCTTACGATTACAATTATGGACCAGGTGAGATGATTGTTGATGGCGTGAACGGTTATTTAGTAGAGAAGAACAATACGACACAGTTTGCGGACAAGATGGCACAACTTATGAATCAGCATCTTGCTCAAGTAGAGCTTAAACCACAGTTCCACACACAAAGTGCGATTGCTAGTTATCGTGACTTAATACAATCATTTAAATAACGACCTAACTACTTCATCACAACTTATATAGATATTATGACTTAAATAGGAGTTTAATTATGATCTATACAATTACTACTACGTTGCCTCTTGAACATGGAGGTAGAACATTCGCAACACTTCGTCGTAATTTATTGATGGCAGAGCATTTTAAAGAACCTATTAAAATTCTTACGACGAATTATAACGCAAATTATGAAGATATTTACGAAGACTATATGAAGAAATCAAAAATTAACACTGACTTTCGACTTGAAAATATGTATGATTGGTTATCAGGATATCAATTACTCACACCACCTACACGACGTTTTAGTCAAAAACGGTGTTATTTTACTACACCCATAGAGATTGAAGGACTCACTCACAAAGTGGATGATAAAAAACCGGCTGTTCGATATTACGATGGCGATACGTATGTGCTTTATCGTAAATATAGACCTAACAGTGACATACTCAGTTTCGAAGATTTAAGAAGTCCGATTCATAAGAAACGTCTTGAGCGTCGTCATTACAATAAATATGGTCAACTCCATATGGTGACTCAGTTTTCACCAGTGAAATGGACACGTATTAGTGAAACGTTCTATGATACGAAGGGTCATATTTATTGTCGCAAATACTATTCTGCAGAAACGAAGAAGATTCGTCTGATTGAATTAATCAAAGATAGCCAAGTCTATCAAACATTTCGGTCATTGAGTGAGCTTCGCGCTTACTACTTTGACCAACGTTTTAAAGAAGACGACATCGTCTTTAATGATGCGCGTAAGCTTGATAAACCTCTGTTAGCTAAAAATGTCAAAACGAAAAACGTGCTCGTATTTCATAACATACATTTCTTACACAAAGATCCATCTCAACTAGATGGGCACTACCGCTATGGTTTAGAACATCCAGAAGAAGTCTCAAGATATTTAGTATTAACACATCAACAGAAAGATGATTTGCAGCGCGATTTCCAATTTCCAGATAAGAAATTCGCAATTATACCTCATTTTAGCGAGCAGTTGAAGAAACCTAAAAATGCGACGACACATCGACGTAATTTCGTCTATATCGGTCGCTTTAGCTATCAAAAACAAGTCAATCACCTCATTGATGCCTATGCGATTTATGCTCAAAGAGGAAATAAGACACCTTTACATCTATATGGTAGCGACGACGATAATTTCTTACCAGAGTTGAAGAAACAAATCAAAGATTTAAACATTGAGGACAAAGTTACGATTCATGGCTATACTAATGAGGTAAATCGCATATTCTCTGAATCGAAAGCGTCTCTTCTCACTACCCGGTTTGAAGGATTTGGACTAACTATCATGGAAAGCATCGCCAATGGTTGTCCGGTCATCTCGTATGCGTCGCGTTATGGCCCGAAAGAAATAATCGACCACGGACAGAATGGTTACCTTGTCGACCCCAATGATGTGGAATCATTTGCTAAATATATGGAGAACATAGATCAACATCCATTCGAAGAAGTCGCATTGTCAGAGCATTTATCTGAAGACACAGCAATTCAGCGTTACGCTCAACTCGTTAAGACACTAAAGAAGGAATAATATTTCTAAAAGAAGGGAGCCAGTCATCGAACAGATGATTGACTCCCTATTATTTATACTAACTTGTCTAATCGCGCACGTTCTGTAACGAATCCTTCCGCGTACTCTACGCCTATTTCAAGTCCATGGCGGGCATTGTAGGTTCTCACTCGAGAATACAATGAATCATCACGTTGTGAATATTTAACAATTTGCGAGTGATGTAATCCTATTAAATGGTGCTTATGGTCATATTCATTTGAAATATCGTAGAATGTATCGGGATTGAAATGTTGACTTGTCACTGATTCATACAAATAGAGTGTCCGCTTCTTAGCTGACGCACTTGTCACTTGATAAGTCGTTTGATGATCTTGATGATAATCTGAAGCGTAATGCGTAAAGATAATTTGTGGATCTACTTCCTGAATTATTTCAGTGAGTTGATCAATCACCGTTGGATCTTTCTGCATATAGCCATCTCGACAATTTAAGTAAAACGTGTGATTTGCTAGTAAATAACGAGAGGCCTCCTCTTGTTCAACTATACGTACATTCTTCGTCTTACACTGCCAATTCTCGCCATTAGTCATGATAACTAAATAGATATCATAACCTTTCTTAACTAAACTCAGTAAAGTACCTCCACAGCCAATTTCAATATCATCTGGATGAGCACCGATTGCTAATACTGATTTTCTCATGTTTTTCTCCTCTTGATGTTAATTCGTCCACGTTGAAATGAGGTCATGATAATATATTTTCTTTGAGGGCTAGATACCATTCTCTGGCTCAACTCAACAAATTATGACACGCCTCCACCGTAACTCGATAAAGGTATTATATTTTGCCCTTTCTCTAAAGTCAATTTTGAGTTAATTCTGCTATGTCATTTTAGTGGTATAGTAAAAAGGGATTATGGCAGACCTACTATCCACCATAATCCCAATTATTCAAGTTATAACGATTTTTCTTTAATAAACTTCTTAATCTCATCTTTCATTTCTGGATCTTTCAACGCATACTCAATTGTTGTTTTAACAAATCCAATTTTTTCACCGACATCATAACGTGTACCTTCAAAATCATATGCTAGCACTTGTTCTTCTTTGTTCATACGTTCAATCGCATCTGTTAGTTGGATTTCATCTCCACGACCTTTAGGTTGATCTTCTAAATAGTCAAAGATACGTGGTGATAAGACGTAACGTCCCATAATTGCTAAGTTTGAAGGCGCTGTACCTGGTTCAGGTTTTTCTACAAACTTATTCACTTTATATAGGCGGCCGTCTTGAGAAGATGGATCAATAATACCGTACCGTGAAGTATCGGAATCTGGCACTTGTTGTACACCGATGACTGAAGCCTCATTCTCTTCATACTGTTCAATTAATTGTTGAATTGCAGGTGTTTCTGAATCGACAATATCGTCCCCTAGGAGTACCGCAAATGGTTCATCACCGATAAACTGTTTTCCAGTATAGATGGCGTGACCCAATCCAAGTTGTTCTTTCTGACGTACATAGAAGATATTCGCTAAATCTGTCGCTTCTTGCACTTTTTCTAAATATTCATCTTTACCTTTGCTTTCTAAGTTGTCTTCGAGTTCTTTTTGATTGTCAAAGTGATCTTCAATCGCACGTTTGTGCTTTCCAGTTATAATGATGACATCCTCAATACCTGCTTTAGATACTTCCTCGACAATATATTGAATTGTCGGTTTATCTAATATAGGTAACATTTCTTTAGGCATTGCTTTCGTAGCTGGTAAGAATCTAGTCCCAAGCCCTGCAGCTGGGATTAATGCTTTTTTTACTTTTTTCATTTTTCTAAACCCTTTCCATATGTAATCTTTTTCTCATTATTAAAATCATTGTATTATTAGTTGTTATTGTAATTATACATTAACATATATTCAAGAATAGAAATTCATTTACATAAGTTATATTCTTATATAATGATTATAGCATTAAATTATTCATAATTACGTGACATGGTTTGATATATTATCTACTTCCCTATTTCTCCTCTTCTCATTCATTACAAAATTACACTTATAACTATAAGTTATACTTAATATTACGAAATTCAAAGAATTATTTTTCTGAAAATATTTACAATTCTGATTCAAATTAGTATATTCATATCTATAAGCTATTTCAATTTTCAGACAAAGGAGATAGAAGTTGATAATAACTTAAGGGACTTAACTCAGTTATCTAATGAAGTCAGCATTTTTAACTATTCGATAGACTTCATACTACGGGGAGGAATTAATTATGAGCAAAGCACAATCATTAATATCAGAAGACAGCAAGTATTTTGCGAAACCGGGACGTATCAAATATTATCCTTTAGCTATTGAATCAGGAAAGGGTGCCATCCTCACAGATGTCGATGGGAAATCTTATATTGATTTACTCGCTAGCGCAAGCTCTCAGAATGTAGGACATGCACCTGAACAAGTAACAGAAGCCATCAAAGCACAAGTTGACCGCTTCATCCACTATACACCTGCTTACATGTATCACGAACCATTAGTGAAGTTAAGTAAGAAGTTATGTGAAATCTCGCCAGGTGACTTTGAGAAACGTGTCTTATTTGGACTTTCAGGCTCAGATGCGAATGACGGTATCATCAAGTTAGCACGGGGTTACACGGGTAGACCTTACATCATTAGCTTTACGAACGCTTATCATGGTTCAACTTACGGGGCATTATCAATGTCGGCGATCAGTTTAAATATGCGTAAAAAATATGCGCCACTCGTGCCTGGCTTTTATCATATACCGTTTCCAGATAAGTATCGTGGCATGTTTGAACATTCAGAACCAGGTACTGTAGAGGAATACTTAGCACCACTCAAAGAGATGTTCAATAAATATGTACCGGCTGATGAGGTCGCATGTATCATGATTGAGACAATTCAAGGCGACGGAGGACTCATTGAACCGGTGGACGGCTATTTCGAGGCGCTTCAAGCGTTATGTCGCGAGAACGGTATCTTACTCGCAGTAGACGACATACAACAAGGTCTTGGTCGTACAGGCACTTGGAGTTCTGTAGAACATTACAACATTGAACCGGATTTAATCTCTTATGGTAAATCTCTCGCAGGCGGATTACCAATGTCAGCAGTCGTAGGTAGAGAAGAAATCATGAACACACTCGATGCACCTGCTCACCTCTTTACGACAGGTGCCAATCCAGTAAGCTGTGAAGCTGCTTTAGCTACTTTACAAATGATTGAGGATGAAGACTTATTGACTGCTAGTACCGAAAAAGGCGCTTACGTACGTAAACGTATGGCTAAGTGGGAAACACAATACGACTTTATCGGAGACATCAGAGGTAAAGGCTTATCTATCGGCATCGACATCGTATCAAATCGCCAAGCTAAGACACGAGATAACGAAGCAGCCTTAAAGATCTGTAACTACGCGTTTGATCATGGCGTTATCGTTATCGCTGTTGCAGGAAATGTACTCCGCTTCCAACCACCATTAGTCATCACATATGAAGAACTCGATACAGCACTCGATGTCTTAGAGGAAGCATTTGAGAAGCTCACTAACGGCGAACTCGATAATTATGAAATTTCTGGACAAGGATGGTAAGACAATTTAAATCAAACATTGGGGGTATTAGATGCAGAAAGTAAGTGTAAGTAACGTGTTTAAATTGAGCGGCGCTTACATTGCATACTTAATCGGCTCAGGATTTGCAACAGGACAAGAAGTGATGCAATTCTTCGCTTCATTTGGAATTTATGGTATATTCGCAGCGATTGTGAGTGCACTCTTATTCTGTTTCTTAGGATCAACTTTAATGATTAAAGGTCATGATTTACAACTTGAACAACCCGGTCATATCTTTAAATATTATTGTGGCAATATACTTGGAACGATCATCGAATACTTTACAATACTCTTCTTATTTAGCATCGTAGTCATCACTATCGCAGGAACTGGTGCAGTCGTCGCACAACAATTCCATTTACCTAATCTCGTCGGTATTCTAGGAATGGGCTTCATCGCGATGATTACGGTAATCCTAGGTCTACGCAAGCTCGTTGATATCATCGGCACAGTAGGCCCTGTGATCGTCGTTCTAACGATTGGTATTTGTCTTGTCGTTTTTCTACAAAATATTGGAAAGATTCCGTCATTGAATAATATGCCACACTTGGCAGAACAAGTGCGTCCGACACATTCTTGGTGGCAATCTGGTGCATTGTTCTTCTGCTACAATATCTTAGCAGGAACAATCTTCTTTACTCAACTGGGGCGCCAATCTACGAGCAAGAGAGAAGCTGGCCTTACAGCATTCGTTGGTGCAAGTGGCTTGATGTTGACTGTCGTCTTTATGATTCTAGCCATGCTTGCACATGCCCATCATGTCTTTCACCTACAAGTCCCTGTACTTTATCTAGGTAAGACGATATCACCTATCGTAGCTGTCATCTTCTCAGTGTGTATTCTACTCGGCATATATTCTACGACAGCGCCAATGTTCTGGTTAGTTAAAAATGAATTCTTGAAATTCATTCCGAAATCATTTAACTACACACTCACTGTAGCACTCGGCATCATCTTTATTCTTTGTGGAATGTTACCTTTTGACAAACTTGTATCTACTGTCTATCCGTTTACAGGTTATGTCGGTGCGCTCGTTGTTATCGCCATCTTCCTCCGAACATTATGGAATTCAGTGGTACCAAGCCGCAGTAGTAGTAGTGAAAATGGTTAGCCATGATTAAAGCCACACCTCGCGTTGGGTGTGGCTTTGTAATTGAGCTATTTAACTTATATTTACTTATCTATGAATTCCAATCTAGTATAATTAATCATGGTTTTCCTTAAACCACTCTTCAAAAAAGAATACTGCAGGATAATCATTGCGTCGTATCGCTTCAAGTTTTGGATGGAGTATGACAATTAAATAATTATCTACTTCTTTAAGTAAATGCGCATTTAAGCGGAGGCTATGTTTTCTGGCTAAGCGTATTTTCACTTATTCTTATATGATTAAAATAATAATCTTTTTATTAATCAATGTTAATTTTTTTATGCTTAACTCCCGAATAAATCTCTCACTATTCTTTCACTAGATCTGCCATCTCTATATTTAAAATGTTTTCGTAAGAATACAGGTACTTTCTCTTGTTCAAAATCATTCTGTTCCAAAGCATTTATTACATCTTCAAAATGTGTCACAATTTTACCTGGCACAAATTCTTCATATGGTTCATAGAAATCTCTAGTAGCTGTGTAATCTTCTAAATCAAATGCATAAAAGAGCATCGGTTTCTCAAATACTGCATATTCATATATGAGCGATGAGTAATCGCTGATTAATATATCAGTAACAAATAATATATCATTTACTTCTCGATAATCTGAAACATCAATAAATATATCTTGATATCGACGATCGATAGTTAACTTATTTCTAACGAAAGGATGCATTTTGAATAACACAACTGCATTATTTTGCTCACAATAATTGGCTAAACGTTTGAAATCAATTTTAAAAAATGGATAATGTGCTGTCTTAACCCCATTGCCTCTAAACGTTGGTGCAAACAAAATAACTTTCTTACCTTTAATTTGAGGCAATTCTTCTTCCATTTGGTTAGTAATTTGCAATTTATACTCTTCATTGAACAATATATCTGTTCTAGGCACTCCAGTTGGAATTATATTTCTCTCTTTTATACCAAAGGCTTCTCCATAGAAAGGTACATCTGTCTGAGATGATACATAAGCCTTAGTGTAATTACGGTGGTTTGGCGAATCAAACATTGGCCCGCCCTTTTTTCCTGCACGGCTGAACCCTACAGTCTTAAACGCTCCTACCGCATGCCATAATTGAATAATTTCTTGGCTTTTACGGAACTTCACTCTGTAAAGTAGTGGATGAAAATCATCAACAAATATATAATCTGCTTTACCTAACAAATACGGTAATTTAAATTTTTCTATGAAATTCCTTCTATCTTTAATATTGGGCTTGAATAGTTGATGAATTTGATACTTATCATCTAGATGCTGTCTTAACATTTCCTTATAAACAAATTCAAAGTTACCTGACATCTCCGCTCTAGAATCTGATGTAAATAACACTGTATGCCCTTTTCTAAGATGGAAGAATTTAACTGTATTAAATATTGATTTAAAGATAAAATTACGCACTTGATAAGATTTATGGTTATACTGCAATTTCAATTTTAATAGTTTTTGTTTCAACGTAGAACTATTAAAGATAGGTTGTTTAAACATTACTTTAAAAACAAATTCATTTACTTCTCGTGATATAGCCGGTACAACCGAATATTGCGTATTTTGTGACGTACCATTTTTCTTAAAAGTTTTACCAAGTTGACTTAATAGTACGTTATTTTGATCATTTCTAGTTTCAGCGGAATGATATTTATCTAACTCATGTTCATCTAAATCATATTTATTTAAAGAAAGATATTGAGTATTAATTGAAGCTATATAGTCTAAATTTGATTTATAAATGAGTAAATATTGATCTTTAGGTAGATAATCTCCATCATTTAAAATGGCTATGTTAAAGCGTGCTTTAAAATGTTCCCCATCAAATGTCACATCATTTGCTTTAACTTCTTTTGTCTCTGTCAAATTACGTAAAAAAAACGACTTCTGCTTTTCTTCTACTCCAAGTAATCTACCTTCTATAAACAGCTGAATTCTTTCCCAGTAAATTTTATCTATGATGCATGCTGGTTTTTTCAAAGTTATAAACCTCCACTTTATATCTAACGAAACTTAAATCGTCCATTTAAGTACTGTTTTCCCCCAAGAACTTGATAAATCTTCTTCAAATGCTTGAATGATTTGATTAATATTTTTCACTTCGTATTCATTGCCTTTTAATAAAGAAAGACTTTGCACTATCTCTGGTTTATCATGATAAAGTTTAGCTATTTGCTGAAAATCTTGCGCGCTACTTCTACTACTTCCAATTAGTGTTAATCCTTTCTCTAACACCATGCGTGTATTAATTTCAACGTCGTACTCACTCACACCTAATAAACCAATACTTCCTTCTGGAGCAATATAGTCAATAATCTGATTAATTGCAGCTTGACTCCCCTTACCACCCACACACTCAAAAGCATGATCAAATGTCAAAGACTTAGGAATATGATTAATATTAAATGTTTCATTTACAAAGGAGAAATGTTGCAATTTATAATCGGTTTTCCCAAAAACATAAATAGTGGCTTTAGGATAAAGTGTTCTTAATAATAAAGCAGTAATGTAGCCTAAATTACCATCTCCCCAAACACCAAAGCAGTTACGATTACGTATCGATTTACGGTCAAACCGCTGTAGAGCATGCCAACTCACTGAGACTAATTCTGTAAAAGAAACAATACTCATATCTATATCATCAGGTAGTGGTACTACTCGATCATGTTTCATAAAAACATAATCTTGCATAAAACCATCAAATCCACTTGATCTAAATTTGCTACTTCTTAAATAATTCTCACCGATCACCTCATTTTCTTCGACCGGTGTGTTTGGTACTAATAATACCTTTGTACCTTTACTAAACTTACCTTTGCTGTCATACACGACTTCTCCTACAGCTTCATGTATTAAAGACATAGGAAGTTTATCACTAAGTACTTCTTTCGAACGACTACCTGTATAATAACGTTGATCAGCAGCACAAATAGATAAGTATTGCGGACGCACAATGACGTGTTCACCATTAATCGCTCGACTTTTATATGATATTTCAAATTGTCGTGGGGCTACTAATTGATATACTTGATTAATCATGAGCAATCCCACCAATTAAGATAGAATTAGCAACTTTGAGATCATACGGCGTAGTAATCTTTATATTAAATAGTTCGCCTTCAACAATTTTGACTTTCTTATTCAAAACTACAAGTATTTTACAGGCATCAGTAAGTATCTCTTTCTCACTCTCAGAAAGTTGGCTATAACTTTCTTTGAGTAAACTAATGTTAAAAGTTTGAGGTGTCTGGCCTTGATACATCTCGCTACGCACAGGAACTTCAGAAATATATTCATTATCAGTTGAAGTAATAATTGTATCGATGGCTGGAATAACTGTATCTACAGCACCATACTTCAAACCATTATCGATGTTTTCCTTAATAATTCTTCGTGTTAAAAATGGCCTTACTGCATCATGGGTTATGAGTAAATCGTCTTCTTCAATTGCACGTGTTGTTTCAATATGACGAATGATATTCATAATTGTTTCATTACGATTTTCTCCACCACTCAGCACCGTGATACGTTCTTTATCTAAATGATATTTCTTTAAAATATCTATTGTATGCTGCATCCAATTTTTTGGTACAGCGATGTATATTTGATCTATTTCATTTGTCAAAACGAATTTTTCCACAGTGTGAACGATTATTGGCTTTCCATCTAAATCTAAAAACTGTTTAGGTAGTGGAACATTCCCCATTCTAGAACCAATACCACCAGCGAGTATTCCTGCATATATCATCCCATTCACTCTCCGTATCTTGTTGTTATTTCGCTGTTGCTAATGTGGTTTAGCGCAGCTATTATTACTATTATAATACCAATTAAATTCTGAATGTCCATCGATTTAAGCCTAGATATTTACAAATTTCAAAATTTTATTTTCATAATAGTTGAAAAACTTATTTTCTAAGACAACATAAAAACACCCCTATCTACTCGAATTGTAAATAAGGGTGTCAGTATGTTCATTCCTACCTATTACCTACATCGTGACCAATTTCTACACGTTTATCTTTCTTGTTGAATGATGCGGCTTGGATACTACCAAAGTTTGGATCGTTACGTTTCTCCTCTGTTTGATAGCCCATACGTTCAAATGTTTCAATGTCGCTTTTCTTCATTGCATTTTCATAATAAACCGTATCGCCGTCGTTGTAGAAACGTGGTTTGTCGATAGATTGTTGCAATGTGCCTTGACCACGCAAGTAATCGATAAGGACTTCGTTCTCAGTGGTAGGAATCTTGTTACCTCCTGGCGTACCAATACCGAGGTAGAAATCAGGCCCTACGACAATAGATGGTGCAGTAAAGGATCTTGGCTGTTTATGTGGCTCGCCGTGGTTTGGACTGGCTTCTGATTTCGAGAAGTTTGATAGTGAATCATTCATGTAGAAGCCTTCTTTCATAAACTTACCGGAGCCAAAGAAGCTAGATAGCGTATTTGTCGTACTCGCCATCTTACCTTGCTTGTCAATGACCACAAAGTGAGTGGTAGACATCGTTTCTATGTCATTTGAGAAGCTGTTGTCAAAGCCGTTACCTGCTTTAATCTTCTGAAGCTCTCCAGAAATATAATCTTGAGATAAGTATTGGCTATAGTCTGCATCGTTGCCGTTAACGATATCGCGGTTACGATACATCAAGTCACGCGCATCAATGATATTCTGAATAAAGTCATCTCGGTCGTTTAATGTCGGCGAGTCATTGACACTTTCGTCAATCTTCAATCCTTGTAACATTAACGTTCCACCGAGTGGGTTAGATGCTGAGTAGACTTTATTGTTAAGGTACGTCGTGCTGACAGGGTCTTTTTGTTCTGGCTTGTAGTCTTTAAAGTCTTTCTCTGTCAATTTATCATCGAGCTGTTTGGAAATACTTTTACCTACCTTATCGTAAAAGTAATCTGGACCATGATCTCTGATACCTTCTAACGTCTTCGCTAGCTCAGGCTGTTTAACAACGTCACCTTGACGCTTTGTCTTCTCATCGTTGAAGAATGGTGTATCGCGGTCAATCTTATCACCGAAGAGTTTCAAACTGCGCTCAAGTTCAGAATCGATTTCGAAACCATCTTTCGCTAATGGGATGACACGGTTTAAGATCTCTTTCTCATCCATTTTACCCTCTTTATCGTGAACTTCATGCATCCCTTTCACGAAGCCTGGCGTACCAATTTGGTCCCCTTGCTTGTAATCGTAAGAGGAGATATCTTTGTATTGATATTGGTTTGGCTCGTCGTTCTCTTTACCATCGTAAGTCAACATGGCACCCCCACCACCTATACCGGAAGAGTGAGGTTCTGTAACTGCTAATGCGTAAGAGACACCAATCGCCGCATCTACTGCGTTACCTCCATCGTTAATAATCTTCTCCCCTACACGTTGCGCGATAGGATTATTCGTTGCCACGCCGTAGTTCTTATTAGAATAGTTCTGATTATGGTCTGCAATCTTATTCTCGTAAAGGTCGTCTTTGTTGTAGCTGTCCGGTTTAGTCACAAAGTAGAAGATAAAGGAGACGACAATAACAAGCGCTAAGACTACAATGAGAAATTTCTTGTTATACATTGACATACTTAGCTGGCTCCTTTAGATAGATATTGTTGGCGCTCGATCTGGATATCTTGTTTCTCATAATGATCGAGTCCTTCGTTCGCTTTCGCAAAAGTAACCATGAGAAAGATCACGACAATGATAGCAATGATTGCGATATAGACCCATCTCTCTTTAGTTCTCATAGACGTAACCTCCGTTCTCTTTCTTCAACTTCACATCTTTCGTTTGAATATTATTCAGTAGTTTACGTTCTTCGACTTTATTTGGATTCGCTTCTGAGACAACGCCGCCCTTAGTCTTAATTGGCGTTAATTTGAATTTAGAATGTTTGCCATTCCAATTCTGTTGAACTGCTAAACCTTGTTTCGTCTTAGACAAGAAACCTTCAGCTGTGACGTTACCTAAACTGTAGAAGACATCTGTGCCTTTATATTGTTCTATTTCTTGAACGACACTATTGTGACCTACGATGACATCTGCGCCTGAATCTGCCATCGCATGCGCAAATTCACGTTGTCTTGTCGTGACTTGCTTCTCGTTAGGAATTCCCCAGTCTGCGTTGACGACCACGTAATCATTCTGATCTTTCAACTTCTTGATGAGCGGGATAAAAATACGCGGTTCCATACTGATAGAAGATGTATTCTTTAAGGAATCTGTATAGTCTGATCTTGTATCTGTCAATGAAATGGTAGCCACTTTCTTGCCTTTAATATCTTGTTGAACTGCTTTACTGTTAATAAGGTTGGAGCCGTTACCAGTTAAAAAGTTGTAATCTGTCTGAGCTTCTACCCTTTTATTCAACTCTTGAATTTGCTTATTATCTAACTTGTCATTCACGAGATTGAGCGTCTTCAAATTCAGCTTCTTCAAGGACATAATGTTCTCAATATTCTTCTTGATGTTCTCATTCTGATTGCCAGCAAGCTTACTTGTTTCAAGACTTGCTGTGGAATAGTCACTCTGTTGGAGCACATCTTTAAGTGCTCCGAAAGTATGATCTAAATCTTGCATCCGCATATGTTTATCTAAGTTCACGTTACCTAAATAGGTCATTTGTATGTCATCATTCTTCTTAGCCATACCTTTCACAGGTTCAATGGTTTGTCGTGTCATCGCAAAGATGAGCAGCAACACAGCAATAATCGTGATGGTAATCATAATGATAAAGTTATGTTTCTTCGTCTTCTTCGTCCACTTTAAGACGCGTTCAGAAATTGTAAATTTTTTATCCTTCATAACTGACCCTCACTAACTAATAAAGCTGTAGAAGAAGAGAATGACATACGTGATACAAGTGAGTAACATACACGTGGATAGTGTGATGACTGCACCTTGTTTCTGAATCGTGTTAGCGATGATACCAGGGATGACCACCCCGATACCTGACATTTCGACCATCTCAAAGGGTGTGAGCGGATAGATGAGATCAAAGATAAACTTCATGACCATACCTGTTAAGATCATCGCTGCGAACTTACGACGTCCATATAGAATAACGACACGGCTGATACCATGATTGACGATAAAGTATGTAATGCAACTGATGACGAGCACTGAAAGTAACATTATGGGTTGATCAAAGATGAGTGCTAAATAACCTGGAACTACGAGCCCAGCTGGACTAATACCAAATTTTTCGGCAAAGATGAGACTGAGAACGATGCCGACGAATAATGAGAAATATAATTCTGAACCTATCATGTTATTTTCCTATCCTTTCTATATATTGGGCAATTTGTTTACCATGTCCATGAATATTACCAACACAGAAGATGAGTGCGTTCTGTGCTTCATGTAACACCGCTTCTTCGACATCATGGATATCATGACCTTCGAAGTTTAAGTATTTCTTATCGGGTTGTGAACGCATGATTTCAGTTACAAGCTGCGTACTTTTACCCGTACAGATTAACGTGTCGTAATCGACTTCAGCGATAAAGTTCTCCGCGAACATACGCGTACGATCGACTCTATCACCACGACAGTTTAAGATGACCACTTTCTTGGTGTAAGGATAGTTGTAAGACTCCACTTTGTTGAGAATCGCTTTCGTAGACTGCGGCTCATTGGCAGCGAAAGCATTGACGTAGACGTTCGTCGTATTGTTAGCAGTGAAGTACTCGATATTGACCGCGCCCGAGTCCGGTGGTGCATTCAACATGCCTCGCTCAGCCGTCTCTTGGTCGATACCTAACGCCTCTGCCACTCCGATAGCTATCGCGACGTTATCCGGGAAGACGAGATAGTCAAAGCGGCGTAGAAAGTCTTCTGAAATCGTGTCTTTATCTACCACGATCGGTGTGGTATGTCGTTTCTTAGCCTCTTTGATGAAAAAGTCGGTATAGTCATCTTTCATGATTACAAGATGACCATTGTAAGGAATCGTCGCTGTAAAGGCTTGAGCGACCTCATCTAATGTCGGACCTAGCACGTCCATATGATCCTCCATCACATTGACGATGACGCCGATATTCGCTTTAACTAAATCTTTCTGGAAAGTGATTTGGTAGTCCGGATTTACTGCCATGCATTCATTCACGAGTGCGTTGGCTTTCTGTTTGACTACCTTGCGAATAATATCGCGCTGTTCCCCTATGTTAGCGCCTTGCGGTTTACGATAGACAGGATATTCCCGCGGTGTAAACCAATACATCATACGTGCATCCGTGCCTGTCGTCTTTCCAATCACACGGTACTCATCTTCACGTAACATACCGTAAATCAAGCGAGTGATCGTGGACTTGCCTCGAATACCGTTGATGTTAATTCGAACTGGAATCTTCTCTAGCCGTCTCGCATGTTTACGCTTGTCGACGATACCAAGCCAGAGAATTAATCCTATGCAGATTATGATTAATACCAAGTTACGTCCCTCTCTTCATTAAGTTGTATTGACACATAGGTCGATTTCAGGTGCGTTATAGACATAAAAAAATCTAGTGTCAGTCTTTCTTAAAATTCTTTTGGTTACATTTTTTACAATTTCACCAAAAAGGAGATACTCCGCTAGGCAATCTAATCGGTTGAAAAGATTGCTGATTATCTATACTTCATATCCCTATTGAAGACCACACTAGCATATCGCTATTAATTCAATTTTAATTATTTATACTCTATGTAAATTTAGCTTAAATTTTGTTTCATAATCGAAAACGCTTCCCCAAAAACTTATACAATTAGTTTAAGTTATTTTTGTGCTATTTACAATATAGTAATGAATATATTTTGAAGAAAAAGCCATAAACTTTAAATTCCAAAGATAAATATAATTTTAACTATTAATTTACAATAGATTAATATCACGGTGGTAAGTTAAAAGTGAGCAAAGGTTATTGCTCATACTTACATCCATAATCCAAGGTATCTTACGTAAGGGGGACAAATCTTCGTGCGCAAACCCGTAAAAATGGCAATCGGCATCTATCTCACTGTTATGTTGTTAGGTTGCAGTACGTATCTTATCCTCATACTCATCGGCAGCTTACAAGGCAACGACATGCGAGGTGCAGTGCAAGATGCTAATAGTTACAAGAAAGTGGAACATGTGAGTCAAATCCCTTCATCCTCCAAGAGTGATCTTTATTTATACAACGCACTATGTATGTAAGCCCAACTCCACCTTATTCTGAACAATTTCATTACACCTCACCCTAATACGCAATTGAAGGACGACGGCAACAAACCATTGAGTTTGTTGTCGTTTTTATTTTTGTTATGTTTCGTTACTATGGCTCTCGTTGAGAGCAGAACGGAAATTCATTTAGATTCGTCGTTTTCAATGTTTTGACTTTCGCTTGCATATGGGACCACGCTCAACTAATTAATAAAGCCACTTTGGCTTTATTAATGGATTTTCGCTGTGCTCTAGCTCCATCATGCGTCTCAAGTCGACATTGAAAACTTTCCTAATATTATTGTTTAATGGTAAATTAAGTTGTTCTTTCTTTTTGTATTAAAGGTGGATTTCCGTTCTGCTGCTCTTTCTAATTTGTTTTCTTACTAAGTTAGTACCTTAAGCAATAATTTTTAATCTCACTCTTCATAAAATCAATGGTTTAATAATTTTAAGAATGCCAAATACTAATTATTTAATTAATTATGTCACCTTTCATACATCACTCTCTCTTTCATTGCACACTTCTTTACGTATAATTTAAATCTCTCTTGATAATAATCTTGCAAGGAAATACTATAATAACTCGCCACACAATTAACCTAAATATTTGAGTAAATCAGTATAGCTTTTATTCTAAATAAGAGACTTACCAATCTGACGCTTGAAGGAAATAGTCGTCAACGAAAACTTATAAGTGAGGGCTCTCTATTATTACTACACCACCAACCGTTGTCTTTGAGTATAGTTTAATTCTATATAAGAGCCTATTAAGGCTGACGCCTGAAGGAACAAGCCACCAATGAAAATCCATTAATGATACCGACAAGGTGTCATTAATTAGTTGAATGGTGGCCCTTAGGCAAGCAGCCTAAAAAATAGGCGTTTTTAAAAAGAAACTCTATCATCCCTCCAACATCCTTCACTTAAATCTTTGAGTAAATAAGTATATTTGAATCTAAATAAGAGACTTACCAATCTGACGCTTGAAGGAAATTGTCGTCAACGAAAACTTATAAGTGAGGGCTCTCTATTATTACTACACCACCAACCGTTGTCTTTGAGTATAGTTTAATTCTATATAAGAGCCTATTAAGGCTGACGCCTGAAGGAACAAGCCACCAATGAAAATCCATTAATGATACCGACAAGGTGTCATTAATTAGTTGAATGGTGACCCTTAGGCAAGCAGCCTAAAAAATAGGCTCTTAAAAGTAAATTCCTTTAATTATACAAATATCAGAATATTCGATATAATTATAATATAAACTTATCTCAAAGGGGACATAAATATGAGTCAATTTACCGAAAAAGACAAACTCAACCTACTCAAAGATTTAGTCAAAATCGAATCAGTGAACGATAACGAACTCGAAGTCTGCCAATACCTCCACGAACTTTTCCAACAACACGACATCAACTCTGAAATCATCCAACTTAACGACACACGCGCAAATCTCGTGGCAGAAATTGGCACAGACGGACCTGTACTAGGTATTTCTGGACATATGGACGTCGTAGCACCCGGCAACAAAGATAACTGGACGCACGATCCTTTTACCCTTACAGAAGAGGACGGCAAGCTCTACGGTAGAGGCGCTGCGGACATGAAATCTGGGCTCGCTGCTTTCGTGATCAGTATGATTGATATCAACGCTTCTCAGAGTCTGAAACATGGTAGAATTCGACTGCTCGCTACAGCTGGTGAAGAAATTGCAGGTGAAGGTGCGAAAGCGTTCCACGATAAAGGCTACATGGACGATGTGGACGCGCTCGTGATTGCAGAACCGTCTGAGGATCGTATCATTTACGCGCACAAAGGCTCTATGGATATCCGCGTGAGCTCAACCGGTAAGGCTGCCCATAGTTCAATGCCTGACTTAGGCTTTAACGCGATTTCTCCACTTGTGAAGTTTATTTATAAAATTGATGAAGGCTTCCACAAATTCGATCAAACGAACGAGACGTTAGGTGAACCTGTATTAAATGCGACGTTGTTTAACGGTGGAACTCAAGTGAACTCTATTCCAGAATATGCGGAATCAGAATTTAACATTCGTACCATTCCAGAACATGATAATGATCAGTTTGTTTCATACTTTAAAGAGGTGCTCCAAGAGGTAGAAACGGATAAGACAGATATCGAAGTCGATACGTATATGTCTCGTCCACCTGTGTTAACTACAGGTACTAATGGGTTGGTGAAATTGGCACAGAACATGGGGCATCAATACTTAAACGCAGATCTAGAAGCGCTTCCGTCACCAGGTGTAACTGATGCTTCAGATTTATTACAAGACAAAGATGAGAACTTCCCGTTCATCATGTTCGGTCCAGGCCATATTAGCCAAGCCCATCAAGTTGATGAATATGTGACGAAATCTACTTATTTAACGTTTATTGATCTCTTTACAGAGATGTTGCCGTCTTATCTGGAAAATCTAAAATAATAAGCAGCATTTAACTCTATAGCTGCTATGCATAAAATAGGCGACGCGACGTAATTCATTATTTACATCGCATCGCCTATTTTTCTGTGTATTTCGTACATTTTACTAGTGTTTATTCACAATTTGCTTTAACTGTCTAAGGAATGTTTGTCGTTCTGGTAACGGGAAGATCGGATAAATGTGGTAAAGATTGTAACCCGGAACGAAATCATGCGCGATACCTAACTCTTGCAGTTTGTAAGAAAGTTTCAATGCTTCAGGGTATAACGTTTCTTTCGTACCGATGTTAATCGTAATATGTCCTAAATCTGTTAGATCCCCATTAATCGGCGAAATTTGCCAGTCTGATAAATCTTTGTCTCCAGCCCATAACTCTAGGAAGAATTTACTTCCTTCAATTCCGATCATCGGATCGAATTGCTCATACACTTTCGCTTCAGGATCGCTAAATGTCGCATCGAGCACTGGAGAATTGAGAATGATATTGCTAGGTTGTGGTAAATGAAGTTGCTTTAATTGTTGTGCAAACGCTAAAGCAATCTGTCCACCTGCTGAATCCCCACTCAAGATAAGTTGATGATTGTGCTCTACGCTTTTTAATAATTGTTTATAAAGCGTCTCTAATAAATCAAATGTCGCTCTATAATCTGCATGAGGAACTTTAGGATAAACTGGCATAACCACTTTCGCATTGAGCGTTTCCGCTAGCTCATCGATGTACTCAAAGTGTGGTTTAATTGGGTCTTGGAACCAAGCGCCGCCGTGAATGTACAGCACAACAGGTTGCTGACGATTCTCGAGATTATTAACGACATACACTGTGGATCCTTTAACTTCTAACTTATCTGCTTTATGTTTAAAGTTGTAGTCAATGCCTTGGAACAGCCCTTTCGTATGCGGACTTACTTTATCCAATGCGACTTGCGCGTCTGAGATGTTTGTAAATGGCTTCTTCATACCAGAAGCGCGAAGTTTGAGCTCGAGTAGAAAGCTGCGATAACTTCTTCGTTCTTTAATACGCGCATAGCAGTAAGATGCTAACGCAAGGCCACCCACGCCCGCTACTGCAGTTATTACTTTCTTCAACAATTCTATTTACCTCCTAGTTCGCTCTCTTATCTTTAGTGTATCTTATTTATACCCAGAATTTTAGTGAAACACTCTAGAGGAGCCGATATTATTTTTCTTGAATGACCGCTTCGTATTGAGATTCAAATCCACTACATATTTTCTGTAAAATAGTTCACATGCAATTTGAAAAAAGTAAAAAACACTCTATCTTATGCTTATGTGCAAGAAGAGTGTGTGGTTAAAAGTTGACTGTCGTTAAATAGATTATAAGGGCTAAACTTTAAATAAATCAGGTTATTATTTATGCAAATCAGCGAACAGTACACTTTTTACTGTTAAATCTATTTAAAATTGATAGCGCTCTTTTGGCATACGCAGCCGACATCATCAATAGCTCAAATTCAATGCTAAGCGGAGATGATGTCAGCGATAATTTAAAAGTGAGTGGGAGCAACTGCCCATTTCTTATAGAATGGATTGTATTCCTTTTTACTCGGAGCTGAAGAACACGAAGCAGCGATTTTACTCATACGTAAAGGAGCGTTCATCTTTCTCATAGTACTTATATTTTAAAATTGATAGCGCTCTTTTTTACGGGAAGCTGACATTATTAACGCAGCGATTTTACTATCACGTAAATGAGCAAGGAGATAATGTCAGCGCCAAAGTAAAAAACAGCGGGAGGGACTCTCCATTTCTTATAGAGTGACTTGCATTCTTTTTTACTCGGAGCTGGAGAACGCGAAGCAACGATTTTACTATCACGTAAATGAGTAATGAGTGTTCTTCAGCGACACAGTAAAAAACAGTGAAAGGCACTCTAGAAAGCTAAAGTTGTTTCAGGAGATTCATCTAATAACATCGCCATGTACAACTCGTCATGATAAAGACCATCCATATAAATCGATTGACGTTTGATACCTTCAATCTTGAAGCCCATCTTTTCATACAATTTAATCGCTGGATTATTATGCGTGAGGACAGTGAGTTCAAGACGGCGTAGTCCTTTATTTTTTGCCCATTTAATGATTTCTTCGAACATTTGTGTCGCATAACCTTGATGGTGGTAATTATTTTCAATACCCGTAATGATATAGCCAATATGTTTAATTTTTGCCACTGAACTAATATGGACAAATGAATAGCCTTTAATATCGCCCTCGTCTGTCTTCAGACCAATATAGAAATTATGCTTAATATTATCTCTTAGCGTTTCTTCGTTATAACTCCGTTCATCTGGCGCGTATAACATAAACTGGCTTTCGCTATCGATTTGCTTCATGCAGTTGTATAAATTCTTGGTTTCATCTGGACATATTCTTTCGATTTTCATTTTAAAAGCCCCCCACTTATAAAAATAATTATATCTATCATACATCATATTTCGTCGCGCGTCACTTATGCATGGTTTTTATAATTAAAATGATAAATACTTTATAGGGTCGTCAACTGTCATTACTGAAATCTTGTTACCTTACTCGTCTTTAAAAACATACTCGGCCATTTGACTCAACTGATGTTCAAAGGCTTGCATATCGATGAAACGGCCCTGACGATGCATTTCTTTTCCTTCGAGATAAATAAGGTCGACAGGGACAGTGAAGATGGAAAGCTCGCCCGCTATCGCTTCAAGGTGCGTTTGGTTAATCACGCCAAGCGGCACATCAGGATAATCTTTCAACATCATTTCTATTTGAGGCAAGACTGCATGGCACACGCTACAATTCTCGCGCATCACATGTACAATCACTAAAGGATGTGACGTGATAAATTGGTGGAATTCTTCGATACTGTTAATTTGTTGCATCCGTGCTCACCTCAATTTTGTATAATAACTAACTTGGCATATTTCTATATCATCTACGTCGTATGTTCATCACTAGGATAATCGTTATCAGTGCTGAAATTCGATCACACCCGCATAAGTCTCCTGTTATAGAGAGAACCTTAACTGATGGCCTTCAATTAGACGCTTTTTACTTATCTAGTAACTTTAACATCCGTTCTCTCACTTCTTGCGTGTACCCTTGTAAGCCACCCGTGTGAATAAATAGAATATTCTCAGCATCGTCAAATGTGCCGTTTTCGAGTTCTGTTAACATTCCTCTGAAAGCTTTTCCTGTATAAGTAGGATCGAGCACCAGCCCTTCTTTCTGAGCAATATCAATGTAAAAACGGAGCTCTTCATCCGTGGCTTGTCCGTATCCTTGGCCTACATAGTGATCGTTAATATCGATAGTGTCAAAGTCTGTTGTGCTTTTATCTATATCTTTCACTAAATGCTTCACTTTTTCAGTAAAAATCTCACGATCTGCATCTACGGCATAACCGACAATCTGCTTATTACTTTGATAATGATGGTTGCCGTACCATAGTCCTGCGTATGTGCCTCCTGAACCTACTGCAACGTTAATCACGTCGAATTTGATACCGAGTTGATGTTCCTGCTTCAGAATCTCTTTATAGGCGTTCACGTAGCCATGTGTCCCAATCCAGTCTGAAGCACCTACAGGAACGATAAGCGGTCGTTTACCCTCTTCTTGTAGCTCAGAAGCGATTGTCTTCATTGTAACATCTCGCTCGTTACTGGATTCAATAGAATGAATTCGAGCGCCCATGAGTTGATTTAAGAATAGATTTCCTTCCACAAGTTGTTGGGAACCCGAAAGTACAAGATGACACTCAAGATTCTCCTTAGCGCATAGTGCTGTCGTAGCTCGGGCATGATTCGATGTGACCGCACCTGTCGTGATAATCGTATCGTACTCATGATCGAGCGCATATTGAATCGTATACTCTAATTTACGTATCTTATTTCCTGATAGCTCTGTACCTGTAAAGTCATCACGTTTGATATAAATATTTCTCCCATAGTCCTGGCTTAAATGCTCTAACTTCTGAATCGGCGTATCTAACTGTGCAACATTCAGTTTATTCTCTAACATGTGCTCACGCTCCCCATTCGTTTAATCTTTCGTCGGTTTAGGTGTAAATAACGTTGCCTCACTATCTTCCGGATAGTAAAAGCCGTTTGGAACCGTTTGGAGTTCAATCAAGCTGCCCCACGGTGCCTTAACGTAAACAGTTCGGTTCCCTTCAGTATCCTCATATCGTGTATTGCTATGTGGATCAGACAAAGGCTTGCCTCCTGCCTGTTGAATACGCTTGAATGCATTGTCGAAGTCCTCCGCTTCCACATAGAATGAGATATGTGTGAACCCGACATCTTGAAGAGATTCTGCACCGCGCTGATGTGCGTCTCCAAACTCAAACATTTCGATATTTGGTCCATTGCCAAAGACCATCATGCGTTTATGGATAATTTGAGCTCCACGTTCAAGGCCGAGAATATGCTCTACATGACGACCACCACGCGGTTCTTCTGTCTTCGTTTGGCTATCATAAGCAATCTTACCGTCCAAACCCTCTTTGAAGAATCGTGTCGCCTCTTCCATGTCTGGTACAGTAAGTCCGATATGATTGATGCCTCTTGTGATTGCCACTGTTATTCCTCCTCTTTGACGATTTTACTTTGTCATTTTATAATAATCTGCTTTCAACAACTCATACTGATTCGCATCTTTAAAGTGGCCATGTGTCAACAAGTGTTCCCGCAATTGTCCAACATATTGAAAATGCGCTTTCTCAGCGACTTTATTACTCGCCGTGTTGTCTACTTCAGCAAACAGCATTAATTTGTTGATATTCAGATGTGTGAACACAAAGTCGCACATGACTTTAAGACACCTCGTAATGATGTTCTTCCCGCTAAACGCCTGAGTTATCCAATATCCTACCTCAGCACGTTGGAAATGAGTGTTCACATTATGAATATCCACCGTACCAATCAGTTGATCATCGTAATAAATGATGAAGACGCGTCTTTTACCCTCAGCTTGAAGACGTAACATCATTCTTAAATAGTTTGCTTCATCTTTAATTGACACCGATTCATCGATAAAGTCAAGAAATGGTTTAAGATGTGTCATATTATCTTGAATAACACGGTACAGCTCTTCCGCCATATACATTTCGGGTTGTGCTAGATAGATGTGGTCGTCTACCTCTAGTTTCAATAATAAATCCGACATGAGTCTCACATCCTTAAAGGTATTACACCTATCATAAGTCTATTATCAGAATAGTTCAATATTTTTAGATGATATACTTTTACGGTTAAAAATATTTTCAACATCTTTATCTAATATCCAAACAAGAGCGCAACGGACATTGCTACTGCACAAATAATGACCCATAGTATAATCAGTTTCCAAGCAAACTTTAACCACTGCGTATATGGAATCTTTCCAACAGCAAGTGCTCCCATTAAAATGGCTGAAGTTGGAAATAGCACATTACTGATTGCATCTCCATATTGAAAAGCTAATACAGTCATTTGCCGGTTGATATGCAACAAATCCGCAATGGGTACCATTAAAGGCATTGTCGTTAATGCTTGGCCTGAACCAGAAGGTATAAAGAAGTTCAAGAAAAATTGAAAAACGAACATAACTAAGATAACGAATGATGATGGCACGTCCGTTAAAAGTGTCGTCATACCATGTACAAGGGTATCAATAACTTTACTATCTTCTAATAAAACGATAATACCTTTTGCAAACCCAACAACGAGCGCTCCAAAAAGCACATTCTGCATGCCTTCAATGAGTGCATCAAATGTCCCATTAAATCCTAGTCCGCCGACAAATCCAGCCATAATACCTATCATTAAGAAGTTAGCACTCATTTCATTAAATGACCAGTTTAATGTAAAGATACCAACCACGTTAATTAATATCGCTAAGATGATAAGCAATAAACATAGTGCTTCCCTTTTACTAAACTGTTGAGCCGCTTTCTTATTCGTGAAGTCCTTCTCTTCTTGTTCTAAATCATAAACTAAGCTCTTCGTCTTATCTCTCTTCACTTTATGTCCATATCTCATTACTGTAGTTATTGCAGCTATTAAGATAAAGAGATAGATAATTGTTCTGAGTCCCCACCCAGAGAACATTGGTAATTCTGCTACTTTTTGAGCTACACCTACTGTGAATGGATTTAACATTCCTCCTATAAAACCGCTAGCAGCTCCTAGAATAACCATAGCTGCACCTGTTAGCGCGTCATAACCTAATGTGCGTGCGATAAGTATTCCAATTGGTACAAAAATAATCGTTTCCTCAGCTAGACCAATTGAAAAGCCTAAGATTGAGAATACCGTCATCGTCAAAGGTATCATGAGATAATTCACTTTACCTAGCGCATACATTGCTTTATTGACACCATTCTCAAAAGCACCTGTTTTATGGATAATCCCAAAGGCGCCACCCACTAAGAAGATGTAAAAGACAATCTCAGAACCACTAATTAAACCTTGTGGTATAGCTCTAAATACTTCTAAAAATGAACCGTGATGCGCAGCGACTTCGTGATATGTTCCTGACACCACAAGGGTTTGTCCACCCTTCTTTTCTCGCTGATACTCTCCAGCTGGAATTAAGTAGGTCAGCACCCAAGCAATAATAATAATCATAATTAATAAAGCATAGGTGTGTGGTGTTTTGATTTGTAGTTTCTTAGATTTTTCCATTTTGTTCCACTCCTGTTAGTCATTTTTATATGAATACCCTAGGTTAACAGAAGAAAACAAAAGGAATTTTTATTGTGACATCTCTCCCAGTTACAAGCAGAGTAACTGTCATCATGATGGCTTACGCTGCCATGAAGTTGAGTCAGCATTGCGCATGCAGATACTACGAAATCAAAGACTTCTGTTCTGCACCAAAAAAACCGAGCCATGACGGCTCGGTATTATACGGGAAAGGATAGGTTTAATAATTAATTAAATTAGAAGAAACGTTTTGCTGCTGTTGATAATGGTGGGATTTCGTCCCAATCTAATTTTTTATCTTCAGTGATAGATCTGTAAGCCCATTTACCATAGTTGATTGCTTCGTCTTTAACAATCTTACCTGGTAGTGGAGCTGCAGTTGAGTCAACGTATACGTTAACGATTGTTGGACGATCTTGTTCTAATGCTTCTGCAACAACATCGTCTACGCGGCTAGGGTCTTTAAGTGTGTAACCTACACCGCCACAAGCTTCAGCAAATTTAGCTAAGTCCATATCAGTGAAGTCGATTGCGTATTCTAATTCACCTGCTGCTTGTTGTTCGTATTTGATGAATGATAATTGTTCGTTGTTAAGAACAAAGATAGTCATTGGTAGGTCGTATTGTACTGCTGTAGCGAAGTCTTGCATAACCATTTGGAATGCACCGTCACCAGCGATACCGATAACTTGACGGTTTGGCCAAGCAATACGTGATGCGATTGCACCTGGTAATGCACAGCCCATAGTACCTAACCAACTAGAAATGATAAATTTATTGTTAACAGTACAGTTTAAGTAACGTGTAGACCATACAGTTGAAGTACCAACGTCTACTGAGAATACAGCGTCGTCGTGACGTACTTTGTTGATTGCGTCCATTAAGCGTTCTGGACGGATTGGTTTACTTTCGTTAGCTTTGTCTGCTTTCATCCAAGAATCCCATGTTGCTTTACGTTGTAATGTCTTAGTTAAGAAGTCGCGTTCACCAACATGTTTGATTGTTTCAGTAAGTTGAGTTAATGCAACTTTACTGTCACCTACGATACCCGCGTTAACATCGAAACGGTGTCCGATTGCTTCTGGGTTAGTATCGATTTGGATTGCTTTGATGTTTTTCTTAGGTAGGTAATCAACGTAAGGGTAGTTTGTACCTACCATGATAAGCAAGTCAGCTTCTTGCATAGTTTGGTATGAAGGTTTTGTACCGATCTTACCTAAGTTACCTAAGTTGTATGGGTGAGAGTCAGGTAAGATACCTTTAGCTGGTAAAGTCACAACTGCTGGAATCTTAGCAGTTTCGATGAATTCACGCACTTCTTCTTTTGCGTGTTGCGCACCTAAACCAATTAAAGCAACTGGACGTTTACTTTTATCTACAAGTTTAGCTGCTTTCTTGATACTACGTGGTTTTGGTGAGATACGTGCTGGTGGCGCAGTATCAACTTTCTTGCTTGTAGTATCTTTCACTTTACGAGTTAATAAGTCGTTTGGAAGTACGAGTACTGCTGGACCTTTTTTCTCGTAAGCAGTGCGGATTGCTTCGTTTACAATACCGAAGATGTCTTTATCATCTTTAGTAATTTGGTGGCTGTATACAGCTACACCGTCAACCATTTTAAGAATATCAGTCTCTTGGAATGCTTTCGTACCAAGTACTGTACTGTTTGATTGACCTGCTAAGATAAGTTGTGGCACGTTGTCCATTTCGGCATCGTACATACCGTTTAATAAGTGGACAATACCAGGACCACCGATACTTAATGCTACACCGATCTTACCTGTAAGTTTAGTGTAGCTTGCTGCTGTTAAGCTTGCTACTTCTTCATGACGCACGTGATAGAATTTCAAATCTTCACGTACTGTTCTCAAGCTATCTACGACTGCATCGATTGAGTCACCAGGGATACCATAAAGGTGATCAATATTCCATGATTCTAATGCTTTAACGAGTGCTTGATTTGCTTTGATTTTTGCCACTTTGAAAAAGCCCCTTTCGATTTATCATTTTTATCTCTCTTGTGACGAAGTGCGTTACTATTCAAACACAAATACTACAACTTAATATAATAGCAGGATGAATATGGGAATGAGGATTGAACTTAAGACTGCTGTTAGAATCATACCTATTGAACTAAAGGCACCAGATTCAATGTCCATCTCAAGTGCTTTCGCTGTACCAAAGGCGTGAGAAGCGTTCCCATAAGTCAGACCTTTCGCAATGGATGTTTCGAAACGTCCAAGGCGAAGTAAGTAGGAACCTATCATACTACCGAGCAAACCAGTAGTAATGATAAAGAGTACAGCAAAGGTGTCAGTACCTCCAAGCTGATGAGAAACTTGGATACCTACTGCAGCTGTAATCGATCTCGGCAAGACAGTTACGATAACTTCTTTAGAGTAACCGAGAAGTTTCAACGCTGTAAATACTAACAAAAAATTAAAGAGCACACCAGCGAAGACGCTTGCAAATATGACTCTTGCATAAGCCCATATCTTATGACGATTCTGATAGAGCGGATATGCCAGGCAAACGACACTGACGTTGAGCAAATAGTTAATCCATTTACCGCCAACCATATAGTTTTTATACGTCGTACCACTGATGAGTAGTACGATGATGATTGCGAGTGATGCGACCAATGCGGGGTTGAGCAAAGGTGTGCGGTATTTACGCTGTAACTTTTGCGCGCCGGCGTAGACGACAACAGTAAGAGCGATCATGAGCAATGCATGTAAGAAACTCATTGCGAATCACTCTCTTTAGCATGTACCCTTTTAACCATCTTCTCAGCAATGTACCCTGATACTAGCGCCACAGAACATGTACCTAATATGATGAGTATAAAGAATACGATAAAATTTAAATTGATATCCGAAGCCACATCCATAACGCCCACTACAGATGGTACAAAGTAGAATATCATTGTCGCAAGGAAAAAGTTTGCGCCTGAACTTATGAACTTTTCTGGTAGAATCTTAAATTGTAACAGCAAATATAACAGTATCAATCCAACTATACTTCCCGCAATAGGAATATGACATATACGCTGGATCACACTGCCAACATACGTAACCCCCATCAACAACAGTATTTGGAGTAGTGTTCTCACTACTTTCCAAGCAAACTGCATGCTTTTCATCCCTCTCAAAAGATTTAGTTAAACTTTATCTCTTTTGTACACTATATATTTTAATCCATACCCCAATATATTTAAAATATTGAATTTAAATACGACCTATTACTTTTTTCTATGAAAGCGTTCACTTTCATAATAATATTTCATACGTTCGTTAAAGTCGCTCGCTCATAAACTCGATCCATTGACGCGTCGCATAACTTAAATATTTATCTTTCTTCCAGACCACACCGAGTTCCCATGACATAGACTTGTCATCGATAGGTATATTACAGAACGTGCTATCTAACATCTTCACAATATTTTCCGGTAAAATGCTGATACCCAAATGTGCGTTCAATAAGTTCTCAATAAAGTTCCACTGAGATATCTTAGACACTGTATTCGGTATATAACCTGCGTTCTTTGTAGCTTCAATAATCTTGTCATTAAGATAGAAATCTTCATTAAATAAGATAAAATCCTCATTAATGAGATCTTTCATGTTGACGGAGTCCCTCGTAGCCAATGCATGATTTCTATGCGTCACTAAACGCAGTTCTTCTTGATAAAGTGGTATGGAATTGAAGATGGCTTTATCTACTGGCAATGTTGTGATCCCGATATCAATTTCGTCATTGACCAGTTGAGATTCAATCATCTTTCCGCCATTTTCCACTAAATTGTACGTCACATTTGGATAGCGCTGATGAAACTCGCCCAGGATTTCAATAAATTGATTCATATTCATCACTGCTGAAAGTCCGATGCTAATATGACCCGTCTCGAGTCCGAGCAAACTATTAATTTCTTTCGGTAAATCATTAAATAAATTGAGTATTTCTGTACATTTTTGATAGAAGACTTCTCCCGCATCTGTGAGCACTAACTGCCGCTTACTTCTATCGAACAATGGCATCGCCAATTCACTTTCCAAATCTTTAATCGCTTTACTAATTGTTGGCTGAGCGATATACAGATGCTTCGAAGCTTTCGTCATTCCACCATGTTCCACGACTTCAACGAAATATGTCATTTGTTTGATATCCATAGGATGCGTACCCCTCATCTATCACTTTCTTCACTGTTAATACTACCTTATTTTGCGCTAAAATGGGAGCTTTAGCTCAATTTCTTTCCTTAATTATTAATGATAATTGTCAGGTGGGTGGTGAGTTTGATTGCCCACTACCCTTTTCAACCCAGTATTAAAATTGACAATTACATGAATGTGTTTAATACCAAATATAGATTATGGTATAATTACTTGTGGCTCTAGAAGAGGTGATGTATGACTTTCTACGATTTTATGCAGAACTTTCTAGGTGATGACACGCCTTTAGGTGAATTGGCTGATGAGATTAATCAAGATGTCAATTTCCCTAAAAATGTTTCTGATCCAGAAAGCATCTTGACATATTGTCGTGAGCATAATTGGACTGATGCTGAGTTGCTCAGTATCACTAAGAGAGCCTTAGACTTATTTAGCCAATTCGTCCTCATGTAGTAGCCATAGTATTTCATGAGATATAGGCTTGCCATCACCTCATGATGCGTAGGAGAAAGTTCGTGCATGAACGTACTTTCTCCCTTTTTTATATACATAAAGCGGGAGACAAACTGAAATCAATGAGATTCCGAAGTTTCTCTCCCGCGGCAATACAATTCTTTATACCTGAGTTGGCAAATAGCTTAAATAAGGTATTCACACTTACTTAAACCTTAGCTATTTAGTTTCTAAATGTTCTTCTAAGCCTTCAGGATTTTCAACTTTAGCAGTCTTGTCTTTCACAATCTTAAATCCAGTATAACCATATATAATAGAAATAACTGGTACAATATAGTTCAAGATGGCAAACGGTGCGTATGTTCCTGCAGACACGCCTAATGTCGTCGCAATAAACACCCCACATGTATTCCACGGAACGAACACTGACGTTAACGTTCCACCATCTTCAAGTGCTCGTGAAAGGTTCTTGGCATGTAATTTCTTCAACTTAAATGCATCCGCAAACATGCGTGATGGTACGATAATTGAAATATATTGTTCTGAACAAGTGAAGTTCGTACCGATACATGACACGATAACTGATGCGATAAGTGAACCTGTGCGCTTCGCAAATTTTAAAATAACATTGATTAACGCAGCGAGCATACCAGAATATTCAAGCACACCACCAAAGGTCATCGCTACAAGTGTTAGCGAGATGGTGTAGAACATATCTTCTAGACCACCACGGTTAAAGAGTTCATTAACCATATGGTTATCAGTGTGAATAGAATAACCTGTTTGTAATGCTGTAAGTGCATCTGTAAGGGAATCTCCTTGAATAAAGATTTGTGAGAAGAACCCTAAGATGACACCTGCACAAATCGCTGGAATAGCTGGTACTTTCAATACGACGAGAATGATAACGATGGCTGGTACAAGCAATAGCCATGGTGTAATCGTAAAGTTGTCATTCATTGTATTGAGAATCTGGTCGATTTTTCCACTATTGAAGTTACGATTTCCGTAGCGTAATCCGATAAAGAAATAAACTATCAAAGTAATGACAATAGCGGGAATCGTGGTATAGAACATATGCTTAATATGTTCAAACAATGGGACTTCTGTTAAGCCAGATGCAAGGTTGGTCGTATCTGAGAGTGGACTCATCTTGTCACCAAAGTAAGATCCACAAATAACTGCACCTGCAACCATACCAGATGAAATTCCCATACTAATACCGATACCCATACAAGCGACACCCACTGTGGCCATCGTTGACCAACTACTTCCAATAGCGAGTGCGACTATGCTGCAGAGTATGATAACTACAACTAAGAAATATGTAGGATTAATCAGTCTTAAACCGTAATAAATCATCGTCGCTACGACACCGCCGCCAATCCAAGATCCGATAACTAGCCCGACTAACATAATAATAACGATGGCTGGTAACGCATGACGAATACCTTTGTACATCATCTCTTCTACTTCTTCGAAATCATAACCATGAAACATCGTTACGATAATCGCGGTAGCAGTACCAATCATGAGCGGAATATGAGGCTCTTTACCGAGCACTGCTACTGAGAAGAGCATAGTACCAATCATTATTGCGAGTGTGAGTAAAGCCGAAGGTACCCCTATTTTCTTCTTAACTTTCTCACTCTTTTCCTTCTTATCCTTTGACATTTCTTACACCCCTTTGTTCCACGTTGATCATTTAAACATTAAATGTGTCAACGCTTACAAAATATCATAACTCATTTATTGAATTTTGCAACTTCTTACATGCAAAATAAATAATGTTTTCACTTTATCAATTCTGTATGAAGTGATTCTGATAAGGATATAAAGGGGTGGTTTGAAAATAATAAAAATTTGTGAACTTATTTATAACCTTTTCAAATCGTTTGTAATAAGAAAAGGGATAGTACGCTAATTCCTTTTGTTACAAAACGACTATCCCTCTCTCACTATTATTATTACTGTTGTGATCTTAATTCTTTGAGCTTATCTTCAGCAACTTGAGTGTTTGCACGATCGGCTTGCTTTAAGTACTCAGCAATTTGTGCAATCTCTTCGCCTTGAGCGCCGACACTAATCGCTAATGATTTATATTGTAAACTCATATGCCCTTGTTGGATACCTTCTGATACCAATGCACGACACGCCGCAAAGTTCTGAGCAAGACCTACTGCAGCTACGACTTCGCCTAACTCTTTAGCTGACGACACGTTAAGTAGGTCTAACGACGCTTTAGCAATTGGTAGCACTTTCGTTCCACCACCGACTGTCGCTAATGTCATGGGCACTTCGATGTCACCGATTAAACGTTGGCGCTCTTGATCATATTTCCAAGTGGCAATACCACGGTATTGGCCATCCTTAGCAGCGTATGCATGTGCACTCGCTTCGGCACCACGCGTATCATTACCCGTTGCTAAGACAACGGCATGAATACCGTTCATCACACCTTTATTATGTGTTGCAGCACGGTGAGGGTCGACTTGAGCTAGTACAGAAGCACGTTCCATTCGGCGAGCTACTTCTTCACCGCTTCGTTCACCTTTTCCTAAATCATCTACTGCAATTTCGCCTCGTACGTGAACGACAGAAGCCGTCGCATGATTAGATAGGATACTCATCAAGATGTCGCTGTCCGGAATTTCAGTTTTAAGATATGCTGCGATACCTTCTAACATCGTATTCAACATGTTCGCGCCCATCGCATCTTTCGTATCTACGAAGATTTTCAATGAGAGTAACTGTTGTTCAGGAAACGTATCAATTTCAAAGCGACGATAGCCGCCCCCTCTTTTTAGAATAGAAGGGTAAGCCTCATCAGCAATTTGTTTAATCTGCTGATCAAAGCGATTGATTTGTTCCGCCAAAGCTTCTGTATCTTCGACACCATCAAAGACGATTTGACCAATCATCAAACGCTCGCTAGAAATGACTTTAAATCCGCCTGTTCGGTTAACGAGCTTCGCACCATAACTTGCCGCAGCGACTACAGAAGGTTCTTCAACCATCATTGGTACCACGTAAGAGTGACCTTCAACATCAATTTGCGGTAGTAAGCCGACTGGTAGCGCACCTTGCGTAATTACATTCTCGATTAAACTGTTCGCTACATCTTCATTAATCGTGGCATAATTTTTCAACGTAGCGTAGTCATCGTCGTTCAACCAACCATATGACTTCAACATCTCAAGCTTATCTTCACGCGACAAATGTCTAAATGATTTATCCAAAGGCTTCATAAACTACTCTCCTCTTTCCACATGTAATGCGATGCCTAAACCGCCACCGATACAAGCTGTTGCGATACCTGATTGTTTATCCTCTTGAGATAAGATATTTACTAGCGTTGTCACTAAACGGGCACCACTCGCTCCAATAGGATGTCCTAAAGCAATCGCACCACCATGAAGATTAAATTTCTCATCAGGAATACCCAAGTGTTCTTTAACCGGAATACTTTGTGCAGCGAATGCCTCAGTCATTTCGACAACATCTATATCTATCATTTGTCTATTCATTTTAGTTAATAAGTGAGAAACTGCATGATATGGTGCATAACCCATCATCTCTGGATCGCAACCCACTTCTGAATAATCTCCGATAAGACCTAAGATGTCATAACCATTCTCTTTCGCATAATCTGCATCCATCAAGATGAGCGCAGACGCACCGTCATTAATACTAGAAGCGTTACCTCCTGTTACAGTGCCATCTTCTTTAAAGATTGTCTTGAGTGTGCCAAGCTTCTCTACACTACTATTACCGCGGATGCCTTCGTCGGTCGTCATCATTTCGCCGTCAGCATCTTCAAGAGGCACAATTTCATCTTTAAATTTGCCTACTTCAGTAGCTTGAGCTGCTTTCTGTTGTGAGTTGTTAGCGAAAGTATCTTGTGCTTCACGTGACACTTGATATTTATAAGCAATCTTCTCAGCTGTCACGCCCATTGGCACATTGTGGAAAGCATCTGTTAAGCCATCATGCATGAAACTTTCAACTGGCTTCTCGTCTTCCCCTAATAACAGCTTCGGTGCATTGGTCATACTTTCAACGCCACCTACTGCTACGACTTTCGCTTCGCCAAGTTGAATGAGTTGCTTACCTAGAATAATGGCTTTAAGACCTGAACCACATACTTCGTTAATCGTCATCGCTGGTGAAGTTTCTGGTATGCCAGACGCAATACTGATTTGTCGGGCTGTATTCTGTCCAAGACCTGCTTGTAACACGTTACCGAAGATGACTTGTTCAATCTCTTCAGATTTAACGTTTGCACTTTCAATAGCTGCACTCAATGCTTTCGTGCCTAGTTCAACTGCGTTATAGTTACGCAATCTACCTTTAAATCTCCCTATGGGTGTACGTTTCGCACTAACAATAGCGATATTACTCATATAAATTTCTCCTTTGTTTACTTTGTAATTACTGTATTTATAGGTTGTATTTTGATATGATACAATTGCTATTTTTGCATAAGAAAGGGGTCGATACATCATGACTATCGGTATAGATCAAATAAACTTTTACATTCCACAATTCTACGTTGATATGGCAGAATTAGCTGAAGCACGCGGCGTTGATCCGAATAAATTCTTGAAAGGCATAGGCCAAACAGAGATGGCTGTCAGTCCTGTAAGTCAAGATATCGTATCAATGGGTGCTAACGCAGCTAAAGATATTCTTTCAGACGATGATAAGAAAGCGGTTTCTATGGTAATTGTAGCCACTGAATCAGCAATTGATTCTGCGAAAGCGTCCGCAGTTCAAATCCACAACCTGCTCGGTATTCAACCTTTCGCGCGTTGTATTGAAATGAAAGAAGCTTGTTACGCAGCTACTCCAGCCATCCAACTTGCTAAAGATTATCTTCAACAACGTCCTGATGAGAAAGTGCTCGTTATCGCTAGTGATACTGCACGTTACGGACTTGAATCAGGTGGAGAACCTACGCAAGGTGCGGGTGCCGTAGCAATGATGCTTAGCCACAATCCTCGCATTCTTGAACTCAATGATGATGCTGTGCCATTTACTGAAGATGTCTATGATTTCTGGAGACCGACTGGCCATATGTATCCACTCGTTGCTGGTAAATTATCTAAAGATGCGTATATTCACTCTTTCCAAGAAAGTTGGAAAGCGTATGCTCAGCGCTATAATCATTCTTTAGATGACTTTGCGAGTCTATGTTTCCACGTTCCATTTACTAAAATGGGTAAAAAAGCGCTTGAATCTATCTTAACAGATGAGATTTCAGATGAAACTCAGAAACGTCTTACAGAGGGATACGACGCAGCAACATATTATAACCGTTATGTCGGAAACATTTACACAGGTTCACTCTACCTCAGCCTGATTTCTTTACTAGAAACACATGACTTAGAAGCTGGCCAAACAATTGGTCTCTTCAGTTATGGTTCAGGTTCAGTGGGTGAATTCTTCTCTGGTAAACTGGTTGAAGGTTACCGCGATGCTTTAGCAATTGATGAACATAAAGCTTTAATGAACAACCGAAAAGCATTGTCCGTTGAAGAGTATGAATCATTCTTCAAACGCTTTGACAACTTGGAATTTGATCACGATACTGAGCTTGCAGAAACACCTAAAGGTGCATTCTACTTAGATCACATCGAAGATCATATCCGCTCTTATAATACCTTATAATAATTTAATATTCACTGGATAAGGGTAAGCCTCATCTCTTACACAGATTCACTGCGCCACTGGGATATTATGGCTTAAAGTCGCACTGTTATGACAACATAATAGTGCGACTTCTTTATGTAGAAAGGCTTATAATCAGACTCAATACCTCCCTACCTCTTTACTCAGTCAGTCGGCAAATAGAAATCACCTAAATCTACGCCCTCTAATTCTAGAAGCTGCATTTTAACATCCAAGCCTCCACCGTAGCCGGTCAAGTTCCCATTCTTACCCACTACACGGTGACAGGGCACAATCAAAGATATAGGGTTACTTCCTACCGCCCCACCTATCGCTTGAGCTGCCATCTTCTGTTTACCTCTTAAACGCGCGATATCTTTAGCGATTTCACTATATGTGACCGTCTTACCATATGGAATTTGCCGTAAATAATGCCATACTTGTTGTCTGAACTCTGACCCTTGTGGATTTAACTCGAAATCGATCTCTGGTCGTTCACCTTTGAAATAAGCGTCTAACCAAGCACGTGCTTTAGCAAAGACCAGCAAGTCACTTTCTTCAAAGGTATCATTAAACTGATCTGCGAAATCTTGTTGGTTCGCGTGCCATACGCCAGTTAAAGCACTGCCATCAGAAGTTAACGTCAATTGTCCTATAGGTGATTGATAGTGTGTTAGATATTGCATAGTATTCCTCATCTCTCAAATCATTTTCTCTATCATAGCCTATGAGTCTACTGTTTGTAAAATTTCACTTTTAGAATTTCTACTCACGTCTTTCGAGGCTTTTTTCAGTTACTGTAACTTTGGAAAATGAGACAAATTTCATCGTTACTGCACTCATTAGTTCTCTTTTCGAGGTAGTAAGCATCCACCTACGATAATAGCAATCACGACCATCAAGACACCAGTGAGAAAGCCGTAACTTGCTGCTTGAGAAACCGACTTACCACTTGAAAGTACACCTTCATATACAGAAGTAATAATTGCGATACCGAATGCGCCACCAAGTGTGGAGCCCATTTTAAAAATACCTGAAGCAACACCTACTTTATCCTGAGGCGTCGTTGAAACTGCAGTATTTAAAGCTGGTGTAGCAAACAATCCTGTTCCTGTACCAAACAATACACTCGCGATAATTACTAGTACGAGATAGCTAGATGAACTCAGAAACGTCATACTCAACAAAGCAATTCCTATTGCAGAAAGTGTTGGGCCACCCACCATCATGACTTTCGAACCAAAGCGATTAATTCCTTTCTCACCGACTCGTACCACGATCAACAATGCAATCACGTACGGCAGAGTAAGCAATCCAGCTTGAAACGAATTCAATTTCAAACTGCCTTGCGCAAAAATGTTAATTAGTGCGATGACACCTACGCAAGTATTCAATAATGTATTCGCGATAACTGCGCCGACAAAAGCTTTATTTTTAAATAATCGTAAATTTATAAAAGGTTCTACCCGACGTTGTTCTACAAAGAGAAATAGACCCATACTCACTACAAATATGAGCAAGCAACCTAATGAGTACGGGTGTGTCCAGCCCATTTTATAACCTTGCGTAATCACGAAACTAATGCTAGCAATCATCGCGATAAAGATCACTAAACCCACCAAATCGAAATGTGCACTGGTATCGCGCTGACGTTGTGTATCCGAGATGTCTCGTAACAACCAAAAGGCTACGATAGAAATCACGATAGATAGGATGAAGATGTACTGCCAACCGAGATAAGTTGAAATTAAGCCTGCGAATGTAGAAGCAAATCCAGTCCCACCGAATGCCCCGATCGACCAATAACTCAACGCCTTCTTACGTGCTTCACCGTCGAAGTAGTCGTTAAACAGAGCAATTGTCGTTGGCATAATAATCGCAGCTGAGAAGCCTTGAACTACTCGTCCAAGTAGAAACAAACCGATGTAGCTAGTCAGGACGAGCAGTAGCGAACCTAGCACGTTTAAGATGAGCGCAAGATAAATCATCTTCACTCTTCCTAGCTTGTCCGCCACGTTTCCAGCTACAACCATTAAGACGCCAGTCACGAACGAAGTCAAGCTGACAGAAATGTTCACGATATTGAGAGAGGCATGATACGTTGATTGAATTTGAGGCCCTATATTGAGCAACGCTTGAGCAAATAGCCAGTATGTCAGTATTGATAACATCACCCCTATGATCAAACTACGCTGCTTTCTCTTACTAGATAATGCTGTCATTACACCACATCCCCTTTAACCCCTTAACTTATAACTAAATTGTAGCATTGTGTATACGTTTTCGAAATAAATTTAACCGAATTTTCAGACTTATTTAGTTAAAATGTGCTTTTTCTATCCTGTTACTAAAAGCACATCATCAATCTCACTTGCCTTCACTTTTACCACTACTCAATATAAATAACGCAAAAAAGATAAAAGCCACGAATAAAATAGTACGAAACCACATCGTTCGCTCAAGATGAGGATACAAAGCACTCAATATGATATAGATTATGCCCATAACGATAGCTAACACCAAATATATACGTCGTTTCATCTCGCGTTCCTCCCACGTTCTACTATTGAAAGGGCAGGAACACCTCATTCACAGTGTCCTGCCCTTACTGAGACTTATATTAACTTGTTCAGATTAACATGAGATTAGAACGCTTTAAATTTCACGAAATTATAACATTTCTGAAACGACTTTTTGTTCTAAGAAGTTGATGAGGTAGTCTGGTCCACCTGTCTTCGCATCTGTACCTGACATCTTGAATCCGCCGAATGGGTGGTAGCCCATCACAGCTGCAGTACAGCCACGGTTGAGGTATAAGTTACCTACATCATAGTCTTCAATTGCTTGTAACCAGTGTTCACGTGTATTTGTAATCACTGAACCTGTAAGACCATAATCTGTATCGTTAGCCACGTCTAACGCTTCTTCCCAACTGCTCACTTTTACAAAGCCAACAACTGGACCGAAGATTTCTTCTTGCATGATTTGGTCTTTAGATTTCAATCCTGAGAAGATTGTTGGGTGTACGAAGTAACCTGTTTCGTCTTCAGTTTCGCCACCGTGTTCTAATTTACCTTCTTTTTTACCAATTTCGATATAGTTCTTGATCTTATCAAATTGTTTTTGGTTAATTACTGGACCCATTTCAGTATTGTTCTCAGTGTTACCGAATGTGATGTCTTTCGTTAACTTAATTGCTTTTTCCAACACTTCATCGTGAACCGCTTTATGCACGATCGCACGTGAACATGCTGAACATTTCTGACCTGAGAAACCAAATGCTGATGAAACGATGGATTCAGCAGCTAAATCAGTGTCTGCGTCTTCGTCAACGATAATCGCATCTTTACCGCCCATTTCAACTGTGACACGTTTCAAGAACTGTTGACCTTCTTGAACTTTCGCAGCTCTTTCGAAGATACGTGTACCTGTTGCGCGTGAACCAGTGAATGTTACGAAATGCGTATGAACGCTATCTACAAGATAGTCCCCGATTTCTTTCGGATCACCTGGTACGAAGTTAACTACCCCTTTAGGTAAGCCTGCTTCTTGAAGCACTTCAATTAACTTGTAAGCAGTTAACACTGTGTCTTCAGCAGGTTTGAGTAATACAGTGTTACCAGCGATAACTGGCGCTAAAGTTGTACCTGTCATAATCGCGAACGGGAAGTTCCATGGTGGAATAGTGACACCAGGACCAATTGGTTTGTAGAAGTAGCGGTTATGTTCACCTTCACGGTCTAAGACAGGTTTGCCATCCGCTAGTTCCATCATTGAACGTGAATAGTATTCGATAAAGTCAATACCTTCACAAACGTCGCCTACCGCTTCATCCCATGGTTTACCTGCTTCGTAAACCATGACAGCAGCGATTTCTTCTTTACGACGACGGATTAATGCAGCTACACGTAACATAAATTCTGCACGATCACGGTGCTTCCATTTACGCCATGACTCATACGCTTCATTCGCCGCGTCAAATGCAGCGTCGACATCTTTCTTCGTCGCTTTAGAAATTTCCGCAATTTCTTCAGAAGTATTTGCTGGATTAATAGAAGTGAAAGTATCTTTCGTGAATTTCTCTTCGCCATTGATCCATAAAGGTACTTTTTGGCTGAATTCACCTTTCACTTTACTTAACATTTGCTGGAATGATTCAACATTTTCTTGTTGAGAGAAATCGATTCCTGTTTCACTTCTGTATTCTCTTACCATCATTTCTACCCCCAATGTTTGTTAATAGAAAACTTTAATGGAAATATCCACTGTTGCTATGTATTTTATCTGTCTTTTCTAATAATTGCAATCGCTTACAAATAATTTTTAGAAATTTACCAAGATTTCATCTCTTTTTAATATTTCTTTTCGTATGTAAAACGCTTTATCTCCAATAGTTTAGCGTAGTTTATTTTGGTTTTGTAAAAGTTGAAAAAATTTAGGACTGAGTCACGAATTTTTAAGTTCATTCTTTGGCTTGATTCAATACATGAGTCACGCCATATTTTCCAAGTAAAAAAAAGACAATGCCACTCAGCATGTTATACACTCAGTCACATTGTCTTGCATTAACTGTATTTTATCTGTGCCTAAAAATTAAGCACGCGCCTTATGCTTAGTCTGCTTATTGCGGCGAACAATCAGCATAATTCCAGCAATGAGCCAGAAGAGTGTCGCCACGAAATTGAGACTCAATACCGCTGCAATCGCAAGCAAGATAAATATTACGCCTGCAGTCTTCGGTAATTTGTTGATAATCAAGGCCGTAATTAAAGCTACTGCCGCAACGATAATGGCTAAACCAATTAAATAGATAATCCATTCATTGAGATGACTCACGATTGAATTAATATCTGCATTGGATAATTTACCTGAACTCACTTCTTCTTTGATACTATCCTTAATTTCAGATTTAAAGCTATCGTCATTCATGAAAGGTGCGATGACCCCGTAAATAAATATGAGCGCAAATTGTAAGAGTAGTCCTAGCCAAACTAGAATCTTCTCCCAAACTCTTTTCATTCAAGTTCCTCCTAGTGATTTTATATTTATTATTCACCATGCATTGTTATTGTATAATACAGCTTATTCAAAAACAATTAGCTCTAAATTTATCAGAATATTACGTTGTAATTTATTCTATTTACTTTATAATGAGGTTTAAATAATTACATAATTACACTTATTTTATGTTTTAACTAAAAGAAGTAGTGAACAAGACTAAGAGAAAACTTAAGAGCACTTTTTTCAAGGTTATGACTCTCGCTTGCATGGGAGAAGTGCAGAAATCTATGATTTCGTAGTACTTCCCCCGTAAAGCTGAGTAGAGTTCGAGAGAGCATTAGCCATCTCGAATTCAGTCAGCAACTGCGTAGGACCACACTCAACTAATTCTTCTCACTCAGAGAGTTCGAAGAATGGATTTTCGTTGTGGTCTAGCTCCATCATGCGTCTCGAGTCGACATTGAAAAAAACGACTTAAATTTCATTTTAATTACATTTTCCAAACCAAACGCTATGCTAACGTATTTCAAATTAATCATGAAATTACTTATACACTACTATTTAGTACAGCTCAGAAGCTAAACATCAAATATGAATTTCTAAATAACACTTAAATATCATGAAACTATATTAGAAATAAGCATATTTAATTATGATTCACAATAACAGCGATGAATAACTGATAATAAAGTACCAAAAATATATAAATATCGACTTAGAGTAATGCATCTATGTAATCATTTCACTTGAAACTTAACAATAAACAAAGGATGGAGTATTTGTTTTATGAATGATAAACAGACTAAAAATAGAAATTTCGTTTATGGGATATCGGTGGCGATTATCGTGATTATCACTGCGATTGCCGGTATCTTTCCAACTCAATTCGGTCATCATGCGCAACACATCTATGACTTTATTTCCAATAGCTTTGGCTGGCTATTCTTACTTATTATCTTTATCTTGGATATCTTCTTAATCGCTTTAGCTATCTCACGCTATGGCCGTTTCAAGCTTGGAGATGATGACGAATCGCCGGAGTTCTCCATGCTTTCCTGGATTGGGATGTTGTTCTCAGCTGGACTAGGTGTCGGTATCGTCTTCTGGGGCGTGGCTGAACCGTTGACGCACTACCTACATTCTCCCTTCCCGGGTAAGATTGCGAATGCCTCTGAAGATTCAGCCCGTGTTGCTATGGGTTACACTTTCTTCCACTGGGGTATTTCGCAATGGTCGATCTTTGCGATTGCTGGTTTAATCGTGGCTTATTTCCAGTTTCGTAAAAAGCGTGACGGCCTCATCTCGACTGCCATGGAACCTGTCTTCGGTGAAGCGTATCGCAGACCTTTTAGAAATATCATCGACATTCTCGCCATCATCGCTACCGTAATGGGGATTGCGACATCTATCGGCCTCGGTATCATGCAGATTAACGGTGGATTACACCACGTCTTTCATGTGCCACAAAACAACAGTGTTAAAATTGGAATCACCGTCTTAATGGTCGTGATCTTTTTAGGTTCGGCCGTTACAGGTCTCAATCGTGGTGTAAAATGGCTCAGTAATATTAATATCGGACTTGGTGCTATTCTCTTAATCTTTATGTTATGTGTTGGTGATCTCAAATTTATTCTCGAATCTTACACACTCGCGATTGGCGATTATCTCCGTCACTTCATCGAATACAGTTTGCGTCTCAACCCCTATGGTGGCAGCGATGCTTGGATTCAGAAATGGACCGTCTTCTATTGGGCATGGGTTATTTCATGGTCCCCGTTTATCGGTGGTTTCGTTGCTCGTGTTTCGAGAGGACGAACAGTACGTGAATTTGTCATTGGCGTGTTAATTGTTCCACCGCTTATTTCTTTCAGTTGGATTGCCGGTTTCGGTGGCACCGCTCTGAAATTCGCTTTGAAAGGTGACGATATCGCGCACGTTGTAGACAAAGATTACACTGTAGCTTTATTTGAACTGCTATCCAAATTTCCACTTGCAGATATCACGAGTATCCTAGCTATCGCATTAATCTTTATTTTTATTATTACCAGCGCAGATTCGACGACACATATTGTAGCTGGTATGGCAACAGGTGGACTAGCGAACCCTAAAGTGAAACATAAGATTATCTGGGGTATTCTCATTGGAGCCATCTCGGTTTCGATGACTATTGCAGGCGGATTGACGAGTTTACAAACCGCTTCCGTCGTCACAGGCTTGCCGTTCTCAATCATTTTACTCTTAATGATCTTCTCACTGATGAGAGCTTTAAAACGCGAACATACCAAGCACTTCCAAATGTCGTATATCAATGATGAGAAAGACTACTCCATACCTTTGGAGGAACGTGAGAGTGACAGTGAGGCAAGTAGCGGTAAGGATAATGATGAAGAGAATCATCAAACTGTCGACTACGACCACCACACTCAGCAAGTGAATAATCGCTCTTCTCAAGATAAAAATGACTAGTCTTTGATATGTATTAAATACCTAATGCAGCCAATCAATTAAGGTTGGTTGCATCTTTTTTTAAGCGGACTCCCCCTACTCATACCTCTATTCATGTATAATAGATATAGGAAGTAAGAATATAAGTTTAATTATTAGAATTTTTAAACTTTTATCTAGAAAAGGGGATGAGAAAATGAATTTACATCACGCTTTACCGAGTGAAATTCGAGAACTGATACGTAAGGGGAAGTTATTCGGACATACGAGTGGAATGGCGAAAGGCTACGTACAAGCGAACGTCGTCATTCTACCTGAAAAATATGCCTTTGACTTTCTAAAATTCTGTTTCCGCAATCCGAAGACATGTCCTTTATTAGATATCGCAGAGACTGGTGCGGTATCCTTCCCGACCTATGGCAAAAACGCAGATATTCGAACAGATGTGAGTAAATATCGCGTTTATCGACATGGCGAGCTCGTTGAGACACCTAATGATATTCAACATCTCTTTGAAGAAGATATGGTTAGTTTCCTAATCGGTTGTAGTTTCACCTTTGAACATGCCTTGCTAGATGCCGGCCTCCCCGTACGTCACATTGAGGAACAACATAACGTGCCAATGTACGTGACCAATATTGATACACGTCCGAGCGGTATCTTTCGCGGTCCATTAACTGTGAGTATGCGTCCGATGACGATGAAAGAAGCCATTAAAGCGACTGAAATCACTACACATTACAAGCAAGTTCACGGCACACCTATTCACATTGGTCGTCCAGAAGATATCGGAATTAAAGACTTAAGCCAACCCGATTTCGGCGAATCTGTGCAGATAAATGACGGAGAAGTCCCTGTATTCTGGGGCTGCGGTGTGACACCACAATCCGTTGCTTTAGCTGCTAAACCAGATCTCGTCATCACCCACGCGCCAGGCCATATGTTCGTGACCGATGTCCTCGAAAGCCAAATGGGAGATTAAGTCTTCCCAAATGATAGAGTGTGCCATTACGTATTGTTGTAACGACACACTCTTAGTTTGTTTAAATTTTGATACTGTTTGCTTAGTTGCTTGAGTAAAATTTTTCTAGTGTAAACCAAAGTTTTCTTCTTGTTTCACATTACCTCGCTTAATATCGCTATCTAAATTCTTTAGCATATCTTCATATAATTCTTGAAATCTCATTTCATCTTCATCAGAATAGCCTTCAAAAATAACTTTATCAATATTCTCTTCGTTAAAATAATAAATTTCGTCTTCAACTACGCCAATTGGATATTTACATGCCGAATAGTCGAATATATAACGTTGGTTATCCATTTCTATAATCGGCCCTCTATTGATAATCATAAGTTTCTGAGAACCTTCTTTTAAGTAAATAATGCTGCCTATCGTTTCCATTTAATGCCACCGATCCTTCCTTCGATTTTATTTTGAGTGTATAACAATGCATGGGGAATAGATAGGAATACCAATGTTGTTCTAAATCTATCAATAGGTATTTATTATCTTTCTGAATAACTTTATATCTAGGATTTTTATAAATTAGATGTACTCTTGCCAATCGTTTATTCACCCCAAAATCTTGAACTCATCTTATTTTTTATTTCTTATTTCCAATAATATCAGTTACCACTATCACTTCTAAAAGGTCAGTCCAACTGAAACAGAACCAAGTATAGTACTAATTCTTATACTCTTATCCTATAAAAATGCTATTTTACTTCCCTTATTTATATTATTCGATATTGTTTTTAAATATTTTTTAATTAATTTTTACTAAGTTATATATAATATAATTAAAAGTGAAAATACAAAGATGAGTTTGTTTCTATTATTAATAAAGTATCTTCGGATATAATAAATTATAAACTTACTATTCTTTTTATTTGTATCAATGGTAATATCCATGATGATGATACCTGCTCCTTTATTAAATCTTAACTTTCAAATTAGTTAATTGATAATTTTTACATGGATTTTTCTATCTGTTATGGTACACATATTCAAGACGGTAAACATTAAGACCATAACTAACCATCCAACATAAAAAATAATATTAAAATCATTTCCAAATATTACATAATAAGGCATTAAGGACAAAAATAGAAATAAGAGAAATCCGATTAAGACAATCATCAAATTCTTTAATGTAGGGAATAATATTATTTTTTTCTTTTCCTTCTTTTTAAATTTTTTGATTTTCAATCTCTTACTTATATAAATCCGTATCAATATAATGAAAATTAATCCCAATGAAAATATTAGAAACATATATGTAGTTGAAAGATAAATGTCTATTAAGTACATTATCTTTCTAATATATATACTAATTATTACTCCTATACCACCTGCAGCTACGCCATAGGCACTGTGATTTCTATTCGTATATATATTTAAACTACTAAATTCTTCATAAGTGAGTTCTATATATTTAATAGGAATTATCCAATTTAACATAGGGAATAGATAGGAATACCAATGTTGTTCTAAATCTATTAACAGATATTTATTATCTTTCTGAACAACTTTATATCTAGGATTTTTATAAATTAAATGTACTCTTGCCAATTTTTTACGCACCCCAATACCTTGGATTTGTCATATTTTTAATACCTTGACCTATTTCATTTTCAAATTTATCTATTTTATTATTTATTTCATTTATTCCTTTATCAACTTGATGACCAACCCAATCAGTACCATCCTTTAAGTGAAACCAATTATTTTGGTAAGCTGTATCAACAAAAATTGTTACTACAGTGCTAACAGCTATCCCTGCTAAAATAGTCCAGCCAATAGGATTAGTAGTTAGTAGAGAAGTTACCACTATACCACCTGCAATACCAGCACCAGTAGTTAAACTATTATGAGCTAAGCTTTCACCAACGGTCTTATCATCTTGGAGATCATCGTACATACCTATACCAAAACCAAATACCGTATTAGCAGCTCCTCCTACTTTACCTATAGTTACTACACTTTTTCCTTGTTTTATCATTTTGTTACCTGATTGATTTGTAATTTGAACAAAGCTATTTTCACCTTCTGGACCGCTATATCCACCATAAACGTTAAATTCTCCGCCAAGCTGTTGCATACCAATGCCGCCAAACTCAATACTACTAGCACCTGTATCAATTGCTAAATCTCTAATAATTGACTCTTTATTTTCTGAAAGATATTCCTTTAATTCTGCTAAGAAATTCTTATCTGATGGATTTTCAATTTGTTCTTTAACTAAATGCTTCTCGAATCTATTTAAATTCAACCCTTCTTTCAACTTTTGAAGAATTTTATTTACCTGAACTTTAAGTACTTTTTGTTGAGTGACTTTCGTCCATTCCAATTCCTTAGTCGAAGGAATATTGAAGGTTTGTGTTCCTGAATCCCAAGACGTTCTGGCTTGCTCAATGCCTTGTTGAACTGTTTGTTTAAATGACTCAACTTCTTTAAATATGTTAGCTGATTCTCTATTAAATAATCTCAATTTATTTAGTTTATCTTCTAAATCTCTTTTTTGGTTTTCGAGGCTTTCTACCATTCGATGATGGGCTGCGATTAAAAGACTATTACCCGGAGGAGTACTTTCACTAATTGAATTAAGCTCATCTATTTGTTGTTTTAATTCGTGAATGTCCTCTTCTAGTTCTGACTCTTTTAAGCTATGTGTATCTACCTCGCTTTTATATTTATCAACGAAGGTACTACATGCTTGTTCTGTTAAATCTCCTAAAGTTTTAATACTATCTGTTAAAGGTTGAATTACTGTGGAAAAGAACTGCTTACCAGAATCATATGCTTTCCCTTTCAATTCACTTTCGTTAACAAATTGGGATATCGCATTTTGTAAATCATCATACTTATCTGTTAAATCTTTACTCGTTTTCTCTACTTTCGAAGATTGATCTTCAGCATTTCTTAAATACATATCTATACTCATGATGTTACCTTCTTTCGTGGTCTGTTTGCGATGCGAGATATCTTTCTCTTTCTATATCTTCAATATCTTCATTTAATCGTCTTATATCTTTTTCGATATCATTTTGCTGATTATACAATTCTTCCATTAAAAGACGTTGTTGAGAATGAAACAAAGTATTGTTTTGTTCAATCGAAATAAAAAGTTGACTATCGTAGTAGCGTTCAATTAACTGATTATTCAAATGTGTCGTTCGATGAATAATATTTTCATATTCATTTTCTAAATTACGAAGTTTTCTTTTTTCACTTAATAACTCTTCTACTTGTTCCTGTTTTAATTTAATTAATACATTATACTCGTCCACAGTTTTCGTCATTAGTCTACTCCTTTAGTTCCACTAATTTTACTGCCAATAGTTTCATCTATTTCTTCGAATGAATCACCCACTTTTTTGATGTTTTCGCTAGCTTGTTCTATAGTATTAGCCACATCTTTGTTTAATTTTATAAGATTTTCTATCGCACTATGTGCGTTTGTATTTCCAGTAACAGTGGTACTGTCATCTTTTTCTGGTTCAGACACACTCTTACAATCATCTACTGCCTTCTTTATAGTTGAAAATATCTTACTCGTTGTGCTTGAATCACTTTTAACTTCACTCACTTCACGTAATTCTCCTTTATTATCAAAAATTCGTTTATTATAAAATATTTCTAGAGTTAGTTGCAACTCAAAATTATCTAAATTTTCAAACATTTCACCGTATAGCTGTCTCTTTAAAAAGTCAAAGATAGTGTTATTATACTATATTAAATATTTATTTACTATAGCACTTTGAAAAATCGCTTATCAATTTTTACACTTAATTATCAATATGACTAAATATTTCAACATAGCCATCCTCAAATCTATTTATTATAAGCTAAAACGAAATTAAAAAATACGACCATGCCCTCAACACAGTCGTATTCCAAAATTTCGGTTTCCTAATATACAATTTTACCTCAGTTAGCGAGAAGCGATCTCAACTTCTCCAACCGCTTCCACACAACCTATTCTTCTGTATCTACCTCTTCTTCGTGAATAGATTTAACGATCTTCGCAGGAATCCCTGCCACGATGGCGTTCTCTGGCACGTCGCGTGTTACGACACTGCCGGCACTCACGACAGCGCCTGACTCAATTGTCACGCCTGGAAGAACTGATGCGTTCGCACCAATCCAGACGTTGTCGCCAATCTTAATCGTTTGTGCTTGTTCGAGTCCTGAATTACGGCGTTCGTACGCTAATGGGTGGCTTACTGTGTAGAGACCTACCCCAGGGCCAAAGAAGACGTTATCGCCAACGATGATACGTCCCGCATCCATAAAGTAACAATTATGGTTAATAAACACGTTCTTTCCTAAGAAGATGTTATTACCATAATCTACTTGGAATGGTGTTAATAATTCTAAGTTTGTAGGTTGATATGTGAACAATTCTTCGATAATTTCATTTTGCGTTTCTACATCACTCGGTCTTGTGTGGTTCAAATCGAAGCATAAATCTTTCGCTTTTAAGCGGTTACGTTGTAGCTCCTCGTCGTTTTCTTGATACCATTCGCCTTCAAGCATTTTTTCCCTTTCAGTCATAGTTATCATTCAATCCTTTCTATTCTGCATAGTGGGTAGAAATGATGTCTATTCTTTCTCCCCTTGTCATTTTCTCCATTATAAAATAAAATCATACACCACTCATCAAATTTTTCAACCCTATCTGACTTCTCATGCCAAAGTATGAGTTAAAAACAGTTCTAGAGACGAATGGCAATGCGCGTTTAACTGCGTACAATAGAAATATAAACTATTAAAGGAGTCAGATATATGAAACGTATACTTCAAGGTATTATCGCTGTACTTATCGTCCTCGGAATAGTGAAGACTTTCCATGACTACGATGCAGGCGTCACTATCAATCGCTACTATCAACAATTTAAACAGGGTGATGTCTTGCCAGATATCGAAAATGTCAATTCCAATAATCTAAAGCACTTTAATCTCGAGGATTTAAGTTTGTCTGACTTCTTTTAGTTTTTAAATATAAATCTGTTGCCTGCTCAAATAACTTGATTATCGCTCTCAACATTGAAGAAATTTATTTGAGCATAACGATAGCGCAGCCGTTCATCAATCGTGAACGCGTCTGCGCTATTTTTAACTTTACTATAACTATTCTACTATAAATCTTATGAAGTGATATAATCTCCGCCGTTAACGTGAATCACATGACCAGTAATGTAAGAGCTATCTGCGTTGGAAGCTAAGAACACATAAGATGGTGCGAGCTCAGCTGGTTGACCGCGACGTCCCATTGGTGTTTCGCCACCTTGACCTTCAACTTTTTCTTCGTCAAACGTAGCTGGAATCAATGGTGTGTAAATAGGACCTGGTGCCACCGCATTCACGCGAATACCTTTCTCAGATAACACTGTCGCGAGTGAACGTGTGAATGACACGATCGCCCCTTTCGTCGCAGAGTAATCGATGAGGTGACCTGAGCCACGGTATGCCGTTACGCTTGTTGTGTTCACGATGGCATCACCTTCTGACATATGTGGAACTGCGGCTTGAGAGAGGAACATCATACCGAAGATATTCGTTTCAAATGTCTTCTTCACTTGTTCTGGCGTAATTTCACTGAAGTCATCTTTAGGGAACTGTACTCCACCGTTGTTGACTAATATATTGAGCTTACCGAAATCACCTACGACTTTATCTACGAGTTGTTGGGATTGTTCAACCTCTCTTAAATCATGCGCGTAGGCTTTCGCTTTCACTCCAATTTCTTCTAAACGTTTCACTGTTTCTTCCGCATCTTCATGCTCATCATAATATCCAATTGCGACATTTGCACCTTCTTTCGCAAAGAGGATGGCTACTGAACGGCCGATACCTGAGTCTCCGCCTGTGATGAGTGCGACTTTACCTTGTAATTTACCGCCTGCGCGATACTCATCTAGTTCTGAGACTGGTCGAGGATCCATGTCTTTCTCAATTCCTGGCTGTCTATCTTGTGTATATCCTTTAATCTTGTCGTGAAATTCCTTTAAATTCATTCCCAAGACCTCCATCAACTTTAAGTTTAACGTTATAAATTTGTACCACTATGCCTGTATTTTAAACATTTTAGTAGTGAAATAGGTTGTTAAAAATATTTCTGTCGTGCGCACTATAGAGGTAGCGGCGTGCTATATATCCTTTTCCACTTTTAAAATCTCAAAGCCTCCTCCTGACCCTACCTACCAAAGCAATCACATTGACTTTTATACCTATAGGGGGTATATTGAAAGCGAATCAAGAACCAATTGAAGTGACGTAAGGTGGTGAACTTATGGCTGGAAGAACTGAAACGCTCACACTTGGTATCGAAGGTATGAGTTGCGCAGCATGTTCAAATCGTATCGAGAAGAATTTAAACAAGCTTGAAGACGTGGAAGCGAATGTGAATTTGTCTACGGAACAAGCGACGATTTCCTATCCTAAACGCGCATACACGCTCAACGATTTCGTTCAAACGATAGAGAAGACAGGTTATCACGTCATTACAGATTCTACTGAACTTGCTGTGTCAGGTATGACCTGTGCGGCTTGTTCGAGTCGTATTGAGAAAGTGCTCAATAAGATGCCTGGCGTGGCTGAAGCGAACGTGAACCTCACGACGGAGAAAGCGCGCGTCGACTACGTTCCTGCTCAATATGATGTGCGTGATCTCATCGCACGCATCCAACAATTGGGTTACGATGCCGAACTTGAATCCGATGAACAATCTAGTGACAGCGATCGTAAGCAGCGTGAACTCCGTCATAAAGCGATTAAACTTATCATATCAGCTATCATTACACTGCCGTTGCTCTTAACGATGTTAACACATCTCTTTGGCATTCAGTTACCTCACCTATTGATGAATCCGTATTTCCAACTTGTGCTAGCGAGTCTTGTGCAATTTGGTATAGGTTGGCAGTTCTACACTGGCGCTTATAAAAGTCTCCGCAGTGGCTCAGCGAATATGGATGTGCTCGTGGCATTAGGAACGAGCGCGGCCTATTTTTACAGTTTATATGAAACGATCGTTTGGATCATTCATCCGCAAACGACGCCACACCTCTATTATGAAACGAGCGCGGTATTAATCACCCTCATTTTACTCGGAAAGTGCTTAGAGGCACGTGCGAAATCACAAACGACATCGGCATTAACACAATTGCTCAACTTACAAGCGAAAGAAGCGCGTCTCATAGATAACGGAGAAGAACGCATGGTCCCAGTCGAACAGTTACAAGTGGGGCAAACGCTCAAAGTTAAACCTGGAGAAAGCGTTCCCGTAGACGGTGTCGTATTGAATAGCGAAACAACGGTGGATGAATCGATGCTTACGGGAGAATCTATGCCGATCCGTAAATCCACGGATGATGAGGTTGTCGGTGGCACAATGAACCAGAATGGCACGTTTACGATGCGGACGACACATGTCGGAAAGGATACTGCCCTCGCTTCTATCGTCAAGACCGTGGAGGCTGCCCAGGGTTCAAAAGCGCCAATCCAACGTCTGGCAGATAAGATTTCAGGTTACTTTGTTCCTATCGTCGTGTCGATAGCTGTTCTTACTTTCTTAGTCTGGATCACGTTGGTTAACTTCGGCGATGTGGAAGCTGCCTTAATCGCTGGCATCTCCGTGCTGGTCATTGCCTGCCCTTGTGCGCTCGGTTTAGCGACGCCGACGTCTATTATGGTAGGTACTGGTAAAGCAGCAGAATCTGGCATTCTTTTTAAAGGTGGAGAGTTTGTCGAACAAGCACATAATATTGATACACTTGTCTTAGATAAAACGGGCACGCTAACGCACGGTAAACCGGAAGTGACGTCTTATACAGGCGATAACGAAACACTTCAACTCGTCGCAAGTTTGGAACATCAATCTGAGCATCCGCTTGCGACAGCGATAGTGGATGATGCGAAAGCTTCTGGCGTATCGCTTATGAACCCTAATGAATTCAAAGCAATACCCGGACGTGGTATCCAAGGCCAGGTCAACGCGCACACCATTCATGTGGGTAATCGACAACTTTTACAAGAACAAGGTATCGACGTGGCGCAATCAGACCTAGCTGACGTTGAAGCATCTGAAAGTCAAGCTCAAACGACGATGCTCATCGCTGTAGATGGGATATACCGAGGCTATATCGCTGTAGCTGACCCGATTAAAAGCTCTGCCCGGCCCGCGATTGAACAGCTCAACGCTATGGGTGTCGAAGTCATGATGCTGACGGGCGATAACTCCAAAGTGGCTCAAGCGATTGCTCAAGAAGCAGGTATCGATGATGTGATCGCGGAAGTGAAACCTGAAGACAAAGCGAACCAAATTAAATCACTGCAGTCCCAAGGCAAGAAAGTGGCAATGGTCGGTGACGGTATCAACGACGCCCCTGCTTTAGTTCAAGCAGATATCGGCATAGCGATTGGCACAGGTACTGAGGTGGCGATCGAGGCTGCCGATATTACAATTATGGGTGACGACCTTCACCTCTTGCCTCAAGCAGTACGCGCGAGTCGCTCAACGATCCGCAACATTCGTCAGAACTTATTCTGGGCGCTAGGTTACAATGTGGCAGGTATTCCTATCGCTGCATGCGGCTTACTTGCGCCATGGGTTGCAGGTCTCGCAATGGCATTAAGCTCAGTCAGTGTAGTGACCAATGCTTTACGTTTGAAACGTATGAAACTATAGTAAGAGATATAGATGAGTAAAAGGAGACGATATGATGACAAATCAAACAATTCAAGTTGAAGGTATGAGTTGTGAACACTGTAAAAATGCGGTAGAAACTGCATTGAAAGATTTAGATGGCGTATCTCAAGCTGAAGTCAATTTAGAACAAGGTCAAGTTAATGTTGATTACGATGATAGTAAAGTTGACTTTGAAGATATGAGAGATGCGATTGAAGATCAAGGTTATGATGTGAACGCTTAATTGAAAGAAGCTGGCGGAGAGATTGCTTCTTCTGCCAGCTTTTTTTAATGGATTTAATTCACTCTAAATGAGGTATCCCCTGTTTCAAGCACTTGTAGCGTAGCATCGAGTGCATCGACAATGAGATTCTTCACTGCTGCATCAGTATAGAACGCAATATGCGGTGACACAAGAACATCTGGGCGTTCGATTAAATGAACAAGCGTCTTATCTTGAAGCTCTGTTCCACGCTGATCGCTTGGGAACAATCCTTTTTCACCTTCATAAGTGTCGAGAGCTGCGCCTGCGATATGACCACTCTCTAAATGAGCCAACAATGCTTGTGTCTCAACGACTGATCCACGTGCACAGTTAATGAAATAAGCGCCCTCTTTAAATGCTTTGAATACCTCGTCATTAAATAAGTAGTGATTGTCCGTGCTTCCAGGCACATGCACTGTAACAATATCAGCATCTCGCACCGCTTCTTCAAGCGACGATTGATATTCGACGATCTCAGAAAGCGCGTTATCTGGCTCTAAATCATAACCTACGACACGCGCATTAAACCCTTTCGCAAAGATTTCTGCCACTTGACTTCCAATGCGTCCTGTCCCGATAATCGCTACAGTTAAATCTTCAATTGAACGCGACATGATAGACGGTTCCCAACGGAAGTCATAATTCGCCGTCTTCGTTTGAATTGCAGATGTTTTGCGTACCAAGTTCAACGCCTGCATTACCGTGTACTCAGCAATGGAACGTGGTGAATACGATGGCACATTCGTGATGATGATGTCGTATTTGCGAGCTAGGTCTAAGTCTAAGAAGTCATAACCTGCGCTACGTTGAGCGAGTTGCTTAATGCCAAACTCATGTAACGTTCGAAAAACCGTTTCACTTAATGGGATTTGTTGGGAAATCGACACGCCATCAAAGCCTTGCACCGTATCTACATTATCATCGTTTAAAATCTCAGCTGTTTCTTCTATTTCTACATTATGCTTCGTCTTCCATTCATCAATAAAAGGTCGATCTTCAGGTCTTACTCCAAATAATTTAATCGTTGTCATGAATCATTCTCCTATCTTTAATTATTGTTAATACAGTGATGCTAAGGAACTGAGGCGCTTCATTGCTTCATCTAATTGGGCATCTTCGAGCGCGAGCGATACGCGTATATAATGGCGTCCATTCTCACCGAATGGTATACCAGGCGCTACGAGTATCGATTGTTCTTGTAACAAATATTGTACAAACGTTTCCCCATCGTAACCTTGTGGCGTTGGCAGCCAGATAAAGATACCACCTTTCATTGGCTCAAACGGGATACCCACTTCTCGTAGTTTCTGCTCAACAGCATCTCTCCGGCGCTTAAACTTAGCTTTCTGCTCAATCAAGAACGCATCGCAATGATTGAGTGCATAGGTTGCCGCATCCTGTAAAGCGCCAAACATGCCTGCGTGTGTGTGCGTTTGGTACTTCTTCAACGCTGCAATCATAGTTTTATTTCCTACAGCGAAGCCCACACGAAAGCCTGCCTTTTGATAGCGAGAATATCTCGATTGCGACATCTTTGGCGTCCTCTACTTGAAGAATGCTAGGGTTCGGCGCATCGAAACCAAAGGCACTATAGGCAAAGTCATGTACGATACGCGTTGGGGTATTTTTAAAAAGCTGAATCGTTTCCTCAAACGTGGCCAGCGTCGCCACCGAACCTGTAGGATTGTTCGGATAAGTTAAATAAACGAGCTTCGTGTTATCTAGAATCTCAGAATCTACACACTGCCAATCAGGTAAATAATACGGAGGTTCAAGGTTAAGGGGTACAGGAATCGCATCTGCTAGTAGCACGCCAGCCAAGTAATCGGTGTAACCTGGATCCGGTAATAACATATACTCTCCGGGATTGACGATACTTGTAGGTAACCCCACAAGTCCATTCTTCGTACCATATAAGATACAAACTTCATCTTCTGGATCCAGTTCGACATCATAATGACGCTTATAGAATTGAACGATCGCTTGTTTAAAGTCCGCTTTGCCATGAAAAGCACCATATCGTTGGTTCTCAGGTTGATACAACGCTTCAGCAAATGTGTCGAGAATACCGCGAGGCGTCTCACCATCCGGCACCCCCACCGCCATGTTAATCAGCGGCAACGCACCATGTTTCACTTCTTGTCCCATCGTCTTTCCAAAGTAACTATCAGGTATTTGGGCTAACCGTCGTGAATATTCCATCTATCAGCCTCCTCACTGTTATTTTAGTTAGTAAAATAATTTTGTTGATAAATTTCAGAATATTAAGTAATATTTTAGCAGACTTTCTCCCATCCGAGTAGTAGCAATATTACCTTTTTCAGTAAAAATTGGATAACGTCTCTCTATATACAGCTAATGCTTCGCAAACAGTCGCTAACTCAAATCAACTCCAAAATAAAAAAGCCGCCTCTTGAGAGACGACTAAGATATATGGAACGACTTAGTACCAGCCGTTGTTGTTACGGAATTGAATCGCGTTATCGATTGAACCGTAACGTTGGTTAACGTAGTTTAAGAAACCTTTCGTTTGTTGAGCTACTGAACCTTTACCCCAAGCTTCTTTAGTTTGACCTAAACCGCTGTAACCGTACGGGTTAACGATGTTTGGATTACCACCTGATTCAGGCATGATAATTGAGTTCCATGCTGCTTCAGTACCACCGTTAGCTAAGAATTGCGCTTTCACTGAACCACCTGAAGTAGATGCAGATGATGTTGAAGTTTGCGCAGTTGAGTAACCATGGTAAGAAGATGTTGAACCAGAGTTCGTGCTGTAGTTTGAAGTTTGTGGTGCGGAAACTGCTTGAACATGAGTATTGCTTGATTGTTGTGCATAACCACCAGTGTTCATGCTAGATTCTGTATAAGATTGTGTTGAATAGTTAGCTGCTGGTGCAGAGTAGAATGAAGTTTGTGCTGAACCTTGACCAGCTACTTCATAACTCCATGACCAAGTTGAACCATTTGAAGTGAAGTTAAAGTCATAACCTTCATATGTGAAATGGTAGTCGTAAGCACCTTCTTGAATTGGCGCTGCATTTAATTGTTCAGGATGATTTAAAGCTAAGTCAGCTAAGTGTGCTTTATCGATATTTAATTCAGAAGCGTGTGCTTCGTTATGTCCGTCTACTAATGAGTAACCTGCTACTCCTAATGCTACTGTTAAAGATGATGCTAAGATTGTCTTCTTCATAATTAAAAAAGGCCTCCAAGTATTTAATCTTTTATATTCTAAATAATTATATTCGTTGTGCTTGTTTGTATTTGGCAAGTCTTGTTTTGATCATACTCAATATACCACACGAATGAGGCAGTTATATTACGGAAACTTAACAAAAGTTTACAATACAGTTTTTAAAGCGTAACAATAGAATCATTTTGTGTCACAATGTAATAAAGTTAAAATAGACCGCCTTTCAACCAGACTAGATTTTATAAGGTCTCAACACTGCCATGATCGTTTTCGAGTAGCCTATCTCATTGTTACAAGACATCATTCTGTTACAAAACTGTAATATCTCAATTACTTAAAATAATTATCTTCTATCTACCCCGCTTGCAATGTAAGAAAATCAAAAGAGAGCTACACAACGTATAAAAGCACTTCGCCGACTTTCCTTGAAAATCAACGAAGTGCTATGGATTAGATTTATTTACTCATTAACATGAGTTAGTGACCTTTATGTTTGGCTTTCGCCTTTTCTCGCTTAATATGTCGCTTATACTTCTTTTCTTTATCTCTGAGTGCTTTACTTTTCTTCTTACGCTGTTGTTTCTTTAATTCTTGTTCTTCTTTCACTACCTTTTGAGCTAAAGTAAGATCTTTTTTCTTACTCTGTTCTTTAGCTACTTGTCTCTGTAACCGTTTTGGATTCACCTTTTTCTTACGTTTACGTGAGACAATACTTACTTCAGAACTATTAATAAGTGAAAGTAAACGTTGATGAATAAATTGCAACACAGTTTGATTGTCTGGTTCGGGACCGAATGTATACTTTATAAATTGTGTCCTTTTACCTTTCCGATACTCGACATAAGCCACGAAAAATTGACCATCATGAAGAATAGTTAACTCCAAGATGTCCCCTCCTCTTAATACTATTAGAAATGATGGACGACCTGAGGAGGAAGGTTACTGAAGGATAATATCCTTATCGGGACTACCAACCCGATTGTGTTTCTACATTTCTTAACTACTATGCTACATAGTTCATATCTCTAACTCAACCCTTACAATTCAAACTTATAAATATCATTAGTATAAAGTTTTAACACTTTTACATAGAAGAGGTTGATTAACCAACCAAAGAAGAACGGAATCACAAAGAATGCGACAAAGACTAAGATGACTGAGATGATAGGTGGGAGGTCTAAGAATCGAAAAGCATTGATTGGACCAATGAGCCCAATAATTCCGAAACCAGCTGACTCTTTCGTTCCCCCAGTACCGATGAGTGCGCCACGCAATCCAGTGACAATCGCATTCGTGAATACGGGTAGCAACATGATCGGATGCTTAATCATGTTTGGAAGCATCATCTTCACGCCCCCAAGGAAGATCGTAAGTGGTACCCCTGCACGGTTCACTTTCATCGTCCCCCATACGAGTACCGCTTCAGCTGCTACCACGCCCATCGACGCTGAACCTGCAGCGAGGCCGTTAATCCCGATAGCCAGTGAAATCGCAACTGTCGATAATGGTGAAATGATGATGAAACTGTATGACAGTGCGATTAAGATTGACATGAGAATCGGCTGTAATTCTGTAAAATGATTGATTATCTGACCGATACTTGTCGTAATATAGCGTACATACGGTAATGTGAGTAACCCGATGAATCCTGCACCGCCACCAGCAATAATCGGTAAGAAAATAAGACCTAAACTGCCGACGCGTTCACCAATGATTAAGATAATCAGTACCGCAATCCCTGCAGTAATAATTGCATTGATTAAATCTCCAACTCCAGCTAAGACCCACACTTGCCCTTTCAGTTGTGCAACGCCACTTCCGACAAAGGTTGCACTCGCTACTACAACTGTTGCCAGCGGATTGAGTTTAAACTTAATCGCAATGGCTGTACCGATTAAAGCCGGAATCGTAAATTGGATGCTTTGAACGATGTGTAACAAATTTAAAAAGAATGGATATTTCGGTGCTAACGCCTTAAAGATTTCTCCTAATATCGCATTGGGGATTAACCCTGCTACGATTGCGATGGCTACCCCCGATAGTAAATTATTCCCAAATGTTTTGATGCTCATATGCTTCATAGATGTCTCCTCCATAAATTAAATAATATTAACTATACCACAGGTTCACAATTTTCAGAATATTAATTTCGAAACTTTTTCTATTTTCTTTAAAAAATGCGTCGCTCCTTACCATCGCCCCATCTCTACGATTTTAAAATAGATAGTTTATTTATACATTGTACGTTTGTATGTTTTAACATTTCTATACAGTGGAAAATATATTAAGCATATAAGTATTAAGTTATTCACTCTTTCTTCGCTACATACAACGAGAATTCAACGCATGGTTTACTATAACGTTGGACGATTGAATCTTCTACATTCATCATTTTAACTTATATCTTCAAATCACTAGTAATAAGGAGAGAATCACTTTGAACTGGATATCGATTATACTCTTTATCATCGTCGTCGGTGGTGTCTCTGTTTACGCTTATGTACGTTCCAAACGCGTGAACACGGACAATACTGACGGTTTCTTTATGGGCGGCAGAAGTCTTACTGGTTTCACTGTCGCTTCAACCATTATCATGACCAACCTTTCCACTGAACAAATCGTCGGCCAGAACGGACAAAGTTACTCGGTCGGCATGGAAGTGATGGCCTGGGAAGTTACTGCTGCAGTCGCGGTAGTCTTGCTTGCTTGGGTCTTCCTTCCTAAATATTTACGCTATGGCGTAACGACAATCTCAGAATTTCTAGAAATGCGTTATGACAGCTTTACGAAAAAGCTCGTGTCCATACTTTTTATCGTCACATACGTACTGTCATTCTTACCGGTTGTCTTGTACTCCGGTTCATTAGTGTTTAATAAAATGTTCCACGTGAGTGACTACCTCGGCGTCAGCAATAATACCGCCGTCATTATTATTTCATCTGTGATTGGTATTATCGGGATTATTTATCTCTTCATCGGTGGTTTATCACTCAGTGCATTTAGTGACACCTTGTATGGTATCGCGCTCATCATTGGTGGGCTTGCGATTACCATCTTAGGTCTTGGTCATCTTGGAAACGGTAATTTCTTACAAGGATTTGATCACATCGTGCAACATACCCCTGAGAAATTGAACGGTTGGGGCGCAGTTGATTCAAGTGTCGTACCTTGGCCAACACTCTTCTTCGGTATGTTCTTTAACAACTTGTTCTTCTGGTGTGGGAACCAGATGATCGTTCAGAAAGCACTTGCAGCGAAGAACTTGAAAGAGTCACAGAAAGGTGCAATTTACTTAAGTTTATTCAAAGTCTTTGGCCCGATCTTCACTGTCATACCTGGGGTCATCGCATTTAACATGTTTGGCAGCCACATTAGTACATCAGACAATGCCTTTCCGAAACTGTTGAGCACGGTGCTACCTGATTGGGCTTACGGTCTCTTTGGTGCGATCATCTTTGGTGCCATCTTAAGTTCGTTCGTCGGCTCACTCAACAGTACATCAACGCTCTTTACGCTAGACTTTTACAAACCGCTTGTAGGTCGTAAGGCTTCAGATAAACATGTGGCCATCGTGGGCCATATTGCGACGGTGTTGATTGGTGCTATCGTGGTAATTATCGCACCGTTGATCTCACTCTTCCCTAGTGGCTTGTATGCAGTTGTGCAACAGTTTAACGGTATTTACAGTATGCCGTTGTTAGTATTGATACTGGTTGGTTTCTTTGCTAAAAGGACTTCGAAACTCGGGGCTAAAGTAGCTTTAATCACACATATCGTGTTATACGGTGGTTTAACTTATTTCTTACCGCACGTACACTATTTATATTTCTTTAGCGTGCTCTTCTTTGTCGATTTAATTATTGTGTTGATCTTCAATAAAGTAAAACCGTCTGATGAGTTAGACTTGAAATCCAATTATGCCAAAGTCGATATGACGCCTTGGAAATACCGTTATATCGCCGGTGCTATCGTACTCTTACTCGTAGTCATTAGCTATATTATCTTCTCACCAATCGGATTAGCTAGATGATAGCCCAGGCTCATCATTCATCTACCTCTTATCCAAAACTTCACTTAGCATCATAAAATGACCCGCAGATGCATGATACAATACATCTGCGGGTCATAATATTTATTGTGAGGTGCTCAATTCGAATGCTTATACTTATTGTCACAATTCCATTTGCTATCGTTACCTATGCTTTTCATTACATGTTACAACATCATCTTGTTGATGAACGCAATAAATGGATGGGGTATCGAACGCCACGTTCGATGAAAAGCCCACTGCATTGGCAATACGCGCAACGTTATTTCGTACAAGTCAGCAAACTTCTGACGATAGTCTTCTCTACTATCGGCGTCATCTGGTTCATTGTCGACTTTATGCTTCACTTCAATGAATGGTCGTTATACATACAGATGGGGGTAGTCGCTATTTATATGCTGCTCATTTTCATCGTGACGGAAGCACGCCTCAAGCAATTGGACTAACTCCTTTTTTCAAATCTACAAATCATACAAACTTTCTTCACCATCAGGCAACTGTTTAACGAAATTTGCAGGATCCTCGGCGTAGCGATTACCGACGCCACCTTTCATACGTTGGAAATGCAGATGAGGACCGGTAGTCATTTTACCAGTGTTACCGGAATAAGCTACAACGTCGCCAGCTTTCACGCGATCGCCTTCCTCAACATTATAGTCGTGAAGATGCATATACCATTGATGATGCTGGCCGTCCGCTTCAGCGATTTGCAACACTTTACCGCCGAGTTTATCTGTAAAAATGCGTGTGATCTCGCCGTCCGTCGCAGCTTTAATAGGCGTCTCCTTCGGCAATGCATAATCAATGCCATAGTGCTTCCCTTTCAATCGATCATTGCGATATTCGCCAAAAGTTTCAGTCTCTCTACTTTGACGCTCATATTTGAGGTGAAAGGCAGTCTGTAAATCTTGTGTTTGCTTTAACTTAAGTACAAGTTCGACGACGAGAAAAATAACGGCGCCGCTAAGTAGAAGAAAACCTATCCACTTAAATAAATGCTTCATAATCATTCACAACCTCTTCAAATCACCATTGTTGTCGTGCAATCCAGTGATTGAGCGTTAATCTATCGGGATTGATGTCTGTCATCAAATCGAAATCCACTTTGTATCCTTTCTCTTCTAACCATGAACGCTCTGCTGTACCACTCGTGAACTCTCCTCGAATCGAAGTCGGATAGCCTGTCTCTTGCTCGAACGTATCCACTATTTGATTAAGTGTTAACTCATCAGAAGCGATTTCTAAACTGCGACCATTCAGCTGTTGCGAGTGTTCAAACACATGCAGCGCAATTTGTGCAATATCACGTGTCGAAATCATCGCAAATGGAATATCCGGCGTAATAAACTCTGGAATATATAAATGATTGTCCTCATGCTGCACAATTCGTAAGAAATTGTCCATGAAGAATGACGGTTTCACTAAGGTGTAATTTAAACCACTCTCCGCAAGCTCATTCTCAAGTTGCGCTAAGATTTCAAAGTGAGGCCCCTTACGATCACGGTTCACCCCACCGGCCGTACTGTAAACGATATGTTCAATATCCTGAGCTACAGCGCTGTTAATAATATTGCGCCCTTGTTGTAATTCGACTTGCACGTCATCCCGATGAATCGGCTGCACACTGTAAACGCCGTCTACATCTTTCATCGCACGTCGCAAATCATCTTCGCTATTCAAATCTCCTTCAAAGATGTCTAGTCGTTCGGAGTCAAGCGTTTGTAATCGTTCGTTCTCTTTATTTCTCGTAAAAGCGCGCACGCTATATTTTTTCTCAAGTAACGCTTGAACCACCGCATAGCCTTGCTTACCTGTGGCACCTATCACTAATATCTTCTTCATCGCTTTATCCAGTCCTTTCATCGCTTTATACTCAATTTCACCTTTGTTGAATCTCCACGTTTTAAATTGATAATTCATCTTAAATCTATACGCACGTATCGTCAATCAATTGAACTGTCGCTTCGTCGTATCACACCGACTTTCGTCCTATTTCATCACTTTTTTATGCGAATCATTTTGAAAATGTATATAACAAGATTCATATTATAAAAGCTGAATGTAAAAGTGCCATAGTTCATCGTAAGATTTATTTATCACATTCAGGGTAAAATATGTAAAACAAAACAATATTTCTGAAAACAGAATAGCTTCATATTACAAAGGAGGCAATACAATGAAAACAGTATTGATTACTGGAGGGAATAAAGGACTCGGTTATGAAACAGCGAGACAACTTATAGACAAAGGTTACCAAGTCATCATCGGTTCTCGTAATTTAGAACGAGGTCGCCAAGCTGCACAAGAACTTGGCGCAGACGTCGTAGAATTGGATGTCACTTCGGATGATTCAGTCACACAAGCCGCTAAACATATCCAATCTCAGTATGGACACATCGATATTTTAATCAACAACGCAGGTATTTCAGGCACCTTCGCTAAACCTGAGGCGCTTACAGCTGATGATCTCTATCCTGTGTATAATACGAACGTCTTCGGTATCGTACGCATGATGCATAACTTCGTGCCGTTGCTCGAGTCTTCTTCACAACCTGTCGTAGTGAACGTCAGCAGCGGTTTAGGTTCATTTGGCATGGTCAACAATCCAGAAACTGCGGAATCTCAAGTGAACTCTCTCGCTTATTGTTCATCGAAATCTGCCGTGACGATGCTGACGGTCCAATATGCGAAGAGTCTGACTACCATGCAAATCAATGCGGCTGACCCAGGTTCAACGAATACAGATTTAGTCGGCGATTTCAGCAATAATTCGAAACCGGCTTCTGAAGGTGTGATTCCTATCGTGAAACTTGCCACTATCGATGCGGACGGTCCAACAGGTACCTTTATCGATGCGAACGGCACAATGCCTTGGTAAGCAGAAAGTCCTTTTATTAAAGATTCTGTGACATTGGGTAAAAGTGTCGTTGGAAGCTAAAGATAAACAATTTAAATGCATTACGCTGAATTTATACTAAGCGCTTTCACCCACACCTACCACACGACTTTCAGTAAAAGGCAAAGCACTTGAAGATGACTTTGAGAGATGCAACTGAAGTTAATCAATGGGAGGATAACTTATGAAATCAATTACGTTTGAAGAACACTATGTTGTAGACGAAATCCAACAAGAAACGCTCAACAATGTGGAATTTGACGAGAACGGCGTCCCTATTAAAGCAATGTTGAAGGCTTTATCTGAAGAAACGGGCTTCAATAATGATGATGTGTTGGAAAGCGCTGAGAATCATGACAAACGCTTACGCTTTATGGACGCACAAGATGTACAATACCAGGTCCTGTCCTATGGTAATACACCACCGTCACTCGTTTCTGGTGACAAATCAGTGGAACTCTGTCGTAAAGCGAACGACAAGCTTTATGATTATATTCAACAATATCCAGATCGTTTCTTAGGATTTGCGACGTTACCTATCAATGAACCTGAAGCTGCAGCTGAAGAACTCAAACGTTGTATCAAGGAACTCAACTTTAAAGGGGCACTCATCGCAGGTCGCACGAACAATCAATTTCTAGAAACGTCCGACTTTGAAATCGTCTTTGCGACAGCAGCACATCTTGATGTCCCAATTTACGTGCATCCAGCAGTCCTACCTGCGAAGAACTATCAAGATTATTATGCGAGCGATGCCTATGATGATGTCGTTGCTTCTACCTTTGCATCATTTGGTTTCGGTTGGCATATGGATGTTGGTATTCAAGCTGTTCGACTCGTGTTAAGCGGTATGTTTGATCGTCATCCTAATCTTAAACTTATCATTGGTCACTGGGGTGAATTTGTCCCATTCTTCTTAGACCGCATGGATCAAGCGCTCGTCGCTCGTGATTTGAAGAAACCTGTGAGCCAATATTTTAAAGATCATTTCTACATTACACCAAGTGGTATGTTGACGCAGCCCCAATTCGACATGGTACGTCATTACTTTAGCGACGATCATATTCTTTACTCAGCCGACTATCCTTACATTCAACCTGAGACGTTAGGTGATTTTTTAGAAGAACTCGACGTCGATCAAGCAACGAAAGAGAAGATTGCTTATGGCAATGCGGAAAGACTTTTAAACCTTAAATAAATAGCTAAAAGAGGGATACAAATGGAAACAATTCAATTAACAGACGCGAACGTACGCTATCACAAACTCGGTAAAGGACCAGTGCTCATCCTCATTCCAGGAGCGAATGGCACAGGCGACATCTTCATGCCTTTAGCGAAACAAATTGCAGACCACTTCACAGTCATTGCGGTCGACCGCCGTGGATTTGGTCAGAGTGAACTCACATCACCCCTTCCCGAAGAAGCTGCCGATCCACATAGCCAATATCGTGTTAAAAGAGATGCGCAAGATATTGCTGAAATTGCGCAACGAGAAAGTGATAAACCGGTATACTTGCTCGGTTCTAGTTCAGGTTCGATCGTAGCGATGCATGTCTTGAAAGAACACCCTGATGTTGTGAAACACATCGCTTTCCATGAACCACCGATTAATTCATTTTTACCTGACCGAGATTATTGGCAACAGAAAAATAACGAGATCGTGGATACTGCATTAAATGACAGCATGGCAAAAGCGATGGAAATCTTTGGCAAAGCACTGAATGTCGCAGAAATCGATCGTCAAGCGATGGCTAAACCAGCTCAAAACAATGATGACGCACAACAAAATCAACGCGTGCAAGAAATGTTGAATTGGTTCAAATATGAAATTCGCCAATACACGACGTCTGATATTCAGCTCAGTGACTTCAAACCTTATCTTGACCGTATCACTCTACTCAATGGTGAAGCATCTAAAGGTTCGTTCCCACAAGACGTCAATAACTATATTGCTGAACAAATGGGTCTCGACATCGTGGAAATTCCAGGTGGACACCTTGGCTATGTTCAAGACCCTGAAGGCTTTGCGAAAGTACTTCTTCAAATGTGGGGAAATTAAATGCAGCCGCAACGTTTCCTACAACCTAATCCACCGTTAAGTATGGAAGACATCGTCGCTCGAGAGAATATTAAAGAACTGATTACGTATGAACGGTTCTGTCGTGATAATGATTTATGGGATGGTATGCGTACATGTTTCACTTCTGATTCTGAAGTCACTATTTCATGGTTCAAAGGGACTGGTGACGAATTTGTCGACCATTCTCAAGCGATGCAACGTTATGCGCCCCATCAAATTTACAACATTCAAGTGTGGCAGAATGATGCACGTGCGATTGCTGTGATGCAAGCAACGATTCAATCTCGACTCGATATTGAGAGTGAGACATACGAGCTGCAGTCAGACGCAAAGATTATTTATCGTGTTGTGAAGCAAGATGAGACGTGGCGCATTCAACATTTAGATTGCGTTTATGAGCAAGACCGCTTAGTTTCGGTCCTTCCTACATCATCAACCTTTGATCATCGTGCACTCGCGCCCTATCGCGAGAGTTATGCTTGCTTGTCGTATTGTCTCAATTATCTCGGTTACGACGTCAATCATCAGTTGATCGGTATTGATCAACCGGATGCGCTAGAAGACTTTTACATGCAACTAGACACGTGGCTCATGCGTGATGGTGAGTAGTTTGTAGGCATTTTAACTAAAGATACATTAGGTCCATGAGTTAAAATTTATTCCAAAATAAATCTTTGTACCTCCAAGTCTGAAAAGAATCTTGTCTAATACGTTTAGAATAAGATTCAACGGGCATGCAAAGAATGTAGGCAACAGTATTCCCGTTAATCATCTTAAGGAGGTATGTCAAATGGCTGATAACAATATGAGTTATGAAGAAGCTGGCAAAAAAGGTGGCGAACAAACTGCTGAGAACCACAACAAAGAATTCTACCAAGATATCGGCGAAAAAGGTGGCGACCATGCAAATGGTAAAGCTACGAAAGCCGAAGCCGGTCAAAAAGGCGGTATGCACGCTAGCGGTAAGATGACGAACGAAGAAGCTGGTCAAAAAGGCGGCGAGCAAACTGCTGAAAATCACAGCAAAGAATTCTATCAAGACATTGGTGAAAAAGGCGGCGACAACGCGAACCAATAAGTAACATCATATGACTGTTCCTCTGCTCGGAGGAGACCCAAACCCAACTTCTAATATATTCGCACTCCCTTTAGAAGTCCCAACTCCTACCCGAATACGAGGAACACTTTCATAAGACAACAACTTTAGATGATTAATCCATTCATACTAACCTAACCCTAAACGATATTCTATAACCTACCAATAGTCAAAGCCTCAGCGCGAACTCTCCCTAATCCCAGGAGTAGCGTTGAGGCTTTCTTATTTCTACATATCATAAAAAGCGAGAAACGTCCCGCCCAGCAATTGGACTTACGCTTCTCGCTCTTACAAATAGGACTAGACATCGATTGAAAGTCAAACTATGTAATCTGCCGACTCCTCAATCTAGCCCCTTGCTTCAATTTAAATTGAAATCTTATTGCATGTTATTTTTAACAAAGTTCAACATATCACCAGTTAAAGGTACAGAACCGTTCGCATCTTTACCTGCACCACCGTAGTGGATACCGATGAGTTGACGCTTCTTGTTGAACACACCAGAACCTGAGTTGCCTCCAACAGTACTGGCATCGTATTCTAAATGACTACCATCATTCTTCGTAATCTTACCGATGCTTTCCCACATCGTACTTAATGGTTTGTCACCAGGATAACCTGTAATCGTCATGCGTTCGCCCACTTTAGATTGTTGCGCATCTGCCATATTTGCAGGGCGTACGACGTCACCGATACTTTGTCCTTTATCATTCTTGTCAAAATGCACCACAGCTAAGTCTTGGTCTCCAGGATAACGCACAATGTTGTTAGATTTGAACTGACCTTTAGGGAAATTGTTCTGACCATTCGCTGCTGGCATCGCTGTAACACTATCGTTCTTTACAACGTGTTTGTTCGTTAACATTGTGTTCTTACCTACAACGACACCTGACGCAATACCGCCATCGCCCATATCAACGAAACACAGCGATTGATAGTGACCATGTGTCGTTCCTGGAATACGATGTCTATTATTGTTAGGTAATATTATTTCATTTTGGAAATGACCTTCAGGAATTTGCGCGTTACGTGGTTGTTCGTTATTTGCAGCAGGTTGTTCTTGTTTAGGTTCTTGTGCTGCCGCAGTTGCTGCTTTTTGTTGTTTTTGTTTATCTTGTTGTGCTTGAGGCGCTTGTTGTGAAGGTTGTTGTGCCTTGTCTTGTTGTTGAGGTTGTTGTGTTTGATTATTTTGTGGTGCTTGTTTCTGCTGCGGTTGTTGTTTGTTATTAACTTGAGATCCTTGATCTTGCGTAGCTGTATGGTTAGTGTGTGTTGCTTTGTGATCTTGTTGTGGTTCATCTTGAGAATTTTGAGGTTGTTGAGATTGTGTTGCAGTTGTTTGTTCTTGTTGTGCAGATTTTTGTTCTTCAGTCGTTGCTACATCTTGTTGTTGCGCTTTATCTGCATCTGCTTGAGAGGATGTATCTTGTGCAGAATCTTCCTCTGTAGCTTGTTGATGCGCTCCAACTTGAGATGACTTCGTTTCAGGAGTGGCTTGCTGTGACTTCTTGTCTTGATCTGCTTGCATTGTGGCTGTTTGATGTGTCGCCACGTCTTGCTGATTGTCTTGCTGTTGAATTTCTTCAGCTGAAGCGTGACCTGCGCCTATTACAAGGCCGCATGCTAGAGTTACAATTAACGAAATGACATACTTTTTGAGATTCATCTAATTCCTCCTTTTCTAACTCTATCTATAATTTAAACTGAAAGGAAGAAATATACAAGTTTTGTTAGATTTTTAAATATACTTATTAATACTTTTATATAAAAGATAGGCAGTGTCTATATAGTGGGGCATACAATATATTCGTTATACATATCTTGTTATCACATCACCCTTTTCCCAATAATAAAAAAGCGTCCACCAACTCAACTGGGTACCGTTAAGTATCAGGCCCCTTGTAAGTCAGTGAACGCTGTCGGTTAGCTTAACCATTTAAAATGGTCTGCATAGAGCGGTCAACACTATGTGCGTACATACCGCCAAATTTCAATAAATGAACCATCAAGATATACAATTTGTAGAACTCAATGCGGAAGTCTGCACCTTCACTTAATGGATAATGTTTATCGTAAGCTTCGTAGAACTCAGGGCTAAATGCACCGAAAGCTTTCGTCACACCGAGATCAAACTCTCGATCACCGTAAAATGGTGATGGATCAAATAATGCTGGCGAGCCATCTTTCAAATACATATGGTTCCCGCCCCACATATCACCGTGTAAGAGCGATGGTTTACTACGATGTTTATCAAGCGCTTGAACCATGACCTCGCGCACCTCTTGATAAGTCTCACGATCCGCTTCAGTCCAATTACCTTGCTCGATCAATCCTTCACATAACACATCCATACGCTGATTGATAAAGAGTTCACTCCACGTGTCACACCAGTCATTGTCGAAGGAATGATCTCCGCCTTCATGTGGCATTTCGAAACCAAAGCGACCCTCTGGCTGCTGATTGCTATGCATCTTAGCCACTAATTTGGCTAAATCACGTTGATCTCCGCGACCCCCTTCCTCGAGATACGTGAGCAAGAGATAAGCGTCGCCCTCTATTTCGCCACTACCAACGACTTGCGGTGCGGTAATACCTGCTTCTTCAAACTTCTCTAATCCAGCAATTTCCGCTGCGTAGAAATCCTCAGAGCGATTGGGCTGTACGAGTAAGAAATACGTATCGTCGCTCGTTTCTACTTTATACGCCTGATTGACATCCCCACCACTCACTGGCTGAATACGTTGAATATGATTCACCGGAAGTTGTTCTTGCCATACTTGTTTCATATCGACGCCTCCTCGATCGTTATCTTATACATTCCTTTATACCTTTTTTCGTAAAAATTTAATCCTTAGTCCTAGATCTAGGAAATTAAATGAGATTAGCGTATGGGGTCGGTAAAGTAAAAAGTTGATTAGAAATCGAATTTTTATTGTAAATCTGAGACGTTGAGAGAACTAGGTCACAACGGGAATGAATTCATAACGAACAAACAACTTTATAAAAGAATTGAATGTAAACCAACGCAGTAATCTTTTGAGTTCAAAGTGATTGCACTCTGTAAAAATTCATTTCGATTTACCAGATAAGGATATTAAAAGACAATAGCATATTGAATGAATTAATGTCACGCCTATAATTAATATAAGTCAATTTTTCAATGTCGACTCGAGACGCATGATGGAGCTAGACCACAACGAAAATCCATTTCTAGAGCTCTTTGAGCGAGAGAAATTAGTTGAGTGTGGTCCTACGCAGTAGCTGTCTGAATTCGAGATAGCTAACACTTTCCCGAACTCTAGTCAGCTTTACGGGGGTAGCACAACGAAATCAAAGATTTCTGTGCTTCTCCCATGCAAGCGAGAGTCTTCGCATTGAAAAATTTTCAAATGATTTCTTCCCTTTACCTGACCAATCTGTAAAAGTTAATTGTGTCAGAACGACAACTTTCATTTATAATATCTATGAAAGCGACACATAACATGCTAACCTTAAAGAGATACATATGCTAAATATGCAAAACAGTACATTAATCACAGCGAATGACACTCTAATACTTTAAACACACTGTTCGTGAAAATTTCATTAAAATGGAGCGTTGAATATGTATAAGTTAATTAAACCTATTCTTTTTAAAATGGATCCTGAACAAGCGCACGGCCGAATGATGCGCGCCCTGAAAATCGTTCAAAAACACCCCACTTTACTCTCAATGATTGACCGTATCTTCCATTATAAAAATGATATGCTCGCTCAAGACGTTGCTGGCATTCATTTTACTAACCCGGTAGGACTGGCAGCTGGCTTCGACAAATCATGTGAAGTTCCTAAAGCGCTTCAGTATAGTGGCTTCGGCGCCCTTGAACTCGGCGGTATTACGCCTAAACCGCAACCTGGTAACCCGAAACCACGTATGTACCGTCTCCCTGAAGACCGCGCCCTCATTAACCGCATGGGCTTCAACAATATTGGTATGAACAAAGCGCTCAGCAATCTTCGTCGCCATAGCTATGAGCTGCCGATTGGTATCAATGTTGGCGTGAATAAAACGACGGCCTACGAAGAACGTTACCAAGACTATATCAAAGTACTCGATACATTTAAGAATGACGCGACGTTCTTTACGATTAACATCAGCTCACCTAACACAGCGAACTTGCAGAACTTCCACGACAAAGATGAGTTCTCGATGTTAACGAAGGCGATCAAAGACTATCGTGAGAATCACGAGTTGTCACAACCAATCTTCTTAAAACTAACTTCAGATCTAGAGCTCGAAGGTTTCAAACACATTCTCGACCCTATCGTCGACACGTTCGATGGTGTAGTGCTAGCAAATACGACACAACAACGTGACGGCTTGCAGTCTGACAATCGTAGCGAAGGCGGTGGCTTAAGCGGTCGTCCACTCTTCGAACGTAACCGCGACCTCGTACGGTGGGCTTACCAACAAACGAAAGGTACGTTCCCAATCATCGCGACAGGCGGTATCTTTAGTGCAGATGACGTTATCGAAATGATGCGTAACGGCGCGTCACTCGTGCAGATTTACAGTTCACTCGTTTACGAAGGTCCAGGTCTCACTGCTAAAATCAATAAAGACATCGTTAAATACCTGAAACAACACGGATACCATAACGTTTCTGACCTCATTGGCTTAGATGCGTAAGGTAATGCCCACTCTCACATTCACTTAGTTGGATGTGAGGGTTTTTGTTTTATGGAGAATGGGGATAGCGTTTTTTAATGGTGGTAGTATTTTAAAAAAGCCTCGCTAACCAATACGCAGTATTTTAATTATGTTGAATATATCTCTCCCTTTTCTTCTCTAAATCCATTGAAAATAAGCAACTTAAGCGAACTCTCTTTCCTCCTAGAAACACCTATTAAAACTAAAAATAAGTAGTGATATTACAGTGAGGTTAGAAGAAATAGTTTAGAACATCTGCAATACAAGTAAGGGTTGGCGCGACTCCTGCAGGAAAAGCATGCGTCTTGAGACTACAGGCTCAAGCCATGCCTGCGGAAAGCGTCGCCATCCCAATACGCAGCATGGCAAATTAATTGGAGAGATATAATTACATTTTACCCAGACCCTTAATCCATATAAGACCAAACAAACGTATGCGCTACTAATCAATTATTTAATTATTAAAATTTAGGGTATATATATAGTGAAAGGGGTAATCGTCTATGTATAACAATATCTTACTCGCATATGACTTTGATAACTCATTCAATAATGTGCCGAAAGAATTAGAAAATCTCACGGCGCACAATGATGAAGCGCGCGTAACAATCTTTAACGTGATACCGGAGTCAGACTTACAAGCTTCAGTGCGTTATGAAAATAAACACTTCGAATCACTTGCTGAAGAAAAAGGTGAAGAACTCACACCTTTCGTTCAAAAATTAGAAGATTTAGGATTAAAAGTTCGCGTACGTTTTAGTACAGGAAATATTAAAAACTGTCTTCTTACAGAAATTGAACAAGAGAACTATGATATCGTAGTGATGAGTAATAAACGTGCGAAACCCGATATTAAAAATGTCTTAGGTAACGTTACTCATAAAATCGCAAACAGTGCGAACATTCCAGTTCTCATCGTTAAATAAGATGTCATGAAAAAAGCTTTCGCTCCCTTGATTAGAGGTTGAGCGAAAGCTTTATTATTGCAATATTATTGTTGTTCTAAATACTCTTCAATCACTTGGAAGACACCAGAATCATCATTAGATGGTGCGCGATGTTGAGCTGCCTGTGCTACATTGTCACTGCACTCTGCCATCGCATAACTGTGTGGTGTCATCTTTAACATTTCCAAATCATTGTCCGCATCTCCGAACGTCATGAGTTCATCAGCTTGAATACCCCATTTTTCAAGCAACTCCTCTAAAGCATGACCTTTATTCACTTCAGTTAAGATTAAATCAATACTATCGTTTCCACTCGTCACTGCACGTACATCGTTGTAGTCATCTTCAATTATTTCAACGATCTTATCTACCATTGCCGCATCTTTCACGCGTAATGCAATTTTGACAATCTTCGTATCTTCAACGTTTTGTAAATCACTCACGCGTTCTTTGTAATAGTAGTATTGATCGACGTAATCGTAGAAATCATCAGCGCGGTCGTCGAGTATGTAGGCGCAGTTTAAAGCGCTGAGTACGATGTCTTTGATACCGAAATTCTCAACGATCATTTCGAGGAGTGATGTCACAGTATTTTCCGGGAAATAATGTGCGGTCATGATTTCTCCTTTGTCGACGGTGATGGCGCCGTTTTCAGCGACATAGGAGATCTCGTCTTTCTTGTTTGGGAAGAATGACTGGAGTTGGGCGAGCTGGTTGCCGCTTGCGACGATGAATTTGATGTTGTGGTCTGTGAGTTGTTGGTAGATGCGGTCGAAGTAGTCTTCGTCCATGGTGTTGTCTGATTTGAATAGTGTGCCGTCTTTGTCTGTGGCGATTGCTTTGATCATTCTTGTCACCTTTCTTTTTTCTGTGTGATGAGTAGTATTCTATACCCGTTTTGTGTTTGGATAAAATGTGTTGCTTTGTGTTCTGTGGAATGTAGGGTGTTGTGCTAATTTGTGTTCGTAGGAATATAGTATTTGTACTAATTTGTATTCGTTGGAATGTAGTATTATATACTAATTTGTATTCGTTGGAATGTAGTATTATATACTAATTTGTATTCGTTGGAATATTATATGTTGTGACTAATTTGCAATACTGCGTATTGTGAGGTGGTGACGCTTTCCCAGGAGGTCACGTTCAACTAATTCATAACGCTTGTTGCGCGTTATGAATGGATTTTCACTGTGCCCTTGATACCTCGGGAGTCGCACCACCTCTTTTTTACTTGTGTTGCAGATATACCCTATAACAATTAATTCTCAGCAATATTCGAATAAATCACCACAACCACACCACATTCTCTCTATTTTGGTTTAGGGTTTAATATAGTATTTCGAGAAATATAATATTTATACTAATTGAATGTTACCACGTAATTTAAGAAAGCGAAGTGCCTTCTCGAATTCAGTCAGCTACCGCGAACTCTCAACTAGAGGCTGGGACATTATTTAAAAATAAATAGTGAGATGGTATCAACTTTTTAATTTAGTTGAATGATAAATCAATTTTTCAATGTCGACTCGAGACGCATGATGGAGCTAGACCACAACGAAAATCCATTTCTAGAGCTCTCTGAGCGAGAAAAATTAGTTGAGTGTGGTCCCATATGCAAGCGAGAGTCTTCACATTGAAAAATAAAAATATCTTAATTTACGTCCCAGGCTCGGATTTTCGCTGCGCCCTTAATTCCTCGGGAGTCTCATCATTTTCACTTTTACTTGTGTTGCTTGAGTACTAAGCAACATTAGATTCCTTCTAATCCGTATTTCGACACTTCTCATCACACACACTATTCTTTATTTTTGTTTTTAATTATAGTATTTCGAGGATGCAATACTTCGTATTGGGTGGTGGCGACGCTTTCCGCAGGCATGGCTTGAGCCTGTAGTCTCAAGACGCATGCTTTTCCTGCAGGAGTCGCGCCATCCCCCTTAACTTGTATTGCATGTATTTCTATATTTAACAAACTAAGGTCTTATACTTAATTGGATTATAAATACTACTCAACATCACACTACTTTTTCTTTTTTATTTTGTTTTTAATTATAGTGTTTCTAGATATGAATAGAGCATCTTTCAAACTAATTCAAACTCATACATTTTCATATACTCACGATTAAAGTATTATTAGATAGATTATAACTTATGCTTCTAAGGTGAAATTTCTACCATTTTCCACTTCAAAACTTCAAATTTTCTCTAAAGAGTTGTTGTAGGAACTGGCTAAAGTTAACGTTATGTTCTTTTTCTAATTTCACTAAGTATTTTGGAAGTGTCACCGTTTTATTAACTGCCTTATTCCCTTCTAGCGCTCTTGCCAAGTCGGTGTTTGCGATTATGAGTTGGAGTCGTTCTTCCTCATTTAGTGCTCGACAAGTTGGTTGTACGCAGACGCTTTAGGAATACTTTCTTGTTCTTCTTCCACAAATAATACGCACATCAACGTATCTGTCGAGGTGCGCATCTCTATCTGATTAGAATTGCTCTAAGAACGCTTTCGCATCTTTATTGATTTGTTTAAAGTCAATGCCTTGGTCCATCGCCGCGAAGACACATCCGCAATAGCATTGTCTAAAGATATTGTAGTCGTTACACATTTGGATTGAACGTTCGTAGCCTTTGTTTTTCTTAAAGTCGCCTGGCAGATAGTTCACATCGTAAATCTTCTGTACATCCATACCGATTTCGTTGATGAGTTGTGCGTTCTTCTTCGGTGAAAGTGTCAACGCACTACCGAAGTAATCATAGCCGTATTCCACAGCCGCTTCAGCTACGAATTCTAGACGCATTTCGAAGCAAGCTGTACAGCGACGTCCGCCTTCTGGTTCTTCTGTTAACCCTTTATCTTTCGCCATCTTCATAAATTCATGTGGTTTGTATGGCGCCTCAATATATTTCACATTTGCGCCAGTACGTTCGTTGAAGTCGTGAACGAACTGTTCTTGAACTTTTGCACGTCTCAAATACTCATTTTTAGGATGAATGTTTGGATTGGCAAAGTAAATCGCTACATCTGCATATTGTGTGAGAAACTCTAGTGTATAGGTACTACACGGCGCACAGCAGCTATGTAGTAGTATGCTTGGACGCACCCCATTGCGTTCCCAATCATTTATCATTTTTCGTAGGACTTTATCATAGTTAATCTTCTGATTTTTCATTTTCGCTACGATGCCATCCATTTCTATCATATTAATCACCCTTTTATATTGCTTTACCAAATTATATCAATAGTTGTTCATTAGGTGTAGTTTATTTTTTCGTAAAGTGGTAAAATCTGTTCATCACTTCTTCAAATTGCGATGATAATCTAACTTACATGCATTTTTTCAATACTATTCTCTCTTAAAGTAAAATTTGTCACAAAATTTATTTCACAACATTGAGAATTATCTAACTATTTTCCGAGAATTGTGCTATGATATAAATTATCTTATCGCTCTGTCATGAACGGAGTAATACATTTTAATATAAATCAGGAGGTTACTCATGGGAGGTTTTACTCAAAAGATCTTCAAGAAAGAAGATCCATCAGTCTATCAAGATAAAGATTCGCATCTCGAACGCACGCTTCGTGTTAGAGATGTGATTGCACTCGGAGTCGGGACAATTGTCTCTACGGCTATCTTCACTTTACCTGGTATCGTTGCTGCACAACATACTGGACCAGCCGTAGTCATCTCATTTATCCTCGCTGCCGTCGTTGCTGCACTCGTATCCTTTGCTTACGCAGAAATGTCATCCACTATGCCTTACGCTGGCTCAGCCTATTCTTGGATTAACGTCGTCTTTGGCGAAATCTTCGGTTGGATTGCAGGTTGGGCACTATTAGCCGAATATATTATCGCCGTCGCATTCGTTGCCTCAGGTTTCTCAGCCAACCTTCGCGGCCTCATCTCGCCATTAGGTATCCAGTTACCCGATGCTTTAACTCATACATTAGGTGCATCTGGCGGCATCATCGATATCATTGCTGCTATCGTTATCATTTTAACTGCATTACTCCTCTCGTTTGGCGTATCAGAAGCTGCACGAGTAGAGAATATCCTTGTAGTATTAAAAGTCTTCGCCGTCTTGCTCTTCATCGTAGTCGGACTTACAGTGGTACATCCAGAGAACTACGTGCCATTCATCCCTGAATACAAAGAAACAGCAAATGGTGCATTCGGAGGCTGGCAAGGTATCTACGCAGGGGTATCAATGATCTTCCTAGCCTACATTGGCTTCGACTCTATCGCAGCCAACTCAGCTGAAGCGATCAACCCACAAAAGACGATGCCACGCGGAATTATGGGCTCACTCATCATCGCAGCAACACTCTTCGTTGCCGTTTCCCTCGTACTCATCGGGATGTTCAAATACTCCGCATACGGTACGACAGCTGAACCCGTAGGCTGGGCACTACGCCAAAGCGGATTCGGAGTCGTCGCCGCCATCGTTCAAGGTATTTCAGTCATCGGTATGTTCACAGCACTCATCGGTATGATGCTCGCAGGTTCACGACTCGTCTACTCATTCGGACGTGACGGCCTACTACCATCATGGTTAGGACAATTGAACAAAAAACACCTACCAAACAATTCATTGATTGTACTCACAATCGTCGCAGTTATCCTTGGTGCAGTGACACCATTCGAATTCCTAGCACAACTCATTTCAGCAGGAACACTCGTCGCATTTATGTTCGTATCAGTCGGTATCTTCGCATTACGTCGTAGAGCAGGTAAAGATCTACCAGAACCCGGCTTCAAGATGCCATTCTTCCCAGTATTGCCAATCCTAGGATTCCTCAGTACAGCCATCGTCTTCTGGGGACTCGATAGCAAAGCGAAACTCTACACACTCGCTTGGTTCATCTTCGGACTCGCAATTTACTTTATCTACGGCTTACAACATTCTAAAAAACATATTAAAGATTAAAACGAAGCACCAGGCGCATCAGCGTCCGGTGCTTTAACTGTGTGAGCCACATTCATCACAACATAATAAGATATTTAGAAATTTTCCACTCAGATCTTAGTAATCTGAATATCTTTGAACTCTAATTCCCAGAAACCCTCTATTCACACTGTTCCCTCTAATTAGAACTTTCTCTCCCTTCCTACCATACAATAAAAGAATGGTAAGAATTGAGTAAATAAGCAGAAGTAGATTAGTAGAGTGCATAAAGTGTTATATTCTTGTGCAATAATGATTTAAAGATTCACAAATACTTACTTTGAGAAATACATATTAGTACGATATTCTCTATTAGAAGAAACAGTAACCAGTTTCTATCTTCCTCCCCACACACCAAATAAAAATGATGGATGTGAAGGTGAGGATGGGATACTTGGATAATATATTTTTTATAGCAATAGGATAAAATTGAAGAATGTTAATTTCGAGAAACTGGAAGCCTAAAAACAATTCGTTAAAGAAATACATTGAATTCTCTCTATTGCAGAACTGAAAACCGTTCACTAGACACAAATACCAATTTACCGTATACAAAAAGAGATGATACTAAGTCTGACGCCTGAGGGATCAAGCTGCAGCCGAAAATCCATTTTCGCTTGCAACAAAAGCGAAAATTAGTTGAGGCGCAGCCCCTGGGCAAGCATGACTTAAAGTATCATCTCCCATTTATTACAAACTATTCAATTTCCACGAACCACAAAAGGTTTTCAGTTCTTTTCTCGCAAGAGAAAACCATTAAAACCAACTACATTAAAGACCTTTCAGTTTTCTCGCAAGAGAAACAAAAATTAGTACAATGCGCTCTATTGGAAGAATTAGTATCGAATTTCTATAATCCCTCCCACACCCCAAATAAATACTATGGATAGGAAGGTGAGGATGTGAAAGTGAAATGGAATAGATAGAAAAAATAATATCTTCTACAAGTTGTAACCCTTAAGCACAAACTGAAAGCCTGCTTATCAATAAATCTATAAATGATAAAGAATACAAAAAGAGATGATACTAAGTCTGACGCCCGAGGGATCAAGCTGCAGCCGAAAATCCATTTTCGCTTGCAACAAAAGCGAAAATTAGTTGAGGCGCAGCCCCTGGGCAAGCATGGCTTAAAGTATCATCTCAAATTTATGAAAGTCTATTCAATTTCAACGTATCATTAAAGGCCTTTCAGTTTTTCTCGTCAGAGAAAACAATTAAACGTATACAGTAACAAGTATTTTACCCTACACAACAAAGAAACATTACTTATCCAACAACTGCTCCTTCAAATCCTTACGCTCATAATCCATAGAATAAGGGTCATTCAACCAATAAATCCCCTCATCCACCTTAATCGTATGCCCATTCTTCACAGCATCCGTATTCTTCCAATAATCCTTATCCTCAAACGACAACTTACTACCCTTCGCAACCGGAGTAATCACATAATCCCCAGCCATCTCAGGGATCTCCTCATTCGAAATCTCAGCCAAATCATTCTTCTTCGTCGCCTTCTCAACCTTATCCGGCATCTTCATACCAAACGAATCATACACGACCTCACTACCATGACCATACGTCTTACCTAACGCATAAACCTTCTTATCAAAGTCCTTGATAATAGAAACCGTCGTATCCTGACCTAGCTTATCCTTGATTTCTTTACTATCATTCTTCGTTTTCTTATCCCAATCATCAATCCATTTCTGCGCTTTATCCTCTTTGCCCACAAGCTTACCTAACTCTTTATGCTGATCTTTGTAATCATGTTTCTGATAATCGTAAGCCACTGTTGGCGCAATCTTATTCAATTTCTTCAAGTTCTTATCCGTATTGTATGTAACGATAAGATCTGGTTTCAATTTCGCGACACTTTCCACTTTTTCAGGGTCGACTTTCTTCACGCCTTTAAATTTCTTCTTAAGAACTTTACTATCATCCACTATGTTCGCTACACCCACGATATTCGTATCGAGCTGTTTCAAGCCACCTGCGTAAGTCGTTCCAAGTACCACGACACGCTTAGGATGTTTCGGTACTTTCACTTTCTTGCCATCATCTTGTTTGTACGTCTTCTTCTCGTTCTTATCGCCGTTATCATCTGAATTATTTCCACATGCTGAGAGTACAAGTACGAGAACAATCAACGGAATGAGTAACTTTTTCATATTAAAATGCTCCTTTTTTCTCAATTACGTTAAGTTATTTTCAATTATACATCGCATAAAATATTATTCAAGTTAATTGATAAGCATTTTCAATATTTTTACTTATCTCTGATAAAGCTATTCTTCGTAAACTGCAACTAATTCTTTGGTATAAGCTGCACGCTGTTCGTCAAACAAGTCTGAGCGTTCAAAGTGATCGACAACACGCCCGTCTTTTAACACGACAAACTCATCCACAAACTGTTGTAAAAAAGGTAGATCATGCGAAATCACTAACATGCTCTGATGGGTCTCTCGATGGTATGCGGTCAGTATGTCTATCACATGTTGTTCGGCAATCACATCTAAATTGGCGGTGATCTCATCACAAATGAGTAGTTCAGGCTGAAACATTAACGTGCGGATAATGTTGAGCCGTTGAAGTTGGCCCCCACTGACTTGGCCTGGTCGTTGACGCAACAGCTCTTGAGGTAACTTCAATGACACCATTAACTGTTCGAGACGTTGTTGCGCCTCTGCAGATTGCGTCTTGTCATAATACTTCAAGGCTTCGCTCATCGAAGCGCCAATCGTCATGTCCGGGTTGAAACTTTGACTTGCGTGTTGGAAGATTGGCAAGATACGTTGATTCGACCGGTGAACCTGACCTTTCGTCGGTTTCTGAGCTCCCAGAATCACTTGGCTCAACGTCGTCTTTCCAGAACCACTTTCACCGACCACACCGACGATACGACCTTGCTCAAGCGTTAAATTGATATCATGTAAGATCTCGCGCTTACCATAGTTAAAGTGCACATGTTCTAGTTGTATCATTAGCTTTGCTCCTTCGTAAGTCGTTTACGTGCTGCGAAGAGTTGACGTGTATAGTCTGTCATCCGTTGTTGTTTCACATCTTCTGCAGTTAAATGGTCCACATGTTGTCCCGCTTTCATCACGTCAATCACATCACTGTGTTGTTGCGCTTGAGATAGATCATGCGTAATGAGTAACAGTGTTTGGCCGTGAGTCGCAGTTAAGTGCGTCAATAGTTCCATAATCGCTTTCCCTGTCAGCACATCTAATGAAGCAAGTGGTTCATCAGCAATAATCACTTCCGGATTCAACATTAAGACGCTTGCAATTTGTATTCGAGCGAGTTGTCCGCCCGATAGTTCAAAGCGATAGGCATGTGCGATTGCAGGTTCAAGATTCACCCGCTTCAACGCTTGCGTCACACGTCGTTGTGCTTGCTGACGTGATACTTGAAAATGATAGCGATAAATCTCAGAAAGTTGTTTATCTAATCGCGTATGATTATTGAAACTATGCGTATAATCTTGATCAATGTAGCCAACCTTACGTCCTAAAAGTGATGTAGTAGACTGCAGCTGTTCACCTTGATAACACAAAGCTTCCATAGAACTGTGTAAATCTTTCGGAAGCGCCCCAATCAACGCTTTCGCCGTTAAACTTTTACCTGAGCCACTTTCGCCAATCAACATATGTAGATGACTGCGTAATAACGTCAACGACATATTCTGCACAAGAGGGTCGCCTGTCTCAGTTGTCACACTAAGATGCTCCACACTTAATATTTCTTCAGTCATGAGATTCACTTCCTTTGTCTAACAGTCGATCTCGTAACGCATCTCCAGCTAAATTGAAGAGTAGAATCGTCAAAGAAATCATCGCAGCCGGCGCAAGCATCAGAATCGGATGACTCGTCATATAACTTCGACCCGCATTCAGCATCGCTCCCCACTCTGGTGATGGGGGTTGCGCGCCTAAACCGAGGAATGAGAGTGATGAAATATACAAAATAATCTTACCGAAATCGACCGTCATAATTACGATGAGCGAAGGCCAAGCCCGGCGCATGCAGTGTTTCCACATAATGACAAGATTGGGGACATTAAAGTATCGCGCCATCTGAGCGTACGGTTTCGTCACTTCGCTACTCACTAAGGCACAAGTGAGCCGCGTATAGGTCATCCATTTAATCAGAACAATCGCAATGACTAAAGTCCAGATGCTCGGTTTGAAAAAGCTAGCAAGCGCAATCATTAAGACAAATTCAGGGATGCTTAAGCCGATATCCACTAAACGCATCATCGCAGACTTCAGCCATCCCCCATAATAGCCAGCTACTAATCCTAAAGGAATACCGACAATTGCCGTCACAACAAGTGTTAACAGTGTTACAACAAGGGTGTAACGTGCACCAATAACAATGCGGGCAAAGAGATCACGTCCATAATCGTCGGTGCCTAACCAATGTGCACTAGAGGGCGCACGTAACGTTTCACCTAAGTGGACGTCGAACGCTTGATGTGCACTCACGAACAATTGACTCGCCACGATAATGACCATATAAATCAAACATAGGAGGATAGGCAAATTCGAGCCTTTCATCAATCTATTCATAATATGCCTCCTCCTTTAGGCGTGTCCTTTTTACCAGACTGATCTACACGCGTGTGCACACGTCGCTCTGGATCGAGCCACATAAGAATCACGTCACTGATCGTATTCGCGAGCACCACAAAGCAACCAATCATCAGCACAGCACCTTGAACGACTGGATAATCACGTGCACGAATACTATCGACGAGAAAGTGACCAATGCCTGGAATACCGAATAAATTCTCAATGACCACGGTTCCGCCTATTAAGCTGCCCACCGACATACCTAGCATCGTCACGATGGGAATCAGCGCAGGACGTAACATGTCTTTACGTAAAATAAAGCGTTCCGAAAGCCCACGGTTGCGAGACGCTTGCACTTCACGTGAATGATAGCCCTCAACGAGACGTGAACGCATGAGCCGCACATAGTAAGCACTCATACCCAGACTTAGTGCGACGACAGGCATCACATAGCTTAAAGGCGAATCAATGCCTGATGACGGCAACCAATGGAGATGCTCACTCAGACAGTAAATTAATATAATGCCGATAAAGAACGAAGGGATGCTGACTACAAAGGAAGTGACGATACGAATCACTCGGTCCAAAGTACGTTGATAGTATTTCGCTGCGAGTATCCCAAGTGGAACCGTCACGAGAAAGACTACTCCAATTGTCGCGCCAGCTATGATCAGCGTAGGTGGTGTATAATACAACAATTCTTGTGTCACTGGCTCTCCGGTTTGATAACTATGTCCGAAGTCAAGATGTATCACTTGGCCTAACCAATGAATGTATTGCGATAGAAAGGAAGCGTTCAAGCCTAAACTTTCACGTGTTTGTTCAACCTGTTGATGAGAGACATTCGCTTCATCGAGATGAAGTATCTTGTCTACTGGGTCTCCAGGCGCGAGTTTCATTAAGATAAACGTCACAGTAGAAAGGACAAATAATACGATGATCATTTGTCCTATTCTAGAAAGTATGCTTTTTACAATCATGTGTCTTTATCCACCTTGTAATCTACCAAGTAAATATCTTCTGGTGAAGCTTGAAGGTGTTTCACTTTATGGTTCATCGCAATGAGCGTGTCATTGTAGGCGATGTAACTGTTGGCTTGATCCTTATCTGATGCCTTCAGAATTTGATCGGTCAATTGATGACGGTCTTGTGTATTTACCGTCGTATTCAATTGATGAATCAAGTCCACCACATGCTGATTGTGATAATCGCCTTTATTAATCGCACCATCTGGCATATACGCTTGGTTGAAGAAATAGCCTGTGTCTCCACGCGGTAAGGTACCAAAGCTATACATCGATACATCCCATTGTTCCTTATTCTTCAAGTAACCTTCAATATCATCCACGTTGCGGATATCAAGGTCGATATTCGCTTTCTTCGCATCTGATTCAATCACTTGCGCAATCTTAGGCAGTTCTGGACGTCCATCATAGCTCACCATCTTCAATTTCAACGGATGATGTTGATCGTAGCCTTCATCTTTCAATAACTGCTTCGCTTTTTGAATATCTTGAGCAGTCGGTTCTTGATTTTTAATATAATCTAATTTGTCATTAAACGGCCCTGTCGCGGGGTGTGCGTAACCTTTATAGATATGTTTTGTGATACTATCTCTATCAATCACACGATCCAAGGCTTCTCGCACATCTTTATTCACTTTATCGCTCGTATGATTGTAGAGTAACAAGCTCGTTCTGAAACCTGATACATTGGACACTTTCGTCTTGTCATCTTTCTTCAAGCTATTCATCTTCTCAACAGGCACATCTGTAATGACGTCTGCGCGACCTCCTTTCAAGTCACTCGTTCGTTTATCGCCATCTTCTTGGTAAGTCACTTTCAGATGATGCATCTTCGGCTTACCTTTCCAGTAGTCTTCGTAACGATCCGCTTCAATCGATTGCGATTGACGATAGTGTTTGATTTGATAAGGGCCTGTACCTACTGGTTGTTTCTTCACATTCCCTTTTGCTTTCGTATCATAAATTCCTGCGAACGGACTCGCCAATTCTGACACGAGTTCTGGATACGCTTTAGAGGTATGAATCTTCACCTCTTGCCCATCCGCTTCAATTGACTTGATAGGTAACGACCCTTTGACGAGGCCACTGTTATCCAAGCTTTCTTCTAGACTCTCTTTCACCTTTTGTCCTGTCAGCTTTTTCCCATTTTGAAAATGAATGTCATCTTTCAACGTCAAGTCCAATTCTTTATTTGATGGTTGATGATAAGATTTCACTAATTCTTTCTTCACTTTGCCGTTAGACTGAGCTTTAAAAAGCGCTTCTACTGCACCAATCTTCACAGGCACATCGGTATCATACGGCGCAATCGACGTCGTTTTCAGTGGAATCTCCACATTCAATGTCTGCGCTTGATCTTTCTGACTTGCAGAACCACATCCTGCAAGGAGTAATGTACATGAAGCAATCATTGCGATTACTTTCTTCATGGTTCCATTCCTTCTTTCAATCTTATTATCCATGCTTCTTATATAAAGTTGTCACTCATTGACGGAGACCCTCATCATATTATTTACGCAGTCCCCACACTGTTATTCGTTCAAATACATCATTTACAAAGGTAAAACGGTGATTCACTTACTCCCGCTCTCCCTCACTCTTTTTCAATAAGCTAATCATCCTGCACTTTCATACTTGAACCTGCAAACAACATGATCCACGTCGCCACGATAAATGGCAAGGTAAATACTGGAATTCCAAATGGTGTGAGTAAAGTCGTCAGTCCGGCATGTAGCACAATCGTCAACAAGATACCGAGCACGATACTTATGATGCGATGTAGACGCGTGTTAAAGGCCACACCGAGTGCGAGTGTCGTCAAGATAACGTTGTAGCCAAAGAGACCTTCGTTGACCTCGTCATGATTAGCACCCATCAACATCACAACACCTAAACCGATGAGGTTAGCGAGTATGGCGTAGAGTCCTGCTTTACGTGAGGCAACGAAGATTCCGATGAGTATCAGAATCCCTGCGAGGAGACTTTTTAGCAGAAAGATTTCACTAAATCCTGTAAAGAACGCCGTAATCATCTGTATCGGATGGTGTGAGTATTCAATCTCATGCACCTTGTCCGGTAAAATGTTGACGTTCGCATTGATGAATTCAAATTGGAAAGACATCAACAAGATAATCCAACTGATGAAGACGTACGGCATTGTCAACATCGGAACATTAAATGGCTTGAAGAACTCTCTGAACGCTGAGCCGATGGGTAAAGTAATGACAATCGCTACGAGCACTACAACATAGCTATACCACTCGTTAGAGAGAAAGAGCGTCAGCGCAATCGCCGTCAGTACAGGGTTAAAACCTGCGAGTCCCTCTTTAATCTCCGCTTCAGAATAGTTTGTCCAAGGCGCTAACAACAGAGCGACAATACTCGCGATTAAAGTCATGATACCGACTTCAATGCTGCCAATCCATAAACCGATGAGAATCAACAAACCGGTCCACGCGTTGTTAATCAATAATACTTGCGAAATATTGCGAAGAATAATGCGTATGTAATTCAAGTCCTCACCTTCTCAATTTGGTTATACAAACCAATACTATTATATAATTCCAAAAATATAAAGTAATACATTTTTCATAATTACACTATTAATGTTAGTAGTGATTATTTAGTTTTAGCTTTTTTCTTGTAGTAGCACATAATTAGGAATAACATTATAAATAGACAGTATTAAATAGTTTTACACACAATATTTTTACAGAAAGTAGGGAACGCTGTGCATTTTACTCAACGTGAACAAGATAAACTCATGTTGGTGGTCGCTGCAGATGTAGCTCGCAGACGTCAACAACGTGGGCTGAAACTGAACTATCCTGAAGCAATGGCAATCATCAGCTACGAACTACTCGAAGGGGCTCGAGATGGTAAATCAGTAGCTGAATTGATGAGCTATGGTAAACAAATCTTAAATGAGGACGACGTGATGGAAGGTGTTGCAGATATGTTAACTGAGATGGAAGTCGAAGCGACATTTCCTGACGGTACGAAACTCATCACTGTCCACCACCCTATCGTCTGAGGAGGTCGTATGATGAAACCTGGTGAAATTAAAGTTAAAAATACTGAAATTACGGTCAATCAAGAGCATCATGAAACACGATTAACAGTGAAGAATACAGGAGATCGTCCAGTCCAAGTGGGTTCGCACTATCATTTCTATGAAGCGAATCCTGCTTTAGACTTCGAACGTGAGAAAGCGTACGGTAAGCATCTCGACATTCCAGCAGGTGCAGCTGTCCGTTTCGAACCTGGCGATGAAAAGGACATTCAACTCGTTGAATATGGCGGTAATCGTCGTATCTTCGGCTTCCATGGTGAAGTGAACGATAAGTCGATGAATCACGTGTCGTGAAACCTGGTGAAGATGATACGAGTGATGATTCTAAGATTATCGCTGCAGAAGACGAAGGTTCTGAGAATGCTAATAAAGAAAGTGGGTATGACCAATGAGTTTCAAAATGACGCAATCACAATATACGAGTCTCTATGGTCCGACGACGGGCGATTCTGTACGATTAGGTGACACAAACTTATTTGCGCATGTCGAAAAGGACTACGCGACTTACGGAGACGAAGCGACATTCGGTGGCGGTAAATCTATCCGTGATGGTATGGCGATGAATCCGAATGTGACACGTGATGATAAAAATGTCGCAGATCTCGTCATTACTAACGCCTTAATCCTTGATTACGACAAAATTGTGAAAGCAGATATCGGTGTGAAGAATGGCTACATTATGAAAATCGGTAAAGCGGGGAACCCAGACATCATGGACAACGTGGACATTATTATCGGTTCAACGACAGACATCATTGCTGGCGAAGGTAAAATTGTGACGGCTGGCGGTATCGATACGCACGTGCATTTTATCAATCCAGAACAAGCCGAGGTCGCACTCGAAAGCGGTATAACCACACATATCGGTGGCGGTACAGGTGCATCAGAAGGTGCGAAAGCGACAACCGTAACACCGGGTCCATGGCATATCCATCGCATGCTTCAAGCTGCAGAAGAACTACCATTGAACGTGGGCTTCACTGGTAAAGGACAAGCGGCAAATCACACTGCGCTCATCGAACAAATCCACGCTGGTGCAATCGGTCTGAAAGTACACGAAGACTGGGGTGCGACACCTTCCGCACTCGATCACGCACTCTCTGTAGCGGACGACTATGATGTCCAAATCGCGCTACACGCAGATACGTTGAATGAAGCGGGCTTTATGGAAGATACGATGAAAGCTGTCAAAGGCCGCGTGCTACACATGTACCACACGGAAGGTGCAGGTGGCGGTCACGCTCCTGACTTAATCAAATCGGCATCCTATTCACATGTTCTCCCATCATCTACGAATCCTACCCTACCTTACACACACAACACGATTGACGAACATCTCGATATGGTTATGATCACCCATCACTTGAATGCTTCTATTCCAGAAGATGTGGCTTTCGCAGACTCTCGTATCCGTAAAGAAACGATTGCTGCAGAGGACGTCTTACAAGACATGGGTATCTTCAGTATGATCAGCTCTGACTCTCAAGCGATGGGACGTGTCGGCGAAGTCATCACGAGAACTTGGCAAGTTGCACACCGTATGAAAGAACAACGTGGCAGTCTAGAAGGTGACGGCGAATACAACGACAACAACCGTATCAAACGCTATATCGCGAAATATACCATTAACCCTGCCATCACACATGGTATTTCAGACTATGTCGGTTCCATCGAAGGCGGTAAGCTTGCTGACTTGGTTATCTGGGATCCTGCATTCTTCGGAGTGAAACCTGAACTCATCGTTAAAGGCGGGTTAATCAACTCTGCAGTTAACGGCGATGCAAACGGCTCTATCCCTACTTCCGAACCGATGAAATACCGTCGTATGTACGGCCAATATGGTTCTAACATTAATGGTACCTCAATGACTTTCGTATCAACGACTGCTTTCGAACACGATATCGCACAAGTACTCGGCCTACGCAGTAAAGTACGTCCAGTGCATGGCATTCGTAACTTAACGAAACAAGATATGAAGAACAATAGTGAGACACCGAAATTAGATGTTGATCCACAAACTTACGAAGTCTTTGTAGATGGTGAAAAGATTACGAGCGAACCTGCACAAACATTACCGCTCGCACAACGCTATTTCTTATTCTAATTGAAAGGAGCTTACATCAAGATGATAGTTGAAGAAATTCAAGGAAACATCGCACACTTAAGCCCTGATGAGAAGAACATTCATACGGAAAAGGTCTACCTAGAGAACTCTGATTTAGTTAAACGCATTCAACGCGTAACGACGGATCACGGTAACGAAATCGGCATCCGTTTAAAAAACCCCATCGATTTACAATATGGAGACATTCTCTATAAAGACGACGACAACATGATTATCGTCGACGTCAACTCTGAAGATTTACTCGTCATAAAACCGCGATCACTGAAAGAAATGGGTGACATCGCCCACCAACTCGGTAACCGTCATATGCCAGCACAATTCACAGAAACAGAGATGCTCGTACAATATGACTATCTCGTCGAAGATTTATTGAAAGACTTAGGCATTCCATACAGTCATGAAGCACGTAAAGTCAATCAAGCATTCCGCCATATAGGACACTCTCATGATTGATCATCAAGCTTTACGGCTCTTTCAATTCTGTGATTCACAATTTCCAACTGGCGCTTTCAGTCATTCAATGGGTCTCGAAACGTACATTCAACGCGATGTCGTTCATGATGAAGCTACTTTCCATGAGTGGCTTCAGCTCTTCCTCAATGAACAACTTACGTATTCTGATGGTTTAACGATGCGCCTCGTATATGAAGCGCTCAACAACGAGGATACAGACAAGATTCTGTACTTAGATCGTCTCATCTTCGTTCAAAGCTTGCCGAAAGAGACCCGTCAAGGTACGAAACAGATGGGCACACGCATGGTCAAACTCGCTATGGAACTTTACGACAGTAAGTGGATTGCTTGGTATCATCAACAAATGGTAGACAAGAAAGCCAAGTTGCACCCTGCCATTTGCTTTACGATGCTCGGTCACTATTTAGGTGTCGATCTACCGTCCATCATCGACTATTACCTTTATCAGAACGTGTCGAGTCTCACTCAGAACGCAGTGCGTGCAATTCCGCTCGGTCAGACAGCAGGTCAGCGCATTGTCCATCGTATGTATCCGACGATTACCGCCGTGCGACAACATATATTCGATATTGACGAATCCGAACTTGGCATTACCGCTCCAGGTCTTGAACTCAACCAGATGGAGCACGAGCATGTCAACGTCCGCATTTTTATCTCATAAATCTAAATAGCTATTTCAAAGGAGGAATTGACTGTGACAGATACAGTTAAAATTGGTATCGGAGGTCCTGTAGGTGCGGGTAAAACTCAACTCGTAGAAAAAATTGTCAAACGCCTTGCTAAAGATATGAGCATCGGCGTTATTACTAACGATATTTACACGAAAGAAGACGAAAAGATTCTCGTCGATACAGGTGTGCTACCTGAAGATCGCATCATTGGTGTTGAAACAGGCGGCTGTCCTCATACAGCGATTCGTGAAGATGCTTCAATGAACTTCGCTGCTATTGATGAACTTAAAGAACGTAACGATGACATCGAGCTCATCTTTATCGAATCAGGCGGCGACAACCTTGCAGCGACATTCAGTCCCGAACTGGTCGACTTCTCAATCTATATCATCGACGTTGCTCAAGGTGAGAAGATTCCACGTAAAGGTGGACAAGGTATGATCAAATCCGACTTCTTCGTCATCAACAAAACCGACTTAGCCCCTCACGTAGGTGCTTCACTCGAACAAATGGAAGCCGATACACGCACATTCCGTGGCGAACGCCCATTTGCTTTCACTAACCTCAAGACAGACGAAGGTCTCGACGACGTCATCAACTGGATCGAACGCGACGTCTTTCTCAAAGGATTAGAGTAATGACAGCACAACAACCTAAGTGGACAGGAGAACTCGATTTAACGGTCTTTCATAATGGTAGAAAGTCAGTCGCACGTGACATCTTTTTTGAAAAAGCCTTAAAGGTCATGCGTCCTATTTACTTGAATGGGTCTACGATTCCGACTTTTTACATCGTTAATGTCGGAGGTGGTTACTTAGATGGCGACCGCTATCGCATGAACTTTGATGTTGAAGAAGACGCAGCTGTGACCCTGACATCTCAAGGTGCAACAAAGATTTATAAAACACTGGAAGACCATGTCGAACAATACCAGACTTTTAATATCGGAGAGCACGCCTATCTAGAATACGTAGGTGATCCGATTATCGCTTACGAACATGCGAACTTCTTCCAACATAATCATTTTAACCTCAGCCCAACAGGTAGTATCTTCTACACCGATATTCTGACGCCTGGCTACTCTAGCGAAGATTCCGATTTCAGCTACGAACAACTGCACCTAATTAATGAAATCTACGTCGATAACGAGCTCGTCGTCTTCGATAACTTACGCTTGAATCCTGCGAAAGACGCGGTGGGCGGTATTGGCTATATGGAAGACTACACACATCTCGGCTCATGTTACTTTATCCATCCAGACGTCACGCAGAAGATGATTGACCATCTGTACGAAGTGATGAAAGCTGCAGCACAAGATTTAGACTGTCGCTTCGCCATATCACAACTGCCAACCCACGGCTTCAACATCCGCATTCTTGCACGCAAAACACAAGTCATCGAACGCTTATTAGGTCACGTTCAAGAAAAAGTCGTCAAAGAAATATTCGATAGAGAAACACCCTTCTTACGCAAATATTAATAGAAGAAACAAGCTCCGTTTTAGATCAATGCTAAAACGGAGCTTGTTTGCGTTAATAAAATTAATTTTGGAAGATGAATATTATAACTGCGTTTTCAAAACCTTATGTCAAACCACTCTCTTCCTAGAAACACCCTATTAAAACAAACACAAACAAAAAGAGAGGGTGTGATGAAATGAATTAGAAGAAATCATCTCAGAACATATGCAATACAAGTAAAAGGTGGGAGTAGGCGAGACTCTTGAGGTATCAAGGGCACAGCGAAAATCCATTTTTTGAGCTATTAAGCGAGAAAAATTAGTTGAGCGTGACCACCTAAGAACGCGAGACGTCTCTCCCACCCAATACGCAGTATTGCCGATTAAAACTTACCATTAGAAATTTTAATCCTTATGTCGAACCACTCTCTTCCTAGAAACACCATATTAAACCAAACACAAACAAAAGAGAGGGTGTGGTGATTGGGAAGAATTAGTAGAAACCTGTTCAAAACACATGCAATACAAGTAAAAGGTGGGAGTAGGCGAGACTCTTGAGGTATCAAGGGCACAGCGAAAATCCATTTTTCGAGCTATTAAGCGAGAAAAATTAGTTGAGCGTGACCACCTAAGAACGCGAGCCGTCTCTCCCACCCAATACGCAGTATTGCATATTAGTACAACACACTACATTCCCTCAAATGCAAATTAGAAGAAGATATTTTAATCATTTTACCCCACAAAAAAAGACAAGGCCAAAAGCATACACCTTCAACCTTGCCCAAACAATATACTACTCAGCAGGCGCCTCAGCCTCGCCCCTCTTCCGATTCATCTTCATCTTAATCGGCGCATAAATCAATACAAGAATCATCAACACACCAAAATAACCAATGATCGGATAAAGAATAGCCATCAAATCAGTAAAGCCAACAAAGCTTACAATATATCCAATAATCAACGTCACCGTAAAGATCACCTTAAACTTAGACGTACCCGCATCAGAAAAACGCGTCGCTAACGAATAGAACATACCCAGACACGTATTAAAGATCATCAAGTACACCACAATCGCCATAATAAAGCCAAGAATAGGAGAAATCTCATTCACCAATCCAAGCATAGGCAACGGTAAGTGACCTACGACATCAATTTTAGAGAAAATCGCAAGGTGACTCACAATAATCATCAAACCAAGCACAAAGCCACCAAGCAAACCACCGATAGCCGCAATCTTACTATTCTTCTCATTACCACCCATAACGAACGTCATCGATGCACCGAGACCCACGTTCAGTGATACATAGTTAATACCAGATACGACCCAGTTATTAATCGCCGGTTTATGTCCTTGTGCTAAATGATTGAGATGACCGAGAGAGCCATCCAACGTAAAGATACAGAAGATCGCGATGATCAGAATAAAGATAATAAGTAATGGTGTGACGTTACCAATAATTTTAACTACAGCGTCAATACGCAACATACCAGCTAAGAACGTGATAATCGCCATGAGCGTCGTACCAGCCCATGTTGGCCAACCGAATTGTTGCTCAAGGTTAGATCCGCCACCTGCTAACATAACGATACCGAAGCAAAGTAACGTCAAGATGAGAATCACGTCGATGAGCCATGACAACGTATTTCCGAACCAACCGGAACCTGTAATCTTATGTACGACATCGTTGTGACCTGTCGCTTTAAATTTCGAACCGAGCCACATCATCATCATACCCACGTACGCAAAGAGCACTGTGGAGATGAGTGCAGCGAAAGTTCCTACCATCCCAAAGCTAGTGAAATATTGCAGAATCTCTTGACCGGAAGCAAATCCTGCTCCGACGATCAATCCGATAAATGCACTACCTATCAATAGTATTCGTTTCATAAAAATCCCCTTCGTATGTAATCAAATTTCGTTAGCGTGTGACGAGCACTGGGGTCTCATCGAGTTGTTCGCTAACGACGATGCTTTTAGTCCCTTAAAGCATAGTGATGATAAAAGTTTATACCGTACACCTTACACCAGGTTTGTTAGTTCTAGCAATTAATAACCTTTGATTATAGATAAAATTATAAAAAGTAAGCGCTTACAAAACTATATTATCTGAATATAATCACGAATGCAATAGGAACATTTTAACTCTTATACACATAATGACTTAAAAACAGATGCTTAGACCTTGCAGTCATCGAACTGATAGAATGGAGAAGTTATTACATATTTTTAACCGGGGGAATGGGAATGGATTTAGAATATATTTCACAAAACGTGGTCAAGCCTGAATGGATAGACCACAACAATCACTTACACGACGCAACGTATTATGCAATCTTTAGCGATTCTGTCGTAGAACTGTTCGAAAATATGGGATTCACGATTGAATATCGTCAGAATAACGAATGTACAGTGTTCTCATTGGAATCTCACTTGTCATTTTTACAAGAACTTCAAGTGAACGAACGCTTCTACATCGACCCTTACATTTATGACTATGATCACAAGCGCATTCATCTCTTCTTGACGATGTACAATGAGAAAGATGAGCGTGCAGCTACGTACGAAGTAATGATGATGGCTGTGAGCAACTATGAGCGTAAAAGTATGAACTTCCCACAAGAAGTCATCGACAAGTTTGAAAGCTATTATCAAGCGCAAGAATCAAGAGAAATGCCACCACAATTCGGGCATGTGATCGGCATTCCAAGAAAATAAATCAAAAAAGTGAGCGAAACTTCGTTGCCATGATGAATGACATGGTTGAAGGTCGCTCACTTTTTGTATAGTAAATATACCCGACATTTTTAGTATTTGTTTTACCTTTATCTACACACCCTCACAACCGCTTCCCCCTATCATATAGCACCACACCTCAAATCGTGATATTGTTACTATATTATGGAGGTCAGACTATGGTTTGGATTGCAATTACACTCTTCGTACTCACGTTAATATTCGTTATCTGGCAACCGAGAGGACTGGATATTAGTATTCCAGCAATCGTCGGTGCAGTACTCGCGCTCTTCATAGGCGTCGTCTCTTTCAATGATGTCTTAGATGTCGCGCGAATCGTTTGGAATCCGACGTTAACGTTTGTCGCACTCATCATCATTTCCATCATTCTCGATGATATTGGATTCTTTGAATGGGCAGCTCGACATATGGTACGTGCATCTCAAGGTCGTGGTTTCTTAATGTATCTCTACATACTCATCCTTGGCGCATTAATTAGCGCTTTCTTCGCCAATGATGGTGGCGCACTCATTCTAACGCCGATTGTGTTAGCCATTATGCGTACTTTAAACGCCAACCCACGTGTTATCTTTCCGTTTATCATCGGTTGTGGCTTTATCGCGGATACGACTTCACTACCTTTGACCATTAGCAACTTAGTGAACATCATCTCTGCAGACTATTTCTCTATCGGCTTCATCGATTATGCGCTGCACATGATGATTCCGAATCTCTTCGCATTGGGAAGTAGCATTGTAGTTTTGTGGTTGTATTTTCGAAAAGCCATTCCACAACAGTTCCATACTGAAGACTTAGTTGCACCACGAACAGTGATTAAAGACCAGAAACTATTCCGTTGGTCATGGATTGCACTCATCATCTTATTCGTAGGTTACCTAAGCAGTGTCTTTATCCAACTTCCTGTGTCCGTTATCGTGGGCATCGTCGCACTCATCTTACTGCTCATCTCAGCACGTTCAAAGGCAGTTGACACACGCCACGTACTTAAAGGTGCACCTTGGAATATCGTGGTCTTCTCACTCGGTATGTATCTCGTCGTCTTTGGTGTGAAAAATGCAGGGCTGACCAACTTGCTTGCGCATAGTTTACAAAGCCTCTCCGCTCATGGTTCTTTCGCGAGCGTCATGGGTATGGGCTTTCTGTCAGCCATCATGTCCTCTATCATGAATAACTTGCCGACTGTCTTTATCAACGTGTTAGCGATCGACGAACTACATCTCGCTGAGCCCATTCAGTCTGCCTTAGTTTACGCGAATATTATCGGTTCAGATCTCGGTCCGAAGATTACACCGATTGGCTCACTGGCAACGTTACTTTGGCTTCACGTGTTGAGTAAAAAAGGAATTAAAATAAGTTGGGGCGTTTACTTCAAGACAGGAATTGTTATTACTATTCCGGTACTTGTCATGACATTACTGGGATTATATTTAACATTGTTGTTGTGGTGAGGGGTGTAAAAATATGTGTTTTTGAGCCGCTTCTTTGTCAGATTTTTAAAAGAAGCGGTTATGGTATCTTTGCATTTCCCTTTCTCTTCAACATGCATTATAATATAGCTTAATCCACACTCATCAAGATTCAACACGACAAGAAGGTGACGACGATGACGCAATATCTAACTAAAGAAGCATTTCAACAACACGAAAAGTTAAATGAAAATAGCTTTAATAGCGTTAATGACAAATTAAATCAACTCCTCTCCGTTATCGAAGACAAAATCACTATCGCAATGAACGAAATGGAATTAAAGATGCTGGCTGAGTTTAAATCAATGAGAAACAGCCTCATTTCTTGGTCATTAGCGGGATGTAGCACCCTGATCGCTTTCACAGGATTACTAGCTCGTTCACTCGGCTTAATCTAAACATCTACGATAGGTTCATGTTATTTCAAATCGATCTTCAATTTAACCTTTTCAATCGCTCATATTTTTACCGTTCAACAACTACAAACTCCTAACTGACACTATCCCATCACGAAACAACTTAATGAAAAGAGGTTATCACCATGAAAGTACTCCGACTCATTGTAACCCCGTTAAATCACTTTAAGAACCACACATTAGATATAGACTTTACAGCCACCCAGCCTTTCGATCCCAACTTTCCAGAAGAGAGACTGACACGCATTAACCACTATATTTATGCGCTAAATACAGTTGCGTTCATAGGCATGAATGCTTCAGGAAAGACGACGACGCTAAATATTATTAGAAGTTGCTTTGATTTATTTCTTAATCGCAGAAGCTTGAATGCCTCTTCCCAATTTCTCACTCATTTTGACAACGACGTTACCTGTACGATTTATCTCGCTCATGAGAATGCTTTATACCGAGCTCAAGTACAAATTAGTCAAACGGATAAAGGTTGTTGTATCACTGAAGAACATATTGTTAAAAGACGCCTTAACGCTAAAGTGAAAAGAAGAAACGTCTTTCAATCGGAACTGTATGACTGTATACATGAGGCTAAATATGAAGATCTTTCTCATCACTACTCAATACTTCCGAAATTAATGAATATCAATGCTTTACCTAATGTATTAGAGTATCATTCTTCTATTTCTAATAAAGAATTGATAACGTTCTTAAGCGAAACATCAAATCAACAATTTCTAGAGCACCTTGATAATTCTATTGAGTACTATAAAGTAATTTTTAATAACAATCCCGAAGTTGTAATTAAATTTAATAACAGAGAAAAACCTCTGCATTTAACAGAAGAGACGCTTCATTTATATATTTCATCAGGAACAAGAAAAATACTTACATTACTTTATAATATTATTCAAGTTCTTAAAAGTGGTGGTTATCTTATTGTAGATGAAATTGGCAGTGATCTAGATCGACGCTATATTTTAGACTTATTAGATTTCTTTTTGACTACATCAAACCAAAATGAAGCTACGTTAATATTTAGTACTCATTATATTGAAGTTCTTGATTTGATAAGCCGTCAAGATAGTATTTATATACTTAGAAATGATCAAGGTATTGATGTACAATGTTATACTAATTTGCTTTCTTCTTCTGAGCTTAATATGGCAGATATTAGCGATATATTCATGAGTGGATATTTGAAGACCTCTCCTCGTTACGTAGATCATCTCGCTATTAGAAAAAACGTAGATATGCTTGTGAAAGAGGAGACACTACAACTATGATATTACAAATTGATATCAATAATCCTATAGCGGTAATATGCGAAGGCAAGAGTGAGCAAACAATAATTGAAATTTTATTAGAAAGAGATTTACTCCTCTTTAATCGATCCCATCTCATAGATAGGCAGATTTTAAACAATGACTTCCGTAATCCTGAGAAATTTTCCAAAAGTTATCTTGCTTCTCGTTACTATGAGAATATAAGCGTAATCTTAATCCTTGACCATATCCAGTCTTTTGAAATTCCTCAGTTTTTTCAAAACAGCATTAAAGCCAAAATCTTTATCTTAACTCAACCTGAAATTGAAATTTTAATGATTTTGGCTTTAGCCTTTTTAATGACTATCAAAAAGAGAAATCACGACATCATTTAAAGCCTTCTATTTACCTGAAAAAGAAACTACGAGCACCAGTTAAATCTTCACAATTTATCACGCAATTTTATCAACAGCATGACCTCTTAAATGCTATTAATTTATATCATCACATCAGACCTAATAAAAAAAGTTACTCTATTAAAAATCTCCTAAAGTAAATCAATTCCATTCTCTCCTGTGAACACTTAATGACTTTTACTATATGGAAACGCTTCCTGTGTTTGACCTCACATCAGATAGTTTAAATAAGTAATGTAAGACATTATGAACGTTGATGAAGCATTAAAGGAGGTTGCTTTATGAAATATATTGTAGTAGGAAGCTCTCACGCAGGATTTGAAGTTGTGCAAACATTATTGAAAGAAGATAAAGAAGCAGAGATTCATCTCTTCGAACGTGGCGACAAACCTTCTTTCCTCTCTTGCGGTATTCAAAGCTACTTAGAGGATATCTCCCCGTCACTTGATTCACTCCACTATGCGACGGCAGATTCTTACGCTAAACAAGGCGTTAATGTTCACATCAATAGTGATGTGGTTGATTTAGATACAGATAATAAGACGATTTCCGTCAATGAAGATGGCAAGTCTACAGAATATAGTTATGACAAATTATTCTTAAGCCCAGGTGGCGAACCGGTTGCCCCACCTATTGAAGGTATCAATGATTACAAAGGTGTTTACTTCATGCGCGGTCGTGAATGGGCTGGCGAAATCAAAGCGCGTATGCAAGCTGCGAAGAAAGCCGTTGTAGTCGGTGGTGGCTACATTGGTATCGAAGCGGCTGAAGCCTTTGCGCAAGCAGGTATTGATACGAAAGTGATCGATGTCAATGACCGCATCCTCGCAACTTATTTAGACGAAGAATTTACGCGTATTCTTGAAGATAACGCTAAGTCACATGGTCTAGACTTTGTCGGTGGCGAGTACGTTCAACGTATCGAGGGTGATAACGACAAGTGGTAACAGATAAGAATACGTACGAAGCGGACACAGTGCTCTTTGCTGTAGGGGTGAAACCTGCGACAGAATGGTTAGATGGTAAGATTGAACTTGGTGACAAAGGTGTCATCAATATTGACGAACATCTTCAAACATCTGCCAAAGACGTATATGCAGGTGGTGACGCAACACTTATCCCTTACGCACCTACGAATGAAGAACGCTATATTGCCCTAGCGACTAACTCTCGCCGTCAAGGTGTGATAGCAGCTAAAAATATGGCCGGTAAACAGTTGAAGATGCCGAAAGTATCAGGTACGTCTGGCTTAAGTCTCTTTGACTATAAATTCGGTCAAACAGGACTTCATGAGACGGAAGCGGACAGTTATGACGGTAATCTAGGTGCAACATTCGTTCAAGAACCAATCAGACCGAAATTTATGCAAGATGATGCGACGGTACACATGAAGATTATGTATGACAAAGATAGTCATCGCATTCTTGGTGGTCAATTGATGTCTAAAGAAGATATGGTTGAATCTATCAACACACTTTCTGTTGCTATTAACGCAGGTTGGACACTCGAACAACTTGCGATGGTCGACTTCTTCTTCCAACCCGACTTCGACCGCCCTTGGAACTACCTCAACGTGCTTGCTCAAGAAGCGTTAGGCGAGACATTCGGTAGTGACCAAATGCTCTTTTAGTTGAGTGGATGAAAGTTTTATAAATTATGAGTCCAAGTTGAATTCACTTTTCAATTTGGACTCTTTTTTTGATTAGGTAAATTTTACCGCCCTTTCCCCTTTTGCATAAAACGCCCCTAAACACACGATATAATTCGATTTCACACTGTCTGACATCTCCGTTTATTAAAAATTTCTTAATTTTACCAACTTTTTTATGAAAAGTCATCTTAATTTCTACTATTTTGTGTTACTATATTTTTGAATATCATTTTACATAAATAGGGGTGATTGACATGAAATGTCCAAATTGTGGACAGCCAGTAGATGAACAAGATATCTTCTGTGGCGAATGTGGGACAAAGTTAAAAGACCCGTCTACAGATAAATCCGCTTCTTCTACTGATAAAGACAAAGTTCATACTCAAGCAGAAACTACAAATACATCTCAAGAACATAAAGAGCATTTAGTAAAGACAGACAATAATCAACACGCGACACATCAATACGATCAAGAAGGAACAACCTCTAATCATGCACGTTCCGAATCACAGAATCATCATCAAGCGCAAGATCATCAACCTCAAGACAATCAGCAAGCAACATACAAACAGCGACCTCATCAGAATAATTCACAACAACAGAACAACTCACAACCAACTCAGAATCATCATGCGAATACACAATCTTCTCAGAACCAACAACCTCAAGGAACTGATTTCAAACAACACTCAACAGATATACTGCATGAAATGAAAGATTTCTTTAGAACAGCCTTTACACAACCAGACCAAGTCATTTCAAGCACTAAATCATTTAGTGTTAAAACATTGGTTACATTATTAGTAGCAGGTTTTATCCTTATGGCTATATTCCTTGGAATTATGTTCCCAACTAAACTATTACAAGAATTTAATGTTGATACAGGACAAGCTGTTATCAAAGTCGTATTCTATGTACTCATCGGTTTAGTTGTCTTATTCTTTGTCACATACTTACTGTTACTTATGATTAATGTCAAAATTTCACTTGCGAAATTTTTATCAGAATTTGTATTAATTAATACAATACCTGTACTGTTGTTCTTCTTAGGTTGTCTGTTAATGTGCATGCATGCATTTTCAATCGCAATTACAGTACTCATCTTGTCACTACTAATGCTTATGGTGACACCTGTGTACTTGCTAGCGAAGAATAGTCATCAACATCAACTACGTATGCCAGTCATATACGCGATACTTATCTACTTTATTATCATTGCACTTATTTTACGTATTGTAGCTGAAAGTTTTATCACTGGCCTTATCGGTGAAACTGCAGAATCACTCAATGAGATATTCGATCAGGCATCTGACGACTACAATTACTAATTAAAGGAGGTATCTTATGAACTTCTGTGGTAACTGTGGTGCACGAGTCAAAGAGGGACAGAAGATTTGTACCCAATGTGGGAAGCCTCTCAACTCCAAGCATCATTCAAACACACAATCGAACCACAACCAAGATACAACCGACCGTAATCGATCACAGCATGATTCAAATCAGCAACGTTCACAATCTAAGTCTTCAAACAAACGCTTCTGGATTATTTTGATCATTATTGTGTTAATCCTTGTTGCTTTGTTTGCGGCTTACAAGATCATTAGTTCACAACTTTCAGCTAAAAAAGAAAGTGAGACCATTGCCCACGATATTCGCAAAGGCAAGACTGGAGATTTGTCTAAGCATTTAAAGTCTGACGGTAAGCATTTATCTAAGACTGAAACAAAAGCTTGGTATCGCTATATCAAGCAAGAAGACAGTCCATCTCGTATCGCCGATGAAGTTGAGACTGTCGGTAAAAAGATGACCAAGCATAACTATCATCAAATGGGCGTTTCTTCAGGCGACCAAAACGTCATGGATGTGAAACGTGATGGTAAGCAGTATGGCATTTTCAAGAAATATGCGTTCGAAGTGCCTAAAAAACAAGTAACGATTGAACCTGACGACTCAGGCGAATTGAAATATGAGTACAACGGTAAGACACGCAAGTCAAATCTTACTGAAGAAAATACTAAAACGCTAGGTTCTTTCCCATTAGGTATTTATGACCTCAAAGCACAACAAAACGTCGATGGTAAGAACTTCAAAGGCGGACTCTTAATTGATATGTCCGCGAATGAACCACAAGCCGAAACGAATTTTAAACAAAAACGCTTTACAGTCTCTATCGACTCTAGCTCATACGATTCTGACTCACTCAAACTTTACATCAACGGTAAAGAACAAAGTGACTTTGACGAGTACGAAGATGAAGAATACGGTCCTTACTCTGCTGACGACAAAGTCGAAGTGTATGCGACTACGAAAGTCGAAGGTAAAGTATTCAAATCGAATACTGAGAACGTCTCAAGTCCTAGTGGCGGAGAGAAATCAACCAACGTTGAGCTCACTTTCGACGACGATGCGATCGACGAACATGAAGATAAAGAGCTAGATAAGAAGTTAGATGACGATGATGATGATGACAGCAGTAGTTCAAGTTCAAGTCATACATCAGTGACACGTGACAATGTTATCGATAAAGTTGAATCTTACGAAGGTCATAAGCTAGATACAGATGAATACACTTACCAAGAACCTGAGAAACATGGTGACACTTGGGGCTTCTCTTTCACAGATAAAGATGGCGACCTCGCTGGCTCATACAAGATTGATGCAGATGATGGTTACGTCACAGAATACGATAAAGATGGAGAAGAAGTTTCCTCAGGTTATTAAACTTTAGGTAAAAGTAGTTTCCAATTTCGATGTTAAAATTATAAAAAGCTCGTAGATCGCTTGAAAAGGCATCTACGAGCTTTCCTTATGATTCTAACTATTATTTAATTCTTATTGCTTACTCCAATCCAATTGCTGATATATTGTGTCATCTACAAGAATTTCAACGTTATCATGTTGATGTAAGATGGAGGCTGGCAATGTTTCTGAAACTTCGCCCTCAATGAGTTGTTGAATTGCAGCGGCTTTCTTTTCTCCAAAAGCAAGCAGTATAATGCGTTTCGCTGACATGATTGAGCCTAAACCCATAGAAATCGCTTGCGTCGGCATATCTTCTGTACGTTCAAAGTGAACTTTATTCGCATTAATAGTAGATTCCGTTAAATCTACTACACGCGTGGTGCTCTCAAATGAAGCACCTGGTTCGTTGAATCCAATATGTCCATTCTCACCGATGCCTAATAATTGAATATCCACGGGACCTTCCGCTTCTAATTGCGCTTCGTAATCTTCAATTTCCTGGGAAATATCTTCTGCTTTACCGTTTGGCACATGTATATTCTCAGCGGTCCAACTAGAATTGTGATTAAATAAGTTCTCATGCATATACGTATGGTAACTATCTTTGTCACCTTCACCTAGACCCACATACTCATCCAGATTGAATGTATGCACCTCAGATAAATCCGTTTTATTTAAGTTGATCAACTCGATTAAATCAGGATAGACCTCTAGCATTGTATCTCCTGTAGCTAATCCTAACGTCGTTTGAGGATGCGCTTTTACTTGTTTAATAATTTCAATTGCAGCGTATTCACTTGCTACACGCTTGTTCCCCATATTCAATATCTTCATAACATCACCTTTTCCCTTAATGTATCATTAAATCCCTAAATATTCTTCGATTTCGTTTTTGGGAGAAGGACAGAAATCTATATGATTTCGTTGTCCTTCCCCCGCAAGGCTGGCTAGATTTCGAAAAAGGTAATCTACCCTTTTCCAATTCAGCCAGCTATTGCGACGTTTAACGTGTCTTATATATTAAAATGAGACGCAGTATATAAGTTTCTTAAATAAACTCAACACTAACTTCCCGCCACCTCCGATTACTTTAAATATACCGTTTATGAAATTGTTAATCAATATAACTGTTGGTTTTGAAAATACTTTTCACAATCCGCAACACTTCTTCTCTCTTCCATTCTGTACACTTGCGAATTTTATTAAATATAAATTTTAACAGTTATGCATTCATAACAATCATCTACGGATTATCCTCCATCTACACGCTTTCTGGTGTTATCTTTAAGTCAGAGTTGAAATTCTCTTAGGGAGGTGACTGATATGGTTGAAAAGATTATTGCGGTAATTAAATCAATTCTTGCTCCATTTGTATCAGGTGGCTTCCAAGACAAGTAATTTCAACTGAGTGACTGATAACTCTTTTTCAATATCGTAAAGATGCAGTCGAGGTTTTTTATTCATCCATGTTTCTACCTCGGCTGTATTTTTCTGCGTTATTCCACTTCCCCGTACATATCAAATCTCACAGCTTCTTCTTTTCTTGCTATACTCAACCACGCACCAACGAATTATTCTATTTACGCATTAATATTTTTATTATAAAAGTTGTTGTCACAAGCAATATGTTTCACATCAATTTTACCCAACTAGTATACTTGAAATAGCTTAACAAAGGAGTGATAGGTATGAGCACTTTCTCTAATGAAGAAAAGGTGCAGATCTTATCAGACATTGTGGCAATGAATACAGTGAATGATAACGAAATTGAGGTATGTCAATACCTACAAGACCTCTTTAAACAACACGGTATTGATTCTCGCATCCAAGAACTAGACGAACATCGCGGAAACTTAATTGCGGAAATCGGTGAAGGTTCTCCAGTACTTGGTATCTCTGGCCATATGGACGTCGTTCCTGAAGGTAAGCACGAACAGTGGACGTACGATCCTTTTACGCTCACTGAAGATGACGGTATGCTCTATGGTCGTGGTGCAGCTGATATGAAATCAGGGCTTGCTGCTTTAGCCATCGCAATGATTGAAATTAAAGAGAACAATTTACTGAAGAAAGGTCGCATTAAATTTATCGCGACATCAGGTGAAGAGAAAGCACAGCTCGGTTCCCAGAAAGCGTACGAAGCTGGTGAAATGGATGAGGTTGACGCCTTAGTCATCGCTGAACCTTGTCAGAACATGCTCGTAATTGCGCACAAAGGTTCCATGGACTACCGCATTATCTCTAAAGGGCACGCTGCACATAGTTCTATGCCTGTGATTGGTAAAAATGCGATACTACCGCTTATTGATTTCGTCAAAGATATCGACGACGCTTACCATCAAATTATTAAAGGTAATCGCAGTCAATCGCTCGATTTAAGTGGTATGTATGATAAACTTGCGCCACAACTTCCTCAATCTATCGATCCTGAATATGTCAAAGACGTTATCGAAGGATTAGTAATTAGTAATACAGTCATCTCAGGCGGTACGCAAGTCAACTCTGTACCTGATTCTGCAGAAGCTGAATTCAACATCCGTACGATTCCAGAATACAATAATGATAAAGTAAAACAACTCTTTAATGAGACTATAGATAAACACAACCAAAATGGTGCTGACCTTGAAAGCGACCTTTATCTTGACTTGGAATCTGTGCTTACGAATGGTGACAACGACCTCGTGAAATATGGTAAATCCATCGCAGACCGTAAGTTCAACGATAATTTCAAAGCAGCACCAACTGTCGCTATTACTGATGCGTCTAACTTACTACGCGACAAAGATGAGAACTTCCCATTCATCGTGTTTGGTCCTGGTGAGAACCCACATCAAATCGATGAATGTGTGCGTAAAGATAAATATCTCGACTTCACTGAGTATTATGTAGAGCTCTTTACGACTTATCTTGAAAATAGCTAAAGCGTTAAATAAATCACTTTATTATTCAATATCTTAACTCTCTTAAAATGAAACAATTCTCCCCTCACTATATGATGTAGTGAGGGGAGATTTGTATGTCGATAATTCCCACCATTGAAATTGAGCTAAGGCGAATGTCTTCCCGCCATAGACCGAAATATTATAATAACCACCCCTCTTCTACAATTGGGTCAACTTGTATACCCCCTCTTCTCTCCACACCCACTCAACACAAAAACACCCCACAGCTGGAGTGTGCTCTCCAACTATGGGGTGCATCGCACTTAAATTATGCTTTTTGTGCTTTCTTCTCAGCTTTTTTAGCTGCTTTCTCACGTTTACGTTGTTCGCGTAATTTTTTACGCATTTTCTTATTGATTTTCTGTGCATTCTTATAATATTTACTTTCGAAGTAACTAGATGAACCAATGTAATAGAAGATTAACGCAACAATCGCAATGACTAAGAAGTCGTATGGATAATGAATTAAGTTGATACCTTTAAATTCTTTACTACCGATGAATGATAGTAATGCAAGAATCACTAAGTACACGATTATCCATAAACTACCGCCGATTTGCTTCGTCGTATTCTTCCAGTTCATCTTGTACTCGTAGAAGAAATAAATTGGTAAACCGAGAATGATAATAAAGATAACTTCTGCTGTCGTTGGCCACATTGCCCAATAGATAGCAAGTGAAGCCAAGACGAATGAGAATGGTGCCATAAATTTCAACATACCTGCTCTGAATGGGCGATGTAGCTTAGGACCCATTTTACGTAAAGCGATGACCGTCGTAGGGCCTGTGAGATAGGCTACTAACGTCGCTGTTGAAATAACGCTGGCTAACGTACCCCAGTCACGGAATAACGTCACCATGACCATACTGATAATCGCGTTAAAGGCAATCGCAATACGCGGAATGTTGTATTTCTTGTTAATCTTACCTAAGAATTTAGGAATATGACCATTCTGTTCCATTGCTTGCAATACACGTCCTGTTACCGCTACGAAAGATACACCTGTACCAAATGGCGAAACCACCGCTTCAATGTAAAGCAGAATTGCGAGCCAGTTCAAGCTCAATAAGATCGCCATGTCAGCGAATGGTGAGTTGAAGTTAATACCACTCCAACCGTGTTCATGTAACATACCCGTTGGCATAGACGTGATAAACGTACTTTGTAAGATGATGTAGAGCACGGCACTGATAATGAGTGAGATGACTACACCACGTGCGATGTTCTTCTCAGGTTTATAAACTTCAGACCCCATATTAATGATCGTCTGGAAGGCATTGAATGAGAAGATAATCCCTGAGGCAGTTGTTGCCGCAAAGATTGGCGCACTACCATATGGCATAAATTGATTAATTGAGTGACCATAGTTACCTGTGTGGAAACCAGATAACATTAACATGATAATCGTTAATAATGGCACACCTAATTTAAACACTGAAATTAAGCTAGTAAATGATGTTAAGAGTTTCACTGACCAATAGTTAAGTAATGAGAAGACCGCGATGATGACATAAACCGCGAATAGTCCCACAGTACTGATTTGGCCGTTATTCATTAGATGACCCATGAACTTCGCCCAGTCCCAAGGCCATGAACTCATATATTGAACAGCAGATACTGCTTCGATCGGAATGATTGTTACGAGTGACACCCAGTTCGCCCATGAAGCGATAAAGCCGAGTAACGAACCGTGCGTATATTGCGCGTAGTTACTCATTCCACCGGATTGCGGGAACATGACACCAATCTCGATATAGTTATATGCGAGTGTCCCGATAACGATGAAACCAATTATCCATGACAGAATCGCAGCTGGACCTGCTATAGAGGATGCTTCCCAGGCACCAAAGAGCCAGCCCGATCCAATTAACGAACCGAGTCCGAGTAATATAAGTTGCGGTAAATTAATCTTACCTTTGTGTTTATCTTGTGACATAATAACTCCTATTTCTTTTATATTCATGATAGTCAAAGCACTGCGCATCGTTAACGATTATACAATGCATTGCATACTTTGCTATTATACTCTAAAACGCAATATCGTCAAATCAACGCCTACAGCAGATGAGTTATTCATTCAATTGTTTTAATATACTAAATAATGGCTTTGAATGCATATTATCCAACTATGTAGGAGACCGCTTAAACGCACGTAATTAGCATTATAATAGATAATTTTTACACGTTACTAAAATATGCATTAATCTGCATTTATTGTAAGCGCTTTTACAAATTAAAATATCTCTCAAACTACTAGAGCGCCAGTGTTTATAGCCATTTTATAAAATGAATAGGTTGAATTTTACACTTTTAACTAAAATCTAAATAGAAAAAGTAGTATACGCATCAAAACAGTAAAAGTTCTTGCGTATACTACTTCAAAACATGTAACTCAAATCATGATTACGCATCATGTGTCTATTCTAATGTAGATAAATGTGCCAAACATAACATTCTTACTTACGGAATTTCTCGTCAATTGTATCGTTATTAATATCGTTGAGTCGATCCACACTCACATGGCTGCCTTTCTTATAATTAAGACGATGTTTATTCGCTAGCTTCTCTTTGTAATCTTCAAGCGGTATCATCTTGAAGTGTGCTTTACCTTTATGTGTCTGCGCATTCTGAGGCTCATAATGTGTGACGACTGCACGCCACTTCACATTCTTCACTTTCGTCTTCGCATTTTTATCTAAATCAAAGTGCAAGTTACCGCCGAGAATGTTGTTCTCATCACCTGTGGCTTGACCGTTCAAGAAGTTACCTAACGAATAAGCAACGAGCGTCTTATTCCCATCCTTACCTTTCATCCACTGCATCGGTTGAATGACGTGAGGATGCGTACCGATAATGACATCTGCACCTTGATCGGCAATGTAATGCGCGTAATCTTTCTGCTTATCAGTAACCTTATGCGTGCCCTCTTTACCCCAGTGGGCTGACACCATTACGACATCGCTGACTTTCTTCGCTTTGGCAATATCTTTCTTAATCAGCTTCTTGTCAAAGCGGTTGATATTATATTTGTGATCAGGATGGATTCCATTCGTGCCATATGTGTAGCTGACGAGCGCCACCTTCGTACCATCGACATTCTTCACTGTAATATGGTCACGTTCTTTTTGACTGCGATATGTACCTGTGTAAGTTGCTTGGTCTTTGAAATGATCCCAAATGCTGAGCTCATTATACAAACCACTCATACCTTGGTCGAGCGAATGGTTATTAGAGCCATTCACGAGGTTGAAACCTGTATCAATAATATCCCCTGCGACTGCACTTGGTGTGTTAAAACGTTTAAAGCCATGAAAAGGCTTGTCATCTCCACCCATTGGCGATTCTTGGTTGATAAACGAAATGTCGGCTGATGAGATACGCTGCTTCAAAGGTTCATACATCGGTTTGAAATCATAGGAACCATCGGCTTGGCGTGCATCATTGTAGACAGCTGGGTGAATCAAGTTGTCCCCTACTGCTTCAACAGAGATGTCATCATCTTTGGCACAAGCTTGAGAGACGCCCATGACCCCTACACATAAGACAAATAATATGATTGAAGTAAATAATTTCCTCATTAACTTTATCTCGCTTTCTATATATTTTATAAAAGTAAATCTTATCCTTAATATAACAAAAACATAAAATAAGTATAGTCTTTTTATGAAAATAGTTAAAAAAGCCGACAGTTTCTTGCGCTGAGGAGTAGGGTAAAATGAGAACTAGGAATGAATTAATCGAGGAGTGACGAATAAGTGGAATATTTAACATACGGAGACCATAAAGAACAATTTATTGAAGTTTATCATACAGACGACAGTACAAATTGGTTAGCTGTCGTGCATGGTGGCTATTGGCGTCAACGTATTGGCGTAGAGAAGATGCATCCCTTTGTGGAAAAGCTCGTTAACCTCGGCTTTAATGTCGTTAATATTGAATACCGTCGCGGCGAACACCCGTGGCCAACGCCAGAAACAGATGTGAAACAAGCACTTGAAACATTCAAGTCGTCTGAGTACTTCCCTGCAGAAGGTCAGCTGACTGTTATCGGTCATTCAGTTGGAGGTCAACTGGCGTTTAACAATGCGCAATATGCCGACTACATTGTGGCACTCGGTCCAGTGACAGATGTCAAATTCACACGCGATCATCATCTCGGTGATGATGCAGCACGTGAATACTTCGGTGACGCGTCGGATGAAGCATTATACCAAGCTTCACCTCTTTCACGTCTACCTTTGAATGTGCCTGCACTGATCTTACATGGTGTAGACGATGATAAAGTACTCATCGATACAACTTTCGATTACATTGAACAGAACGAGGGCGATGTCATTGATTTACTTGCGCCCGCCAAGCTTGACCACATGGTAGCGATTGAACCCGATATGCCGTTCTTCGATCATATGGTAGACTGGATTCGTAATCATTCTTTATAACAGAATTGTAAGTCGAACATATGAGGAGGACGACAAGTGAAACCGGTATACTTTAACCACGATGGTGGCGTAGATGATTTAGTTTCATTATTTCTATTACTTCAAATGGAAGAAATTGAGTTAATTGGTGTTAGCGCGATTGGTGCGGATAGTTACATTGAACCTGCCGTCAGCGCTTCAGAAAAAATTATTCAACGCTTCGGCCACCAACCTATTGAAGTGGCCGCTTCGAAAGCGCGAGGCAAGAATCCTTTTCCAAAAGAGTGGCGCATGCATGCGTTCTTCGTAGATGCCCTACCCGTCTTAAATGAACATTACGAAACTAATGACAAGGATATCACAACGCATGTAGAAGCCTATCAAGATATTATCGATAAAGTAACACAGAGTGACCAACCAGTGACATTGCTATTTACTGGTCCATTAACTGATTTAGCGCAAGCACTCACAGTAGACCCAACCATCACTTCACAAATCGAGCGTTTAGTATGGATGGGCGGCACCTTCCTCGATAAAGGTAACGTCGAAGAACCTGAACATGACGGCACTGCAGAGTGGAACGCATTCTGGGATCCCGAAGCTGTCGCAACCGTCTTCAACTCAGATATTGAAATCGATATGGTCGCATTAGAAAGTACCAACCAAGTGCCATTAACGTGGGAAGTGCGTCAGATGTGGGCGCGTGAACGTCAGTATATTGGCGTTGAATTTCTAGGAATGAGCTACGCTGCGATGCCTCCATTAACGCATTTCCAAACCAACTCTACTTATTTCTTATGGGATGTGCTCACGACCGCGTATACCGGAGAGGCTTCTCTTGCACATAAGCATACCGTAAAGGCATCCGTGGTGACAGAAGGCCCGAGCCAAGGTCGCACATATATCGATGAGACGGACGGTCGCTTAGTAGGCATCGTCGATGATGTCGACCGAGACGTTTTCTTCCGCTACATTACCGATTTAGCTAAAAAAGCAGAGTAGTTTCATGCGCAATCAATTGAACGTAACACCTCGCAGTAGTAGCCTACAATCGAAATGGCTAACGCTTTCTCAAGCTTTCGTCATCGGTGTGCACTAGGACCACGAAACCACAGATTTCTGTCCCACTCCCAAGCAAAGGAAAGTCGTTAAATAAAAACAATATAGTACTATTTTTCTACCCACGCTAAAAGGTCCTTGATTGAGTCTGGAACGACTCAATTAAGGACCTCTTTCATTTTACTCATAAGATATTAAGCTTGCTTACTCATCTTCTTATAGCCTGGACGAACGAAGATCATTGCCACAATACCGATCACTGCTGAGACAACAGCTGAAATAAACATTGATTTGTAGCCATATGATGATACGAGAATACCTGTTAACGTTGGCGCGATAATTGTCGCTGAGTTAACGAAGAAGTGCGTAATACCTCCGTATGTACCTGCATTCTTAGGTGCAGTATCAATAACGACAGCCCAATATACCGCATTCGGTAAGAAGAGGAATGCTACCCCTAACATCATTAAGAACATAATCATCGGTACACTATTCGTCGTAGGAATAATCAAGAAACAGATCGCTGCGAGAATCATACCGAAGATGGACAATCCTGAACGTGCAATCCATAAGTTTCCTGTCTTCGTACGTAACCAGTCAGATAAACGACCACCGAAGTATGCTGTAAAGACGGCACCAATCCATGGAATCATACCTAAATACCACAATGAATGGATTTCAAAGTGATATTCGTCTTGTAAGTATTTTGGCGTCCAAGTTAAGACTAAGAAGTTGATGTATTGGAAACCGAAGTAACCAATCGTGTTAAAGATGAGCGTTGGACTCTTGAAGAAATGATACCAACGTTCATTAGAACTATCTTCTGTTTCCACTGTCTTCTCACCTGAGAACGTGTCTTCAGTAGAGCGAATCGCTGCCAATTCTTCTTTCGATACTTTCGGATGATCTTCTGGATAGTTCGTAAACATTTTACTCCAAATAATTACCCAAACGATACCGAGCGCACCCATTAAGATGAAGAGTACACGCCATGTTGTTACAGATAGTAAAAATGACGCGATAGGCGCTGTGATTAAGGCACCGAGTGGTACACCGATTAAGCCTAACGCAGATAATAAACCACGTTCTTTCGGAGCAGCCCAGTTGGCATTCGTCTTGTTCATCGTAGAGAATAACGGACCTTCAGAGAATCCGAAGAGCACACGTAAGACTCCGAAACCGGCGAGCGCTGATCCACCGAAAACAGCGAGTCCAAGTTCACCAGCGAACGCCATTGCCATTTCAAACACAGACCATAACGTACCTGCGACGATCCAAACGAACTTAGGTCCTTTCTTATCTGATAAGATACCTCCGAACAATGAACCTAACATATAACCGTAACCGAAATAACCAAGTATTGAGCCCCATGCCACTTTGTCGAAACCAAACTCTTTAATAATGTCAGCTTGGGCATACGAAATTGAACCACGGTCAATGTAGTTAATCATAGTCATGAGTACAATCATCGTGATGATTAGATAACGATATTTCTTCATGTTCCCCACCCTTTGTTTGTCAATTTACTGAGAATTCTTAATCTTTCTATATGTATAAAACTACAATAACCTTAAATGTAAGCGCTGTCAACTATGAATAAGTTATCATGTTGTATCAGTTTTTACGTAAAAAGTAATCATTTCACCTTCTGACCATATAAAAATCCCTCCAACAAAGCGCTCGATTACACTTCGTCGGAGGGATTCCTCATTCGTTATTTTACATCTGGCCTATTCTATTGAATAGTACCCGCATCTTCATCATGCACCCCATGTATATAATAGTCAACATATTGAGGTGCTAGAGGTTCTTTTCCTAGAATAATATCTGCTGCTTTCTCAGCTAACATCAACACTGGAGAGTGGATGTTACCGTTTGTCGTACGTGGCATAGCAGATGCGTCAACGACACGTAAGTTCTCCATACCGTACACTTTCATAGTGAGTGGATCTACGACGGCCATTGGGTCATCTTTAGGTCCCATCTTCGCACTACAAGATGGGTGTAATGCTGTTTCACCGTCATTCTTAACCCATTCGATAATTTCTTCATCAGTTTGAACATCAGGTCCTGGAGAAATTTCGCCTGCATCGAATGGTTTAAGTGCAGGTTGTGAAAGGATATTACGCGCAACTTTGATCGCTTCAATCCATTCACGCTCGTCTTCTTTCGTTGATAAGTAGTTGAAGACGAAATCAGGATGTTCAAACGGATCTTTAGATTTGATCTTCAAGCTACCACGTGAGTTAGAATACATCGGTCCAACGTGAACTTGATAACCGTGCTCTGTCTTCGCTTTCTGACCATCGTAACGTACCGCTAATGGTAAGAAGTGGAACATCAAGTTAGGATAATCAACGTCATCGTTTGAACGGACGAAACCGCCACCTTCGAAGTGGTTTGATGCAGCTGCACCTTTACGGCCAAGAATCCATTGTAAACCGATGAGTGGCATCTTAAGTTTATTCAAGCTTGGTTGCATAGACACAGGTTTCTTACAAGCGTGTTGAATGTACACTTCAAGGTGGTCTTCAAAGTTCTCTCCTACACCAGGAAGGTGGATGCGTGGTTCAATACCGATTGAACGGAGATGCTCTGAATCACCAATACCTGACAATTGTAGAAGTTGTGGTGTATTGAATGCGCCACCAGAAAGGATAACTTCTTTCGCATTTACTGTATGTTCTTTACCATTCTTCTTGTAAGTCACGCCAGTCACACGACGACCTTCAAAGTTTAAACGTGTAACGAAAGCACGTGTTTCAACATTCAAGTTAGGACGTTTCATCGCCGGTCTCAAATAGGCTCTTGAAGCTGACACACGACGACCGTTATGAACTTGGCTGTCGAATGGTCCAAAGCCTTCTTGTCTGAAACCATTCACGTCAGGTGTCTTCTTATATCCTGCTTCAACCGCCGCATCAAAGAATGCTTGGAATAGCGGATTCTTCGCAGGGCCACGTCTTAACTTAATAGGACCATGTAAACCACGGATGGGGTCATTCTTCTCAGCGCCAAATGTCTTCTCTAAACGTTTGAAGTAAGGTAGGCAGTGTGCATAGTCCCAAGTTTCCATACCTTTAGGTGCGCCCCAACCTTCGTAATCCATTGGGTTACCACGTTGATAAATCATACCGTTGATTGAACTTGAACCACCGAGCACTTTACCACGAGCGTGAGAAACTTTACGGCCATTCATATGTGGCTCTTTATTTGTAGAATAAATCCAGTCGTAGAATTTGTTACCTGATGGATACATCAAGGCTGCTGGCATTTGAATAAGTAAATCCCAAGGATAGTCACTACGTCCCGCTTCAAGAACGAGCACTTCTTTCGTACCGTCTGCAGTCAAGCGGTTACCGAGTACTGAACCGGCACTTCCGCCACCGATAATGATATAGTCATATTGCTTGTCTGTGTGTTGATTCGCCATACTTTCTATAACCCTCCTAGTAAAATGAGTCTAGGACATACATAAGAAGTTATTATTTTTCAATGTGAAGACTCTCGCTTGCATGGGAGAAGCACAGAAATCTGTGATTTCGTTGTGCTACCCCCGTAAAGCTGACTAGAGTTTGAGAAAGCGTTAGCTATCTCAAATTCAGACAGCTACTGCGTAGGACCACACTCAACTAATTTCTATCGCTCAAAGAGCTCTAGAAATGGATTTTCATTGTGGTCTAGCTCCATCATGCGTCTCGAGTCGGCATTGAAAAATTGATATATAATTCAACTAAATAAAAGTTTCTAGCATTTCTTAATTTATTTTCAAATAATGTCCCAAACGTTATATTGTTTATCTATTTTTCAAAAATGAAAGGTTGAACGTGCGATGGAAGTCGTTACAAGGAACATCTCACACGTTACAACCTTCTTGTGGTGCTATCACTTTGTGTTACTAATATCAGTGTAACTTAGTCGTTATTAAACCAATTGACAGGTTCTGGCGCTTGGTTTGTAAGAATGTGTTTCGTATTGAGGTATTCTTCAAGTCCATCTTTACCTAACTCTCTGCCGATACCTGATTGTTTGTAGCCACCCCATGGTGCTTGAGCGAAGTAAGGGTGGAAGTCGTTAATCCAAACTGTACCGAGTTTCAACTTGCTAGCAATGCGTTGTGCTTTTCCAATATCTTGAGAGAAAATCGCACCTGCTAAACCATAAATTGAATCATTGGCGAGTTTGATTGCTTCTTCTTCGTCTGAGAATCCTTCGACAGTAACGACTGGGCCGAAGACTTCTTCTTGTACGATACGCATTGACGTATCACAATCTGTAATCACTGTAGGTTCAAAGAAGAAACCTTGTTGTAAGTCTTCACGTTCAGGACGTTTACCTCCCACTGCGATTGTCGCACCATCTTGTTTAGCAACTTCCATGTAACCTTCAACTTTGTCACGATGTTCTTGAGAGATGAGTGGACCCACTTCTGTCTCGTCATCGAAGCCATTACCTAATTTGATTTTTTTAACACGGTCGATAAGTGCTTTTTCAAATTTATCTTTAATATCGTTATGCACTAGGATACGTGAACCTGCTGAACATACTTGACCAGCGTGGAAGTAAGCACCGTTAAGCGCTTGGTCTACTGCCACGTCGAAGTCTGCATCGTCAAAGATGATGTTAGGGTTCTTACCACCTAATTCAAGCGCAATATTAGTGACATGATCTGCCGCCTGTTTCATGATGTGCTTACCTGTTTCGATACCACCAGTGAATGATACGAGATCAACTTCTTCATGCGCTGACATCGGATTACCGACTTCAGAACCTTCACCTAATACGAGGTTGATGACACCTTTAGGGAAGCCCACTTCTTCCATCATTTCAAACACGCGGATCGTTGTGAGCGGTGTGATTTCACTAGGTTTCATTACTAGTGAACAACCTGCCGCTAATGCTGGCGCAATCTTCCATGATGCTTGAAGTAAAGGATAGTTCCAAGGTGTGATTTGTGTTACAACACCTAGAGGTTCTTTCACGACGCGACTCTCAGTACCTTGGATAGGTGAATTAATGATTTCGCCGCCTTCTTTGTCAGCAAGACCTGCGTAGAACATAAACACATTGTGAATATCGTCCATATCTGCAAGTGATTCTGTGTACGTCTTACCAGTGTCTAGCGTTTCTAATTGTGCAAGCTCTTCACGATGTTCTTTGATTTGATCAGCAATTGCGCGTACTTTCTTACCACGTTCCTCAGCAGTTTCATTCGCCCACTCACCTGATTCAAATGAGCGACGTGCTGCAAGAATAGCGCGTTCAGTATCTTCAGCTGTCCCTTCCGCAACTTGGAAGATGACTTCTTGGTTATATGGATTGATGATGTCTCTTGTAGCTTTATTTGAGCTATCTACCCATTCACCATCAATATATTGTTGATGAGATAAGTTTTTTAATACGTCCATAACTGCACCTCCGTTAAGTTTGTTAAATTTTTATTTAACGAATTTTTCAAGTTTATCTTAGCATGTGCAATTTTAAACTGTCAAGTCCGTAGTAGTAGCGATTGATAGTAAAAGAGAAGCAGAACTGCGTCTCAAATCGTTGATACGACTTTGTTCGCGCTTCTGCTTCTCTCATTGATTTCATATTTTGTTTTTTATGTGCATATCACTAACGATTCATTTTGCGCTTGCCTTCATCTCTCCCTGTTGGCGCAGTGAAAGCGTTTCGCATTTTAGGAGTCGAAAAAGGTATGCAGCGACGTTTACTACCCGTAAACGAGCCAATACCTTTTGAAGAGGACAACAAATGCAAGCGCTTGCCACAAGTCAACACTACAGGTTGTCGTCGTGGTGAATATCACGCTTATCCTCAGCAACCTGCACAATCCGTAGAGATCTTCTTTCAACCTCTTTATGCTTATCCGCACGTTGTTGCAACCGTATCCGGTCATTGCCCAGCGTTCGCATAAAGGAAATCATCATGATTAAGAAGATGACGATCAATGGCACACTCGCCAGAATTGATGCTGTCTTCAACACTTCTAATGCACGTTCGCCACCGACAAGCATAAGTGAGAATGGTAATAAACATAATGCGAATGCCCAGAACAAACGGTTGGCTCTTAAAGGTTCACCAATAACGACTTTTTGAGAAGCCGAAGCAAGAATGTATGAACCTGAGTCGAATGTTGTAGCCAAGAATAAGAATGCTGAGATTAAGAATAAGACAATCGTTATACTTGGCATTGGTAAGTGGTGCATTACTTCAATGATTGTCGCTTCAGTACTATGGTGATTAAGGAAATGAATCACATCGAATTCATGTGTAATTTGAAGATAAACCGCATAGTTACCAAAGATACCGAAGAATAAGATACAACCTAATGTACCGTAAACCATCGTTCCGAGTACGACTTCTTTCAATGTACGACCTTTAGAAATACGTGCGATAAAGAGTCCGATAAATGGCGCATATACGATCCACCATGACCAATAGAAGATAGTCCATTGTTGAGGGAAGTTCGTTTCTTTACGTCCATCGATACCACCAAATGGCTCAAGCCATGTTGCCATATGGAAGAAATTCTTCAGTAAGTCCCCAACACTTGTTACTGTCGTTTCCATCATGAAGACAGTAGGTCCAATGATAAACACGAAGGCAAGTAATAAGAATGAGAGCCATACGTTGACGTCACTCAGCTTTTGAATCCCTTTCTTCAAGCCTGTATACGAACTAATCGCAAAGATAACAGTAATTGTCAGCAAGATAATACTGCGCATAACCATGTTCTCGCCGTCTAGTCCCGTTAGACGTTCGATACCTGCAGAAATCATCGGTACACCGAGTGCGAGTGATGTTGCCGCACCACCGAGTAAACCGAAGATAAATAGAATGTCGACAATTTTACCTAATAACTTATCTGTTTGACCTTTCAAGATTGGACGGCAAGCTTGGCTAATCTTGTAAACAGGTTTCTTCTTAACGAATACGAGATAACCAATCGGTAAAGCCGGTAACACATAGATAGCCCAAGCGATTGGACCCCAGTGGAACATCCCGTATGTAGTGGCGTAAGAAAGCGCCTCATCTGTCATACCTTTCGCTCCATTTGGCGGGTCTTGGTAGTAGAACGCCCATTCGATAACACCCCAGTATAGGATGTCTGAACCAATCCCTGCACAGAAGAGCATTGCAGCCCAACTGAAGTTATTAAATTCAGGGCGATCTGTCGCTTTCCCTAAAGTTACATTTCCATATTTACCAAATGCGATATAGAGCACAAATCCGAGTATTAGCAGTCCCAGTGCTAAATATACTGACCCAAGTGAACCCGAAATCGCATCGTTAATTCGAGTTATGACATCTTGACTTGCTTTTGGAAAGACCATCATAGGAACAACCGCAACAAGTAATACGATGACGGTTCCTATGAAGGTCGTCCAGTCCATGACCTTCCCTTTTTTCAAAGTTAAACACTCCTTATATATCTTGTGTATATCTTTAATGAAAGTGGTATAGATTAATCTACACTAGCGTACAAAGTGCTAGCGGCTATATCTTTGTAGGTACAGACATGAGCCTAACTAATATTAAATAAAAATGCAAATTCGTCATAAAATATTGTATCTAACCTAATGAATAATTATATAAAAACGAAGTATTAGAGTAGCAGATTTTTCTTTCGTTAACGCTTTGTTAAGTTACGATTTAACGAATTGAACAGACTTAATGATTTGCGGACTATGTATATTTATTCGTTATTAACGTATATAGATAAATTTTAAAATCAACCATTTTCTTTAGCTCATTTCCTAATTTATTAGAATATCTCGATATTAAATTGATTTCTTTACTTTGAAAATATATAACATTCCGTTTGTGATTAAACCCCTCACAAACTCCCTTTCCAAAAAGAAAGCGCTACCTTACAAAAAAGCACAAAATTTCCGCCAAAAACAAGCGCTACTATTTGCGTTATGACCGAATTTTTAGCATACTATAACTGAGATTAACTAAAGGAGTGGAAGTAAGAAATGAATCAAGAACAGTTAGATAAAATGAAGAATGGTAAAGGCTTTATCGCAGCATTAGACCAAAGTGGCGGTAGTACTCCTAAAGCATTGAAAGGCTACGGTATTGAAGAAGATCAATACTCTAATGATGACGAAATGTTCCAACTCGTTCACGATATGCGTACACGTATCGTATCATCACCAGAATTCACTGGTGACAAGATCATCGGTGCCATCCTCTTCGAACAAACAATGGACCGCGAAGTTCAAGGTAAACACACTGGTGACTTCCTCGCTGACAAAGGTGTTGTACCATTCTTGAAAGTCGACAAAGGATTAGATAAAGAAGAAAACGGCGTTCAACTTATGAAACCTATCCCTGATTTAGACAAGTTGTTAGACCGTGCAAATGACCACAAAATCTTCGGTACTAAAATGCGTTCAAACATTTTAGAATTCAACAAAGAAGGTATCGACCAAGTTGTTGAACAACAATTTGAAGTAGCTAAACAAATCATTGCTAAAGGTTTAGTACCTATCATTGAACCAGAAGTCAACATCAATGCTGAACACAAACAAGAAATCGAAGAATACTTAGCTAAAAAAGTATTAGAACACTTAAACAAATTAGACGATGATCAACTTGTAATGCTTAAGATCACTATCCCTACAAAAGCTAACCAATACGAAGAAGTAATTAACCACCCTAACATGGTACGTGTGGTTGCTTTATCTGGTGGTTACAGTAGAGAACATGCGAACGAAGTACTTAAACAAAACAAAGACTTAATCGCAAGCTTCTCTCGTGCTTTAATCAACGACTTACGTGTAAGTCAATCAGACGAAGAATTCGACAAAATCTTAGGTCAAACAATCGATTCTATCTACGACGCATCAGTGAACAAAGTTCAATAATAGATGCCATAAGAATAGCGGCTATCTCATCATTTGAGGTAGCCGCTTTAATATTGTGCTTTTCTATTCCTTTTTTCGACGCGCCGCTCCACTTTTCACACCACAACAAAAAGACTAAGGATATCGTACAAACAGACATCCTTAGCCTTCAACCACCAATTAAAGAATTGGTGACGCGAGTTTCGCAATCGATTGTTTAAACTTAATCCATGTAGAGCGTTGTTCGTAACGTTCTTTCGTCAATTTCTCAGATACTTTCAAGTCTTCTTTGAACTTCTCAATTAAATGTTTCGCCACTTTGTCATCATAAACAAACGCATTACATTCAAAGTTGAGTTCGAAGCTACGGTGGTCCATGTTGGCAGAACCGACGCTGACAACCTCTTCATCAATCACCATCATCTTAGAGTGAATAAAGCCATTCTCATACGTATAGACATTCACACCATCATTGATGAGTTGCGCCACACTCGTGATTGTCGCCCAATACACGAGCATGTGGTCTGGCTTACAAGGAATAATCAAGTTGACATCTACGCCTGATTTCGCCGCAATACGTAAGGCATTAATATAACCGTTATCTGGGATGAAATATGGTGAATGCATGTAAATCGATTTCTTCGCGTTCATAATCATCTTCATATAACCGAACTCGATTTGATGCCAATTGTCACTCGGTGCACTCAATGCAATCTGCATAGACTTGTCGCCATCTTCGTAAGCATTTTTAGGGAAATACTTCTCGTTGTATGACAGTTGTTCCCTGTGAGATTGTGAGTTCCAGTCATGAATAAAACTCAACTCTAGCGCATCTACACCGTCACCTTGAACACGGAAGTGCGTATCACGCCAGTAACCTAACTTACCTTTTCCTAAATAGTCGTCACCCATGTTGAAACCACCGACATAACCTTTCTGACCGTCGATAACAGTAATCTTGCGGTGGTTACGGTTGTTCACTCGGAAGTTCATAAACGGAATCTTCGCTTTAAAGAATGCTTCGACTTGACCGCCGAGCGATTGGAAATGACTAAATTTCGATTTATGAATTGTCTTAGAGCCGACCGCATCGTAAAGGAGCTTGACTTCAAGCCCTTCTCCTAACTTCTCTTCTAACACATCGATAATTTCTTTACCTAAACCATCTAGCTCAAGTGTGTAAATTTCAATATGTATAAAAGTCTTCGCATTACGCATATCTTCTAACATTTGACGATATAAATCGTGTCCATCAGTATACACATCGATATGGTTGTTATGACTGAGGAACGACGCTTCTTTCGTTAAAAGGGTCTTCACGATATCACTGTGTTTACGAACTACAGGATTATGCGCTTCATGAATATATTTCTGTGGATTCTCTTGTTGATAGTTCTTACGATGTAAATCATCATCAATCGGGTTGTAGTACGTATTCGTTTGACGTTTCTTACGTACCGCACGTCCAAAGAAGATATATGCAAAGAATCCAACGATAGGCATGATAAATAATAGGAATAACCAAGCCCAAGTCGATGTGGCTTCACGTCGATCTCGATCCAAGAAGACGATAATAAAGGCCAGTACCACGTTAATTACGAGGAAGAAAGCCAATATACCACGATAAACCGGGCTGACTGCAGCATCAAAGAGTATCTGCATAATTTCACCTCATCTATATTTCTTAATCTGGTTACAACGCTTTTTATTAAGAAGTTGATGAGAAAGGGCAGGCGCTCTCCTACCCGACTCATTTAGCGTCAAACTTCTATCATTATTACAAGGTTGATTACTTTTCATTCTATATTTTCCCTAAAAGTGTTTCAATAAAAAGTACAAAAATTGTGTACACATCTTCGCTATTTCTGAACATAAGAGTGCCGGCAGTCTAAGGTAAGACAACCCGCAGACTACCGGCTAAGTGAATTCTATCAATTTACATTACGCTTCAACATATTTCATCTCAAGTTGGTGAATCATATGTGTGAGCAATGCATTCGTTGGTGTCGCCACACCAACCTCTTTACCATACTGAGCGATTTTACCATTTAAATAATCAATTTCAGTATAACGACCACTGTGTAAATCTTGATGCATAGATGGATAGTGTAGACCTTGTAGCTCATCAGGATATGAACCTTCTACTTTTTTAACTAAATCATCAAAGTTAAGTTCAATCCCTTTCGCCTCAGCTACAGCTACAATTTCTTCAATAATTGGCGTAATCATCTCACGTGATTGCTCATATTGAGCGAACTCTCCAATTCTTTTATCCAAAATTGTACATAAAGGATTGAGCACACTGTTGAGCGTCGCTTTAGACCATACAGATTGGAAGACGTTGTCAGAAACGCGAGAATTGAGCTTCGCATCGTTAAAGATTTGATTAATCGTTTCCGTGCGTTCGTCAGCAACACCGTCAACACGTTGCAACTCAATCGTGCCGTCACCTTCAAGCAACAGCTGACCCGGACCTCTCATGCCTGCCGTCCACATCGTCACAGCGAGGAAGATTTGCGATTTCGGAACAATTGTAGCGAACGTCTCATCGTGACCTAGACCATTCATCATCGTCAGAATGGCTGTGTCTGATTTTATCGCACCACGTTGATTCAACACCTCAATCATCTCTTTCGACTTCATTGCTTTCGTTAAGATGATGATGAGATCATACTGTTCGTTCACCTCTTCCGGAAACTTCGCTTTGATATCAAGATGATATGTGTCCGTTTCCGTTTGAATTTCTATACCGTCACGATTGATCTTCTCAACATGTTCTTTCCAATAATCGAGCAGTGTCACATCGTAACCCGCTTCTTGTATTTGCGTGCCGATACGGCCACCCATAGCGCCTGCACCTGCGATAGCAATTGTCTTCATAATTTGTCACTCCCATTTCGTATCGCCTATTCTGTGATTGCTTTAGGCTTCTATCTTAATTATGACAAATTATGTGCTAATGCACCAGACTTCAAGTTAGATTATTCAGAAATTTATATTCTATTCTTCTTTATTTCTCATAGTTATAGTAAAATGCACTCCGTCTTCTATACGCTTTAAGTTGCTTAACATTTCAATCGAGCCCAGCATGTAGTGTATTAAAATGAGTTGTAGTATTAAGCGTATTAGCTCGTTGAAACGTTGCTACAATTGACTCAACGTATAGACTCTCTACTAAGCTTCTCGCCATAGCATTGGACCTCAAAAGATAGACCACTGTCTACCTTTCAAAATCATTCGTTAAACTGAAGTGACAAGACGTTACCATAAAGGTAAGAAAGTTATTGCGACGCAAATCATGATGAAAGGACATAGTAGTTGTAGAACTGTCGCATCTTAATAAGGGTTAGTTAACGTTATCTCAACCTTTCATTATTTGACTCATTACGCGCAATAACTTTCTTTAATTATATGATTTTACACATGGAATTTACAAGTATTTATATAACGAGACTTTGACAAATTTCAAACTAACATTTTTACACTAATTCGCTTCCTCAAGCGTCTTCTTCCAAAAGTCAGCCAACTGTTTATCAGAAGTCGGTTTAAACACGTCGTTTGGTGCCAAATTCGGATCTTTATCGTTGTGATCTTTAGGCGCGAATCCGGTAGACAATGTGGTGTCTTGACCGTTGAACTTAGCTTCGTACACTTTGCCATCATCAGCGAACAAGTATTTCTTAATAGGACGGTCCATCTTCGCCACACGCATATAACCTTCGATATTAGACAATGACTTCGCTTGAGGGTCTAACCCTTTACGTCCGTTCTTACTTGTATACGTCGTGATACCGACCACATTATGTTTTTTAAAAGCTTTCGCTCCCGGCTTACCCCGATCGCTCACCTGTAGTTGTCCCTTTGGTGTTACCGCATACCAGTCACCCGACGATATCGTTCCACCAGCGAAGTAACGTGTGGTGAAAGCAGGTGCCTGAGCTGAGCTATGTTGTTTAAAATACTGTATGACTTCCTTCTTGAGCTGTTCTTTCTGATTCTGTGAAACTGAGTGAGTATGCGGTGTATCACTCTTTTGAGTGTGCGCCTGTTCTGTTTTCGCGTGACTGTTACTTTCAGAACTACATCCACCGAGTACCAAACCTAAACTCACGACAGCCACACCTTGCCATAATTTCAATTTCAAACTGACCGTCACCCCCTTGCTGCTTCAATTTACTTTGACTCACATTATTTATCTTTCTTAATTCCGAATTCATCTATTAATTTCGTTTGGCGTGGCTCACCTTTCGTCATGTCGCCACTCAATTGATAAATTTTCACTTTCAATTTGTTGCCTTTCACTTCATAGACGGAGAAGTTTTGGCTTGAAGAGTCACGATTATTTGAATGTTTATCTTTAAATGCATCTGTTTTTTGCGGCTGACGACCTAACGCAAACAAGCTATTGTAGTGATCTAAATCTTTACGTTTCAGCCAGCTGAGTTCAGGACGCACTTTCTTGATATGTTTCAACGATTTATCAGTTATAGAATCATATTCTTTCGTACCACCCGTGTTAGGAAGCACATAAACAGAGCCTTTCGGATTGTCATAGTATTTGACGTTGTCTTTACCTTTGACTTGCTTCACGTCTTCTGTCTTTGCGTTGACGAAACTATTCTTCGTATCCGTATGTTGCAGCACTTTCGTACGCGCGAGCACGTGGTCGTGACCTTGTAGTACGAGATCGACATCGAGGTCATCAATCTCTTTCGTCAATTCTTTACGTACTTTTTTCACGTCGTCATCAGATAGCGCATGATAAGATTTAGAGTACATCGGTTTGTGTAGGTTTAAAATGACCCACTTAGAACCTTTCTTACGTGCTTGTTTAATATCCTTCTTAATCCATTCCATTTGCTTTTTACCAATCGCTTTACCGTCAGGATTATCTTTACCTTTCTTATTATCATTCGTATTCGCTACCACCATATGCGCACCATTGTAGTCAAAGGAATAATAAGAGCCACCGTTCATCGCGTTATTCCCTTTCGGAACATTGACGTGACGGTTGAAACGATCGAGCAATTTGTCATCGTTATCATCATCTAGCGGACGTTCGTCATGGTTACCTGAAACGGCTGCGAGAGGCTGTGACATGAATGATGGACGTGACTGATCGTAAAGGTCTTTCCACTCATCCTCTACCTCCGCTGATTCAACGAAATCACCTGTATGGAGTGCGAAGTCCGGTTGACCCGCAGTTTGAATTGCGCGTTGTAACGTGTCTGCGCCGAACTGTGCTTCATTGCGTGCATGCTCATTCCAGAAAGCATTCTGCGTATCTGTGTATTGCACGAATTTGAACGGATCACCTTTCTTACCAGATGTCTTGAAATGACCGACTTCACTCTTCGGCCCGTCTTCACTACCTACACGATAGTAATACGTATGATTCGGCTTGAGTCCTTTCGCATGTGCTTTGTATGTATGTTCCGTTTGAGACGTGAGATTCACTTCCCCTTGTTGATCTCCACTCGTCCATTCTGGGCCGGAAACATTTTTATCTGTAAAGTAGCCATTACTTTGTTCTTTACCATTTTTATCTTTAATCGGCTTACCATCGTCATCTTTCTTCACATCTTTGAAGATAAAGTTACCATTTTGGTCACGTTCGACGTATTTCGATTTCACTTTTTTAGATTGTGCTTTAAACGTTTTTGGATTGGTAAAATTAGGATCTTCCGACACCCATACTTTCGCATCTTTGAATTGATGTGTCGTATACCAATTGAATGCCATTTCGTGTTTCGTGTCACCGTTGAAGTTCGTAACGATACGGTTCGGTTGATCTTTAGCAGGCACAGGCGCTACTTTCGGCTTGTTCTTTTGGAGTTGAGGTCCTTGTTGTTGAGACGCGCCTCCGCCACCAGAAGCTTGTGCTTCACCTGAATTTGCGACAGGGACGACAAGTCCTAGTGCGAGTGCAAGAGTGAGTGCGCTGCGTGATACTTTTTTGAAATGATTGTGCTTTGACATCTTTTCCAACACCTTCTCTTATAGTTTTTGAACTACTTTTACCGTAGCAAGCGTTTAATAACTAATGGTTAAGGTGTTGTAAAGTTTGTTTAAAGTTCTTCACTACATAATGATATAAGGTTATTTATACATAATCCCCTTTCAAAAAGGCCTGATTCTCTCTTATTTAGGAGCCACATTCAACTAATTAATAACAATTCAAATTTCTATTTTGTTTGTTGTATTTTAATGCATTGAGTAAGACAATACTTCGTATTGGGAGAATTGACTCCCTTTCCTAGGGGGTCACGCTCAACTAATTTTTCTCACTTTACAGTTCGAAAAATGGATTTTCGCTGTGACCTTGATCCCTCAGGAGTGTCGTCTTCTCCCTTCACTTGTATTGTAAGAGTACGTGGGTTTATTCCAGTTCTTTACAATTATCATTAGCAATTCTACTCATCTCCAACACACATCTCTTTAATTTTTCTTTTAATTGAATTGCTTCGAGGAATAGCGTACATCACTTTAAGAAAATGTTATGAGTAAAAATTATTTTTGCACTCCTTTTAAATATAGGTACTGCTTTAAAGTCAATAAGGTCATAATTTATGTCGTTAAGAACGTTTGAATATATAAATTACTGTAGTAGTAATTAAATCATTTCATCATATCCTACTAGCATTAAAATTTATTTCTGTTTAATTTTTCAATGTGCACTCGAGACGCATGATGGATCTAGACCAACTTTTTTATTCAATCTAAAAAACACCTCAAATCGCAATTCGACAAAGCCTCACTACTTCATCCTCTCGCAATTTAAGGTGTTTCTCTGATATTAGATTGTCTCTGCCAATAACTCTATGGCCTTACAACGTGCTTCAATGCCTGGCAATAACGGGGATACTAATACTTCATCTGCATCAAACATTTCTATGAGTGCTTCTAATTGCGGCTGAATCGACTGCGCAGTTCCGACTAAGATACTTGAACGATGGTCTGTCATGCGTTCTTGATCCCGGTCGGTGGGTTGGTATTCCTGAGCGGTTTGTATTGAAGGAAAGCGTTCGAATTCCGCAAATTGCTTTTTACCTAATAACCAAATATCTAACGCTTGAGCTAACTGTTCCGCTTCGTCCTCTGTCTCAGCAATCACGATAAATGCCGTCACCATCACGTGCGGTTTCGTGTTCATTTCGCTCGCTTCGAACTCAGAACGATAAGTGGCTACACTACGCTTGGTACCATCAATCATGCGTTGGTTAGGCAGAAGAAAAGTACCTACCGTAAACCCTAAGCCTAATTCACCGGCTAAACGGCCAGTTCTTTCACTCGTACTCAACAACCACATCTCAGGTATACGCGATACGACGGGTTGCGCCACCAATGACTGTCCTCGTAGCGTCACTGCAGAGTCAGCTAAGTAACGTTTCAGTTCCGTCACGCTTTGACGATAGCCCTTGTACTCCGACTTCATCTCATCTAATGCGCGTTTAACTAATAGCGTGCCATACGTATTGCCGACGCCCACATCCACTCTGTTCGGATAGAACGTTTCAAGCATACGCATGTTCTCCGCTACTTTGTAAGGGCTGTAGTGAGGCAACATCACACCACCTGAGCCGACACGAATGCGTTCAGTTTGACTCGCAATGTGCATCATCAGCAGCTCTGGGCTACTACACGCGAATGCAGGCACATTGTGATGCTCGGTCACCCAGAAACGGTGGTAGCCGAGTCGATCAGCTAACTTTGCTAAGCGTATCGTGTCTTGTAACGCTTGTTCTGCATCTTTACTTTCATCAATTTGTGAATAATCTAAGATACTCAAACGTACCATGTCGATCTACTCCTCTTAATCACGTTGAGATAGATGGATGAGTTGATCCAATTTATCTGTGAAAATGCCATCCACGCCCCAATTCGCAAGTTGATTGGCGCGTGCGAGTTTATTAACTGTCCACACATTAAGTTCGTATCCTGCTGACTTAATCATCTTTACGCGTGCTTCAGTGAGTTTCGCATCTTGGATATTAATAATTTGCGCATTGCAGAAATCCATAACGGTGCGGAAGTCTTCTTTGAAATACGCATTTTTATATAACACTGCACGACGATATTCTGGCATGATGGCTTCACTCATTTTCAACAAAGGAAGATTAAAGCTAGAAATCAGAACATCTAAATCTTTATCTAACTCTTGCAGTTGGTTATGCACCTGCTCCACCATGCTGCGAGAGAGTGCTGTGCCATTCGGACCTGTGACACCTTTCAACTCCACGTTGAGATTCATTTGGTATGTGTTGGCTAGCTCCACGATCTGTTTAAAAGTCGGCAAGCGTTCCTCTTTGAACTCCGCGCCATACCAAAGACCTGCGGAAGCCTCCTTTATCTCTGAGTAGTTGAGTTGGGTAATTTCTCCGGACATAGTCGTCGTCCGCTCTAAATAATCATCATGAATAATGATGAGTTGTTCATCTTTCGTGATACCTACATCTAATTCTAACCATTGTGCTCCTTCCACTTCAGAAGCAGCTTTAAATGAGGCTAACGTATTCTCCGGTGCTTTCGATGGTAATCCACGATGACCAAAGACTGTAAACATAAATTCAGCTCCTAATATTTCTGACTTTGTAAATTATCAATCGTAATTCTGTTCAGGTCATTGTATACTAACAATGCATACCTGTGATACTACATCGCTATTATCACATGGATGAATCTCAGATTTCCATTCAGAACTGTTTAACTACATTACATATTGGGGAGGGATTGGTATGGCACAATCCGCCATCACGATTCACACGAAACAAGATATTATTGATTACGTAAACGGTCAGAAGAATACGAAACGAACGGCTTTACTACTCATCATCGTTCTCGGGACGATCTTTCTTGATGCGTATGACTTAACGATTCTCGGTACGGCGACAGATCAACTAACGTCAGAATTCACGCTATCTAAGACGTATCTATCTTATATCATGACTGCAATGCCCTTTGGTGCACTATTCGGCGCAGCCATTGGTGGATTCTATGCCGATAAACTCGGCCGGAAATTGATTCTCTCAATTTCTCTGATTTCTTTAATTATTGGTTCGATTGGGGCTGCGCTCGCTCCGGTACCGTCTGTCTTATTATGTTTCCGCTTGCTCATGGGATTTGCGATTGGGATGGATAGTCCAGTTGCTTTTACCTTCGTAGCTGAAATTAGTAATAAGAAAGCGAAGGGACGTAACGTCAATTACTGGCAAGTGGTTTGGTACATTGCAGTCGTGACTTCAGCGCTGATTGTGATGTTCTTCTATAGTTTAGGCACAGGCGCGTTGTTGTGGCGTTACTCCGTAGGTATGGGTGCTGTCTTCGCAACAATCATTTTAATATTACGCTTATTCTATCTCAGTGAGAGTCCAACTTGGTCTATGAAGAATAAAACGCTTGAAGAGGCATGTAAGGAGCTTGAGAAGAACTATAATATTACGGTAAATATTGCACCTGATCAGGGTGAAAATGCGACGTATGAACATCGTGAAGTGAAACATCCGATGCGTACGCTCTTTAACAAACGTTATCGCCCGCGTACGATTCTTGCTACAGCGATTGCGACGCTACAAGGTATGCAGTACTATGCGATTGGTCTCTACATACCGTTGATTGCGACGACGATTATGGGTCAAGATAAGCTTCAATCATTGACGGGTACTGCGTTGATTAACATTGCAGGTATCTTTGGTGGTCTGACTGGAGCGCTGTTGACGCCGAAATTGGGTGCGCGACGTCTTACTATTATTGGCTTTACGCTTGTGGCGAGTATGATGTTGCTTATTGGTAATTTCTATGGTCAGACGATGACTTGGTTGATTGCGGCGATGGTTGCTGTGTTCTTGTTTGGGCATTCGAGTGGTCCGGGAACGCAGGGTAAGGCGATTGCGTCGTTGTCTTATCCGACGATTCTTCGTGGTAAGGGGACTGGCTTTGTTGAGTCTGTGAGCCGGTTTGGTAGTATGTTTGGGACGTTTGTGTTTCCTATTATTTATGGTAGCTATGGTTTGAATAAGACGATGTTGATTCTTGCGGTGTTCCCTATTATAGGTGTGGTTGTGACGACGTTGATCCGATGGGAGCCTGTGGGTAAGGATTTAGAGTATGAGGATCAGTATATTGAAAAGGTTTAGATGGATTGTTGTATTTTAAACTGTTTCGCAAGGAATATAGTGAATTGTACTAATTTGCAATACTGCGTATTGGGGATAGCGAAGCTTTCTTAGGGGAGCACGCTCAACTAAGTAATGATACGCTTTGCGAATCATTACTGGATTTTCGCTGTGCTCTTGATCCCTCAAGAGTCACGCTATCCCTTTTTACTTGTATTGCTAGATATCAACGATTCGTATGGTTTGTTCTAATTTCTTTAATCAGTCTCATCACCAACCTCACCATTCTTCTTTTTTAGTTGTTGGGTTTGAATATTATTGTTTCTTACTAATTGCAATACTGCGTATTGGGTGGGAGAAACGGCTCGCGTTCTTAGGGGGTCACGCTCAACTAAGTAATAACGCTTGTTGCGCGTTATTACTGGATTTTCACTGTGACCTTTAATCCCTCAAGAGTCTCGCCTACTCCCACCTTTTACTTGTGTTGCTTCATTCGATAAATTTATGAAATTCGTTCTAAACTATTAATTCAATTATCTCACACTCAACCTCTCCTATCCTTATTGTTGGTGGTGTGTGGTTTAATTAGAGTGTTTCTAGAAATATGATACTTTTACTAAGATACTATTTAGTTTGGGTAGCTCGTTTTATTAAATAAGCATATTTCGACAAAGTCATTGCTCGTTTTAATATTAAAGACGATATTAGGCTTGGAAGTAAAGCCATTTGTTACTTCCAAGCCTAATTTATTATAGAGACATATAAAAAAAGAGCTGAAACGTAAATGTGATTTATGTTTCACCCCTTCATGTTGTAACAATAGCTAAACCTCAAATAATGTGATGCCTATGTTTTTAAGAGCTTCTTACTTCCTAGAAAAGAGAGTAAATGACTGATTTTGAATTAGCGATGTTGTTATTAACATCCATTCAAACTTTTGTTATGGTATTAAGAGCATAAGAAATTAAACATCATAACTTTGGTTGTAATGGCTTAAACACATATTATTTTACAGCTACCGTCTTAAACTGGGATGACATGTTCCGGCATGTCTCCTTAATTCAATTATACTGCATAACTTAAAATAATGCTACTATAAAAAACATAAAATATCACAGCACAACCCCTGAATTATTAATTAATATTCTATTTAAATAAAATAAATTTGTTTGTCCATTTTGGGCAACCACATGGTATAATAATTCTTGTAAGCAAGTTGATGATGGTGGCTGCACTTCAATTAGGAGGTGAAGCCTATGTTTTTAAGCGCTTCTTACTTCCTAGAAAGGAAAGTAAGTGACAGATTTTGAATTTGCGATGTTACTCTTAACATCCATTCAAACTCTTGTAATGGTATTAAGAGCATAAAAAAATAAGCCATCATAACTTTGGTTAATGATGGCTTATTTAACATCAATTAGCCACCGTCATAAACGGGCTTACTGGGTGACATGTTGCAGCATGTCGCCCTTTTCTCTAGTATATACTAATTTCTTTTAGAATACCACTTTTATCTTCCACTCCAAAGGCGTTCATTCACAACTTCTTCTACTCTCCACAGTCCATCTCAACTTCTTCGACTTCCATCTTCAAGTTGAGTTTGGATAGTGTATCTTCAAAGTTCTCTAACGTGTAATCTTCGCAAGTGGTTACGAGGGCTTTGACACGTCCTTTCCCTTTCGTCACGACGGGTTTCAAATTCTCCATGATGTGACGGGCAGGATCGAGAAATTGATACTGTGGATATAGGATGGTCAAGTACGGTTTCACCCATGGTAAATGAGTGGATGAGAGTGTAAATGTATCGACTTCTGGATCTTGTTCAATGATGTCAGCTACAAACTCTTTCACATGTTGTTTCACTTCAGCCGGATAGTTGATGAAGTCGCCTGATTCTACTAACTTGATGACATCTGACGCATCGATCGTGTTAATCTTTGCTTGGCTCTCACCTTTCTCCTCATCGATATAATGTTGGATACGCTCACTTTCAACGAGTGCTTTAGCGCCTAGTACTGCAATATGTCCTGATTTCGAAACTTCAACTGCTTTTTTAATCGGTGGCTTGATACCGTAAATAGGTATGTCGTAATCCTCTTTCACTTCGTCTAGCACGAGGACTGAAGGTGCATTCGATGCAACGATGATAGCTTTCGGTTCGTATTGGAGTAGATACTCAATCGTTGTCTTCATGATTTGTCTAAGTTCTTCTTTGCTTTTACCACCATATGGAAAATGCGCACGATCAGCGAAATACAAGATGTTCTGCTTCGGATAGTATTCACGCAAGAGTTCAACGACTGCGTAACTTCCGATGCCAGCATCAAACACGGCGATGTTACTTGCCGCTTCTTGTTTCTTCGATTTCATCATAGCACCTTCTATCTCAAATATTGTCCTACCCACTATAACACGGAAGTTTCTTGTGAGCTAGCCCGTTTTATCACTTTTTTCATACATGATTAGGTGTTTTCAACCCGCTATACTTCTTATCTGACTAAAAGTGATTAAACCCGCCGATTCCGACGGGTTTAATCACTATTGCGATACTTTTAAAATAAACTGCGCCATTCATGCCAACTTCTAACACTTTTATCAAATAGCTCAAACTTCTCAACTACATCAATTTCTTCTCAACACGTTTGTTGTATATCCATCTGATGAATAAAGCAACAGTAATGATGAGACCCACAATACCAAATAATGGGAAGACGAAGTTCACTAATTGAACGAAGCCAACGAAACTTAATGCGTAACTCACAACGAGTGAGATCGTCAATAAGATAAAGTATTTCATCGTCTTGTGTTCAGTGAATCGTGTTAAGAACGGATAGAGCATACCGATACAGCTATTAAAGATAACACCGAACATGACTGCTGACATTAAGATACTTAACCATGGATGGATCTGTTCTGCGAGCAATAGTGTTGGGATGTCCACACTGTTCGCTGTCTTAAGATTGGCTAAAAGTCCTGCTACCATTAACAAGAGCAGTAAACTAAAGACGAAGCCGCCGATATAAGCGCCACGACGTGCTGTCTTATGACTCATTGCTTCGCCACCGACAATCGTTAGGAAACTGAAACTATTGGCGATGATTAAACCACCATAATCAATCGCATTCCACCACCAAGAATGTGTAGATGCTTTAGAAATATCTGTATACTTGTGAACTTGGTCGAATGGAATACTTGGATTGATAATGTTGTAACCTGCGATAACTAAGACCACAATCACAAGGAAAGGAGTCACGAAACCTAAGACACTTAAGATTTTGTTAAAGCGTAGTTGTAAGACGATAAATAATAGAATGACAATCGCGAGTGAACCGATCCATTTCGGCACACCGAAACCTTGATATAGTGCGGATCCCCCACCTGCGATCATAATAACCGTAATTCCAAATAAGAAGAATATAATCACATAGTCTAGAATCGTCCCTACTTTTTTACCAAATAGACTATGAAGTGAGACATCATACGTATCCACATCGAGACGATATCCGACTTTCGAAATTTGACGTGTACCGAATGTGACGATAATTCCGGTAATAATCGCACCAATGTAGGCATAGTTACCATGATTAATATAGAATTGGACCAGTTCTTGTCCTGTCGTAAACCCAGCCCCAACGATAAAGCTCAAGTAAGCGAGCGCGATACCGATGGCAGCCTTATTATGTTTACTGAACATGTATCTTCGCCTCCTCTTACACTCCGAAATCATATAACAATATCGTATTATAACATATATTTTGCTCCTTATTTTAAAAGTTATTAAAAACTCCATGTTTAAAGAAACCATTTTTGTTTAGTTGAGTGTTGCTTTTATAATAAAAAACTTAAAAACCAACGCACAAAAAATAAAAGCCCACTCTTTCGCGCTTGTAATAATTAAGCGCCATAAGAACGGACTTTCACCTTTATATAAAATAGGATTGATTCACTTATAATATTTCGGCTCCACTGTACCTTCGAGAACATCAAACACCCCTGAAGCGAGGGCTTCCATTTCCATCTCACCTGCGTACACACTTACCGGTGCGATCCATTCAACGTATTGACGAATACCCTCTGTTATAATATCAGAGTTCGCGATACCTCCAGTGAGAATAATTTGATTAATTGGTGCTCCTTTAAAGGCCACTGCACGTTCACCGATCAACTTCGCGACTTGATACGCCATCGCATCTAATATGCGAGTCACTTCTGTATCTTCACCATACTGCTGGCTCAATTGTGTTAAATCATTCGTACCGAGTAACGACAATAAGCCTGTCTTTTTACTCAAGAAGTGATCCATCTCCTCAGGCGTCATATCATGGTCATAACCATATCGGTACAACGCGTCATTCGGGATCGAACCGGCACGTTCAGGACTGAAAGCACCTTCGCCCTCTAAGCCTTCATTCACATCAATCACCCGACCGTTAACGTGCGCACCTACCGTAATGCCACCACCCATGTGTGCCACAATTACGTTCACATCTGTGTAAGCTTTGCCAACTTGAGCAGCATATTTACGTGCGACCCCTTTCTGATTTAATGCGTGAAAACGACTAATGCGCTCAATACCTTTAATGCCTGTAATACGAGCAATGGGCATCAACTCGTCTGTCACAGGTGGATCGATCGTAAATACTGGAACGTTGAATTTCTGACCTAACTGATACCCCATCATACCACTTAGATTAGAGGCATGAATACCATAGTTAAAGGCCTTGAGTTCATCATACAAGTGCGCATCCACATGATAAACGCCGCCTTCAATCGGCTTCACTAATCCGCCACGACAGGCAATTGCATCGAAATCTTCCAACTGATAGCCAGCTTGTTCCACCTTACGTTCAATCGTCGCTTGTCGTAGTGGCGCCTGCTCAGTCAATGACAATTGTGTCACTGCTAATTCGTGGGCAATCGTTTCATTCACAACACACTCTCGTTCTTGATATAAAGCGAATTTAGAGGTAGTACTTCCTAAATTTAAGACTAATACTAAGCGCATCTTCTCACACCTTTCTAACTTAAATTACAACAATTTCAAAGCAAGTACGACGGAGTTGAACTTACTCTGTATGTCATCGGTACGTGAAGTTAAGACGATAGGAAACTTTGCACCGACTACTGTACCAATCGTTTCAGCCCCTCCGAATTGCGTCAGTGATTTATACAACACATTGCCTACATCGAGTTGAGGCACGATTAATGCATCGACATCGCCCGCAACTTCGGATTGAATGCCTTTACGTCGTGCATTGTCCACATTCATTGCATTGTCGAAAGCGAAAGGACCATCTACCTTGAGCTGCGCCACCGGATGTTCAGCGAAATAATCGCTTATTTCTGCCGCTTCTACTGACGACGGTACGCTTTTCGTCGCCTTTTCAATCGAAGAGAGCAGACCTACTTTGAGCTCTGAATAGCCCAATTGTTGCGCAAAGGTATGCAGTTGTTTCACCATTTTGATTCTATCTTCAACGGATGGAGAGACGTTCAACGCAGGGTCCGTCATCAACAAGGCTTTCTTATAGCCTGGAATCTCGAAACACGCCACGTGATTGAGGAAACGTTCATCTCTCATAAACTGTTTCCGCTGTAACACGAATTTCAGAATATCCGCAGTCATGATACGACCTTTCATCAAGATTTGCGTGTGTCCCGCGTCAAGATGCTTCTCGCACAATGCAAACATCTCGTCATCGTCCTCTGCTTGATAGATATGTAGTCGTTGATCCACCTCGTCTTCAAGTTGAAATTGCTTGATCAACTCTGACACATTTTCAGTATCGTAAATAGATATCTCCGCCTGCGTCTTGGTTAAAATGACTTGAATAACCTCCATCATATGCGGATCATTCACTTTGACCAACGCAATATGTCCCTTTAACTTCTCTGGAGCATCTACTAATTCAGAATATAACATCGCACTTCACTCCTTCTCCTGAACTTCTCTCTACATCGCCTTTTGACGTTTCACATGAAACAGCGCTATCTACTCGTCTGCCACTTTCTTCATTAATTTACGCAACTTCTCTTCCGTACCTGACTCATACACAGGCGTATAAATACTACAACGCAAATCGGCATCCCCTTGTACACGCATCGACGTCAAATCGAATAACATCTTCCCTGCTTTCACATGTCGAAACTCAATCTGCATTTCAGGCGCCTTACTCACTTGGCTCTCTTGCCATAACGCTTTAAACTCTGGATACGTCTGACTCATTTCTTCAATAAATTGGTTGTACCACTCATCGCCCAAATAGTGACCGTAATAAGAACGGAAGATGGCGAGGAAGCCTTTAACGAAATGATCCCAGTTGGTCGCTAGCGCTTTGAATTCTTTACGCGCAAAGAGTAAACGGATTAAATTACGCTCCTCTGCTGGGATTTGATTAAAATCAATAAAGACGTGCGAGGCTGCCGCATTCCATCCGACAATGAAACAACGTCGATCTGTCACGATACTTGGACAATATGTCAGCTCATCTAAAATGTGCTTGAGCGAATGACTAATTTCTGGTTGTTGATCGTTCCAAACTTTAATTTCTGTTGTCTTCTCATACGCCAAATCATATAAATAGTCTTTCTCATCTTGATTCAAGCGCAACGTCTTAGCCACCGCTTCAAGGACCTCAGGAGACACTTTGATATCGCGGCCTTGTTCCAACCATGTGTACCACGTCGTACTCACCCCTGATAAGCGCGCGACTTCTTCACGTCGTAATCCGGGTGTACGCCGACGATTTCCTGGCGGCAACCCTATCGATTCAGGCTTGATTTGTGCACGCTTGATCTTGAGAAACTCTGACAGTGTATTTAATCTTTTTTGATCATCCATTTATGTATTGCACCTCAATTTAAACTCACTCTATTGATATTAAAAGTCATCGCAACTCAACTTTTACCATTGTCTCATGCTAAGCCTATTACCTATTAGTAATTATACCATGATAAATCCAACTATTGTAATAGGATAGTATGCTTTTTACAATAATAATAAAAGAGTAATTTGGAGGAATAGGTTATGGAAAGAGTTGTAATCACCGGCATGGGTGTGGTTTCTCCAGTAGGTAACGATTTAGATACGTTCTGGAATAATTTGATTGCCGGAAAGTCTGGAATCTCTGAAATAGATACGATGGATACTTCAAAGCATAAAGTGAAATTTGGCGGTGTCGTACGTGACTTTGACAGTGAAGCCTTACTCGGTCGAAAAGCTGCGCGTCGCATGGATAAATTTGCGCAATTTGCTTTAGTCGCAGCACAACAAGCATGGGATCAATCAGGCCTCACTTCTGACAATATCGATTCCGCACGTCTTGGTGCTTACGTGGGTTCAGGAATTGGTGGCTTTGAAACGCTATTCCAAAACTTCTTGAAACTACAAGAGAAAGGCCCTCGTCGTGTGAGTCCAACACTTGTACCTTCCATGATGGCGAATGCCGCTTCAGCACAAATTACAATTAGATTTGGAGCGATGGGACCTTCAATGTCACCTGTCTCCGCATGTGCGACAGGTAACCACTCAATTGGTGAAGCTTTCCGTCTCATCCGTTCTGGTGAAGCTGATGCGATGTTCGCGGGTGGTACGGAATCTGCAATTAACGACATTTCGCTTGCAAGTTTCGGCAACGCACGTGCATTATCTACACGTAACGATGACCCACAAGGTGCAAGTCGCCCATTCGATGTCGATCGTGATGGTTTCGTCATCGCAGAAGGTGCCGGCATCCTTATTCTCGAATCACTTTCTCATGCGAAGGCGCGTGGTGCGAATATCCTCGCAGAGATGGTCGGTTACGGCGCAAGCTCAGATGCTTATCACATGGTCGCAACACATCCTGAAGGCGAAGGCGCATATCTCGCAATGAAAGCCGCATTCAGAAGTGCGAACCTCGATCCATCCGAAGTAGATGTCGTTAACGCGCATGCGACAAGCACACCTGTAGGCGATGTATCCGAAACGAAAGCCTTGAAACAACTCTTAGGCGATCATGCATACAACTTACCAATTACCGCTAACAAATCGATGTTCGGTCACATGCTCGGTGCTGCAGGAGGCGCAGAAGCGATTGCACTTGCGATGAGTATTCAGAACGATATCGTCCCTCCAACAATCAACTTGGAGAACCAAGATCCTGACTGCGATTTAGATTACGTAGCAAACGAAGCCCGTGAATTACCACTACGCGTCGGTATTTCTAACTCATTCGGTTTCGGCGGTCACAACGCTGCTTTAATCTTTAAAAAATACGAAGACGATTAATCACTAACGCTTACACAATAAAGGCGTACTATAGAAATAACGAAGATCATGTAAGTCACACACTGTGATACATGGTCTTCTTTCATTTCATAGACTTAGTGAGTAGCTACCCATTTTTTAAAAAAGCTACCCAACCTAAGCAGATAGCTTAAAAGATTAAGAAGCTATGCTACAATATAATTATTTAAATCTACTACTGAAACAAAAGAGGGATAACTATGAGCGACATACGTCCAGGAGAAATTCAAAAAGGATCAAAAGAGTATACTAATATTATCATCGCTCTGTTTATCGCAGGCTTTACTACTTTCTCAATCTTGTATTGTGTACAACCACTCATTCCTGCGTTCTCTAGACATTTCCATGTCAATGAAACTTGAGCGAGTCTCCCGCTATCAATCACAACATTAACGCTAGCAATTGCGATGTTGTTCTTTGGAGCTATTTCAGAAGTTTTAGGTCGAACACCAATCATGCTCTTTTCTGTCATCTCAGTTTCATTAATTGCTATAGTGCAACCATTTATCGATAACTTCAATATATTCCTAGCATTACGCTCCCTCCAAGGTATTTGTCTCGCAGGTCTTCCTGCGATTGCAATGGCGTATATTGGTGAAGAAATTTCAGAAACCAGCCTACCTCAAGCGATGGGAATTTATATTAGTGGGAATGCATTTGGTGGTGCTTTCGGACGTGTCTTCACTGGATTTATCGCTAGTCTATTCGGTTACAAAATAGGCATGATTACGGTCGGTGTGATTAGTTTAGTAGTTGCAATCGTCTTCACATTTCTACTACCAAGTTCACGCAACTTTACGAAACAGCGCTTCCACCTCGGCGAACTCTTACGCAGTTACGGCCAACACTTAAAGAATCCACGTTTGCTCAAGCCCTTTATATTAGGGTTCTTGCTCTTAGGATGTAATGTGGCCGCATTCAACTATATTAGTTTCGAGCTCGAATCTACGCCTTATCACGTACACAAAGGATTAATCAGTTTCATCTATCTGCTATTCTTGATTGGCTCATTATCTTCAATGTTAAACGCCAAACTACGTGCGAAACTAGGTACGTTGCGTGCATTGAAGTGGAGCATAATCACATTGATGGTCGGAACTTGGATTACGCTTCTTCCGTTCATTATTTTTAAAATACTAGGACTTGCCTTCACAATTTACGCATTCTTTAGTGGTCATGCCATCGCAAGTGCAGTCGTTGCGAGTCGTGCAGAACATCATAAAGCACAAGCATCCAGTCTTTATCTCCTGTTCTATTACATCGGTTCATCTGTCGGCGGTACACTCGCGGGTTATTTCTATGGTCTTATCCATTGGCCAGGTGTAGCGCTGATGATTACAATCTTTATGGTCATTGCTTTAGTGATTGCGATGACGATTCGTAAAAGTAAAGATATACGGTAATAGCAAAATCGTTCTCTTCCAACTTTAGCTTAAACCATCCGTACCAATGGATGGTTTTATTTTATTATGATTAAGTATATATTGATGAAAGCTAACAGGATCATTAGAAATACATTTATATATAATTTAATTATGATATATTAACTATGTAATGATTAATAATAAGTAGCATAGGTTTAAAAGAAAATTTACAACGATATGCAATGAAGGCGCTACATTCTATGAGAAAGGTTCGATTAGGTTGCATGCAGAGAAGATAATGAACATATACGTACTCATCATGTTGGTTTTAGTATTTTTTATGCATAGACTTTTAATTTATTCTATCAGTGGCGATATTTTGGATATGTATTTCTTTATGCATATAGTAGGCATAGTCTGTTATGTCACAACGATGATTTACTTTAGATACTTAAACATTATAAAAAGTATATGGTGAGGTACTAACCAAAAAATCTAATATCATCTCTTAAATAGCGCTAAGAAGTCTCAATTAGAAACGTATCTTAGCGCTATTTATCTGTGTCATTTTATCCATAAAACAAACCCCACCCTTTCAAACACAAAATGACCCGCCCCAAAGTTATCCTAACTTCAGAACGAGCCATTTCACTCTATCAATTATTCTATATCACTTGCATGTGGAATCGCTGCTTGTGCTCCAGCACGTTGCACTGTTAACGATCCTGCTTTATTCGCATAATCAATCGCATCACTTAAGTTGCTCATATCCGAATTGAGATGGCTGACGAGCGCGCCGATAAACGTATCGCCCGCTGCTGTCGTGTCCACCGCTTTAACAGGATAAGCCTCAAGTTGTTCAGATCCCGCATCCGTAGAATAGAAAGTACCATGTTCTCCTAGCGTAATCAAGACAGTGTGAATGCCTAAATCGTGGAAATACGCTGCGCTCTCACGCATAGATGCTTCATCCGTCACTGGCACACCTGAGAGTGTCTCAGCTTCAGATTCATTCGGAACGATGATATCGATTAATTGAAGCAAGTCATCAGGCAATGCTTTCGCAGGCGCTGGATTCAACAATGTCGTTACACCATGTGCTCGAGCCATTTTAAAAGCAGCAGTAATCGCAGGAATAGGTACCTCTAACTGCGCCACGATAAAGTCTGCCTCCGCAATGGCCGCTTCAGCTCGCGCGACATCCGCTTCATCAATTGTCATATTCGCGCCACCATAGACGTAAATCGTGTTTTGCCCTTGCGCATCAACTGTGATGAACGCTTGTCCAGTTTGTGCCTGCTCCGTTTCAACCACATAAGATGTATCGATGCCAGCCGCTTCAAAGTCTTTAAACATAAAGTCTGCAATACCTTCAGTTCCTACTTTAGAGATAAAGATCGTTTCCGCACCTAAACGTGCCGTCGCAATCGCTTGGTTTGCGCCTTTACCTCCGCCGTATGCTTTCTGCGCTTCTTCGACATGTAACGTTTCGCCAGGTTTCGCATAACGTTCTACCGTCAAGAATTGGTCTACATTCGTCGAACCTAAGACGACCACTTTGTTTGTCATATCTATCCCTCCATCGTCATCCAAGCTTACTTGATTACCTCTACTTTAACACATTTCATCGTGCGATTACTTGATAAAGACCGTCACAGCAGCTGCGACAACGATGAGGATAAGACCGATGACCGTCACGACCATCTCTTTACCTGTCTTGCGTTGATTCAACATGTAAATACCAGACAGAGTGGCGAGAACCACTGACGTTTGTGACAAGATGAAGCCTGTCGCCAATCCGTTCATATCTTTCTGAGCTGAGATGAGGTAGGTCAACGCACCAAACGCGAAGAAGAAGCCTGAAATGATTTGAAGCCAAGTGACTTTCTCTTTAAAAGGATTCCCTTTCTTCTTCATCGTGATGAGTCCGTAAATCACTGCCACTAATACCATACCGATTGCTTGTGGTAAAAAGGCTGTCTGACCACCTACGGATGAAGCTTGAGGTGCTGCAGAATAAGCCCAGTAACCAATTTCACCGATGAGTAATAAGATCACTGCGGTACGGAGATTTTTACTATTAGCAGCTTGACCATGTTCACTCCAAACAGTCATCCAAGCACCGATTAAGATGACGAATAAGGCGATGAAACCAATAATCTTGTGAGACACACCAGGCCAATCACCGAGTGCGATAACGCCCCAAAGTGACGCACCGAGAAGTTGGAATGCCGTCGTTATCGGCATCGCACGAGATGAACCGATATATTCAAAGGATTTGAAAGTAATAATCTGACCAAAGCCCCAACCTGCACCAGATATAATAGATAAGACTAAATCCATACCAGTTGGAAAGCCATTGGATGAGAACGCCGCAAAGACTGCCGCAAAGATGAGCGTACCAATCGTTGCGCCGATAATTTGATTGACGGGACGACCGCCAAATTTAGATGCCACCGTTGGGAAGAGCCCCCAACCGAGTAAAGATCCGAGACCTATCAATATAGCTACGATTTCCAAATCTTACACCTCTATCATTAAGTTTATTTATATCTCGTAAATGACATAAGCGTTTGAAACGTGAGTCTGATGTATTGTCGTTACACATTCTATTCTTAGGTGACATCGTGCTCCACGTGTCATTTTAATTCCCCACACCGTATTTTATCACGGAGATTTACAAGAGCGAAAACACTTCACCTTGACTCAGTGGGACATTTATGTGACCACTTCTCGTCCTGGTAAAAGGAAAGCTAAAGTAAAATAATAAATAATTCAAAAGTGAACAAAGTATGTAAAGTGCTAAACTGTAGACAAAGGGGGATGCGAGATGAGAATCTTTGATGCACACTTTCATATCATTGATTACAATTACGATATTCAAGAGAATAACGGTTATTGGCCACCTCAATTCGACGTCGAACAGTATCAATCGGCCACGAGCAAACTTGAGATAACTGGAGGCGCCATCGTTTCTGGTTCATTCCAAGGTTTTGACCAAGATTATCTCACTGACGCATTAGAACAATTAGGACCACGTTATGTTGGCGTGACACAATTGCCTATGTCGACGTCTGATGAAGAAATTATGCGACTCAACAAACAAGGCGTACGTGCATTACGCTTCAATGTTAAACGTGGAGGTTCAGAATCTCTGAAGCACTTGGAATACTTTGCGCAACGTGTATATGAGCTCGTCGGTTGGCACAGCGAATTATATATCGATTCAAAGCAGTTACCAGATATTTCCCGGGTTATACGTCGTTTGCCTGCGATTTCAATTGATCACTTGGGATTATCCGAGGAAGGTTCACCTCATTTACTTGATGCTGTGGACCATGGGGTACGAGTCAAAGCGACAGGCTTTAGTCGAGTGGATTTAGATGTAGCGAAAGCCATGCGACAAATTTACGAGGTGAATCCCGATGCGTTGATGTTCGGTACAGATTTACCTTCCACTCGTGCACCTCGTCCATTCAGTGTAGATGATATTCACTTGATAGAAACTACTTTTGACACACAGGCTTGTGACAAGATTTTCTGGCAGAACGCACATGAGTGGTATCGCATGGATAAGTAGTGCGTTATGATTTTGACAAAACTTGCATATGTTGGACGTCAGTTCTTCTAGCCCACATCACAAAGATTCACTCCTTGAGTTCATAAAATGGAAGAATGAGCGGGGTTTCTAGACAAACTTAAAGCACCTCCACTGCTCGATGGAGCAACGGAGGTGCTTTTGCATGTCTTACGCGATCTTATTTTTGATCTAACTTGAGCGCTTTATCTGTTTCTTTACGGATTTTCTTCATTAATTCGTGATCGTTAATGAGAGATTCACCGTAAGATGGAATCATTTTCTTGATCTTAGGTTCCCAATCTTTCGCGTACTCAGGGAAGTTCTTCTCGAGTACTTCAAGCGCTACAGATACTGAAGTTGAAGCCCCTGGTGATTCACCTAATAATGCGATAACAGAGTGGTCTTCTGAGTTCACCACTTCTGTACCGAATTGGATGAATCCACGACCTTCTTCTTTCGTATCTTTAATAACTTGAACACGTTTACCAGCAATGTGTAAGTCCCAATCTTCGTCTTTCGCATCTGGGATGAAGCGACGTAATTCTCTCATGCGGTCTTCTTTTTTCTGAAGTACTTGTTGCACAGAGTATTTAAGCAATGGAACGTTCTTCACTGCTGAAGCTAATAAAGTGATAAAGTTATTTGGTTTCACAGATTTGAATAAGTCTAAGTTAGAACCATTTTTCAAGAATTTAGGGCCGATAGCCGCGAATGGTCCGAATAATAGACTCTTCTGACCGCCAAGATAACGTTTATCTAAGTGTGGTACTGTCATTGGTGGTGTGCCTGGTGGTTCTTTACCGTATACTTTCGCATCGTGTTGTTCAACCACTTCTGGTTTGTTACAAACTAAGAATGCACCGCTGATTGGGAAACCACCTAAGTGCTTGCTTTCTGGGATTCCAGTTTTTTGTAATAAAGGAATTGCCCAACCGCCGGCACCGATAAAGATGTAGTCTGCTGATTGAACGTCGACTTTATTTGTTTCTAAGTTACGGATCTTAACTTCCCATTTACCATCGTTACGACGGTTGAAGTCAAGTACTTCGTGACGGTAATGTACGTCTACTGCGTCACTGTTTTCTAAGTTATGAGCAAGTTGACGTGTCAATTCACCGAAGTTCACGTCTGTACCGTGATCAATCTTACTTGCAGCAATTGGAGATGCTGAGTTACGATCTTTCATCATTAATGGAATCCATTTAGCGATTTGATCGTGATCTTCACTGTATTCGATTGTTTCGAACATTGGGTGTTGTTTTAATGTTTCATAACGTTTTTTCAAGAAATTAACGTTGTTCACGCCTGCTACGAAACTTAAGTGTGGTAGCGGATGAATGAAATCACGTGGGTCTTTAATCACGTTGTTCTTAACTAAGTGAGACCAGAATTGTTTAGAAATCTCGAATTGTTCGTTGATTTGTTTTGCTTTCTCAATATCAACGGAACCATCTGGTTGTTCAACCGTATAGTTTAATTCACATAAAGCAGCATGGCCTGTACCTGCGTTAGAGTCATCGTAAGAACTTTCTAAGCCAGGACGATCCATGCGTTCATAAAGCTTAATATTCCAATTTGGTTCAACGTTTTTAAGTAAAGTACCAAATGTTGTACTTAACACGCCGGCACCAATAAGAATAACGTCTTTAGAGTTACTCATAGATATCCACCTTCCTGAATTTCGGACACTATCATCTTCCAGCGAAACTACAAACGGGGTAGGTTGTTTGTGGAAACGCGAAGTCGCATCTCTCTTTCGCCGCAAAAAAATAGCGTTCCGATACAATATCTTTATTCAACTCTTTTACAATGTTGACGCTGATTATAATCGAGTTGCTTTCAGTTCTATTTTACTACTTTGTAAGATAGACTACAAAGGTTAAATTTATCATTTAGCGTTCAATAGAACTATTTTCATTTACCATTTTAAAGGATAACAATTCAAATGTAAATCTTAAGAGTTATGCCCTATTAATATCAAGAATGACATTAAATTTAACACAACTCTTAACGAAATTTTTCGAATACTTTTGTTAGGTGTCTCTATCTAAGTATGTTATAGTTTCTTTGTTAAAACATTAACCGTTGCGTACGAGATTCAAACATGCAACTTATAGAACCAGATTATTTTTTACAGAATATTTAAACATCAAGTGCTAGAAACGGATTAGACTAAAGGGAGTATTTTTAATGAAGAAAACGGACTTGATTGCACCGGAACAATACAATATTGTCTCCGAGATTGAGCAATACGCAGAACAAGCTGACAAGAAAGCGCTCATCTATCACGATGACGAGGGTCACCAAACGACGGTAACCTACTCGGAGCTCATCGCTGGCGCGAACCAATACGGTCATGTGTTTAAAGCACACGGCCTCAAGAAAGGTGACAAACTGCTCATTCTCATGCCACGCTCGATCGAGACTTACTATCTCTATATTGCAGCGTTAAAGTTAGGTGTCATCGTTATTCCTGGTTCAGAAATGTTACGCACGAAAGATTTACAGTATCGCATACAACACGGTGAAATTACTGCTGTTGCCTCGGTCGATGTGGGTGCTGAACAATTTGAACGTGTCGACGGTATCGATCATGTGACGAAATTTATCATCGGTCAACCTCGTGATAAGTGGATTGACCTCACAGGCGAAGCGCAAGACCAAAGCACGACGCTTGCAACTACTCCGACACATCGCGATGACGTGGCCTTTCTACCTTACACTTCAGGTACGACAGGTAATCCGAAGGCCGTTATTCACACACATGGCTGGGGCTATGCCCACTTACAAATGGCGCCGAAACACTGGCTATGTATTGAAGAAGATGATTTAGTGTGGGCGACAGCTGCACCGGGTTGGCAGAAATGGGTCTGGAGTCCTTTCTTATCTATTATGGGTACAGGCTCGACTGCTTTTATCTATAACGGCCGTTTCAACGCCGAAACATATCTCAAACTACTTCAAGATAACCACATTAACGTGCTCTGCTGTACACCAACTGAATATCGTATCATGTCGAAGTTAGAGAACCTCACAGATTACGACCTCAGCCATTTACACAGTGCGGTTTCTGCAGGTGAGCCACTCAACCGTGAAGTGATTGATCAATTCCGCGACAATTTCAACCTCTCCGTACGCGATGGTTACGGACAAACGGAAAGTACGTTACTCATCGGTTTCTTGAAAGAGACAGCGTTGAGACCTGGTGCGATGGGTAAAGCGATTCCTGGCAGCGAAACGTGTGTCGTTGATGATGACGGCAATCCTGTTCCGCCAAATACAGTAGGTAACATTGCGGTACCACTCGATTTACCTGCCCTCTTCCACGGTTATTACAAAGACCCTGAGCGTACGAAAGCGCCTCAACGTGGAGACTACTACATCACAGGTGACCAAGCGTATATGGACGAGGACGGCTACTTCTGGTTTGATGGTCGTAAAGACGATATCATCATCAGTTCAGGTTACACGATTGGACCTTTCGAGGTAGAGGATTCACTCATCAAACATCCTGACGTGAAAGAGTGTGCAGTCGTAGCCAGTCCGCATGAGCTACGCGGTAATATCGTCAAAGCCTTTATCATTCCTCGAGAAGGTGTATCACGTGACGAAGCTACAGTTAAAAAGCTTCAGAATTACGTGAAGCAAGATGTGGCGCCATATAAATATCCACGTGCCATCGAATTTGTCGATGACTTGCCGAAGACCAACTCAGGTAAAATTCGTCGCGTCGAATTACGAGACTTAGAACAACGCCGTTATGACGAGCAACATCGCTCTTAAATAGATTGAACCCCGCCATCATTGGAATGGCGGGGTCTTTTATATTACGAGGCATACGTTTAGACATCAACTTCACGTACGCTCAACTTTTCTCTACTATTCGCTAACTTGAATCACGATCTTACCTTTCGCATGACCTTGTTCAGAGTATTCTAGCGCGCCTTGCGTTTCGTTAAAGTGGAAGACCTTATCGACGATAGGTTTAATCTTACCTTCTTCTACTAAAGACTTGATTTTCTTGAGCTGTTCGCCGCTTGGATGCATAAACAGAAATTCGTAATTTGTGTTCGTCTGACGCGCCTTTTTAGTCAACTTACGAGAGGCAAATTGGAAAAGTTTCTGCTTCGCCCAACCGAGCTTCATCTCACGCGCCACACGTTCAGTTGGCATGCCAGAAATTGAAGCGACAGTCCCACCTTTTTTCAAAATATCAAAAGCTTTATCTAAATTCTCGCCACCTAACGTATCAAAGACGCCGTCGTAATCGGATAAGACTTGAGAGAAGTCATGTTCTTTGTAATTGATGATTTCGTCAGCACCCAGCGACTTCACGAGTTCCACACCACGATCACTCACTGTGGTCGCAACATGCAGCCCCATCGCTTTCGCCAATTGAATGGCAAACGTACCGACGCCGCCTGACCCAGCTTGAATCAACACTTTCTGTCCAGCTTGTAAATGCATCATTTCATTCAACGCCTGATATGCCGTCAAACCTACAAGTGGAAGACTCGCCGCTTCCTCATAACTCAATCCTTCAGGCATCGGCGCAATCTCGCTTACATCAATTGCAATATATTCCGCAAACGTACCAATCTTATCTTTACGTGGGCGACCATAAACGTTGTCACCAACTTGATATTGGTCAACATTGGAACCGACAGCAGTCACCACACCTGAGAAATCGTTTCCTAAGATGAGTGGAAAGTTAAATTTCAACAGTGGCTTTAATTTGCCGTCACGAATCTTGAAATCAATCGGATTCACACTCGCCGCTTTAATCTTCACACGCACTTCATTAAGCCCTACTTCTGGCATCGGCATCGTCTGTTCGTGCACAGGATTGTTACCATATTTATCAATCACCATCGCTTGCATTGTTTCAGACATCTACGTCACCTCTTCTATATTTAAGTTATTCATATTATACACGCACATGTTACTTTTAACCATTTAACTTAACTGTTGTCACATCTTCCACAGGTTGGTAAAAGGTCATTTCATCCGCTTCCAATAATTCTTCACTCATCTCAAGCTCGACAATTTGATTAGAGGAATAGTGCTTACAATACAACGTCCGCGTCGTCAGATTAATTACGGTTTGATACATCGTGTAGTGAATCTCTTCGCCATCTGGGCGCACCGCTCCTCTAGGAATACTCACCGCATCTAATATTTTAAAAGCAGCCCAGAACGTCGCAGATTCCGGCATATCTGAAACCAAATGATGTTTCAAGTAAGCAGCACGAACAAAGCGCTCAGGTGAGGAGAATCCACCAGGTAAACCTTGAGTACCACCCTCGTTGCCGTGCACCTCAAATGTTTGATTGCCAAAGGTATTCGGCTCGGGTTTATATGGCTTCAAGTGACTATAATTGCGTAAATTCTCATAATGCCACTCTAAATTGGGATTATTGGTTAAGACTCCAACCGGATTGTCGTTTATCTTCAACTTACCTTCGACAAACATCACTTCCACAGATCGACCTGTCGCATCTGCAACGTGGTAGTGTAACGGAGGCACTTCCCCGATGTCATCGAGCTTGTACGCGACTACATTCACTTGATCAGCATTCGTCTCGAGTTCGGCGATATCTTTGTTGTAGCCTAGGATCCAATTCAATACTTCACTTGGAGCAATATTAATCGACCCTTCCACTACTTCAGTCGCATACGAACTATTTCCTCGGAAATATTGATTCGATGCTGCAAGACCATGCTCATTCACACCATCTCCAAAGATGAATCCATCCATCTGACAACCTGTTCCCATAAATCCATATAACGTCTCTCCCTCGTAGTCGACACGAGACTCCCAGTAATAACGGCGAGGTGATATCGCTGGCTGACCTTCGAGGTGATGCACGAAATCCATCGTACGCGCAAACAACACCTGCTGATTCTGAGTCGTAATCGTTAACCCTGTACACATAGACATCTTTCCTTTCTAGAAAATGATTTGAGATAAATAGATGACCGCAACTACAGTGATGGCACTTAATAAAGTAGAAATAAAGACTAATTGTGCCGCAAGTTCTGGATAATTGTCATATTCTTGTGCAATCACGGAACTATTAACCGAAGTCGGCATAGCTGAAGCGATGAACAACGCTTGGGCAATCATGCCGTGGAAACCTAGTAATACAATGATGACCAGCGCGATCAGAGGACCGATAATCAAACGAATAATGACATAGAAATACGCTGAAGTCCATTTAAAAGTAAATTTAAAGCGTGCAATTTGGCTGCCTAACAGAATCAAAGCGATAGGAATCATCGCTTGCGCTAAATAGTTTAAAGGTGTCCACGCAAATTTCGGCACCGGCACATTGGCATAGTTAAAGATGATAGCAATTACTAACGCATAGAGAATAGGCATTTTAAAATAACCCAATAACGCCTTTAACTTCCCTACCTGCACAGATTGAATCGCAAAGATTCCATATGTAAAAGTGAACAGATTCTGCAACGTCAGGACGATGACTTGCGCTGACATCGCTAATGCATCGCCTTTGAAGACGATGTCATTGACTGGCGCTCCATAGTTTCCTGAATTGAAGAAGAGCACACTATTATTGAGCGTCGTGGCTTTAGCACGATTGAGTCGTAATACTGCAGAGAGCACTTTGACGATAAGATACAATGCGAGAACGTAGAGCCCGAAGAAGAGTGCGATATATAGGAGAAGGCTCGGATTCAACGTCGTCTTATAGAACTTCACAAAGATAAATCCAGGAACGAAGACGTAAATGTTGAGTTTCGCGAGCGTTCCTAAGTCGAGATTGAATTTCATATGTAACACGTATCCCAAGCCAATTAAGATAAAGATTGGAATAAGAACATTTACGAGGATTGAAATTATAGCCAAGTGCAGTCACCCCTTCGCTTTGTAAGAAAGCGTTTTAATAATTATCTATTATGATACGGGATATAGAAAGGTTTGAATACCCGTTTGCGTGTTAAAAATAATTGAACATGGGCATTGATATAGGATATGTGCGAGCAAGCATACATCGGTGCAGAATCTGATTTCTTTAGGTCAAAGTTACTTGCGCGTGCAGGGATACCGCTACTGCATGCGACTCCCTTTTTACTCAAAGTCTCTTACAACGTAAAAAATCCGCTAACCCAAGTTTAAAACTCGAATTAGCGGATAATTTGAGACTAACAACTTATTTAATGTAGTTGTAAGAACCAGCTTGGCTTGCTGAGATTGTACGTGAAGTTACAACGCCAGGGCCATGACCATAGTTCATTTCTGAAACTTTAACTGAACCGTCATTGTTAACGTTCTCAACGTAAGCTACGTGACCAAAGCCACCTTGAGATGTTTGCATGATTGCACCTTGTTTAGGTGAGTTGTCTACAGTGTAACCAGATTGAGCTGCTGCGTTAGCCCAGTTCTTAGCGTCGCCCCAAGTTGAACCGATCTTGCCACCTACTTTGTCATATACATAGTAAGTACATTGACCAGAAGTGTAAAGGTTTGAGCCAGAACCTGATTTACCTGCGAATGCAGCGCCACCTTTATTGCTTGAAGGTGCTGATTGAGTAGTAACTTTCACATTGTTGTTTGAAGTAGTGTTAGTATTGTAAGTTGCACCTTTACCACCAGTAGTGTTGTTGTTAGTTGTGTAAGTTTGTGGTTGGTAGTTAGTGTTATTATTTGTTGTATAGTTATAGCTGTAATTATTGTTATTAGTGTAATTGTAGCTGTAGTTATTGTTGTTTACATTATTGTAGTTATAGCTAGTTGCTTGTTGACCTTGAGCTTGTGGTGCTTGGCTTGGATCCCAGTTACCTTGCCAAGTGTAGTGATAGTTACCTTGTTGGTCGATTGTGTAGTGATAGCTATAAGACATTGGATCATTTGGATTATATCCATTATTCGTATTCTCCGCTGCGTCAGCGTCATGATGTGCGAAAGCTAATGCCGCGATACCTGCAGAAGCGATTGATGCTGTAGCGATTTTTTTATTCATAATAAAATATCCTCCTAATGATTTACTGAAATTTTGTTTCGTTTTTTGCTCTAACGTCTATATACAATAAGTGAACTTTTTGTTTTCTTAATTAACGACAAGTCACACTCTAACAAACATACAAGGGTTTGTGGGCGATGTTATTACTTTGTAATTGATACATAATAAAGTAGCGCGCTCTGTAATATTTCTGTCTTTTTCTGTAAAAGCTATAGCCACTGTCATGATGCCTTTTTAGAATCTTTCTATTTTCGAAAGCGTTTTCACGATGTAACATTTTTTCATTTATTTTTTCCTTGCTGCAATACATTCTCCCGTATTTTATGTATATTTTTATGCGTTTTCCTCTTTTAAAATGACTTTTTTATCTATGCGTAGTTCACTAAAAACCTCTACAGATATAGAAAAAGAGTGCCAACCGAAGTTGACACTCTGAAAATAATCAATTCATCTTAGTGAGTCAGTTGATTATTTATCTTCTTTTTTACGTCTTCTACCAGCTAAGAACAATGCGCCAAGTGCAGCGAATAAGCTACCGAAGATTGTACCACTGTTATCAGTGTTACCAGTTTCTGGAAGAGCTTTCGCTTCAGATTTAGCATCGTCTTTCGCTTCAGCATGTTTCATAGAATCATCGTGACCTTGAGTCATTGCTGGAGTAGAAGCGTGTTCAGTCATATCTCCTGTGTTCATGTCAGAACCATGGTTATCCATTGGAGCTTGACCGTTATCATCTTTCTTAGGCATATCGCAGTTGTTACCGTTCATTTCTTTATCCGTAACTGTGACTACAGTTGGAGTTGAAGTATGACCGTATTGGTCTTTCTCAACAACTGTGACTTTATCGCCTGCTTTAAGATGTACATCTTCAGGTAAGTCGATAGACCAGTTACCATCTTTGTCTACTTTAGTAGTTAATGTCTTACCACATGGAGTAGTTAATTCGATTGTATTACCTGGTGTACCTTTACCAGTTACTGTTTTATCTCCTGTGTGTACAGGGTTAACAGTTGGTTGATGTGCAGTGTTTGCGTGATCTTGTACTGTCACTTTAGTTGGTGTTGAAGCATGACCGTATTTGTCTTTTTCAACAACTGTTACAGTATCGCCTGGTTTCAATGTAGTGCCGTCTGGTACTTTAATTGTGAAGTTACCGTCTTTATCAACTGTACCTGTCACTTTAGAACCGTCTGGTAATGTTACTTCTACAGTGTTACCTGGTGTACCTTTACCACCGATTGTAGAGTCTCCACCGTGGATTGGATCTACTTGTGGTTGGTGAGCTGTGTTTGGATAGTCGCCTACTGTTACTTCTGTTGGAGTAGAACTATGACCATCTTTATCTTTCTCAACAACTGTAACTTTGTCACCTGGTTTCAATGTTGTACCGTCTGGTAATTTAACTGTGAAGTTACCGTCTTTATCAACTGTACCTGTCACTTTAGAACCATCTGGTAATGTTATTTCTACAGTGTTGCCTGGTGTACCTTTACCGCTTACTGAAGTATCTCCACCATGAATTGGATCCACTTGTGGTTGATGTGCTTCATTTGCAGTATCGCCAACAGTCACTTTCGTTGGTTTTGAAGCGTGACCGTGTTTATCTTTTTCAACTACAGTGATTTCTTGACCTGGTTTTAATGTTGTACCATCTGGTACTTTCACTGTGAAGTTACCATCTTTGTCTACAGTACCTGTTACTACTGAACCGTCTGGTAATGTTACTTCTACAGTGTTGCCTGGTGTACCTTTACCATGTACTGTTTTATCTCCAGCTGTTACTGGGTCTACAGTTGGTTGGTGAGCTGTATTTGGATAGTCGCCTACTGTCACTTCTGTTGGAGTAGAACTATGACCATCTTTATCTTTCTCAACAACTGTAACTTTATCACCTGGTTTCAATTCTTTACCGTCTGGTACTTTGATTGTGAAGTTACCGTCTTTATCAACTTCACCTGTTACTGTAGAACCGTCTGGTAATGTCACTTCTACAGTATGACCTGGCGTACCTTTACCACTTACTGAAGTATCTCCACCATGGATTGGATCAACTTGTGGTTGATGTGCTTCATTTGCAGTATCGCCTACAGTTACTTTTGTTGGAGTTGAAGCATGACCGTGATTGTCTTTTTCAACTACAGTAATTTCTTGACCTGGTTTCAATGTAGTACCGTCTGGTACTTTCACTGTGAAGTTACCGTCTTTATCAACTTCACCTGTTACTGTAGAACCGCCTGGGAATGTTACCTCTACAGTGTTGCCTGGCGTACCTTTACCATGTACTGTTTTATCTCCAGCTGTTACTGGATCTACAGTTGGTTGGTGAGCTGTGTTTGGATAATCTCCAACAGTTACTTCTGTTGCTGGTGATGTGTGACCATTATGGTCTTTTTCAACAACTGTTACTTTGTCGCCTGGTTTCAATTCTGTACCATCTGGTACTTTCACTGTGAAGTTACCATTTTCATCAACAGTACCTGGAACTTTAGTGCCACCTGGAAGTGTAACTTCGACATCGTTACCTGGTGTACCTTTACCACCTACTGAAGTACCTCCACCATGGATTGGATCAACTTGTGGTTGATGAGCTGTATTTTCAGTGTCCTTAACTGTTACTTCTGTTGCTGGTGAAGTATGACCGTGGTTATCTTTTTCAACTACAGTTACTTTATCACCTGGTTTTAATGTAACGTTATCTGGAACCTTAACAGTCCATTCACCTTTATCATCTACAGTACCTGGAACTTTAGAACCACCTGGGAGTGTCACTTCAATAGTGTTTCCTGGTTGACCGTCATGACCGCTAACAGTATCATCGCCTGCTGTTACTTCATTAACTTGTGGTGTCTTAGTATTATCTTCAGCAGCTTTAGTTGTTACAGGAACGTTAACATGTGCAGTTGTGCCATCTGGATATGTCACTGTTACTGGTACGTTTACTGTACCTTCAGTATTACCATCTGGTAATTGTGCACCTTCATCCACTGTTACTGTTGGTGTACCTTTGTCTGCTGGGAAGCCTGGTACTGTTACGTGACTTGTAACATCATCTTTTGTTGTTGCTGAACCGAATGGTTTCTCAACTGGTGTTGCTTTTGGTGGATAGTGATCTGCTTGTGGTTGTTCTCCAGTTGTTACTGGTACATTTACATGTGCAGTTGTGCCATCTGGATATGTCACTGTTACTGGTACGTCTACTGTACCTGAAGTATTACCATCTGGTAATTGTGCTCCTTCATCCACTGTTACTTTTGGTGTACCTTTATCTGCTGGGAAACCTGGTACTGTTACGTGACTTGTAACATCATCTTTTGTTGTTGCTGAACCGAATGGTTTCTCAACTGGTGTTGCTTTTGGTGGATAGTGATCCGCTTGTGCTTGCTCTCCAGTTGTTACTGGTACATTTACATGTGCAGTTGTGCCATCTGGATATGTCACTGTTACTGGTACGTCTACTGTACCTGAAGTATTACCATCTGGTAATTGTGCACCTTCATCCACTGTTACTTTTGGTGTACCTTTATCTGCTGGGAAACCTGGTACTGTTACGTGACTTGTAACATCATCTTTTGTTGTTGCTGAACCAAATGGCTTCTCAACTGGTGTTGCTTCTGGTGGATAGTGGTCTGCTTGCGGTTGTTCTTTAACTGTAACAGGTACTGTTACATGGTCTTTTGAACCATCTGGATATGTTACTGTTACTGGTACATCAGTTTTGCCTGGAGTATTACCATCTGATAACTGTGCACCTTCATCCACTGTTACTTTTGGCGTACCCTTATCAGTTGGGTAATTAGGAACTGTTACCGCACCCTTAATGTCATCTTCAGTAGTTGGTGTACCGTAATCTTTAGTGATTGGTGTAACTTCTGGGTCGTACGTATGCGCATCTGTAACTTTAACTGTTAATGAGTCTGCAGATACGTCTCTACCGTTAACTACTAATACTGCAGTGTAATGGTCGCCATCTTTAGCAGTAGATGGAATTTCGAATGTACCTGCATCTTCGCCCTCTTTCAATGAAGTGAAATCAGGTGTCTTCTTAACAACCTTACCTTTGCTGTCTCTCCACTCAACGTGTGTTGGAAGTGGTGATAAGATCTTACCTTCAAGGTCGATGTGAGCCACATCACCAGGAGCTGCTGGTTTGTCAGTGTTATTGAAATCTACGATTGAAATTTCAACATCTGTTCTTGGAATTACCGCAAAGTGTACGTGGTACCACATTGGGTCAACAACTAAGTTATGAGCTGGAATAGCTTGTGGTGTGAACAATGCGTTAGTATTTGGTGTTCTGAATTCTGGTGCAGTATAAGAAGAATAAGCATTTTGAATAACGCCATCTTTATCCATTACATAACCGTAAAGGAAGTTAACATCTAAAGCACCTTCAGGGAAACGTACTGTGTAATAACCGTCTTCGTCTGTTTCACCATATACAGTCGCTGAGATATACTCAGGATGATCTTCTAATAATTTTTTCGCTGCTTCAGCACGTTGACCGTGATCTAAGCTTTGAACTTGATCTTTATATGCTGCTGCACCTTCTTTAGTTAATGAAGACATAACAACTGTGTAACCTTGAGCGACTGGGTCACCTGGGTTACGGTTTGGACCTGTACCAGAGTTTGCTTCGTCACCATCACCAGTTTCCAACCATACGCGACCTGAAACAGTGTTCTTCGCTTTCAAGTTAACTGTTGGGTTAGCAATTGGTCCCTCTTCATCATGAATCCATTCATTTTTAGGACGTGTCATGTAATCATTTGTAGGTCTAACACCCATAAATACACCTGTACGTTGCATATTTGTACCGATAAGTGGGAATTGACCTAAGTTTAAGTGTGTTACTGAGTTTACAAATGTACCTGGGATTAAACCACCAACTTGACGTAACATTGTAGCAGTGTTGCCGTTTGGAGTTTGGAAATCTTCAATCCATAGGCGATAGTATTGACCGTCTGTTGCATTATATACGTGAGATTTACCATTCGCATCAATTTGAGGTTTGCGTAAATCAAACGCATAGAAACCAGGACCTGCAGCACTACTATCACGATCAGTGATTTGGTTCGTAGTGTAAGCTCTGAACGCTGGTGATACCCAACCGTCTTTATCGATCCATTGCATGTAAACTGCAGTACCTTCTGGAACTGTAGTTAAACGTGTGCTCGTAGTACCTGGTGCACCAAAGTCAGACATATACGCACGACCAGATAATGTATGCGCTGCATTTGTAGTATCAACGTCGTTTTTAACATAACCATTTTTATATGCATCAGCATCGATAACTTTCATGTTATCAGAGTCAGCTGTTGGTGCACTTGCATTGACTGCATTAGCCATGTCGTTGATTGCTTCTGAGTCTTCAGGTGTAGCACGGAATGATAAACCTTGAACTGCTGTTCTGTTTTGTGCGTTTGAGAATGCTTTTAATAAAGCTGCTCTGAATGATTCAGGCGTGATGTTCTTCGCATCTAAACCTAAATTATTAACCACACGTTTCGCTTCTTTAGCAGAAACACCTGTCGCTTTAGCGTAGAATTCCTCTGCAGTTGCTTTATCGTGTACGTTACCGATATTAGCGTATGGAGATGGATCTACTGAAACTGCTTTCTTATCTGCAACAGTAGCTGGTTGTACTGCTTTAGATTCTTCTTTCGTAGCAACTTCTTCTTCAGTTGCTTGAGGCGCTTCTGAAGTTGCTGCAGATTCAGTATCTACTTTCTTATCTTCAGATTTCGCTTCTTTCACTGAAGCATGTTCAGTTGCTTGAGTTGCTTCACTTTTAGCCGCTTCTTCTTTAGCTGGAGTTGTTGCTTCAGCTTGTTCAGAATCTTGCGCTGTTGTTTGTGAATCCTCTGAAACTGCATCTTCTTGAGTAGATGCTGCTTCTTCTTTGTCTGTTTGTGCTTGAGTTTCAGTGTCTGTTGATGCTTCCGCTTCTGTAGATGTCTTCACATCTTCAGTTTGAGCTGGAGTTGCTTGCTCTTCTGAAGCTTTAGCAGTTTGATCGTCTTTAGATACTCCTGCTTCGTCTTGACCATCCACAGATACACTACTGCTATCTTCTTCAGCAGCTTGCGCATCATGTGAAGCTCCAAATAATAGTGTTGCACCTATTAAGATTGAAGCTGTACCTACTGTGAATCGACGAATAGAGTATCTATTATTACGATTCGGTAGAAAATCTAATTTTGACTTAGATTTTTTGCTTTTCAAATTAACTACCCCCAATTTGTGATGATTCATAAGATGCTATCTTATTGACAAAAATAATATACCACGTAACTATGAGTTGGTCTACTTATTTTCTAATTTAATAGATTGTTACATAATCTTTTATTTTTAATTCATCATTTCTTTTATAGTTTTACTATTGCAGTAGGTAATTAACTTGATACAGATTGAATTGAAGTAAGTTCTTTACTTAAATGAATTTGTATTTTAATAGGATGATAATTTTAAAAACGCTTGTATCTTCTCCTGTTCTTGGAGTTTTAAGCGTACAAAATTGCAATATTTCACTCAAACATAACTTTATACAAACTTTCGCCTGTAAATGAAAACGTACTTTATTTACTTTCTTATACTTATCTAAAATGGTTTTATGCCAACGGATTAAGAGTCACGAATTACATTAAATTCTTACATACAAATTCGCCCTTATCGTTCGTGAAAAATTTTTATCATAAAATTTTCCATAATGTCAGAAGATGCATGAGGAATATGATAGAAGAGACCCACTTTCTACTATATAAATAGTGAGATATCGCTCGATGATTTGCATATCGACTCCCCCCCACTCCCGTTAGTTACATTCGCCGCTACATAAAATATAATCTCGCTAAAATAGCTTTGTTATAGGCTATAACGCTTGCACCGCCTTTATAGTATAATGGTTGATACACAACTTAATGGAGGACGATTAAGATGATTACAATTCAAGAAATAACATCAATTATCGGTGGAGAACTTAAAGATTGTCGCGATGTTACTTGGCCAATCACTGACTTCGAAACCATGTTTGGTTATATTCAAAGTAAACACACAGCTTATTTCTCAGCTAATAAAGAAACGTGGTGGCGCGAGCTAGGTCGAGCAAGACGCGCACCAGAGGGCAACGCACTCATTAAACGTGACCATGCAGACGTGGGCTTAATTATTACAGAAGAGTATGTCGATGATCTTGAACACCTTATTCCTCAACTCATCGTCAAAGATTCGGTTAAAGCTTTTAAACAACTCGCTATCCACATCCGTAATCAATATACGAATCCGCTCATCGCTATCACCGGCTCTATGGGTAAAAGCTCAACACGAATGATTACGAGCAAGATGCTGCAAGATTATCAGGTTCTCGAGAACAGAGGTAACAACAATATCCGTGCCGCCATGTATTCGAACATGCTTAAATTGATTCAGAATCCAGATTTCGCAGTGATTGAAACGTCACTTAATGCGATTAACTTCCGCGAAGATACAGCGGTCTACATGAAACCTGATATTGCCGTAGTCACAGGCGTCGGCGCTGCGCATTACAGTTCTTTCGACTCTATCGAACAGATTGCTGAAGTGAAGAGTCGTATCTTTCATGGTCTTTCAAAAGATGGTGTCGCAATTATTAATAAAGACACACTCTTCGTCGATAAACTCATCGATGTCGCTCGTACAAAGACAGACCGCATCGTCACTTATAGTACGCAAGATGCTGCAAATTGCGATTTTGCAGTCGAGTCCATCAATTACCGGAAAGGGTACACTGAAATTTCAGTGAACAATGACATGTTGAAAGGTCAGTTCCGACTCAATACCATTAGTAACGGTATGATTTCGAATACACTTGCTGCTTTATGTATCCTCAGTTTCTTAGATATCGATATAAAACCTAAACATCTCGAAACGTTTAAACCTTTTCCAAAGATACTGAACATGAAGGCAATCCAGACACCGACGCATACAGCAACCATCATTGATGACACGCATAACGCGTCACTCCCTGCGATGATTAACGCCATTGAAGCTTTCAACACGCAAACACCGTTCTTTACAGGAAATAAGGTTATCGCTCTCGGTAAGATTAACGACCTTGGAGATAAGAGTGAGGCTATCCACGCCCAACTCGCGCCGATTCTGAGTGCTTCAAATGCCGACTACATCCTCGTTCTCGATGACGATTTCCGTGACGTTGTCGGTAAAGTTAAGGGTAAACACATGACTTGGTATCCGACTTCAGAACGTCTCATGGAGGACCTCTTGCAACTTGCAAATGAAGATTCCTTAACGTTATTGAAGTCTTCGTCAGGTGGCACCACGTTCCCTAAGATGGTTGAACGGTTACCTGAGGCCTTACGCACGTATCACGGTCAATATATGGATGCGTACCTCTTTGACGCCTTTCGTAAAATAGGTCAGAGCTATATCGTCGTCGATAATGAAACACTTCAAGTGACGAAAGAATATAATAGTAGAAACTCGCAAACTTTAGAAGGATTAGGGCCTCTCTTATATTATCTCGATGCGTTGAACAAACATGTAAAGAACCGCCCTATCCGACTCGGTTCATGGAGTACGAATGATGAGACTTACCACACAGGATTGACACTCACAACGCACACATTGATTCAAGCGATGAACGATTCACCACATCCATCCTTGATTTATGAATTAGCTGGTACGCTCTACGGTTCTTCTCGTGAACGTGATCAAGAGATTCATGCTTTACTTGAGCAATATGATTTGCCGATTAGCGTTTTTACCAATTTAACAGGTCGTTATCGCGTCAATGAGCGCCAATCTTTCTCCGTGCATGATTTATACAACATTCTTGAACAGAGTGGAGATGTATTATTTAAATATAGAAAGCATTTTATCTTAGGTAATAAATATAAAAGTGGTCTGATTAAAGGAGACAAAGAGACGGTCATCTTTACGAATTATCGAGAAACTGAAATGCTTGATACAATGGTGAATCCACCTAAAATCACGATTAAAGAACCCGTCGATATTGATGTCTCCATCATCATTCCTCTCTATAATAGAGAACGACGCATTGCGCGATTACTTGAGAAACTAGCACAACTTAACTATGACAAGGACAAGTTTGAAGTGATTGTGGTGGACGATTGTTCCACAGATAGCTCTGTGCAAATAGCACGGTCTTACGCTGACCAATTCTCACACTTGAACGTAATCGAACTTGCGGAGAATAGTGGTGGCGCGTCGAAACCACGCAACGAAGGTATCAAAGTCGCACGAGGAGAATGGCTATTATTCATCGATTCCGACGACTACATCACGGAAGATGCGTTGAAAGATGCTATGGAAGTGGCAGCACAAACAGACGATCAGATGATTTGTCTACCTTATTTTGTAACTAAAGACAAGACACGCCCGATTAGTCGTTCTGCATTCTCCAATCTTCAAACGGTGACAGGCCTGCAATTTGAAGATACGAAATTGTATAACACATTAAATGTGATTGGAAAGTTGATTAAGCGAGATTTAGTTATGAAACATGAGATTACTTTTCCTGAAGGTATAAGAGTTCGCGAAGATAACTGGTTCTTAATGCAGTGTTATGCGATTGTTAACTCGATTGCAATCTTAGGCTATGAGAAGAACTATTATTACTATGAGGTTCAAGATGAGGTCGCGCTAACGAACAGTGGTACACCACCTCGAGATGCGGTGAAGATTTATCTTGCAGTCTATGATTTTATTATGAAACAAACAGCGCTTTCGTATTCTCGTAAGATTGATCTATTAAGTATTTTCTTAAACCGTTATACTAAAATGATTCAACGTGGCGAATATGCGCCGAGTCGTCTCTTTAAACATACGAAACTTGAGTTGTTACGTATATTAAGAAATCAATACACATCATCAGAAACGATGGACTTTATTGAAGAATTGTTTATTAACCATAGTGAGTAAAGAGATACGGTAATGTGTGAGACTCACTCTAGTGAGAGTATGAAAGGCTATAGCTGAGCGTTTCGATACAATTGAATAACTAAAATAAATAAACATGTTCCTTTATGCACTTGGACTTGAACGGTCGAGTGATGGAGGAGCATGTTTTTTATGTGTATGGAAATTGAAATATTTAGGGGTGCAATATTCATTTTATCCGCATGAAAAAAAGCGACTAAGTCATTACGACTTAGCCACTTAATTTAAATATTATTGCTCGTCTTTAGAGTTCTTACGACGACGGAATAGGAGTAAAGCACCTAGTCCTGCGAACAAGCTACCGAATGCAGTAGTACGAGCTGCATCTGTTTCACCTGTTTCTGGTAATGATTTCTCATCGCTATGAGTATCTGCATGAGTAGATGGTACTTTCTCATCTTTACTCATCGCATCTTGAGCAGCATGTTGCTCTTGACCTGCAGTTTCAGCATCTTTATCCATTGTGTTGTGAGTTGTAGATGGAGATTGAGCTGGTACTTCCATATTACCTTCTGGTTGACCAGATGGAGAAGTCGGCGCTTTCTCTCCTTCAGTAGATGGTTGTTCTACCTCACCTGTTGGACAATTATTATCCGTTGTTGGCTTAGGTTGAGTTGGTTGTTCACCTTGACCTTCGTGGTGTGTAGATGATCCTTCTGGTTGATCTACTGTTACTTTCACATTTGTAGTTTCTGTAGAACCGTCTGGATAGTGCACTGTTACTGGAATATTCACTTCAGTACCAGGTGTTGCGTTCGTTGGCGGTGTCACTGTTACTTTACCAGTATTTGGATCTACTTCAACAGTCCAACCTGACGGTACGTCTTTCGGTCCTTCGAATTCTGTACCTGGTGGGATATTTTTATCCTTAGTTTGCGGTACTTCTACTGGTTTACCTGGTTGTGTCTTCGCGTCTTCATAACCTGGGTCGTGGTGACCAGCATCTGTTTCGCTTGGATCTTTAGGTGTTACAGTTACTTTAAGATTTGTAGTTTCTGTAGAACCGTCTGGATAGTGTACTGTTACTGGGATATTTACCTCAGTACCTGGTGTTGCGTTCGTTGGCGGTGTTACCGTCACTTTACCTGTCTTCGGATCTACTTCTACAGTCCAACCTGACGGTACGTCTTTCGGTCCTTCGAATTCTGTACCTGGTGGGATGTTTTTATCCTTAGTTTGTGGTACTTCTACTGGTTTGCCTGGTTGTGTCTTAGCGTCATCATATCCTGGGTCGTGGTGACCAGCATCTGTTTCACTTGGATCTTTAGGCGTTACAGTTACTTTAAGATTTGTAGTTTCTGTAGAACCGTCTGGATAGTGTACTGTTACTGGAATGTTCACTTCAGTACCAGGTGTCGCATCCGTTGGCGGTGTCACTGTTACTTTACCAGTATTTGGATCTACTTCAACAGTCCAACCTGACGGTACGTCTTTCGGTCCTTCGAATTCTGTACCTGGTGGGATATTTTTATCCTTAGTTTGCGGTACTTCTACTGGTTTGCCTGGTTGTGTTTTTGCGTCTTCATAACCTGGATCGTGGTGACCAGCGTCAGTTTCGCTTGGATCCTTAGGCGTTACTGTTACTTTCGCATTTGGTGTATCAGTTGAGCCGTCTGGATAGTGCACTGTTACTGGAATATTCACCTCAGTACCTGGTGTTGCATCAGCCGGTGGAGTAACTGTAACTTTACCTGTCTTAGGATCAACGTCGATTACCCATCCTGATGGAACATCTTTAGGACCTTCAAATCTTGTACCTTCTGGAACATCCTTATCCTTAGTTTGTGGTACTTCTACTGGTTTACCTGGTTGTGTCTTCGCATCATCATAGCCTGGGTCATGATGATCTGTATCAGCATCCGCATCAGAGTCACTATCTGAATCGCTGTCTGAGTCTGAATCGCTATCGGAATCAGAGTCACTGTCTGAATCGGAGTCGCTATCGGAATCTGAGTCGCTATCTGAGTCAGAGTCGCTGTCTGAGTCTGAATCGCTGTCCGAATCTGAGTCACTGTCGGAATCAGAGTCACTGTCGGAGTCAGAGTCACTATCTGAGTCTGAGTCGCTGTCGGAATCTGAGTCGCTGTCTGA